>JAEWRI010000037.1 GCA_023460085.1 Bacillota bacterium | reverse complement strand
AAAGGGGGCTGGCAGTCCGAAGGACTGACTGGGGGATTCAATCCGCCCGTAACGCCGCATGTTTACCGCAACGCCGCATGTTTCCGTTGCGTCCAGTCGGGCGGGCGACGCAACGTCGCCCCTACGGGAGGGATGGTATACATGCCGCGCGTGTTTGCGACAGCTTTTTGGTCTGCGTATCGTAGGGGCGGCCCTGTGTGGCCGCCCGTTGTATTCCGCATTGCAGCAAAATAAAGGCCGATGCATTCCGCATCAGCCTTCCTCACATCCCGTATCGTAGGGGCGGATATTATCCGCCCGCCTAAACTTTACCCCAGCTTCTTAACGCTCAGCAGCGCCGTCTCGCCGTTGATGTCCCATTCCTTCTCGTAGCCGGTAAGCGTCTCGCCCAGTTCGTCTGCCAGCACCTCGGCCTTGATCTCGTCCGCGTTGCGGCTGACGATGGCGGATAACCGCGCGTTGCCCGTGAGTGCGAAGCGGATGTGATCCATCACCTCAAAGCCCGCCTCCTTGCGCATCGTCTGTATCTTGGAAATCAGCTCGCGCACGAAGCCTTCCTCGATGAGCTCGTTGCTTAGCGTGGTTTCGAGTATCACGCCCGCGCTGCCTTCGGTCTCCACCACGTAGCCTCCGCGCTGCACCGGCTCGATGAGCATATCCTCTTCGGCGAGGACGACCGTCTGGCCTTCTGCTTCAAACGAGTACGCGCCTTCGGAGCGTACGGTATTCACAATCTTCAGGCCGTCGCCCTCGGCAAGGTGCGTGCGGATGGCGTTCAGCAGTTTGCCGTACTTTGGCCCCAGCGTTCTCATCTGCGGCTTGATGCTGTACGACACGTACTGCGAGGTGTCCGCGCCGTAGGTGACCTTCTTGATGTTGAGCTCGCCCTCGATGAGCTCCGTGTACATCTGTCCCGGATCCTCGATACCCGCCACGAACATGTTCGCGATGGGCTGGCGGTTTTTGATGGCGGCCGTGTTGCGCGCCGCGCGCCCCAATACCACCACGCGCAGCACCGCGTCCATACCCTGCTCCAGCGCTTTGTCCACGCGGGACATGTCGGCCTTGGGGTAGCTGCAAAGGTGCACGCTGAGGGGCGCGCCGCTGTCCGCGCCGCGCACGATGTTCTGATACATCGCCTCGGTTATGAACGGGAGGAACGGCGCGGTCAGGCGGCACAGCGTCTCCAGCACCGTGTAGAGCGTCATAAACGCGTCCGCCTTGTCCTGCTCCATGCCGCTTCCCCAGAAGCGCTCACGGCAGCGGCGCACGTACCAGTTGGACAGCTCATCCACAAACTTATCGAGCTCGCGCGCGGGCTCGGTCAGCCGGTACTCGTCTAAGTACTTCGTGACCGTCGCGACCAGCGTATTGAGCCGCGAGAGTATCCATTTATCCATCACGTTGGCGTAGCTCAGCGTGTGCTTCGTCGGGTTAAAATCGTCGATGTCGGCGTACAGCACGTAGAACGCGTAGGTGTTCCACAGCGTTCCCATAAACTTGCGCTGCGCCTCGGACACTGCCTCCTCGCCGAAGCGGGAGGGGAGCCACGGCATGCTGCCCGAATAGAAGTACCAGCGCACCGCGTCCGCGCCCTGCTTGTCGAGCACCGTCCATGGGTCCACCACGTTGCCCTTGTGCTTGCTCATCTTCTGGCCGTCTTTGTCCTGCACATGCCCCAGCACGATGCAGTTCTCGAACGGCGCTTTGCCAAACACCGCCGTGCCGATGGCGAGCAGCGTGTAGAACCAGCCGCGCGTCTGGTCGATAGCCTCGCTGATGAAGTTGGCCGGGAAGCGGCGCTCGAACTCTTCCTTATTCTCGAAGGGGTAGTGCCACTGCGCAAACGGCATGGAGCCCGAATCGTACCAGCAGTCGATGACCTCCGGAACGCGCTTCATATCCCCGCCGCACTCCGGGCATTTTAGCAGCACCGCGTCGATGAACGGCTTGTGCAGCTCGATATCGTCCGGCACGTTCTCACCCAGTTGCTTAAGCTCCGCGATAGAGCCGACCACGTGCACGTGGCCGCAGCCGCACGTCCACACGGGCAGCGGCGTACCCCAGTAGCGCTCCCGCGAGAGCCCCCAGTCGATCACGTTCTCGAGGAAGTTGCCCATGCGGCCTTCCTTGATGTTCTCCGGCAGCCAGCCCACGCTGCGGTTGTTTTTCATCAGCAGCTCTTTGACCTCGGTCATGCGGATGAACCATGTGCTGCGGGCGTAGTAGAGCAGCGGCGTGTCGCAGCGCCAGCAGAACGGATAGCTGTGCGCGTAATCCTGCGCGCGGTACAACAGCCCGCGCTGCTTTAAATCCTCTATGATCTTTGCGTCGGCGTCCTTCACGAACACGCCTTCCCACGGCGTTTCCTTCTTGAAGCGGCCGCGCGCGTCCACCATCTGCACGAAAGGCAGATCGTAGGCTTTGCCCACGCGTGCGTCGTCTTCGCCAAAAGCAGGCGCGGTATGCACGATGCCCGAGCCGTCCGTAAGTGTAACGTAATCGTCTACGGTGACATACCAAGCCTTCCTGTCCGCCGCGCCGAAATCGTACAGCGGTTCGTATTCCTTGTACTCCAGTTCCTTGCCGACATAACGCTCGGCCACTTCCGCGTCCTCGCCGAGCACGCTCTCCACCAAAGCTGCCGCCATGATGATATACGCGCCGTCATGCTTTACCTTCACGTACTGTTCACGCGGGTTCACGCACAGCGCCACGTTGCTGGGCAGCGTCCACGGCGTCGTCGTCCACGCGAGAAAGTAGGTGTTCTCCTCGCCCTTTGCCTTAAACCGCACAAATACGGAGGTTTCCTCTACGTCCTTGTAGCCTTGCGCCACCTCGTGCGAGGAAAGCGCCGTTCCGCAACGCGGGCAGTAGGGGACGACCTTATGCCCCTTGTACAGCAGGCCTTTATCGGCAATCTGCTTTAGAGACCACCACACCGATTCGATGTAGTTGTTGTCATAGGTAATATACGGGTGCTCCATGTCCACCCAGAAGCCCACGCGCTCGCTCATGCGCTCCCAGTCGCCAAGGTACTTCCACACGCTTTTCTTGCACTCCGCGATGAAGGGCTCCACGCCGTACTGCTCAATCTGCTCCTTGCCGTCAAGGCCGAGCAGCTTCTCAACCTCCAGCTCTACCGGCAGGCCGTGCGTATCCCAGCCCGCTTTGCGCAGCACATCATAGCCCTGCATCGTCTTGTAGCGCGGCACTAAGTCCTTGATGCAGCGCGTCAGCACGTGGCCGATATGAGGCTTGCCGTTGGCGGTCGGCGGCCCATCGTAGAACGTATAGGCAGGCTTGCCCTTGCTTTGCTCCACGGTCTTTTCGAATATTTGATTTTGTTTCCAGAACTCCAGCACTTCCAGTTCCCTGTCCTTGAAGTTCAGGCTTTTGTCCACCGATTTGTACAGCATGGCGATCTCCTTCTGTCATCAAAAAAGCGTCTGCCCGCATGGGGCAAAAGACGCTCATCTTTCACGGTACCACCCAAATTATGCCCCTTAAAGGATGCATATATCCTTCATGGCACATCTTTTGCCGCGCGATAACGGGCGCGAATCGTCCCGGCTTACTGTCTCGGGGTCCCCGGAAAGCGAAGCTTTCTGGGGTGGGTTTTCGGCCGGAAGGCTGACGGGTGATGGCACAAAACCGCTTGTGTCGGGGCTTCCACCGTTTCCCCGTTCGCTGTACAAAGCCTGATTTGCCCGCGTCCCGCGTAACTGCCCTTGTAAAATTACGTTTCCTTATTATAAAGGAAAGCGCTTTTTTTGTAAAGAGCAAGGCGACAGGCTGTTTCATCGGCAGAGGGGAAGGCGAGGGCAGGAGCGGAGTGGCGGCTGTGTACTGGATGCATTGATCGGGACTGAGATTGTGTTGGGTGTGACTTTATCATGACAAAGGGTTACTATTAGTTACTTTTGGGCAAAATTCTGCAAATTCCTTGATTAAAACGGAATATCGGCGTTATAATACGCATAACGATCATATTTACGCTACGCGGTGCCATGCCGCATATATATTTCGTGGTCGAACAATTTCAAGGAGACGATACCAATGAAGCATAAGCGTTATATGATGCTTATTGCGGCGGTACTGCTGCTGGCTGCAACCGTATTTCCGCCAATCACCGCGCTTGCGGCCGGAACGGACATTACATCACTGACGGTGGTCACAAGTAAACAAATGACCATCACGACGGCAACCGGTACGGTTATCAGCCCCAACGCCTCGGGCGATTATACCAACGTTCCCAAGGACGCCAGGCTGCAAGTCTACTATGCATTCTCTCTGCCGGACAATAACGGCCTTGATTCCACTGATCCGCTTTATACGGAGTACAACTATTCTACGGGAGATTATATCAATGTGCAGCTGCCGTACGCCGTTTCGTTTGAAGCGCCGTCGGGCGGCTGGAACGTGCTCGACGAAGACGGCACGGTAATGGGCGCGCTGACGATCAGCCCGACAGGACAAGCCGTCATTACGTTTACTGACTATGTGGAAAGCCACTCCTCCATCCGGGGCTGGTTCTCGCTGGAGGGCACCTTTGAGGATGACGTCTTTGACGAGGGTGACCCGGTAGAGATTGAGGTGGTGTTTGCCGGCACTACGGCAACCATCGATTTCAAGGAGGATGGGGACCCGCTGTCCATTTCGGCGGACAAGAGCGGCACTTATGACGCCGAGACCAACCGGATCACATGGGCGGTTACCGTGACGCCCAACAAGAGTGTCATTGGCATATCCGTGGTGGATACGTTCAGCAACAATCAGACCTACGTGCCGGGCTCGTTTAAACGCGGCACGGACGCCATCGACGATACAGCGCTGACCATCACGCCCGGTTCCTCCACCACGGAAATCCGGTACAGCGGGCTGTCGCTGAGCGAGGCGACGACATTCACCTATCAGACCGAGCCCACGAGCACCGCGTTCGCCGCCGAGACAGGCAGCAACAAGAATGTGGTATTCTCTAACGGGGTGGACGTATATAAGGACGAAACCCCGTTCGCGGATGATGACGCGACGGTGTCCATCAACTGGATACAGAAGTCGGGATCCGTGGTGGGTTCCACCGCTTCTGATAGCCGCCTGATACGGTGGACGGTTACGGTGGACGCGGGCGGCTACGACATCTCCGGCTGCACGCTGACGGATACCATCCCGAAGGATTTGGTTTTGTATGTGGACCCCACCCATCCGGTGCGTTTCGGCACTACGGATTTCACCGAGGCTGCAGTGGGCGGCGCTGAGAATACCTACACCTACGCTGCGGGCGCGGACGATACGCATATTCTGACCTTATACCTTGGCGATGTGACGACGTCCGGCACACTGACGTTCTACACGCGCGTTACCGACGAGGCTTATTACAAAATCAACGGTACCACAACCCTGACCAACCGCATCGAAATGGACTGGGAGGAGAACTACTCGGGTAGTCCCTCGGACACTGCCGGGGTAAACGTCGGTCTCGGGCTCATCGCCAAGTCGGCGGGCAGCACGGTGAACTTTGACGACGATACGACCAATCCGATCACCTGGACGGTGCGGATAAACCGCAATCAGATTGACATTGGCAACGCCGTATTCAGCGATATCATCCCCGCAGGGCTGGAATACGTGGCGGACTCGTTCACCATCAACCACACGGGCGGCACGTTCACTTATGACGACGCAGCAAAGAAGCTGCAGTACGTATTCGGAGGCACCATCAGCACCGAATATACCATCACGTTCCAGACGCGTATCACTGACTATACTCCGCTCTACGTCAACCAAAGCAACATCAACGGGTATTCCAACACCGCGAAGCTTGAAGGCGACGGCATGGCCGAGACCAGCGTATCCGCCACCGGACGGCAGCGCTACAACAGCCAGGTGATTGCCAAGACCGTGGAGACGGGCTACGACCACATCACCCGGCGCGTGACGTGGCAGATCGTGGTCAACCGCAACGACATCCCGCTCAACAGCGCGGTGCTGACGGACAGCATTCCGGCGGGAATGACGTTCCTGCCGGAGACCTTCCAGGTGGAAGGCGTAGCAAGCCCGGTGACGGACGCGCTGGCTTATACGGTAAATCCGGCGGATGACATCACCTCGCATGATACCTTCAGCTACACCTTCCCGGCGACGTACAGCGACGTGTGCACCATCACCTATCAGACCGAGGTGAAGCAAGCGGCGCTGCTGACACAGGGGGCAAAGAGCTTTTCCAACACGTCCTATCTGACGGCAACCGGCCTTTCCGCCTCCTCCACGGCAGTGGCGTCCATGAACAACAACATGGTCATAAAGTCCATGGAGCACATCACCGGCGCGGATTACGCGGCCTGGAAGATCGTTATCAATGGCGAAGGCATTACCATGAACGATATCGACGTTTCGGACGTGCTGCAGGAAGGGCTGGAACTGGATAGGGATTCGGTGGCGCTGTATCCCATGACACTGGCGGGCGACGGTACGCTGACACGGGGCAGCACGCCGGTAGCTTCCAGCCTGTATGAAGTAACATATGACGAAACCACCCGCGGGCTGACGCTGCGCATCCCCGGTACTATCGACAACCCGTACCAGCTCGAGTTTGTTACGGATGTCCTTGAAAGCCCGCTCGCTATCAATAACACCGTGACGCTCAACGGCACGAGTTACACCGCCACTTCGGAAGTGGACGACGTGACGGTGGTGGTGAGCGAGTCCGGCCTTGGCGGCACGGGCGTGCAGGGCAGCATCACCATTCAGAAGGTGGGCGAAAGCGAGGAGCCGCTCTCCGGTGCGGTATTTACGCTGTATAACAACCGCGGTGTGCTTGTGGCGCAGGATGAGACGGACGAAACCGGTACGGTGACGTTCGGAGGCCTGCCGATTCGTACCTATGTGCTGGAAGAGACGACAGCGCCCGAGGGCCATGTGCGCAGCGAGGAGACGGTGCGCTTCCGCATGGATACCGAGGTCCCCGATGTGTTCTATCAGTTCGCGGACGTGAAGATCCGTGCGGACGTGGTGATATTGAAGACGGGCGTGGACGACGTACCGCTTTCCGGCGCGGAGTTTACGCTGTACAATGCCGCCAATGAAGTCGTCGCGGTGAAGACGACGGATGCGGACGGCAAGGCAATGTTCGAGGATCTCGTTTACGGCAGTTATACCCTGGTGGAGACGAAGGCGCCCAAAGGCTATGTGCGCGCCGAGGATACGACGCCCATCGAGGTGGCGTCCGTGGATGAAATCGACCTGACCATTTCCAACGCGCGCTATGTGATCCCCAAGACGGGCGGCCTGGTGGATACGTGGACGCTGCTGGGCCTCGGCGTCGTGCTGGTGCTGGCCGGAGCAGTCTGGCTGGTTGTGAGAAAGCGTCGCGTCCATGCACGCTGAGGGCAGAAGGCGGCGGAGAAGCTCCCGAAGAAGCGCCAGAGGCGGGAAAGCGCCGTGGCTGCGCACCGTGCTCAGGTGGCTTCCGTGGGCGATGATAGCCGCCGGGCTGGCAATCGGGGCTTACGCGGTTTTCGCGAGGTTGTCGGTGGCGTCAGAGCAGCAGCGGCTCGTCGCGGAGTACCGCGAGGGGGAGCAGGCGGAAACGGCAGTGCCATCCGGCCCTTCAGAGTCCGCCGGGCCTGCGGTATCGACGCTGCCCGACCCGGACGCGGCGCAGCCCGCCGAGGGGGAGGATACCTCGCCCGCGACGCTGGCGGTGCTCAGCATTCCCTCCATCGATTTGGAGGTGGCGGTGCGCGAGGGCGTGGGCTCCTGGTCGCTGCGATACAGCGTGGGGCATTACACGCCGTCCGTGATGCCGGGTGAAACGGGGAACTGCGTCATCATGGGGCACCGCAACTACACCTATGGGGAGTTCTTCAACCGCCTGAATGAGGTGGAGGCAGGGGATGCGCTGGTGCTGGAGCGCAAGGGCGTCGCCTATACCTACGTCGTAACCGAAACCTATGTGGTCGAACCGGACGATACTTCCGTGCTGGACCCGAGCGGAGACGCGGTGCTGACGCTGATCACCTGCACACCCATCCGCGTCGCTACGCACCGGCTGATCGTGCGGGCCGTGCTGCAGACGGAGCAGGCTGCCGGCTGAAGGGATTGAACTAAAAAAGGAGCTTCCGCGAAGGGAAGCTCCTTTTCTTATCCGGTTACTGTGCGGCGCTTTCCGAGGGGGTATACTCGAATTCGATCGCCGTTCCGTCCGAAGCTTTGCCGGTGATGGTGCTGCCGTTGATGGCGTACCATTGATCGCAGCCGGTCGGATAATCCGCCGCCTCATTGCCGGTCAGCGTGGCGGGTATTCCAGACACCGTGGAGATGCCAAACGTGCCGTCCTCGCCGTCAACCGCGACGAGATACTGATTCTCGACTTCGTTGTCGGGGAAGTAATACTGCGCGATATAGCCGTAGGCTGTTTTGTGATAATCCGCATAGAAGTAGTCCACGTTGTCTTTTGCGCCCACGCAGGCGAGCGAATCGGCCGCGGCATCCCATGTGCCCTTCATGGACCAGAGCACACCGTCGCTATCCTTGTAGCTGATTGCGTATTCCTTGCCGTTCGCGCTGCATTGCACGTCCGTCACGCCAAAGTATGCCAGCCCAAGCGCCGCCTCTTCCTGATCCAGGCCCAAGAACCCAGCCATCACATAGTTAATGTCCGCAAGGCCCACGCCAGTCAAAGAAAACGCGGTCATCAGCGTGTCCGGATTGTTGCTCAGCCCGTCAGAAAGCCTGCCATACACCACGTTTTTGGCGTTCATGTAAGCCGTCAGGGAATCGCTTATGGGATTGCCCGTGCTCTCTGCGCCGCTGGTTTCGGGGATGTCGATGTCCAGCGTGACATCGGCGCCCGGAGACTCCTCGATATCTTCGCTTTCCGTGACTTCTTCGCTTTCTCTGTCATCGTCGTCCGCGTCGGTTTTTCCGGCATTGCTGCAGCCTGCGAACGCCGCGCAGACCATCAATATGGCCAATAAAAGGTACACCAGTTTCTTCATGTTAATTGCCCTCCGTTTTTGTTGCAGCGGATGCTCATTGGGCATCCGAAGCTATACCGCCGAATATTACCATATGCAGTGTAAAAATTTAACTGGAAGCGTATTGGAATTTTTGAAGGTTTCTATACAATGAAAAAACCTCGTTTGTTTGGCTTGACCTTTGCGCAACATTGTGATATTCTTCACACAGATGGACGTGAGGCAGCCGCCTTGTGTTCGTCGGGAAACCGTGAATATGTTCTGACGGTGCAGGCCAGCGGGCCTTAACTGAAAGGCATGTTGTCATACGCAACGCATTTGCGCCTGTTCGCGTACAACCTGCCTTTTATGGCAGGTTTTTTAATTCCGGAAGGAGGAGACAGGGATGCACAGGATCGCGGTGATCAGCGCCATACTCGAAAACCCGGAGCGCAGTCAAGCGGAGTTCAACGCCATCATAGCGGGCTTCAAGGGCATGGTGAAGGGGCGCATGGGGCTGCCCATGCCGGAGCACGGCGCTTCGGTGATTACCATCGTATTGATGGGCGCGCTCGACGAAATCAACAGCCTGACCGGCAGACTGGGCGCGCTGCCGGACGTGCAGGTGAAGACCTCGGTATCGAAAAAGGAATACTAACCGCGTGGGCGGTAAACAATTTGGGCGTTTGCCCGGAAGGAGTTTATCATGAAAAAGATTTTATCGGTTGTTTTGGCGCTGGCGATGGTGCTTTCGCTGGCCGCGTGCACGGGCGCGGGGCCGTCCGTTTCCCCGTCCGTTTCCCCTTCGGAGGACGTATCCACACCGGCTGAGAGCGTATCGCCTTCCGCGTCCGAGCAGCAGGCTTCGTTTGACGCGGACAATCCGCTGCCCGTGGCGACGCTGGCCGGGCCGACGGGCATGGGCATGATACAGCTTTTCGACAACCCCGCCTACGACGTGAGCCTTTATACCGCGCCCGATGAGATTACCGCAAAGGTCATCAGCGGCGAGGTGCAGGCGGCGGCGGTGCCCTCCAATGTGGCGGCGGTGCTGTACAACAAGATGGGCGGCGGTATCCAGATCGCCGCGGTGACGACGATGGGCGTGCTGTACATCGTGGAGAACGGTGACACGGTGAGCAGCGTGGCGGATCTCTCCGGAAAAACTATATACGCGACAGGGCAGGGCTCCACGCCGGAGTACGTGCTGCAGGAGATACTCAAAGCCAACGGCGTAACCGACTGCACGGTGGAGTTCATGGGCGCGCACGCAGACCTTGCCAACGCCGTGGCGGCGGGCGAGGTGACGCTGGCGCTGCTGCCCGAGCCGTTTGTATCCACGGTGCTGGCGAAGAATGCCGACGTGGCGGTAAAGCTTGACATCAACGCCGAATGGCAGAAAATTTACGGCGAGGACGCGGGCATGCCCATGGGCGTGACCATCGTCTCCAGCGCACTGGCCGCGGATGAGGCGGGCATGGCGCAGTTTATCGCTGACAGCAGCGCCTCCGTGGCGTATGTGACGGGCGACAGCGCCGCTGCCGCGACGGAGATTGTCGCGAAGCAGATTGTAGGTTCCGAAGCCATTGCGCTGGCGGCCATACCGCGCTGCGGCATATCCTTTAAGACGGGCGAGGAGGCCAAGGCGATACTGGACGATTATTTCGCGGTGATGTTCGCGAGCAACCCGCAGTCCCTCGGCGGCGCAATCCCGGACGACGGCATCTATTATATGCCGTAACGCATGACTCGCCGAAGCCGGGCTGTCTGCCGCAGCGGACACCCGGCTTTTCATTTACCTCGGTTCAGGATGCGGCAGTATGCGCTATTGCATTTCCATTGCGCGGTAGGTACAATACTTCTATGCAGCAAAGACAACAGATTGTTCTTGTGACAGGCGCAAGCTCCGGGATCGGTCAGGCCATCGCGGCGGAGTTTGCGAGAAACGGTTGCACGGTTTATGGCACATCGCGTCGGGCGAAGGGCGAGCAGGCGGGGACGGAAGGCGCCGCCTGGACCATGCTGCCCATGACGCTGGAGGACGAAGCCTCTGTGGCCGCCGCCGTGAATACCGTAGCAGAGCGCCATGGGCGCATCGACGTGCTCGTCAACGCCGCAGGCAGCGGTATTGCGGGCGCAATTGAGGAAACCACGGCAGAGGAGGCAAAAACCCAGTTCGAGGTGTGCTTCTTCGGGGTTCTTCGCGTGCTTAACCACGCGCTGCCGGTGATGCGGGCGGCGGGCGGCGGGGCTGTCATCAACATCGGTTCCATGGCGGCATGCTTTCCCATCGCGTTTCAGGGGATGTACAGCGCTGTGAAATCCGCGCTGTTCATGCTGACCACCACGCTGCGCATGGAAGCGGGGCCTTATGGCATCCGTGCGTGCACGGTGGAGCCGGGCGATACGAAGACAGGCTTTACGGAGAAACGAGCGTTCACGAAGCAGAGCCGCAATTCCGCCTATGCCAGGCCGATGGAGCGCGCGCTCTACGAGATGATCCGCTCGGAGCTGGCCGCGCCCGGGCCGGAAAACTGCGCCAAACTGGTGTATAAGGTCGCCGGGATGAAGAACCCGCCTGCGCGGGTATCCGTGGGGACAAGCTATAAAGCGCTGTACGTGTTTGCCAAGCTGACGTCATGGCGCTTCAAGGAGCGCATACTGCGCATGATCTATCTCCAAAAGGATCCGCCGAAGGACGCTGTCTGGACGCTGGAGAAGCAATTCGAGGAGAAATCCAATGAGTGAAGCGCTTCGGCCGATTTTAGAGAGAAGGAGCTGCCGCAGCTATACGGCGGAACCGGTGTCCGAAGAGGCGCTGCGCACGCTGCTGCGTGCGGGCATGGCTGCGCCCTCCGCGCGGAATTCGCAGCCGTGGGAGTTCCTCGTGCTGCGTGACTTAGAAACCAAGGCAGCCGTATCCGCGGCGGGCCCATACTGGGGCATGCTGAAGGACGCGCCGCTGGGCATCGTGGTGCTGGCCAACCTGGAGGGCTATCAGGCATCCAATACGGACTACTTCATTCAGGACTGCTCCGCCGCGGCGGAGAACATACTGCTGGCCGCGCAGGCGATGGGGCTGGGCGGCGTATGGCTGGGGCTGTATCCCAACGAGCAGCGCGTGGAAGCGGTGCGCCGCATCTGCAATATCCCGCAGGACGTGATACCCGCGGTGCTGCTGTCCGTCGGGCATCCCGCAAAGATGCCGCACCCGCATACCACGTTCCACGACGAAAAGGTGCATTACGACAGTTACTGACTTCAATATCCCGAAAGGGTGTGAGCCAGATGGATGTCAAGGATTTTCTGATTGGTGAAGCCGTGCAGCGCAGCGTGGGGAAGGTAATCGAAGATCGCAGCGCGATGCCGCTGCTCAAGCTGCTGGGGAAGATCGTACTGGCAGTGCTGGTGCTTGCGCTGGTGCTGCTGCTGGCGCTCTGCGCCGCCCTTCCGGGTATCCTTACCTGATGCGGCAGAACGGCGGGCATTGAAAAGGAGAGCATATGGAAGACAAACTGAAGCTGATATTTGAGCGCAGGAGCTGCCGCGGGTTTTCGGGCGAACCGGTCTCGGAGGAGGCGCTTCATCTGCTGCTGCGCGCGGGGATGGTGGCACCGTCCGTGCGGAATACAAAGCCTTGGGAATTTATCGTGCTGCGTGATGCAGACCGCAAGGAACGGCTCGCGGCGTCCAGCCGGAACTGGGCCATGCTGAAGGACGCGGCGCTGGGCATTATCGTTGCGGTAAAGGGGCACCACGAATCGCTGGCGATTCATTACCAGCAGGAATGCGGCGCAAGCACCGAAAACATACTGCTGGCAGCGCAGGCCATGGGGCTGGGCGCGGTATGGCTGGGGCTTTATCCGGACGAGGAACGCGTGAAAGCGGCGCGTCAAATCTGCGGCCTGCCGGAAGAAGTTCTTCCGGTAACGCTGATTGCGCTAGGCCATCCTACGGAAATGCCGCATCCGCATACCGCGTTTTACGAAGATAAGGTTCATTACGAGACCTATTGAAAACGGCTGGAAACCAGTGCCGCGGGGATGCTCCCTGCGGCATTTTATTTTAACCTGCACCGCCCGCGTTTACAAGGTTACCATAACGTGGTACAATAACGCGCATACCGACAAAACTGTCATAATCATCTTTGCAGTATACATCTGAGCTTGCAGCAGGGTTGTTGATTTATTCTGCAGGAGGCTTCGTGATGCCAAAACGCCCGCCGAAGGAATGCTTTTTCCGGAAGCGCCTGAGCCCGATGGGCGAATCGCTCCGTATCGTGGTGCCGTATGTGGTTCTTGGCGGCCTGTGGATACTCTTAACCGACTCGCTGCTCAATTTTGCGCCGGACACGCAGGATATGATGCGGATATCCGTAATCAAGGGATTACTCTATGTGGCAATTACCACCCTGCTGCTTTGGACGCTGGTCTACAGCCGCGTAAAACAGGTGAGAGCCGGGCAGGAGGCATTGGCCGACAGCGAAGCGCGTTTCCGGCTGTTGGTGGAAAGCGCGCCCGACGCGGTGTTTGTACACGCGGATGGATGCTTCATCTACGTAAACGCGAGAGCAGTTTCGTTGTTCGGCGCAAAAACGGAAGAGGAATTGCTGGGCCAGCCTGTCAGCGACCTCGTGGCGGGAGAGACGGAAGGTGACTGGGCTGACCGCAGTCAGAAAGCGGACGAGACCGCAGCCGCGCCGCCCGTCAGCAGCGGCGCTGTCCGGCGAATTGGCGGCGGGCGGCTGGAGGTTGAGCTTAGTGCCGTCACGGTGCAATTCGGCGGGAAGGATTGCGAGCTGGTGTTCATGCGGGACATTACGGGGCGCAGACAGTACGAGCGGAACCGGCTGCGCGTGGAACAGCAGCTTCGAGAGAAACACCGCCTGGAGTCCATCGGTACGCTGGCGGGCGGCATCGCCCATGAAATCAACAACCCCATCTCCGGCATTATCAACTACGCGCAGCTGATATCCGACCGGCCCGGCGCGGACGCACAGCTGCAGGAATACAGCGGCGAAATCATGCACGAGGGACAGCGGATAGCCGATACGGTGAAAAATCTGCTGAGTTTTGCGCAAGGCAACAAACAGGCGCACGAGTTGGTTTCAGCAGGCGAAATTGTGGAACAAACGGTTTCCCTCGCGGAGCTGGTGACGCGGCAGGATCAGATAACCCTTACGGTGCGCGTCGCGGAGGACCTGCCGGAGATTCGCTGTTCCGCCCAGCAGATCCGGCAGATGCTGCTGAATCTGATTACCAACGCGCGCAGCGCGCTCAATGCCCGCTACAGCGGGTACGACGAGAACAAAACGCTTCGCGTTTCCGCTGAGGCCATAGAGCGCGGCGGGCAGCCGTGGGTGCGCTTTACGGTAGAGGACAGGGGTGTGGGCATCCGCGAGGACCTGCTGCCCCGGGTGTTCGATCCGTTTTTCACCACCAGCATGCGCAGCGAGCACGCGGGACTCGGGCTGTCCATATGCCTCGGCATCGTCCGCGAGCATCGCGGCGACATCCGCTTCGAGTCGCATCCGGGGGAATATACGCGCGCCATTGTGGAGCTGCCCGTGGAGGAAAGCGCGCTGGTGTAAAGGCTTACTAATGGATATTGTCTATTATTTTGGAGGTATAAATCTTGTCAACACGAGTTCCAAAAACTCTATATCATTATTGCAGCCTTCCAACGTTTCAGAAAATTGTTGAGGGGAAAACGATTTGGTTATCAGATATCAGTCAGTCAAATGATTCGCTTGAGATGAAATGGGTATATAATCAATTCTTATACTATTTTATTGAAAAGGATACTGAATATTTAGAAAGAAGAATTTCACTATACAAAAAATATGACGCGATATACGATCAAAAGGATAAAAAGTCGTATATTGAAGCATTAGTGAGTTATCCACCAAAGGAGATGCCTAAATATGACTCAAAGCAAATAAAGGATTTTCAAGACAAAATAACATTATTTCAAAATATTAATATATATCTATCATACGTTTTTTGCCTAACAGAATGTGTTGATTCTTTAAGTCAATGGAGAGGATATGCAGATGATGGTTTTGGAATATCCATTGGATTTAAAGGACAATATTTCTCCTTGTTCAATTTATTTAAAGGTTATGATATTGGAGACATGTTTTCTTTTGATAAAATATCTTATGGTGTTAAACATGCAAATGAATATTTTAATCAAGTTTCAGAGTTCGATAAGATAACAGAAAATAGCACTTCTGATGACATTGAAGAAATTGCGCAGCAAGCATTATATAAAATAAGCAGGAGAGCGGCCTTTTTTAAAAATGATTCATTTAAGGAAGAAAAAGAATGGAGATTAGCAATAACTCTGAAAAACTATGACTATTCCAATAATTATTTTGATTTTAGCTCGATGAATATGAAAGAAGCTTTTCAAGGGAGGTATTTTATAGAAAGATTTGGTTTTATATCAACCAACGATAGACTTGTTCCCCACATAGAACTGACATTATCCTTAATGAAGGATGCAATTTGTAGTATTTACATCGGCCCAAAATCAAATGTGAGTATAGAAGATATGCGTATGTTTTTAATCGCAAATGGATTGCTCGCATCAACAAATGATAAATCAATTGAAATTCATTATTCTGCGTCATCATATAGGTGAATTATTAATTCTGATAGCAAAAAACCCGCAAGCACCGCGCCTACGGATTTTTCCGCCTAATCTCGTTATAGCAATAGCCGCTCAGCCCTCGCCCTGTCTTTTCGTGTGGTTCAGCAGTCCGCCGTCCTTCAGCACGGCGCGCAGGCGATCGGAGGCGTCCAGCTTCACCGCGAACGAAAAGCCCTTCGTACGGTTTTCCACGGTAAACGCAGCCTTGCAGTCCACCTTGTCCGGCGCATCCGCGACGACAAGCACGTCGCCCTGATCGATGCGGTCGTACGCCGTCTCATCCTCGAACACGAGGGGGAGGATGCCGGAGTTGATGAGGTTGGCCATATGGATGCGCGCAAACGACTTCGCGAGGACGCCCCGTATGCCGAGGTACAGCGGAACCAGCGCCGCGTGCTCTCGCGAGGAACCCTGCCCGTAGTTGTGGCCCGCGACGAGAAAACCGCCGCCCTTTTCCTTCGCCCTTGCGGGGAAGGAGGCATCGACCGGCGACAGACAGAAATCCGACAGGTACGGAATGTTGCTGCGGTACGGCAGCAGCTTCGCGTCCGAGGGAGCGATGTGGTCCGTGGTGATGTTGTCCTCCATCTTCAGCAGCACCTCGCCGCTTACGGCGCTTTCCAGCGCCTTGCCCTGCGGGAACGGCTTGATGTTGGGCCCGCGCACCACCTCGGTTTCGCCCGAGGCGTCGGGCGGCGCGACGAGGTTGTCGTTGACGAGGTAGAATACCGGCATGTCCACGTCCAGCGCGTCCGCCGCCAGCCCGATGTCGCGGGGGTCGGTGAGCACGCCGGAAAGCGCGGTGGCTGCGGCGGTCTCCGCGCTGACGAGGTATACCTGCGCACTCTTCGTTCCGGAGCGCCCGAAGAAGTTGCGGTTGAACGTGCGCACCGAAACGGCGTTGGTGCGGGGCGACTGGCCCATGCCGATGCACGGCCCGCAGCCGCATTCGAGTATGCGCGCGCCTGCGCTTAATATGTCCGCCAGCGCGCCGTTTTTGGCGAGCATGGCCATCACCTGTCGGGAACCGGGCGATATGGTGAGGCTGACCTCCGGCGCGATGCTTTTGCCGCGCAGCAGGGCGGCGACGCGCATCATGTCGAGGTAAGAGGAATTCGTGCAGCTGCCGATGCACACCTGATCGACCTTGATGGGGCCGATTTCGCGGATGGACTGAACCAGATCCGGGCTGTGCGGCATGGCTGCGGCGGGTTCCACCGCGGAGAGATCGACGGTGATGGTCTCGTCGTAAACGGCATCCGCGTCGGCGCAAAGCGCGGTGAAATCACCGCCGCGGCCCTGTGCACCGAGAAACACGCGTGTGAGGTCGTCACTGGGGAATATCGAGGTGGTAGCGCCCAGCTCCGCGCCCATGTTGGTGATGGTCGCGCGCTCCGGCACGGACAGCGTTTTCACGCCTTCGCCATAGTATTCGATGATGCGCCCGACACCGCCCTTGACGGTGAGACGGCGCAGAATTTCGAGAATGACATCCTTCGCGGCCACGCCAAAGCGCAGCGCGCCCGTAAGCTGCACGCCCAGCACCTTCGGACAGGGGATGTAGTACGCGCCGCCGCCCATCGCCACGGCTACGTCCAGCCCGCCCGCGCCGATGGCAAGCATGCCGATGCCTCCGCCTGTGGGAGTGTGGCTGTCGCTGCCGAGCAGCGTCGCGCCGGGAACGCCGAAGCGCTCCAGGTGAACCTGATGGCAGATGCCGTTGCCGGGACGGCTGACATAGACGCCGTGTTTTTTCGCTACCGTTTCGATAAACTTATGGTCGTCGGCGTTTTCAAAGCCCGACTGCAGCATGTTATGATCGATGTAGGCGAGCGACTTCTGCGTCTTTACGCGCGGCACTCCCATCGACTCGAACTGCAGATAGGCCATCGTGCCCGTCGAGTCCTGCGTCAGCGTGTAGTCGATGCGCAGCGCGATTTCCGCACCGGGCGTCAGCTCACCTGACACGAGGTGCGCTTTCAGTATTTTTTCCGCTAATGTTCCTCTCACAAAAGACCTCCGAGCAGTTCGTTTAGGGTTTCTATTCTACCTTTTCGGACAAAAAAAATCAACCGGACGAGTCCGTCCGGCCGATTTCCGTTTTCATTATTGTTGCATCTGGCGGCCCAGGAATACCGCCGCGGCTTCCGCGGCCTTCTGTGCGGCGTCGTCGATGGGCGCGTCGCGGGAAAGCAGCACGATGGCACCGATGGGCTGTCCGTCCATGTGGATAGGCGCGATCAGCTGGTAAGCCGTCTGGGAGACATTTTCACCCGTGACCAGCGGAATGACGCTGGTTCCTTCCTTGCGGAACGTGCCGCGCGTACCCATCGCTTCTTCGAGCGCGCTGCTGACGGGGCGTTCCGTGTAATCCCGCTTGTGCTCGCCGCTGGCGGCCAGCACGGTATCCCTGTCGCAGACAATTACGGTCGTGTCCAGCGTTTTGGCCAGCGCTTCGGAAAAGTCCAGCGCAAAGGAGGCGAGCTCACCGATGGGGGAGTATTTGCGCAGTATAATGCCCCCCTCACGGTCGGTATATATCTCCAAAGGGTCGCCCTCCCGGATGCGCAGCGTGCGCCTTATCTCCTTGGGTATCACAATACGCCCCAGCTCGTCGATTCTTCGGACTATGCCGGTTGCCTTCATAGATTGTCCTCCTCAAAACAATTCTGGTTTTACTGTTATTGTTTGTGAGCTTTGAGGAATTATGCGCGTCCCGGAAAAATCCGTTTGTGCGCGAAACGGCAAAGCGGATATATTGTCCGCTTTAACCCGCTTCCCGCCCCATGATATGTTTATGGCGCGCCACTGACGCCTGTTTTTAACGGCTTTTCTTGAAGCAGAGGAACCAGTCGAGGCAATACATGCCCTCATCCTGCGAATCCATGCGCTGCTGCGCGGTGCCGCACGAGCCCGGCGGCGGCACGATGACGTCGTCACCCGGCTGCCAGTTGGCGGGCGTGGCGATGGACTCCGCGTCGGCTTTCTGCAGCGCGAGCACGATGCGTTTGATTTCCGCGAAGTTGCGGCCCACCGAGGAAGGATAGTACAGTATGGTGCGCACGATGCCCTTCGGGTCGATGACGAACACGGCACGCACGGCCTGCGTGTCGGACGAGCCCGGCTGTATCATGCCGAACTTTTTCGCGACGTCCATCTTGATGTCCTCGATCAGCGGGAACTTGACCTCAACGTTCTTCATGCCCTTATATTCGATTTTCTCCTTGATGGTGCGCAGCCATGCGATGTGTGCGAACAAACTGTCCACGGAGAGGCCGATGAGCTCGGTGTTGAGCGCCTTAAATTCCTCCGCCATCGTGGCGAACGTCATGAATTCCGTGGTGCAGACCGGCGTGAAGTCGGCCGGGTGGCTGAACAGTATGACCCATTTGCCCTCATAATCCTCCGGGAAACGGATTTCCCCCTGCGTCGTTTTGGCTTTGAAGGAGGGCGCTTTGTCTCCAATCAGCGGCAGCGTAACATTCATATTCTCTTCCATGTTTCTGTGCTCCTTTCTAATTAATAATTATTATGAATAAGCTTTACGCTGATTATACCTTCATGGGCTGCACTTTACCGTGACAAAGTTACGTTTCCGGAAAGTTTTGAAAATGGACGAAAAAAAGAGCGGCTCATGCCGCCCGGCTTACTGACACCGTTTCATGCTTGATTCATACGATAAGGCCGTTGTGGACTCCCCAAAAACATTCCTTTGGAAGATGGTCTGCCACTGGCAGGCCAATCTCCCGAGAAAGGCAATCGAGAATGCACATCAATCCGATGTCAAACGAAGTTTGTCAGCGGCCAGGCTGTCGAAAAAGCCTGTTATGTCATGCTGAGCCAAAGGCGAAGCATCTTAAAGTGGCTTAATACGAGAAGATTCTTCGGGGGCTATGCGCCCTCCAGAATGACAAAGGTACTTTATTGACACTCTGACCGATGTCAAACGAAGTTTGTCAGCGGCCAGGCTGTCGAAAAAGCCTGTTATGTCATGCTGAGCCAAAGGCGAAGCATCTTAAAGCGGCTTAATACGAGAAGATTCTTCGGGTGCTATGCGCCCTCAGAATGACACAAAGGTACTTTATTGAAACTCTGACCGCTGTCAAACGAAGTTTATCAGCGGGTCTGACAGATCATCCGCCGGTCAGGATTGTTCTGCGCGCAAGCGCCTGCGCTTCAGCCAGTCGCCCACAAAAGAGAGTACGAGCGACGCGGCCAGAACGCCGATGGCGGTATAGGAAAGCCAGCGGTTCTGGTCGAAAGGGCAAACGCCCGGCGGCAGGTTTGCGCTGTCGATGTAGGACTTGATCAGCGCGGCGGCACCCAGTGCGGCACCTGCGCCAAAAAGGATGTTGGAAACTATCCTCGCGATTTTTTCGTGCTTCATGGCAGCCTCCTTGATAATCAGAGGATATCAAAAAAGGCCGCGCTTTACCGTGACTTAGGCACAGTCAGTTCAGAAAGGCAATTTCGTAGTTGAGATACAGCGCGAACGCCAGCCATACGAGGTAGGGGATCAGCAGGTATGCGGCAGCAGCGTTCATCTTGCGGACATGGACGTAAAGCAATATCGCCACAACGATGAGCAGCACCAGTACGACCAGCGCGCCGCCCGGGTTGTGCAGCGTAAAGAAGGTATACGACCACAGCACATTGAGTACGCCGTTGGCGGCATGCAGCCAGAGTGCGGTTTTGGGCGTATCCGGGTTAACGGCAATCAGTGCAAGCGATATGGCGATCAGAATATAGAGTATCGTCCACGCGATTCCGAACACAAAACCGGGCGGCTGCAGCACCGGCTTAATAAGCCCCTGATACCAGCTGCTCGCCGTATCGGTGAACAGCGATCCGAGCGCAGCGACTGCCGCTACAAACAGCACGGACGCGATGACGCGCAGTACTTTTTCCCGCTTTTGCATGGCGCATCCTCCCGCATTAGTATATTCGCTTCCGCGGGCTTGTATGTGAGAGGATGCGCGTATTCAAACTTACGGAGCGCGGCTTCAGCCCTGTTTGATAATCTCTTCCGCTATTTCCACCGCGTCTGTAATCAGGCCGGTGCAAACCTTATCAAAGAGGCCCTGTTCCCGGATTTGCGCGGCTTCCTCGGGGATGCCCGGATTGTATCCCAGCAGCTCACGGCACAGCGCCGTATTGTGGCGCGCTTTAAAAGCGGTGAGAAACGCGATGGTGCGCTTGCCTGCCGCGGCTTTGCCTTCCGCGTCGTTCTCAAGCGCGGAGCCGAAACGTACGCCCAGCGCCATCAGCGCGCCCGTCACCGCGCCGCAGGCCTCGCCGCAGCGCATGCCGCCGCCGAAGCACGCGGCGGTTTTCAGCGCAGTTTCCCTGTCTATACCCACATCCTCCGCGAGCGCCCCGAATACGCTCTGCGCACAGTTGAACTGCTTGCTGAAGAGCTCCAGCGCTTTTTGTTTGTTATCCATGGCTTCCTCCTTATTTTGTAGCGGGGCAAGGCCCGCTTATTGCCAGTCGTACGGAAAATTGCGCGTCACAAAATCGGCCACGGAGCCCTCCGGGTCCTCGCTGATAATGTCCAAATCCTGATCGTAGAAATACAGCCAGGCAATGCTGCGGCTTTCATCGGATGTGCCGATCATACCGAAATAGTGGGGATATACATCCTGCTCATTGCCATCCGTTTCAACCACCCGAAAATAATAGCGGCCCAGCGTAAAAGCGTATTCAGGGAGGAGGTACCCATCGCCGTCCTCGTCCGGCACGGCATGGTCCAGATAGCAATAGGACGACAGGGTTTCCTTTTCTGCGGCGTAGGTTAGCTCGTCATACCCGACCTCGAGCAGCAGGGAATCCGTGCAGAAAAAGCCCGTAACGCTGTAATGCTGGTAGAAGAGGCTCTCGTATTCGGACAGGCTCTCCAGCGCAGGCAGAAAGTCCGCGGCAGCTTCGTCGATCTTGTGACCGCTGTTCAGATAATGCTTCAGGTCGGTGTCGATGCCGGTATGGGAGCATCCGCACAGGCATGCGGCAACCACGAGTAAAACCGCGAGGCGAAGGCATTTCATGGCGAAATTCTCCTTCAGGGGTCGTTTCGCAGGTTGCCCGTTTGGGCATCAGAATATCAGCCAGCCCACCGAGAAACAGTAGGTGTATACGGGCATCAGCGCCGCGAAGACCGCGGTCAGCGCGATATCCGCCCAGCGGCGGCGTGTGAGCAGCGCAAGCGCGGGGTACAGCACCGCGAGCCCCATGGTATAGCGGAAGCCCGACAGGAGCCACGTGGGCGCGAAAATGACAAAGAAGTAGGCCAGCGCATAGAGACCGTATGACGCGCGCATCTTGCGGCACAGCACCGGCAGCGTCGCGCCCGCGATGACCATGACGGCGAACTGGCTGCCCCACAGCGTCAGCTTGTCCCGCAGGATATTGCTTTCAGAGACGATTTGTCCCCATGTGACGCCCAACGAATTGCCGTAGCTGCCGAAGCTTTGGCTCCAAAGCTTCTCCATCTGAAGGAACATGAACGCGTCGCCGGTCAGCAGGTAATTCATCAGCAGGTATCCCGCCGTGCCCAGCGGAATCAGCAGCAGCATCGCAACGTGCCCCGCGAAGCGCTTCCAGAGGCGCTTGACGCCGCCGCCCGGCAAGAACCCGTCCGCGCGGAGCATCTCCACAAAGACCGGCAGCGCAAGCAGCACGCCCACATTGCGCGTCAATGCGGCGAGCAGCCCGAAAATACAGGCGGGAAGGAACTGCCGCTTTCGCATATGATACAGGCACGCGAACGACAGCAGGAGGAACATCGACTCGGTGAAGGGCGCTCCCAGAAACACCGTGACGGGGAAGAGCAGCAGAAATTTGACCGCGCGGCGCGCGGCGGCTTCGTCCGCGTCCAGCAGCACCAGCTTATAGAGGGTTACGCACGCGCCGCCCAGCGACAGCGACGATACGATCATCGCGGCAAGCTTGACATCGATGAAGCCCAGCGTCATGAGGCGAACCGCCATCGGGTAGAGCGGCAGGAACACGATTCGTTTCCAGCCCAGTTCGGCGCTCCAGTAGCCCTGTGTGGCGATTCCCGTAAAATTGTCGGCGTCCCACCGAAACCAGGTATCCAGCAGCGTGCCGGGGTTGCCCAGCAATGCTTTCGCACCCCAGTTGATCAGCAGCAGCACCACCCTTGACAGCACGGCGATGGCAAATATCGTAAGGCATGTGTTTCTGGAGGATGATCGCGGAAAGGGTACCGGCAGCGGCTTTATCGCGCGGCGGACGATGAAGAACGCGGCCAGCGCAAATACCGCGTAGGAGAAGACCATAAATACGATCTGAAGCGTATCCATGCCACGATCATACCATACCCGGGAGGATCACCGCAACACAAGATAAAAGCGGCCCCCGGCAATGCCGGAAGCCGCCCAAAGCCCGGGGTGGTTCAGGCTTTCGCCTTTTTACCGAATATCTGATGGCGGAAAAGGATGAGGTTCATGATGACAAACAGCAGCGCCAGCGCGCCCAGCGTGATCCACGAGTTGGTCATGTTGCCAAGGAGCCCGGTAGGCGCGAAGCCCAGCAAGAGCAGCATGGGGAAACCGAACACGATGGCCCAGAGCTGCTGATACACAAGATTGCTGGCGGCGGGCGTTTTGAACAAGGGGTCGATCTCGCGCATAAGGATGACGCCGGTGCTTGCGGTGCCGGTCAGCATGCCATACAGCGAAAGAAATGCTTCGTGGGGATAATCGGGGTACAGCTTTTTGCAGATAAACTGTACCTGAAAGTAGGTAGCCACCGCGCCCACGACGCATAGCAGAACGAGCGGGATGATGAACTCGCGGTGCGAGAACGCCGTCAGGTTTATCGCCGCGATGCTGGCGACCACCATGATGTCGAACATGACGCCGCCGATGCGTGAAAGCATGAAGTTATTGAGGTACTGGCGGTGGACGACGCCGCGCTTGGTAAGGCGCCTCAGAACTGCTTTCAGCAGTATCGCCATCACCGTGCCGAATAAGAAGTTGAAGCCCCAGATGAGCGGCTTGACGGTGGCGGAAAAGAACTTCATATCGAGCAGTGCGCTCAGGCTGTCCAGCCCCAGCGAGATGAGGTACATTGCGAGGTAGGCCGCCATATAGGTGAATACCACAAGCCCTATCTGTACGGTCATCTTATCCAGCGATTCGGACAGCGGAATCTCGCCCTTCTCCGTGATGGATTCGGCCGAAAGGTTCTCCATCTCCTCCGCGTTGATGATCCGCTGATCGACGATCCCTTTCTTCTTCAGACGGTTCAGGTAGATGACGCCGCCGATGCTCGCGGAAACAAAACCCATCGCCGCGATGGTGAGGCCGAAGCTGGACCCAAATTGAAACGGGGCATACGCGGTGGCCGTTTCGTAAGTGTGGCCCCATACATACGCCTGCCCCGGTCCTTGTCCATAGCCCATGGGAAGCAGCAGCCCGGAGTCGGGCCAGTTGCCGAGCGCGTAAAAGAGCCCCATCGTAATGGCCAGGCCCAGAAGCCCCTGAAGCAGGTAAGAAGATACGGTGGTGACGCCTGCGTTAAAAACGTCCGTGTTGGATTTCGGGTTTTTCTGCCTGTCCGTCTGGCGCAGCGCAACCGCGACGAAGCCCAGCCCCAGACCGTGGTAAGTCAGCGTTTCCATGGTTACCTTGGTGAACAGCGATTCTCCCGCAAGCTTCTCATACACAAAATTCGCGAGCAGTATCAGGAATCCGCCCAGAACGGCGCTGGGAATCAGCGATTGGCGAAGCGGCTTTATCAGCCTGCGCAGCATGTTGGCGGTCAGCATGCCTACCAGCACGATGGTCAGTTCTATCATCATAGACCATACGCTGGGGTTCCATAAGTCTTGTCCTGTTGACATAGGCGTCGCTCCTTTATCGATGGATGGTTCGCAGTACGAATTGAGTTTATCATACTCTTTAAAAAATAACAGCCCGAACCCGGTTATTTAACGAAAAAATAGCGTCTGTTCAGTGTTAGTGTCCATGGCGTTACAGGTATATAAACCGGGGTTGGTGGCAATACTTCTTATCACCAATTACGGGAGGTAAAGCCATGGCATCCATTAACGACGGTTACGCCAGCGACGTGCGCCGCGCATATTCCGACTGGCAGGCAGCCGAGAACTATTTTGACAACGTTGCAGACCCTGACCTCATCGATTTTGCGATCTACGACATGGAGGCCGCAAAAAAGAAGTACGTATACATGCTGAAGAAAGCGCGGGAGTGCTACGGCGAAGAGGAGGAATAATCCTCTTCGAGCTGGGCAGATGCCCGGCGGCAAAAGCCGCCGGGCTTTCTTGTTTATGCGTCTGTTCCCGCAAGCTTTGCGTCTCGCAGGCTTTTCAGTACGGCATACAGCAGTATGGTGAATACCGGAATGGTTGCGAGCGCCACCACCGCCCGCCAGAAGAACAGCCCCGCAAAGGTGGCACCCGGCATCAGCAGCGAGAGCCAGAGCGTCTGAAGGAACATGGAGCATATAATCTGCGTAACGCTCACCGAAATGAGCACGCGCAGCCATTCTTTGCGCCCCGCGGTGAGGCGGTAGAGCAGCCACGCCAGCAGCCCGACCAGTGCGCTCGTCAGCGTGATGGGCAGGAAGGGGGTGACGCCAAACAGCAGACAGCCCAGCAGATCGGCGAGCCCGCCGACGGCCAGGCCCCATATCGGGCCCAGCAGCATTCCGGCCAGCATGATGGGCACGAAGCCGAAAGAAATGCGGATGGTCTGCTCGATGTTGACGACGAACAGCCGTGTCAGCACGATGCTCAGCGCGACGAGTATCCCCGAGACAACCAGTTTCTTGGTTTTGGACATTAAAATACCTCCTTTTTTCAGACTCACAGCCCTGCTGCAAAAAAAGGAGGCAACTCAAAATACATCCTTATTCGCTACCACAGCGGACGCGATACTGCACCGCAGACGTAAAGTCTTTCGTTTAAAGGCAACTTCCCATCCTTTAACACTTAACGCGCAATATCTACTCTGTGCATCTTCGCTCAATATATCATAAGGCGGTTGGCTACGCAACTGGAATATGCCGATTCACCGCGCACCGCGCCGCTTCGGCAAGATACAGGGAGCCGCAGATAACGATGGCGCCGCAGGTTCCCGCGAAAGCCGCCGCGTCCCGTACCGCGTCGTCCATGCTTTCATACGCCGTGGCATCCACCCCGCTGCGCCGCGCCGCCTGCGCCAGAACCTGCGGATCCAGCGCGCGCGGGTTCTCCGGGCGCACCGCGATGAAGCGCTGGCAGGCCGACGTGATGATTTTGACGGACTGCTCGTACTGCTTGTCCGCCAGCATGCCCATGATGACGACCGGCCCGCGCTGCCAGACGTCCCGCAGCGTCATGCGCAGCGAGTCCAGCCCCTGCACGTTGTGCGCGCCGTCCAGCATCACAAAGGGGGTTTCGCGCAGTACCTCCTGCCGCGCAGGCAGATATGCCGCGCCGATTCCCCGCGATATGGCTTCGTCCGTAATGGCAAAGCCGCACTCCCGCAAGGCCAGCAGCGCGTCGACCGCGGCCATCGCGTTGGCATACTGATGCCAGCCGCCCATGCGCACATGAATCCCGATGCCCCGGTAAACCATGTCCGTGCCAGAAAGCGTTGTTTCCCGCCGGGTGAGCTGGCCGGTGTCCGCGACGATCAGCGCGTTGCCGTTTTTCTCCGCAGCCTCTCGAACGGCCTGCCTGGCTTCCCAGCCCTGTTCGATGCTCATGACCGTGACGCCGGCCGGCTTGATGATCCCGCACTTCTCGCGCGCAATCTCCGTCAGCGTGTTGCCGAGGTACGCCATGTGGTCGTACGAGATGGGCGCGATGACGCTGACCAGCGGGTGCGCGATGACATTGGTCGCGTCCAGCTTGCCGCCCATGCCCGTTTCGATGACCGCGATGTCGCAGCCGCGCTGCCGGAACCACTGGAACGCGGAAGCCGTCAGTAGTTCGAACTCCGTGGGGAAGAGGCCCTCCGCCGCCATGGCGTCCGCTTCTGCGCAGACCGCGGTCAGCACCTGCGCGAACTCTTCACGGCAGATTTTCTCCCCGCCGATGTCAAAGCTGTCGCGCCAGTCCGCGAGGCAGGGCGAGGTATACAGCCCGGTCTTGTACCCCGCTTCGCGCAGCACGGAAGCCGTCATGGCGCAGATGCTACCCTTGCCGTTTGTGCCCGCGACGTGTACGGCGGGTACGGCGTCCTGCGGGTTGTCAAGACGGGCGCAAAGCCGCCGGACGCTCTCCAGCCCCGGCTTCCATCCCAGCTTCGCGCTTTGCCGCAGCCTTTCGGCTGCCTCTTCGTAATTCATTCCTTTTCCTAAGCCGCCGCGTGCTGCCGCCTGAACGTCAGCACCGCCGACAGCACGAATATCCATGACTGCAGCGTAAAGATATTAACGCGTTCGATGAGTCCGCCTACAGGCAGGCTGTTTGCGAGTGCAACGGGCGTCATACCGCCCGATACCACGATGAGCGCCGCGCAGACGAGGGAGAATACGCCCAACGCCTTAAGACCCGGAGTGCGCGCCAGCCCCAACCCTACGAGCAGCACCGAACTGATGGTGCACAGCACCACGATTCCCGTGACGACGAGATGCCCCATGTTCGCCGGGTCCATCTCCGTGCCGCCGCGCAGCGGAAACAGCGCGTAGCCCACCAGCGAGGAGAATTCCATCACGAGCAGCAGCACCGCGCCGACGACGGCAGTCCGTCTCGCCCGCTGTCCGCGCAGTGCGAATATCAGCCAAGCGGCAAACACGATAGCCAGCACGCCGTATACCGTGGTAAACACGCGCAGCAGCGCGGCATCAGGCGCTCCGTCCGCCGTCAGTTCGCTGATGGTCTGCGTCACGTGGCTGTACCCATTCCACAACATTCCGCCCAGCACTACATGCGCCGCATAGACGAGTGCGCTCAGCGCGCCCGCGAGGCCCAGCCACCGCCATATGTTCCATTTTCCCATACCCCGTTGCCCCCCCCTGTTTTTGCGCATATTGTAGCAGAGCCGAAAGGAATATTCATCACGGATTTATGAAGTTTCAGCGCTCAGTCCATCAAGTACCAGCGCGACTGCGTGCGCTGCTTTTCAAAGCCTTCTTTCAGATAAAGTCCGTAAGCGGTTTTATTGGCGGTGCAGACGAGCAGCCCCGCGCGGGAGAAGCCTCGCCGTCGCAGCGCGTCTGCTATAAGCCCAAGCGCCTGCCTTCCGTATCCCATTTCGCGCTTTGCAGAGGTGATGCCCAGCCCCTGAATTTCCGGCGTTTCATCAAAGGACAGCTCGTATGTGCCGATGGGCTGCCCCGCCTCCAGCACAAGCCCGGCTTCACGGCTGGCGTCCGGCACCAGCAGGGTTTGAATGTCGGTGCGCGTGTACGTCGAAGCGGGAATGCTGAAAAAGCATTCGTTGTAGATGCGGCGGAATGCCGCGCGGTTCCGTTTTTCCAGAAGCGCCAGCGAGAGCGCGGTCTTTGGCGGGGCAAGGCCTGTCAAATCCTTCTCGAGCCAGTCCATGTCGTATACATGGCGGAAGGTACGCCCGGCTGGCGTGTCAAAAACGTCCGGCAGGGGCGCCGCGTCCGCATCCTTGCAGGAGAAGAAGATTTCGCGCGCGCCGTTTCGCAGAAGGTGCGCCGAACCGGCATCCGCCGCTTCGGGTGCGCTGGCACCGCGCAATTCCCGCGCGATGGCGTACGCTTTGCCTTTGAAGCGAATCTCCTTCTGTACCCATGTGCAGCGGTATCGGCGGTTGTCAATCTCAATGAAGTCCTTCATCATGTCCTCCCATGAAGACAATATAGCACAGCGTGGACAAATAAAAAACCGCCCGTTGCGGGCGGATGGAATGCAGGCTCAGCGCTTCGTTGCCTTCAGCACCGCGGCGGCCAGTTGATCCCCGCAGGAGGTAGGGCGATCGTCGCAGGTGATTCCCTTCAGCTTCTCGGCGATTTGCGTTGCCGTCCAGCCCTCCACGAGACGCGGGATGGCTTTCAGGTTGCCGTCGCAGCCGCCCGTGAATCGGATGTTGGAAATCACGTCTCCGTCCACGTCGAAGCTGATTTCCGAAGAGCAGGTGCCGGTCGTTTTGTAGATGTAATGCATCGTTTCCTTAAGTCTCCCGTTATGCGAATACCATGGTGTCGCTGACCACGCCCTGCGCGCACCGGAACTGTTCGATTAATCCTTCGACGCTCTGCGCCCGCTTTTCCTCGCCCCGGACGTCCAGCAGCACCTTGCCCGCGTGCAGCATCACGAGGCGGGAGCCATAGCCCAGCGCAAAATTCAGGTTGTGCGTCACCATCAGCGTGGTGATATGCCGTTCCGTAACGATACGCTGCGTCAAGTCCATGATGTGCACCGAGGTGCGCGGATCGAGCGCCGCCGTGTGTTCGTCCAAAAGCAGCAGATCAGGATTCGACTGCGTTGCCATCAGCAGCGCCAGCGCCTGCCGCTGCCCGCCGGAGAGCTGACCCGCGGGAACGTCCAGCTTATCCTCCAGCCCCATGCCGAGCGTTTGCAGCGCATCGCGGTATTGACTCCTGTGCCGCCGTTTCAACGCGGGGGTGAGGCCGTAAGGCTTGCCCTTGCGCGCCGCCATCGCGAGATTTTCTGCCACCGTCATGATGGGGCAGGTGCCGGTTTTGGGGTCCTGAAAGACGCGCGCGATGTGCCGCGCCCGTTTATACTCCTTCATGCGGCTCACGTCCCGGCCAAGCAGCCGGATGCTGCCCGCGTCCTGCTCCACCGTGCCCGCGATGACATTTAAAAGCGTGGTTTTGCCGGAGCCGTTGCTGCCCACGATGCTGACGAATTCGCCTTGCCCTACAGAGAAATCCAGCCCGCGGTACAGCTCGGTGCGCGTCGGAAGGTTTGCGTCGTAGGTTTTGTAAATGCCGCTCAGTTCAAGCATTGCCGCCTCCTCCTTTCCCATTTGGCTTTGGCGCAAACAGTCTTTTTAACCATGCGCCAAACTTCTTTGCCCATAGCGCAATCCGCCCCGCATACATCTGCAGCACGATCACGACCACAAAGAATGCCGCCGTTAACAGCTTGGTGTCCGAAGCGGCGAGGCCCGCCATCAGCGCCAGCCCCACGCCGATCTTGTAAATGACGGAGCCGAATATCACCGAAGTGCTGCCCTGTACGAAGCGAAGCCGGCCGAACACGGCCCGGCCGATGATGACCGACGCGAGGCCGATGACCACCGTGCCGCTGCCCATGCCCACGTCCGCGAAGTGCTGGTACTGCGCCATCAGCGAGCCCGACAGCGCGGTGAGGCCGTTGGCGATCATCAGCCCGGCAATCTTGAGGCGGCCTGTGTTGACGGAAAGCGTGCGTACGAGCTGCTCGCTCTTGCCCACGGCCAGCAGCGACATGCCCGCATAGGTGCGCATAAACAGATCCAGCAATATCTTGAGCCCGACGACGATGAGGAGGCTCAGTGCCACAGAGAAGAGCAGCTTTTCGGTGGTGCCGTCTGCGCCGCCAAACAGCTTCTCCCAAAGAGTATAGGCCGTATCCTGAGACAGCAGCGGGATATTTGCCTTGCCCATGATGCGCAGGTTCACCGTATACAGCGCCGTCATGGTCAGTATGCCGCTTAACAGGTTGGTGATTTTGAGGTGTACGTGCAACGCGCCCGTAACGTACCCCGCCGCCGCGCCCGCCGCCACCGCAAGCAGCATCGCGAACAGGGGATGGATGCCGGAAACGATGCAGACGGCCGTCACCGCTGCGCCGAGCGGGAACGTGCCGTCTACCGAAAGGTCCGGGAAATCCAGTATGGAGTAGGTGATATACACCCCGAGTACTATCGGGGCGTATATCAACCCTTGGCCAATGTTGCTGAGCAGAAAATCCAGCACCAGTCTATCTCTCCTTTATTGGGCTGTGGCTTCGGTGGTTACCTGCTGTGCGCTCTCTTTCAGCGCGTCGGGGATGGTGATGCCGAGCAGCGCCACCTGATCCGTATTGACGATGAGCATCGGGTCGGTCAGCGTTTCCATTGCGATTTCTTCCGCGGGCGTGCCGGAGAGAATATCCGCGATCATCTGTCCGTTCAGTTGGCCCAGCGCGTAGTAGTCCACGCCCGCCGAAGCCAGCGCGCCGCCCGTAACCTGCGTATCCTCGGAGCCGTAGAGCGGAATCTTGGCATCGTTGCAGCGCTGTACGATGAGCGCCAGCGAGGAGACGACCATGTTGTCCGTCAGGTTCATTACCGCGTCCACCTGCGGCAGCAGCGTGTCCAGCGCGCTCGAGATTTCGTTGGTGCTCGTGATGCCCACGTCGACGATGGTGAAGCCGAAGCTCGGCGCGATTTCCTGCGCCTGTGCCAGCTGCACGTCGCTATTGACTTCGCTTGTGTTGTGCAGTATGCCGATGGCCTTGACATCGGGGGTCAGCTGCTGTATCAGCTTGAAGGTTGCCTCCACGGGAAGCTTGTCACTCGTGCCCGTCACACCCGCAAGGTTGCTGCCGTCGGTGTTTGTCAGCCCCGCCGCTGCCGGTTCGGATACCGCGGAGAACACCACCGGAATCTGTCCCATCGACGCCGCGTAAGCCGCCTGCGCGCTGGGCGTTGCAATCGCCATGATGGCGTCCACCTTCTCGGAAACGAACTGCTGCGCAATCGTCGTGGCGATGTTGGGGTCGCCCTGCGCGTCCTCATACTTTACGGTCAGGTTCTGGCCTTCCACATACCCCAGCTCCGCAAGCTTATCCAGCGCACCCTGGCGGCACAGGTTCAGCGACGGGTGATCCACGATCTGCGTGATGCCAATCGTGAAGCTGCCCTCCACGAGCGTGGACGAAACGTCCGTGCTGGCGCTCGCGCTTTCGCTGGCGCTTGCCGCTGCGCTCTCGCTCACCTGCGCGCTTACATCAGCCTGCGACTGGTTTTGCACCGTGCCGCACCCCGCCATCGCCAGCGCCGTCAGCAGCGCCAGTACCAGTGCCATTGCCTTCATCATACCCTTTTTCATCGATTTGCCTCCTGAAAATATTGTTTTTGCATTGGCTTATCGACATGGGGCAGGCAAGCGGGAAATAAAAAACGCGCTCCAAGAAGACCCGGACGCGTCATCATCGTTCCATCTCTTCTCATCTCATCTGCTCTATTCCTGCCAACTCGTCTCGTCTCGCCTATGCCTAACAAACAGTATAATGGCCGGGCCTTACTTTGTCAACGATAAATGTTTGAAGCTGTGGATGTATTTACACCATAATGTTAAAATAGAATTGCACAAGAGCAGGGAGGATACGGGTGATGTTGGGATGAAACACTTCGCTGCACCGGATGAGGCAGATGGAGATGGATCAGACTCAAGAGACATTGCGCCGGAAGGCAGCTGCGGGGCGGCATTGCGCAGCGGAGGGCCTCCGTGACGATCTCACGCCGCCCAAAGGGCTGGTCGCCCTGACGCCGCTGCCGCGCTGCGCGCAGTGCGGCGCGAAGTGTGCACCGGACGCGCAGCGCTGCAGGCGCTGCGGAGCCCCTTTTGGCGAGTTCGGCACCTCATTGTAAAGAAAGAGCAAGCCCGGCCAATAATAAGGAAGCGCGGAGCGTGCGTTACAGACATTCAACAGCGATGATACCCGGTGATATGATGCGCGGGCGGCCGTTGGCCGCCCGCGTCGTGTTACAGGGGTTGCACCTGAAGGCGCAAACTATTTCTGGTTTACGACGGTTTACAGCGCGTCGTCGCCTTCCTCGCCCGTACGGATACGGATGACCTCCAGTACGTCGTAAACGAAGATTTTACCGTCGCCGATTTCGCCTTTGCCTGCGCCGTCGATAATGGCTTTTTTCACGGTGGGCACCTCGTCGTCCCGGACCACCATGTCAATCATGACCTTCGAGAGGAACTCGAGGTGGTATTTCTCTCCGCGCCATATCTGTACGACGCCCTTCTGCTTGCCTTGACCCATCACCTCGGTAATCGTGATGCCACGGTAGCAGCCCGCGGCTTCCAGCGCGGCGCGGACTTCCTCCAGCGCTTCGGGCTTGATGATCGCTTTTATCTGCTTCATATCAATAGCCTCCTTCCGCTATTCCTTGATTTTCTTGGGTACGGCCAGTTCCGCCACGATAGACGCCCTGCGGGTAACAAACTCCGGATACGCCTGCTGGCCGTGTTCGCCGATATCGAGACCTTCGATTTCCTCCTTGAGCGTGACGCGCAGACCCATTGTGGCCTTGATAGCCAGCCAGACGAGCGCCGAAGCGCCAAATACGAAGCCGGCCACCGCAAGAACGCCCAGCGCCTGGGTGCCCAGCAGCGTCCAGCCGCCGCCGTTGAACAGGCCGTCCGCACCGCCGATGCTGCTGTCGCCGAACAATCCTACGAACAATGTGCCGAGTACGCCGCAGCACAGGTGGACAGAGGTTGCGCCCACCGGGTCGTCGGCCCTGATTACGTCGAAGAACTTGACTGCCAGCACCACGATGATGCCCGCGATGGCCCCGATGATGATGGCGCTGGTGACGCTGACGTACGCGCAGCCGGCGGTAATGGCCACAAGGCCCGCAAGACAGCCGTTGATCGTCATGCCGAGATCCGGCTTGCCGATGACGATCCACGAGGTAGCCGTGGAGGTAAGCACCGCAACAATCGCGGCAGTATTGGTTGTCATTACAATATGAGAGATTGCGTTGGGATCAGCCGCCATGGTGGAGCCGGGGTTGAACCCGAACCAGCCCAGCCACAGCACGAACAGCCCAATCACCGCGATGGACATGTTGTGACCGGGGATCGCGTTGATCTGCTTTCCGGGGCCGTATTTGCCAAAGCGCGGCCCAAGAATGTAAACGCCCGCCAAGGCTGCCCAGCCGCCTACGGAGTGTACGACGGTGGAGCCGGCGAAGTCCTGGAAGCCCTTTGCCTGAAGCCAGCCGCCGCCCCAGATCCAATGCCCGACGATGGGGTAGATGGCGAGAGTCAGAACGAAAGAGAACACGATAAACGAGAGATACTTGATGCGTTCCGCCACCGCGCCCGATACGATGGTTGCGGCGGTGCCGCAGAACACGAGCTGGAAGAAGAATTTCGCGTAGAGCGGGATTCCCGTCCAGGCAATGGCCCCGTACACACCCTGATAAGCGTCAACGGAAGGGGAATTATCCGCGCCGCTCAGCAGAAAGAGGCCGCTTGTGCCGACGAAACCGCTGCCGTCGCCGAACATGAGGCCCCAGCCCAGCAAGAGAAAGCCCAGCGACGATACGGCAAACACGATAAAGTTCTTCGACAGAATGTTAACCGTGTTCTTCGATCTCGCAAAGCCGCTCTCTACCATGGCGAAGCCCAGGTTCATGAAAAAGACCAGGAAACCCGCGACCAATACCCATATGGTATCCAGAACAACCTGAGTGTCCATACAAAACCCTCCAAAATAAAAAAATGAATCTATAAAAAAAACAAGGCCAAAAACGATTCGGGTTCGTCATTGAGCCTTCTTCACTAAACAAACGGGTATTCAGTTCATATATATAAAATCTATTTGTCCGTCAGTATAAGCAATCCAAATAAAAAACAAAGAAGCTCCAACGGAACATCATTGTTCTGCGGATAATGTAACATGTGCGTATAAAAAAAGCAAGAGGTGGTTGATATATTTTTTGCATTTTGAATTATATAATCCTGCATTTTTTGCACAGGTATATTATCATGCACCCTATGGATAAAAAAAGAGGGCCTTGACGGCCCTCCCATAGGGTTTTGTAGGATTACTCGTCTTGAAGGGCGGCGTAGCCTTCTTCGCCCGTGCGCACCTTGATGACGTTTTCTACGTCGTAGATGAAGATCTTGCCGTCGCCTACCTTGCCGGTGTAGAGTGCGTTCTTCACTGTCTTGACGAGCAGGTCTGTCGGCACCTTGCAGATTACGATATCCACCTGTACCTTGGGCAGCAGCTTGGTCTCCACCGGTACGCCGCGGTACATCTGCGTGTGGCCCTTCTGCATGCCATAGCCCATGACGTTGGTGACCGTGATACCCGTGATGCCGATGCTGTCCAGCGAACTCTGCAGCGCGGAGAACTTATTCTGGTTTGTGATGATGGTGACCTTGGTCATCTTGGCGCCCGGATGCGCGTTGTTTACCACCGGGACCGCAATGTCTTCAGGCACAGCGTCGGCGGGGATTGGCATTGCAGTGCCCAAATCCGTTACCGGCACCGATATCATGAAATCGGAGTAAGCGCTTACGAGGCCATGCTCGGGCAGGTCGAGACCCTGTATTTCCTCTTCCGCCGAGACGCGCAGGCCGTTGGTCTTTTTGATGAGCTTGAAGATAAGGAACATGGTGACAGCCGTCCAAGCCGCGATAGCGAGCACGCCCAGCGCCTGTACGCCCAGCTGATGCCAGCCGCCGCCGTAGAACAGGCCGTTGGCCGTGGAGCCGGGAGCCGTCGTAGTGGCGAACAGACCCACCGATAAGCCGCCCCAAAGGCCGTTCACGCCATGAACCGCAACCGCGCCCACCGGGTCATCCACATGGAGCTTTTTGTCAATGAATTCCACCGCGACCACGACTAGGATACCGGCGACCGCGCCGATAATGGCGGCGCCGAGGCCGTCGACGCTGGCGCAGGGAGCCGTGATGGCAACAAGGCCGGCCAGTGAACCGTTAAGAGACATGGACACGTCGGGTTTGCCGTTCTTAATCCAGGTAAAGCACATCGTAACCACGGTAGCGACGCCCGGAGCGATGGTGGTTGTGGCAAACACGGTGCCGAGCTGTTCTACGCTCAGCGCAGCCGCGCCGTTGAATCCGTACCAGCCGAACCAGAGTATGAACACACCGAGTGCGCCCAGCGTAATGGAATGGCCGGGAATCGCGCGGGAGGTTTTCTTGCCGGTTTTGAGATCTTTGCTGTACTTGCCGATACGAGGTCCGAGTATCGCCGCGCCGATGAAGGCCGTGATGCCGCCCACCATGTGGATTGCGGTGGAACCTGCGAAGTCGATGTAGCCAAGGTTGAAAAGCCAGCCCTGCGTGTTCCACACCCAGCCCGCCTCGATGGGGTATATCACCAAGCTGATGATGGCGCTGTAGATGCAGTACGCCGAGAACTTGGTGCGCTCTGCCATGGAGCCGGACACGATGGTGGCGGCGGTTGCGCAGAACACAAGGTTGAACACGAAGCTGGACCAGGGGAAGTTTGCGTAGTCGGTGAAGATCTGGAAGTCCGGAATACCGATCACGCCGAACAGGTAATTTTCACCCATCATCAGGCTGAAACCGATGACCATGAATACCACGGTGCCGATGCAGAAGTCCATCAGGTTCTTCATGATGATGTTGCCCGCGTTCTTTGCGCGTGTGAAGCCGGTTTCGACCATCGCGAAGCCGCCCTGCATAAAGAACACGAGCGCCGCGCCGATCAGGAACCAAATCGGGAATGCGACTCCATTTACTGCGTCTTTAATCCCTTGAAGAATTTCCTCAGTCATGTATAATTCCTCCTTATAATTTATAAACAGTGAAAGGATCCGGGCTATTCACCCTGATACCCTTGCATGTTCGCCAGAACCGCGCGCGATTCGCTCCGTAAAAAAAGGCGCATTGAGATTCAATCTCAACGCACCTCGCCGTGCATACCGGTTAACAAAAACAGGGCTCCCCCAAAAAGAGCCCCCACCCATAAGCTCGAAACTTGAAAACAATTTAATGCAAATTGTCCAACCGGTAATTGCTATTCGGTTATATTCTACTAAACAAAAAACAAGATTGCCAAGTGACCTTAAACAACCTTGTTTATGATGTTATTATATTCAGCCACGGTCAAAAATGCAAGTGTTATTTTCGAAAATTGCAAAAAAGTTTTCTTATGCAACTTTCCTTTGTCTGAAAAGGTCGAAAACTTATCTCTTGCACTGCTTCGCGCAGTTTGATAATATAGTAAGAAAATATGCTGCGGCCAAAGAACGCGAACAGACGGAAGTCGATCCAGCGAGCGGGGAGAGTGCAAGCCCGTGCGACGGGATGTTCGCGGGCGCTTTATACAAGGCCGATTTGATGAGGTGGGTACACGATGGGTACCAACCAGGGTGGAACCGCGGGAAGCAGTCGCTTTTCGTCCCTGAGGGATGAAGGCGGCTTTTTATTTACGAATATTACGGGAGGGAACTATGAAAAAGGATAAGCAGACGATGGAGCGCATCGTGGCGCTCTGCAAAAACCGGGGCTTTGTATATCCCGGTTCCGACATCTACGGCGGCCTTGCGAACTCGTGGGACTACGGCCCGCTGGGCGTGGAGCTCAAGAACAACGTGAAGCAGGCGTGGTGGAAGAAGTTCATCAAGGAGTGCCCGTATAACGTCGGCCTCGACGCGGCGATACTGATGAACCCGCAGGTGTGGGTGGCTTCCGGCCATGTGGGCGGCTTCTCCGACCCGCTGATGGACTGCAAGGAATGCCACGCACGCTGGCGCGCCGACCAGCTCATCGAGGACTACGCGGCCAAGAAGGGACTGGAGGTTGCCACCGCGGCGATGCAGACCTCCGACATGGAGGCGTTCATCGAGGAGAAGGGCATCAACTGCCCGACGTGCGGCAAGCACAACTTCACGGGCATCCGCAAATTCAACCTGATGTTCAAGACGTTCCAGGGCGTTACCGAGGACAGTGCGAATCAGATCTACCTGCGGCCCGAGACCGCGCAGGGCATCTTTGTGAACTTCAAAAACGTGCAGCGCACCACGCGCAAGCGCCTGCCGTTCGGCATCGGACAGATTGGCAAGTCGTTCCGCAACGAGATTACGCCGGGCAACTTCATCTTCCGCATCCGCGAGTTCGAGCAGATGGAGCTGGAGTTCTTCTGCGCGCCCGCCGAGGAGATGCAGTGGTTCAACTACTGGAAGGAGTTCTGCCATAACTGGCTGCTGTCACTCGGCTTAACCGACGAAAACATCAAGCTGCGCGACCACGACGCCGAGGAGCTTTCGCATTATTCCAACGCGACCACGGACATCGAGTTCCTGTTCCCGTTCGGTTGGGGAGAGCTGTGGGGCATCGCCGACCGCACGGACTTCGACTTGAAGCAGCACCAGATTACCTCCGGGCAGAGCCTGGAATACGTCGACCCGGTGACGAACGAGAAGTTTCTGCCGTACTGCATCGAGCCGTCTCTCGGCGCGGATCGCGTCACGCTGGCGTTCCTCTGCGATGCCTACGACGAGGAGCAGCTGGAGAACGAGACGCGCGTGGTGCTGCATCTCTCGCCGGTGATTGCGCCGTTCAAGGCTGCGGTTCTGCCGCTGCAGAAGCAGCTCAACGACAAGGCGCAGGAGGTTTACGACATGCTGCTGAAGGAGCATGTGGTGGACTTCGACACCACGGGCAGCATCGGCAAGCGCTACCGCCGTCAGGACGAAATCGGCACGCCGTGCTGCATCACGGTGGACTTCGATACGCTGGAGACCGGCACCGTCACCGTGCGCGACCGCGACACCATGCAGCAGACGCGTATGGAAATAGGGCAATTAAGTAAGTATATCGGAGATTTGGTGAAGTTCTGATTCATTCATTCGCTGATATCAGGTTTACAGATTGCGGTCTCCAACTTAGGAGGCCGCCTTTTCTTTATAGCCGGATTTTCGCTGCAGGAACTATTGTTTTGACGATATCAATCCACACTAAAAACAGACCGCAAAGAGGAGGTGTCATGTATATATCAAACTGGACATACCTGAGACCCGCCAGCGCCCCGCCGTCCGTACTAAAGACCCCCTTACCCTAAAGGGGCTGTCGCCGACAGGCGACGGGAGGATTGCACCCCGTCCCGTCCCGCAGATGCCCCGCCGTTGCTCGATCGGTCGCAGGCCCTACGCGCTGAATCCGATAGACAGTACACCTCTTCCGGTATAGAATATCAATAATATTATAATCAGATAGTATTACGGAGGGCGTATGTCTGAAAAGCATATGACGATAGCGGACGCCGTGCAGGCCTGCCGCGAAACGGGCCTTTCCGGCTGGGCGCTTGTCGCCTATGCCCAGCATCTGGTGTCCGGGCGCATGCGCTATTCCTATTTCAATTCCTTCGATATGCCGGAGACTGCCTTTGAGAAGGGCGGGGGATACTGCTGGCAGCAGGCGGGTGCGCTGAACAGGATACTGAAGGGACTTGGCTTTGAAAGCTGTCTCGTGCATGCCTTCCGCAGCCGGTTCCCGGACGTGGTGCGCGATGGCGTGACGATACACGTCGGCATCAGCGGCCACGTATGGTGCCGCGTGCGCATCGGCGGGGAGGAGAAGGATGTTTGTCCGGGCAGCCCGGACAATGAGCCCGGGAAGCTGCATTTTACACCGCTCGGCAGGGTATACAACTTCCGCGGACCCATTGTACTGCTGAGTTATCTAGGTTCGGCGGGCGTCAACCGCCGGAGGGGCAGACGTTTTCTGGCGGAGAAGGCAAAGCGCAATCAATAAAGCCGTAACCGGGGTATCTGACATGGGCCGATAGCGGTGATCTTTTTCTGCGGATCCGGTGCAGGAATTGCGGCCTGTGCATTTTTATAAATATTGGTATGAATGAGTGGAAAATGTACGATTATAGCGTTCTTCCAATGTGGTGTAATCAGATTCAGGCCAACAGCCCCTGCATGTAAGCCATTGCCTTTTCCTTCTGGGTTCGATTCATTTTACGGTACATACTGAGCAAATCGATTTCATCGCATGAAAATTCGCTGGGAAGTATGGGCTTGCGTACGTCGGAAACGCCCATGATATAGTCCATACTGACATCGAAAAGCCGGGTCATTTTTGTCAGGTTCTTCAGACTGACACTGTGTTTTCCCGTTTCGTAGGCGCTTATCGTCTCTTGCGTCACCTCCAGTTCAATGCTGAGCCTTACCTGCGTCATGCCCAGGGCTTCACGCAGCTCCCGTATTCGATTTTCCATAATTTCTCCTTTCCCTATATTGAGAATACAGCTTTTGCTTGTATTGTTCAGTATTTGAGGTTATAATAAGCACAAGTTTTACCTGTATTCGTAACATTTTATTCTTGTATCAGCGTAGTTCGTATTTATAGCATAGCAAAGAAAGGCTTCATCAATGCACACATCAACGGACTGCTCCAAGTGCCTCATGCTTCCCGCGGCAGATTATACTGGTCAGCCAGCCAATCGGCAAGGGGCGCATGCCGATTCTCAAAAGATGGCGCATCATGCCTGCAATACATCACCGCCGCTGTCGGGTTGCTTGAAGAATCTGTTTGACTGCCGCCTGCTGGAATATCCCACTGCGCTGCTAAACACCATCGTCAGCGAGTCTGAACAGAAGCTGCCGTCGGGGCTTTTGTATACGCTGTACAGCTATGTTCCCTGGGTATACGGTCATTCCATCCATGTGGCCATCATCTCGCTGGTGCTTGCCATTCATTTGGGATACGCTCCTTCGGCGCTCCATGATATCGGATTGGGCGCTTTTTTGCACGATATCGGTAAATTGCTGATCCCCAAAACGATACTGGAGAAGGAAGGCCCATTAACCCATTTTGAAATGGTGGATATGAGACAGCACTGTATTTTGGGAATTGGGCTGATTAAGGATTCCGATCTGCCGGAAGACTGTACGACAGTCATTCTTCAGCACCATGAGCGAATGGACGGCAGCGGCTATCCTTACGGGGTGAGCGGCACCCACATTCATCGAAATTCGCAAATCGTCATGGTGGCTGATGTGCTGGATGCGCTGACATCGCACAGGCCTTACCGCATGGCTTATGGCAAGGATACGGCGCTGGAGATCATGGGGGAGGAAGCGTGCCGGTTCTCTGAGGACATTTTGGACGTGCTGAAAGCGGTGCTGAAATAGCCGAACCTCACTCGGCGGTTGTCAGATGAACCCGGGCGTTTTAGTCTTGGCGCCGTATCCTTTCCATACCCATTCCCGACAGGCTCTCATTGCCGAACACAACAAATCTGCGGAAACCCATACGCATCGCACATGCAGCGGTACCCCAACCGGACTTTGCAGGCGTAAACCCTGCGCGACGCCGGGTTTATTTTACTGCAGGGGTGTTTGCGAAAAGGAATTCTGCAGCGAATGAAGAAATATATAGAATATTGCACTCTATTTTCTGCTTAATCAGTTCAATTAAGGAGGAAAATGCGATGAGCGAGCCCGAAAAGGTTGTGAACGGTAAAGATGCCGGAAAAGATGGGGAAGAAAACAAGGAGAGCGAAACCAAGGAGAATGACAAGCGCAGGCCTGACGTCAGGAACCCGTTAACGATGATCGGCATATTCGCGTCCATTGCCGAAGGCGCAGGTGCGGCTGTGCTGCCCTTCATCGACAAAAGCCTGCATGGTACGTATATGTGGTTTATCATCGGATTTCCGACGCTGCTGGTGATACTGTTCTTTCTGACCTTGAACTTCAATAATGTCAAGCTGTATGCGCCGGATGATTTCGACACCGACGTTGCATTCTTGGCGCTGAACGCAACATCCCGGCAATTGAAAGAGGTCGCAGGGCAGCTGGGAGCTTTGAAAAACTCCGTGGTTACGGTGAAGTCAGAAATCGAAGCGCAGGAGACTGTCACCACGCTGAACACGGCACGCTTGCAGGAAAGCCTTACGCTGCAAAAATCGCCGCAAACGCTGGATCTGCTGGGAACCCAAAGCTGGGCGCCGATACAGGAAATGCTGAACCTGCAGGCGGATGAGCATCAGAAGAAGCTGGCTGAGTCGAAAGACAAAATCGACACGCTGAGCAATAAGCTGGAGGATACCATCCGGATTGCCGAGCGCTACACACAAGTTACGGAAGATATCCAGCGGCTGCGGAAAAATCCCAAAAAGCTGCTGGATTATCTGGTGGACAGTTCCCTCAAGAATATCAGCGCATAACGGCGGGCGACTCCGGAAGGAGGCGCTATTGTGTATTGGACGCGGTCAGCGCTTCACTGACCGTACCCAGCGTGAAGCGCTGCTTCAACTCCGCGACGTATCGGGAAACAGAAGAAGCGTCATAGCGGTTGAAGTGCTGCAGTACGATAGTCCCTGTATTGGTGCCGCGCAGTATGTAGGAAGCGATCCGCGCGGCAACGTTGCTTTTGCTCCTGCGGTATACGCCGGTGAAGGTGTCGCTGCTCCAGTAGATGAGGTGATAGCCGAGGCATCCGAACAGCCGCCGCACCCGCGCGTTGGCGCTGCCGCCCGGCGCTCTGGCGATGCGGGGGATGGCATAGTCCGCGCCGAGCACTTCCCGCGCAGTTTCGTTCCATCGGTTGATGTCGGCGACAATCTGCTCGTTGCTCATGCCGTTCAGCGAGTGGTGCCGCATGGTGTGGTATGCAATTTCATGACCCTCTGCGACGGCTCTTTGCCAGAGCTTGGGGTACAATTTCAAGCACGACCCGATGATAAAGAAGGTGCAGTGTACGTTGTTTTCCTGCAGGCAATCGAGTATGGTATGGATTGCGGCCTCGCCGTAGCCATCGTCGAAGGTGAGGCACACCCTGCCGGAATCCGGCAGGCTTTTTATTTGCGACGGAGCAGGGCCGTCCGTGCGGATGTCGGGCAGGACGAGCACCTCCGGGGCGGTATCAGCCGGGGCTGCGGCATCAGCCGCTTCGATTGCGGGTTCCGCTGCGGTATCGCGTACGCTTTCAGCCTCGGCAGAAGGGGACGGGGCGTATGCTTCGGCAGAAATTGCTGCGGTGGCAGCTGCCGTTCCAACCGGTGCCTTTGCCGCCGGAACGAGCACTCCGCCAGCCTGTGCGACGGCCGGGATTTCTGCCATGGGTGCAATGCCTGTATTCCCTGCTGAGAGTGCCAGTATCAACACCCATGCCATTACCATGCTGAGCTTTGCCTTGCGCATTCCCTTTTCCTCCGTTTACAGTGGACTGAAAGAAACCATCCGGCGTTCTTCATACTGTATATATGTACGGAGCAATGATGATATGCACGGAGGCCGGCTTGCCGGCAGTCGATTTTTTGCATAAATATATCTATAAACAATAAAAATTAAACGATAAAGAGGAAATGTTTATTGCGCGGCGAATAGAATATATCAGCATGGAAACAGGGAGCGTGTATGGTATACGATATTGCCGTCATTGGCCTTGGACCTGCGGGTGCCAGCTTTGCGCGGCTCGTTGATTCCCGTAAATTCCGCGTAATCGCCTTCGACAGAAAGGATGCGTCTCAGCCGGAGTGCTGGACGAAATCCTGCGGAGGGCTGCTTTCCCCCGACGCGTTGCGCGCACTGGCACGCTTCGATCTGCCCATACCGGATGGGGTACTTACTTCGCCGCAAATCTTTTCGGTGAGAACGCTGGATCTGGACAGCGGCCTGCTGCGCTGGTATCCGCGCTTTTATCTGAATATTGACCGAAGCAAATTTGATTTATGGCTGATGTCGCTTATCCCCGATACCGTTACTGTTTGCAGCGGCGCGGTGGTTACGAGCCTGCAAAAGGCGGGGGATACCTATGAGGTGACATGGCGCGAAGGCGGGATCGAGAAGAGTATTCTTTCGCGCTATGTGGTGGGTGCCGATGGCGCGCGATCCGTTGTGGAAAAGCGGTGCGGCGGGCGGGGGAAGGACAGCCTGCTGCTGTCACTGCAGGAGTGGTATCCGCATGAAGGGCAAAGCCCCTTCTTCTCGTGCGTGTTCGACACGTGCAATCCCGGAAGCTATTCGTGGTCGCTCTGCAAGGGCAGCCGCTGTGTGTTCGGCGGCGCGTATGGGCTGCGTGACGCTCGCGAAGCCTTCGAGGCGCAGAAGGAGAAGCTGCGGCGGCAGGGCATGGCGCTCCCGGAGCCGCTGCGGCGCGAGGCGTGCTTTGTGCGACGGCTGCGCAGGCCGCGCGACATCTGCCTCGGGCGGGGTAACGCGCTGCTTATTGGCGAAGCGGCGGGTTTCGTCAGCCCGAGCTCGCTGGAGGGTATCAGCGGGGCGCTGATGAGCGCGTACCGGCTGAGCCTTGCCTTCCGAAAAGACGGCAGTGTGCTGCGGAATTACCGCAGAGAGACCTTGGGGATGCGCCTCAAGTATACGCTGAAAATCGCGAAGGCGGCGGTGTTGTGCAGCCCGCTGCTGCGCCGGATTGTGATGCGATGGGGAGTGGCGAGTATCCCGGTGGAACAATGACATGGGCTGGGGCGGACTGAATTAAAAAAGCCGCCAAAGGCGGCTGTATTGCGGGATTTGGACTATCCCCTCACCAGATAGTTGAGCAGGAGGTTCAAATCTTCAGGCTCTGAAACCAGCAGTTCCAGCTCGTCGATCTTGGCTTCCGAGAACATCTGCGTCAGCATGATGTACTGGCAAAGCGTGGACTTCAGGTTCAGCCTGTCGCCTTCGGAAGTGACGAGTTCAATCTTACCCTTGCAATCCTTGAGAACCTCGAAAAACTTCGCCGGCTCGTTGATGTTTTTAATCTTCATACGTTTCTCCTCCTTCTGTCCGTATTTTAGGTGTTCAACTTCACCATCAAGAATATACCACACCCCCTTCGCGGGTGTCAATCCGGCTGGGCAAAAATATGTTCGGCTTTACCCAATCTTAGCGTGCGCTTTGCCTGCCGGGGTTACACCGAGTATCTCCGCGAGGCGGGTATTCCGCCCGGACAGCTCGCCCAGTTCCGGCAATGGCTTCCCGAGGCGTTGGCAGGTAAACGCGTACAGTACGCGGGAGAGACCGGCGGCTTTGTTGTACTTGTCCGCCGCCGCGGCGCGCAGCGCCTCCCATGCCTTTTCCATGTCGGCGGGTCTGCCCGTCAGCATCAGCGCCAGCGCCCGCGTATTGACGATGTAGCCGGTGCGCGAGCGCGCCAGCAGCCCCGCCGCGGTTTCGTAGCGGCCCAGGCAGATATTTACCCACGCGAGCTTCTCGCTGATGTGCCACGTGTTGCGCTTGCGGTCCTTGGCGGCGTCGGCGACGGATTTCGCGGCAGTGAGCAGCTTGCCTGCTGAAAACGCGCTGCGCTGCAAATCCTCCTCGCGGCCTTCCGCCAGCGCGATGAAGGCCCGGGCTGAATGCGCGCAGCCGAGCTGATACAGCTTCTCCACGGGGGAACGTGTCCAGTGACCGGATACGGCCTGCTCCGCCAGCCTGCCGATGTGCAGCGCGGAGAGCGGCATGTCGCACTCGGCGGCAAAACACTTTTCCAGCAGCTCGCACGCGCTGTCGATGTTGAGCTTCGTAATTTCGGGGATGGATGTGCCGCCCTCGCCCTTGGCCAGCAGGCGGCAGCAGTATTCCAGCGTGGGCAGATAGGCGTCGCCCAAGTAATGCCCGCCCAGCACGAACAGCGCCTTGGCGTATTCGCGCGCGTTGGCTTCCTTGTCCGGCCCGTCCTTCATGGCCTCATAGAGCGATATGGCGGTGGCAAGGTGTTCCTCGCCGATATCGCGGATCTCGCGCAGCAGCACCGCTTCCTCCTTGCCGTAGGCGTGCTTGCCGAACAGCAGCCAGGGCGCCTGCTTTTCGATGATCAGCTTGCCCTTGCGGTAGTTGTTCCGGACGCTCTGCGGGTAGATCTCCAGCGCGCGGGAGAGCCACTCGTTGGCGAGCTCAATCTCCTTCTCGAGATCCTGATCGCGCCGCTCGCCCGGACGCAGCAGCTCGTGCACGTTGGAATAGTGGCGGTACGCCAGCGCTGTCGCGCAGCGGGCGCTGCCTTGCTCCAACTCCGCCCCGCGCTTCAGAAAGGCGACGGCATACGCGCGGTACTGTGCGCAGTCGCGCAGCTTCTTTGTCTCACCGGCCTTGATTAACAGCGTGGTGGCCAGTTTGCTGCACGCGCGCCCCACGCGGTAAAGCATGTCGGGGTTGTCCCACAGCGCCGCATTCGTTTTCGCGTTGCGCAGCGGCGCGAAGCGCATGCAGACGGCCTTATAGTCGCTTTTCTCCATCAGCGCGTCCAGCTCTAAGAGCGTTGCCGCCGCCGCGCAGATCTCGTCGTACTCCGGCTGCTCCGCAAACACGAGCAGCGGTGTGCGCCCGTCGGTGTCCAGCACCCCCTGCCGCCGCGCAAGGCGCAGCACACCCTCCGCGAGGGGTCCGCCCGTCAGCGCCGTTGCCTTGCCCGGCCCGAACTCCAGCCGCAGCGAATCTTCCGCTTCGCCGAAGCGCTTCAGGGGGCGCAGGATTACGGGTGCGCCTTCTCCGGCGCGCCCGGTCACATACTGGGCACAGACCGTAACGCGCATCAGCCGCTCGGCGATGTCCGGATATACGCGCTTGATGTGCAAAAAATATTTGTCGTCAATGGTCAGATGATCGGAAACCCTGTCGAAGCACGCCGTAAAAAGAACCATGCTGCTGTCCTCCGTGACGGATGACTGGGATTTGTCGGATTTTCAATGTTCCCGTATCATTTTAACACTTCTCTCAGAACATGACAACAATCGCCATTTATTAACCGAAAAGCACAGAATCTATTTACACAAATTTAAAGGTGATTTATAATAATATTTGAGAGTAATAGAAATAAGTGGCATTAAGGACTATGCGGACACATGCCGCAGACGAGGGAATGGTCGTGAAAAAAACAATATTGCTTCTTCTCGCAATCTGTCTGATGCTGCTTACGGCTTGTGCTGAGTCTCAACCGCCAGAAACGAACTCGGATGTCGTAACCGCCCAAACAGCGGAAAGCCTTGTTCCGTCGCCTGTGGTCGGTACAAGCGAACCTGCAGGCCTGGAGGCGTACAAAGACCCTTACTGGGAAGTCGACAGCCTTGAAGCGTTCAATGAGCTGATGTCCAATGCGGACGGATATGCCTATTATTATATATTTGAAAAGATACCCGAGGATCTGAAGGTTGTAAGGGTAGGGATATCGCCTGACATGGATCTTTATAATATTACCTTCCTGAATCCAGATAATAACAGAGTGCAGTTGTTTGTTTTCACTATACCAGAAGATTATAAGTATGAATATGATGGCTGGGAATCATTATCCGTTGGGGGAGTTACGTATTATTATAGTCAGGAACTAGAATCGCCGGAAGGCGAAAAATATAACCATGAGCAAATGGTAGCCTATTTTGAATGGGAACAAGACGATAAGATAATATTGGTGCATCCAAAAGAGCCAATAACGGAGGATGTTATCAGGAAATACAATGAACTGATAAAGGTAGAGTTTAATCAAGGAAAGCAGCAGGTAGGGCTGGATACCGATCAGGTTTTAATAGCAGATATCGATAAAATAGCGGCTCTTGTGAGGAGCAATCCCGAAATACATTATCACACGGGCGTAGTTAGTGGTGAGTACGGGGATGATTTGCTGAGATAAGCTTTAGTCCAAGAAAGAAGGGCGCGAATGCCCTTCTTTTGATTCAGTAAATTCAATACAAGCCGCTGAGTTCGTGCTCTTTGACCGAAAACGATATTTTTTCATACAACGCAAGAATTGGAGAAGCACAAGAAAAAAGGTGAAATGTGAGAAGCTCCATGCCATTTCTTTCTGCAAGCAGACTTACGTAAAATGCAAATATTTTTTGTAATCATTTCCGCATTGGTATATAATCGGTATTGTACTATTTCGAATAAAAGCGGACAAATAGTTGTCCTCTGCTAAGGTAAATAGTATTGACGAAATCCGCCCAAAGGGAACTGATACCATGCGGATTCGTCTGAAAAACAGACAGGAGCGACGGCGCTTATGAAATATTCGGTGGTAGTCCCCGCGTTCAACGAGCAGGAGGTGCTGCCCCTCTCGTACCCGCGGCTGAAGGCCGTGATGGACACGCTGGGGGACTACGAGCTCATCTTCGTCAACGACGGATCCAGAGACGACACGCTGCGCATACTGAAGGAAATCGCGGCACAGGACAAGCACGTCAGGGTGCTGAGCTTCTCGCGCAACTTCGGACATCAGGAGGCGGTATCGGCGGGCATGGCAGCCAGCAGCGGACAGGCCGTCATCATCATCGACTGCGATTTGCAGGACCCGCCGGAGGTCATTCCGGGCATGGTGGAGAAGTGGAAGGCGGGGGCGGACATCGTGTACGGCCTGCGCACGAAGCGCAAGGGTGAGACGGCGTTTAAGAAGCTGACCGCGTGGCTGTATTACCGCATCCTGCGTGCATTGGGCGGGCAGTACATCCCGGCCAACACTGGCGACTTCCGCCTGATCGACCGCAAGGTGTGCAACACCTTGAACGCGATGCCCGAGAAGAACCGCTTCCTGCGCGGCATGGCGGCGTGGTCGGGCTTTACCGCGGAGCCCTGCGAATACGTGCGCGACGAGCGCGCGGCGGGCAAGACCAAGTACTCCATGAAGAAGATGCTCAAATTGGCGGGCGACGGCATCACGTCGTTTTCCAACAAGCCGCTTAAATTCTCCATGGGCGCGGGCATTGCGGTGCTGGTGCTTTCCTGTTTATACCTCATCGTGGCTATCGTGCTTGCGGCGCTGGGCATCTGGGAAGTGATGCACGTGCTTTTTGCCGTGGCGTTCGCGCTGATCGGCTTGCTGTTCGTGTCGCTGGGTATCATCGGGCTGTACTTAGGCAGAATATATGACGAGGCCAAGGGAAGGCCCATTTATATCATCGACGAAAAAGTAAACTTTACGGAATGACGGAGGAACATTATGACGGACCCGAGACTGGAAAGACTGGCAGACATCATTGTCAACTACTCGCTGCAGATTAAAAAGGGCGACAAGCTGCTCATTGAAACCACCGACGTGGGGGATACCATCGGCAAGCTGCTGGTGCAAAAGACGTTTGAGGCGGGCGGCATCCCGCTGATCAATACCATGTACCGTTCCATACAGCGCGCGATTATCATGGGCACCAACCCGGATCATGTGGAAACCTGGACGCACTACGATGAGGAAAAGATGAAAGGCATGGACGCGTACGTGTCCATTCGCGGCAATGAGAACAACCTGGAGCTTATCGATGTGCCGGGCGATCAGATGCACCTGTATGAGAGTATCTACTACAAGCGCGTGCACTTTGGCAACCGCATCCCCAACACCCGCTGGGTGGTGCTGCGCTACCCCAACCCGGCGATGGCGCAATTGGCGGACATGAGCACCGAGGCGTTCGAGGACTTCTATTTTAACGTCTGCACGCTGGACTACGCCAAGATGGACAGGGCGATGGACGTGCTGAAGGCACGCATGGAGAGAACCGACAGGGTGCACATCAAAGGCGTGGGTACCGACCTTACGTTCTCCATCAAGGGCATCGCCGTCAAGAAGTGCTCCGGACACATGAACCTGCCCGACGGCGAGGTATACACCGCGCCTGTGCGCGACAGCGTCAACGGCAAAATAACCTACAACACACCCTCCATCGAGCGCGGCTTCCGCTTCGAGAACATCTCGTTCGAGTTTAAGGACGGCAAGATCGTCAAGGCCACCGCCAACGATACCCAGCGCGTCAACGAAATGCTCGACCTCGATGAAGGTGCACGCTACATCGGCGAGTTCGCGTTGGGCGTTAACCCGTACATATTAAAGCCCATGTGCGATACGCTGTTCGATGAGAAGATTGCGGGTTCCATCCACTTCACGCCGGGCAACGCCTACGACGATGCCGACAACGGCAACCGCAGCGCGCAGCACTGGGATCTCGTCTACATCCAGCGCCCGGAGTACGGCGGCGGCGAAATTTATTTCGACGGCGAGCTCATCCGCAAGGACGGACGCTTCCTCGGTGAACTGGAAGTACTCAACGAAGAAAACCTGAAATGACGCAACGCAAGGAGCCGTCCCGATGGGGCGGCTCCATTAACGCAACGGACTGGTCTTGCCGGGCTGCCCGGTGCGCCTGTTATTCTGATGAACAGTCTCAGCCTATAGACGAGAAACCGATAATGACATCCATGTTGATGACCTCTCCGGCCTCGTCGATATAGGTATCCCGGTTTTCCCAGGTGAATTGAATTTTCTGATAAGCGCTCAGGGCGTCGAAACCCGGCGCGCAGCCGGTCGTGACCCAAAACGACACGTCTTCGCCATCCGTTGTGCGAATGAGGGCATGGGCGTAATCTCCGTACTGCATCCGCAGAAAATAGCCGGTGGCGGTTTGCGTGCCGTGCACCGTTCCGTCCACAAGTACGTTCGGCGTTTCCTCGGGTGTGGGATTATCCGGCTCCGCAGGAACCACATCGCCGAAATAAGCGGCGGCGTCGGGATAGCCCTGACCATCCTGCAGCACCTTCCAAGCATCCCCTTCCAACAGGAGCAGAAGTACGCGGTAATTGGTGCCCTCGCGATAATCCCGAAACGGTTTTTCCAGCGCATAGTCCGCTTTGACGATCCAAAGGCCCGCCATATCGTACTCGCCGGGCGTAAGCTCATCGGTAAAGCGTCCCCATACACTGTAGGGAAGATTATCGAACGCTCCGCTCTGCAGCCGCTTCTCGAAATCGGCAATCCGGTAGGTGTCAGCCAGCTGTGCGCTTTGAATGGCGCAATAAGCATTGTGCTGCGCCGCGTTGTTCGCGTCGCTAAAAAAATCACGCCAGTAAGGTTGTTCGCTGCTCGCCCAGAGCGCCGTGAAGGCATCCCAGTCGCCCGCGTTCTGCGCCGCGATGAACGCAGAGACCGCTTCACGCTGTGCTCTGATGGGATCTGTTTCTGAAACCGTGGGGGTGTCTGATGGCAGAGGCGTGGGAGAAGGCGTCACGACGCCTGTCGCGGAGACAGTGACCACAGGGCAGCCGTCTGACGGTGAAACGGAGGCGCAACCCGTCAGAAGCGTTAGTCCAAGCAAAAGTAAAATCCAACGCATTTTTTTCATATACAGGCTCCAATCCGGAATTATTCCGTTATTGAATACCGGTATGACGTTTGATTCTGTGAAAAAGTTCCAGCGAATCAATATTCCGTGCGACCCTCAAGCGCGCGCGTCAGCGTCACTTCGTCGGTATACTCGAGATCCGCGCCCACCGGCACGCCATGCGCGATGCGCGTGATCCGAACACCCAGCGGGCGGATGAGCCTGGCGATGTACGCCGCGGTGGCGGTGCCCTGCACGTCCGGGTTGGTAGCGAGTATTACCTCTGCGATGCCGCCCTTGGCAAGGCGGTCCAGCAGCGGCGCGATGGCGATATCGTCCGGGCCCACGCCGTCCATGGGAGAGATGACGCCATGCAGCACGTGGTACACACCGTGGTACTCCCGCGTGCGCTCAATGGCGAGTACATCCTTCACATCCGCCACCACGCAGAGGAGCGAAGCGTCGCGCGAGGTGTCGGCGCAGATGGCGCAGGCATCTTCGCACCCGGGCATCAGATTGCCGCAGACGGGGCAAAGCACCGTGTTGCGCTTGGCGTACCGCAAATCGTCGGCGAAGGCGTCCACCTCTTCGTCGCTCATGTTGAGGACATGAAAAGCAAGCCGCTGGGCCGACTTCGCGCCGATGCCCGGCAGCTTCGTGAACTGAAGAATGAGCCGCTGAAGCGGCTCGATGACCGGGAGCACCTAGAACATCCCCGGCAGACCCATGCCGCCTGTGATGCCGCCCATGCGCTGCTGCATCATCTCGTCGGCCTTGGAGAGCGCCTCGTTGACCGCCGCCGTAACGAGGTCCTCGAGCATCTCGACGTCGTCCGGATCCACCGCGTCGGGCGAAATCTTTACGCTGAGTATTTTCTTCGCGCCCGTCGCGCGCACTGTGACCACACCGCCGCCTGCGGAAGCTTCCACTTCTGCCGCCTCGACTTCGGCCTGCGCCGCCGCCATGTCCGCCTGCATCTTCTGGGCCTTTTGAAGCATGGAGCCCATGCCGCCCGCCATGCCGCCTCCGCCGTAGGAAGGTCTCTTTGCCATAATTCCTCCTTATATCTCGTCGATGTCTTCTTCTACAATATCGTCCTTAAACTGCATTACGGGGCTGTCGTTTACCGCCGCGCCGCGCCTGAATACCACCGTTACCGACAGAGGACGCCCCGCCGCCTCTTTGACCGTGTCCTCCAGCTTTTTACGCGCGTCGTCCTGCTTCAAATAGTCCGCCGCAACCTCATGGTTTTCAAAAAGCACTTCCAACCGGTCGCCCGCGAGCGTTGCGCACGATGCCTTGCACGCGTGCGTGTAAAAAAAGTATTCTCCGTGTCTGAGCTTATCCAGCGTTCCCCGCCAGATGGCGTCCGCCGACGCGTCGCGGGGCATTGCCGGGGCTGCCTGTGCTTTGGGTTTCTCCGGCTTCTTTTCGGGGACCTTGGACGATGCCGCCGGGGCAGCCACTGTCACTGCTACCGGACGCTGTTCCAGCTCCCTTACGCGCGCCTCCAGCTTTTCAATACGGGCCGCGCCCGAGGCCGAGCCGTCGTCCGCGGGGGCCATAATGGCCATCACCGCCGTTTCCAGCACGATATCGGCGCGCAGATTCTGGCGCATCTCGTACTCCTTGCGCAGGAGGATGTCCAAAGCGCGCACGCATGCCGCCTTGCCAAAGCTCTTGGCCAGCGGCGCGAGTGCCGCGTCGGCCTCTTCCGGGGCTGCGCCCGCGCCTATCCACATCATCCGGCGGAACATGTCCGCTAGCTCGCCGATGAGCACGCGGGTATCCGCGCCGGACTGCAGCAGCCCGCGCAGCGCCTCCAGCGCCTGTTTCTCCTCGTACCGCGCGATGTGACCCGCCAGAGCGGTGAGCGCGGCCATGTCGCCGCCGCCCAGCACTGCCGCTACGTTCGCCTCGGTCACGTCGCCGTTGCCCGCGCATTGGTCCAGTAAGGACAACGCGTCACGCATGCCGCCTTCCGCCGCGCGCGCGATGTGCGTGAGCGCCGCATCCTCAAACACGTACCCTTCGGCCTGAGAGATGTGCCGCAGCTGCCCCGCGATATCGATCTGGGTCAGCCGTTTGAAATCGAACCGCTGGCAGCGCGAGCGGATGGTTGCGGGCAGCTTGTGCGGTTCGGTCGTCGCGAGTATGAACATGACGTGCGAAGGCGGCTCCTCCAGCGTTTTCAGCAATGCGTTGAAAGCGCCTTTGGAGAGCATATGCACTTCGTCGATGATGTATACCTTATGCTTGAGGAAGGCGGGCAGCAGGCCGACGCGCTCGCGCAGCTCGCGCACGCTGTCTACGCCGTTGTTGGAGGCCGCGTCGATTTCAACAATATCCACAGATCCGCCCTCGGCGCTGTGCCGGCACGCGTCGCATTTGCCGCAGGGCTCCGCGCCGTCGGGATTCTGGCAGTTGACGGCGCGTGCAAGTATTTTCGCGAGGCTCGTTTTGCCCGTGCCGCGCGGCCCTGCGAACAGGTACGCATGCACGGTGCGCCCCGTTTCCACCTGCGCCATGAGTACTTTGGTAATGTGCTCCTGCCCGACTACGTCCGCGAAGCGCGAAGGCCGCCAGACGCGGTAGAGCGCCGTATATGCCATGGAATTCCTCCCGTTTCTGTCCATTTAATATACCATTTTCGCCGGGGCATGTCTATATTGAAGGCTTGCGCAACAGGGGGATGTACGCGGCGCGTAAAATGCGCTACAATAGGCTTCATAGCGGAAGCACGCTGTGTCTGAAAAAGTTTACAGCTTCAAGGGGTTTCCCGCTTGTCATATTTGTGTTATAATCGCAACACAAACGTAAGATTTGTGCCGGGTGGACCATTGACTGTATGGCGTATTGTGAAACGCTGAGAAGACCGAGGTAGGTTGTGAAGCTGAAATTCATCGATCCAAGGATGTTTAAACATATCGACTGGCTGCTGTTCGGCAATATCGTGCTGCTGATCATGGTGAGCCTTGTCGCGATTGCGAGTGCGCTGTCGGATCCGCTCACCGAGGAGTCCGATACGCTGATGGGAGTCATTTCTCAGCTGGACATGCACTACGTCGTGCTGCAGCTGCAGTGGTTTGGCGTAGGGCTTTTCGCGATGTTCATCGTGCTGCTTCCGGACTATCACGCCATTGGCGAGTACTACAAGTGGATATACGCCACCATCATTGTGCTGCTCGTTGCGGTTTACTTTTTTGGCAAAGAGATCAACGGCACCACGGGTTGGTTCCGCATCGGAACCTCCGGCTTTCAGCCCAGCGAGGTGGGCAAAATCGCGATGATCATCGTACTAGCCCGCATGATATCGGATCGTACCAAGGGCAAGGACGGCGGCATCCGCAGGCTGAAGGATTTGCTGCCGCTGCTCGGCGTTTTTCTGCTGCCGGTAGGGCTTATACTGCTGCAGAAGGACTTCGGTACGGCGATGGTGTACGCGTTTACGTTCTTTGCGATGTTGTTCATTGCGCGTACCAGTTGGAAGATTATCGTGGGGTTGCTGACCTGTGTGGGGGTGGCAGGCCCGGTCGCGTGGATGCTGCTTGCCCAGTGGCAGAAGAACCGCGTGCTTACCTTTCTCGGTATTCCGGTGGAGGGCATGTCCGCTCAGGAGCTGAAGGACTGGACACAGCAGGCCAATCAGGCCAAACAGGCTGCCGGATCCGGACAGGCGCTGGGCAAAGGGCTTTTCTCTATCGGGGGTCAGAGCGTTTCTTCCGGCATTCCGGAGAATCATACCGACTTCATATTCGCGTCCACCACGGAAGCGGTGGGTTTCATCGGCGCGATGCTCATTATTCTGCTGTACTGCATGCTGCTGTTCCGCACCATGTATCTGGCATCCAAGGCGAAGGATGAATTCGGCACGATGATCATCGTCGGGGTGTTTGCGATGACCATGTTCCACGTATTCGAAAACATCGGCATGAACATCGGTGTGATGCCCATCACGGGTATCCCGCTGCCGTTCTTCAGCTATGGGGGATCGAATCTGCTGACGAGCATGATAGCCTTCGGCCTCGTGATCAACGTAAGCATGCGGCGTGTGCGATGGAGTTTTTAGCATAGGGAGAGGTGTACCCTCAAATATGGAAAATAATGTTATACAAGCAATGAAAAAGCGGATATCGGTGCGCACATATGATGGGCAGCCGCTGTCGGACGCGGACCGCGGAGCGATTGAAGCGCTGGTAAGCAGCGTACAAAACCCATTTGGCGCACGCACACGGTTTGCGCTGCTCAGCGTGGATACTGCGGAACGCATTGGAACATATGGTTTTATTCGTGGTGCGAAGCAGTATATCGCGGGCTGCGTAAAGCAGGGCGGCATGGACTTCGAAGGGTACGGTTACGCCATGGAGCACATTGTGCTCTCCGCCACGGCGATGAGCCTTGGCACCTGCTGGCTGGGCATATTCAAGCGCGGGCCCTTCGGAGAGGCGATGAAGCCCGAAGGCGAGGTGATGCCCGCCGTGGCTGCGGTGGGGTACGCGGCGGAGAAACGTTCTCTGATGGATCGCATGGTGGCATCCGGCGCAGGCGCGCGCACGCGCAAACCCTTTGACGCGCTGTTCTTTGAAGATGATTTTACGACACCCATAAATGCGCAGGGAGCGCTTAAGGAGTGTCTCGAGCGGATACGCATCGCGCCGTCGGCCTCCAACAAACAGCCGTGGCGCGCTATAAGGCAGGGCAATGCGCTGCACTTCTACCTTGCCGAAACGCCCGGTTACGCAGGCAACAAGCTGCCGGGTGGAAAAATACAGCGTGTGGATATGGGCATTGGCGCGTGCCACTTCGCGCTGGCGGCGCAGGCGCTGGGCTTGCCGGGTGGCTTGGTTGCGGCTGACCCGGGCTTTTCGGCACCGGAAGGATGGCACTACTCGTACAGCTGGCGCTGAGTCAAAACGGAGGCTCCGAAATGAGCGAGTGGCTGATGGAACGATATCGCGACGGATATGGCTTTGCGGACGAAGAGCAGCTGTGGCCCCAAAGCGATGGGACTTCTCATGGGATTATCACCCGGCAGGAGATCGACAGGGTAAGCGATCGCCCGAATATCAAGGCACTCAAAATCTGCGGGCTGCGGCAGGATACCTTCGATTATTTCATTGATCGCTATGGAAGGCAGTTTGAAGCCATCTTTTTCTGGAAGTGTCCGCTGGTGGCCGATCTTTCAAAGCTCGCGGGTCTTGCCCGCCTGAAGCATGTCGGCTTCTTTTGGAATCAAAGGGCGGAGCGGCTGTGGGACATGAGCGGCAACGGCGCTCTGAAGAGCGTCTTCCTGAACGATTTTTCGCGCCTGCACCACCTGGACGATTTGGCTTCCGCGCCGGCGCTGGAGGAGCTGCATTTCGGCGACGCGGTATGGGACGGATGCGTGATTGAAACGCTCAAGCCGCTGGAACGCTGTGTCGGCCTGAGATACCTCAGCTTTACCGGAAAGAAAATTACGGATGGAGATCCGTCGCCGATTGCCGCCCTGCCGCGGCTGGAGGAGCTGGCTTTTCCCTGCAATTTCTTCACCACGGAGCAAATCGCGTGGCTGACCGCGCGGCTGCCCAAAGTGAAGTCGCAGGTGCTGGCCCCGTTTTACCATACGGAGCCCATCGAATGGCCGACGGCAAAAGGCGTCAAACACAAGGATACGTTCATTGTCGGTAAGGGTAAGCCGTTCCTCGACTCCAGCGCCGACAGGCTCCGCATCGAAAAATATGCGCGGGAGTTTGAAGCGCTCGCCGGGCGTTTCCGCCAAAACCCGCAGGAAGCATGCCCTGCGGCAAACGACTGATTATAAAATGTTCTCCCACCGTACCCCGATCATTTCGCGAAGGTGATCGATGTAAAACTGCCCCGCGGTGACCTCGGCCAGCGCGTTGACGGTGTCCTCTTCGTCGCAGAATACCTCGATGCGGCGCGTGGTGGCGGAAATCACGTCCACCTCGCAGTGCTCGTATAATGCCTCAAATCGCTTCTTTTCATTTTCCCACAGCACTTCCAGTTCGTGTGCGGCTTCTTTCGCTGTCTCTGTGTCGTCCGCCTCCAGCGCCTGCTGTACAGCATCCATCGCCGTGCTGAGGCGCTTTACCGCGCCCGCCACATACACGGATTCGATTATTGCTGCCGCGAAAATCAACGCGAGCAGCGTAATAATTACAATTTTTTTACCCATTGCCCATGCTTCCCGTGAACTGGCCGCCGTGGTAATCCTGCAGCAGCACCTGGCCCGTCTCGTCGCAGAGCGCGAGAAATACGTCCTTCACCCGCTTGATATGAAAGCCGGACATAATCCTGAGCAAATCCGTTTCCTTATAGCCCAGCCGCTCCAGATTATCCGGTTTCAGCTTGCCGTCCAGTACCACATCGTAGCAAAAACCGGGGTTCTGCGGGGAGAGCTGCAAATCCTCCGGCGTGGCGGGGCGTTTCTCCGGCTTCAGCATGACGCTGAGGTTCCCGTTTGTCTCCAGTATGGCGTAGTGTACGTCGGCAAGGTTCATGATGTCCTTGCCGCGAAGCTGTTCCAGCAGGTCGCCGAGGTTGTACGACAGCCGCTTCAGCTCGTGCCGCACCACGATGCCCTTGTATACGACGATGCTGGGTTTGCCTGAAAAGAAGGCGCGCAGTTTTTCGCTCTTCAGCGAGAGAAACGCGATACCGTTGTGCAGCACCAGCAGTATTACAATGGGCACGATGCCGTAGGTGATGGGCGTACCGGGGCTGTCCATGGGCGTCGCGGCCACCTCTGCAATCATGACGGCGATGATCAGCTCGAAGGGCTGCAGCTCGCCCGCCTGCCGCTTGCCCATCATGCGCATGATGAGCATGGCGAAGAAATAGATGATGGCCGTTTTGATGATCACGTTAAACATACGCTTATTTTGAGCGGCAAAGGCTGGTTTATGCGCGCTTGTGTTTTGCGCGCCGGATACGGTATAATAGCGCGACAGGAGTATATATGGAGCAATATGCGGAAATATTGAAGAGACTGGCGGCCCACTACCCTGACGCGAAGCCGGAACTGTGGTTTCGCAGCCCGTATGAGCTGCTGGTGGCGACCATACTATCGGCGCAGACCACGGACAAGCAGGTGAACGCGGTGACGGGCACGCTGTTCGAGCGGTATCCGGACGCGGCGGCGCTTGCGGCGGCGGTCATCGGCGATATTGAGCAGATCATCAAAAGCTGCGGGTTTTACCACACCAAGGCGCGCAACATTCAGGCGGCGGCCGCGGCGCTGATGGAACGGTTTGACGGGCAGGTGCCGCGAGCCATGGAGGCGCTGACGTCGCTGCCCGGCGTAGGCAGAAAGACCGCCAACGTGGTGATGTCCAACGCTTTTGGAATCCCGGCTATTGCGGTGGATACGCACGTGCAGCGCGTTTCCAACCGGCTGGGCCTCGCGCACTCGGAGGATGTCTTCAAAACCGAACAGCAGTTGATGGAGCATATCCCGCAGGAACAGTGGTCGATTGCCCACCACTGGCTGATTTACCATGGAAGGCGCGTCTGTGCGGCGCAGAGACCCCGGTGCGATACGTGTTTCTTAAGCGATTTATGCCCGTGGGGGAAGGAAAGATAGATGTTTGTCGATAAAGCGAAAATTTTCATCAAGGCAGGAGACGGCGGCAACGGCCACGTGTCGTTCCGTCGCGAGAAATATGTGAATAACGGCGGTCCGGACGGCGGCGACGGCGGCGACGGCGGAAGCATCGTGTTTCTGGCTGACGAAAACATGCGTACGCTGATGGATTTTACCTTTCAGCGGCGTTTTGTGGCGCCGGGCGGAGAACCGGGCGGCATGAAGAACATGAAAGGCAGAGCAGGGGAGGACCTCATTATTCGTGTTCCGCCGGGCACGGTGGTGCGCGACGAGGAAACGGGCCGTGTGGCGGCAGACCTGCGCGAAGGCAGCCGTATGCTGCTGAAGGGCGGCATGGGCGGCAAGGGCAACGCGCGCTTTGCCACATCGACGCGGCAGGCCCCGAATTTTGCCACCCCCGGCAGGCGTACCAAGGGGCGCAACGTCATACTGGAGCTCAAGACCATTGCGGATGTCGGGCTTATCGGCTACCCCAGCGTGGGGAAATCCACACTGCTGGCGGCCAGCACGGGCGCGCGGCCCAAGATCGCCGAATATCATTTCACCACGCTTTCGCCCAACCTCGGCGTGGCGCGCGTACACGACGATACCTTCGTGCTGGCGGATATTCCGGGCCTTATTGAGGGCGCGCATGAAGGCGCGGGCCTCGGTCACGACTTTCTGCGCCACATCGAGCGCACCCGGATGCTGATTCATGTGGTGGACGCATCGGCCAGCGAAGGGCGCGGCGTCATAGAGGACTACGAGATCATCCGCCGGGAGCTTGCGGGTTATTCGCCCGCGCTGGCGCAGCGGCCAGAAATCGTCGCAGCCAACAAGATGGACGTGCCGGGCGCGGAGGAACATGTGGAACAGTTGAAAGCGTACCTTGACAGCAAGGGTATTGAGGTATTCGAAATCTGCGCGGCAGCGGGCCTCGGCATAGAGCCGCTGATGGCGCGCGCGGCGGAGATGCTGCGCGGTCTGCCCCTGCCGAAAGCCGTGGTGGAGGAAGGCGTGATTGAGGAATGGGCGTTGGAAAAGGAAGACATGGGCTACGATGTCTACCGGCAGGACGGTGTGTTCTATGTGGACGGCCCGCTGATACGCGAGATCATGAACAAAACCGATCCCAACGATGCGGACTCCATGCGCCATTTTCAAAAGCTGCTCATTGACTTCGGCATCATCAAGGCGCTGCGCAAGGCGGGCGCGAAGACGGGCGATACGGTGAGCCTTGAAGGACTCGAATTCGACTACATGGATTAAGGAGCGAAACTATGCTGACCAGCAAACAGCGCGCGCATCTGCGCGCCATGGCAAACGGCATCGATACGGTGCTGTACATCGGGAAGCTTGGCGTGACGGACAGCGTCGTTACGCAGACCCACGAAGCGCTGGCCGCGCGAGAAATCGTCAAGGGCAGCGTGCAGCAAAACGCGCCATTATCCGCGAAGGAGGCGCTGGAGGCGCTGTCCCAGGCGACCGGTGCGGAGCCGGTGCAGGCGGCGGGCCGGAAATTCGTACTGTACCGCGCGAAGCCCGAGAACCCGGTGATTCAGCTATAGCATGGATATGGTGTTTCGCCGGGCGGAGGAGCGCGACGCGGAAACGATAGTGGCGTTGTTTGCGCAGGCCATCGCGCACATGCGCGCGGCCGGCATCGACCAGTGGGACGAAATTTATCCCGGCGAAGACGTACCGCGGGAGGATATCGCCCGGGGCGAAATGCACGTGCTGGAGCGCGGCGGAGAGATTCTCGCCGTAGTGGTCATCAACACGCGGCAGGACGAAGAATACGCGGAAGGGGACTGGCGCTGCGGCAGCAATCCCGCGGTGATTCACCGGCTGTGCGTACACCCTGTGTATCAGCATCAGGGCATCGCAGCGGAGGTCATGCGTCTGGCGGAGCGGCTGATATCGGAGCGGGGCTGCGACTGCATCCGGCTGGACACGTTCACGCGGAACCCGTATTCGCTGCGTCTGTACGAGCGCCTCGGCTACCAGCGAGCAGGCGAGGTGAGTTTCCGCAAAGGGCGGTTTGTGCTGCTGGAGAAGACGCTGCGGTAACAACCGCGGCGTTTTTTATTTTCACCCATGGCCCGCTTGCCAAAGAAACGGGCATATGCTACAATGCGCATGCAAAAGGGGGAGGTTCCATGAAGCTGAAAGCGACCGTACTGTGTGAAAACTATGTGCTGTGGAGCCACGTGGCGCTGGCGGAGCACGGCTTTTCGGCGTATCTTGAAACGGACGCGGGCAACTGGCTGATGGACACCGGCTCCGGCAAGACCCTGCTGCACAACGCGCAGGCGCTGAAGCTGGATCTTTCGGCGGTGCGCGGCGTGATGCTGAGCCACAACCACTGGGATCATACGGGCGGATTGTTGTCCGCACTGAAGGTTGGCACCGGCGCGGAGGTATACGCGCATCCCGCACTGTTTCGCGAGACGCACCATATCGAGGACGGCGAGGACGAGCCTTTGGGCATTCCCTATACGAAGGAAGAGCTGGAGGCAGCCGGGGCGCGCTTCAGCCTCAGCACGGAGTTCCGGGAGATTTCGCCTGGGCTGTGGCTGACGGGCGAGGTGCCGCGCAGCAGTGAATTTGAGAACGATGGTATGCGCCAGCTGATTCGCACAGGGAACGGAGAGGAAGAGGACGATGTTTCGGACGACCAGTCCGCCGTGTGCGAGACGGAGAAGGGCCTCGTCGTGATACTGGGCTGCTGCCATTCCGGCCTTATCAATACGCTGACATACATATCGGAGAAGATGGGGACGCGCCGGTTTCACGCCGTGATTGGCGGCACGCATCTCGCGCCTGCCAGCCCGCAGACGCAGGAGAAGACGCTGGAGGCACTGAGCAGCTTCGAAATCGGACGCATCGGCGTCTCGCACTGTTCCGGCATCGATATTGTGGCGGCGCTGAAGACGTTCTACGGCAAGGACGCGTTTTATGCCCGCGTGGGAACAACACTGGAGGCGTAAGCACAGCATTAGGCCATGATGGGTGCTGAATCGAGCGCATAAAATAAGAGCCGCAGCCGCGGCTCTTTTCTTCTTGAAATGGGGTTTTATGCCGCGGAGATTTTTGTCAGCCTGTCCTGCTCCTGCTGCGCACGCGTGAGGTTGCGCAGCTCTCTCAGCGCAAAGACAACCGCAAGGATAGCCGCGGCGCTGTCCGCGACGGGTCCGGCGTACATCAGGCCGTCGATACCGTAGGAAAGCGGCAGCAGCAGTATGAGCGGCAGCAGAAAGATGAGCTGACGCGTCAGCGAAATGAACAGGCCTATCTTGGCCTTGCCGATGGACGTGAAGAAGTTGGCGGTCACCGGCTGTATGCCGTTGATGAACGTCAGCAGCATGAAGATGCGAAAATACCTTTCGGCAAACTGGAAGTACAGCTCGCTGCCCTGTCCGAATATGCTGACGATTCCGCGGGGGAAGAGCTGGAACACCGCGAAGAACAGCAGCGATACTGCGGTCGCCGCGAGGAGCCCCTTCGTATAGGTCTCCTTCACGCGGCCAAAGTTTTTCGCACCGTAATTGAAGCCGTTGATGGGCTGACAGCCTTGGGCGATGCCGATGGTGAAGCCGATAAACAGCGTGTTCACCTTTGTGATGACGCCGACGCAGGCCAGCGGGATATCGGCGCCGTACTGCGACTGCGCGCCGTAGAACGTCAGCGCGTTGTTCATCACCACCTGTACGACAGCCATGGAGATTTGATTGAAGAACGAAGCCACGCCCAGCGACAAAATTGCGGCAACATCTTTTCCGGATGGCCTGAGATGCTTCTGCTCCAGCTTGAGCGTCTTGAACCTGAAAAAGTAGCGAATCACCAGTACCGAGGAGACCAACTGGCCAATCACTGTCGCCCATGCCGCCCCCGCAATACCCATATGGAATCCGAAGATAAAGAGCGGATCCAGTATGGTGTTGAGTATCGCACCGGACAGAATGCAGATCATGGAGTATGTAGGGCTGCCGTCCGCGCGGATGAGATGCCCGCCTCCGATGGTGAAGATAATGAGCGGGTACCCGGCAGTGACGATGCTGGTGTAGGTGAGCGCATAGGGAAATACGTTCTCAGTCGCGCCAAAGGCGTACAGCAGCGGCGTAAGGAAGATATAGACGAGCGCGGTGAGCGCCGTGCCGCAGACCGCAAGCAGAAATAAGCCTGCGCCCGCTACATGTCCTGCCTCTTCGCGCCGTCCCGCGCCCAGCCGCAGGTTGAAGTTGGAAGCGGCGCCGATGCCCAGCAGCAGCGCCAGCGAAGTACAAATGATATTAAACGGGAAAGCCACCGTGGTGGCTCCGTTGCCGTAAGTGCCCACTCCCTGCCCGATAAATATTTGATCAACGATGTTATACAGTGCGTTGACGATAAAGCTGATAATTGCAGGAATCGCGAATTTCACTATCAGTCTGCCTGTGTTTGCGGTTGCTAAAAGTTTTTCTCTGCTCGTCGCTGCCGAAGGTGCGTTCATCCTTAGCCAAAGCCTCCTATCATACATGCGAAGCCCATTATACACTTTTTTAAGCGGGAGGGAAAGCAACGGTTTGTGTGCTGCCTGCGAATGATTCTCATCCTTGAATTCGAAAGCAAAATGTGCTATAATCCGCATTAAGATATGGCAGGAGAATTGAGCCGTACCAAACCTTGTTTTGGTACGGCTTTTTATATTTGCGAAGGGGTGGCAGCATGAAATACGATGTGGCAATCATCGGGGCAGGCGTTGTGGGGTGTCTCACTGCGCGGGCGCTGTCGATGAAGAAATTAAGCGTTTGCGTGATCGAAGCCGGGGCGGACGTAGCGGCGGGTTCCAGCAAAGCGAACAGCGGCATCGTGCACGCGGGATACGACGCGGCACCGGGCAGCCTGAAGGCAAGGTTCAACGTGGCGGGGGCGAGGATGATACCGCAGCTCGCGGCAGACCTCGGCGTGCCGTTTGACCCGTGCGGTTCGTTTGTTGTGGCGTTCGGCGAAGAGGATGAGAAGCAGCTTCAAAAGCTGTATGAGCGCGGCGTGGCCAACGGCGTGGAAACGCGCATCATCTCCGGCAACGAGGCGCGGAAGATGGAGCCCGCGCTGAACCCGGATATCACGGCAGCGCTGTACGCCCCTACGGCGGGCATCATCTGCCCATATACGCTGACCATCGCGGCAGGGGAGAACGCGGCGGCGAACGGCGTGAAGTTCTTGTTCAACAGCCGCGTGACCGCGGTCAGCCGTACGGACAGCGGCTTCGTGCTCGAAGCGGGCGAAACCCGCATAGAGGCGCGCAGTGTGGTCAACGCGGCGGGTGTACACGCGGGGGATATCTCCGCCATGGCGGGCGCTGAGGAAATCACCATCCATCCGCGCAAGGGCGAGTATATCGTGTTTGACAAGAGCATGGCGGCAAGAACCAAGGTTGTTATTTTCGGCGCGCCTTCAGAAAAGGGCAAAGGCGTGCTGTTCGCGCCTACGGTGCACGGTAACATGATTGCCGGACCCACGGCGCAGTTTACGGAGCCCGACGACGTTTCCACCTCTCGCGAGGGATTGGAGCAGGCGCTCTCCGGCGCGCAGCATTATGTGCCTTCGCTGGAGCGCAGGGCAGCCATCGCGGTGTTCGCGGGGCTGCGGGCCGCGGCCGAAGGGCATGACTTCATCGTGGAGGCATCGAAAAAAGTTCCCGGCCTCATAAAGGCGGCGGGCATCGAGTCGCCCGGTCTTACGGCCTCCCCCGCGATTGCGGAGCATATCGTGGAGCTGCTGGCGGGTGTTGGTGTCGAAGGCGAACCAAAAGAAGGCGCAGTGAAAATACGTAAACCCATCGAGTCGTTCGCGCATGCCACGCCGGAGCGCCGCAAGGAGCTCATTGCGATGGACAGCCGGTACGCGCATATCGTATGCCGCTGCGAAACCGTAACTGAGGCGGAGATCGTGGAGGCGATCCACCGTCCGTGCGGCGCGACTACAGTGGACGGCGTAAAGTTCAGAACAAGAGCGGGCACGGGTCGCTGTCATGGTGGGTTCTGTTTGCCGCGCGTAATGGATATCCTCAGCCGCGAGCTTGGGACTGGCGAAACGGACATTACCAAAACCGGGCCGGGTTCGGAAATTCTCATCGGGCGCACCAAGGAGGGACAGCTATGAAAGCGGACGTAGTCATCATCGGCGCAGGCCCGGCAGGGTTGGCAGCAGCCATAGCCGCAAAGAAGAACGGCGCGGGCCGCGTGCTCGTGCTGGACCGGGAGACGCGTACGGGCGGCATCCTGCGGCAGTGCATCCACAGCGGCTTTGGGCTGCATTCCCTCGGCGAGGAACTGACCGGGCCGGAATACGCGACCCGCTATGCCAAGGAAGCACAGGAGGTCGGCGCGGAAATCTGGCTGGATACCATGGTGCTGGATATAACGGATAAGACTATAACCGCCATCAACCCGGAGCGCGGCATGGTGGTGATTGAAGCGGGGGCTGTCGTGTTGGCCATGGGCTGCCGCGAACGCAGCGCAGGCGCGCTGATGGTGCCGGGAGACCGGCCTGCGGGCGTGCTGACCGCCGGTACCGCACAGCGCTTTGTCAATATCGAAGGCTATATGCCGGGCCGCGAGGTGGTCATCCTGGGCTCGGGCGATATCGGGCTCATCATGGCGCGGCGGATGACGTTGGAAGGTGCGCGCGTGAAGATGGTGCTGGAGCTGATGCCCTTCTCCGGCGGGCTCAAGCGCAACATCGTGCAGTGCCTTGACGACTTCGCCATTCCGCTCTACCTGTCGCACACGGTGACAAAGCTGCACGGCAAGCATCGGCTGGAGGGGGTATTCGTGGCGGCGGTGGACGAGAAGGGTATCCCAAAGGCGGAAACGGAATATTACGTTCCGTGTGACACGCTGCTGCTGTCGGTTGGGTTGATCCCTGAAAACGAGCTGTCGCGCGGCATGGGCGTCATGCTGGACCCCGCGACGGGCGGGCCGAGTGTCGACGCGCACCTGCAGACCAATATGCCGGGTGTGTTCGCGTGCGGCAACGCGGTGCAGGTACACGACCTTGTGGACTTTGTGACGGAGGAAGCCATGCGCGCGGGCGCTTCGGCAGCAAAATACGCGCTGTCCGGCGCGTTTGAAGAAGCGCAGTACAAGACCATTGCGGGCTGCGGCGTGCGTTATGTAGTGCCGCAGCGGCTGGCTGCGGAAGATGCAACGCTGTTCTTCCGCGCGGTGAACGTGTATAAAAACTGCGCGACCGTAGCGCGCTGCGGGGATAAGGTCATCGCGCGGCGCAGGCGGCAGATTGTGACGCCGGGCGAGATGGAGCGGCTGGAGGTAAAGGCCGCGGACTTAACCGGCGACATCACCGTTTCGGTGGAGGAGGCGTAACATGGAAGAACGCAATTTGACGTGTATCGTCTGTCCCATGGGCTGCCCGATCAAGGCACAGGTGGAAGACGGACAGGTAATTACAATTGAAGGCAACACCTGCAAGCGCGGCGAAGACTATGTTCGTGCGGAGATCGCGGACCCGCGCCGCACGCTGACCAGCACCATGCGCACCGCGGACGGCGGGCGTGTGCCGGTTAAGTCGTCCGCGCCGCTGCCCAAGGGGCTGCTCACGGACGCGATGAAGCGGATCAACGCCGCGCAGGCCGGAGCCCGCGTAGCGCCGGGCAGCAGGCTGATAGAGAACCTCTTCGGCACGGGCATCGACATTGTGGCGACGGATATGTATCCCGCGAACTGAGCAGACAAGGATTGCCTGCGGGCGGCTCTTTTTGTATCCACGGGGCCGTTACACTGGTCTTGCGGATTGATGCGGATTTGCCGCAGACGTTAAAAGGACGGCTGCAAAAATGCGCCGTCCTTTGTGCCTGCCGCTTTTCAGTTCGAATTCTCCGGGCCTTTGGCGTACTTTTCAAAGCTGTCCTTTCCTTCCGCCTCCCACCATTTCTCGTACGTTTGCTCGCATTCCGCATTGGCTTCGTTTTCTGCTTTTTTTCCGTATTCCTTTTCGAATTCCTTTGCGAACTCCCGCCGGATCTCGTCCCGGATGGGCGTCGCTTTCTTCTCCTTCTTCTTATCGTCCGACGACGAGCTTCCGCCGAGCCGCCCAAACAGTATGGACGACAAGGCCAGAATGCCGAGGCCTTCCCAATAGGTGACCGCGGGCAAATCGAATATCCGGGGCATCAGCCAGTTCCACAGCAGCTGTACGACGAAGCCGAACGCGAACAACGCGGCGATTCCCAGCAGCACCATGCCAATGATTTTCAGCACCTTCATGGCGCCGTCCGGCGTCATGAACTTTTCTTCACTTTTACTCATGCTCTCCTCCTTCATGGATATAGCGTACTATCATTTCTCTGAGCTTTTTCACCGCTCTGCTTTTTCTGGACAGCAGTGTCCCTACCTTTTCGCCGGTCTCTCTGGACAGATCGTCGTAGCTTCTTCCCTTCAGCTCTGTCTCTACAAATACGTACCGCTGGCACGGCTCCAGCTTGTCGATGGCCCTGACAATGACATCCTTGAGCTCTCGGACGAGTACCCTTTCTTCCAGCGCGTCGGAGTTTCCCTCGCCCGGGAAGTCGGTCAGCGTCTCGCGATTCCGCTCCCGGAAGTGATCCTTCGCGCTGTTCTCCAGCGTCCTGAACACATAGGACGTGAGGTTCCTGATACCTGCAATGTTCTCGCCCATGTACAGCAGCTTCATCGCAGACTGCTGTATCAAGTCCTCGATGTCGTAGTCGTTGAGATGGATGAACCGCCCGCGCAGGAAACGCTTGAACCATTCATAGTTTTCTTCGAAGACCTGCTTTACCTGTTGCTTGTTCAGCGGCTCATCACCTCCTTTTGGCTAATTGTGAACCGGTTACGCCCATAAGACGATACAGAAATGAAAACATTGCAGTACATCATTCAAATAAATCATATTTTTTATTGCGATGGAAGGGGTAGAGATTGAAACCCGAAAATATTCGATTTTTTATCTGCGCTGTTGCCGCGCTTGTATGCTCCGCCGTATAATGGCGGTATGGACTATACGGTCATAGAAGCGCCCTGTAAGACCGCGCTGCACGCTCACAACTCCAAATGGCTGCCGTTCCGGTATGATATCAACGTGTACCGCGGCTGCGCGCACCGGTGCATTTATTGCTACGCGCAGTATTCGCACGGGTATATCGGCGACGACAACTTCTTTGGACACGTCTACGCCAAGACCAATATCGCGGAAGCGCTGAGGTGCGAGCTGCCGCGCTTCTCGCGTGAGGCGGTGAACCTCGGCGGCGTGACGGACAGTTATCAGCCCGCGGAGCGCGACCGCGCGCTGATGCCGGGTGTGCTGAAGCTGCTGGGGGATTACAGGGTTCCGGTGATTCTCTCGACCAAATCGCCGCTGATATTGCGCGATACGGAATTGTTTTGCCGCATTCAGCGCGAGGCCGGGGCGATGACGGCTTTTACGGTAACTACCCTGGACGCGGACGCCGCCGCGCTCATCGAGCCGGGCGCTGCGCCTCCCGCGGCCCGTATGGAAGCGGTGAAGGAGCTGAAAAAGGCGGGGCTGACGTGCGGCATACACATGATGCCCGTCATCCCTCTGCTGACCGACAGCACGCAAAATCTGGAGGCGGTATTCGCGGCCGCGCGGGACGCGGGTGCGGACTACCTGCTGGTCAGCGGGCTGAACCTGAAAGGTGCGACGAGGGAAGGGTTCTTTGCCGCGGTGCGGCAGCGCTTTCCGGCGTTGGCGGGGGATATACGGGCGCTATGGGGCGACCGGGCCGCGTGGCGCGCCGCACAGCAGCGGGCGATGGATACCGTGCAAAAGCTGCGCGCGAAGTACCGGCTGCCCGCGTATCGTACGCTGCCCAAAAAGCCGGAGGACCACCAGCTTTCCTTTCTTTAGGCGGCCCTGTCTTGCCCTTCGCAGCGAATGGTGCGGATGACGCGCGACGTGGGCTTTGCCGGAGTGTCACTCCTGCGCTTGCGTCCGCCGCGCTCCATCAGAAAAAGGCCACCCGTAAACAGCGCGAAAGCCGCCGCCACACCGATGATATACGGCCCTGACTGCAATATTGCCTGCCACATAGCTTACCTCCGATTATAGAAACTATGTTCATAATATCAGAAGAGCTATCCGGTTTTAGGGACAATAAATCCGTCGGGGTGGTTCACGGCAGGATTTGTGACCTTTATACCGCCTGATTTGTTATACTCATACAGAGGTGATGCATTTTTGAAATCGTCACAGCATACGGGTGAGGATTTCACCGGGAAGTATGCCGAATATGGTCAGACGCTGTACAGGCTGTGCATGGTATATTTGCGCAGCGCGGCCGACGCGGAGGATGTGATGCAGGAGGCTTTTATCAAGCTGCTGTTTCACGCGCCCCGATTTGCGGATGCGGCGCACGAGAAGCGCTGGCTGCTGCGCGTCGCCGGCAACGCGTGCAAAAATCGGCTGGGTGCGGCATACCGCCGAAATACGCAGCCGATGGACAGGGCGGAACCCATAGCCTGTGCGCCGGAAGACAGCGCGGTACTGGACGCGGTGATGTCACTGCCGGAAAAGTACCGGGCGGCCATTCACCTGCACTACTTTGAAGGGTACGCGGTAGGCGAGGTAGCCCGCATGCTGAGTCTCGGCGAATCTGCGGTCAAGATGCGGCTGAGCCGCGGACGGGCGATGCTTCGGCTGGAGCTGGAGGAAGGATAAGATGAAGATAGCGGATTACCGGCACGCGGTGCGCCGTATAGAGCCCGACGCGGAAATGGAGCAGCGGCTGAGAAAAAAGCTGCAGGGGCAACAACCGCAGAAAAAACCATACCGGATGCGGGCAGCCGCAGCGGCGGTGATATGTGTGCTGGCGGCGGCGATTGCCATTCCGGCGATGCTGACGCCCGACAAGGGGGACATGGATGCTCCCACCGTCACTCCGGTGCCCTCTCCCGCGGCAGAGCCGTCGCGGCAAATCGTATACGCGGAAACCGTGCCCGGTACGGCGATGAATGAGTGTGTGCCGGATGGCGGGGATATCTATCTCGCGATGAGCATGGATGAGGCAGCCATGCTGGATGATCCGGCGTATGCGGATGCGCTGTTCAGCCTCATGATCTTTCCATACCATGCGCAGGAATACTACGGGAATGCATTTGACGGCTTTATGCTGGACGGGTGGACGGCGGAGGCGCTGCGGGCGCGTATCAATACGCTGGCCGCGGAATGCGATGCAATCTGGGGTGAATGCGTCGGCAAGGGCGAGGAGGAACCGCCTGAAGTGGAGTGGTATGACCCGCGCGACGAAGCACAACGCGCCCGGTTTGACCCCGAGGGCAAGTATCCGTGGCTGGCGGAATACGCGGGGCGGCTTCCCGTTACCCTGCCTGCGCAGTGGTACACGTCGACGGACGAGGTGATCGGGTTGGAGGCGAAAGAGCTGCAACTGATTCATGCGCGCAGCCTGTATGTCTGCCAGCAGGAAGCGCAGCGTCTGCAGAAAGAAGGGGTATTCGCAGAGGCGGTTTCGCTGCTGGACGGCAGCCTCATCTTTGTACACGTGCTGGCGGGGCAGGAGCAGATACGCGCGCTGCCATACAGCGGCGTGTTGGGGTACTATATCCGGCTGGCGCCGGAAAGCTTCGATGCAATCACGGAAATGATGCCGATGGACGAGTGAAGGAACCCCAAGGCTGAACAATAAAAGCTCCGGCATAATGGACGTTGCCGGAGCTTTTTAATACGGTCATATACCCTGGGATGATTAATACCGCGTCAGGTACTCGTTGATCTCCCACGGATGAACCGCCACGCGGAACGCATCCCATTCCTTGCGCTTGAATTCGTAGTAGATGTTGGTGATGTGGTCGCCCAGCGTTTCCTTTACCAGCGGATTGGCTTTGTAGAGCTGCAGCGCGTCGTACAGGCTTCCCGGAAGGCTGGTGACGCCGTTTTCGGCCATCTCCGCCTCGGTCATCTTGAAGATGTTGCGGTTGACCGCGGGCGGCGGCGTGAGGCCGCGCTGTATGCCGTCGAGCCCGGCGGCCAGCTGAAGCGCGATGGACAGGTACGGGTTGCACGCCGGATCCGGGCAGCGCAGCTCTACGCGGGTGCCTGCGCCGCGAGAGGCGGGGATGCGGATCAGCGGGCTGCGATTCTTCGCAGACCATGCGACGTAGCAGGGCGCTTCGTAGCCCGGTACGAGCCGCTTGTACGAATTCACCGTGGGGTTCGTCACCGCGACGAGCGAGTGGATGTGCTCCATGATGCCCGCGATGTAATTATACGCTATCTTGGAGAGCTGCAGCTCTCCGTTGGGATCAAAGAACGCGTTGCCGTCCTTCGTAAAAAGCGACTGGTTCGTGTGCATGCCGCTGCCGTTGATGCCGAATATGGGCTTGGGCATGAAGGTGGCATACAGGCCGTGGCGCTGTGCGATGCTCTTGATGACGATTTTAAACGTCATGATATTATCGGCGGTCTTCAGCGCGTCGGCGTATTTAAAGTCAATTTCGTGCTGCCCTTCCGCGACCTCGTGGTGCGACGCTTCGATTTCAAAGCCCATATCCTCCAGCGCGAGGCACATGTCACGGCGTGCATCCTCGCCTTTATCTATCGGCGCGAGGTCGAAATAGCTGCCCTCATCCTGCGTGATGGTGGTGGGCTTGCCTTCCGCGTCCGTCTGGAACAGGAAGAACTCAAGCTCCGGCCCGACGTTCATGGTGTAACCCAGCGCTGCGGCCTTGGCCAGCTGCTTCTTAAGCACATTGCGCGGACAGCCGTCGTACGGTTTGCCGTCCGTGGTGTACACGTCGCAAATCAGCCGCGCCACCTTGCCCTGCTGCGGCCTCCACGGGAATATTTCGAACGTGTCCGTATCGGGAACCAGAAGCATATCACTTTCCTCGATGCGAACGAAGCCGTCGATGGAGGAACCATCAAACATGGCCCCTTCGTCCAGCACCTTGGGAAGCTGCTTTGACGTGATCGCCACGTTTTTCAGTATGCCGAAAACATCGGTGAACTGAAGGCGGATGAATTTCACGTCGTTCTCTTCCGCCATTCTGAGCACGTCCTGATTGGTGTACTTCTTTGTCATTTATGGTCACTCCTTTTCCGGTATATCCCACTGCCAGATTTCCTGCCGGGCAGAATGGTTTCTGTGTGCGCGTGCCTTTCATCAAAAAAGACGCCAACCGGGCCGTCTGCCCCCGATGACGCCGCTGTCACTTCCATGATATGTTCACATTATCATACGGATCGGCCGTTTGCAAGCGGGGGTACGAAAAAGTTCATATTTCCGGTTCGCATTGATTCGTGCAATACGTGCGCAATATGATATAATATCGGAAAGTGGGGTGGAATATTCGGACGGAGAGGTTCTATGAACGTCAATATTCGCAATCGATTCATCATATTTGCCATCATCGCCGCGGTGATGTTCGGTTTGCTTTTTGTACAGCTGTTTCGTCTGACGATTGTCCACGGCGAGGAATACGCTGAGGAGGCCAACGCGCTGGATACGCGCACGATCACCATTCCAGGCGCGCGCGGCAGCATACTGGACGCAAGCGGATTGCCGCTTGCCTACGACCAGAAGTCATACAACGTGCAGTTTTACCGCGATCCCAGCAAAAACACCGCGGCGGATCGCGCCTATTATACGGGTGTCATCATCGACACCATTGCCATCGTAGAGGAAAACCAGGGCAAAACGGTGGACAGCTTTGCGATCAAATACCGGGAGACCACCGGCGAGTATTACTTCGATTTCGGTTTGACAAACAAGCAGGCCGCTGCCCGGCGCGAGGAAAAGTGGCGCGAGAACATGTACATCAAAGTGCCCAGCAGCGGTGTGCCGCTGACGCCGGAGGAAATATACCTGACGCTGCGCGAACGCTATCAGATTCCGGCGGAGATGGATTTCACCGAGGCCAGCAAAATCCTTTCCATCTGGCAGGACGTGCAGTTGAATTCCTGGGTGGCTTACGAGTCCATCACGGTCGCGTACAACGTCAGCATACAAACTGTGGCGGAGATAAGGACGCACGCAGCGGAGCTGGAAGGCATGAGCATTGCCGAGAGCACGGTGCGCGTATACCCGCGCGGCAGCGTCGCGGCGCATGTCATCGGTTACGAGAGCCGTATTACGGAGGATATTCTGTCGCAGTATACCACGGAGTCCGACTCCGAGCTGGCGGCGAGGGTCGCGACGCGCATGCAGGACGACATTGCAGGACGCTTTGACGTCTCCGATGACGCTACCGTGGGCGGCAGGAGTCTGGAGGATTTCGGCTTTACCGCCAGCCAGCTGACGGGCGTGGAAAGCCTGCTGGACCTTGGCTACAGCGTGGACGACCTTGTGGGTGTGGAAGGCATTGAGAAGTCCATGGAGGCGTACCTGACGGGGAACACCTCGCAGCGGCAGGGCAAGCAGGAAGTCGAGGTGGACAACATGGCGATCGTACAGAACATATTGTCCTCCACGGAGCCTACGCAGGGCGACAACGTGATGCTGACACTGGATATTGGAATGCAGATGGTGGCGGAGCAGGCGCTGGAAGATGAGATCCCTCAGATTCGGGCGCAGCAGGAGGCAGCATTTCTGGCCAACGAGGACAACGACCACAACGGAAAGCCGGATTATGACGGCCTGGTTATGGATGACCTCGATTTTGCCTGCTCGGGCGCGGCGATAGTGCTGGATGTCAACACGGGCAACGTGCTGGCGCTGGCCAATAACCCCAGCTACGATCTCAATCTGTTTACGGGCGGCATTTCCGACTCGGTCTATAAGGATCTTCTGCAGCAGGAGGGGTTCCCGCTGTTCAATAAAGCCATACAGAGCCTCGCGATGCCTGGATCCGTGTTCAAGATGGTGACCGCCACCGCCGCGCTGATGGAAGGCGAAACCGATTTGACGGAGCAGATCGACTGCGATTACCGGTTTACGACGGGCATCGTGAACGTTAATCAGGCGCCCCACTGCTGGACAAAGAACTCATGGAAGCACCAAGACCAGACGGTGGTAGAGGGCCTGCAGCATAGCTGCAATTTCTACTTCTATACGCTTGCGTACCGTGTGGGTATCGATAAGCTGGACAAATGGGGAGACATATACGGCCTCACGGTTTCCACGGGCATTGAGCTGCCGGGCGAGGCGGTGGGCATCATCGGCAACCAGCAACTGCTGTACGATGCCAGCAAGCCCATTGACAAGCAGGCGAATTCGCTGCCCATGCTCGTGTACAAAACGGGCCGATACTCGATGGTCAATCTGCTGAAAAAATTCGCGTCGGAGCGCGAAGTGGAGTACAGCGACGAGGTGATCGACGAAACCGCCAAGGCGCTGGTGGAACTGATGGGTATCGAGTGGACGCAGAACGAAAATAAGGTCTGGGTAGACCCGGAGGGCTACGCAATGGGTGAACATGTGCGCAGCATACTTTCTGACATGATGGACATCCGTACTACCGTATCGCAGGCAAAGGGCTGGGATCAGCAGATTACGAGCGTGCTGGTGCAGCTGAAGTGGACCACCTATATGACCGTCACGACGGGCATCGGGCAGGGCATCACCGAGGTGACGCCCATCGCGATGGCCCGTTATATCGCCGCGATTGCCAACGGCGGCACGGTGTACGAGACGCATATCGTGGACAAGGTGCTGGATCAGGAGGGCAACGTCGTGTTTGACCAGCAGCCGGTGGTTTACGATGAAGTGGGCGCGGATGAGGATTACATCCGGGCGATACAGGAAGGCATGAGCAAGGTGGTGTCCGAAGAGGAAGGAACCGCGGACAAGTACTTCCGTGACTTCCCCCAGGTGTATCGTGATCAAATCGCGGGCAAGACGGGTACTGCGCAGGTTTCTACGGTGGATCTGGAGAACAACAGCTGGTTCGTATGCTTCGCGCCGTATTCCAAGGATGACCCCACTGTCAAACCGGAGATCGCCATCGTGGTGTACATTCCGAACGGCTACATCGGCGGTCTGTCGTCCTACGTGGCGCAGGATATTCTGCTCTATTACTTCGAGCAGAAGAAAGTGGTGGCGGAACAGGAGATCCCTTCCTCGGACGCGCTTTTATATTGATTTTTACACCTTGCAGGAAACCATGCCTGTGATGTAGAATTGTTTTCCATAACCATGGTATGTTTGTGAGGGATATATGGGGATCACCATTAAGGGGAGGCCGGGCGGCTTGTTTGAAATCGAGGTTGCGCCGCTTTCCTCGTACACGGAAGTGCGCGACGCGCTCAAGGACAAGCTCGATAAGAATAAGGATTTTTTCACCGGCTCGGAGGCGAAGCTGCTGTTTTCCGGCAGGGCCATGACGAAGGCACAGAAGCAGGATCTGAAACGGATGCTGCATATGGACTACGATGTGGACGACGTCTATTTTGAGGACGAGCGCGAAACCGCCGCGGAGGAAACGCTGGTGAAGCGTGCGGCCCCGACGGTGACGGCTGTCGAGAACCGCGTCGAGCTCGTTTCAAGGGAGTACTTCAAGGCCAAGAGCATATTTATATCCAATACGCTGCGCAGCGGACAGCGCGTGGAATGCGAGGGTGACGTTGTGGTGCTGGGGGATGTGAACGACGGCGCTGAGGTCATCGCCGGGGGAAGCATCGCCGTAATGGGCGTACTGCGCGGCCTCGCGCATGCGGGCGCTACCGGGCGCTCCGATGTGGTGGTAGCCGCCAACGAGCTGCGTCCCAAGCAGCTGCGCATCAGCGGCAAGATCGCGATGTTTCCGGAGGATCAGGCGAGCGGCATGCCGGAGGTAGCGGAATACAAGCAGGGCAGTGTGGTAATCAGGCCCATGAAGCTTCCGGCCAGACAAAAGCCGCAGGGTAACAAATAATTTTGGAGGGGTATATGCAGAACGTCATCGTGGTGACATCCGGCAAGGGAGGCGTCGGAAAGACGACGACCGTTGCGAACCTGGGCGCGGGTCTCGCGCAGCAGGGGAAGAAAGTGATATTGATCGATACGGATATCGGTCTCCGCAACCTCGACGTGGTGCTGGGGCTGGAAAACCGCATCGTTTACGATCTGGTGGACGTGGTGGAGGGAACCTGCCGCTTAAAACAGGCGATCATCAAGGACAAGCGGTATGACGGCCTGTTTTTGCTGCCCGCCGCGCAGACGCGCGATAAGATGGCGGTGACGCCGCAGCAGATGAAAAAGCTTATCGAAGAGATAGAGGCGGAGTTCGATTACATCGTTATTGACTGTCCGGCGGGAATAGAGCAGGGCTTCAAGAACGCCATCGCGGGCGCGAAATCCGCCATCGTTGTCACCGTGCCGGAGGTTTCGGCCGTGCGCGACGCGGATCGCATCATCGGACTGCTGTCCGCGGCAGGCATCGACGATGTGTGGCTTCTCGTGAACCGGCTGCGGCCCGATATGGTGAAGCGCGGGGATATGCTGGCACTGGACGATACGCTGGATATACTGGGTATCGACCTCATCGGCGTGGTGCCCGAGGACGAGAAGATCATCCGCTCGTCCAACATGGGTGAACCCATCGTATTAACCGACAAAGCCCCGGCGGGCAAGGCGTACCGCAATATAACGCAGCGTATCCTCGGCGAGAACGTGCCGCTGATGGATATGGAGGACGACAGCGGCTTTGGCGCCCGGCTCAAGAAGTTGTTCGGCGGGAAATAGGAGGGTGGTTTATGGCACACACCAAAACGAGATCCAGCAGCGTGGCGAAGGAGCGCCTGAAGCTTGTGCTCATTCATGACCGTGCGGGTACGTCGCCCTCCAGCAATGTAATGGAGATGCTGCGGCGCGATATCATCGGCGTGATTTCCAAGTACTTCGAGGTGGACGTGGAGGATTTTGACGTAGAGATCCGCAACACCACCGAAGGCGGCCAGGGCGCGACACGGCTGACTGCCGATATTCCGATCCGCAGCGTGAAGAACCTCGGCCGCAACAAATATTAAACGATATCAGCCGGTGGGGCGGTATTTTTCGACGAGCGCGTCTACCCAGGTGCGGTTTGGGCCTTCGATGATGGAGAAGGGCTCGGTGCTGGTGGATGCGCCTTCTTCGAAGAGCAGGATTTTTACGCCCTCGCGGGTCTCTCCTTCCATCACCTGAAGGTAGAACAGCGCATAAGGAATGTAACCATCCTTGTAGACGATCAGCGATACCTCGGCCCACGGCTTGGGAAGAACCTCGTCATAGCGCGTATCGCGCACGGCGGGTACGGCGATGACGGAGGTCTGTCCGTCGCTGCCGGTCTCATAGCTCTCGCCCGTGCCCACGATGACGACCTGCGCGCCCGAAAGCGGCGTTTCACTGTATCCCTCCACTACCTTTACCGAAAAGTACGCGGTATCGGCCGCGGTGGAGAACGCGGCTACGCTGCCCTCTTCGTTTAGCAGCAGCCCGGTCAGTATGGCCCCGGCCAGCAGTGCGAACGATACTCCCAGCGCAGCAAAGAGTGTACGCCGGTTTTTCTGCGGTTCCATCAAAATATCACCTCAACGAAATATATTCCGTGCGGAGGAAAGAATAGTACTTGCGCCGCGGATGTATCAATTTATGAAATCACAGGGAGGATTCATGAGCAAGCTGACATTCGACTTCAACAACGTAATGACATCGATGATAGGGGAGCATGGCTTTGCCGCGGAGGAAATCACAGCCGCCCAGCCGGAGCTTGCCGCAGCGCACCAGCGGCTTATGGGAAAGCCGCTGGGCTTCCGCAAGCTGCCCGCGATGCCGGAAGCCATTCTGGCGGATATTGAGGCGGCCGCGGCGGAGATCCGCAGCCGGTTTGATACGTTTGTGGTGCTGGGCATCGGCGGTTCCGCGCTGGGGCCTATCGCGGTGCATCAGGCGCTGGATACGGGAAGCTGTCCTGTCCGCCTCGTCGTGGAGGACAATGTGGATCCGGAGCGCTTCGCGCGCGTGCTGGATGGGCTGGATCTGAAAAAAACCGCGTTTAATGCCGTGACCAAGTCCGGCAAGACCTCCGAGACCATGGCGCAGATGATGACTGTGGCCGACCGCCTGAAGAAAGCGGGCCTGCCGCTCAAAGAGCACATGATTGCGACAACGGATGAAAAGAACGGCAACCTCATCCGAATCGCACAGGAGGAAGGGCTGAGAACCTTCTACATTCCGGGCGATGTGGGCGGGCGCTTCTCAGAGCTGACGCCGGTGGGGCTGCTGCCCGCGGCGGTGTGCGGCTTTGACATCCGTGCGATGCTGCGCGGCGCGGCGGACATGGACGCGCGCTGCTCTGCAGAAGGGAACAACCCTGCGTCGCTGTTTGCGCTGCTGCATGTGCTCGCGATGCGCAGAGGCGTAAACGTCTCGGTGATGCTGCCCTATGCAGACAGCCTGAAGTTTATGGCGGACTGGTACGCGCAGCTCTGGGCGGAGTCTTTGGGCAAGCGCCTCGGGCTGGACGGCAAGGAGGTTTTTGCGGGCCAGACCCCGGTGAAGGCGCTGGGCGTAACGGATCAGCATTCTCAGGTGCAGCTTTACACCGAAGGCCCTTATGACAAGCTGATTACCTTTCTGAAGGTGGACGAGTTCCGCCGCGACCTGTCCATCTCCGCGGCGTTTGAATACGTGGACGATATCGCCTTCCTTTCGGGACACACCTTCGGAGAGCTGCTGGAGGCTGAGCGCAGCGCGACGGAGTACGCGCTCTGCAAGGCGGGCAGGATGAACATCACGGTGGCGCTGCCCGGGGTGACGGAATACAGCGTGGGCGCGCTGCTGCACTTCTTCGAGATGGCCACAGCCTACGCCGGAGAGCTGCTGGGCATCGACGCGTTCGATCAGCCCGGTGTGGAAGAGGGCAAAAAGGCGACCTTCGCGCTGATGGGCAAAGCGGGCTTCGAAGCCAAGAAGGCGGAGATGGATGCGCGTCCCGCGAAGGACGGAGCATGGATACTGTGAGCGCACCGCAAGGAAGGTATCCGGCATGAAAGCGTTGATTACAGGGGCCAGCGCGGGCATCGGGCGCGACATGGCACACGCGCTGGCGAAGCGGGGATTTGAGCTGATATTGGTTGCGCGGCGGGAGGAGCTTCTGGAGCAGCTCAAGAGTGAACTGCCTGTCCCCTCGCGGGTCATCGCGCTCGATCTGTCGCGGGAGGATCATTGCAGGGCGCTCTACGAGCAGACAAAAGACGAAGCCATCGACGTGCTGATCAATAACGCGGGTTTCGGCCTGGTGGGCCCCTTTCACAGCACGAGCCTTGACGTCGAGCTGGATATGATAAACGTCAACGTCCGCGCCGTGCATATACTGACCAAGCTATTCCTCCGGGACTTTGTGGAGAGGGACAGAGGGTATATCCTGAACGTGGCTTCTCTGGCCGCGTTTCTGCCCGGCCCGATGATGGCGACCTACTATGCCTCCAAGGCATATGTGCTGCGTATCACCGAGGCTGTCTGGGAAGAACTGCGCAGACGCAACAGCGGCGTGCATGTGTGCGCGCTGTGTCCGGGACCGGTGCCGACGGATTTCAACCGGATTGCGCAGGCGCACGATTTTGGCAAAGGGCTGCCCAGCGCGGTCGTGGCGGAATATGCCGTCAGGCAAATGCTGAGGAAAAAACGCGTAATTGTGCCGGGTATAAAGTTCAGGGCGGCGAGCTGGCTTTCCCGCCTGATGCCCACACGGTGGCTGCTCCGCTTTGCATACAGCCGCATGCTGGGGAAGGGTGCGCGCAGCGAATAACGGGATCATGGCCGGATGACAATCCGGCCCTGTTTATGCCCGGAATCAGGGGCGGGTTTCCAAAGAAAGCGGATATAAGGCGTAAGCTTGGCTGGCGGGTATCACGGACTGACCGGCATGCGCCGGCGAGGCAGGGGCAAAGATGGGCGGCAGAAAAACCATATACAGGCATGCGGGCAGCCGGGATGCGATACTGGCGCTGTACGACGCGCAGCTGGAAAAGCTGGGAGCGCCTTTTCGGGATATTTACGTAGACACGCGCTATGGCGCAACGCACATCGTAGAGACCGGCAACGCGAAGGGTATGCCGCTGGTGCTGCTGCATGGGGGCAACGCCACGAGCGCTTATAACCTGCTGTTGTTCCGGTTTCTGCTGAGCGAATTCCATTTGTACGCGGTCGATATCATCGGGCACCCGGGAAAGAGCGCGGAAGTGAGTCTGCCGCCGGGCGGCAGCGACTATGGCTATTGGCTGGGCGACGTAATCACAGCGCTGGGGTTTCAAAGCGTGCGGTGCTGTGCCGGTTCCTTCGGGGCCGGGGTGCTGGCCCGGGCCATCAGCACCGTTCCGGAAAAGGTAGCAAGGTCGGTTCTGATAGTGCCCTCGGGCATCCGTAATGCCGGGGCGGTCAGCGTGAGTATGATTTCGCCCCTGCTGCTGTATCGTGCCACGCACCGTGAAAGGTATCTCGTCCGATGCATGCTGCCCATGGCGCTGAGTGAGGACAACATTGACGCGGATACCCGCGAGACGGTGCGGCTGAGCCTGGAGCATGTACGGATAAAAGCGGGAATGCCCGGAAACATCCGTCTTGCGGTACCCAGCGCGGTGCCGGTGCTGGTGATGGCGGCCGAAAAGGACTGCCTGTTTCCGGCGGAGCGGGTGCTGCCGCAGGCGCGGCGGCTGTTTTCCGATTGTGCGGCATATGAGCTCACGGGCCGCGGCCATATGTGCGTCCTCACGGAGGATGAGAAAATGATGATTCTAGCGTTTTTGCTGGGGGCATGACGCGGCAATACGAGACAGGTAAAAGCACGGGCAGGTTGCCGGATAAGGAGAATTGGAATGAAAATCGGTATGGTGGGCGGCATCGGTCCGGAATCCACCGTGGATTATTACCAGCGCATTATCCGGCAATACCGCCAGACAATGGATAATGACGGGTATCCGGAGATTATCGTCAACAGCATCAACATGACCGGAATGCTGGAATACGTGGCGCGTCAGGACTGGGACGGATTAACCCGCTTGCTGACGGATGCCGTCCGGGCGCTTCACGCTGCGGGCGCGGATTTCGCCTTCATCGCCTCCAATACGCCGCACGTCATTTTCAGCAGGGTGCTTAAGGCTTGCGGCATTCCGCTGGTAAGCATTGTGGAGGCAGCGTGCAGCGAGGCGGCAATACTGGGGCTGAAGAAGGTTGGACTGCTGGGGACCCGGTTTACCATGCAGAGCCGCTATTATCAGGATGAGTTTGACAAGGCGGGAATTTCAGTGGTTGTGCCTGATGATGAGGAACAGCGGTATATCGAACAGAAGCTGTTTTCCGAAATTGAGCACGGCGTTTTTCTGGACGATACGCGGCAAGGACTGCTGGGGATCGTGCGCCGGATGTTGGACGATGAACGCATCGACGGTATCGTGCTGGGATGCACGGAGCTTCCGCTGATACTGACACGGGATGAATTCGGCATACCGTTCCTCAACACGACCGGCATTCACGTGGATCGTATCCTCGAATACTATCAACAAATCGGCGTGAGATAATAACGTCGCAATAGCGAAACACTGCCGCTGCCAATTATGGCGCGGCTCAGCTTGATGACAAACCTTTCGCGAGGGCGCTGCCCTCGAACACCTGCTTCTCTTCTTGAAGAAAAGAAGGAAAAGACACGTGGGAAATGCCTTCTTGAAGCATCTCACTGATGGGATTCTTAAGGGATGTATCCCTTAAGCGGTGGTTTGGAGGCAGAGCCTCCAAGAGATACCAGTCAGCAGTCTGAGCCGCTGCCTGTATGGCGCGGCTTTTTTGTCGGACAAAAGGGTATCCTGTAGGGTATGTCGAATACACTAAAACAAGCGAAGAAAAACAGATCGGGAACAACGACGTTCCCTGTGAAGCTTTTCCGCAGCAGTGGATTGAGAGGTTTTTTATGTTGCAAAAAAACGGCGGTATGGAGAAGGCTTCCGGTGCGAGGGATATGACGGAGGAGCAGAGGCATTTGTGGCGTAATTTTCTGCGCTCTTATCCGATTCGATTCCAACGCAAAAGAACAGCTGAAGGGCAGTACAATCGTTTCTATTGCCGCCGGGCCGGGCTGATTGTGGAAATTGACGGTGCTGCGGGCAAGTTCGTTTCCGACGGCGATGTAGCCGTACTGCGCTATGGCAGTGATGAAGTGCGGCGCAATTTCACAGGCGTATGCCAGCAGATTGAACGGGTGGCGCAGGAGCGCGCAACCGCCTCCGCGCACCGCTGAAGCGAGTGCCGCGTCATAGGCCGATAAGGACTGCTGCCAGATTGCGCGGCGGCTTGGTTGGTTTGTTGCACGCCAAGATGTCGGGAATGCCAGACGAAATATCCATGAGAGACCTATCCGAGCCCGGGTCTTATTGCTGCTCCAGTTCCATGATAAAGCGGTCGATGCGCGCCATCAGCGCCGCGTCGTCCCTGTCCAGCAGCGCCGCGAGCCGCGCAATGCGCAGCTGCTTCTGACGCTCGATTTCCAGCTGCGCGCTGCGGTGCGCCAGCTCGGCCTTCGCTTGGGGTGATGCGCTCATCTTTGTCTCCCAGGACACGACGAGCATTTCCAGCTCTATGGCGGAGAGGCGGCTGAGGCCGCTTGCGAAGCGTTTTTCGTCCGCGAGCATGGCGGGCGGCACCGCGAAATACGCGGAAAGCTGAGACAGTCGTTCCTCCGGGATGGGACGCCGCCGCTTAATCCAGTCGGAAAACTGCTGCGGCGTGACGGAAAGTGCGCGGCAGACCTCGACGATGCTTTGCCCGCTGAGAAAAATGAGATGCTCCAGCGCCGTGCGCGTATTGAATCCCCGTACAATATCCATACCGCTTCTCCTTGCCGACATATTATATGTCAACAGGCGCTGACAAGTTGGCGGATTGACGGCGTGCATCGGGCGGAGTATACTAAAGTATCAAAATTTCCGGAGGATGCCATTTCATGCATTGCCCCATTTAAGACAGTAACTGTATTGGGACGCTGAGTTTTCAGCGTATTTTTGCTGTGCTTAAATGGAGGTTCTTTTTATGCATTCCCAACGAAATGTAAGGCTCATGTACGCCATTGCGCTGCTTCAGGGCATGGTGTTCTACGGGCCCATTGCGACGCTCTACCGTCAGGCGCAGGGCGTAACGCTGTTTCAGATCACCCTGATAGAGGGCATCTCCCTCGCGCTGCTGATACTGCTCGAAATCCCGTGGGGGTATGTGGCAGACCGCATTGGGTATAAACGAACGCTTGTTATCTGCAATGTGCTTTTCTTCGCGTCGAAGATCGTATTCTGGCAGGCCAGAGGCTTCGGCACTTTCCTCGCGGAGCGGCTGATGCTTTCTGTCGTGCTTTCGGGATTGTCGGGCTGCGACTCGGCATATCTGTACCGGTCTGCCGGAGAGCAACACAGTCCGCGTGTCTTTGGCGTCTATTCCGCGATGGGTACGGCGGGCCTCGTCGCGGCGTCTGTAGTTTACTCGGTTTTTATCGGCAGCGACTATGCGCTGGCGGGGCTGCTGACGGTGGCGTCGTACGGGATATCGATGTTGCTGACGCTGGCGCTGGGCGAGGTGCACGTGGAATCACACTGCCGTGCGGGCCTGCGCGAGAGCGCACGCGCCGTGATGGACGCGCTGAAAGGAGGCCGCCGTTTCCTGCTGTTTCTTGCGGCGGCGGCGCTGCTTGCGGAGAGCAGCCAGACGCTGACGGTATTTATGAATCAGCCGCTGTACCTGCGTGCCGGGATTGCGCCTGCAGCGATGGGATATTTACACATACTTGTTACGGTGGCGGGTCTTACTGCAGCGCTTTCCGGCAGGCTGACGCTCCGAATCGGTGAAAAGAGGCTCGGCGGCGTGCTGCTGGCGGCCAGCGCGATTGCGTGCGGCGTCGCGGCGGTTGCGGTCAGCCCGGTGCTGGCGGTGGCGTGCGTCGCGGTGCTGCGGGTTTCCGCCTCCGTGTTTTATCCTGTCGGCGTGGAGATACAGAACCGGCAGGTGACGTCGGCCAACCGCGCCACAATGCTTTCGGTGTATTCCAGCATGATGAATGCGCTCGCCATATTCACCAACCTTGCGTTTGGTGCGCTGGCCGATGGGGGCGTGGGCTGGGCGTTCGGGCTGGGGGCCGTTTTCTGCGCTGCCGCACTGGTTCTGTATAGGGTCTGGACCGGCTTCAGGCTGAAAGCGCCGCGGCAGGAGGGGTAAGATGCGGGCGGTACGCGAGAAATGGTGAATAGCCAAATTTTCGTTGTTATTTTTACATATTTGCGTTATGCTGATGAAAGTATCCAACCATCAATTCGGTGGAGTGCGAAATATGGAAGATCACAAATCCTATGTACTGGTGAATATTACGGAGCAGCTTGTACGTAAAAGAGTGCGCGAGCTGATGCCTGAAATGAAGATGTGCCAATGTGAGAAGTGCTTTCTGGATACCTGTGCGCTCATCCTCAACCAGCTTCCCTGCCATTATGTGACCACCCTGAAGGGCGAACTGCTGACGAGGCTGGACGCAAGCGGGCTCCAGTCCAACGTCGATCTGACGGTTTATGTGCTGCAAGCGCTCAAGAAGGTGGGGGAAATGCCGCACCACTGACGCACCCGTTGCCTCGGCGTTGCTCGATGCCGCCCGATGGGGTACAATAGCCCCGGGCGCACAAAGCGCGCGGGATGGAGGAGAGAGCGTGAGGCAGCTGCCTAATTTGCTTACAGGTCTGCGGGTTATGCTGGCGCTGGCGCTGCCGTTTTGTATGGCGCACAGGCCGCTTTTTCTTGTGCTCTATCTGATTTGCGGTTTCACCGATGCGCTGGATGGTTTTCTGGCGCGAAGGCTGCATTGCCAGTCCAGACTGGGTGCGAGGCTGGACAGCGTTGCGGACGTTCTCGTGTTCGGCGCGGTGCTGTGGGCGCTGATCGTCTGGGCGGGCGCAATCCCGCCGCTGGTTTGGGCGCTGACCGCAGGCGTTGCCGCAGTACGTGTTGCAGCGCTCATCATTGCACGTGTGCGCTTCGGGCACTTTGCCATGCTGCATACCCTTGCCAACAAGGCGACCGGAATGCTGCTTTTTTTATATCCGGCAGAGTATCTGCTCTTTTCCACAAGCGTACTGCTCTATCCGCTGTTCGTACTCGCGGCGCTTTCCGCCATCGAGGAATGCGTCATACAGCTGCGTGCCAGCGAGCTGGATTTGGATCGCAAAGGCCTCTTTTTCAGGTGACATAAGCGGGCAGCGTGGTTCTCACCCACTCATCGGCATAATATCCGTAATGGCTTTCCACACTGCGTGCTTTGAGGTCGAACAGCGATACGCAGGCTTCGATGCGCTGCGTTTTCCCGTCCGCGCTCCGGGGGCTTTTTTTATGATAGCCGGGGAATCGCCCGTAAGGCGCAAGAAAGTCGATGATCCGGCGCGCCGCTTTGTAATTGATGCTGCCGCGCGCCTCCAGTTCCGCGCGAATCTGGTGATTCAGCTCGTCGTATCGCCATTGGATATCGTTGATATTGCCGCGCACTACCTGCGAGCACCACGGTGCCATGGCGCACAGCCGCATGTGCGGCAGTACGAAGTGGTTCGTGGTGACGTGAACGGGGCCTTCCGTACGCTGCGGCGCGAAATAGAAGCCGGATGGGCAGTTCTTCTCTTCCGGTGTGCGGTTGATAAAGCCCCACGGCAGCATCGCGTCGGGATAAAGCTGAATGCGCGGGTCGCGCGTTTGCTGGTAGTGCCGCCAGAGGCCTTCGTTGAAGCCGAGATATGATGCCGGGAATTCGCCGCCGCACCAGCGCGTCATCGCGCCGTTCTGAAGCGGTACGGGCATGTTGGAGAGCAGGTACTCCCGGCTTGGCAGATATGGCAGCAGCGACTGTGCGGGATAGCTGAGAAAATCAAGCGCGGGCCAAGAAGCGCCCGCCTCCACGGTGCAGGCAGTGTCCGTTCCGCCGTCGGACAACACGTAGTCCCAAGAGACACCCCGCTGCGCGCGCGTGATGACCTCCGCCGCCTGTGCGGCAGTTCCGCCGCGCATGACGCATTCGCGCAGCAGCAGCAGGGAGTTGAAGCCTGTATGCCCCGTATCGCAGTTGGCCGCAGGCGACATATCCAGCCCGGCCGCGACGCCCGGTAGATTCATCACGCTGACGCTGCCGAGTATACCCGGCGCGGTGATGCTGACGAAAGGCAATTCACCGCTTCCGTCCGGCAGGCAGATGACATGCCCGATATGCTTGTGCAGCGTGTCGCCCGTGGCAAACGTGAAGTCGCGCCCAAAGTAGTGCCCGCCGTTCGCTGCTTCGCCGAATGCCGAAAACGCGTTGCAGAGCATCGCGAGATGAATGTGCTCCGGCGCAAGCTGCGGCGCGCGTTTGTTCAGCAGGTCGCCGGTGTAGATGAGCGCGCACAGCACATCAAAGCCGACGTTCATGATGCCGATGCGCGCGTCCGTCACGGGCGTTTTGGGATTGACCTTGCGGCAGCCGTCCAAAAGGCCGCGTGCTTCCTCGTGCACATGGCGCGGCTGGGAAGCCCATGCGTCATCCGAAAGCTCCCAGATCAGCGCAACCAGCAGTTTTTGCAGCAGCGGAAACAGGTTCAGAAATTCCAGGCCGATGAAGTCGAATACGATGTTGTCCACAAAGTTCACCGCCATATCCGCAACGGCGGGTTCGTCCAGCAGCCCCATCAGCCGGCCGCGTTCGTAGGGACTGCCCTCCAGATAATAAGCAGTCTTTTTACGGCGCGTTTCGTAATTTATCGCCGTTTGGTGCTCGGCCAGTACGCCCATGCGGCCGGTGTCAGTAAAAACCCGCTTCTTTATCAGGAAGCCGTCCGCGGCGAAGGCGGCATAGAGCTTCGCAAAATCTGTTGGCATGTCACATCCCTCCGTTTGATATATATGGGCACAATACGGGCGGAATGCGCGGCGACAGGGGAATCCCCAACGGACATCGAATACTCATAGCAGCAACCGATTGGAGGCACCGATGATAGAGCTGGCGTTTGGCGAGAGCATCGCGGGATCGTTAAAATTCGCGAAGTCCATGAAGCAGGGGGAGAGAATGCAGGGCGCGACCGCGGTTATCGGTGGCACCGCGAAGGAGCGCGCGAAGCTGAAGCGCGAGCTGAAGCAGCCCCGCTTCTGGACGGGAGAGACCATGGAAGGCAGTTCGCGCGATGTCGCTGCCCTGGAGCTGGAGCTGGATATCGGCGACATCTCCGGTTCGCAGACGGGTACGGGCGTGCGCCGCGAGGCGCTGGAAACGCTGTTCGGCGCGTATCCGGATGTCCCCGAGGCCCTGTGGGAAACCAGCATGAAAGCGCTGGCGCGGCTGGACGACGCGAAGGTGACGGGCGAGCCGGTGCGGCTGTGGCTGTCCGAGATAAGCCCGGCAGAGCAGTGCGCGCTGCGCTTTGTGTGCTGCCGCATGGAGGGAGCGGAGGTGCCGCTTTCCGTCGTGTGGCTGCCGCGTCAGACGGAAAACGAAGAAGAGCGTACCGTTACGCACTACCGCGGTTCCGGCGATTTCCCTCCGGAGCTGCTGAGCTCGATGCCTTCGCGGGAGCAGCTACTGGGCAGTCTGCAGCGCAGGATGTATGCGGCTGAATGGTGTGAGCTGGTGCGGGACAACGCGCCGCTGCGCGCCATCGTAAACGGGGCTCTGATGGGCGTACCGGAGGAATTCTACGATTTCATGCTGCGCCGTCACATGCCGGAGGGGGATTTTGTGCTGGCGAAGCTCATCGGTCTCGCGCTCTCCGCACTGTCGGGGGTGGGGGATCGCTGGCTGTTTCTGCGCGCGCAGGCCATGCTGGCCTCGGGCGAGCTTAAGGAGGTTTCTCCCGCCACCGATGACCACTCGTATTCGGCGATCATGCGCTGGAACGGCGCGTCGCGCGCAGGCGGCTGATCTCGAGGGTTAATTGTGGATAATGTGTTGCCCGTTGCGCACGGCATCAGGTGGGCGACGTGATTAGGAGGAAGATATGAAAAAAAGCATCGCAGTGGCATTAAGCCTGTTCATGCTTTGTGTCGTTATGGCAGGATGCGAGCAGATTGCGCAGCGGGCGATGGAGTACGCTGCGAGTGAGGGCGCGCTAGAGAGTACGTCCCAAAGCGTGTCCCTGCCAACCACCACTTCGCCGCCGATCGCTACTCCGCAGGTACAGCCGGTGGAGGGCATAAAAATCGCATATTTCGTTTCTACGATGTCAAACGACTTTAATCAGGCGAGGGCAAATGCGGCAGTCCAATATGGCGAAGCGTTGGGTATCGAGGTCACGGTATTCGATGGCGAGGCGGACGTAAATCTGATGACGCAGTACGTGGATATGCTGGCGACGTCCGATTTCGACGGCGCGTCGCTGCATGTTTGGGAGGCCGAAGCGGCCACACCGGGTGTGGAAGCGGCCATCGAGGCGGGTATCGCCGTTACATCGTACTTTAGTCCCCTGGGCGATACGGGTATACCGACTTACCGCGCCGACGAAGAAAGCGGTTCGTTCCGGATGGGCGCGGACGCAGCGCAGATGTGGCTTGCGGCGAATCCGGGGAAGCCTATCGTCACTGTACAACTGGGCTGGCCTTACCATGCGGAGGTCATTTCAGGGCGCACAGACCCCTTCGTTGAGGGCATTGCGAGTGTTGTGGGAGAGGATGGCTTTACCAATCTGGGTTGTCTCGACTGCAGCGGCGGTATTGAGTCCACCATGGAAGTGATGGAGAACATACTCGTGACACATCCGGAGGTCAACATCATCTTTTCGGAGGCGGGCGATTTGACGCCCGGCGCATTGCTTGCGTTGGAGAGCGCAGGCAGGGGCACGATGGATGACGGCGTACCAACGACGGAGATTGTATGCAGCTTCGACTGTCCGGTAACAGAGCTCGCCGAAATCTTCGATCCCGGCTGCTCGCTGAAGGCGTCGACGGCGCTGCCGCCCATCGGAACTTCGGAGGCGATTATCGATCTCATCATTGAGGTCTATCGCGGCAACATCGCGTCGGTTTCTTACCCCGCGCAGGAGGTATTTGGTCCCGTGCAGGTGGTGGATTACTGGAGCATGACGCTGGAGGATGCGCTGGACTGGTACAACGGGCAGTATGGCACGACACTGACCGCTTCCGATTTATTCTGAGAGCGGCGGATTAGGTAGTCTAAAAGCATCGGCGGGGAAAACCGATGCTTTTCTTGCAGGAAAGCGTCTGCTCCGGTCTGTAAGGGGTTTGCACGGTGTACGCGGCTTTTAGTGTACTTTAGGGCTTCACCACTTTCTAAAAAAATAATAGAATGAGTACTGTGCCTGAGATATTGTGCTATGATAAAATAAATCACCGTTTTCAGGGCGCAGTGGAAAGGAGTCGGGAGCACGCATGAAAATAATTGTGCAGAAATTTGGCGGCACCTCCGTTCGGACGAAGGAGATGCGCGCCGCAGCCATAGACAAAATTATCGCGGCGAAGGACAGCGGCTTGTCGCCGGTGGTCGTCGTCTCCGCGATGGGACGCAAGGGTGAGCCGTATGCCACCGATACGCTGATACAGGTGGCCCGCGCCGAGGCGGGCGGGGAGCTGCGTGCGCGGGAGAATGATCTGCTATTGTCGTGCGGAGAGGTGATCTCCGCCGTGATATTTACCGCGGCGCTGGAGCAGCGCGGCGTAGCCGCGCAGGCGCTGACAGGGGGACAGGCTGGCATCTACACCAACGAGCGATTTGGCAGCGCGTCGTATACCGAGACGGATCCGTCCCGGATTCACGAGCTGCTGGCGGAGGGCATCGTGCCCGTCGTGGCGGGCTTTCAGGGCGTGACGCGCGGCGGCGATGTGACCACACTGGGGCGCGGCGGGTCGGATACCAGCGCGGCGATACTGGGCCTCGCGCTGCACGCCGAGGCCGTGGAAATCTACACCGACGTGGACGGCGTAATGACGGCCGACCCAAGGCTGCTGCCCGAGGCGCGCGTAATCAGCGGCGTCAGCTATGGCGAGGTGTTTCAGATGGCAGACCACGGCGCAAAGGTCATTCACCCCAGGGCTGTGGAAATTGCCATGCGCGGCAACGTGCCGCTGTATGTGCGCAACACCGCGAGCGACGCGGCAGGCACGCGGATCTCGGCCGAGGGAGGCGCGGAGGATAAGGCTGACGTGCTTTCGGGCATCGCGTACGCGGGCGGCAGGGCCCAGGTGAAGGTGGCGGGGCTGACCGCGCTTTCGGAGAAGGATTTGCTGGGGGCGCTCGCGAAGGCGGGCATCAGCATCGACCTTATCAACATATTCCCGGACAGCATCGTGGTCACCATCGACGAGGACAAAGCGGTGAAGACGGAGGCGCTGCTCAGTGAACTGGGGCTTTCCTACACCATCGCGGGCGCGCTCGGCAAGGTGTCGGCTATCGGTGAGAAAATGCGCGGCGTGCCGGGCGTGATGGCGCGTATCATCCGCGCGCTCTCGGACGAGGGCGTGGCGGTGCTGCAGACCGCCGACTCGCACATGACCATATCGTGCCTGATTCACGATGAGGACGCCCAGCGTGCCGTGCGCGCGCTGCATGAGGAATTTATGACGCCTGCGCAGTAAGTGCAAACAAAAGCAGCTACAGTCCGGAGGCAGATGCTTCCGGACTTTTTGTTCCTACTTTTCAAGACGGCTGTTTCATAGTATAGTAGTGACAAAATACGCAATTATTCTACATACCGAGGGCTGCGATGAAACAGAAACTGACACTGCAGGAGAAGCTGGAGCGCAAGCATGTAAAGCGCCCTCCCGCGCTTCCCTACTGGATACTGATCAACATTTGGCGGCTGGCGCTGAACAAACGACTGGGCGTAAACTTCACCTTTAACGCGCGCCCGTCCAAGGACAAGGAGCCGTATATACTCATCAGCAACCACGCCTCGCGCGTGGACTATCTCTATACTGCGCCCGCGGTGCTGCCGCATCGGCTCAACTACGTGGTGGGCTACAACGAGTTCTTCCGTTCCCATCTGTATCCCATTTTTGCGCTGATGCAGGTAATCCCGAAGCGTAACTTTACGCCCGATACGCACGCGGTGCGCGAGATCATCCGCGTCATCCGCTCCGGCGGGCGCGTATGCCTCTTTCCGGAGGGCATGAGCTCCATTTCGGGCGGAGGGCAGCCATGCGCGGTGGGCAGCGGGCGGCTTTTAAAGCACCTCGGCGTTACGGTATACTACACCAAGATAGCGGGCGGCTACATGACCAACACCAAGCATTGTCTGGATACGCGACCGGGCCGGGTGGATGTCGTGGTGGACAAGCTCTTTACGCCGGAGCAGCTTAAGGAAATGAGTGCGGACGAAATTCAGGCCGTGCTGGATGGCGCGCTGGCGCACGACGATTACCTCTGGAACCGGGAAGCGAGGGCGCAGTACAAGGGCGGCGGCGAGATGGCGAAAAACCTCGGCGATCTGCTGTACCTCTGCCCGAAATGCGGCGCGCTGCACACCATGCACGGGGAAGGGGACATTCTCCGCTGCGGGGCATGCGGCAACGGCGCGCGCGTCACCGCGCACTACGATCTCATTCCGCTGGATCAAACGTGCGTGATTCCGGAAACGGTATCCGACTGGTACGCGCTGGAGCGTGAGAAAGCCCGGCGCGAGGTTGTGGAAGACGGGTTTGAATACAGTGAGCCGGTGAAGCTGGGCGTGCTGCCGCAGTTCAAACGGCTGAAAAACGGCGCGACCTCGGACATCGTGGGCGAGGGCAGTCTCACATTATCACGCGAGGGCCTGCGCTTTCACGGCACGCGGAACGGCGAGCCCTTCAGCTTCACGCTTTCCACCGACGCGGTGCCGACGTTCGGTATGTGCACCGACATTTCGCGCTTCTATACGTTCTTCCGCAGCGAGTTCTTCGAATTCTATCCGGAGAAAAACGACACAATGCGCTGGTTCCACCTCGCGGAAGAGCTGCACCGTGCCTGCGGCGGCAAGTGGCAGCTCTCTGAGGGCTGACAACTAAAAGCGCCCTCGCGGCGGGAACGTCGTGACCGCCATCAGCACGACCGCCATGATGATGAACATCACGCAGCCAAAAAGCGCCATCAGCACCGCTTCGCCTATCTTTTTCATATGCGCGCCCCCCTGTTATGGGTATATGTACGGGCGCGCGGGAATAGACGAAGCGCAAGTTGCTAATCAGCTTCGGAAGCGATATAATGGTTTTACAATATAAATTAATCATCGATTAGAGTGAGCATGGGAAAAGAAGAGAATCGATCAGTATCAATTGATTTCATTAAAGCGATTTGTATTATTTTAATAATTACAACGCATTATGCTCGTATCAGTGACGGGCAAAGGCATATTCTTTTTTGGCCGATTACAGTCGATATTGCAGTGCCTGTGTTTATGATAATCAGCGGGTATAATTATTCAAAATCAATACAGTCAAAGAACATCTTTGGCTATTTTAATTGGTTTGAAAAACAGAATATATTACCTAAGTTATCGAGAATAGCAATACCTTTTATTTGTGCTTTCATAATACAAGCTTTTTATATGTATTCAATTGGCAGCGAGTTTAATCTCGTTGGATTTGCCCATAATTTTCTTTCAGGTGGAGTTGGACCTGGCAGTTATTATACACCCGTAATGATTCAACTGTTATTTCTATTCCCCTTGCTGTACTTTCCTTTTAAAAATAATAGCCAAAAGGCTGCGATGGCGATAATACTGTTGAATATTGCATTCGAGGCAATCGTAGCAGTGTTGAATCTATCTCAACCCATATACAGGTTGTGTGTTCTTAGGTATATTTCATTCATTTTGTTCGGTATGGTTCTGTCTAAATATAAGGACAGATTAAAGAATAATCTGCTGCCATTGTTCTGTATATTTTCAGGCATCGTTTATTTACTGTTTATCAACTATTTTAATTACGATTTCCGTTTAGTAGCCTCATGGAAAAACACTTCGCTGTTTGTTGCCCCTTATGCCTTTGGGCTCGTATATTACTTAATGCGATTATTCGACAAAATTAAAGGCCAAAACTTGATCGTTAAGTCAATCATGCAAATCGGTAAATCATCTTATCATATTTTTTTGGTGCAAATGCTTTATTATTCGTCATTATATGAGGCTCAGATTACCAAGAATGTGCCGATGATACTGGGACTAGTCATTAATCTGTTGGTTTGCATTTCTGTTGGGTGTTTATTCCGGGTTGCTGAGAGTAAAATCAGGGGTCTATTACGCTCTTTAAAGTATCGCAAAAGTAGCATATGATTATTCGAAAATCAATGATATGTCAGCGCATTGTACCAATGCCATTTCTCGCAAACAACCGGCTAATTCGTTTGGGCTGCCGCTTTAGTGCCCGGCGAATCAACAGTTGGGCTTTATCATGATCTCCCGCTGCCATGGCGGACGACACTTTTTTCACGTATCCAAGGATGAAGATATGGAGCGTCTTTCCCTGGTTGATGCCCAGAACATTTTCTTTAATGCCAGCGGCGATGTTGCCCAGCGCCCAATACAGTGTTACGAGGAGGACGATGAATATTGCCTTTTCCGCGTTGTGGTTAAGCATCCCGGTTCTCCTCCAGTCGGCCCGTACTGCTTTCAACCAGCGCGCATAGATATACCGCCTGTAAGTTTATAGTAATTACAATCTATCCACGAGTGTGGTTATCTGTCCATCGCTTTCGTAGATTCTGGCGGTTGATACATGCAGATTGTCTTGTCTGGAATAATGGACATCCAGAATGCCTCCGTCCTGCAATGGGTACAGGAAATGGGTTGACATAAAGAAGGTGATGTAATCGTTTTTCATCCTGTCAAATAGGGTATCGAAAGTATAGCATTCCCTGTGCGGCGCGCCCAAAACCGCCTGCAGCTCTTCCGGGGTGGTGTCGCTGTCCATGAAGGATAACTCGTCCCGTGTAATGTCGTCTCTGACGATGCCGATCGGCTTCTCGGCAGGATTTTCATTGTACTCAGGAACATCTGTTAAGGAGCCGGAGTAGTCCAAATTGACAAAATTCAAATCCTGATCATATTTGAGATCGAGTTTATTGCCCTCAACAAAATAGAAAATATAAATGCTTTGTTTATCGCTGCTGATGGCCGCAAACGGCGGATAACCCAAGGTGTCGATTACTTGCGGAATGGAAGGATTGAGCCTGAAAATCGCGAGCTCTTCTTCTCGGATTGAGTCCCTCACGATGTAGTCACAGCCTTCCTCGGGAATGGGAATAAAGCTGTCAGCGCGGAGATCATTCCATGCCTCGGGGGAATAGTATCTGGGCGTGGGAATAACGGTCTCGCCTTCACTCAACCAGTCATCTACCTGACCCGTGACATAGAATATTTCCGCCTTGCTTGCATCCAAGCTGTACATAACCAGAACCGCATCATCCAATACAAACAAAACAATTCCATACTCCTCGGTTTTCCATAAAGCCTTGCGGTCCTGTGGTTCCTGCAGCTCTTGATCCGGTTTGCCGTAAACCGCCAGTTCTTTCTTCAGGTCATTAAAAATATCCTGCTGTTTTTCTTCGGTACGGTCGTACATAAAGATTTCACAGATATGCGTCAGCCCGTTATCCTGAAAATAATAATACACGGACGTTTCAATACCGTGATATCCGTCTATCTCATATTGTAGGGTTTCGAAGTCCCCCAAATTAGTCCAATCTGTGATTTCTCCGGCGCTGCCTTCGTTTTGCTGCACCTGCTCCATGGAGTCCCCGAAGCGGCTGCCCCTGAAGGAAAACTCCGCACCCGTACAAGAGCTTAAGGATAATAATAGGATAGCTGCGATCATAATGAGACAAATGCGTTTTATGAGGCGCCTCCTGATTATTTTTAATGGTTGCTCATCCTTCATGCGGAAAATACGACTTTCTTTTCATCGCACTGTTACTGCCATATGTGCCAATGCCATTTCTCGCAAACAACCGGCTCATTCGTTTGGGCTGCCGCTTTAGCGCCCGGCGAATCAGCATTTGGGCTTTTTCATGCTCTCCCGCTGCCATGGCGGACGACACTTTTTTCACGTATCCAAGGATGAAGATATGGTAATAAGCCAGATACAGTGAAAGCCCAATGGCGATTGTAAGGAGTACGGTTAATGTGTCAATTAGTAAGACCATGCTGGTTCACCCCATATAATGCTATGATCTCGTCAGTATTGATGATAGGAAACTCTTTCCCCTTGTAACGGCCTGTAACCGCGATCGGCGTGTTCAAATCGCCCGCATTTACCGCCCAATACTGATTTGCCGTATTGTCGAATGTCAGCGCTTCCACCGGTTCACCGTTCTGAAACACCTGTATATCCCTTTTCCCAAAGAGATCAGCAACCTCTACGAAGTAATTTCCCCTGACTTTATACACGTAATAATACAACAGTTCATTCTGATTCAGTTCCAATGATAAAGGCTTTATCGCAAAGCTTGGTCCGAATGCGAGCCCGGGCACCTGAAAGAAATATCCCGAATTGTCGGTGCGGTAAGCGAAGTCAAATTGGCAATACCCGGTTTTCAACTCGTAGCAAACGAAGAGAAAATCATCCTCCGTTACATATCGATATTGAAGCCCCTTTTCCTCGAGTTCCGGATATTCTTCTTCAATAACCTGTTCCGGGGTCTTTCCCTGGTTGATGCCCAGAACATTTTTTTTAATGTCGGTTGCGATGTTGCCCAGCGCCCAATACAGTGTTACGAGGAGGACGATGAATATTGCTTTTTCCGCGTTGTGGTTAAGCATCCCGCTTATCCTCCAGTCGGCCCGTACTGTTTTCAAACAACGCGCATAGATACACCGCAATCAGAGCGATGTACAGTGAGATCATCCCGTACGCGATATAATCTGGGATGTCTTGCGGCAACGCCAAAATATTCGCGCAATACAGGCCGGCATTGCATACATAGCTCAAGACGATGAGAAGGATCAGGGCTGTCCGGCTCCTTTTTCCGACGGTGTTTTCCCTCGATATGAATATGTGCCTCACGCGGATGATCACCATCAGCGCGATGATGGAGGGGACTGTTGCGAATATCCTGTTCTGCATGATTGTGAGGGTGTGCGACAAAACCAGAAGCGAAATGATGCTGATGTTGACATACAGCGCCTTTTTCATTGAATCCTCCTTGATTGAACAGGGTTCCTGACAGGTGCTTATTTAGAGTATACTTCAAACTTCTCTAGGTTTCAACTTTTTACCATCGTATGCGGGATTCCTGCTAAGGCGTTGAATCCTGCCTGTTTCTGTGCTATAATACGAACATAAGTTTGTATTGATGGGTGCGCACATGGACAGAACCATATTGCACTGCGATCTCAACGGCTTCTATGCTTCGGTGGAGTGTCTTTTCCGGCCGGAGCTCAGGGAAGTGCCCATGGCGGTCTGCGGCAGCGTGGAGGACCGGCACGGCATTATATTGGCCAAAAACGAGCTCGCCAAGGCATACGGCGTCACCACGGCGGAGACGGTGTGGCAGGCGCAGCGCAAATGCCCGGGGCTGGTGCTGGTGCCGCCGCGCCACGGCGAGTACTCCCGGTACTCGCGCATCGTGAACGCCATCTACGAGCGCTATACGGACATGGTGGAGCCCTTCGGCATCGACGAGTCGTGGCTGGACGTGACGGCCAGCCTGCACCTCTTCGGCACCGGGGAGCAAATTGCGAACCAACTGCGGGAGGTGGTGCGACGGGAAGTCGGGCTTACCATTTCAGTGGGGGTATCGTTCGGCAAGGTGTTCGCCAAGCTGGGCAGCGACCTTAAAAAGCCCGACGCGACGACCGTCGTCAGCCGGGAGAACTTCCGCGAGATCGTGCATCCGCTGCCCGTGTCGTGTCTGCTGTACGCCGGGAAGACCACGACAAAGGCGCTGGAAAGGCTGGGCATCAGCACGGTGGGGCAACTCGCCGCGTGCAGCCGGGAAGCGCTGGCGGCGCAGATGGGAAAGATGGGCGAGGCGCTGCACGATTACGCGTGCGGCATCGACGAGAGCCCCGTGGCCGTCTATGGACAGCTTGAGCCGCCCAAATCGGTGGGCAACGGCATGACGTTCAGCCGCAACCTTGTGGGCGCGGAGGACGTGCGCGCGGGCGTCGCGGCACTGTCCGACAAGGTGGCGTCCCGGCTGCGGCGCTGCGGCATGAAGTGCGGCGCGGTGCAGGTGACCATCCGCGACCCTTCGTTCAAGACCATACAGCGCCAGCGGCGGCTGTCCGCGCCGACGCATCAGACGCGCGAAATCGCGGAGGCAGCGCTGTCCATCATTGCGGCGTCGTGGCGGGAGGGCGCGCCCATCCGCATGCTGACCGTCACAGGCATTAACCTGACCGCGGGCGGGGAGGAGCAGCTCAGCCTTTTCGGCGAGGAGAGCACTGCGCACCGCAGACGCGATAAACTGGAACAGGCAGTGGATACCATCCGCGACAGGTATGGCCGCGACGCCATTTCACTGGCGTCCGTGTTCCGCGAGGACATCGGCCTGCGTCCCGTCAAAAAGCGCGGCGGAGAGGATGAAGACGAATAAGCTTCTCTTAAACGGCGCGTTTCTTCTTTTGCATACTCACGCATACCCGAGCATACACTCGCATACCCGCACGCCGCAAACGTCCTTTGCCGCGGCGGGGGTTTTTCGTTTTTTGCCTCGCGCACCGGATGTGGTATCATTTGGGTGTGCGATGGACACCATCTTAAGGCGAGGAGGGAACCCATGAAAAACGTAATCATCATCGGAGCGGCGGGCAGAGATTTCCACAACTTCAATATGGTTTACCGTAATAACGCGGACGTGCATGTGGCGGCGTTTACGGCGGCCCAGATTCCCGACATCGCAGGGCGTAAGTACCCGGCCGCTTTGGCGGGCGCGCTGTACCCGGAAGGCATCCCGATTTATCCGCAGGAGGATCTGCCGCGTCTGATCCGTGAGCTGAACGCGGACGAGTGCGTATTCTCGTACAGCGATGTGCCGTATGCATTTGTGATGGGCGTGAGCGCCATTGTGGAGGCGGCAGGCGCGGACTTTACGCTGCTGGGACCCAAAGCCACGATGCTGCGGAGCCGCAAGCCCGTCGTCGCGGTGGGCGCGGTCCGCACGGGCTGCGGCAAGAGCCAGACCTCGCGCCGCATCGTGGAGCTGCTGATGGAGCACAGCCTCAAGGTGGTGGCGGTGCGCCACCCGATGCCCTACGGCGATCTCGCGGCACAGAAGTCCCAGCGTTTCGCGACGCTGGAGGATTTACAGAAGCATCATTGCACCATCGAGGAGATGGAGGAGTACGAGCCGCATATCGTGCGCGGCAACGTCATCTACGCGGGCGTGGACTACGAGGCCATACTGCGCGACGCGGAGAACGATCCGGACGGCTGCGACGTCATCGTCTGGGACGGCGGCAACAACGACTTCCCGTTCTACCGGCCCGATTTGATGGTGACCGTAGTCGATCCGCACCGGCCCGGCCACGAGCTGGCCTACTACCCGGGCGAGGTGACGCTGCGCATCGCGGATGCGGTGGTCGTCAACAAGGTGGACAGCGCGCCTGCGGAGGCGGTGGAGCAGGTGATCGCCAATGTGCGCCGTGTGAACCCCGGAGCGGCGATGATTCGCGCCAACTCGAAAATCGAGGTGGATAATCCCTCGGCGATTCAGGGCAAACGCGTGCTGGTGGTGGAGGACGGCCCCACGCTGACGCACGGTGAAATGAAGCTGGGCGCGGGTATCGTGGCGGCACAGCGCTTCGGCGCGGCAGCTATCGTCGATCCGCGGCCTTACCTTGTCGGGACATTAAAGGAAACGTTCGAGAAATATCCCGGCATCGGTACGCTGCTGCCCGCGATGGGCTATGGCGAGCGGCAGGTGCGTGACCTTGGCGAAACCATCGCGCGGGCGGACTGTGACGCGGTCATCATCGGCACGCCCATCGATCTCTCACGTATCGTGCGCATCGATAAGCCCGCGGCACGCGTCACGTATTCGCTCGACGAGCTGGGAGAGCCGAATTTAGACGGCATCATTGGCGATTTCATACAAAAGCATATCCGATAAAGGAGCATGGCATGAACGATTATGACATCATTGTGGTGGGCAGCGGCCCGGCGGGCATCTCCGCGGCGATTTATGCGGCGCGCGCCCGCATGAAGACGCTCGTCATCGGCGCGGGGGACGGCTCGCTGGCCAAGGCGGAGAAGATTGAGAACTATTACGGGCTGCCGGAGCCGGTACACGGAACGAAGCTGCTGGAGGACGGCAGGGCGCAAGCCAGCCGTCTCGGCGCCGAGCTGGCGGCGGGGCAGGTGGTGAGCTTGGGTTTCGACGGCGCGTTTACGGTTTCGGCGGAAGGCGCGGAGTACCGCGGCGGGGCGCTGGTGCTCGCGACGGGATCCAGCCGCACCGCACCTAAAATCGCCAATTACTTTGATTATGAGGGCAGGGGCGTCAGCTACTGCGCGGTGTGCGACGCATTTTTCTACCGCGGCAAGGACATTGCGGTGCTGGGCTGCTGCGAATACGCGCTGCACGAGACGCAGGAGCTGCTGCCCATTGTCGGGTCGGTGACGCTGCTCACGAACGGCGCGGAGCCCATCCCGAGCTTCCCGCCGGAGGTACGCATCGTGACGCAGAAGATTGCTGCGCTGGAAGGGGAGGGCAAGCTGGAGCGCGTGCGCCTCGCGGATGGCAGCGCGGTGGATGCGGCGGGGCTGTTCGTCGCCATCGGCGTGGCGGGCAGCAGCGATCTCGCGCGCAAGCTGGGCGCGCAGACCGAGGGTATGCGCATCGTCGTAGACGAAAACATGGCGACCAATTTGCCCGGCCTCTTCGCTGCGGGCGACTGCACCGGCGGCATGATGCAGATTGCCAAGGCGGTATACGAGGGCGCGAAGGCCGGTACGGAAGCGGTACGCTTCGTGCGCGCCAGCCGCGCATAATCCCGGATTTTGCATTATCCTGAGAGGCTGCCGCTCATGGTTTTTAGTTGCTCCTTTTAGGGGAAGGAGCATGATGTATGAGCGCTTGGCTGTTCAGCGTAAGCTTTAGCCCACGGTACGCGGATGTGGTTTGACGGTATCAGGACCCCGCTGTGCGCATTCCCCTTTACTTCTCCGAAAAACAAAGGCCGCGGAACAGGAAACCCGCGGCCTTTTGGCGTTCTGTCGTTTATTTTCCGCAGAGCGCATCCAGCGCTTCCCGGCCATCCACGACGCCCATCTCGATTTCGAAGCGGCGCTGCTCACCCGGCTTCAGGAAGGCCAGTCTCCCCGCTTCCCGCGCGGCGGCGCGACCCATCGGCGGGATGATGCACGGCTCCAGCCCGACCACGTACTCGCCCTCGCCCATGTTCTTCCACTCCGTGAGTATGGGCAGCTGATCCTTGCGGTAGCGCAGGTACGCGCCTATGCCCAGCTTTTCGTTGAACAGGCAGGCAAAAACGCGATCGTCCTTGGCGTCCATGTCGTAGAAGAACACCTGCTCAGCATAGCCGGGAGTGGGCGCTTCAAACGTCTCGCAGGAGGCGAGGCCCGGCTTCGCGGCCTCGTCGCGCGGGGCAATGGTGGCGGGAGAATGGTACAGCCGCGTATCGGCGCTGACGATAGGATGACCAAAGTTGAAATGATACAGCAGCATGAACGGCGATTCGCGGTAGCCCACGTTCTCCACCGCGTCGCTGATAAGGATTTTATTCTCGCCCATGACCGCCGTGACGGTGCGTGTCAGCGTGAGCTGCTCGGCAAACAGCGCGCCCTCCCGCACCTTGCCGCGCACGCGCATCACGAATTCATCGCCCTCCCATTCCTTGATGACGGAGACGTCCTCGGCGGGAATGTGGCTGACGCGTCCGTGAAGGCCCGGTTTATCGCCGCCGTCCTCGCACGGGGGGCCCACCTGCGTGAGACCGCACGTGGTGAGCAGCCCGGCGGTAAAGCTGCGCAGGAAGCCAAAGCCGTCCAGGGTTTGATACGCGGGCGAAACCACGCCGCACTTTGAAACGAAGGAAAGCGGGATACCCTTGTAGCTGGCCCACGCCATATCCATGCCGCGATCCGGCAATATGGAGACGTCGAGTCCGCCGCCTGTGGTGATATCGATGACCGATACGCCCTGCGCGCGGCCTGAGGTCAGCTTGCCCTGCCGCGCGTCCGCTACCTGAGAAACATCCCCGATCTGTTTCATCAGTTCGTCCCGGGTATAGCTTTGATTGAATAATTTCGCCAAAATTCGTTTCCTCCTGAATAGAATCGAAGGCAGCCGCGGCAGGTACTGCCGAGCGGTGAGATATGCTTTCGTTCCGGATTATACCACTTGGCATTGGGTTTGCATACAGCGCAGCGAAATTCAGGTAAAGTAACGGTGTAGGACTACAATACATATTGGACACTGAACCTTGAAAATAGAAGATGCAGGAACGGACTCGTGGGGTATTGTTGAGTTGCAAGACAAAACATTACCGAAAGGAGCCATTGCTGCACCATGAATA
>JAEWRI010000036.1 GCA_023460085.1 Bacillota bacterium | reverse complement strand
GTTGACCTCCTTTTGATTTTACTTTCGCGGCTGCTAGACCGCTTTCAGTATATCAAAGGGAGTTTTCTTCTCCATAGCTTAAGCCTTTTGGAACTCCCCGGCATAGCCGGGGGTTTTCGAATACAATAAAAACCGCTGCGCTTCCGCAGCGGTGGAGTCCGATATGGTTACATCGCGATATACCATTTTCCATCTTGTTTAATGAGCGGTATTTCGGTTTCTTGTGTCTGCGATTCGCCGCCTGCAGAAGCCGTGATTTCCACGGTGACGGTGGCGGTGTCGCCGTCGATTTCTTCGTCCGTAATTTCGTAGTCAATGCTGTAGTTTTCTCCGCCCTCGTTAAACATGCTCATGAGGCCCGGACCCATACCAAACAGCGTTTCTCCGTCCATGCCGAACTGATCGCCCAGCATGTCGCCAAAACCCTCCATCAGGGCGGCGGCCTTGGGTTCAAGGCAGTCGATCATCGTATCGATATCGCCCTTGTTGGCGGCATCCAAGTACGTTTTGACGACTTTGGACGGACTGTCGGAGGAGCACCCGGCCAGCACCGCGGTCAACAGCATCAATATGGACAGGAAGAGGAACAGCTTTTTACTCATTACCAATACCTCCTATTAATTTTGGATAATAATACTATAAATGAACGTACTTTTCAATCTGTGTGTAATTTTGTTATACGCCCGCTTGAAAAGCGTCACCGCATCGGTTAATGTCAAAGTATCGCAAAGGGGGAGGTATATTTATGAAAATGGTCAAGGAGTTTAAAGCGTTCATATCGCGCGGCAACGTACTCGACTTGGCGGTAGGCGTGATCATCGGCGGGGCGTTCGGCAAGATCGTGTCGTCACTGGTGAGCGACATCATCATGCCGGTGATTGGTATCATCAGCGGCGGCGTGGACTTTTCGAGTCTTAGTGTGACGGTGGGCGGGCAGATGGTGAACGGTGTGATGGAAGGCGGCGCGACCATCGCGTACGGCATGTTCATGCAGAACATCATCGATTTCCTGATCATCGCACTCTGCGTGTTTTTCATCATTAAACTGATGAGCTCGTTCAAGAAGAAAAAGAAGGAAGAGGAAGCGGTTGCGGCTCCGCCGGAGCCCTCCCGGGAGGAGCGGCTGTTGGAGGAGATCCGCGACCTGCTCAAAGAGAGAAATTAATCTGCGCTTTATTTCGAAAGCGCGGCGCGGGTTGACACCCGAGGCACGCCGCTGGTATGATAATGCCCTCCTGCGGGTGGTCTGAAAGTCTGGGCTTCCGCGGAAAAAGGGAAAGGAAGCGCGTCGCGCAAACCGAATGAACGCTACATGGAAAAAGAACACGGCGTTGTTTCTGATATCGCAGACCGTATCCGTTCTGGGCTCCTCGCTCGTGATGTACGCCATCATGTGGCACATTACGCGCGTCACGGAGTCGGGGCTGATGCTGACGCTGTATATCATCTGCAGCCATCTGCCCACCTTCTTCATCTCCCCGTTCGGCGGGGTATGGGCGGATCGGTTTAACCGGAAGTATCAGGCAGCCATCGCGGATTCCAGCATCGCGATAGCAACGCTGGTGCTCGCGGTGGTATTTCTGCTGGGATACCGTGAAATCTGGCTGCTGCTGGTGATCTCCGTGGTACGCGCGCTGGGCAGCGGCGTACAGTCGCCCTGCATCTCCGCGATACTGCCGCAGCTCGTGCCGGAGGACAAGCTGACGCGTGTGAACGGCATCAAGACCAGCCTGCAATCCTTTATGCTGCTGGTATCCCCCGCGCTGGCAGGCGTGCTGTACGGCGTGGCTCCGCTGGAGTACATATTCTTCATTGACGTCATCACCGCCGCGATTGCGGTGCCGATCCTGCTCTCCATTCATCTGCCTGCGCAGACGAAAAAGGAGACGCAGGCCAAAGGATACTTCGGAGATCTGCGCCTGGGCTTGCAGTACATCCGCAGCCATCATTTTGTGCGCACCTTCATCGTCTTCTTTGCGGTGTTTCAGATACTCGTCGTGCCCGTCGCGCTGCTGACGCCGCTGCAGGTGACGCGCAGCTTCGGCACGGACAAGTGGCTTCTGCCCGCGATGGAAATCGCGTTTTCCGGCGGTATGGTGCTGGGCGGGCTGGGGATATCGGCTTGGGGCGGTTTTAAGAACCGCGCGTATTCCATGATCGTGGCAGGGCTTGTGTTGGGCCTGCTTACCGCCGCGCTGGGGTTTGTACCGCTGTTTTCGGTATACCTCGGCATCATGGTGCTGATGGGACTGCTGATACCGCTCTTCAACGTACCCGCAACTGTTCTGCTGCAGGAGAAGGTGGAGGCGGATTATATGGGACGCGTGTTCAGCGTGCTGGACATGATAGGAAGCCTTACGCTGACAGTGGGCATGCTGCTGTTTGGCCTGATGTCGGATGCCGTAAGAATCGAATGGCTGCTGGTGATAACGGGTATATTGATGGCAGCGGAGGCGCTGCTGCTGAGGCGCAGCCGTGCGGTCATGGAGGCAGGCAAGCCTGTGCTGGCTGAAAAACAGACATAATGTTTTGACACGTGCTGCCAAATGCGATATAATGAAAGCAAAGCTGGGAAATCCGGCGGGTTTTCGTCGGGGAGGGCTGAAAAGGCCCTTTTCTTGTTTAATAGCCTGAAAAACCGGTTTTTGGGTTAATAAGAGCGCGGCCGGAGCAGTGGATGAGGTTCCGGATTGGCGGATGGGGGGATGTTTTGCCTGCGTTGGTTCAGAAATTGAAGGAGTCCTTATTTTCCGTAGCACCTATCGTAGCGATTGTGCTGCTGCTGCACTTTACCATCAGCCCGGTTCAGCCCCTGTCACTGTACCGGTTTTTACTGGGCTCATTGTTCGTTGTACTGGGACTTTGTATTTTTCAGCTGGGCGTGGATGTGGGCGTCAGCCCCATCGGAAAGCACATGGGCGCGGCAGTGGCCAAGACGAACCGCGTCTGGGCCGTGGTGGCGGCGGGAGTTGTGCTGGGTTTCGTCATCTCGATTGCTGAGCCGGATCTGCAAATTCTGGCAGCCCAGGTGGATACGGTCACCTCGGGGGCCATATCCCGGCTCAGCATACTCGTCGTCGTGTCGACGGGCATCGCCGTTATGCTGTCCTTCGGACTGTTCCGCATATTCTTCAGCATTCCGCTGCATCTTATCATGGCCGGAACCTATCTGCTGATACTGATACTTTCCCTGTTCACCACGCCGGAGTTTCTTGCCATTGCCTTCGACGCCTCCGGGGCGACGACCGGCGCGCTGACCGTACCGTTCATACTCGCGCTGGCGCTGGGCGCATCGGCGATGAAGAAGGACAGCAAGGCGTCGGAGAAGGACAGCTTCGGATTGGTGGCTATCGCCTCCGCAGGCGCGGTTGCCGCGGTGCTGCTCATGAACCTGATGTCGGGGTCCGCAGATGTGACGGGTTCTCTGGACAATAGCGGCGCGGCGGCGGAGAGCCTGTTCGGGCCGTTTATGGAGATGATGCCGCACATGGCGCTGGAGATTCTGATCGCGCTGGCGCCCATACTGGTGATCTTCCTGCTCTTTCAGAAGGCCGCTTTCAAGCTGTCCAGGGCCCGTTTCAGAAAGATACTGCTGGGAATCGTTTATGCGTTCGTCGGGCTGACGCTGCTGCTCACGGGCGTTAACGCGGGCTTTATGGACGTGGGCGCGATGGTGGGGTATACTATTGCTCAAGTCGCAGGCCCGGGGTACCTTGTCGGGGTGGGCTTTACGCTCGGCCTGCTGACGGTGCTGGCGGAGCCTGCCGTCCACGCGCTGACCAACCAGATAGAGACGGTCACCAGCGGCTATGTGCGCAAGCGCACGATACTCACAGCGCTGTGCATCGGCACCGGAATCGCCATTGCACTCTCCATGCTGCGCATCATCATCCCGGGTTTGAAGCTGTGGCATATCCTGCTTCCGGGCTATGCGATGGCTATTGCGCTGTCGTTCGTGGCACCCAAGCTGTTCGTCGGTATTGCGTTCGACTCCGGCGGGGTTGCGTCGGGCCCCATGACGGCTACGTTCATTCTCGCGTTCGCGCAGGGCGCGGCAGAGGGCATGTCCGGCGCGGATGTGATGCTGGACGGTTTTGGGGTGATTGCGCTGGTAGCGCTCACCCCGCTGATTACGCTGCAGATTTTGGGACTCATATATAAAGCCAAGTCGCGCAAGGAAGGGCTTGAACATGGAAATGTCTGAACAAAGGCGATTTGAACTGATCTATGTTATCGTCAGAAACGGGTTGGGGAGCCGTGTGCTGCAGATTGCCAAGCGAAGCGGCGTGTCGGGCGGCACCATATTCCTGGGGATTGGCACCGTGCGGAATTCGCTGATGGAGAAGCTGGGCCTCGGCGATATTCATAAGGAGATAGTGCTGATGGCCGCCAGTGAGACGGTCGCAGTGCACGCTATGCAGGCGCTTGACGTGGAAATGAAGCTGCACAAGCCCAACCACGGCATCGCGTTTTCGATACCCATCGTGGGCCATTACGGTTCCAAAAGCTGCAACTGCAGCATCGATACGGAAGAATCGGAGGAAACCATGTACCAATCCATGACCATCATCGTCGATAAGGGCAAAGGAGAGGACGTCGTGGAAGCCGCCTGCAAAGCGGGCGCAAACGGCGCGACAATCATTAACGCGCGCGGGTCCGGCGTCCATGAAACGAGCATGCTATTTGCCATGGCGGTGGAACCGGAGAAGGAAATTGTGCTCATTATCGCGAAGTCTGAGGAGACGGAGGATATCGTTTCTTCTATTCGCGAAAACTTTCATATCGACCAGCCGGGCAGGGGCGTCATCTTTGTTCAGAACGTGAGCCGTGCGCTGGGCTTGTACGAATAATCGGCCATCAGGAATACCGTACCGGGGGCATCCGAAATTCGGAGCGGAGGTGCATTGTGGTGCTTTTAAACGATGAGCTTTTCGCAGCGTATGTAAAGGCGGCGGACTGCCGCCGGGCCAATATGCTGCTGGGCGGTCTGCGGCAGGATGCCGAAGCGCTGCGCGTGAGGCTGACAGAGCTGAAAGCCGCGCAGGAAAAGGAAGAAGCCGACGCGGAGAAGCTGGAGGCGGGGGGCGCGGCGGTGGCGCTTTCCCGGCTGATGGGCACGCATCAGGAACGGCTGGAGGGAGCGCGCAAAGAGCGATATGATGCGCGGCGCAGATGCGAGGAGGCGTTGCTGGCCCTGACGCGAATGGAGGAATACATGGCGCGGGCGGAGGCAGCGTGCGCTTCTCTGGAGGGAAGCGAGGCAGCGTATCAGGTGCTGCTGGAGCGGAAGACGCAGGAAATACTGGGCGGCGGAGGTCAGACCGGACAGCGGTACGCGGAACTGACCGAAGCCATGGAGGACGCGCGGGAGAATCTGCTTGCCGCGGAGGAAGCGCAGGAGGCGGGTGCGTGCGTGGCGGAATGGCTGCGAAACGCGTACAGCGAGCTGGACGAAGCCGATGATTACAGCGGCCGCGGGGGCATGCTGGTGAGATGGGGCGCAATAGAGACCGCGGAAGATGCGGTAACGCAGGCCCGGGGGCTGCTGGAGCGGTTTAACGGGAAGCTGTCCCGTGTTCGCGCGGTGCCGCGTTTGTGGTGCGGAAAGCACGACGTGCCGTGTTTCGCGGAGGTCAGCATCGGCGGGTTGATCCCCGGCAGGTTTTCCATGGATCGGCTGGGCCGGTCTCAGGAGAATATTGAGAAGGCGCAGGCCGATGTACAGGCGGTATTGTCCAGACTGAAGGACAGGGCGCAGAGCGAGACAGAGCGGCTTCGTTTGCTGGAGGAGGAGCGCCTGTTGCTGGTGCTGGGCGCGTGATGAAAAACGAAATAGTACGGCACTGAAGGCCGAAGCGGGAGGGGCGTATGGAATCATTGAGAAGTGAGCTGACCGAGGCATATGAGCGCGCCGCGCGGTATCGCAGGGCGAAGACGCTGCTTTTCCGGCTGCGCGATGGCGAGGCGGAGCTGGCGAAGCGCCAGACGGCCTGTGCGGCGAAGACAGCCGCGGAAAGCGAAGATGTAGTCAAGCTGGAATCGGGCGGTATATCGGGCGCCTTTCTCAAGCTGTTCGGCACTTATGACCAGCGCCTGGATAAGGAACGCGCGGAGCTGGCGGCCGCGCAGCTCAAGCACGCCGAAGCCACGCGGGCGCTGAAAGAGGTGCGTCGACAGATAGAGGAGCTGGAGGAGACGCTGTCCGCGCTGGAGGGCAGCGAGGAAGCGTTCAAGCAGCTCTACGCGCGCAGAATGACGCTGCTGGCGGAAAGCGGCGGCGCGGAAGCGGCCCGCATCGCGGAGCTCACTCGCCAGATTGGACAGGCGCGCGCTGCCCTGCGTGAAATCGATGAGGCGGCGCATGCCGGAAACGAGACGGTAGCGTTGCTCAATGCCGCGGAAAGCGATCTGGAAAAGGCGGAGAGCTGGGGAACCTACGACATGCTGGGCGGCGGACTGTTGGCCAGCAGCATTAAATACGACCACGTGGACGATGCTTCGGCCAGCGCTTTGCGCGCGCAGATCGCGCTGGATCGCTTCAATGCCGAACTGAAGGATATTTGGATTGCGCCAGTGGGCAATGTGGCGATGAGCGACGGACTGCGCTTTGCCGATATGTTTCTGGACGGTCTGATCTCGGACTGGACGGCGCAGCGCGGCATACAGGATTCGCTGGAAAGCGTTGCTGGCACAAAGACCGATGTGAGCGTTGCGCTGGCGCGGCTGCAGAGCGCGAGAGCGAACGAAGAGAACCGACTGAGTACGCTGGAGGACGCGCTGCACAAGCGGGTGATGGAGGCTTAACGCAAGGGGCAAGTTTTGTTCTGCCACTGCAAATCCGGCAAAATCAGAGAGGAAATTCGTTACAAATCCGGACAAAATGTAATCTGGAGGCGTCACAAAGTAAAATATATTTGACAAAAAGCCATTGCGGTGCTATGCTCTCCATAAAACGAAGCGGGGGGCTTTTTATGGACAGCTGGGCATTTATTGTGGGCTTCATCATGATTTTTATTTTGGTTGCGATCGGTGCGATTATCTTTTCCAAAAGATCCGGCGAAGGAAAAAAATACGATGAGCGCCAGCAGCTGCTGCGCGGGCAGGCGTACAAGGCGGCATTCTGGGTGCTGGTGGCATACATGTGCGCGAACGGCCTCTTTGTATTTGGCACGGATATCGTCTGGGCGGACGCGATGACCAGCGCGTTCATCGGTATCTGTATCGCGGCGACTGTTTTTGTGGTGCTGTGTATCAGCAGGGATGCCTACTTCGCCATCAACCAGAAGCCGGGGTTTTACTGCCGCCTCTTTTGCGCGCTGACGCTTATCAACCTCACGATCGGCATCGTGAATCTGCTGGACACGGACAGGCCCCTCTTCGCAGACGGAATGCTGAGTTTTCGTTCCATGAATTTTGTGGTCGTGGGGATGTTCATCGCCATTCTTACGGCGATTGCGGTGCGGCATTTCCGCGCGAAAGCCGGCAGCGGGGCGGAGGAGTCATGAAGAACCTGAGGCTGAAGGCTGCGCGGGCTGCGCTGGACATGTCTCAGCAGGAGTTGGCCGACCGCATAGGCGTATCGCGGCAAACCGTCAACGCCATTGAGATTGGCGATTACAATCCCACGATTAAGCTTTGTGTCGCGATATGCAGGACGCTGGGCAAAACGTTGGACGAGCTGTTCTGGGAGACGTAACGGAGTTATTCGATATGAGATATCCAGTGGAGCGGTTTACAGCATACGCGGAACGGATTTGCTCCGAACTGCCGTGGATGCCGTCGGGCGCTGACAAAGGAAAAGACATATATTAACAGGAGTGCGGCCATCATGGAAAACGAAACGAGGGCGTCGCGATTGGACGACATCGATATCCGATGCAAACCGGTATTTAAGGCCATTGCGATATGCGGCATGGTATTTTTATGGCTGTGCATTTTGGCGGTGGGATTATTGGCGGCAGCGCTTCTGGGCATCGCGATTTTCACGGGGAACACGGAGCCGCTCCCCGTCGTAGCATTCATGATACCGCTGCTTGCGGTGGCGGTAACCCTGCTGCTTTTCTACCGGAATATTGTCGTCGGGATGGAAGCCCGCAGGGATGGGATTACGCTGCTGACGGCAGTTGGGCGCGTTCGGGCAGCGTCTTCACAAATTCATGGGAGGCAGGGCCGAAGGATTCTATGGCTTGTGGTGAACCGGGAGCATGGAAAAACGAAAAAGCTATGGCTGATAGAACCATTTTTCAGCCGCATTGACTGGGGCAGCATCAAGCTCAGAATCACGATGGAGAAATAGAGAATGGAGAGCGGGCCGCTGATGAGAATTCGCGGCCCGCTTTTTTGCGTCTGTGCGGTGTTACTGCTGCGGGGTTTGCTCCACAAACTGTACGAGCACGCCGTCCGGGTCGCTGACGAAGAAGAAGCGCGTACGCGGGCTGGGGGCGAATGGGCCGCTGTGTACGGCAACCCCCTTTTCCTTTACAAACGCCATTTTTCCCTCCAGACTGTCCGTCTTGAAGCCGATGGACACGCCTCCGCCGGTGTGCGGTTCGCCCTTGCCCTGAATGAGCTCCAGCATGGTTTCGCCGTCGCCGAGGAACGCAAGCTCAGCATTCGGCTCCGAGAAGCGCCGTGCCACCGGCAGCCCCACGATTTCCTGATAGAACTTCAGCGACGCGTCGATGTCGCGAACGGTAATGGTACACCACAGAAAGGCCATATTGACTACCTCCGATATATTGTGCGGGCTGCTCAGCCCGCTTTGCCTATCTTCTCCTGCGCGAGGGACAGCATCAGCTTGATGCGGTTCAGCTGGTTGACCTCGCTCGCGCCCGGGTCATAGTCGATGGCGACGATGTTGGCGCCGGGATATTTGGCCCGGATGGGCTGGATGACGCCCTTGCCGACAATGTGGTTGGGCAGGCACGCGAAGGGCTGCACGCAGACGATGCCGTCCGCGCCCTCCTTCAGCAGCTCCGCCATCTCACCCGTCAGGAACCAGCCTTCGCCGGTCTGGTTGCCGATGGAGAGGAATTCCGACGCGGCCTCCGCCTTCTCCTGAATGTAGGAGGGCGGCGAGAACCGCTGGCTGCGCTCCAGTACGCGCCGCATCAGGCGGCGGTAGCGCTCGATGATGCCGATCGCGGCGTTGCCGAAAAACGCGAACAGCTTCGGGCGGCCCAGCTTCTCGGCCTTAAAGTTGGTGTTATACGCGCAGTAGAGCAGGAAGTCGATGAGGTCGGGCACCTTGACCTCCGCGCCCTCGCCCTCCAGCACGCGCACGATTTCGTTGTTGGCGGTGGGGTGGTATTTCACGAGGATCTCGCCCACCACGCCGATGACCGGCTTGCGCGCTCCCGTGACGGGCAGCGCGTCGAACGCGGCCACCATGTCCCGGATGATGCGGTTTGTCCGCCAGCCTGTCAGGCGGCGCACGTCGTCCAGCGCGATATCGCGCCACTGCTCGTACAGCGCGGTGGTGCTGTCGGCCTCTGCCTCGTAGGGGCGCGTGGCCAGCGTCAGACGGTTCAGCAGATCGCCGTAGACCATGGCCCGCATGGCGCGGCGCAGCATGGGCAGCGTAATTTTGAAGCCCGGGTGTTTCTCCAGCCCTGCGGCGGAGAGCGAAATGACCGGGATATGGCCGTAGCCCGCGTCGGTGAGCGCCTTGCGGATGAAGCCGATGTAGTTGGACGCACGGCAGCCGCCGCCCGTCTGGCTGATGATGCACGCAAGCTTATCCGTGTCGTACCGGCCGGACTTGACAGCCTCCAGCAACTGCCCCGTGACGATGATGGAAGGATAGCACGCGTCGTTGTTGACGTATTTCAGACCCTCGTCCACAGCGGCTTTATCCACGGAGGGCAGCAGCTCGAACTTGAAGCCCGACGCGCGGAACGCCGCGCGAATGAAGTCGAAGTGAATGGGCGACATCTGCGGGGAAAGTATCGTATATTCCTTCTTCATGAACTTCTCGAACACGACTTTCTTGTAGCTGGCCGCCTTGTCGCGCACCGCGCTGGCTTTTTCCAGCGCCATGTCCTTTACCACGCCGGCCTTCTCCAGCGCGATATCCTTTACCGCGGTGGCTTTTTCCACAACCAGCTGCGGAAGCGAGCGTTTCTTTTGGCGCTCCGCCACCGCCGCCGCCAGTGAGCGCAGGCGGATGCGCAGCGCTCCGGTGTTGCTGATCTCGTCGATTTTCAGCAGCGTGTGAATCTTGCCGTAACCTTGAAGGATGTCGTGCACCTGATCGGTGACCACCGCATCCAGACCGCAGCCGAACGAATTGAGCTCCACGAGCTCTGCGCCTTCCGTGCGCCCCGCCAGATGTGCCGCCGAGTAGATGCGCGTGTGGTACATCCACTGGTCGAGTACGCGCAGCGGCTGATAATCGCCGAGATGCGCGACGCTTTGCTCTGTGAGCACCGCGAAGCCCAGGGACGTTACGATGTCGGGAATGCCGTGATTGATCTCCGGATCCACGTGATACGGGCGTCCCGCCAGCACGACGGCGGGGAATTCTCCGCGGCGCACGCGCGCCAGCAGCTTCTCGCCCTGACGGCGGACATCGGCCTGAAAGCTCAGCTTTTCGCGCCACGCCAGCCGCGCCGCCCGGCGCACCTCCGCTTCGGGGATATCCGGGAACTCTTCCGCAAGCCGCTTTGTCAGCTTGCCGATGCTGTCCATCGGCAGGAAGGGCATCAGCAACGTCACGCCGTTCTCTTTAATTTCCGGCATGTTGTTTTTGATGTTCTCCGCGTACGACGTGACGATGGGACAGTTGAAATGGTTCGCGGCCTTCCTCTGCTCCTTCAATTCGTAAGGGATGCAAGGGAAGAAGATGGTCTTCACGCCTGCGTCGATGAGCAGCCGCACCGCGCCATGTGCCAGCTTCGCGGGATAGCACAGCGATTCCGAAGGGATGCTCTCTATGCCCGCCGCGTATACCGCACGCGACGAACGCGGAGAAAGCACCACACGGTATTTCAGCGCGGTGAAAAACGTGTGCCAGAACGGGTAGTTTTCGTACATGCCCAGCACGCGCGCAATGCCCATATCGCCGCGGTCCGCCTGTTCCAAAGGCAGCGGTTCGTACGCGAAAAGGCGTTTATAGGTGTAGGCGTAGAGGTCGGGCAGCTTCTCCGCGGCGGGGGCGGCTTCTCCCGCGCCCTTTTCGCAGCGGTTGCCCGATATGAACCGCCGCCCGTCGCCGAAGTGGCTGACGGTAAGACGGCATCTGTTCTCGCATTTTCCGCAGCGCGCATACGTCTGCGTAATTTCCATCGCCCGAAGCCCTTCCGCGGAAATGAGCGACGATACCGCGTCCTGCGGGCAGCGCTGCTGCGCGATCAGCGCCGCGCCATACGCGCCCATCAGCCCGGCGATGGCGGGCCGCGTGACCTCGCGCTCCGTGAGCTGCTCGAACGCGCGCAGCACCGCGTCGTTTAAAAACGTGCCGCCCTGCACGACGACGCGCTTCCCGAGGTCTTCGGGGTTTTTTAGCTTGATGACCTTGTAGAGCGCGTTCTTAATGACAGAGTACGAAAGCCCGGCGGAGATGTCCGCGAGCGTTGCGCCCTCCTTCTGCGCCTGCCGCACCTTGGAATTCATGAATACCGTACAGCGGCTGCCCAGGTCCACCGGGCGCGGCGCGAATAGCGCCTGCCGCGCGAACTCTCGGATATCGCAGCCCAGTGACGCCGCAAACGTTTCGAGGAAGGAGCCGCAGCCGGAGGAGCATGCCTCGTTCAGTATGACCTCGTCGATGACGCCGTCGCGGATGTGCATGCACTTCATGTCCTGCCCACCGATGTCGAGTATGAACTCCACGTCCGGGCAGAAATGCTTCGCGGCGGTGTAGTGCGTGATGGTTTCCACCTCGCCGCAGTCCAGCGTAAACGCCGCTTTGGCAAGGTTCTCGCCGTAGCCGGTGGAGGCCGCGTGCGCGATGGTCGCGCCTTCCGGCAGCTTTTCGTACAGTTCGGTTAATATGCCGCGGATGACGTCCAGCGGACGTCCCTTGTTGGAGCCGTAACGGCTGAAGAGCAGCTCGCCGTGCTGGGAAATCAATACGGCCTTGGTCGTCGTGGAGCCTGCGTCGATGCCGAGGTAGCAGGGACCCTGCGCGGCTTCCAGCGGTATGGCGGGTACGTCCGCCTGCGCGTGGCGCGCGCGGAACGCCGCGTACTGCGTTTCATCCGAAAACAGCGGCGGCAGCAGGCATTCCTCCTGCGCAAACTCGGGCGGCTGCGCCGCCAGCCCGACGAGCGTGCCCAGCGTGGTTTCCCGCGCGTCCGCCATCATCGCCGCGCCCGCCGCGACGAACATCATGGCGTGGGGGGTATCCGCAATATTTTCGGGGGTTAGTTTCAGCGTTTTGATAAAGCGCTCCCGCAGGGCCGGAAGAAAGTGCAGCGGGCCTCCCAGAAACGCCACCTTGCCGCGGATGGGACGGCCGCACGCGAGGCCGCTGATGGTCTGGTTCACGACGGCCTGAAACACGGACGCCGCGATGTCCTCCCGCGCCGCGCCTTCGTTCAGCAGCGGCTGGATGTCCGTCTTGGCGAATACACCGCAGCGTGCCGCGATTTCGTAGATGTTCTGCGCTTTGGCGGCCAGCGCGTCCAGACCTGCCGCGTCGGTTTCCAGCAGCGTCGCCATTTGATCGATGAACGCGCCGGTGCCGCCCGCGCAGGTGCCGTTCATGCGCTGCTCCGCGCTGCCCGAGAAGTACGTGATTTTAGCGTCCTCGCCGCCCAGCTCTATGGCGACGTCCGTGCCGGGGATGAAGTGCTTCACCGCATGGCTCGCGGCGATGACCTCCTGCACAAACGGAAGGGCAAGCCACTGCCCGACGGAAAGTCCGCCGGAGCCGGTGACGCACGCGCGCGCGGGAATGTCACCGAGCTTTGCATAGGCCTCCTTCAGCATGGTGCGCACCGCGCCCGGGATGTCGCTGAAATGCCGCTCGTAATAGCTGTATATCGCCCTGCCGTTTTCCAGCACGGCGCATTTGACGGTTGTCGAACCGATGTCGAGACCGAGTCTGACGGTGTCATGTTCCATTTGTATTCCACTCCGATTATCTTGTAAGGAGTATACACCGGCGGTGTTCAGTTTGCAAAGCGGGGGAAAGGTTTTTAACAGATTGTTAATCTTGCACATTTCCGGAACAAACCCTTCAGAATGAGTTGATTCCATCCGCCCAAGTTGCTAAAATAAGAACAAGAGAATATTTCAAAAGACGGTTGGGCGAAGAATTCGTTTTCAAGTGAACGCGGCTTTTGGGGCGGGAAGCTTCTTTGAGGGGCTTCTTTTTTATATTATTCGACATGAGGTGTGATATGGCAATGGATGTAATGGAAAAACTGCGGCAGGAATCCGAATCACTGTATGCGGCGGTGGCTCGCGCGGCAAGGAAGAAATGGAATGTTTCGGCTTACGAGATGAAGGGACCGGACCTTTGTATGCTGACCGTCAACAAGATCAAAAAGCCGGATGAAGTATTGAAAATCAAGTGTATCCTGCACAACTCCAATTGGTTTTTGATGGAGCAATAATCCCGCGACGATGCGCTGATGGATTTTGCGCGCACACTTTTCGTATATCTTCGTTTCTTTTGTCGCATCCTAAACCGTGATTTGAGATAAAGGAGACAGGCATATGCGCATATTTCCGTGCGGAGCGCGCGTGGAGTTTCGGGGCTCGCAGCGCGTGGCGAGCAAGGTGCAGGAGGATATCAGGGAGCGGGTGCGCGGCTACGAGGAGGCCGAGGACCGGAAGCTGCGTGCGCGTCTGCGGGAGCTTGACGCGGAGTGGGATACCGAGCGCGCCTTTGAAGCGGGTGCGGCAGCGCTGACGATCGCGGGATCGGCCTTGGGCGCGCTGGGCGGCCGCAAGTGGCTCATGCTGAGCGCGGCGGCAGGTTTCCTGCTGCTGGAGCGGGCGCTGCGCGGCTGGTGCCCGATGCAGCCTGTGCTGAGGCGCTGCGGATTGCGCTCTGAAAGCGAAATCGAAACCGAGAAAGACACCATCCGCGCAATACTGGGAAAACGCACCGCGCAGGAACAAGCGGACACCGCAGTGAATTAAGATTTTCCGCCCGGCCCTTTTGAGTCGGGTACACATATCTTCAAACCTTTGGCGCATGCTATATCCATCATCAAAAAGGAGAAAAGAAATGCCGGGCTTATCGTCTACCGCGATGCGCGTGCCGCTGCATACCGCGCCGCACATCAACCGCAGGGTACAGGAAGAAACGATGGAAAGAGTGCGCCAGTATGAGGATGCTGACAATTCGGAGCTCAGAGAGAGGCTTCGTGAACTGGATGCCGAGTGGGATACGGAACGCGTGCTGGAAACAAATGCCGCCGGGATTATGCTTGCGGGAGTGGCGTTAAGCGCCATTCACAGCGCCAAATGGCTGATACTGAGCGGGTTGGCGGGAGCGTTTTTATTGCAGCATGCGCTGCAGGGGTGGTGTCCGCCGCTGCCGATTATTCGCCGGCTGGGCATACGGACGCAAAACGAAATAGAAAGCGAAAAGGAAAAAATACGCAAAATCATCGCGCGGCGCATAGAGCCGACTCCGACGGAGGAGGCAGCAGCCCCACAGCCATGAGCTGCGGCAACGCTATCCCAGCTGCTTGATGAAGCAGCGGCGGCGCTTGTGCTGTTCCACGTCGTAGTTCTTCCAGAAATCCTGAATCTTCTGGTTGTCCTCCAGCTCGGGGGAGGACTCCGCATATTGCACGCCGTCCTCAATGGCCGACAGCGTGATTTCATTCAGCAGCAGCGCAACCAGCCCCGCTTTCTGATAGTCGGGATGCACCGCGACAAGGTAGAGCTCCAGTTCCTTAGGGTGTCTCAGACCGTGCAGCAAATACGCCCAGCCCAGGGGAAACAGGCGTCCGCGCGATTTCTGGAATGCCCGCACCAGCGAGGGGGCCGCCAGCCCAAAGGCGACCAGCTTGTCGTTCTCGTCCACAATGAACTTGGCGTATTTGGGATTCAGCAGCGGCATGAATCGCTTTAAATATTCCTGCGCGATAGCAGGCGTGTAGGGCACGACACCATACAGTTCCTTGTAACATTCGCTCAGCAGATCGAACAGCTGCACCACGACCGGCGCGGCGTCCTTGATCCGTTTGATGTTGAAGAAACGCACGTGGGAGCGTGCCATCACCTTCTTGGCAAGCTCGGCGACGCGAGCCGTGCGGGTGTCACTCTTGTCCGGCACCTTAATGCGGTATTCCACCCAGTCGGTGGCTTTGCCATAGCCGTGCGCTTCAAAGTGCTTCTGATAATAGGCATAATTGTATATGGTCACGGTAGACCCCATGCGGTCGAAGCCTTCAATCAGCAGCCCTTCCTTGTCGAGGTCCGTAAAGCCCAGCGGTCCGTGTGCCTCCGTCAGGCCCAGCTCCTTCGCCCAGCTTTCCACCGCACCGAAGAGCGCGCCCGATACTTCCATATCGTCGATGAAATCCGCGCGTGTTATGCGAATTTGTTTTTGATTCCAGAGCTCATTGGCGCGCTTGTTTACAATCCCTCCCATGCGCCCGACGATTTCGCCGTCGCGCCAGGCAAGGAAGAATTTTGTTTCACAGAATTCGTAGGCAGCGTTGGTTTTGGGAAAATACATCGAGAATTCATCCGATTTGAGTTCAGGCACGTAGTTCTTTTCGCCTTTATAAAGCTTTTGCGGAAAATTGATATACCTTTTAATATCTTTTTTCGTTAAGACCTGCCTGATTTCAACCATATCGCACCTCACGCATTCATGTTTTGCTGTCCGTATACGGTTTATTATAGCATCGCCTCTGGTAATTACAACAAAAAACGCAGCTTATGGCGAGGTTGTTGTCGCGCCGGGATAAGCTGCGCTGAGGGTATCAACTCATAATCCGCCATCCAGCGTCTGCCGCATGGCATAAAGGCTTGCGTCGCTGAGCACGTGCTCCAGACGGCATGCTTCCAGCGCCGCGGCGTCAGGGCTGGCGCGCAGCACGCGCATCCAGAACTCGCGTACGGTTTTGAAGCGGCCCTCCACTTCTCCGGCCTGCCGCTTTCCCGCTTCGGTAAGCACCACGTGGCGGCTCCCGTCGCGCCGTACCAACCCCAGTTCGGCGAGCAGGGATACCGCGCGCGATGCGCTGGCCTTCGTAACACCCAAGCGCGTTGCGATATCCGTGATGCAGGCGGATCCGTGCTGGCAGGACAGCTCGTGGATCGCCTTAATATAGTTCTCTTTGGATTCACTCATATGCGGCATGCTGTGCCTCCTTCCGCGCGGAATACATGAAGCCTGCCTGACAGGGCCAAGGCTGCCGCTGCGGCGGCCGTTGGCATGACTGCCCGGACCATCTGCGCGTCCGCGTCGCTTCCTTTGTCGGTTTTTCCGTACGTTCTTCCTGCCGCATGCTTATTCTTCATCCGGTGCATCGGGATAGCCCTGAGGTCCGGAGCCGCGCCCGCCGCGGCGCGCCCACCCGTGCATTCCTTCGTGAAAATGATCGCCGCGGTGCCCGCGATGGTGTTCAGCCCTGCCGCAAAGTTCGGGTCGCGTGTTCGCAAGTCCCTGCTCCAGCGAGCGGGTCAGCCGGTCCAGCATATTGCCAAGCTGCGCCTGCTCCTCGGCGCTCAGACAGCCCAGCAGGTCGTCTTTTTCCGGATCCAGGGGCTGCGCGTCGAACGCCTTGCCCTGCTCCGTCAGCGTGATCATAACCACACGGTGGTCATCCTCGGAAGGTTTGCGCGTAATCAGTCCGGCACTCTCCAGCTTTACCAGCAGTTCGCTGAGCGACTGCTGGCGCATATCGAGCATATAGGACAGATCCTTCTGGCTGATCTGCGGCTGTAGCTTTAATATGGACAGTATGCGCCCCTGTCCGCGCAGGGGGTTGCCAAACGGGCCGAAAGCACGAAAACGCACGGCCTGATACCGGTGCATCAGCATTTCAAATCGGAACAGCTTATTCATTAAATTGCGGTCTTGATTCATTTTGACATCCTTTCTGATCTCCAAAACAACAGGTACCTGATAAAACGATTATACAGGTACCTTAACGAATTTGTCAATCCGGAAATTATTTTTTTGAGAGAGGTATATTTTTCCGCAGTAAGGTGACAATCATAACCAGCAACCGCTTTATGCTCCTTTATGCTTTGCGCAGGGATGCGCAAAAAAAGCCGTACGCGCCCCGTACGGCTTTTGCCTTTCATAAAATGTTTGTCAGGATGTCGGCGTTGCGATCGGCGATGAGGCTGTCGGCGAAACGGAATCAGAGGGGCCGGCAGACCCGGAAGGCGCGGTTGATGCCGAGGCGGATGGGTCCGGCGTGGGGGTCGCTGCCGCCGCGCTTTCCACCGCGGGCTTGAGCGTATGTTCAAACCAATAATTGAGTTCCTTCGTCGCATCGGTGATAGGCCGGATCGTGGCTTCGATATTCTTGGGATTATTCGTTTTTATCGCGGTCTCCAGGGTTGTCTTCAGCGCCTGATATTTGCTGGTGAGTTCGGAGCTGATAAAAGCGCTGTTTGAGGACACATAACGCGCCACCGTATTCAGCAGCGTATTGGCGGCCTCCACGGCGCTGGCCTTGTCCTCCACCAGACCCTTCAGCGCGTAGATGTCGGCGCTTTCATCCGTTTGTATGGTCTGCCCGAATATCTCATAGACCATGTCCGCCTTCTTGGACTGATCGACACCCCAGAAGCTGGCGCCCTCCATATCCAGATATCCGCCCGGCAGCAGGTACTCGTGAAGACTGCCGATATCAAGCTTCAGCGCAAACGCGGCGAGCGAGGTAATCTGTTCAAACGTCAGGTCGGTGTAGATATTGCTGGCAACGGCGGAATAGATGGCGGGGATATCCTTGAGCTGTCCGCTCTGCTTCATGTACGCGAATATGGCCATGATCATGTCTCGCTGGCGCTGTGTGCGCGCGATGTCGGTGCCTCCTGTGATGTTTTCGCGCACACGGCAGTAATCGAGCACCTGCTGGCCGTCCAGATGCTGGTAACCGCTGCTCAGGGAGCGGCCGTCCAGCTCAAAGGAAACCTCGACGTCATAATCAATGCCGCCCATCGCGTTCACCACGTCCATAACCACGTCCATGTCAAAGCAGACGTAGTTGTTGACCGGGATACCTCCCAGCAGCATGGATACGGTGCTCATCGTGTATTCGAAGCCGTTGCTGTTCTGACCGCCGCCCGCGCTGAACGCGCTGTTCAGCTTGGCACGGTAATTCTCCTGATAAATCCAGACGTAGCTGTCGCGCGGCAGCGATATAATGGCGACGTCGTTTGTTTCGAAGTTGACGGATACCAGCAACATGGTGTCGGTACGGTAGGTGCCCCAGTCGGATCTGTCTTCCTTCCGGTCGATGCCCATGACGAGTATGTTGACGCGGTTTTGCATGAATTCCAGATCCGCCTGAGACAGCAGCAGGTCATACGGGTCCACGCCTTCCGTAAAGCCCGCCTGACCGTCCCATGTCGACGAGCTGGAGGGACGCCCCAGCGCCTGGTTCGTGTTGCCGAAAGCGGCGGAATTGTCGAAAACCATGCCGTAAACGATGACGCCCACATAGACAAGGCCCGCGGCGAGCACGGCCAGCAGCCCATATTTCAGCACCTGCAGCGGGATAAAGTACTGGGACGCGCGCTTTTCCAGCCGCTGCCGCCGTTTCATCTCGAGCCGGGCGCGTTTCTTTTCCTCCGGAGGCAGCGCATTATACTCTTCGCGCTGCTGGGCTTTGAGCTCCTGCTCCTCGGCGGTGCGCTGACGCGCTTCCTCGCGGTGTGCCTCGATAAATGCCTTCTTTTTGTATTCTGGCAGCAGCGAAAGCTCCGCGCGAAAACGCCGCTCACGAATGGTCTCCTGATGCCGCCGACGCTCCTGCTGCTTGCGCAGCTTTTCGATCTCCTGTTTTTCGGCTTCCCGGCGTTCCTGCTTTTCCTCGCGTGAGATTCTGGGCTGCGTATCCTTGGATGTGCTCTTCATGATGATCTCCTGTGGGCCGTCCTGTGAGACAGCCAAAACGGCTTAAAGCCTTTTAAATTCGTCTGGATTTTGGGGCCGCACGGACGGCGAACGGTAAATGCGCGACAGCAGCAGGTGCACCGGTATCATCACCGCAGCGGTGATCAGCATCTCGGGGAGGATGTAACGCACCAGCATATGCCACAGCGAGAACTCGTGCCCGAGCATATAAGCCAGCAGCGCCGAGATCAGCTCCCGCAGGAGATACGCGCCTGCCGCAATGGCTGCGGGTATCAGGATTCTGTCGATAAACGCGATCTGCCGCACCGCGGCGTAGAGCACCGCCCCCGTTAATAGATAGGGCAGCGCGTAGAAACCGATAGCGCCGGAAAGAAACAGGTCGAGTATCAGCCCGGCCGAGAATCCGATGACCGCTCCGGTCATGCGCTTTTCCAGTATTACGATGGAAGCCATGGAGCAGACGATAAGATCGGGCGCGAGGTCTGCGATGTTAAGGTTGGGGAACACGGCGGCTGAGAATATCAGGTTGATGATCACAACGGAGACCAGCACGATATATCTCATTCGCCCAGCGCTCCCTCGATATCGACGAGCTTCGTCGTGATCACAAGCACCTCTTCGAGGTGCTCAAAGTCCACCCAGGGCGTGATAACGGCTTTGTTGCTCATGCCGTCGCTGCTGGAGCTGACTTCTGAAACCAAGCCGATGGGGATGCCCCTGGGATATATTCCCGAGAGTCCCGAGGTGATGACCGTATCGCCCGGTACGAGATCGGCGTCCAGCGGCAGGTTGGAAAGCGTCAGCAGCGTATTTTCTTCGCCGGAGGATACGGTGCCGGAGACGATGCCATAGTCTCGTGTGCGCTCCACAACGGCGTCGACGCCGCCGGAGGAGTCCACGATGGCGAGCACGCGGCTCCAGTTGGGGGCGCAGTCTACGACGCGTCCTACGAGGCCGTCTCCCGTAACGACGGGCATGTCCACCTGAAGGCCGTCCTTCAGCCCGGCATTGATGATAAATATGTTGAACCAGTGGCCGTAGGCCTTGCCGATGACTTTGGCACCGACATAGGTCAGATCATCGTTTTCAGATACAAAGTTGGTGAGATCGCGCAGGCGCTCATTCTCCTGCTCCAATTCGCTGTAGTCCTGCAGACGCGCTTCCAGTTCCGCGACGCGCGCCTCCAGCTCCTGATTCTGCGCTTCCAGGTCTGAACCGGAGAACATGCGCGAAAAGAAATTCCCCACGGCTTCCGTGGCGGAATAGAGCCCGCCCTGTACGGGGGCTAAAAGCCTGCCCACGAGGCTTTCGGTACCCGTCATATTGTTGTCGCCCGCGGTAATGACGAGCACGACAAGCAGTATGATAACCACGATAATAGTGACCATCAGCGGCCGGTTGCGCCATAAGGGCATACGAATCCTCACTTCCTGTCTTTACCGAATGGATTATACCATAGATCGCGAGGTTGTAAAACCATGCAATTTTTTATTCACATTTGATGAAAGGAGCGGAGAGTGGATGGATCTGGATGCAGGACGCCATCGTGCGCGGCCTTGACGAAAAGGGGGAGCTGTTATAGTATTCTTTCGGGTGGATATATAGCAGGAGGGTGGCATGGTTTCATTTACTGTGGAAAAAGGCCGGAGCGGCGTGGCGCTGTACGACCTTATCGGGCAGCGCTATCCGGACTACAATGAGAAGGCGATCATACGCGCTTTTAAAACCGGGAACGTGACGGTAAACGACAAACCGGCATACGGCGACGACGATGTGCGCGAGGGCGACGTGATTCGCTTCTATCTCGCGGGGGACGCGCTCGGGGCCGATTTGACGCCTGAAATCGTATTTCAAGACGAAAACATGATGGTGCTGGACAAGCCCGCGGGCTTGCTTTCCGCTGCGGAGGGTGACGCGCCGTGCGCGGTGCATATGGCGGAAGCGTTTATGAAGGAGCGCGGCGAGTACCATCTGGATGCGCTGATGGTACCGTATCTCGTCTATCCGCTGGACAAATACGTCAGCGGGCTGCTGCTGGTAGCCAAGCACGAGGAGGCTTACCTCTTTCTCGTGGAAGCGCTCAGTCAGCGCCGCATCGCGCGGTATTACATCTGCCCGGTGCGGGGTCGGGCGGAGGAGCGCGAAGAGCTGCTGGCCTACCACATCCGGGACAAGCAGGGACGCAGCGTAAAGATTGCGGGCGCTTCCAGGAAGGATGCCAAGCCCATCGTCACGCGCTACGAATGCCTCTCTGCTGGAGAGCACATGTCGCTGGTGCGGGTTCGGCCGGTGACCAACGGGCTGCATCAGGTACGCGCGCATCTGGCGTACGCGGGCCTGCCGGTGCTGGGCGATGACCAGTACGGAGACGCGCGTTTTAACCGGCATTTTCGGGCCATGAACCTGTGCCTGTGGCTGGACACCATCGTGTTTGAGACCGGCACGGGACAGGGGTTTGATTATCTCAACGGAAAACGCTTTGAATCGGCGTCGCTGAACTTCGCGAGAAGCGTTTACGAAGACGGGCTGATGGAGTAAAAGGGAAGCGCGCAAGCGCTTCTTTTAGCGCACTCCGGAAAACAAATAAATGGAGAAGGATATGGAGATTCCCACATCGCTGCGCAGCGCGCTGGATGCGCTGGCGGAGGGCCTGCCGCAGACGCCGCTGGCGCGTGACGCGCAAGCACTCAGTGAGCGCTACCGGAACCAAAGCGCCAATGGCGCGCGGTTGGTGCAAAACGACGCCGAAGCGACGGCGTACGCGCTTTCGCGTATGCCCGCAACCTATGGCGCGGTGTTTTCGGCGCTGCGCTGGACGGCAGAGCATACGGGAGCGGAATTCCAGACGCTGCTGGACGCGGGAGCGGGTACCGGCGCGGCGTGCTGGGCGGCGCTTTCGGCGCTGTCCGGAATCCGCGAAATTACCTGCATAGAGCGCGAAGGGAGCATGCGCCGCATCGGGCAAAGGCTCATGGAAGCCGGGCCGGACGCGCTGCGCCGCGCGCGGTGGCTGAGCTTCGATTTAACCGCAGGGACGCTGCCGCACCGCGCCGATATTGTGATGGCTTCCTATGTGCTGAGCGAAATGGCCGAAGGGGATCGCGCGAAGGCGGCGGACGCGCTGTGGGACGCGGCGGACAAGCTGCTGCTGGTGGTGGAGCCGGGGACGCCCGCGGGCTTTAAAAAGCTGGCGGCACTGCGGGAGCGGCTGATCTCGCGCGGGGCGCACCTCGCCACGCCGTGCCCGCACGAAGGCCCGTGCCCTGTGCCGCCGGGCGATTGGTGCCACTTTTCCTGCCGCATACCGCGCAGCAGGGTGCACCGTGCGCTCAAGGGCGGCGACGCGCCCTACGAGGATGAGAAGTTCTGCTACATGGCTTTCTCCAGAACGCCCTGCCAAAGGCCGGTATCCCGCGTGCTGCGTCACCCGCAGACCGAACCGGGCCGGGTAACGCTGACGCTGTGCACGCCGGAGGGTATCCAAAAATGCGCCGTGATGAAGCGCGAAGGGGAGCGCTTCAAACGCGCCCGCAAAACAGACTGGGGCGACGGCACGAAGATATAGAGGGACAGAGGAGAGCCCCGATATTCTATGTGTCACCCCATCCACATAGATTGTATCACCGGGGCTGCAGAGAGAATTTTAGACGGGATTCTGGAGATGCGGGAATAATATTTATGAAATGCGTAACAAAAACCTGACGAACCGTGTTATAATATGTAAAACAATGAGGAGGACTTGCGGACATGGCGGAATGGTGGAATGCACTGGATTTGCTTCAGCAGATCTTCCTGTGCGCCGCGGTACCGTTTACACTGCTGCTGCTTGTGCAGACGGTGCTGACGTTTGTCGGACTGGGCGGGCATGAGGACGGCCCGGATGGCGCGGACATGAGCGATTTTGACGCGCATGATTTTGACGCGCATGATGTGGGCGGGCACGACGCGGGTGCGGACATGCATGACGGTCACGACGCGGGAGACGCTGTCGGTGGCTTCCGATTCTTTACGGTGCGCGGCATTGTCGCTTTTTTCTGCATTTTCGGATGGACGGGCTTTGCGTTGTCGGATACGGCGCTGCCTCCGGCGGCCATGCTCATCATATCGTTTTTTGCGGGACTGCTGGCGATGCTGCTCATCGGGCTGATGTTCTATGCGGTGCGCCGCATGCAGGACAACGGCAATTTGCGCTACAGCAACGCCATCGGGCAGGAAGCGAAGGTATACATCCCTATCCCCGCGCAGCGCGCGGGCTCGGGCAAGGTGCTGGTCACGATACAGGAACGCCTTGTAGAGGCTGACGCCGTGACGGACGAGGAGAGCCGCATTACCACGGGCTCCGCGGTTAAGGTGATAGGAAGCATCGGCAATACGCTGATTGTAAAGAGATAAAGGAGGTCAATCAATGAATCCAGGTACAGTCATACTCATCATCGTAGCGGTGCTGCTGTTCTTCACCACGTTCATCGCGGTGCTGGCGCGGTACAAGAAGTGTCCTTCGGATCGCGTTATGGTCATCTTCGGCAAGGTGGGCAGAGGCAGCGACGGCGACGCGCGCAGCGCCAAGTGTATCCACGGCGGTGCGGCGTTCGTATGGCCGCTGTTCCAGGATTTCGCGTTTTTGAGTCTTACGCCAATGTCGATCACGGTGGATTTGACAAACGCGCTGTCGAAGCAGAACATCCGCATCGATGTGCCCTCGCGCTTCACGGTCGGCATATCGACGGAGACGGGCATTATGCAGAACGCCGCGGAGCGCCTGCTGGGCCTCGGCCTTAAGGAGATAGAAGAGCTGGCAAAGGATATCATCTTCGGTCAGTTGCGTCTCGTGGTTGCGACGATGGACATCGAGGAAATCAACACCGACCGCGATCTGTTCCTCGAAGCGGTGTCGAGCAACGTGGAGACGGAGCTCAAAAAGATTGGCTTGCGCCTTATCAACGTCAACGTGACGGACATCAATGACGAGTCCGGCTATATCGAGGCGCTGGGCAAGGAAGCCGCCGCCAAGGCGATCAACGACGCGAAGAAGAGCGTAGCGGAGAAGGACAGGGACGGCGCTATCGGCCAGGCGCTCGCGCAGAAGGATGAGCGTGTCAGCGTAGCCGAGGCCAATTCGCAAGCCATTGAAGGCGAAAATACCGCCAAGATCACCATCGCGAATTCCGATGCGCTGCGCCGTGAGCGCGAAGCCGAGGCGCTGCGCCGGGCAACAGCCTCCGAAAAAGTACAGACGGCCAAGGCGCTCGAGGAGGCGTATGCCGCCGAGGAAGCGGCAGAGCTGCAAAGAGCGAGCCGCGAGAAAGCCTCTAAGGAAGCCGACATCATCGTCAAGGCCGAAATCGACAAGCGCAAGATGGAGATCGACGCGGAGGCCGAGGCGGAGAAATACCGCCGCATGGCCAAGGGCGAAGCGGACGCCATCTTCGCGAAGATGGAAGCGCAGGCACGCGGCATCAACGAGATACTCGTCAAGCAGGCGCTGGGCTTCAAGCAGATCATCGGCGCGGCAAATGGCGACTCCGACGCGGCGGTGCGCATGATGATCGCCGACAAGATGGAAGACATCGTCAAGGTGCAGGTGGAGGCCATCAAGAACCTCAAGATCGACAAGGTGACGGTCTGGGACAGCGGCAACGGCAAGGGTGAGTCGTCCACGGCCAATTTCCTGTCCGGCCTCATGAAGAGCATACCGCCCATGAACGAGCTGTTCAACATGGCGGGCATGCAGCTGCCGGAGTACTTAGGCAAAGAGAAGGAAGCGGCAAAGCCGGAAGAAACATCCGCGGAGCCGGAGAAGGAATAACAAACAAAACATGAATACGAGGGCGGAGGCGAGAGCTTCCGCCTTCGTTCTATTATTATCAAAACGGGGAGGAAGAACGCGATGCCGCAAATATACGAAATCACCGAGATCGCGGACAAGACGTGGCGGATACTGGAGGCCGGATTCGACGCCGTTTACTATCTGGAAGGTACAGCGCGCGGCCTGCTCATCGACACGGGTGTAGGCATGGGAAACATCGCGGAGGCGGTGGCGCAGATTGCGACTAAGCCGTATGACGTAGTGCTCACTCACGGGCACTACGACCATCTGGGCGGGATATACCTGTTCGACAGGGTGTATATGAACCATCGGGATCTTCCGATGCTTGCGGATCTCACCGACGCTAACCGCAGGCACTTTATTGAGCACTATGCCGAGATGTCCGAGGGCAGGAGTGCGGATCAGGATGCGTCGGGCATGGTGCCCTCGGGCGCGCTGCCCGAATTCATCGACATCGACGAGGGGTATGTATTTTCTCTGGGTGAACGGGACGTGGAGGTATGGGCGACGCCGGGGCATACCAACGGCAGCGTATGCCTGCTGGACGCGGCAACGCGGTTGCTCTTCGCCTCCGATACGATCATCTACCGTCTGCTGCTGCTGTGCGACGCGCTAAAGCCGGGGCAGCGTGCGGCGGTGTGGCGCAGCAGTACGCGGCGTATCTACGACAGGCTCAGCTCGTTTTCCGGAATTTATATGGGCCACAGCGGCAGGGCTTCGGACACGACGATACGCGAACTGGCGGAGATGGCTGACATGATGGCCGCAGGGTGTGAGATGGACATGTCCGAAGGGGTGCCAAAGCTGGTCTATGGACAAACGCAGATTTATCTCGGCATGCCATTCAAGTCATAAATCGGGCCGATCACGAATCCACAATCGCGCCGCCGTTGACGTGCAGCACCTGACCGGAGACGTAGCTGGAAGCCTCCGAGGCGAGGTAGACGTATGTGGGCGCAAGCTGGAAGGGCTGCGCGGCATACTGAGCGGGCGCGGATTTGCCGAATTCCGCTACCTTCTGCGGCGAGAAGCTGGAGGGGATCAGCGGCGTCCATACCGGCCCCGGCGCGACGGCGTTGACGCGGATGCCGTTTTTCAGCAGGGAATTCGACATCGCGCGCGTGAAGGACACGATGGCGCCCTTCGTGGCGGAGTAATCGATCAGCTCCGGGTGGCCCTGATACGCCGTGATAGATGTGGTGTTGATGATGCACGCGCCCGCCTTGAGGTGCGGCAGCGCGGCCTTGGTCATGAAGAAGTACGAAAACACATTGGTACGGAATGTATCCTCCAACTGGGCTTCAGTGATATCGGCGATGCTGTTCTGGGGCATCTGCATGGCGATGTTGTTGACGAGCACATCGAGCCGCGCGTAATGCGCCACTGTATCCGCAATGACTTTCTGCGCATTGGCTTCCTGCCGCAGGTCGGCGCGAATCAGCAGGCAGCGCCGCCCGTAACGCTCCACAGCGGCTTTCGTTTCCGCCGCGTCTCCGTCCGCATCCAGATACGCCGCCGCGATGTCCGCGCCTTCCTTTGCGAATGCCACTGACACGGCGCGCCCAATGCCGCTGTCACCGCCCGTAATCAGCGCGGCTTTGCCTGCAAGCAAACCGCTGCCTTTGTATTGCGTATCATCATAGATAGGGCGTGGCGTCATTTCAGACTCGTTGCCTTTTCCGGATTGGTGCTGCGGGGGAAAGCCGTTCATCGGCGGATACCTCTTTCATACGATGCTGCTTATAATGTCCGCCTGCGGCAGGGCAATTATGCAAGTGATGGTAATGAAAAAGCACCCTCGGGGGTGCTTTATGCACAGGGTAATTACTCGTCGGCTTCGCGTACGGCGGGAACGGCCTTTTTCTGCCGGAAGGAATTGACCAGCGCGAGTATGACGCCTGACAATACGAGCAGCGCGCCGAGCCCTGCTTTAAGCGAAAGCGTTTCGCAGCGGCCATCTTCCCCGGGCACGATGAGCGCAAAGCCTGTCGCAAATATGGGTTCCAGCGCGAATATCAGAGAGGCCATGACCGCGTCGGTGTACCGGAACGCGATGAACTGTCCGAGGAAGCCCACGGCGGTGTTGATGACCGCCATGAACAGCATGGGGACGATGAATTCCGGCCCGAAGCCCGAGAAAGGAAAGCCGCCCGCACCCCAGAGCACAGTAAACATGACTGCGGCGAGCGCGAGCTGGAAAAAGCCGATGGTGTCGGCGGGAAACTGCAGCGCGTACCGCGATGCGTACAGTATCTGCAGCGAGAACCCCACCGCGCAGAGCGCCGTCATTACGTCCCCGATGTTCAGCGTCAGCGAAAAGCCGCCCGCGAGCACCGTTACGCCCGCGAAAGCGGCGATGCACCCTATCCAAAGCGTACGATTGAGCTGCTTGCGGAATATCAGGCACTCGAAGATGGGTACGAGAAGTACCGTCGTGCCGGTGATGAACGAAGCGTTGGTGACGCTCGTATACTGCAGGCCGAAGGTCTGCAGCGCGGAGGAGGCAAAGAGCAGCCCGGCAAGCACCAGCGCCGCTTTGAAAAACGCCGGACTCATCGCCGCGCGCACCTTGCGCACATAGAAGGGAACCAGCAAAACCGCCGCAATGATAAAGCGCAGCGCGAGAAAAGCGGTGACGGGGATCACCGCGGTCATGTTCTTAATAACGATGAAAGCAAGGCCCCACATCATGGTCTGTATGATGAGATAGCCGTTGGCGGCAGCCCGCTGCTTCAATCCGCTGCGCTGCGGATCTGATGAACCCTGTATACTCCCTTTGAAACTCATGGCATCATGTATATCATACCGAAGCCATACGTGTCAATGAAAGAGGGTTTAGCTCAGCGCCGCCGCTATCTCGTCGTACAGCGTTTCGGTGGCTTCGGCGCTGTCCGCATTGAGGTAGTAAACCGTATCCCCCTGCGTAAAACGGATGAACGGCGACAGCGATGTGTCCGCGTAAAGGCGCGCTTTGCTGCCGTCGGTCAGAAGGTACTCGCCCTTCTGCATGGTGCCGATTCCCGCGCCGTTGGTCTTGCTGGCGATGTCGGGGGCGGCGTTCGTCAGCGTCAGGTTCTCGATCTCGTCCAGCGGCACGGAAACGCCGAACGCGCAGGTGATGACGAGCTGGCCGTCCTGAATGCCATATTCGGCCGACTTGCTGTCCCTGCTCATCATCAGGGCGACGGCGATGAACACCCCGGCGACGATGACGATACCCGCCGCGATTGCCCATTTGTTTTTCATAGGATTCTCCTTCCGTATTAAGCGCTGCCCATTTTTAAGGATGGATAACGACCCTGGTGCCCAGCCGGGTGATATCCCACAGCGCGAGAATGTTCTCGTCGGTCAGCGCGATGCAGCCCGCGGTACTGTCCGCCAGGCCATTGCCGTGAGGAATGCCGCCGCCATGGATGCCGATTTCACCGCCCAGCGGCGTCTTCCAGGGCGGACGCAGGCGTCGGGCGTGAGCCGCCCGTATCGTGCGGAGTGTGGCGCTGTCGATGACGCCGCCCCGAAAGGCGAACCTCGCGTCCCGCCGGGAGGGGTAGCTGAGGCCCAGAAAAAGCGTATAGCGCGACCGCGCGTTACGTGTACAGATACGGTACGTGCCTTCGGGCGTACGGCCGTCTCCTTCGCGCTGCTTATGCCCTTCCGGGCAGGGTCCCAGACCGATGGGGCAGCACAGCAGGATTTCGTTTCCGCACTTCGCGACGAGCTTCCGCGTGGATTTGTAGATATGCACCGTTGGGGTTTCGGTATCGTGGTTACACATACAGACATTATACGCGCTGCGGCATTGCAGGTACTATATTAAAATTGCAATTTTCGAGAGAAATCGCAGGGGGAATTGCACTTTTTTTGTCGAAAGTATATACAACGAAGGCCTCTTATGTGATACTATGCGTAAGGTGGTAATGTGCCTTGAAGGGCGCGCGTATTGCCTGAATATCCGGCGCTTTTTCTGTGCGGAAAGGGCAGGCGACACGCCGGTACACATCGCTCAGGAATCCATGCAAGCTGGTTGGGCGTAACGCGGAAAGGGAATCCAGCGTACGCATGTTTCCTATGAAAAGGGGAATCCTTTTCTGTGAGGGTAGGAAGCGGAAAAACGGCGGCATGGGCGGATGTTTGATGTTGTTGAGGTTGAATTTCGTAGGGGGGGAAAGTCATGCGTGGCGTAGCGAGCACTGGTGACACGGTTGCGCCTTGCGCGGGGATTTATGCGCAGCGCAAAACACTGATGGATAGTCTGGCGGCGGAGAGGCGTAAACTCGAGACGCTGATTAAGGAGATGTTCTCTGCGGGGCGCGCAAATATGGGCGCGGATGCCAGAATACTGGAACAGAGCCGCAGGCTGGATCAGCTCGTCGTAGACGAGATGATACTGGAAGAGATGCTCAAAAAGCTGGAATAATTGCGACGGATATTTTTGTGGAAATGACGCGGCAGCGTCTCTTTGTGTTATTTTAGCGTCGGTGGGGCTGGCGCGTAGTTTTGTGAGGGGTAAGGTTATGCAAAAGCGCTTGGCGTTGTATTCGGACGCTTTCTCTTCGGCTGTGCTGGACGCCATTCCCAGCATGGTACGCCTGGTTGACGAAAGCGGGGATGTGCTGTACGCCAACAGTATGCTGTCGGCGCGTTTCGGAGACGATGCGGATCCAAAAGCGCCCTGCGCCGCTATACGCTGCGGCGAATGCGTCGCAAAGCGCTGCATTCGTGACGAGCGCCGCTATACCACCATTTCCCGTTCGCGCGGGCGTGTCTATACCATAGACGCGGGACCGGTTGTGATAGGCGGCTCCGTTTATGCGCTTGAGGTTTTTACTGACATCACCAAGGAACAAAAATTGAAAGAAAAGCTGATGGAGAACAACTCGCGCATGATGAAGGACCTTGAAATCGCGCGGAGTCTTCAGCTGTCCATTCTGCGGCATAACCTTCCTGACATTCCGGGTTTTCGCTTCTGCGCGGAGTTTTTGCCATGCGAAGCGCTGGGCGGGGACATGTACGACTGTTTTCTTACCCGCGACGGACGCATCGTGATGTATATTGCGGACGTTTCCGGGCATGGCGTAATGCCTGCGATGCTGACCGTGTATCTGCGGCAGGAGATGTTTGCGCAGTGCAAAACGCCCGGCATCTCACCCTCCCGCGTGTTGCGCAATATCCAAGATTCCTTCGAGGAGCTCCGCACTGAAGAAAGCATTTACATCACGGTTTTTGTGGTCGCCATCGATCCTGTGACAGGCGAGTTTGTATGTGCCAACGCGGGCCACAGCGTGCCCCCGCTGATAGCAGGTCCCAAGGGCATACGGGAGCTGTTTGTACCCGGAACGCCCATCTGCCGCTGGGCGGAGGGCGGCGTGCGGGAAGAACAAGGCGGGGTGCTTTCTCCCGGCGAGAGGTTATTTCTCTATACCGACGGCCTGGACGGCAGCCATTCCGAAGCGTCCAGCCGCGGCCTTTATGAAATCCTCCAGAGTACGGAACTGCGTGAACGCAGGCTGCTGGAGGAGATAAAGAAGAACTTTACGCGCACGCGTGCGGACGATGTGACCATGCTGCTCTGTGAAAGAGACGGGGAATAACGGCTGAACGCGGCGTACGCATCGCGTATCGGTGGTAAAAAGCCATAGATAATTTCTGCTTCTTTCAAATGCGGTGACGGTATGCCGGCGTCCCCGCGTTTGTCCTCTCTGAAACGTGACGATTCCGTCACGCCCGCGCCGAGAAAAATGCGGCGAAATGCGGTAAAACCCTATATTTGCATAGGAAAATTGCCTGCGGAATCCCGAATGTGGGATATGTTGTTTGTGTGTCAGAATTGTAACATTTCCCTTGATGTACTTGAAAAGTTGTGCTTTATATGCTAGTTTCTGTGTGTGATCGCGGATTTTCATCAGATGGAGACCTGGCGGTCGCTTGCTTTGTATAGACAGAAAACGGCCATGGGAGATGTGTAATGAAAAAATGGTTCGACCGTTTAAAAAATGACAGTTCAAGCAATGAATATGCCGAAACGCGCGGAACAAACTCGCGTCCGGTTACGTCTGATACTGTGCACAGCGCTGTCAAAGAGGGCGCTGAATCTATGATAATAGACGATATGGAAAAGAAATCGAGGAAGGGTAGACCGGTGAAGATTCAAGACAAAAAGGCAAAGAAGGCCAGAGCCCCTTGGAGCGTTCGGAAGAAGACCATCGTGTTTTCGTGCATTGGCGTGGTCGCGGCGCTGCTGATAGTAGGCGGCGTTTTCCTGTACGATTTTCTCGCGCATCCGCTGAATCAGTTTAACCCGGATGACAATAAGCCCAGCGCGACCAATTCTCAGGTTGCCACGGAGACGGGCAGTCAGGAGTCCGAGCCCACCGCGACGCCCGACCCGGAGGACGTGCTGCTGTCCCAATCTGATATGACCCTGCTGCAGGAGAAATTTATCAACATACTGCTGATAGGTGTGGATCATTCCACGGATCGAGAAGAGGACGATTGGATTAGTCATGGCGGCAAACAGGATTTCCACGCCGACGTGATGATCGTTCTCAGCATCAACCGGGAGACGAATAAGGTCAGCATGATTTCACTGCCGCGCGATACCTATGCCAAAATTCCGGGCGTGGACGGTATTTACAAGCTGAATGCGTCCATCGACTGCGGCGGCGGCTGGCCCAGCGCAGACAATAATTATTCTACCGCCGGCTTCGACAAGGTTTGCCAGTCGGCACAGTGGATGCTGGGCGGCAGCGGCAGCGCGGACGACCCCATCGTGATCCCCTACTATTTCGCGGTGGATATGAACGCGGTGAAGGATCTGGTGGATGCCATCGGCGGCGTGGATTACGATTTGGAAATCTCCTTTGACAACGCGGGCCGCAATTATACTAAAGGGTTCCAGCACATGGACGGACAGGCTGCGCTGGACTACATGCGCGTTCGCAAGGATGAGCATATTGTAGGAAGCGGTCAGGCGTCCGATTCCCACCGCGTTGAGCGCCAGAAGAAGATGCTGATCGCAATCTTTAAGAAGATTAAGTCCGAAGGGCTGTTGTTCAGTATACCGAACATCATCGATTCGTTCGACGGCAACCTGTATTATAATATGACCACAGGGCAGATTTCCGCGCTGGCCTATTACGCGCTGACCAACATTGAGGATCCCGATAACGATATTCAGATGTATTCGCTGAAGGGTTCCTCCGTGAACATCTTCAACTGGAACTTTATCATCACGGATCAGAACAACCGTGTGAAGATCATTAAGGACGTTTACGGTATCGACGTACCCAAGCGTACGAGCTACATGCTGTCTGCAGCACAGACGCTCTGGGGCACGATGCAGGCACCTCAGTACATGGAGGTTGCCGATCCCATCATCGCGCAGGTAGGGCAGCTGCTTGAGGCGGATAAGGCGAAGCCGGTGCAGCCGACAGCGACACCGTCGCCGTCGCCTACAGCCACCCCGGAAATCAGTGCGGGTGAGACGAGCGGCACAGAGGTATCTCCGACGCCCACGGCAACCGCTTCGCCGACAGCAACGCCTCCTCCGGGAGGGTACCGCAAGTACCTTGACACCGGCGCGGAATGGACGCTTTACAACCAGATACTGGCGGAGCGTACGGCGCTGGAAGGGTACGCGAGCTATGCTTCCGGCGAGGAGCTGGTGGCGCTGGAAACACAGCTGAAGAAGGATATTACCACGCTGTGCGGTATGTTCAGCATTACGGCTCCCAAGGACTCCAAGTGGCGCGTCAACTATGAGTCCGACAAGACCGTCAATGAGGTTTACGTCGATTTTAACTGAGAATCCAATATTTTAAAGAGAACCGCCTTTACCGGCGGTTTTTTTGTGTACAAAGGATGATTGTATGATTTTAACTCCCGGAATATTGGCAGGTGCATCGAAGGATACTAAACAGTGTTGAGAAAATGAAAGGAGCGAGAGAATGTCACAACTGAACAAAGTGGAGCTGCAGAATCTGCGGCACCTGATAGGCGCACACGACACGGCGTTCCAGAAAATGCAGACCTATGCACAGCAGTCCAGCGATCCACAGGTAAAGGCGTATTTTCAAAAATCGGCGCAGGAAGCGCAGAAAACCAAGCAGCAGCTGCTGTCATTCTTGGGTTAGGAGGGTATCATGCGAAACAGAAACCAGGATTTTATGGCCAGTGGTACTACGCAGGACATGAAGATGGAGACGGGAAGCTTTGAAACCGGTGCCCAACCCGGCGGCGCGCTGCAGGAAAAAGCAATGGTAAACGACGCGCTGGCATCCATCAAGAGCAGTCTGACGGCTTATACGACAGCCATCTCAGAGTGCGCCAATCAGAATCTGCGGCAGACGCTTCAGCAGATTCGAAACGGGGACGAGACGTCCCAGTACGAGCTGTTCCAAATTGCGCAGAGCAAGGGCTATTACCAGCCCGCGAGCATGGCGGATGACAATGAGGTGCAGCAGATTAAGGGTCAGTTGGGCGCCTGAAGGCGCGCAAAAGCCGACGGGATTCCGTCGGCTTTTTTGCATACAAGCTGTTTTAATATTTAATGAATTTACTGCCCGGCGCGCCGCAGATGGGGCAGGCTTCCGGCAGCAGCATCTCGATGTTGCCGCATACGGGGCACAGATAGTAGTATACCTCCCCCGCGGTGTCGATATTTTTGAGCGCGTCGGTATAGAGCTTGGCGTGCACTTCTTCCGCCTTCATCGCAAACGTAAAAGCGCGCTGTGCAGCACGGTTATCCTCGGCCTCCGCAGTTCTGACGAAGCCGGGATACATCGATTTATACTCGTGCGTCTCGCCCTCGATAGCGTCTTTCAGATTGTCCTCTGTACGGCCGACACGGCCCGCCAGATCGAACTCCTTGAGCGCGTGAATGGTCTCAGCGTCTGCGGCGGCGCGGAAGAGCTTGGCTGCGTTCAGGCGGCCCTCCGCTTCAGCCTGCTTCGCGTAGGCCATATATTTGCGGTTGGCCTGTGACTCCCCGGCGAACGCCTCCATCAGATTGTCGATCGTTTTGTTTTTGCCCATTATACAAACCTCCTTTAGTTTTCCTGTAATACGCTTTTTTTCATTATAGCACTGCCTGTCCGTTTAAAACAACCGGTACAGAAAAAAGCGGAGAATGAGCCGTGACTGTACATCATAGGATAATAGTAGAATAACAGAGAGGTGAGGGTATGCCAAAACACAGACACTACTTTCCGGGAGGCAATACCAGTGAAGGATTCTTCTCGTATTACGCATATATATTGCCGCAGCGCGAGGCTGCACGCATATTCTGCCTGAAGGGCGGGCCGGGCGTGGGCAAATCTACTTTTATGGAGCGCATCGCGGTGCGGCTGTCTGACGAAGGGTTTCCGGTAGAATACCTGCACTGCTCGTCCGACCCCGAATCGCTGGACGGCATCGTGATTCCCGCCCTGCGCATCGCGCTGATAGACGGCACCGCGCCGCATATCGTCGATCCGAAAAACCCGGGCGCGGTGGATGAGATCGTCAACCTTGGCGAGTACTGGGACGCGGAGGGTATCCGGCAGCACCGCGAAGCCGTGATAAGCACAGGCGAACACGTCGGGAAGCTGTTTGCGCGCGCGTACCGCTATCTGGCCGCGGCAAAGTGCATGATGGACGATGCGCTGGCGCTGCATGGGGCGGCGGATCCGCAGGGCGTACATGCGGAGTTTCGCCGGGTTGTGGAAACCCATATGGCAGATGAAGCCTCGGGCGAAAGACAGGGCGCTGTCAGAAAACGGTTCGCGAGCGCGATAACACCGCTGGGTGTTGTCAGCCACGCGGATACACTGTATGACGACGATTACTCTGTATACGCCGTGGAAAGCCGCTGGGGCGCGGGGGTGACGGAGCTGCTGACGCGCGTTTCGGACGCCGCTGCGCTGCGCGGTTACGACGTGGAACAATACTATTGTCCGATGGATCCTTCAAGGCGTATCGACCACCTCGTTGTTCCGGGGCTGAAGCTGGCGTTCGTTTCGCGCAGCCGCTGCGTCGATATTCCCGAGGGGGTGAAACAGACCATAGACCTTACGCCGTATGTGCAGGGCGGCGTCGCGGAATTTGCGGAAGCGGAGTTCGACGCGCTGCTGGGCGAGGCGCTGTTCACACTGGCCCGAGCCAAGGCGGCGCACGATGCGCTGGAGCGGTATTACGTACCCTATATGGATTTCGCGGGTGTGGATCGGAAGGCAGAGAAAATCATGCAGGCTATTCGTACCGAAATGCGGGAAAAGCGCTGAAATTCGACATTTCCGTATCCATGCGTGCGGCTTCATGATATAATACAAGCCAGAATGCCGCGCGATATTGCGGCAGCATGGAGGCGCGCGATGGTTATGGAGTTGGACAAGCTCTACGGCGATGCCACGGAGCTGCAAAGGCGGCGCTATGCGCGCGCCGCGGAACGATTCAGGGAAAATTTCGGCGCGGAACCGGAGGCGTTTCTTTCGGCGCCGGGGCGGAGCGAGCTGGGAGGCAACCACACCGATCACCAGCACGGCTGCGTACTGACCGCTGCTGTCGATCTGGACAGCATCGCGGCGGTGCGCAGGCAGGAGGCGGCGCGCATCGATGTGGTATCGGAGGGCTACGAGCCTTTCTCCGTTGATCTCGATACCCTGTCGCCCCTGGAGGGGGAAAAAGGGCATTCGGCCGCGGTCGTGCGCGGCGTGGCGGCGGGGCTGAAAAACCGCGGTTACCGTATCGGCGGCTTTAGCGCATGGGTTACCTCGGATGTGCTGCGCGGCTCCGGACTGTCTTCCTCGGCGTCGTTTGAGGTGCTCATCGGTGCCATATTGAATGCACTCTACAACGAGTATGAGCTGTCCGCAACCGAAATGGCGATGGTCGGCCAGTACGCTGAAAATGAATTTTTCGGTAAGCCGTGCGGCCTGCAGGATCAGATGGCCTGCGCGCTCGGCGGCGTTTCTTATATCGACTTTTTAGACACCTCCGCGCCGGTACACGAGAGCATCGGTTTCGATTTACGCGCTCACGGCTACGCGCTGTGCGTCGTGGACACGGGCGGGGGGCACGATTCACTCACGGCAGAGTACGCCGCCATTCCGCATGAGATGGGTGAGATCGCACAGCGCCTTGGGCAGAAGTGGCTGCGCTTCTGTGAAGAGGAAGCGTTTCTTGCGCGGCTACCTGAACTGCGTGCCGTCTGCGGCGACAGAGCCGTACTGCGTGCGCTGCACTTCTTTAGCGAGAACCGCCGCCCCGCGGCGATGGCCGGTGCGCTGAAGCGCGGCGACATGGACGCGTTTCTGCGGACAGTGCGGGAAAGCGGGCGATCCTCCTGGGAGTACCTGCAGAACGTATCGGTATCGGGCGCACCCGATACACAGCCGGTGGCGCTGGGACTGTCGCTTTCCGAGCGTCTGCTGGAGGGCTGCGGTGCGTGGCGTGTGCACGGCGGCGGCTTCGCCGGTACCATACAGGCGTATGTGCCGCTGGGCATGCTGTCGGTATACCGCAGCGCAATGGAGGCCGTGTTCGGCGCGGGCTGCTGCAGCGCGCTGTCCTTCCGGTCGGCGGGCGCGGTGCTTGTACAGGCGGAGGACGTAATTTCGGACAACTTAAGGAATGACTGATGGAAAATCTGCTGCTGCCCGTTAAAGCCATACTGCCCATCGTGCTGCTTGTTTCGCTGGGATATTTTCTGAAACGCTTAAAGCTGCTTGGCCCTCAGACGCTGAGCGCCATGAACAAGGTATCGTTCAACGCCTTCATTCCCTGCATGGTATTTTATAACCTGTACAGCGCGGACGCATCTCAGGCGTTCAATGGCCCCGTGATACTGTACGCCGCAGTGACCATTACCGCGACATTCATACTGCTGCTCGTGTTCGTGCCTTTTTTTGTGAAGGATAACACGCGCCGCAGCGTAATGGTGCAGGGGATCGCGCGGAGCAACATACTGCTGATGGGCGTGCCCGTGGTGGCGCAGGTCTGCGGTCAACTGGGTTTTACCAGCGCGGCGAGCCTTGGGCTGATTACGCTCCTCGTTGCGGTGATTGCGCCCATCAATAACGTGTTCGCGGTCATTGCGTTTGGCATGTTCAGCGGAGAGCCGGTGAAAGCGGGCAGGATGCTGCTGAACATCATCAGAAACCCGCTGATCATCGCCTCCGCCGCGGGCATACTGATGCTGGTGCTGGGGATCCGGCCGCCCGATGTGCTGGATGAGTTCATCGGCAGCGTGGCAGGTATCGCTACGCCGCTGGCGCTGATACTGCTGGGTGGCTTCTTCGATTTCAAGACGGTAGGGAACTGTGCCCGCCCGCTCGTCGCAGCCGTTGTCGGAAAATTGGTGGTGATTCCCGCCGTGATGGTAACGGGCGCGGTGCTGCTGGGTTTTCGCGGGCTCGCGCTCATATCGCTGCTGCCGGTGTACTGCGCGCCTACAGCCGTGGTATCCTTCACCATGGCAGAGCAGATGGGCGGCGACTGCACGCTCGCGGGGCATATCGTGGTGTTTTCCACCGCCGCGTCCGCGGTCACGCTGGTCGGCTGGATATTTCTGATGCGTTCCCTGGGGTTATTCTGAGAAACCTTCAAAAAATGCTTGAATAATTATGCACGTTAATGTATAATTATAAGCATCAACGCGGAGGTTTCTTGACATGGCAAAAACAAAAATACTGCTCGCCTATTCGGGCGGACTCGATACCTCGGTCATCGTACCGTGGCTGAAGGAGAATTACGACTGCGAGGTCGTCGCGATGGCGGCGGACGTAGGACAGGGCGAGGAGCTGGCGCCGCTGCACGAGAAGGCGGCGAAGAGCGGCGCAGCCAAGCTGTATATCGAGGATTTAAAAGAAGAATTCGTAACCGATTTTATATTCCCGACGCTTAAAGCGGGAGCGATCTACGAGGGCAAATACCTGCTGGGTACCTCCATGGCGCGGCCCCTCATTGCCAAGCGTCTGGTCGAGATCGCGAAAAAGGAAGGGTGCGAGGCGATTGCCCACGGAGCGACGGGCAAGGGCAACGATCAGGTGCGTTTCGAGCTGACCATCAAGGCGCTCGCGCCCAGCATGAAGATCATCGCGCCGTGGCGCATCTGGGACATCCGCTCCAGAGAGGACGCCATCGCGTATCTCGAGGCGCGCAATCTGCCGCTGCCCGTATCGAAGAAGCGGCCCTACAGCGTGGACACGAACCTGTGGCACATGAGCCACGAGGGTGCGGACCTTGAGGATCCGTGGAACGAGCCGCAGAACGACCTGTATCTTGTCTGCACGCCGCCCGAAGCCGCGCCCGACCAGCCGGAATACGTGGAAATCGACTTCGAGAAGGGCATTCCGGTGGCGGTGGACGGCAAGAAGCTTTCGCCGGTGGAGCTCATCGCGGCGCTGAACGCAGTCGGCGCAAAGCATGGCGTGGGCATCGACGACATGGTGGAGAACCGCCTCGTCGGCATGAAGTCGCGCGGGGTGTACGAGAACCCGGCAGGCGCTATCCTCTTCGAGGCGCACCGCGCGCTGGAGAGCATTGCGCTTGACAGGGATACGCTGCATTACAAGCAGGGCGTTGCGCTCAAGTTCTCCGAAATGGTATACTATGGTCAGTGGTACACGCCGCTGCGCGAGTCGCTTTCCGCGTTTGTGGATGCGACGCAGCAGACCGTGACGGGTACGGTGCGCCTGAAGCTTTACAAGGGCCGCTGTGCCACGGTCGGCATGAAATCGCCGTATTCCCTTTACAGCGAAGCGTTCGTCACGTTCGGCCGCGACGAGGTATACAACCAGAAGGATGCCGAGGGCTTCATCAACCTGTTCAGCTTGCCTGTCAAGGTGAAAGCGCTGCTGGACGAGCAGCGGAAATAAGGAGCGCCATGAGCAAAAAGATGTGGGGCGGCCGTTTCTCCGGCGAGACGGACGAGGTAGCTGCGGGCTTCCATTCCTCCATCGGTTTCGACTGCCGCCTGTACCGCGTGGATATTCAGGGCAGCATCGCGCACGCGCGTATGCTGGGCCGCGTCGGCGTCATCAGTCTGGACGAGAGCGAGGAGATCATCGCCGGTCTGGGGGATATCCTCGAGGAGATTGAGAGCGGCGAGGTGACGTTTACCGAAGCCGACGAAGACATCCATATGAATGTCGAGCGGCTGCTGATTGAGCGCATCGGCGACGCGGGCAAGAAGCTGCACACGGGCCGCAGCCGAAACGATCAGGTTGCGCTCGATTCCCGCATGTTCCTGCGCGAGGCGAGCCTTGGCGTGTCCGCGCAGCTGAAGGCGCTGATGGGTACGCTGCTGGGCATCGCGGAAGCCAACCTCGACACCATCATGCCGGCTTACACCCATCTGCAGAAGGCGCAGCCCACGACGCTGGCGCATTACCTGATGGCCTACTGCGAGATGTTCTTCCGCGACTGTGAGCGCTTCGAGCACGCCTATGACGCCGCCGATGTGATGCCGCTGGGATCCGGCGCGCTTTGCGCCACCACGTATCCGCTGGATCGCCCGATGGTTGCGCGCGAGCTGGGCTTTTCCGCCATCACGAGCAACAGCATGGACGCGGTATCCGACCGCGATTTCGTACTGGATTTTCTCTACGCCTGTTCTGTGGCTATGATGCATCTCTCCCGCTTCTGTGAGGAGATCGTGCTGTATTCCACCAACGAATTCGGCTTTGTATCGCTGAGCGACGCGTATTCCACCGGGTCCTCCATCATGCCGCAGAAGAAGAACCCTGACATGGCGGAGCTGATCCGCGGCAAGACGGGTCGCGTCTACGGTGACCTGACCGCGCTGCTGACCGTGATGAAGGGGCTGCCGCTGGCGTACAACAAGGATATGCAGGAGGACAAGGAGGCGCTGTTTGACGCGTATGACACTGTAACGGCGTGCCTTACGGTTTTCACCGGCATGCTGCGCACGGCGGAGTGGAACGAGGAGACGATGTACCGCGGCGCGGGACGCGGCTTCACGAACGCCACGGACGCGGCGGACTACCTCGTGCGCAAGGGCATGCCCTTCCGCGACGCCCACGAGGTGGTGGGGCGTTTGGTACTGCGTTGCGAAGGGCATGGCAAAGCCATCGGCGAGCTGACGCTGGCGGAGCTTAAAGCCATCGATCCGGCTTTCGGTGAAGACGTGTTCGACGCGATTTCGCTGGAGAGCTGCGTATCGCGGCGCGCCATATACGGCGGCCCGGCGGAGAGCAGCGTGCAGAGGCACATCGATAAGATTAAGGAATTCTTGATGCAGTAGGCGTGTTCGACGTTCGATTTCTGATAAAACATCAGCGGCTCAAAATCGCCGCTGTTTTATTTTGCAGTGTTTGCTGCAGGCTCACACACGAGGCAGCGCCCGCGATGGACACACATGAGGCCCTTGCATTCCGGGCATGTCCAGCGCTTCGTCTGCTGCGCGAGGAACGTCTTCATGCCGCCCTCGCGGATGCATGCAAGGTTCTCCAGCATGCTCATGCCATACTTCTCGCGGTAGCGCTTGTCCAGCCGCTTCAACCGCGGGCAGGGCTTCTCACAAGGGCTGCAGTTGACCCAGCCGTTCTGCAGCCGTTTCTCGCAGTGCTTGATGACGCAGCGCGCGTGATAATCCGATTTGCGTACGCTGTCGTCGCGGCAGCCGGGGCAGTGGTTCTTGTCGCGCTGGTACGCAAGGCACAGCGCGCAGTTCATGCCGCAGGGCGCAATCAGGGATACATCCATAGCAACCTCCAAAAGACGGGATTGTTTATTCATTTCTTTTGAATAAGGGCTGCGCTTTGGTTATGACTCGCGGATAAATTGGTAATCTCCGAATCCAATATTCCAGTTTGCATATTGATTCGTCTCGTAAGATTGCATACTGGCGAACAGACTATCCTTCTGAAATACGATCGTGATGGTACCGTAATTATCCCATCCGTCATTATCGAATTGAATGGTAAGCACGCCGCCGTCAACAATGTACCCGTCGAAATCGACACTGGCATCCCGATGTCCATAGGATTCTGAAACGGATATCACGTTTCCGATGGCATGCTTGCCGGTGATTTCGGTAAATTGTATGGCCGAACCGCCTTGGTCGAAAACTTCGCTGCGCGTTTTGGCGGTATCGGAGCAGATCCAGTTTCCCAGATAAGCTTCATAATTTGTTTCTGTCTGCGAGGGCAGTGTCGACGGGGTTGCTGTCGGCGGAGAAGAGGGCGAAATCGTTGGAGTGGGAGGCGGCACCGGCGAAGCGGTGACAGTGGGTTTTAACTGCTCAGGCTCAGAGGTTTGTATTGGCGTGGATGTCGGGCTCTGGGCGTAAGATACCTCCATCGCAGGCGCGGCTGCGCAGGCGGAAAGCAAACAAAGCAGCACCATCACGGCCGGAATGACGGATAACATTTTCTTGCGGAACAATGAAATCACCTCACTTGTCCGTTCCCTCGGATGATGTACTTATACGTGGTCAATTCCTCAAGCCCCATGGGGCCGCGGGCGTGCAGCTTCTGCGTGCTGATGCCTATCTCCGCGCCGAAGCCGAACTCCCCGCCGTCCGTGAAGCGTGTGGAGGCGTTGACGTATACCGCCGCCGCGTCGACGCGCACGAGGAAAGCCTCCGCGCTGGCGTAGTCCCGCGTGACGATGGTCTCTGAATGCTTGGTGCCGCAGGTGTTGATGTGATCGACGGCCTCGTCCAGGCTGTCCACGACCTTTACGGCGAGTATATAATCGAGAAACTCGGTGTAATAATCCTCCTCCGTGGCGGGCTTGCAGGGAATGATGGCCCGCGTCTTCTCACAGCCGCGCAGCTCCACGTTGCTGAGCCGCAGCGCCATCTTCGGCAGAAACTCCGCCGCGACCACTTCGTGCACGAGCAGCGTCTCCGCGGCGTTGCAGACCGACGGACGGCTCGTCTTGGCGTTGTGGAGGATCTCCACGGCCATGTCGAGGTCTGCGGAGGCGTCCACGTATACATGGCAGTTGCCCACGCCCGTTTCGATCACGGGGATCTTCGCGTTCTGTACGACCGACTGTATAAGACCTGCGCCGCCGCGCGGTATCAGCACATCGATGAAGCCGTGAAGCCCCATCATGTACGCCGCCGCCTCGCGCGAGGTATCGGCGATAAGCTGTAACGCACCTTCAGGCAGCCCTGCTGCGTACGCCGCTTTCGCCATGATGTCGATGATGGCCTGATTGGAGTGAATAGCATCGCTGCCGCCGCGCAGCACCACGGCGTTGCCCGCTTTGATGCACAGTCCCGCCGCGTCCGACGTGACGTTGGGACGCGCCTCGTAGATGATTCCCACCACCCCCAGCGGTACGCGCTGTTTGCCGATGGAAAGCCCGTTGGGGCGCAATGCGGTGTGGAGCACTTCGCCGATGGGATCGTGCAGCGCCGCGACATCGCGCAGGCCCTGCGCCATATCCGCGATGCGCTTTTCGGAGAGCGAGAGCCGATCGATCATCGCCGAGGGCGTGCCTTTGGCGCGCGCCGCCTCCACGTCCTGCGCGTTGGCTTCCAGTATCTCCGCCGAACGGGCTTCCAGCGCGTCCGCCATGGCGAGAAGCGCCGCGTCCTTTTCGCGCGTACCCATCGCGGCCAGCGCGCAGGACGCCCTCTTTGCGGCTTTCGCCTGATCCAATATGTGCTGCATGCGTGTATCCTCCAAATTTGAAGCCATTATAACATCAATTGCAACGGATGTCACGGGCATGTATAATACATGGGACGGAGGACGCTATGACACTGGACGGATGGACGCTGCATCACGCGGTACGGGAATTGAGCACGGAGATAACACGCTGCAAGGTGGACAAGGTTCACCAGCCGCAGCCGGATACCTTGGTACTGACCTTGCGCGCGCCGGGGAAAAACCCGCGGCTTTTACTCTGTGCGGGCGCGGCGGATTCGCGGCTGCACACGACGGAGCATAAATACGAGAATCCCAAAGCGCCGCCGATGTTCTGCATGTTCCTGCGCAAGCACCTGACGGGCGCGATGATCGCCGCCGTGGAGCAGGACCAACTGGAACGAATCGTGCGCTTCTCGCTGGAGGCGAAGGACGAACTGGGGCTGCCGAAGCCCATGACGCTCGTTGCGGAGCTGATGGGCAAGTATTCCAACGTGATGCTGCTGGACGAGCGCGGCGTCATCATGGACAGCCTGCGCCATGTGGGAGAGGCACAAAGCCGTGTGCGCAGCGTGCTGCCCGGGCTGCATTATCAAACGCCGCCGTCCGACAAGCTGAATCCGCTTGTTGTTTCGGCTGACGATATTGCGGAGGCGCTGGCGCGGCGCGGCGCGAAGGGCATGCGCGGATGGCTGTCTCAAATCCTGCAGGGGGTATCGACGCAGACCGCCGATGAAATTCTATGGAGCTGTGCGCCGTCGCAGGAGGACGCGCGCGTTGCCGCAGCGGTTAAGGCGTTCTTTGACGCACCGCCGCAGCCCACCACCTATATTCGCGGCGGCGTGCCGTTTTTTTACGCGCCGCAGCCCTATGGCAGCGTGGCGGCGGATGAAACGCAGGGCATCGGCGGCGTGAATCCCATGCTGGACAGCTTCTATTACCGCCTGCGCGAGATGGCGCTCATTGCGCGCAAGCGCGAGCACCTTGCGCGCGTTGCGGACAAGCAGCTGGAAAAGCTGGCGTCGCTGCTGGAGAAGCAGGTGTTCGCGCTGGAGCAGGCCAAGCAGGCGGAGCAGATGAGGACGTTCGGAGATCTCGTCACCGCGAATATCTACCGCGTCACGCGCGGGCAGCGTGCGCTGGAAGCGCAGGATTTTACGACAGGGGAGACCGTGACGGTGCCGCTGGATGTGCGGCTTTCGCCCGCGGCCAACGCGCAGCGCTATTACAAGAAGTACAACAAGCTGAAGAGCGGCATGGATATGGCCGCGTCACGCATGCGCAGCACCGAGGAGACCATCGCGTTTCTGGAAAGCGTGCAGGCTTCGCTGGACGCGTGTGAGACGACGGGGGAGCTTGCCGAGGTGGAGTACGATTTGCAGCGCGCCGGGGTGCTGCGCGCCGCGCCGAACGCTTCCGCGCGGCCCACGGAAAAGCCGTCCTCGCCGCATCGTTTCATGTCCTCGGACGGCATCGCGCTGTACGCGGGCAAGAACAACCGTCAGAACGACGAGCTGACCATGCGGATGGCTGCACCCGACGACATCTGGCTGCATACCAAGAACATCCCCGGATCGCACGTGCTGATCACGGGCGTGAAGGGGAAGGCCCCGGAACGCACGCTGCTGGAGGCCGCCACTATCGCTGCGACGCTGAGCAAGGCGGGGGCTTTCGCCAAGGTCGCCGTGGACTACGCGCCGCGTAAAAACGTGCGCAAACCCAATGGCGCGAAGCCCGGCATGGTGGTATACGAAGGGTATAACACGATACTCGTCACGCCCGACCGGGCGCTGTTCGAAAAGCTGCTGCAAAAGTGAGCAAAAAAAAAGACCCGAGGGTCTTTTTTATGCACTCATTTGGTGTCCAGCGTCTTTTCCTCGGCTTCCGTGTCCTCCACGGTTGCGATAGCGCCTTTTGTGAACACGAGGCGAGTTCCGTCCGGCTGCGCCGCGATCGTTACGAGGTCTTCCTTAACGGCAAGAATCTTGCCGTACATACCGCCAATGGTCTTAATCGTTTTGCCAGGCTGAAGGCTGTCCATCAGCTGCTGATACTGTTTCTTGCGCTTGCGGCTGGGCAGCCACATCATGAGTATCAGTACGCCAAAAATTGCGACATAAGGTAAAATCCCAATCAGGGTACTTCCGATATTATCCGGCATCCCACATACCATCCTTCATATTCGTTCTGAGACAATATCATATCGGAACCTGTCCCAATGATCAACAGATATTTTTGATTAATGCCTGTAATTCGCAAAAAATTCACTTTTAAAAGCCTCAAACCGGCCTTCTTCTATGGATTTGCGGATATCCTCCATCAGCCTTATCGAGGCGCGGACGTTATGTATGGACAGCAGCGTCGCGCCCAGAATCTCTCCCGCCTTGACGAGATGGCGGATATAGGCGCGTGTAAAGTTGCGGCACGCGTAGCAATCGCATCCTTCCTCGATGGGAGAGAAGTCCCGCGCGTATTGCGCGTTGCGCACCACGAGCCGGCCCGTGCGCGTGAGTGCGGTGCCGTTGCGTGCCACGCGCGTCTGCAGCACGCAGTCGAACATGTCCACGCCGCGCGCTACGCCGTCCACGAGGCAGTCGAAGCTGCCCACGCCCATGAGGTAGCGCGGTTTGTTTTCAGGCAGCAGCGGCACGGTTAAGTCCAGCATGGCGTTCATCACGGGCTTCGGTTCGCCCACGGAGAGGCCGCCGATGGCGTTGCCGGGGAAGTCCATGGAGGCAATGACCTTCGCGCTTTCACAGCGCAGATCGGCGTAGTCGCCGCCCTGCACGATACCGAACAGCGCTTGATCTTCGCGCGTCTTGGAGTCTTTGCAGCGCTGCGCCCAGCGGTGTGTGCGCTCCATCGCGGCGACCACGGTATTGTACTCCGCCGGAAGGGCGGTGCATTCGTCGAATGCCATGATGATGTCCGCGCCCAGCGCCTGTTCTATTTCCATCACGCGCTCCGGGGTGAACATATGGCGCGAGCCGTCGAGGTGCGACGCGAACAGCGCGCCCTCCTCAGTAATCTTGCGCAGCTCTCCGAGGGAGAACACCTGAAATCCGCCGCTGTCCGTCAGTATGGGCTTGTCCCAGCGCATGAATCGGTGCAGCCCGCCCGCCTCGCGCATCAGCTCGTGCCCGGGACGCAGATACAGGTGATAGGTGTTGCCGAGCAGTATTTGTGCGCCGGTTTCCGCCACCTGATCGGGTGTCATCGCCTTTACGGTGGCCTGCGTGCCGACGGGCATATATACGGGCGTGCGGATGACGCCGTGCGGCGTCTCAAAGCGGCCCGTGCGCGCAAGGGTGTCGGGACATTTCTTTTCTATCGTAAAGTGAAAGGCCATGGTTCCTCCGTTATAATATCAGCATTGCGTCGCCGAAGCTGAAGAAGCGGTAGCGCAGCGCCATAGCCTCGCGGTACAGTGCCAGCGTCTGCTCCCGTCCGGCGAAGGCCGAAACGAGCATGATGAGCGTGGACTCGGGCAGGTGGAAGTTGGTGATGAGCGCGTCCACCGCCTTGAAGCGGTAGCCCGGCGTGATGAATATGCCCGTCTCTCCGCTGCCCGCGCGCACGATGCCGGCTTCGTCCGACGCCGACTCCAGCGTGCGCACGCTGGTGGTTCCCACCGCGACGATGCGCCCGCCGCGGGGACGGGCTGCGTTGATGGCGGCAGCGGTTTCTTCCGTCACACAGTAATATTCCGTGTGCATGACGTGTTCTTCCACGGTGTCCGCCTTGACGGGGCGGAAGGTGCCGAGCCCCACGTGCAGCGTCACCCGCGCGATGGCGATGCCCATCGCTTCTATTTGAGAGAGCAGCTCCGGCGTAAAATGCAGCCCCGCGGTGGGCGCGGCGGCGGAGCCTTCCTCCCGCGCGTATACCGTCTGGTAGCGCGATTTATCCTCCAGCTTCTCGTGGATGTAGGGCGGCAGCGGCATTTCGCCCAGCTCGTCCAGCACCGCCTCAAAAACGCCCGCGCACTCGAAAGCGACCTCCGTCACGCCGTCGTCCTTCTTGACGAGTATGGTGGCAGAGAGCTTGTCGGAGAAGTCCACGGTATCGCCGATGCGCAGCTTTTTGCCCGGGCGGCAGATGACCTCCCAATGGTTGAGGGAGAGGCGGCGCAGCAGCAGCAGCTCGCACACGCGCTGCGTACCGCGCTTGGTGCCGTACAGCCTTGCGGGCAGCACCCTGGTGTCGTTGATGACGAGTACGTCGCCCGCACGCAGATATTCCGCGATATCCCTGAAAACCCGGTGCGCCGTTTCGCCGGTGCGCCGGTCGTAGACGAGCAGCCGGGAGGCGTCGCGCTGCGCAAGCGGCGTCTGCGCGATGAGGCTCTCGTCGAGCTCGTAATAAAAGTCACTGGTCTTCAATTAATCCTCCGTGATGCCCAATCTCAGCTGCTGCGTGTCTCCCGCGAAGGGGTAGCCCATGTGCGCGTAGGCGAGCGCCGTGGCCACGCGTCCGCGCGGCGTCTTGTTGATAAAGCCGAGCTGTATAAGAAACGGCTCATACACGTCCTCGATGGTCACGCTCTCCTCGTTGGTGGCGGCGCACAGCGTATCCAGCCCCACCGGCCCGCCGCCGAACTTGCAGATGATGGTTTCCAGTATGACCTTATCCACGCCGTCCAAACCGATCTCGTCCACCTCCAGCCGGTCCAGCCCGTAGCGGGCAATGGCCAGCGTGATGCTGCCCGTGCCGTCCACCTCCGCGAAGTCCCGGATGCGGCGCAGCAGCCGGTTGGCGACACGCGGCGTACCTCTGGAGCGCGACGCCAGCTCCAGCGCGGCGTCCTCGGTGATGTCGATGCCGAGTATGCGCGCGGAGCGGTGAATGATCTGTGACAGCTCGTCTGCCGTGTACATCTGCAGCCGGTGAATGACGCCGAATCGATCGCGCAGCGGCGAGGTCAGCTGCCCGGCGCGCGTGGTTGCGCCCACCAGCGTGAAGTGCGGCAGTCCGAGGCGCAGCGTACGCGCCGAAGGACCCTTGCCCAGCACGATGTCCAGCGCGTAGTCCTCCATCGCGGGGTACAGCACCTCCTCGACGCTGCTGTTCAGGCGGTGGATTTCGTCGATGAACAGCACGTCGCCCTTGCTTAAGTTGGTCAGTATGGACGCGAGATCGCCGGGCCGCTCGATGGCGGGGCCGGAGGTCACACGGATGTTGGTGCCCATCTCCGCGGCGATGATAAACGCCAGCGTGGTTTTGCCGAGGCCCGGGGGGCCGTACAGCAGCACGTGATCCAGCGATTCGCCGCGCTGCTTCGCGGCGGTCATGAATACGCGCAGGTTGTCCTTGGCCTTCTGCTGGCCGATGTATTCGTCGAGCGTAGCGGGGCGCAGGTTGTTCTCCGCCACGGAATCCTCCTCGCGGCCCTGCGCCGATACGATGCGTTCCTCGTCTTCCATGTCCTCTCCTTACGCGCCCATACGCTTCAAAGCGATCAATATCAGCTCTTCGGCCGTGTCGCCGAGGTTTTTCACTGCGGACACCGCGCGCACCGCTTCCGTGCGGTTGTAACCCAGCGTCACCAGCGCGCTCACGGCTTCGGCCTCCTTGTCCGCCGGGCCTGCGGGCATATCGCCGCCGCCCAGGCTCAGCGCTTCGGCGGCCGCTATCTTCTCCGCGAGGTCGATGATGATGCGCTGCGCGGTTTTCTTGCCTACGCCGGGGATCTTCTGAAACGCGCCTTCGTCGGACGTGATGATCGCGGCGGCAATGTCGGACAGCTTCATGGCCGAAAGCACGGCGAGCGCCACCTTAGGGCCGATGCCCGATACCGTCGTGAGCTTCAGAAACATCGCGCGCTCCTCCGGGGTAAAGAAGCCGTAGAGCGTATGCGCGTCCTCACGCACGACGAGGTGGCAATACAGCTTGGCCGTCTGGCCGGGCTTCAAATGCAGCAGCGACTGCGCGGAGGTGTACACGCGGTAGCCCACGCCGCCCGCGTCGATGGTGGCGCAATCCCTCTCGGTTGCCGCAACCTCGCCCCTGATGTAATCGTACATAATTCCCTTCCTCTTTACGTAACCACTGATTAATTCGGTATATCGTCCTGGCGGCTGGATTATGTGCCCTGCTGCGTTACGAAACCTTGAAATAGCGCTGCTATTCCTGCGGTTTCGTGCCTTGCATGGCGCAAAACCATCTCGCCAATACGGTATACCTCACTTAATCAGAGGTTACTACCGGATGCGGAACGTGTCCGCAAAGCGGCTGGAGTGTGCGTGGCACAGCGCGCAGGCCACCGCGTCCGCCGCGTCGTCCGGGCGGATGATGGCGTCCATGCCCAGCAGCAGCCGCACCATCTCCTGCACCTGCTTCTTTTCGGCGCGGCCGTAGCCCACCACCGCCTGCTTAATCTGCATGGGGGTATATTCGAACAGCGCCGCGCCCGTGCCGAAGGCTGCCGCCATTGCCGCGCCCCGGGCCTGCGCCACCTGTATCGCCGTGGTTACGTTTCTGCCGAAGAACAGCTCCTCGAACGCCACGCAGTCGGGGGAGTGCCGCGCGATGAGGCTGCGTACGCCTTCGTGCAGCTGAGAGAGCCGCAGCGGCAGCGGCTGACCCGCTTCCGTTACCAGCGTGCCGCAGTCGAGCAGCTTCGATTTGTCGTTTTCGTACCGGATTACGCCGTATCCCATCAGCGCAAGGCCCGGATCGATGCCGATGATGACCATATCGTTTGGACTGTTACACGGCAGGGGCGGCTGTCAGCCGCCCGCGTACGCCTCTATATCAGCCTGAGCCTTTCCTGTTGATACCTTCATGATATATGCATCCCGCACGCCTGTCAAACGTTTAGAAGGAGTCGGGCCAGGTCTTGCTGCCATGCCACGGGTACAACGGCTCCACCAGCGGCTGTACGCTTCGCTTGCGTGCGCTTATGTAAAACAGCAGATAAGGCGAGAGTATCAGCCCGCTGAAAAGCGCCGCGACGAGCAGCAGTATGCGGCCCGCTTTCTCGTTGAAGCCGAGCAGAATGCCGCAGATGATACCCATGATGCCGCTCACCAGGCAAAGTACGATTGCGATACCCAACCCAACTATAGGGGGGCGAAAAATCGCTGTGACATCCGACAGCATGAATAACAAAGGAATAGCCCCAATGAATAAAAAGATACCGCTGGTGATGAAGGTCAGTATGCGCACCGATCGCATGGCAGATTTCCTCCGGCAGCTGCGAATGTGCTAATGTTCAGGGGGCTGCTCCGATGTTGGTCGGACGGAAGGCGTCGTCCTCACGGGGGCGCAGCGTACCCTTGCGCGCGTACATGAACACGAAGAAGAATACCAGCCCGAGCGGTATGCCCAGCAGCGCGGCGATGAGCAGCAGCGTGCGGGCAAGCTTCAGCCGCGCTCGCAGCAGCAGTCCTCCCGCCAGGCCAAAGAGCCCGCACAGCAGGAGCAGCGCGTCAGTAGCGATTAAGATGGCCCCCGCGTCCGCATCAAAGAAAGCGGGCAGCAAGGCAAAAAGCATGAGCAGCCCCATCAGCAGTGCGAATGATGCGACGGAAATGGAGAAGATGCGGCTTTTTCTGAGCATGGGTTCCTCCTTGTGTTATTCCCCGCCCGCGATGTCCACTACCACGAGCTCGGGCGGATTGAACACGCGCGGCAGGGTATTGCCCGCGCCCGCACCGCGGCTGACGATCAGTGTCCGGCTGCCGAAGTCGTAGCGGCCGCCCGCGTACTGCGGAAACCAGCCCTGATCGGGTGCCCAAAGACCGTTCAATAGGAACGGGATGCGCGCCTGCCCTCCGTGTGTGTGCCCGGAAAGTATCAAATCGAAGTGGTATTGCAGGTAATCGTCAATCAGCTCTGGCCGATGGGCCAGCAGAATAGTGTACGCGCTGTCGTCCATGTAGGAGAAGCGGTCGCGCAGCAGCGCCTGTTCGTCTCCCAGCGCCAGCAGCTCCGAATCGTCCGTGTATTGGAATACGAAGGGGTCGTCGACGCCGCACAGACGGAGGCGGACGCCATTTACTGTGAGCTCCTCAAATGCGTTGTCCAGCACGGTGATGCCATAGCCCGCTATCATGTCGTGGATGTCGTCGTATGCGCCCGACCAGAATTCGTGGTTGCCCGAAACATAGTATGTCGGCGCGATTTGCGCGACACGCTCCAGAAAGAGCAGCGCTCCCGTGATAGGCTCCTGGTCGTCTATGATGTCGCCGACGAGCGCGATGATGTCGGGCTGCTGCGCGGCGATGGCATCCAGCAGCGGCTGCTGATTCTCGCCCCAGATGAGGCTGTGCAGATCCGTAACCACCGCGATGCGCACGGATGCGCCTTCGGGCAGCTTGCCGCTGTTTACGGTGTAGCGGCGAACCACAAGACCGCCCCATAGCGCCCAAACGGTAAGCAATGCAGTGAGCGTTATGGTGACAATGAAACGAAGCCAAAGGTTGCTGTGCTGTTTTCGCAGTCCGTTTCCGGTCATGCCGACTCCGAAGTAAAGATTGTGCGCGGCCCGGGAAAGGCAGGCGCTATTTGCGGCGGGGGAGCAGTGCGCTCAGCTTCATCGTTCCGGCGAGCATGACAATGATCTGCGCGGGGATACCGATGAGGAATACCATCCACATGTTGGAGGCCTCGAATGAGACGAATATACAGAGCAGTATGGACCATATTGTGAGTGAGACGGTGATGATGATCAGCGTTTTACGCCCCCAGATGGCGCTGAATACGAGCAGTACGGCAAGCGCGGGCGGTATGGCGTAAACATAAAGCAGCCACGAGGGGTCGCAAATGGTAAAACCCAAGAGACCGGAGAGCACGTACAGCACGGTGACCACAAAGAATACCGCCGAGGCGGAGAGCAGCGCGATGATGACGCGGTTGCGCGTGCGGTGCCGGGGCGCGATGCGCGCAGGTTTTGCGGCGGCAGGGTGCTCGTCTTCCAGAAGATAGCCGATGGGTACGTCAAGTATGTCCGCCATATCCTTCAGCACGGTTACGTCGGGCGTAGATTCCGCGCGCTCCCACTTGGAGACCGCTTTGTCTGAGTAGTTAAGCTTCTGCGCCAGCTCCGTCTGGGTCCATCCCAGAGACTTGCGCAGGGCCGCGATATTCTTAGCAATAACGGATTTGATGTCCGGCGCTGCCATCGGTGCTCCAATCCTTTGGTATTACTTTTTAGAAGTATAACACACCCTCGGTGAACAATCAAATTTCCGGTTTGTATGATTCTACTTTTTGTAGAGTTGGCGTTTAATCCTCTACCATTGCGGGAACGATTCATAGAGAAGGCGGTGTGCGGTTTAGAGTGACGGCGGAACGGTATCTATTATATCTTTAGATGAAAGATTATGCGCTGATGCGCACGGTGAATGGGGGAGAATATGAAGCCTTATGTGATCACGTGCTGTTCGACAGCCGATATGCCGGAAGCGTTCTTCCGGGAAAGAGAAATACCCTTTGTGTGCTTTCATTTCACGATTAACGGACAGGTGTATCCCGACGATCTCGGGAAAGCGATGCCGTTCGAGGAATTTTACGGCATCATGAGCACGGGCGTCCAGCCCACTACCTCTCAGGTGAATGTGGAGGAGTACACGCAATTTTTTGAGCCGTTTTTGAAGGACGGGAAAGATGTGCTGCACGTGACGCTGTCCTCGGGTATCTCGGGCGCGCATAACTCGGCGCTGGTGGCGCAGCAGCAGCTGAGAGAGAAATACCCGGAACGCAGGATTGAGATCGTAGACTCGCTCGGAGCGTCCTCCGGCTATGGCCTGCTGATGGATATGCTGGCCGATGTGCGCGACTCCGGCGCGTCGCTGGAGCAGGCGCTGGCGTGGGTGGAGGAGAACAAGCTCACCATTCACCACTGGTTCTTCTCGTCCGACTTGACGTTTTACATCAAGGGAGGCCGGATTTCCAAGGCGGCGGGCATGCTGGGCACGCTGCTGGGTATCTGCCCGCTGCTGAACATGGACGCTGCGGGACACCTGATCCCGCGCGAGAAGATCCGCTCCAAAAAGAAGGTGATCCGCGAAATCGTGGAGAAGATGAAGCAGAGCGCACGCGGCGGAGCGAATTACAACGGCAAGTGCTTTATCTCCAACTCCGCCTGCATGGAGGACGCGCAGGTGGTGGCGGCAATGGTGGAGGAGGCCTTCCCGAAGCTCAATGGCAAGGTGCTTATCAACAGCGTAGGCACCGTTATCGGCTCGCACACCGGCCCCGGTACGCTGGCGCTTTTCTTCGTGGGCGACAAGCGCACGGATATCGTAGAGCGCGGATAGCCTGCAGGGGCCCTGCCGATTCGTCTCTTATCTGCAGAAAACAAGCGGAGCCGGCTGACGCTGGCTCCGTTTTAATTCGTGAGATCCCAATGGTTCGACTATCTGTTTTTCTGTGCGTTTTCGACCATCGTATTGAGCACCCGCTTCATCATCTGAAGCTCCTCCGGATCGATACCGGCGATGGTGTCATTCTTAAACTGCTCTACCAGTGGAGTCAAATCGGCGCACAGCCGCTCGCCTTTCTCTGTCAGCTTCAGGTGCTTTACGCGCTTGTCGGTGTCGTTGCCGGAGCGCAGCATCAAACCGTCCGCTTCCATTTTGTGAAGCATCGTTACTACCGTTGGCCCCTTAATGCACATCTTCTCCGCAAGGCCGCGCTGGGTAATGGATTCGCTCTTCAGTATATAGTACATCGCTATCCATTGGGCCCTGGTGACATTGTATGGCCGAAACCTTCTCTCCAAAGCCTCGGCGAATATCTTCGCGCTGCGGCTGGTGATAAAGGCGAGGCAATCATCCAAATCGAACGTGTTAACCACCCGCTTTTTCAAGGATGGCCTTATAGTAACATACTTTGGCTTGGAGCACTACCTTTTTTGCGCGACAGCCTGGGCGGGGCGGATATCGCCGGACGCAAAACCCCGCGCCGTATGACGCGGGGTTGATGGGAAAACGAATATACTGCCGCACCTTTGATTAGTCTCTCATTACGCAAGCGCAGGAGAGCTTCACGCCGTTGCCGAGACAGTCGCCCACCGGGCAGCGGGATTCGATGAACTTCATGAACTCGTCGCATTTCTCCTGGCTTTCCTGGGTCTTGAAATGCATGGCGTAGCGGATCTCCTGAAATCCGTTGCGGACATCCGCAAGGCCCATGAAGCCGTCCGGATCCAGATCACCCTCGAGATCCACGGAGACCTCTTCGAAAGAAAACTTCTGCGCCTTTGCAAAAGCGGCGGCCACGATCATCTGGCACCCGCCGAGCGCGCAGAGTATCGCTTCCACCGGGTTCATCGCGACATCCGTTCCGCCCAGTTCCTTAGGCTCGTCCAGCATCATCTTGAATCCCCGCGCGTTCGCTTCCACCTGCATACCCAGGGGCAGCTTCTTCACCGTTGCCTTAAATGTAGTTATCATATTTGTGGCTCCTTTCCGATGTTGATAAAATTTTATCACACTCGGCGCACATAATCAATAGTTAGCTAACTATTTATTATGACAGGATCAAAAAAGCAGCCGGTGATTGTTTTCATCCCTGCGCTGCTTTATTGGCTCTTGAACAAAACGTTACGCGTTCAGCTTCTGCTTCGCGACACTGACCATGCCCGCGAAGCCCGGCTTGTCGTGAACCGCCATGTCGGCCAGTATCTTGCGGTTGACCGTCACGCCAGCCTTTTTGAGGCCGTTGATGAGCCGCGAGTAGCTGATGCCGTTGTTCCTTGCTTCGGCGTTGATACGCGTGATCCACAGGCTGCGGAAATCCCGTTTGCGGAGCTTCCGGCCGATGTATGCAAAGCGCAGCGAGCGCATGACCGCTTCATTTGCCGCACGGAACTGCTTGGATTTCGCACCAAAGTAGCCGCGTGCCAGCTTCAGTATCTTCTTGTGCTTTTTACGGGCGTTGACCGCCTTCTTAACTCTTGCCATCCTTCGTTACCTCCTGCCTGAATCTCACTTGTAGGGAATCAGCTGCTTGATGTTCTTTGCTTCGACTGCGTCGATGAACGTGCCCTGACGCAGATTCCTCTTGCGCTTGGTGCTCTTCTTGTTCAGTATGTGCCGGCGGTAAGCCTTGGAGCGCTTTACTTTGCCGCTCTTGGTCAGCGAAAACCGCTTGGCTGCCCCTCTATGCGTCTTAATCTTGGGCATAATCCTTCCTCCTCCTGTTAGTTCTTTGGTGCCAATATCATGAACATGCTTCTGCCCTCGAGCTTCGCGCTCTTTTCCATGGCAGCACTGTCCGCGACCTTCGTGAAGAATTCGTTCATCACCTGAAGCCCCTTATCGGTGTGCGTCATCTGGCGGCCCTTAAAGCGCAGCGACACCTTAACCTTGTCGCCTTCCTTCAGGAACCCGACGGCGCTCTTGGCCTTTACATCCAGGTCATGCGTGTCTATCGTGGGCGAAAGGCGCACTTCCTTAAGGGTGATGATTTTCTGGTTCTTCTTTGCTTCCTTCTGCTTCTTGGCCTGCTCAAACCGGAATTTGCCGTAGTCCATAATCTTGCACACGGGCGGTTGGGCGGCCGGTGAAATCATGACGAGATCCATTCCCTTTTCTTCTGCAATGCCCATCGCCTCACGCGCAGACATGATGCCAAGCTGCTCTCCGCCGTCCGAAATGACGCGGACGCTTCTTTCTCTGATCTGCTCGTTAATCAGATGTTCGTTTGCGATATGAAACACCTCCATTAAATTTTGCAAACGCATCGCTGTGAAACCGCTCCGTACAGGCAATAAAAAAACGGGTACAGAATACCCGTTAAACACCCTTGTGATGCCAACCTTGTCTGGCAATGCCGACAGGTGAGAAACGGGTGGTTTCTACTTTTTAGCAGGCAAATCATATCACAGCATGGCGGCGTTGTCAACGCCTACTCGCACGTTGCGCAAAAATCGTCAAAAAGTTGGATCTGAGCGGGCAATTGGGGTACAATGAAACAAAGTACGGTGCGCGGCGACAGGAGTAACGATGCAAAAAAGTCCATTGAAGCGGGGAAAAGCGTATAGGAAAAGGCGGCGCGTTTCGCGTGCGGGATGGGTTAAAATCGTTGCGGCGGGCATTGCGGCGCTGCTGTGCGCAGCCGCCATCTGGCTCATCTGGCTTCGTCCCGAAGCGGGGGAGCCGCAGGCTATGGCGACACCCACACCGACCCAGGCGCTGGGCCTTCCGTCCGCTTCGCCGACTCCGGTATTGACGCCGACGCCTTCGTCAACCCCGACGCCCGTACCCACGCCAACGCCGCTGCCGGAGGCGACCGCCTGTGCCCCGGGAGACACGGGGGAAGCCGTGAAGATGATGCAGACCATGCTCATCGAGCTGGGCTTTGATCCGGGCAGCGCTGACGGCGTATACGGTGAACAGCTGGAAAGCGCGGTAAGTAACTTTCAGATATACGCGGGCCTCTCGGTGGATGGCATCGCAGGCACGCAGACTGCCGCGGCGCTGACGGAACGGTGGCAGGCTGTGCAGCAGATGCTGCCCGCGGATGAACAGCCGCTGAAGGGCTTCGTCATTGGCCTCGACGCAGGCCATCAGCGCGACGGCAACGCGGACAAGGAGCCCGTGTCGCCGGGCAGCAGCGTGATGAAGCCCAAGGTATCCACCGGCACGCAGGGGCAATTTACCGGCGTTCCGGAGTATGTGGTGAACCTGCAGGTGGCGCTGAAGCTGAAGGCCGCGCTGGAGGCGCTGGGTGCGGAAGTCGTGATGACGCGCGAAACACACGGCGTGGACATCCCGAATTCGGAGCGCGCACAGATGATGAACGAAGCGCACGTGGACTGCTGGCTGCGCATTCACGCCAACTACAATGGGAATCCGGATAACAAGGGTATGTTTATCCTCGTGCCCGCGGAGGGTTGTCTCGACACCGGCGATGTGTCTGTCACAACGCGCAGCGTGGCGCTGGCACAGGCGCTGCTGGACAGCGCGGTGGCGGCGACAGGCGCGGAAAACGATGGCCTTGTGGAGCGCGACGATCAGACGGGCTTCAACTGGTCTCAGGTGCCGGTGTGCAATATTGAGATGGGGTATATGAGCAACGAGCAGGAGGACAGGCTGCTGGTGACGGAGGATTATCAGGAAAAGATTGTGAAGGGCCTCACGGAGGGCTTTGTGGACTACTTTTCCGGAATACAGTAACGTTTCGGCGCTGATTGGCAGGCGTGCCTGTTGACAGCGCTTTTAGCTGGCGATATAATGACTATATAGTCAGTGACTAAGGAGTCATAAATGGAAAAACGGCAGCGGCAAAAGCAAGAAACCAGGCAACTGCTGACAGAGGCGGCTTGCCGGGTATTTGCGAAAAAGGGGATTGTGTCGGCGCGCATGTCGGACATTGCGCAGGCGGCGGGGGTATCACACGGCACGGTATTTCTGCACTTCGAGACGCAGGAGGCGCTGGTGACGCAGGTGACGGCGCAGGTCTGCGGGGCCATCGCCGCGCGCACGCACGCGCTCTCCGAGGGCTGCGGTACGCTGCGCGGGCTGCTGGAGGCGCATCTGCGGGGCATCGCGGAATTCGAGCCTTTCTATACGCGGCTCGTCATCGAGAACCGCTTGCTGCCGCAGGGCGCGCGTGACGCTTGGCTGGCGGTGCAGTCGGCGGTATCGCTGCATTTCAGCCGCGTCGCCGCGGCGGAATCGGCTTGCGCCGGGAAGGATACGGCGCTGCTGTTCAACACGTGGGTAGGACTGGTGCACCATTACCTTGCCAACGGGGATCTCTTCGCGCCGGCGGGCGGCGTCATCCGCCGGTACGGCACGACGCTGGCGGATTTCTACATGGCTTTGGCGGTGCCGCAGACGGAAACGCTGAGCCGGCAGGGTGCTGGTGAATAAAGACGCGGGGCGTGCCCGCATTGAAGGAGGCAAAAGACATGCGGAATGCGTTTATGGCATTTCGGGAGGAAGCGCCGCAGTGCGCACAGGCGTTTGACGCGCTGATAGGCGCGGTCTGCGCGGAAAGCGCGCTGGATGACAGAACGCGGCAGCTTGTGTACATCGGCATCAAAGCGGCGCTGGGAGACGCGGGCGCGGTGGCCGCGCATGCGCCGATGGCACGGCAGGCGGGCGCGACACGCGAGGAGGTGCGCGGCGCGGTGCTGATGACGCTGACCACGTCGGGCGTTGCGGGCGTGATGCACTGTTTGCTGCCCGCGCTGGAAGCGTACGACGCGGCAGCCGGGAAGGAGGAACGGGAATGAAAACGTGTATTGCATGCGGCATGCCCATGACAAAGCCGGAAGACTTTCCCGGCGGCGATATGAGCAAAGACTATTGTGTCTATTGCGCGAGACTGGACGGATCGATGCAATCTTACCCGGAAAAGCTGAAAGGGACGACGGAGTTCATCATGCGGACGCAGGGCTTCGATGCGCAGGCTGCTCACGCGCTGGCAGTGCGCACGCTGTCTGTGCTGCCCGCGTGGAAAGGGGCTGCGGCGGATTAAACGGGAATCTCAAGCCGGGCGGCTGCCATGGATTGCCACCGTACGCGGCAGGCGCTGCTTGACACCATATAAACATTCATCTTATAATTAAAGCATAACATTTCAGGCCGCCAAGTGGTGTATCGGGATACGGGCATCATGACGACCTTTTTTTCACCCCTGAAATTCGTCATGCGCAACCCGTTGTTATACGTTTCTCGACAAAGAACGACAGGAGGGATACTATCGACCGGCAGTTGCGCAGACGGAACATCGTTACTTTTCTCGGCGAGTCGGACCACGCTAGGTATTTGACAACAGCGGTTTTTGCCGCACAGTTCGTGGTGTTTGGCTTGCATCTGGATCCACCGGGCAGCATAGCGGAGGGGCTTTGGCGCATCATAGGCACATCGGACATACTCATTACGGACTATATCGCCGTGGGGGGCGCTGGCGCGGCATTTGTCAACGCGGGCCTGCTGATGATGCTGAGCGTCTGCATGCTCATGCGGCTGGGCGTGCGGTTTACCGGTGTTTCCGCCGCATCCATCTTTCTGATGGGCAGCTTCGCCTTATTCGGAAAGAACCTCTTCAATATCTGGCCCATCATTTTTGGCGTTTGGCTGTATTCGCGGGTGCGCGGAGAGCCCTTCGCACGGCACGTCTATACGGCGCTTTTTGGCACCAGCATGGCCCCTGTCGTCACCGAGCTGATATTTGTGGTGGATCTTCCGCTGTGGGAGCGTATTCCGCTGGGGCTTGCCGCAGGGGCAAGCATCGGGCTGCTGCTGCCGCCGCTGGCGGCGCAGATGACGCGCGTTCACCGCGGGTTTAACCTGTATAACACCGGCTTTACGGCAGGTGTGCTGGGTACGATTTATGTTTCCATATTCAAATCATACGGGTACGAAGTGTCGCTGCAGACGATTTGGAGCACGGGGCGAGATCTGCAGCACGGCATCTTTTTAAGCGGATTATTTGCGCTGATGATTGCGGCTGGGCTTATCATACAGCCCAGCCCAGGAGCTGCGCTGAAGCGGATATTCGCGTGTTCCGGAAGGCTGGGCACGGATTTTATTGAGACGGCGGGGTACGGAGCCGCGCTGATAAATATGGGAATCAACGGCATGGCCGCCGCCGCGTACGTGCTGCTGGTGGGCGGGCCGCTGAACGGGCCGACGATGGGCGGCATACTGACCGTGGCGGGTTTCGGGGCGTTTGGCAAGCACATCCGGAACATTTCACCCGTACTGCTGGGCGTCTTCCTTGGCAGCCTCACCAAGGTATGGAGCATCAACGATCCGGGGATATTGCTTGCGGCGCTGTTCGGCACCTCGCTCGCACCCATATCGGGGCATTATGGATGGGTATGGGGTGTGGCGGCGGGCTTCATCAACTCTTCGGTGGTGCTGAGCTCTGGCGTGATGCACGGCGGCATGAATCTTTATAACACGGGCTTTTCCGCCGGGCTGGTGGCAGCGGTGATGGTTCCGCTGCTGGATGTGTTCCTGAAGAAAAAGAAGTCCGACGGTGCGACTGAAATCGTGCTGCCTGAATAACATATCCGTCCGCCGCCGAATATCCTGATCGTAGCAATGTAAGGGGGATAGTGCGATGCGGGTGCTGAAGCTGGGTACATATGGATCCGATGTGATGGAGGTACAGGCGCTGCTGAAGAAGCTGGGCTTCGATCCCGGCGCGGTAGACGGACGCTTCGGCATGCGCACGCAGTCCGCGGTCGTGGCCTTTCAGCGGCGCTTTGGGTTGATGCCGGACGGCGTGGTGGGCGCCAACACGCGGCGCGCGATGGAGCGTTTTCTGCTCGGCTACGACGTCTACTTCGTACAGCCCGGCGATACGCTCTACGCCATTGCGCGAAAATACGGCGCGCGGCTTCCCCTGCTGCTGGCGGCGAACCCCGGCGTCGATCCGCAGCGGCTGAGCGTGGGGCAGCGCATCGTCGTACCGTACAGCTTTGACGTGGTGGATACGACCATCGGCTATACCTGGGCGGTGATGATGCGTGACGTTCAGGGCCTCAAAGCGCGCTACCCCTTCATCGAAACGGGCACCATCGGCAGCAGCGTGCTCGGCAAGGAGCTGCCGTATCTGCGGCTGGGCAGAGGAAACCGTACGGTGCTTTATAACGCGGCGCATCACGCGCTGGAGTGGATCACCTCTCCCGTACTCATGAAGTTCGCCGAAGACTACGCCAAAGCCTACGCGCTGGGCCAGCCGCTCGCAGGTCACCGTCCCGCCGACCTGTGGAACGAGGTCAGCATCTATCTGGTGCCGATGGTCAACCCGGACGGCGTCGATCTCGTCATAGACGGGCTGCAGCCGGGCAATCCTTATTACGACGACCTCATCCGCTGGAACGACGGCAGTATGGATTTTTCGCAGGTCTGGGAGGCCAACATCCGCGGTGTCGATCTCAACCATAACTACAACGCGGCGTGGGAGCAGTCCAAACAGGCCGAGGAGGCCATGGGCATCACCGGCCCCGGACCGACGCGCTATTCCGGGCCGTACCCGGAGTCTGAGCCGGAGAGCCGCGCGATGGTGGATTTTACGCGCAGCGTGAACCCGCGCCTCGTGCTGGCGTATCACAGCCAGGGAGAGGTTATCTTCTGGGACTTCATGGACCTTGCACCCGCCGATGCCCAGCCGATTGGAGAGCAGCTTTCCTCCCTCAGCGGCTACGCGCTGGCCGCGCCCGAAGGCATCGCTTCGTACGCGGGCTACAAGGATTGGTTCATACAGGACTACCGCAGGCCGGGCTACACCATCGAGGTGGGGCAGGGCAGGAATCCGCTGCCCATCTCGCAGTTCGACACCATCTATGCCGACAACCTGCCCATGCTGGTCTATGCAGCGACCGTGAAATAGAACATCAGTTTGCAATTTGCCGGGAAATATGGTATGTTGTTTCCTGACAAAGGAATGCGGGAGGGGCATGCTCATGGTGACGGAGCTGGACAAGCTGGTGCGCGCGCGGGAGGTTATTGCGAAGCTTGGGGAGGGTGTTGATCCCATCACGGACGCCGCGATGCCAAAGGATACGATACTTAATAACGCGCGCCTTTCGCGCTGCTTCGTCTATGTGGCAGGTGTGCTGGAACAGGTCATTGCGGATTACGGCAAGCCGCCCCAGCGCGAGGAGAATCTTCCTCCCTTTCATATCACCGACGAGGAGCTGCGCCGCGTCGCGGTGGGGGATGTTCCGGTCAACATCACCGGGCTGATCACAGCGATTGCCGGAGCTGCGCCGGGCCGCAGGCGGCTCTCCGTGACTGCCGTCACCGCATGGCTGACGGCACAGGGATACCTCAAAACGGCCGCCGGTGCCGATGGCAAAAGTCATCGGGGGATAACGGAAAAGGGTGCCGCATTGGGCATATATTCCGAAATGAGGGAAGGCGTCAAGGGCCGCTACATGGCGGTATTATACCCGCCCAAGGCACAGCGTTTCATACTGGCCCATCTCCGGGATATTCTCGTTCATGCTGAAACCGGCAAAGCAGGAAAAGCGTAAGGCCGGAGGGCGCGCTGTCCGTACTTGGGATATGGCGTTTACGGCTCGTTTCCGCTGTCGCACAGGCAGAACGGGTGCCCGGCGGGATCGCGCATCGTTGTAAAGTCGTCTCCGCCGAACTGCGATTCCGCTTTGACCGCGCCCAGCGCCTCGGCCTGCCGGACGGCGGCCGGTACGTCGGGTACCTGAAAATCAAAGTGCATCTGCTTTTGCTGTCGGCCCGGCTGCTCCGGCCACACCGGCGGGACGTAGTCCTGCTCCGTGCTGAACATGAGCACCAGTCCTTCCGGGCTTCTCAGCACGGGCATGCCGAACAGCACACACCGCTCTCCTCCCAGCAGACCGTGGTAAAACGCGCACAGGGCTTCCGCATCGCCGCAGTCTATCATGATGTTCCCCAAAGCGATTCCTTCAAGCATGGATAACTCTCCCTTTTGGCAGGTTCTTCTTTTTATTATGACAATAACATACGAATGCAGTAAAAACCAGCGTGTATGTGCCTTGACAGCGGTATGACATTTATTTATAATCAACTTGTACGTACAAGTTAAAAGGAGCCATTCATGGACGACAGGCTCGACATCCCCAAGTATGAAATGGTTCGCAACTACATCGCTCACCTGATTAAAGACGACATCATCGCTTACGGCGAACGCCTGCCCTCCGAGCACGAGCTGACGGAGAAGTTCAGCGTAAGCCGCCACACCGTACGGCAGGCGCTTGCCGCGCTCGTCGCGGAAGGGCTGGTGAGCTCCGAACAGGGACGCGGCAGCTTCAGCAGCTACAACAAGAACGCCAAGGGACGGCAGATCATCGCGGTGATCACCACGTACATCGCGGGATTCGTGTTTCCCGGCATCATATCGGGCATCGAGCAGGTGCTCTCGGACGAGGGCTGCATGATGCTGCTGTCCAACACCAACAACATCAAGGCGCGGGAGGCGCAGTATCTGCAGAGCGTGCTGGATCACGGCGTCTCCGGACTCATTATTGAGCCGACGCGCAGCGCGTATGCCAACGACAACCTGCGGCTGCTGGAGGAAACCCGTTCCCGAGGAATTCCTTCGGTGTTCATCAACGCGTGCTACGGCGATTTTGACAGCGCCTGCGTGGTGATGGATGACGAGCAGGGCGGGCACATGGCGGCGGAGCATCTGCTGCGGCTGGGGCATCGGCGCATCGCGGGCATATTCAAGACGGACGACCGGCAGGGCGTGGAGCGCAAGCGGGGCTACCTGCGCGCGCTGGCAGAGTACGGCGTACCGGCGCTGCCGGAGGACATCGGGGAATTCACCACGGCGGAGATGTTCGACTTTCCGTACATGTTTACGCAAAAGCGGCTTTCCTTGCCGAATCCGCCCACGGCGGTGGTGTGCTACAACGATCAGTACGCGCTGATGGTGGCGCAGGCGATACGCGACAAGGGGCTGCGCATCTCGGACGACATCTCCGTGGTGGGCTATGACGATTCGATATCGCCCAGCGCCGCGGACGCGTTTACCTCCGTCCGGCACCCCAAGCGCGACATGGGGGAGCAGGCGGCACGCTTCCTTATCGGCATGCTGGAGGGGCGGCTGGAGAGGCCGAGGCGTGTGTTCGCGCCGGAGCTTGTTGTGCGCGCTTCAACCCGCGCCATTGAACCGATCAATCATCCGAAAGGGGATTTAATATGGCCAAATACGCTTTAGGACTGGATTACGGCACATTGTCGGGCCGCGCGCTGCTGGTGGACGCGGACACCGGCGCGGAGGTAGCCACGAGCGTGCTGGATTACCCGCACGCCGTCATGGACGAAACGCTGCCGGACGGCACGAAACTGGGCGTCGATTTCGCGCTGCAGCACCCGCAGGACTACGTGGACGTGCTGGCGGCAACGATACCCGAGGTACTGAAGAAGGCGGGCGTGAGCGCCGACGATGTCATCGGCGTGGGCGTGGACTTTACTGCGTGTACGGTGCTGCCCGTGAAAGCCGACGGCACTCCGCTGTGCATGCTGGAGAAGTTCAAGGGCGAACCCAACGCATACATCAAGCTCTGGAAGCATCATGCCGCGCAGGACAAGGCCAACGCGCTCAACGCGATCGCGGCGGAGACGGCGCAGCCCTGGCTTCCACTGTATGGCGGCAAGATTTCGTCCGAGTGGCTGTTTCCGAAGGTGTGGCAGGTGCTGGCGGAAGCGCCCGAGGTGTATGAAGAGATGGACTTCTTCATGGAGGCGGCGGACTGGATCGTCTGGCAGCTGACGGGGGTGCAGACGCGCAATTCGTGCACTGCGGGCTACAAGGCAATCTGGAACAAGCGCACCGGCTATCCGGGCGAGGATTTCTTTGCCGCGCTGGATCCGCGCATGAAGGATATCGTATCGACCAAGCTGAATTGCCCCATCACACCGCTGGGCAGCACGGCGGGCGGAGTCACAAAGGCGATGGCGGCGCTCACTGGGCTCAGGGAAGGCACGCCCGTGGCGGTGGGCAACGTGGACGCCCACGTTACCGTGCCCGCGGTGGGTATTGACGGGCCGGGCAAGATGCTCGCCATCATGGGCACGTCTACATGCCACATGCTGCTGGGCAAGGAGGAGGCGGCGGTGCCGGGCATCTGCGGCTGCGTGGAGGACGGCATACTGCCGGGATATTTCGGCTATGAGGCGGGCCAGTCGTGCGTGGGAGACCACTTCGCGTGGCTCGTGGACAACTGTGTGAGCGAGGAATATTTCGATGTGGCTCGCAAGGCGGGCAAGGACATCCATGTGTATCTGCAGGAGAAGATGATGGACGAGAAGCCGGGGGAGAGTGGTCTTTTGGCGCTCGACTGGTGGAACGGCAACCGCAGCGTGCTCGTCGACGCGGACTTAACCGGCGTAATGCTGGGCATGACGCTGCTGACGCGCCCGGAGCAGATGTACCGCGCCCTGGTCGAAGCCACGGCATACGGCACGCGTAAGATCATCGAGAACTTTGAGAAGCACGGCGTGCCGGTGGAGGAGTTCTACGCAGCGGGCGGCATCGCGGAGAAGAGCCCCGCGATTATGCAGATTTACGCCGACGTCATCAAGCGGCCCATCCGCATCTCGGGCAGCGCACAGGGGCCTGCGCTGGGATCGGCCATATTCGGCGCGGTGGCGGGCGGCGCGTACAAGTCCGTGTCGGAGGCGGCGCGCAAGCTGGGCAAACTGAAGGATATCGTCTATACGCCCATCGCGGAGAATTCCGCGGTGTACGATAAGCTGTATGCCGAATACGACGTGCTGCACGCGTATTTCGGAGAGGGCGGCAACAACGTATTGAAACGGCTCAAGGCCATCAAGAAAGGAAGCCAGGCATGAAAAGCATGAAGGAGTATTCGTATTGGTTTATCGTGGGCTCTCAGCATCTGTACGGGCCGGAGGCGCTGGACGCCGTCGCCGCGCACGCGCAGGAGATGGCGCAGGCGATGGACGCGCGCGTATGCGGCAAGCTGGTATTCAAGGGCGTGATGAAGCGCCCGGAGGAAATTACGGCGCTTGTCAAAGAAGCCAACTACGACGATACCTGTGCGGGCATCATCACGTGGATGCACACGTTTTCGCCGTCCAAGATGTGGATTAACGGCCTCAAAATTCTGAACAAGCCGATGCTCCACCTGCATACGCAGTATAACCGCACCATCCCCGTGGACGACATCGACATGGACTTCATGAACTTAAACCAGGCGGCGCACGGAGACCGCGAGCACGGTTTCATCACCGCGCGGCTGCGGCTGGCGCATAAGGTGGTCGTAGGCTACTGGCAGGACGCGGCGGTGACGGATGAAATTTCGGCGTGGATGCGCAGCGCGGCGGGTTATGTGATGGGCGAGAAGCTCAAGGTAGTGCGCTTTGCGGACAATATGCGCGAGGTAGCCGTCACCGAGGGCGACAAGGTGGAAGCGCAAGTAAAGCTGGGCTGGGCTATTAACTCGTTCTCGATGGGTACGCTGGCGGCGGCGGTGGCTGCGGTGAGCGAGGCGGAGGCCGACGCGCTGATGGCAGAACTGAAAAGCCGTTACGATATCGTGGCGGATAACCTTGACGCGGTGCGGTATCAGGCTAAAATCGAGATTGCGATGCGCCGCCTCTGCGAGGAGAATGGCTTCGGCGCGGTGGTCACGTGCTTCGAGGATTTGTGCGGGCTGGAGCAGCTGCCCGGCCTCGCGTGCCAGCGCCTGATGGAGAGCGGCTACGGCTTCGGCGCAGAAGGCGACTGGAAGACGGCCGCGCTGCTGCGCACGATGAAGATCATGGAGGCCGGACTGCCGGGCGGTACGTCGTTCATGGAGGACTACACGTATCATCTGGAGCCGGGCAACGAGCTCATCCTCGGCGCGCACATGCTGGAGGTGGATCCCAGCATCGCGGAGGGCCGCGTGCGCATCGACGTGCAGCCGCTGGGCATCGGCGGCAAGGCCGACCCCGCGCGTATGGTGTTCGAGGGCCATGCGGGCAGCGCTGTCTGCGCGTCGCTGGTGGATATGGGCGGCCGGATGCGGCTCGTCGTGGCGGAGGTGGAGGCCGTGAAGCCCATTCATGCCATGCCGAAGCTCCCCGTGGCGCGTGTGATGTGGAAGCCCCTGCCCGACTTTACGACGGGCGTCAAGGCGTGGATATACGCGGGCGGCGCGCACCACAGCGTCATGAGCTACTCCGTCACCGCGGATATGCTGCGCGACTGGGCGCACATGGCGGGTATCGAATTCGTTCACATCGGCAAGGATACCGAGATCAACGCCTTCCGGCGCGATCTGGAGCTCTCCGATATTTTATGGAGCAAGAGGTAAGGGAATGCTGGAAGCGGTAAAGCGGGAGGTTTGCGCGGCAAATCTTAAGCTCGTCGAACTGGGGCTGGTGCTGTTCACCTGGGGCAACGTGAGCGCGATGGACAAGGAGAGCGGCCTCGTGGTCATCAAACCCAGCGGTGTCAGCTACGGCGGCATGACGGCGGATGATATGGTCGTGGTCGATTTGGACGGCAGCGTCGTCGAGGGGCAGTATCGCCCGTCTTCGGATACGCCGACGCATATCGAGCTGTACAAGGCGTTCGGCTGCGGCGCGGTGGTGCATACGCACTCCAAGTGGGCCACGGTCTGGTCGCAGGCGAAGCGGCCGCTGCCGTGCCTCGGAACCACGCACGCCGACAACTTCTACGGCGAGGTGCCCATCACGCGTTCCATGACCGAAGCCGAGATCGGCGGAGAGTACGAGCGCGACACCGGCAAGGTGATCATCGAGGCCTTTGCGGAGCGCGATCCCACGGCAGTGCAGGCTGTGCTGGTGGCAAATCACGGGCCTTTCGCGTGGGGCGGGACGGCGGAGAAAGCCGTGGAGAATGCGGCGGTGCTGGAGTATTGCTGCGAGATGGCGTATTATTCGCTGTCGCTTTCACCGGATGCCGCCATTCCGCGGGCGCTGCTGGACAAGCATTACCTGCGCAAGCATGGTACGGGCGCGTACTACGGTCAGAAATAACCCGGGGAATCAAGAAACGCCGGATCTTCGTGAACCGGCGTTTTTTCATGTGCGGGTGTAATTTTGGCGGCCTCTGCGAAAACTGAAATCATCAGGAACAAGGAGAATATGCGGTGAAGAAACAGGCGGCGGGCGTGACCATCGTACTTGTTGTATCCGGTGCGGACAGGGAACTGCCGCGCGGTTTGGCCGCACAGCTGCACGCGGGTGATGAGTTGCTCTGGGCGGACGGGCTGGAGGAGCTGGAAACCGTGCTGCGGCATTCGCCGGGCCGTTTTATACTGCTTGCGGAGGCGTGCGACGCGTGGCATCCGTCGCGCCGCGAAGCGTGCATTACGGCGCTGTCGAAGGGCGCGATGGCGGCGGTACACGACGCGGTGGTGGTGGACGGCGACATGAACGAGGTGGCGGGATCGCTGCTGCGCGGGATGCGCATCGGCCCGCTGCGCCGGCGGTTCTGTCCGCCGTACATGGGCTGCTGCATGGCGCTGCGCCGCGAGGTACTGGACAGGGCACTGCCTTTTCCAAAAAAGGTAACGGCACCGGATTTCTGGCTGGGCGCGATGGCAGCGCGGCTGGGAAGGGTAGCTTATCTCGAACGCGCGCTGATGTTTCACCGCAGTACACGCACCGGATTGGGCAGAGGGAGGTTGTTTGGCACGCTGCCGTCCTGCTGCCGGGCATTGGGCCTGCGCCTGCTGGCATGGCGGCGCGTGCGCGGACATGCGTTCAATGGAGGAAACTTCTCAGGGTCGCCGTAAATTCGGGTACGGTATGGTGTAAGGAGTAAATAAACCGCCCTTTTTCCGCAAACTATTCCCCTCCGCTTCATATGATTATAGAGCATGAAACGGAGGGCGTATTATATGTGGGAACTCATCAGCATCATCCGGGAACTGCTCTGCTTTGCCGGGTATCTCTCCGGCAAGACGTTTCCCAAGCCCCTGAGCAAGGAGGAGGAGGAAGCATGCATCGCGGCGTGCGCCGAGGGCGACGAGGACTCCAAGAACAAGCTCGTGGAACACAACCTGCGCCTCGTGGCGCATATCGTCAAGAAGTATCAGAACACATCGTTAACCACCGACGACCTCATCTCCATCGGAACCATCGGCCTTATTAAAGCGGTCAACTCCTTTTCCGCAAAGAAGGGTACGCAGCTGGCCACCTATGCCGCAAAGTGCATCGAGAACGAAGTACTCATGGCGCTGCGCTCCAGCAAGAAAATCAAGTGCGAGGTATCTCTCAGTGACCCCATCGGCGTCGACAAGGAGGGCAACGAGATATCGCTGTTCGACATTCTCGGCACGCGGGAGGATATTGTGCTGGAGCAGGCGGAACTGCGCATACAGACGCGCCAGCTCTACGGGCTGCTGGGCAAGTGCCTGACGCGCCGGGAGAGGGCTGTCATAGAGATGCGCTACGGACTGGGCGGCTTGCGTCCGCAGACACAGCATGAGATTGCGGCGAAGACAGGCATATCGCGCTCTTATGTATCGCGCATCGAGAGCAAGGCCATCGCCAAGCTGGCGGCGGAGCTGTCTTTAAGCTCCGGAAAGTGAGGCCGGAACAGCCTCTTTCGAATATAGCACTGCACGTTAAGAACACAGGGACGAAGGCTGGGCGCTGTCGGCGCTATGAAGCCGATTGATAACGCAAAGCCGGGGGAAGGGGAGATTTCACCCGGCTTTGCATCAAATAATGGGGAGACATTATCGGATTAATAGGATTGTATCGAGGTTGTCAAATAGGTGGACTCGGATACCGTAGAACCCTGGTAGGCATAGAAAAAGGTACGAAGCCGGTAGTTGTATCCTTGATATACATAATACTCCTTTGACCAGAAAGCAACATTGTCATAGGTCGTCTGGGACCAACTCGCCAGCGAAGTCCATGCGCCGTTGATATACCTTTGCAGGTAGTTGCTCATGACTACTTTCGTGATTGCCGAAGAGCAATTCATTTCCGACGACATTATGGCCAAGCCGGAATTGTTGATTTCCAGCATGGTGCTGACAACGTTCAGGTATGTCCATTGGGGTGTCACTACCCCGAGGTCGTAGGCATGGGCATTCTGTGGAAAAGCCAGACAGAACACAAACATCAGCGCCAACAACAGTAATAGTATCCGCTTCTTCATATGCCACCTCCTTACGTACTTGATAATATAACTTTCTTCCCCTTGATTTTGTTACAAGAAAATTTAAAAAACGCATAAAAAATGAAAATAACCATGGCTTTCAGTCATATTCCGCCTCCGTAAAAAAATAGGCGATTCGGATGTCTCCCGAACCGCCCATGAAATCATTCATAATCAGGTATTACTGCTTCGCTGCCGCCGCACGGCTATTGCCGCCGCGGCCACAAATACCGCCGCCGCGCCAATGAACAGCCATACCCAGCCAAAGTTCTGCCCGGTGGAAGGAAGGCTGCTCTCCTCGATGGTGACGTCGTAGGCAACACTGATACCGCTTGCCGTATAGGTGACGGTCGTTTTACCTGCCTTCAGCGCCGTGAACGTATTGCCGTCGCGGGAAAGATACGCTTCGTCAAAATCCCATACGCCGTCCGCCATACTCGGCGTCAGCGTCACGCGCCCGCCGGTATAAATTTCCCCGTCCGCGTCGGAGGAAGCCAGAGAAAGCGCCTCCCATTTGGCGTACAACGTCTGCGTCCCCGTTACTTCATATGGGAAAGAAACCGCGTCGCCCACATAATCATCGTTATCATACCAGCCAAGGAATGCGCTGCCGGATAACGTGGGCATATCCGGCTCGTCCACGGTGCCGCCCAGCACGTTATAACCAAAATCCACATCCGAGCCGCCTTTGCTGTCAAACACGACCTTTTGCAGTGCGTGGAACGGGACGGAGTTCGCGGTGGCGTATTCCTCCGTGGTCGTGCCCGCAAAGCCGTAGATGCCGTCGGTCAGCAAGCTTGTTGAAAACGCGTTCGAATAGTAACCCGTCTCGATCAATGACGTCACCTTATGCAGCCCCGGACAGCCCGCAAACGCACCGCTGCCTAAGTTTGTGGCCGCACCCCGTATCGTCACCGATGACAAACCGTTGCAGCCTGCAAATGCGTTTAGTCCGATATACGTAACCGTTTTGGGTATCGTGATCGCGGTAACGCCGCTGGTTACAAACGCTCCGTCTGATATGGTTTTAAGCCCGTCATGCAACGTAACGCTGGTGAGCGTGCCAAGGCCGTTGAAGGCGTAATTGCCTATCGTCTCTACGCTGCCCGGTATATCAATACTCTGCAGGTGGCTACCGCCGAATGCAGCCGTTCCGATAGACGCAACGCTGTCCGGTATCGTAATATGTTCAAGGCTCGAGCAATTATAAAATGCGCTGTTGCTGATCGCTTCCAATCGGGTGGAAAGCGTAACGGAGCTCAGACTGAAGCAATTATAGAATATATTGCTGCCCATCGTGGTTACGTTATTTTTCATCACCACCGTCTCAAGATTGGCATTTCCGCTGAAAACGGACTCGCCGAGCGTCATCAGCGATTCGGGCAGTGTAATGCTTTCAAGCGCACTACACTGGTAAAGACATCCATTTCCGATGGTCTCCACGGAGTCGGGCAGGGAGATATCCGCCAGTAAGGAGCAACCCGCAAAAGCGCCGTCATCAAGGTAGGTGATGCCGTCCGGCAGCGTCACGCTCGTAATGGCCGTTTTACCCGAAAACGCGCTGTTTCCAATGCCCACCACCGGCATTCCGTTCAGCGTACCCGGCACCGTGATTACCGTATCCGAACCCAGATAGCCCGCGACCTCCACCCGGCTGCCCGCCAGCTCCCGCCAAGCAAAATCCCCGTCCGAGCCGGTATCCCCCGGAGCCGCCAGCACTGCTGCGGGCAGCAGGCAAAGCAGCAGGGCTGCAATGGTTCCTATGGCGATTACTTTCTTCATCACTATTTTCCTTTCGTATGGGTTCATACTTCCCCGTGCGCGTCTCGTGCCCAGGCATCTGCGCTATTCTGCCACAAACTTCCGTATCTTTGCACCGGCGATAGCGGCAGCCAGTGCTGCGCCTGCCGCCAGCAGCCATACCCATGTGAAATCCTGTCCGGTGGAGGGCAGCTCGCTGGCCTCGATGGTCACCTCGTAGCTTTTGCTCACACCGCTCATCGTGTAGGTAATGGTACTTGTTCCCGCTTTCAGCGCGGTAAACGTGCCGTCCTCGCGCGAGAAGTACGCGCTGTCAAACGTCCATGTACCGCCCGCCACGCTGGGTGTCAGCGTCACGCGCCCGTCCGTGTATATCTTCCCGTCCGTGTCGGAGGAGGCAAGCGTCAGTTCTGTCCATTTGGCGTGCAGCGTGACATCCGCCGTGACCGCCGTGCTGAAATCATACGCCGTGGTCAGCCCCGAGGTGGTATACCACCCATCAAAGACATGTCCGTCCCGCGTCGGGTCGGTGGGCTCGCTGACCGCCGAATAATACCCATACTCGGAAGCGACCGCGCTGCCGCTGTTGCTGTTGAAGGCCACGGTAAAGGGTGTCAGGGTCACGCTCGCAAGGGATGCCGCTTTGATGGTGTCGTCCGAGCTGCCCGCAAGCACCGCGAGCTGTGGGAAATACCATTTCGAATCGTTGGCCTTCATTGCCCAGATTGATGTGTAATCCAAAGCCGTCATGTTGGTGTCAGGGGCGATACCCGTCATCTTGTCGGTAGTAAGCCCTGTGGTCACGCGCGAATTCGGGTTATACCCGATGCCCGCCATCGAACCTGTGGCTCCTGTATCATAATAGCAATCAGTGCACGTTGCATTGAGCGACATAGCACCGACGACCGCGCCTTTATAACCCGTACCGGATACGGCTCCGCGCGCATAGCATCTGGAGATAGAACCTGTAGTGCCGTTCCTGCCCACAAGCCCGCCGACTTGGCAATCGCTGCCGGTTGAAGCCACGGAGCCTGAAGCATAGCAATCATTGATCGTTGATGTATTAAACCCTGAAAAGCCGCCTATATAGCTGGTGTCCGCGCCTGTGACGCTGCCGGAAGCAAAGCACCGGGTGATGGTACCCTCGGAGAAGCCCACAAACCCGCCGACATTAACGGTACTCACATTGCCTTTGCCTGCGGAACCAACGGATCCTGTTGCGAAACAGTTGGTAATCGTATTATTAGTATAACCCATGAATCCGCCGATGTGGGAGTCGTCGCCGGTTGCGCTGACATCGCCGGTTGCGTAACAGTTGCTGATGGTGTGAGCTGCCTGATCTGTATAGCCTGCGAATCCGCCGCCGGAATACCCGCTGCATGTGACATCGCCCGTGGCATAGCTGTTGCTGACCGAGCCGGCGCAATCGCCCACAAGGCCGCCCACATAATCGCTGCCCGTCACGTCGCCGGTCGCGTAACAGTTGGTAATCGAGCTACCCGCTATTTGAGAAATCAGCCCGCCTGCGTAGGAGTAGGCTCCGCTGCTGATCACATCGCAGCTCGAATGGCAATTCTTCAAATTGCCCACGCTGAATGACACCAGCCCGCCCACAAAGGCGTTGCTGCTGCTGCAGGATACGTTTCCCGAAGAGGAGCAATTCTCGACGGTTCCGCTCACTTCACCCGCAAGCGCGCCCACGTAAGCGTCGGAATAGGACGAATAGATACTGACCGATTCGAGGCTCAGGTTTTTAAAACTGGCCCCATATGCCTCTCCGAAAAGGCCTGCCATATAAAGCGTATTTTCAGGGCTGTCCGCCGTGCCAATGGCAAGATTCGATACGGTATGACCATCGCCGTCGAATGTGCCGCTGAATTCGCGTACAATCGCGGGTGATCCCGGTTGATAAATTCCGATCGGCGTCCATGGATGGCTGCCGAGGTCGATATCCGCGTCCAGTGTAATGGTTTTGCCGCTGAAATCAACCGGCGCACCGCCGCTCTCTGTCGCGCCCGCATTCACAAGAACGGCAAGCCCCGCGAGCTGCGCGCCGGTCGAGATTGTAAATGTGGTGTCGGTTGTGTTGTACCAGCTCGTATCCACCGAAGTGCCGTCCCAGGTATCCGCCGCCATCGCCGTCACGGGCAATATGCACAGTATCGTCAGTGCGCACAGCACCAAAGCCAAAATTCTCTTTTTCATCGTTCCTCCCTTAATTAACAAACACTTGGCGCTTATGCCCTTATGAGCCATGCGTTTGCGCATACCCACATGATTCCCGCCGAGCACCAGCGCAGCGCCGAGCGCCCACACCCATGCAAAGTTTTGTCCGGCAGAGGGCAATCCGCTGCCTCTATGGTCATAGGTGACACTGATGCTCCCCACCATACAGGTGATGGTGCTGGTTCCCGCTTTGTGCGCGGTGAACGTGCCGCTCTCCCGCGAGAAATACGCACTGAGATGTATCGATGCCATGCAAAGAGGACAAACTATCCTCCATATCATTTTACGGTAAATGGTAAGCCGCGCAAGTGAATCCTCCGCTACAAAGTCATGTGACTTTTCGTTATTTCGCAGTCTGAAGGCTATTTGCCCTTCTGCGATAGTAACGGTGTCGCCATCTGCATGCCCATGCGTTTGCAGGTTGTAATTGGAGTCATCCGAGGTAATGGCAGTGCTTTACGCCAAAGTAACCGTCGGAAATACGCTCAGCAGGAACAGCTCGTGCCTGTTGTTTGGTGGGACTCCCATATTGCATACATTTTTATTCAAAAATGGGGTGGCTCTAGCCGTATGCCATATTACCGCGTTCCCTGTACGGATGAACGCCTGTATCGATTTTTTCCATTTTGCTGATTTTTTGCTTGACTTAGAGTAAACTCCAAGTGTTAGGATTTATAGCGGCGGGAGGTGATTGGACATGACGATTGCGGAGGTCAGCGAAAAGTATGACCTGTCGGCGGATACGCTGCGCTATTACGAGCGCATCGGGCTGATTCCCCGCGTCAACCGAGCCCAAAGCGGAAACCGTGATTACACGGAGGGGGATTGCGGATGGGTGGAATTTATCAAGTGCATGCGCGGTGCAGGTCTGCCCATCGAGGCGCTTATAGAATACGTAGGGCTGTTTAAACAAGGCGACGCCACAATAGAGGCACGCAGAGAGCTGCTGACAGAACAGCGCAGGCAGCTGGTGGCGCGAATGGAAGAGATGCAGGACACGCTGGCACGGCTGGATCGGAAGATTCAGGCATATGAGCAGAACATACGGAAAAAGGAAGAGAAACTCACAATGCGGTAAATTAAACGATCGAGCCCAAGCAACGCTTCTCTGCCCTGCAGAGGGCGCGGCGCGGCGTCGGAATAAAACAACCGGAGGTAAAGTCATTGACGGAAAGTACGAATAAAAAGCTGGGCTTCGGGCTGATGCGGCTGCCGCTGCAGAACCCGGACGATTCGTCCAGCATTGACATGGAGACCGTCTGCAATATGGTGGATGCGTTTCTGGAGCAGGGGTTCACCTATTTTGACACGGCGTACATGTATCACGCGGGCCAAAGCGAGGTTGCCGCGCGGGAGGCGCTGGTCAAACGACACCCAAGGGACCGCTTTACGCTGGCCACCAAGCTGCCCATGATGTTTCTGGAAAAGGAGGCTGATCAGGAGCGGATATTTAACGAACAGCTTGATAAATGCGGCGTAGATTACTTCGACTACTATCTGCTGCATAACCTCGGCGTCACGAATTACGCGACTGCGGAGAGGCTGAACAGCTTTGAGTTTGCCATGGGGAAGAAGCGGGAGGGCAAGGCACGGCAGGTTGGCTTCTCATACCACGATAACGCGGTGCTGCTCGATGAGATTTTGACCGCGCATCCGGAGGTGGATTTCGTGCAGCTGCAGATGAACTACCTCGACTGGGACAACGAGAGCATACAGTCCCGCCGGTGCTACGAAACGGTGCGGAAGCATGGCAAGCCGGTGATAGTGATGGAGCCGGTGAAGGGCGGCGCGCTCGCGAAGGTGCTGCCGGAAGCGGAGGCGCTGTTCGAGAGTATCCGTCCCGGCATGTCTGCGGCTTCCTGGGCGGTGCGTTTTGCCGCCAGCCACGAGGGTGTAATGATGGTGCTGAGCGGCATGTCCAGCATGGAGCAGCTGAGGGACAACACCGGGTATATGCGCCGGTTCGAGCCATTGACGCGGGAAGAGGCCGATGCGGTGAAGCAGGCGGTCCGGATTATCACCGAGGGCATCGCCATTCCCTGCACCGCCTGCGGGTACTGCACGGACGGATGCCCCCGCAACATTGCCATCCCGAAGTATTTTGCGCTGTATAACACCGATAGGCAGACTAACCCCAAGGGCGGCTTCTCCATACAGAGGGTGTATTACGATAACAGTGTCAAAGCCTTCGGCAAAGCGTCGGATTGTATCGAATGCGGACAGTGCGAGAGCGCCTGCCCGCAGCACATCGACATCATCCGGGGCCTGAAGGAGGTCGCGGACCGTTTTGAAACGGCGTAGGGGTATAGAAAGCAAGAGCCGGACGGCGAAAACCAGCGGCGGGTGCGGCAGCAAAAAAGCGGCGCCCGCCGCTTTTCATGTGCCGTATGACAGAGCCGCGTATCGCGGCCTTGAAGTGGCTTACATCGCCTGTTCTTCCGTGATTTTAATGCGGAACTGCCGTTCAATATTCGTAATCAGCCTGCGGTCCTGCGGATTGACGAGTGTGCAGGCCCTGCCCAGATGCCCTGCGCGGCCGGTTCTGCCGATTCGGTGAACGTAGTATTCCATCTTGTCGGGGATATCGTAGTTGATGACCAGATCGATATCCTTGACGTCGATACCGCGCGCCGCGACGTCGGTAGCCACCATGACGTTCGTTTTGCCTTTGCGGAAGGCGTCCATAACGGCGTCGCGCTGATACTGTGTTAAATCACCGTGCAGGCAGCTTGCGGCCATTCCCTGATCTTTGAGCAGCCTGTGAAGCATCTTGACCTGGCGCTTGGTATTGCAGAATATCAGGGCCAGCCGCGGGTTATCCTTGCGGATCAGGTACTGCACCGCGTTGGTTTTGCTGCGCGGTGTGATGGACAGATACGAGTGCGTGACGTTGGCCGCGGTCTGGTTTCCGCCGCCGATCTCGATACGGACCGCATCGTGCTGAAATTGCTTGCTGACCCCCGTGACCGCACTGTTTATGGTCGCGGAGAACAGCAGCGTCTGATGCGCGTTCGTGATCTGGGAGAGTATGGCTTTAATGTCCGGCAGAAAGCCAAAGCTCAGCATCTCGTCGGCTTCGTCCAGCACCACGGTGCGGATGTTCTGCAGCTTCAATACATTGCGGGAGATCAAATCCTTAATTCTGCCCGGTGTTCCGACGACGATTTGTGCGCCCGCACGCAGCGCGCGAATCTGAACGCTGGCGGCCTGCCCGCCGCAAACGCTGACGATTCTAAGTTTCGCGTGGGCTGAAAGTGCGCGGAACACTTCGGTAATCTGCAGCGCGAGCTCGCGAGTGGGGCAGATGACCAGCGTCTGCGTTTTCAGGTTGTTGATAAACGTTTTTTCAATAATGGGCACCGCAAACGCCGCGGTTTTGCCCGTTCCGGTTTGGGCGATGCCCATGATATCCCACTTGCTGAAAATCAACTCCAGCGTTTTTTCCTGAATCGGGGTGGGACTGGCGAAGCCCGCTTTGCTGAGCGTGGCCTTCATCTCTTCGGAGAGCAGTTCAAAATACTTCAATAGTTCCTCTTTCTTTTCCGGGTTTCACATAAAGAATAAAGACCATGCCGATATAGCAAAGTCTTTCGAATTTGTTATTACGCACAAGTTCGTATTTTACGCCGGAGCCGGAAAGCTCCGCTGCATTGCACGATTCTCTATTTTCGTGCCGCATGTATCAAAAAATACGACTTGTTAAAGCGCGATCCGGTGATGGAATGCTTTGCGATCATACGCAAACGATACTTAATAATACGAAAGTGATTATATAGCAGTTCACACAATTTGTAAAGCATTCATTCCGAGGAGCTTTCCGCGGCGTGAATTCAGGGGGCGAATCGGTAACATATTCCGAAGGAGTTTACAAAACGCAGGAAATAGCATATAATAAATAAAATATTACTGAGTGGTTTGACAAAAAAGGGTTCAGGCGGAAATCTCATTGAATATGAGGTTCCCGCTTTTTATTTTGAAAAGGGAGCGTATGAGGTGACCATGATGACCCAAAGCAGTTCGGAAAAGCGCAAAGGCAAATACTTTATCCGGGTATTGCTGTGCAGCGGAACGAGATTTAACCCCATGGGCGATGAAGAGCTGACCATATTCTGCGAATGTGACAGCGCGGAGCCCTCGGAAATTGATGTGAACAAAGCGTGCCTGCTGCAGTGGGTGAACAATAACCCGGCATGCAAAAGAAACCAGAGCAACCAGCAGTACCGGATTTCGAGACAGGAGGACGCGATGTCCGTTATTTTCCTGTCGGATCGTGAAATTCAGGCTTGCCGTGCCGCAAACCGCATTTTTGCGGCGACCGCCGCAATATAGTTCTTTACATTTGGACAAGGGTATGGTATCCTTACCCAGTAATCTAAATGTACCGATTGATCACATGTTTTGTAAGTCATCATTCATTATGATTTACGATACGTGTGTTTTTATTTTGTACAGGATTCAATAAGAAAAGGAGGTACCAATTATGTATAATGGTACAGTCAAATGGTTTAATGCGGAAAAGGGATTTGGATTTATCTCCAAAGACGGTGGCGGAGAGGACTTTTTTGTACACTTCTCGGCGATCATGACTCAGGGCTACAAATCGCTGTCCGAGGGACAACGGGTAACCTTTGACGTTGAGCCGGATCCGAAGAACAAGAGCCGGATGAGAGCCGTCAACGTGTTTCTGGCATAGTCTGCAGAACCCGCAATGGTCGGCCGGTTAAACGTTGCCGGCCATTTTAATTTCTGCCGCAATTTATGCGTCGCCGGGGGGAGCAGGCTTTGCCGCCTCGATAACGGACTGAGGAATCGGGGTGGATGCCAGGGTGCGCTTGGCGTACATCAGCGCCAGCTCGGATTTGATTTTGGTGATGAACGTGCGCAGCACCTCGTCTTCCAGAAAACGCTGTATCTCTTTCCTGTTTGCCATACCCCGGAATATCTCCTTCCCGTAGGTGGAGATGTTCAGCACGGCGGTCACATATTCGTCCTTGTGGTGGGATACGATGATTTTGGTGCAGATGATGCTCCCCACCCCGTGGTTTTCTTCGTCTTTCCGGTCGAGCGTGTACCTTCCGAAATCTTTGCCCGAGGGTTTTCGGGCGTCGCTCTTGTGGATGAACAAAAAGCCGTCCTTGCCGTTCAGCACCTGATAAAACGTGGTGTTGGGGTTGCTTAGCAGTTCGCGCAGCGTCAGGCCGTCTTCCACGTTGCATCCGTCAAACCAGGCCCATTCCCCGGTATCCCGGCAGGCATATGCCAGCGTGACCGCCAGATCGTCACAGGGGATGTCCGTCATGTCAATGAACAGGCCGGAAAGCTTCTCCAGCGTGGTCTTGATGCATTCCTTCGGGTCGTGCAGCTCCGAGTACGCCGCGCAGGCCAGCCCGTTTCTCTTGAAAATCGAGTCTACGATCCGGTTGTATTCGGAGAGGTTAATGGCGGTTGTAAAGTCTGTCACCTTGGTCATGATCTTCAGCACATCCGAGGAGCCGGCTTCTATGCTGTTGCTTTTCAGAAAATAGGCAACCTGCAGGAGGATGACGAAGCTGCACACCAATATGGACAGTATTATGCCGAACCATGTCATGGAACCGTCGGCTTTGACCAAAAACAAATATTCCCCGAGCCAGCTTACGACAAATGGGAACCACACGATGGGCAGAAAAGTACTGAGCAAATGGAAGATGCGAAACCGTTTCGTCAACTGCGTGCCTTTTCCTTCAACAACATAAATTTCGGGGCTTCCCTGGGCAGCTTATACTTCAGCTCCCCGGATTTTGCCCTGTACAGGAACGCCCTTTCGAGAGGGGACAATCTGCTGAACGTGATCGATTGTCCTATCCGCCTGATGATCGACGCAATCATCTGTTTCTCCGCCTTTAAGCATACTGGAAAATGCCATTCGGCGCGCCACCACCATTTTAATCAGCACAGTCGTACTGGCATTCCTGTTAGTATCCTATTCATATTCTGAGAAAAGGGTTAATATGTACCCATCGCCGCGCGGCGGACGCAAAAAGGGCGGCATTTGCGCCGCCCTCCGGATGGTTCTTATATGACTTCCTCGGGTTTCAGTACGCCTTTGCGCAGTATCACGCAGCCGTAAAGCGAGGTTTCACCGGTGGAGACGACGCAGTAGGCGTCCCGCGCACGGTCGTAAAAGTCGAAGCGGTTGATGTACCCCGCGCAGTCGCGCCCGCGTGAATCGTACTTTTCCGCGAGCCGGAAGTAATCCTCGTGCACCGGCAGAAACATGCGCGCGTCTACCGCCATGCGCTCCATGATGAGAAACGGCTTATCGACATAGCGATCCAGCGGCATCAGCCGCAGTATGGCGTCAATCAGTTTTACGCTGTCCGCCGCGGGCAGAAAAATCAGGGCGCTGCTGGCGGTGGCCGCTGCCGGATAGTTCATGTCGCCAATCACGATCTCGTCGCCGTGGCCCATTTCGCACAGCACCGCGAGCAGGTCGGGAGTCAATATGGAAGGAATTCCTCTGAGCATCAGTGCGGTTACCTCGTTGTCTTTTTGCTATGCATCATACCACATCCGCTGCCGTATCGGAATCCTGAAGTTTGCGCGGGGGCAGAAGCAGCAGCGCCGAGGTGCGACGCCGGTAGTCCGCGTAATCCGCGCGGCTGGCCAGCAGGCGCTTCTCCATCATGGGGATGCTGATGAACAAAAACAACGTCGTCATCAGCACGGGGCCCGCCGCCGTCCACCAGAGCGCGGGGAGCACGGAGAGCTGAATGAGCCAGGCGCCCCACCAGAACGACACTTCGCCAAGGTAGTTGGGATGCCGGGAGTATTTCCACAGGCCGCTGCCGATGCTGAGGCCCTTGTGAGAGGGCTCCAGGCGGAACCGCCGGAGCTGCGCGTCGGAGATGAGCTGCAGCAGTGGCGCGCCGAGGCAAACCGCCGCTCCGATGAACGTCAGTACGTTGAGCGCGCCGGGTGCCTCCGCGGTGGTGAGGTACGCCGGGACGAGCGCGGCGAACACGAACAGCGTAGGAACGAGGTTGATGCCGAACAGGTTGGTCAGAAAATAGAGCTTTGGGTTATCGTCATGCAGCTGGGTATATCGCCAGTCCTGCTGTGCAAGGCTCTTCCAGCCAAGCGCCCAGTTCAGCGTAAGGCGGGTTCCCCAGATCAGGAAGAGCGCGAGGTAAAACGCGGAGAGCGCGTCGAAGCGGCCCGAAACCAGCGTGAAGCACACGAACAGCACGGGCGGCGCGACACTCCAGTAAGGATCGTACAGGCTCGCGTTGCGGAAGAGAAGGCCGAAGGCCCATACCGTCAGCGTGGCGGCGATGTCCGCGAGAAAGAAAGCGAGCAGCGGGGGAGACAGGAGCTTGTACACGAGCAGTCCGGCGAAAAACGCCAGCACGTAGACCAAGAGCACCACGAGCAGCGATGCCCCGCGGGAGAGCTTTTTCATAGGCGTACCTCGAATAAAAGTATAATAGCGGGCGCGTGCAGTGCGCGCCACCGCCATTATACTATATATCCGGCCGGAGGGTAAGCGCGGCTTTTCGGCGCTACGCGGTTCCGCTCTGACCGCCGCCCATTCCTCCCATTCCGCCCATCATGCTGCGGAACATATCCTCCGGCTTCATGTTCTTGCCCATGGAGGACATCATGCGCATCATCATCTGCATGTTGCGGAATCCCGCCTGCTGATCCGGCGGCATGAAGCCCGACATCGCCTCGAACATGTCTTCCGGGGAGGACGTGTTCATGTTGCGCATACGTTCCATGCGGCGCAGCATGCGGTCAAAGTTCTCCTGCATCTGCGCGCTGCGCTGGAGGTTGCGCATGACGCCGCCCGCGTCCTTGCCTGCGTAGCGCTGCATGATTTCCAGCAGCGCCTGCTGGCGCGAGAGCTTCGAATAGCCGGAGAGCGGCGAAGCCATGTGCGGCGGGTTCGTGGGAGGTATGGGACGGTGAAGCCCCTCGGCTACCTCCTGCGCACCGCGCAGGCTGCGGATGGCCTCCCTGTCCGGCGCGGAAACAAAGGGCTCAATGTCGCGCAGCAGATCCAGCACGGTGCTTCGGTTCAGGCCGTCCTTCAAGGTCATCGCAAGCAGGAAGCTGAGCTCCGACGAGAAGGACGAGTGCTGAAGCAGATCCCTGCCGGAGGCATCGGGCGGTGCGGGTGCGGCCGGGTGGGCGGCTCCCGGTGCGGGCGCGGGGTATGGGCGCGGAGCCCCGGGCGTGTGACCGGGATATGGGCGCGGACCGAATGGAAACATGGGCATGGCGACCTCCTGATATGTACTGCTACATTGTATTCCGCGCGGCGGGGGGTGTGCACAAACCGCTCCGCGGCGAATATATTGAACCGAGGAGGTGCGGCGCATGGCAAAACGGGATTTGCGGCAGTTTAAAGACGAGCGGAGGCTCAAGAAGGAGGACATCGCGGCGGCTGCACGCCAGGCCAACGTGAAGGCCGATATTTCGGGCGTGGACGACGCACAGATCAAAGGCGTGGAGGACACCATCAAGCACTACGAGAACAAATCGGAAGGCGAGATGATGGGCGACCTCGAGAAGATGATCTCGCAGGGTCGAAAAGACGGTACGTTCAGCGACGGCATGCTCGACGCGTTCATTAAGAACGTATCGCCCATGATGGACAGCGCGCAGCGCAAGAAGCTGGAGAATATCGCGCGGACGCTGAAACACTCCTGAGCGGGGGTACATATGGCGCGTGCGGCGGTGCGCCGCCCGCGCATGCACGCGGATGGGACAAGCGTCTTTGCCCGCGGGCAAAAAGCGCGGTATTTCCCGGCGGGACGGCAGTGCAGGCCCGGTAACCCAATGCGCCGGGGCTTCATAGAATGGCAGTGTGCATTGCCGGCTGTTATGGTATAATGCAGAAAGAATGCGGAAAGGATGGGTGTATGGGGAAAACCGTGGTGTTGACCGGCGGGGGAACGGCCGGTCACGTGATGCCGAATCTGGCAATACTGCCCAAGCTGAAGGCGATGGGCTTTTCGGTGGAATACATAGGGACGCAGGACGGCATGGAAAAGGAGATCATCGGGGCGACGGGCATTCCGTACCATGTCATCAGCGCGGGAAAGCTGAGACGCTACCTCAGCATCAAGAACCTGACGGACCTTGCGCGGGTCATGAAGGGCTGCTGTCAGGCCAAATCCGTTTTGAAAAAAATCAAACCCGACGTGGTGTTTTCCAAGGGCGGCTTCGTGAGCGTCCCGGTGGTGATTGCCGCGTCGCGCCTGAAGATACCCGTGGTGCTGCACGAGTCTGACATGACGCCCGGACTTGCGAACCGGCTGTGCATTCCGCGCGCGGATAAGGTGTGCGTGGCATTTGAGCCCACGCTGAAGCATGTTCCGGCGGGCAAGGGCGTTTATACCGGCCTGCCCATACGCACGGCGCTGCTGCACGGCGATCGGCAAAAGGGGCTGGAGTTTTGCGGCTTCTCCGGCAGAAAGCCTGTGATGCTGATCATGGGCGGCAGCATGGGTGCCAAGGCGGTGAACGACGCGCTGGACGCCGTGATGCCGGAGCTGACGGAGCGTTTCGACGTGGCGCACATCCGCGGCAGGGGCAACATGCTGGACTGCTGCGAGGGCAAGGGCTACGTACAGTTCAGCTTCGTGGACGCGGAGCTGCCGGATTTGTACGCGGCGGCGGATGTAATGATATCAAGGGCGGGCGCGACGGCGGTGTTTGAAATTCTGGCATTGACGATGCCCGCGCTGCTGGTGCCGCTGTCCAAAGCCTCCAGCCGCGGCGACCAGATACTCAACGCGGCTTATTTCGAGGAGAAGGGCTTCTCGCTGGTGCTGCAGCAGGAGGACCTCGCGCCCGAGGCCATCATCCGGGCGGCGGAGGAGCTGTACACGAAGCGTGAGACGCTGCGCGCGGCGATGAAGCGGGAAGCGGTCGGCGATGCGGCGGAGCATGTGGCGGAGATCATTGCGGAGGCCGCGAAGCGGGCATGAATATACGAAACGAAAGCTTGGAGCGGCTCGTCGCGCGGTACGCCGGGTTGGCGGGAGAAGAGAAAAAGGCGGCGCTCGAGCGTCTGCGCGGTACGGAAAATGCCGAGCGCCGCGTCTATGCCATGATATTTTCGGAGCAGTCTCGCGCCGCGCTGCGGGCGCTGACCGACATGTGCCGGGCAGAGAAGAGCCGCGCGGCGGCGGCGCCGTGGGTAACCCGCGACGCGGACAAGCTGATATCGCTGCCCGACGCGAAGGCGCGCAAGACCGCCTATGCGCTCATCGGCCTCGCCGCGCCGGACGCCTGCGCGGACAAGCTGGTGGACGCGCTGAAGAACGAGCAGACGCGCTTTGCGCGGCCCTCTATTATCCTCGCGCTGGGCAATACGCGAGAGCCTCAGCAGTATCTCAGGAATTACGTGATAGAACCGGGCGACGAGAAGCATATGGAGGCCGAACGTGAGGCGCTGAAAAAGGCGCTGGGCAAGGCGGCGGAGGTGCGCAGGGCCGAAAAGCTGCGGCTGCCGGATGAATGCCTGCTGACCTATGTACACCGCGGCGCGCTGGAAGCCGAGCTGCGCGATGCCGGGCTTCCGTTTTCGGACGGGCCCGCGCCGGATACGCTGCGCGTGCGCGGCGACGTTTCGAAGCTGCGGTGCTGGCTGGACGCGCTGTACCCCGCCGGGCGTACGGACGACTTCGGCGCGGCGGCGAAGGCGCTTACCGCCATGGGCTGCGCGGGGCTGACGTATCGCATCGAGGCGGGCACGGTTCCCGTGGAAGCGCGGCGGGATGCCATTCGCACGGTGTCGGCAGGGCTGGAACCGCACGGCTATGTGGACAACCCTTCGGCGTACGCGTTCGAGCTGAGGCTGACAGACGGCGGTCTGTACGCGGTCTTTCCAGACGGACGCTTCGCCTACCGCAAGCAGTCTCTGCCCGCGAGCATACACCCCGTGACGGCGGCGTCGCTCGTGCGGCTGTGCATGCCTTATATAAAGGAAGGCGCGGACGTGCTGGATCCGTTCTGCGGAAGCGGTACGCTTTTAATCGAACGGGCTTTGGTGAAGCCCGCGGGCAGTCTCGTGGGCGTGGACATATCGCCGTATGCCGTCCGCGCGGCGGTAGCCAACCGCAAGGCGAGCGGCGTGCGGTTTTCGCTGCTGCAGGGCGACGCGCTGGGCTTTGGCGCGACTGCGGTGGACGAGGTGTTCTCCAACATGCCCTTTGGGCACCGCGTATCGGATCACGCGGGCAATGTGAGGCTCTACGCCGCCTTTGCAAAACGGCTGGGGGTGCTTTTAAAGCCGGGCGGGTACGCGTTTTTATTCACGCAGGAGAAGAAGCTGCTGCGCGACTCGGTGGCGGCTCAGCCGCGTCTTGCGCTGCTGCGTGAGGAGATGTTTGAATCGGGCGGCCTCTGGCCGACATTATTCATCATACAAAGGAGCAATGCATGAAGGATATCGTAACGCTGGGCGAGCTTTTAATCGATTTCACACCGTGCGGGCAGCAGGACGGACAGCCGCTGTACATGCAGAATCCGGGCGGCGCGGTGGCCAATGTGGTGGCGGCGGCGGCCGGCTTTGGTATGGACGCGGCTTACATCGGCATGGTGGGCGATGACGCCTTTGGGCGTTTTCTGACGGGGGTGCTGGAGGAACGCGGCGTGGACGTCACCGGCGTGAAGGTTTCTGCCGACGTGCATACCACGCTGGCGTTCGTACACCTGTTTGAAAACGGCGACCGGGACTTCTCCTTCTACCGCAAGCCGGGCGCGGACATCATGTACAGCACGGGCGATATCGACGCGGACGCCATCCGCGGCGCGCGCGTGTTTCACTTCGGCTCGCTTTCGCTGACGGATGAGCCGGTGCGCACGGCTACCTTCGAAGCCCTCAAAATCGCCAAGCTGGCGGGCGTCACGGTTTCGTACGACCCCAACTATCGTGCGCCGCTGTGGCACAGCGAAGCCGAGGCGAAGGAATATATGCTGAAGGGGCTGGACTACGCCGATATCGTGAAGATTTCCGACAACGAGGTGCGGCTGCTCTTCGGCGATATGGACTTGGAGGAAGCCGCGAGGATGCTGGTGAGGCGCGGCGTGAAGCTGGCCTTTGTGACCATGGGCGCGGACGGCGCGGCCTTTGCGTGCTCGGAGGGCTCCGGCACGGAACCGGGCTTTCCGGCGAAGGCGGTGGACGCCACGGGCGCGGGCGATTGCTTCACCGCGGGCGTGCTGTCGTCCTATATCCGCAGCGGCTTGAAGCCGCCGTCGGTTTGCGGCCTGCGCGAGTTCGTGCGGTTTGCCAATGCCGCGGCGTCCATATGCGTGGAGCGGCGCGGCGGGATACCGTCTATGCCTTCAATAGAGAAGGTACAGCAACGGCTTGAACAGCGTTGATTATGATAGAAATGCCGCGTCGCTTGCGTTGTACTGTCGCTTCAATTTATACATCAGCAGCGGGCTGCACGAAGCCGGATAAATACTGACCCTGGCTGCCGGATCCGCGGCGGCCTCGATATGCGTGGAAAAGAAGGGTGGAATCCCTTCGATGCCCGCGATAGAAGCGGTGCTCATGAGGCTGGGTAAGAACTGATCCTGGCTGTTGGGTTCTGCGTCGTCGTTGTGTGTGTGGAGCATAGAGGGTATCCTTCAATGCCCGCGATGGAGCAAGTGGAGAAGAGGCTGGCGACAAAGCTACATAGCGGCGCGTGCGGGAGCCCGCGCCCTACGGGGCCTGATAAGCAGAGGTAAGCGTATGAAGCGAAGGATAAGCGGTGTCGCGGTGATTCTCACGCTGGTGTTGCTTTGCGGGTGCGGAGAGGCGGCACAGGTTCGGCTGGACGAAGAGCGCAGCCGCTTGTCAGACTTCACCGTCGTTGACGGAAATGTTTGCATTGCTTGTACCTTGGTGATTGAAAATTCGACCGGCGGGGCGGCCGAGGTTCGGATTACTGCCAGCTCGCCGGAGGATGTGACCGGAGGCTTGCTGCAATCGGCGAAACTGACGGGATATGACGAGAGCCTGTCGTCCGGCGTTTTTACCCTGAAGGAGGGCGAAAATACGATTGCGGTGGTGTTTATCGGTGCTTTCGGCGGAACCGAAGTGAAGCAGGATAGATTGCTCCCGGATGACATTCGTTTGGATATAGTCAGTTAACTTCTTTTCATCTCAAAAAGATACGGAGGGGACGGCATCACGGCATGACTCATGGCAGTGTGCTGTCTTCTTTGCGGTTCCACGCAAAGGTGCGGCCTTTTTCGGCGGTTACTCTGGGGAAGTATTTTTATGCGGATACCTCAATGGAGGTACCGAAGATTCTTTTTGAACGGCAGCTTTTCGTGCTAAATACCGGCTGCGTTTCATCCGATATAATCCGTAACAAGTATTTACGGAGGAAAGGTATGGATTGGACGCCGGATCTGTCGGTCGGGGTGGAGATGATCGACGAGCAGCATAAGGAACTGATACGCCGCATGAACGACTTCTACCAGTCGGTCAAAAGCGACGATCGCGAGAAGGTATTCGAACTGCTCAAATTCATGAGCGATTATGTGACCTCGCACTTCCGCGAGGAGGAAGCGCTTCAGCTGAAATACAACTATCCGGATTACCCCGCGCACCGCAAGCTGCATCAGGGGTTCGAGAAGGACGTGCGCCAGCTGGAGGAAGATATTCGCAAGAACTACACGGTGGCGACGAAATCGCTCGTGGGGATGACGCTGATGAACTGGCTCATGCTCCATATCATGCGGGTGGATAAGAAGCTCGGAGAGTATATCCGCAGCCGCGGCTGACGCACGGCGGGCGGCACATCAATCATATATTTTGGAGGATTGGGTATGGAATGGACCCAGGATTTGTCGGTGGGCGTGGAAGCCATAGATAACCAGCACAAGGAATTAATCCGGCGCATGAACGTCTTCTTTCAAACCATGGAGGGCGACGACAAACAAAAGGTGTTGGATATGCTCGGTTTTCTGGGCGAATATGTAGTGGCGCATTTTCGTGACGAGGAAGCGCTGCAGGTGAGGTACAATTATCCCGGCTACGCGGATCACAGAAAGATGCATCAGGAATTTATGAAAAGCGTAGGGGTGATGACTGAGGATATCAAGAACAAAGGCTTCACCGTCGCTTCTAAAGCGATGGTGGGGATGACGCTGACCAACTGGCTCACGCTGCATATCCGCAGGGCGGACAAAGCGGTGGGTGATTATATCCGCAGCAGGGCCTAGAAAGCATAGCAGAGGACGGGCCTGTAGCTATGCCTGAAGGGTCACGGCGGGTGCTGTATGAAATATAAGATGATAATGACCTTGCGAGAGCTTCCCCGTTGCGGAAGCTTTTTGCGTTTTAAGCCTATGAGATACAAATGCCGAATCCACGGCGTACGGTGTTGACAACGCGGGATGAAGCATTTAAGATTGAGAAAAACTATTTATTATTTTGAAGGAAAGGCGGTTTTGGCGTATGAGGGGAATAACAGAGGGCCTGACTTTTGACGATGTGCTGCTCATCCCGCAGAAGAGCGAGATTGTGCCGTCAGAGGTCAGCGTCAAGACGTGGCTCACCAAGACGCTGCAGCTCAACATCCCGATTATGAGCGCGGCGATGGATACGGTCACGGAAGCCCGGCTGGCCATCGCTATCGCGCGGGAGGGCGGGATCGGCATCATCCATAAGAACATGTCGATAGAAGACCAGGCCTCCAATGTGGACAAGGTTAAACGAAGCGAGCACGGCGTCATCACGGATCCATTCTCACTTTCACCCGAACATCTCATTTCCGATGCGAACAACCTCATGGCCAGATACCGCATTTCGGGCGTGCCCATTACCCAGGACGGCAAGCTGGTGGGTATACTGACCAATCGTGATTTACGATTTGAAACCGATTTTTCCCGCAAAATCCACGAGGTAATGACCAGCAGGAACCTCGTAACCGCACCCATCGGCACCACGCTGATGGAGGCGCAGGAGATTCTGCGGCAACATAAGATTGAGAAATTACCGCTCGTCGACGAAGACGGCATGCTGAAAGGCTTAATTACCATCAAAGATATCGAAAAGACCATACAGTATCCCTCCTCCGCAAAGGACAGGAACGGCCGCTTGCTTGCAGGAGCAGCGCTCGGAACCTCTGCGGACTTTATGGAGCGCGCGGCGGCGCTCGTTGCCTCCAAGGTGGACGTCATCACCATCGACTCGGCCCACGGCCACACCAAGAACGTGATTGAGGCGGTGGAGAAGATCCGGGCAGCCTTTCCCGATTTGCAGATCATCGCGGGCAATGTCGCCACAGCGGAGGGCACTGTTGACTTGATCAAAGCCGGCGCAGACTGCGTGAAGGTGGGCATGGGGCCGGGCTCCATCTGCACCACGCGCGTCATCGCAGGCATTGGCGTACCGCAGTTTACAGCGGTTCAGCAGTGTGCGGAAGCCGCAGCCAAGCACGGCATCGGCGTCATTGCGGACGGCGGCATCAAGTTTTCCGGCGATATCACCAAGGCGCTGGCGGCGGGTGCCCGTTCGGTTATGATCGGCAGCCTGCTGGCGGGCACCGAGGAGAGCCCGGGCGAAACGGAGATTTTCCAGGGTCGCAGTTTCAAGGTGTACCGCGGCATGGGCTCCGTGGCGGCCATGCAGAAGGGCAGCAAGGATCGCTATTTCCAGGAGAACGCGGAAAAGCTGGTGCCTGAGGGCGTAGAAGGCCGCGTACCTTTCAAGGGGCCGCTATCCGATACGGTGTTCCAGATGGTGGGCGGGCTGAAATCCGGCATGGGCTACTGCGGCGCGAAGGATATCCCCACGCTGCAGGAAAAGGCGGAGTTCGTGCGCATCACGGGCGCTGGGCTGACGGAGAGTCACCCGCACGATATCTACATTACAAAGGAATCGCCCAACTACACGGGAAGGTCATAAATGAGAGAAACAGTCATCGTGCTCGACTTCGGCGGGCAGTACAATCAGCTCATCGCGCGGCGCGTGCGCGACCTCTCGGTCTATGCCGAGATACTGCCGTGTGACGCTCCGTTGGAGCGCATATTATCGTACAAACCGGTCGGTATCATCTTCACAGGCGGCCCGGCCAGCGTAACGGACGCAGACGCACCCCAGTGCGACCCGCGCCTGTTTGAGGCGGGAATCCCCATCCTCGGCATCTGCTACGGCGCGCAGCTGATGGGCCAGACGCTGGGTGGCGCGGTCAAGCGCGCCTCGCACCGGGAATATGGCAAGACAGACATCCACTACGACACCTCCTGCGCGCTGTTTGACGGCATTGAGCCGGACTCGGTGTGCTGGATGAGCCATACGTGGTATGTGGATACGCCGCCGCAGGGTTTTGCGGTGTGCGCCACAACCCAAAGCTGTCCGGTTGCGGCGTTCTGCGATGCGGGCAAGAAGCTCTACGCGGTGCAGTTCCACCCTGAGGTAGTGCATACGAAGCAGGGCAATGAGATACTCAAAAACTTCTTATACAGGGTGTGCAGCGCGGCAGGCGGCTGGACGATGGACAACTATGCCGAGACCGCCATTGCGGACATTAAGCGCCGCGTAGGCAATGGGCGCGTGCTGTTGGGCCTTTCGGGCGGCGTGGATTCCTCGGTTGCGGCGGTACTGCTGGAACGTGCGGTGGGGGACAAGCTGACGTGCATCTTTGTGGACCATGGCCTGCTGCGTAAGGACGAAGCCAAGCAGGTCGAAGAAGTGTTCAAACATGCCTACGGCATGAAGCTGGTGTGCGTGGACGCTGCCGACCGTTTCCTTTCCAAGCTGGCGGGCGTGACGGAACCGGAGCAGAAGCGCCGCATCATCGGCGAGGAGTTCATCCGCGTGTTTGAGGCAGAGGCCAAGAAGATAGGCGCGGTGGATTTTCTGGCGCAGGGCACCATCTATCCGGACGTGATTGAGAGCGGCAAGGGCCACGCGGCCACCATCAAGAGCCACCACAATGTGGGCGGCCTGCCCGACTATGTGGATTTCAAGGAGATTATCGAGCCGCTGCGCGACCTGTTCAAGGACGAGGTGAGGGCACTCGGCGAAGCGCTGGGCATGCCAAGGCACATCGTATGGCGGCAGCCGTTCCCCGGCCCCGGCCTTGCCATCCGCATCATCGGCGACGTGACTGAGGAGAAGGTAGCCACCTTGCAGGAGGCCGACGCGATATTCCGCGAGGAGATTGCCAACGCCAATCTCGACCGCGAGATATGGCAGTACTTCGCCGTATTGACCGACATGCGCAGCGTGGGCGTGATGGGCGACGAGCGCACCTACGACCACACGGTAGCCCTGCGCGCGGTGACGAGCGTGGACGGCATGACCGCCGACTGGGCGCGCATACCGCCCGATGTGCTGGAGAAGATATCAAACCGCATCGTCAACGAGGTGAAGCACGTGAACCGGATTGTGTATGATATCACGAGCAAACCGCCGGCCACGATAGAGTGGGAGTAAGTAAAACTATCCCGGAAACTCGCTGTTCATGCGGGTTTTCGGGATAGTTTTTTACCTTTTGATAACAGTATGATAACAGGAGCATTTGGGGCATTCATTCCACACCGCCAGCGGTTTGCGGGTATTTGCTCCTAAATCAATGCTCTATTTACAAAGACGGCTTTGCTGATTTGAACGTCAGCAGAGCCGTTTTGCTGTTTACTGTTCAAAAAGGGGGCTATTTCTTATCTTTCGGGCTTTTACGAAATAATCGCTCAGTTCCTGAGACGGAACCTTTACTCACCGATGCGAGGTGTCAAATTCGGGGTATCTGTAACGCCACTGGTCATATTCCTCTTTGGTGATTTCCCCAGCTTTGGCGAGTACTATACTTCCGTCTATGCGGAAGTATTTTGAAAGCGAGGAAGGGCAAAGAGAGTTTGCGGAGTGGAAAGAACAAAGAATGAAGAACGGGTGGCAGTAGAAGCGGTCAAGCCTGAATAGCGCGGAGCGGGAGAGCCGAGGTTTTGGGTTCTCCCGCTTTTTTTGTTCCCGGATGGGACTATGAATGTATTGTAATAGTTGTTGAAAGACCGTGCCGTTTGTGAGTAGATATATTATTTGATAAATTAATTATTGACAAACGATAAGACCATTAGGTAAAATATTTACTATAATTACGAGTGTAAATATAAGGAGTCGGCGTTGGCTACAATCAAACAGATTGCTCAAGAGCTGGGAATATCCAGCGCAACCGTATCCCGGGTGCTTAATTACGATCCAAAAATATCTGTAAGCGAGGAAACAAGGTCTGCGATATTTCAGACTGCGGAAATATTAGGTTATAAAAAGAAGCAAGTGAATCCCAGGATAGACAATATAGCGTTGTTATATTGGAGTGAAGAAGGCGAAGAACTGGATAGCATATTTTTAAAGTCGATTTTGCTGGAGTTTGAAGAACAGGCGAAGAGAAACAACATTAATTTCACCCGCTATGAAAAGCAGGATGGAATTAGATCCGTGAGCAAAAACACTATCGCTTTTATAGCGATAGGCTGGTTGGATTTGTCTGAAATAAACTATTTAAAGCAAATGACCACGAAAGGTGTCTTTATCAACACCAGGCCGGATGAAAGCGTGTTTGACAGCGTACAAGCTAATCTGGATTCAATGGTCACACAGATAGTGGATTATTTTGTGAATAAACGGCACAAGAATATCGGCTTTGTTGGCGGCCCGGACTATAATCTTGAAACGAAAAAGCCAGTCATGGATATTCGGGAATGGTCATTCCGTCAGACAGCCGCTTATTACGGGTTGCTGAAAGAGGAGAACATTTTTATTGCCGATTCGTTTTCGGTACAGCAAGGATATCACATAGGCATGAAGGCGATAAAAGAATTGGGAAATAATGTGCCAAGCGCTTTTTGTGTGGCAAACGATGCATTGGCGATAGGTGCATTGCAGGCTTTTAACGAAGCGCAATGGGAAATACCCAAAAGAGTCGCGTTTTTTAGTATAAACGACATCGGAATTGCGCAATACTTATCGCCGCCACTGACGACTTTTCATATAGATATTCCTTTATTGTGCGATGCGGCTATTGGGCTATTGAAGGAGAGACTACTGCACGACAGAAAGATAACAAAAACCGTCTATATAAACGGAAGTCCGATCTTTAGAAAAAGCTGCTGATTGATTTATCAACTTTCTTTATTACGCTTCTCTTTATTAGGGACACACTGATCAAATAAGGCTTTCGATGTCCCGTTGTGCAAAACACGGGGATAAAACTCCAGTTATTCAAAACATCAAGGCCCTTTTCATCGCCCTTTTCCGATAAAACCCCGGAAAAGGGCGCAATTGTCCCCTGAACTACGCGAGCTGTTTTCGCCAGCCGCCGCTGCGGACGCACATTAAAAGATTCGCGCTTACAGCCAGCATATATAACCTGTTCAGATTCTTTGCTATTCCCCGGTAACAGACCTTGCTGAAACCGAATGTATTCTTGATGATATGGAACGCATGCTCCACCTTGGCACGGACAGATGCTTTTTGATATTCCATACGGCAATACCAGTCACGCGCGGGTCCTTGTGCCATACTACGCTTTTTTCCGGGTCGTTGCGCGATACGGTAAGCAATTTGTGATTTGTACGGATCTTCCATGATTTCAGGCCGTTTGTCCAGCCCAAGATATCCCGCATCCCCGTAAACAACCTCGTCATCCGGTCTGATGAGTTTGGCCGCTTCGACGATATCATGCACATTGCCCGCCGTCGCTTCTATGCTGTGAATATAACCCGTCCCTGCGTCCACGCCCATATGGCATTTCATGCCGAAGTGCCACTGGTTCCCTTTCTTTGTCTGGCACATCTCCGGATCGCGGCGGCCTGTAGCATTCTTTGTGCGCTGAATGAGCGTCGCATCGATAATGCTTCCGCCCTTCATCATATGTCCACATTCCGTTAGACAGTGGTTGATGGCGTCAAAAAATGCTTTTCCAAGACCGCTTTCCTCAATCAGACGCCGAAAATGCAGCAGCGTTGTGGCGTCCGGAACCTGTTCCACCATGAAGTCTATTCCCATGGCACATGGCATAGCTATCGTATATCGCGTCCTCCACTCCTTCATCCGACAGGTTGAACCATATCTGGAGCAGATACATCCTAAGCATCTTTTCAATCCCGATTGGCGGACGACCACGCCTACCGTCAAAATAGTATGGTTTGATATGCGCTACCCATTCGTCCCAAGGGATGATTTCATTCATGATTTCCAGAAATTCATCCCGTTTGGTTTTCTTTCGCCTATTGGAATATTCCATGTCTGAAAAGCTCTGCTGTTTCATCTGTCTGGCCTCATTGCGCTTTCTTTTATTTTACCACATCCCGCCACCTTTGACCGATTAAATCAGCGTGTCCTTAGAATTGTAATATAAAACGTTGCGATTAACGTAGGCTTTTTTTTCTACGATTCGATATCCATATTATTCATGATTGAAAACAGAGTAATATTAAAAATCCATATCACCCCTGTAAAAATCAATCTTTATACTTGACAATATGTAATTGCCGTGATACTTTAATAAAGTAAATGTTTTACTATAATAAAGATAAAATAATTACTAAAGCGAGGATGTAATGCAATTCATCAAAGGAGCAGACATATCTATTCAAAATGAAATCGAACAGCTTGGTGCCAAGTATTACAGTAATGGCCAGCAGGGCGATGCAATTCAGATATTGAGTGATTATAATATTAATGCTGTACGGTTGCGGATATGGTGCCATCCGTATAATAAAAATAACAATTCGTATGGTGGTGGCACAAACGACCTGCCGACGACGATCAAACTGGCCAAGCGCGCAGCAAATAAGCGGATGATGTTTTTATTGGATATCCATTACAGCGATTTTTGGGCTGATCCTAAAAATCAATTTAAACCAAAGGCGTGGCAGAATATAAGTGGAAAAGAGCTCGAACAAAAGGTTTACGACTATACATTTGAGACAATAAGCGAACTGGGGCATAATGGTGTTTTGCCGGATATTGTTCAGATTGGGAATGAGATTACGAATGGGTTCCTGTTCGGTGACGGACAATTTCAAAACACAGAATCTATGGTGCGGCTGCTGACAGCCGGGATCAATGCGGTTAAGAAGGTCAAACCGCAAATCAAGACGATGATACATCTGGATTGGGGCGGAGACAACAGGCTGTATCGGAACTGGTTTGATAAGGCTGTGGAGGCTGGCCTGAATTTTGACATGATCGGTCTTTCTTACTATCCATTCCTGCATGGGACAATTGATGATCTGGTATTCAATATGAACGATGTCGCCAGACGCTATCAAAAGGATCTGATCGTAGTGGAGACTGGTTTTGCGTTTACGACCCAGCCGGCCAACGGCGATGCCATGATGTGTTCAAAGGAGATGGCGAAGACAGTCCCCTATAACACCGATGAGCAGGGGCAGTGCCGGTTTATGTGGGACCTGATGAATGCGGTTAAATCGGTGGAAGGGGGAAGAGGCAAGGGGTTCTTTTATTGGGAACCCACATGGATCTACATTGAGGAAGCGACTTGGGCGTCCGACGCAGGGAGAAAATACCTGAACAGCAATGAAAGCCCATTAAACGTATGGGGTAATTCAGCATTGTTCGATTTTGAGGGAAATGCGCTGCCCGCATTAAAAACAATACGGGATTTCTGAATTGAAAAAGGTTTAAGCTGCAGTATGTTCAGCTTAACATATAATCAAACTTAGGAGGAAGAATGATGAAAAAGCTCACAGGTCTTCTACTGGTCGTCTTAATGGTCCTTAGCGTTTTCAGCGGATGCGGCGGTTCCGCCCAGACTGCAGAAACAGCGTCGGAACAGCCGTCGGAGCAGCCGACTGAAAGCGCAGAAAGCACGAAAAGTGCTGAAAGCGTATCAATTACGATATGGACCAACTTTGCGGAAGAAGCGGAAATGCTGCAGAAATATGCTGATCTATGGGGCGAAAGCACCGGCAACACGGCGCAGGTCATCAACACAAGCATAGAGGTTCAGGAATTTGCACAGGCGGCAAACAATGCTGACGGGCCGGATGGTATCTTCGGCTTTGCAAACGATCAGCTGGCGACCTTCGTTGCCGCGGGATTGGTTGCGGAGCTGCCCTCGGACTTCTACAGCGACGATGATTATGTAGACGCCGCCGTGCAGGCATGCTATGTGGATGGTAAACGCTACGGCATCCCGATCGCGGTTGAAACGATATCTCTGTTTTACAATACGGACAAGGTTCAGAGCGCCCCTGAAACCTGGGATGAGATGCTGGATGTTGCGGAAGACAGCGGCGGTATCAAATTTGACGCGACCAGCATTTACTACGATCTGGGATTCGTAAGGGCATTCGGCGGTTACATCTTCAATTGGGAAAACAACATGTATGACGTCGAAGACATAGGCCTGGCTAACGAAGGCGCAGTACAGGCATATCAGTATATCCAGAGTATGGTTGACGCAGGTTTTCTGACGTCGGATATTACATATGATATTGCACGAAGCGCTTTTGAAAATCAGGAAACGGCTTTCTTCATCGGCGGGCCGTGGGATGTTGAAGCGTTTACTTCAGCCGGCGTCAACTTCGCAGTTGCTGAAATGCCAACATTGAACGGGAATCCGTTTGTTACGCCTGTCGGAACTCAGGTTGGATTTGTAAGCTCTAAAACGGAAAAAACGGCTGCGGTATTGGATTTTTACAAATTCCTGATGGAAGAGGCGGCGGTTGAGATGTATGAGGTCGGTTCAAGGATCCCGGCCAGCTTAAGTGCGCAGCAGCAGATTACCGTTGACGATAACACCCTTGGTTTCATGAACCAGATTGCAAACGGTGAGCCTTTGCCGACGGTGGCTGAATTGGGTCAGCTTTGGACACCCTATTCCGACAATATGAAGCTGATGTTCCAGGGTACTACTACTCCGGAAGAAGCCGCCCAGTACATTGTAGAGCAATTTAAGGAAGGCATAGCATTAATGGATTCGGGTTCTTGAGAGATTGCTTTAGTTTCACTTAGGATGCGGGGGCCCCCCCGCATCCTAAGTTCCTGTAAATAAAAAGCTACTCATATAGCTTTCATGGTAAAATGTACTTACCGAAGCGTGGTTTTGTTAGCAAAGTTTTATGAGGATTCAAGCACAATGAGAAAATTAAAAAACAACTTGGTTGCGTATGGCTTCCTGTCTCCGGCCATGATATCAATCTTGGTACTGACATGTCTGCCAATCGCTTATACGATTTTCATTTCCTTCACCAATTATAATCTGTATCACATAGATGATTACGACTTGGTAGGCTTTGAAAACTACGAGACTATTTTAACCAGCAGTCTTAAGAATACTTTTTTTCCTGTGCTTGGATGGACAGTTTGCTTTGCAGTGCTCAGTACGCTTCTTTCGTATTTTGTTGGAATAGGATTAGCCGTGCTGCTGAATAGCCTTAATAAAAGGGAGTCGAAGATATACCGCACACTTTTAATCATACCCTGGGCGCTGCCAGCTACGATCGCGATATTATCCTGGCAGGGACTGCTTAACGAACAATATGGCGGAATCAATAATCTGCTTAGCATGATTGGACTCACCGAAGGAATACCGTGGATGACAGATGCATTTTGGGCGAGGGTGGGAATCATTATGGTGAACGTTTGGCTTGGATTCCCGTATATGCTCAATGTGTGTCTGGGAGGGCTGCAATCCATTTCTCCCACTTATTATGAGGCCGCCAAGGTTGAGGGAGCATCCCGCTGGTATGCCTTTAAACGAATCACGTTACCGCTACTCATGAGGGTCAGCCTGCCTCTCGTCGTTGCTTCGTTTGCCGCAAACTTCAACAACTTTGGGAATATCTATATGATTACACAGGGGGGACCTGCGCGGGTAGGTTCACAATTTGCGGGCAGTACGGATATATTGGCGAGCACAGTCTACAAGATGACGACATGGTCAAACAGATATGACTTATCCGCAACACTGAGTGTGCTTATATTTATCATCGTTGGCACCCTCACCCTGATCAACTTACGGCTGTCGGGCGCATTTAAGGAGGAAAAATAGCATGGGTACAGGGAAACGTGTTTTATGGATAAACAGGATCATTATTTGGGTGGTCATCATATTGGTGCTGTTTCCCGCCAGTTGGATATTCATGGCCTCGTTCTCCAAAGGGCAGAGCTTCTTTACAACGTCATTATTTCCCAAAACTCTGGGACTGCAAAACTACAGTGATTTGCTCACCCAAACCAACTTTGTGACATGGATATTAAACTCGCTTAAAATATGTATTGCCGTATCCGTTATTCAGTTGGTTTTGACAAGCCTGTCGGCCTACGCGTTTTCCAGAATGCGATTTCCGGGCAGAAGAAACGGGCTTTTGACACTGCTGGTCCTTCAGGTTTTTCCAAGCAGCATGGCGGTAGCCGGGTATTATATTCTGATATATAAATTCGGCCTGTCGGATAATATTCTTGTGTTGATTTTTGTTTTGGCAGGGGGGAGCGCTTTTAACATTTGGCTTTTAAAAGCATATATTGACGCGATACCAAAGGAGTTGGACGAGGCTGCTTTTGTTGACGGTGCTAGCCACTTTGCCGTGTTTTTCAGGATCATTCTGCCACTTGCGGCGCCTCAGCTGGCGGTGATATTTGTTTTCTCATTTATTGCAACGTACAGTGAATACATCATATCTTCTGTATTTTTAAACTCGCCGGTAAACCATACTTTGGCGGTTGGACTGCAAACATTTTTAACAAATCAGTTTGCAACGAACTGGACTTTGTTCGCAGCAGCCGCAGTGCTTTCTTCCATACCCATTATGATCATGTTTATGTTCATGCAACGTTTTATACAAAATGGGTTGGCGGCTACAGGAATCAAAGAATAAACAGGAGAAGAAGAATAACGTCGTCATCATAGCTCATTAGGCTGTAACATATTAGCGCAAACTTCGGCAGGTCTGGCGCTGTCATCCCCGTGCGATTCTGCCATAGGCTTTGAGCAGTATGCCGTTAATTACAGGCTTTGTGTTAGCGTATGCCTTGAACCGAAAAAACACCTGTTGTGACCGCGAGGATGATGGCGTATGAAAGGAATATACATGAACAAAATGATTTTGAACCTCGTTCACAGGCCCGAAATGGTGCCGGAATACGCGGAGAAAGTAACAGGCCATGGCAAGGCTGAAGACATTACACGCAAAACGCTTTTGACTGAGAGCCTGGACATTTTTAAAACACAGCAGCTCCTGGCTCACGAGAATGGGCTCAAAACGACGATACAAATGACGTATGCGAGCCTCTTTAACGACGAAGCGGTCAACCTTGCCAAACAGCATCATGCGCAGTTCGGTGATGAGATCGGGCTTACGCTGTTGGGGCTTCCGTGCAAAGAGTTCCGTGACAAATACCAGACAAAGGAATTCTGTATTTGGATGTTCTCCATGGAGGATAAGAAAGCCATTGTCCGGGATGTTTTTGAAAAGTTCTACGAATGCTTTGGCTTTTATCCGGAGTCAACAGGCTCGTATTATATGGACGCCGAGCTGATTAACCATATTAAAGAGACTTATCCTTCCGTTAAATGCGCGGTGGCCACCTGCTGGGAGGAAGGTCCAAAGGCCTATCACACCTGCAACAACAGTTGGTATACCTTTATGGACGGCGGTCCGTGGGCGCCCTGGATTCCTTCCAGAGCCAATACGCATGCGCCTGCTGCAAACGAAGAAGAGGACTGCGGTATTGTGGCGATTCCGCACCTTAGCCGCGATCTGATCGCCTGCTATGACGGCAACGGCTCTAATTTCGGCACGCACCCGCAAAACGTTCTTCGGGGCATGATCTATCAGGACGGGCAGTATCCGTATCTGTTTAACCTGATCGATCAATATCGTTATCAGGCTAAATTCAATAACGGTTATTCCTATAATATGATGTTTGTCGGCCCGGGCTGGATGAACAAGGCGGGTCGGTGGGAAGCGCCTTATGAACTGCTTTACCAATCGTATGCTGATAGTTGCGCCTACTACGGTCAACTCAAAAAAGAAGATAAGCTTGTGGATATGACCATGAGCGAGTTTGCCGATTACTACCGGCAGAAGAAAACCTATACTGAACCGGAATGCGCTTTGTGGCGGGATATTCTTTACGGAAGTACGAAACAGGTTTTCTGGTACTGTGACCCCAACATACGTGTCTGCATCAACATGGACCAAGGTGGCGCACTTGTTGACCTGCGTCCATATGTGGCGAAACAGGAAAGGCCCGTCGGCATCGGGACCAAGCATATGCAGGATGCGAGCTATCCGTTTCTTATTCAGGAGAAATACCGTGCCGGTTATTTTACGCATTACGCTGGAGAAGGAACCGTGCGCAGCGCCCAAATTATACACAACGGAGAAGAGGTAGACCTGTGCCTGTGCCGCACGAAAGCACATTTCTCACGGGAAGGCAAGTTCCGCGTTCTGACGCTGGATGCGGTGGATATTGAATTTTCCGACCTGGCAATTACATTGCAAACCATCATCACATTCGAGGAGGGCAGCAGCCGGATCCGATTTGACCGCAGAATAATTAAAGCAAGCAGCCCCGATGCGGAAGTTACGATTAATGAGTATATCGTGGCTTGTTATGGGACGACGGAGTATGCCGAGGATATGACGGCTTTGATGCTTGAACTGGGCAGGGGCGGTAAAAGAACGGCGCTGCCCTATGAATACAAATGCCGTGAACGATCATTAGGCGGCGCCGATTATTCGGCGTGCACACTGCCGCCCGTCAATACGCGCGTATCCATGACTTGCGAAGGCAGGGAAAAGACCGGATATTTCAAGGAGGGCTATCCGTTCAGCCCCATGTTCACCCTTGGCTACAGAGGGAAGTTGAAAAATAAGGAGGGTTTCACCACATGGCTCAATCTGGAAAAGGCAGACTGAACTATCGCTGCCCGTCGTGCTTTATGCGTGATTTGGATATTGATATGTTTTTTGATAAAGAAAAAGATGAGTACTATTGCCTGCGCTGTCAGTATACCGGCAGTGAGACCGATGTTCTTGCAAAAAATGAAATGGTTCGATTCCGCTACCGCGATATGATGAAGCGGTTTGGCGAAAACGATTTTGAAGTGTTAGATGATCACCCTGCGAGTCATGCATCACACATCAGTTGTAACGGAGAGGAAAGAAAATGAAAAGATGGTATACAGGAATGGACTGCTCATCTCTCGAGGAGGTCGAGCGTTGCGGCGGCAGGTTCTTTGACAATAGAAAGGAGCAGGATTGTCTTCATATCCTGCACAGCTATGGCACAGATTTAATCCGGCTCCGGCTTTGGAACGATCCGTATTCGGAAGCGGGCGAACCTTACGGTGGCGGTACCAACGACCTGCCCTGCGTCATTCGTTTGGCCAAACGAGCAGCCGCATTGGGTATGGACTGGCTGCTGGATTTCCATTACTCAGACTTTTGGGCAGATCCAGGCAAACAATATGTGCCCAAAGCATGGCGCGCCATGAACGGTGAGGAACTCGAAAACGCGGTGTACCGCTATACCAGGCAGACGCTGCAAAGCCTTCAGGGGTTGGGGTTATTACCTCAGATGGTCGCGATCGGCAATGAGGTCACCAACGGTTTGTTATGGCCGAATGGGAGAAAGCCCGCGTACCCCGAAATAGCGAGGCTGATCAGTGCCGGTATCCGGGCGACAAGGGAGATTGATTGTGATATTTTCGTTATGATACATTTGGATAACGGGGGCCGAAACGACCTTTACCGCGATTGGTTTGATAATTACCTGGCAAACGGCGGCGAGGAATTCGACTGTATCGGGCTCAGCTATTACCCGTTCTGGCACGGGACGATGGATGATCTTGGAGGTAATATGAACGACCTTGCGCGGCGCTACGGTAAGCCCCTGATTGTGGCGGAAACGAGTACAGGCTTCTCGATAGAAGAGTACCGCGCCAAAGAGGAGATATCAATTGGAGTAGGCCGGGGTATGGCGGCAACGTTGGAACTGGCAAAGCGCGTTCCGTTTCCCATGACGCAAAACGGGCAGACGGCATTTATTCAAGCGTTGACGGAAAGAATCCGTGCTGTTCCCGATGAGCTTGGCTGTGGTTTTATCTACTGGGAACCGGCGTGGCTGCCGGTTGAAGGTACCGGTTGGGCTACCAAGGCAGGCTGTGAATATATTGGAGAAACGGGCTATGGCGGTAATGAATGGGCCAATCAGGCGCTTTTTGATTATCAAGGCAATGTGCTGCCCACACTTAAGATGATACGCGATTTGGAGGTTCAAGCAAGATGAGACAATACTGACTGAAAAAGGTGCGGTTATTTCATGCATAAGGAAATGAGACATGGCTGAATTAAGATATAATCCTTTCAGGAACGATTGGGTGATGGTGACATCGGCCCGGCAAAACAGGCCGCAGATGCCCAAGGGCCGGTGCCCGTTCTGTCCGGGTTGGCGCAAAGTGCCGGGTGAGTATGATGTCCTGAGATATGACAACGACTTTCCGGCGCTTTCCATGAATCCACCGGAGCCCGACAATGTGGCCACCGCTTTTTTTAAAGTGGAAAAGGCATACGGAAAATGCGAGGTAATATTGTATTCTTCCGATCATACCGCTACGCTGCCGCAGCTTTCGGTTGCGCATGTGAGGAAACTGGTGGATCTGTGGTGCGAACGGTTTGATGAACTCTCCAAATACGAAGAATTCAAGTATGTCATGATATTTGAAAACCGCGGCGAGACCGTGGGGGTGACCATGCCACATCCGCACGGACAGATCTACGCATACCCGTTTCTCCCGCAAAAGGTGGGGATTAAATTTGACAGCGTCAGGAAGCATCTCGCGGAAACAGGCCGTTGCCTTTTTTGTGACTGGCTCAAGGCGGAACGGGATTTTAAGCAGCGCGTGATATTTGAGGACGCGCATTTTAGCGTAGTCATTCCGTTCTTTGCGGAATTTGCATACGGCACACAGATCATATCCAACGTGCACAAAAAGTACATTACCGAACTTGGCGACGAGGAAAAAACATCGCTTGCCAAAACGGTGAGAAATACTGTCGGCATGTACGACAGCCTCTTCGATATGCCGTTCCCGTATATGATGTGCATGTACAATGCGCCTGTGAATACGGATGATGTGGAAGGCTTCCATTTCCATATCGAATTTTTTCCGCCCATGCGCGCCAAAGATAAACAGCAATTTCTCGCATCCAGCGAGACGGGCGCGGGAGCGCACTGCAACCCCACCGCGCCTGAGGAAAAGGCTGCAGAGCTGAGGCAAGCCTATCAGAAATATATAGCGAGAGCAGGCAAATGACATATTCTAAGCTGGTATCGGAAGGAATCAAGAAGGGAGAAAACATTATGGCAGGGGTATTACTAAAGGATATAAAAAAGGTCTATGACAAAAACGTGACGGCGGTACAAGAATTTAATCTGGAGATTGCAGACAAAGAGTTCGTTGTGCTTGTTGGCCCATCTGGTTGCGGCAAATCTACCACGCTCAGAATGGTGGCGGGCCTCGAGGAAATCTCGTCGGGCGAGCTTTTTATCGACGACAGATTAGTCAACACTGTGCCGCCTAAGGATAGAGATATCGCGATGGTGTTTCAGAACTACGCGCTATACCCACACATGAGCGTTTATGAAAATATGGCCTTTGGTCTTAAACTGCGTAAAGTTAACAAAAAGGAAATCGATGTGAAAGTGAAGGAGGCCGCCAGGATACTTGGCATCACTGAGCTGCTACAAAGGAAGCCCAAAGCGCTCTCGGGCGGTCAGCGCCAGCGCGTGGCGATCGGGCGTGCTATTTTGCGAACCCCCAAGGTTTTTTTAATGGACGAACCGCTGTCAAACCTGGATGCTAAGCTGAGAAACCAGATGCGCGCTGAGATCATCAAGCTGCGGCAGAAAGTCAACACCACCTTCATCTATGTGACGCACGATCAAACAGAGGCCATGACGCTGGGAGACCGAATTGTTATTATGAAGGATGGCTTTATTCAGCAAATCGGCACACCGCAGGAGGTGTTCAACCATCCGGCAAATCTGTTTGTGGCCGGGTTTATAGGCTCGCCCCAGATGAACTTTTTCAACGTGCGTTTGGAAAAACAGGGAAGATCATATGCGGTTATTCTTCATGGTGTCAGGATAGCGCTGGTTGCGGAAATGAGTACCAAATTGATGGAGAAGGACATAAAGGATCAGGAAGTCGTTCTGGGCGTACGGCCTGAACACATGAGCATTGCGACGCTCAATGAGGACAGTGCGGTACGAGCGGTGGTGGATGTATCTGAAATGATGGGCAGTGAGATGCACATCCATTTGATCGTGGAAGGGCAAGATGCGGTGGTACGCATGCCCACTGTGGAGCTGGACGAAAAATATCGGGATGGTATCGGCTCATTGAGCGAAATCGACTTCAAATTTCCGGCTGCATTCATTCACATTTTCTCGAAAGAAGACGAAAGAAATCTGCTTGTGTAAGCATAAAAGGCAGGAACGGTCAGGCGCAGGATTATACGGGAGTTTGCCAGCGCTCATGAGAGGCGGGGCGAGTGGAATATACAATAATTAAAGATATTTTGGATTCTATAGAAAAATTGCATCAGTCCATAAGAAAAGCCGTACGAGAAAACATTCGAAATCAATCCGAGGGGCTTGCCAGAATTTCAGGAAGCGGAAACGGTGACGTTTCTTACGGAATTGACATTGTATGTGAGGGTATGATTGATCAATGGTTTAAGGATAATCCTCCGGAGGGCGGCGCAGTTGTGATATGTGAGGGGCTAGGCCAACGCGTCTATCCGAGCACACAGGATAAAGTTAATGCAAGATGGCAAATTATCATTGATCCGCTAGACGGGACACGCCATATCATGTATGATATCCGATCGGCATGGATATTGACGGGCATAGCGGAAAACAAAGGCTTGGAAGTTACTCTCAATGACATATGTGCGGCCATACAAACGGAAGTCCCGAATACAATGCAGGATAAAGGTGCAGTGTTAAAAGCGGTTAAACATCAAGGCGCAGAATTAAAAATATATGATCTGCATACTGAAAAAGAAACGGATTCCCACGCGTCATTGTCACGTAGTACAGCAACAACGCTAGAAAACGGTTTTTGCGTGTTTTCGAATTTCTTTCCTGGCACAAAAACAATTATATCTGAACTGGAAGAAAGAGTATTGTGCCGTTTATATGGTTATCCAACAGAGGATTCGAATCTTGTTTTTTCAGAACAGTACATATCATCCGGCGGACAGCTTTTTATGTTAATGACCGGAAAATATCGTATGGTGATCGATATCCGCGCGTTATTGTATAAATATCAGTTAAAAAGAAATCGGTTTCTCCCGTTATGCGTGCATCCATATGACCTCTCAACATTATTAATTGCCATAGAAAGTGGGTGTATTGTAAAAGATGTGTACGGGAGTATTCTGAATTACCCGATGAATCTAAATACCAATTGCGCTTGGGTTGGTTATGCAAATTCAAGTTTATATAAAAACATCCATACGATTGTTCTTGAGGAACTAAAAGCTCTTTGTATATTGTAGAAAGATCTTTAAGGATTTTCGGGGAATACTCAATTAGCGGTGTTAGGATGCTTAAAAGAAAGTGGTAAACTAATAATTTGATTTAGCAGATAAAGATCTAAATACAAATTATTTATAATAGAGCTGATCGAGAAGAAGCAGCTGGCTTCTGTTTTGAAAATTAGGATGTCTGTTAATAACTGTTGGTAAATAACCACTTTAAAAATGATGAATTGCGAAGCCAAATTGACCATTGTACGGAAAGAGAAATGTTAGAACTTGTTAGAACAAGATGCGGTTCATGGACTTTTAATACTTGTATTCAAAGTCCTTTCATGATACTGTTTTGATACTAAAAAGAAAAGGAGCCATAAATAAAAGGGGCATATACTAAACAAATAAGCTTAGTATATGCTGGATAGAACATCTGAAATAGGCACTATAATTGTTGAAGTAGTCGAGTGGGAATAATTTGAGAAGCGGAGAATAGCCAGTAGCCATGCGGCTTTCCGGCTTCTACAGCAATCTCGTGGCAACGTTTTGGCAACATTGATTGTATGATCCATATAAAAGAGCTAACTGATTTTGAGTGTCAGTTAGCTCTTTTTTTGTCTTGTGACAACACCCAAATTACATACATACAATAACATTAAATAATGTAATCTATGCGGATTGTCAGTCCGCCCGGAGTCAATCGTTGCAGAGGAATGAACTGAATAAATACACTTGCGATCTAGAGAGCTGTCAGAGTTACATAAAGGGAGGGTCAACAATGTACAGATTATATGAAGAACCTTGGGCTGAGCAATGCTGCAGCCAATCGCGAAGCTGCGAGTTCTGCCGCCATAAATCTTGCAATGAAACCGGCGGCTGCTTTTCTCACTGCTGCTGCGAAAACATGTGCAGCAATTTCCAATGGCAGTGTTCCCATTGCGGCTGCCTGCTGAGAGGGTGCTTTGGGTGGTGTCGCCCTGCGATAAGCTTAAAAGGATTAACGGGACATGTAATTTTGCAGGGCGAACCCGGCTATAACAAAGCAAGACAGGACTTTAATGGGCGCTTTAATAAATTTCCAAAGATAATCGTATACTGTGAGGCTGTAGATGACGTTGTCAATGCGATTTGTTGGGTACGCAAGTACGGACTTCCTTTTCGCATACGCGATGGCGGGCATAGCTATGAAGCGTTTTCATTGGTCAACTGCGGGCTGATAATTGATGTAAGCAGGCTGCTAAACCTGCAAATTAATAAGGAGGAAGGAACAGCGCGGGTTGGTGCGGGGATAAAATTGCTGCCCTTGTACGAAGCTCTTTGGGAACAAGGAGTGACCATTCCGGGAGGAACTTGTCCGACAGTGGGTATATCCGGACTGACGCTTGGAGGGGGATATGGGGTGCTGTCAAGATTGTTTGGAATGACCTGCGATAATTTGCTGGAGATAGAAATGGTCACGGCGCACGGGAACATGATTAGAGCCAACCGCTTTGAGCATCCCGACCTGTTTTGGGCTTGCCGCGGCGGGGGTGATGGCAGCTTTGGCGTAATAACATCCTTTACCTTTCGTGTGCATCCCATCGAGACGGTTACAACCTACAGTATGACGTGGGATTTTAACGATGTGGCTGAGGTTGTGCGCCATTGGCAAATGTGGGCTCCCTACACCGATGAACGGCTGACCTCTTTGCTGTCACTTCCAGGGAAAGGTCAAGGCGATCTCAGTTCCTTCGGCGCATTTGTAGGCCCGGAAGAAGAGCTTAAGCTGATTCTGCGTCCTCTGCAGGAGAATACTCAGCCCAAGTCTGTGGAACTTCAGACCATGACATGGATTGAAGCGGTGCATATGTATGCAGGAATCCCGCAAGAGCAAGCATTATTTAAAAATACTTCTGCCTATGTCTCTGAACCTTTGTCAAATGCGGCACTGGATGTATTGAACCGCAACTTGGGAAAGGCTCCGGGCCCAACCAACAGGGTCTCTTTTGCCGCCTATGGTGGCGCAATTAACCGCGTACCCACAATGGCTACTGCCTTTCCACACCGCAAAACCATGTTTGCGATTCAATATCAATCTTATTGGACGCAGGATGAAGAAGCATGTAAAAATATTCGGTGGATAGAGCAATTTCGTGTATCCATGCTTCCTTTTACCCGCGGTGCCTATCGCAACTATTGCGATTCCATGATTGCTGATTGGCCTATTGCATATTTTGGCGTGAATTTATCGCGGCTGAAGAAGGCAAAACGAATGTATGATCCCGAGAACTTATTCCACTTTGAACAAAGCATACCGATAAATTAATTAAGGGGTACTGAATAACCACAGTCATGTGCTTATCAGTACTTTTTTCTATTAAAACTTAATATAGGCTGTGGAAAACAAATCGTAAAAAGATTATGGAATGGCCGTGCTGTGCGGTGTGGGGATGTACTGATTGGAAGAAGAAAGAGGGTTAAGCTCAAAAATCGATAATAACTGTAGCAAAGCTTCGGGAATAAATTTCAAAGTCATTAGAAGGTAAAGAAGCCGCAGATCAGACAAGTTGTAGCGGTTCCCGGCAACATATTGGCAACAAAAAATCAGATAGCAAAAAAATTATGGATAACTGATATAATACAAATACCACGAGCCATATTATCTAAACAGAATTGTTTAAGAAACGCATTCAAAGAGCGAGTGGGAGTAAGAACCTGAACTCGAAAAGCCGAAAACACTGGGTTTTCAGAAAGTTTCAGGCTCCGGTGATACCGTTTTGACACTATAACGTCAAAATGTTTATCGCAGAATAATTCCATAACAGACATGAAAATGTCCGACGAAACAACAAGTTTGTTTTGCCGGACATTTTTTATTTATGTTCTTCTGTTCGGTTGGCATCAAGCTCAGCTTTGAGTTGTTCGGCCTTAATACGAGGGTAGTTATATCGCCAGGTGTCGTATTTCTTACGCGAACGCGGTCTGGATCTGAAATTGCCCGTTGTATTTGCGGGCGGTGGCGCAGAACTGCTGGGGCATAGGCTTCATTCGCGGGAGGTCAATACCATCGTTATCCTTGATCGCTTCGCCAATGCTGAGTGATGGCATATCCCTTATGCGCGATCTTCATATTTCCGGTTTGTCACTTTAGTATTTACGTGCCATTTTTATTGTGATAGTTTATATTTATTTAAATTGGAGTCTGCACAGGATATGAAAAAACAAGTGATTGCTACAATCAACATGGCCGGAGAACTTGTGCCTTGCGCTAACACTCAGCGTTTTGTTTTGTATCAAAGAAAAGAAGCGCAATGGATACAGACCGATTATTATGAGCCCCAGCACACAAATAATGCGCAGGCACTGCGTGATGTGATCAGACAATTGAATACGCGCTTTGAATGTCGCGTAATCGTCAGCCGGAAGATCGTTGGCGTTGCGTATCAGATGCTGAATCAATCAGGCTTTGAAATATTTGAGGCTGAGGCCATAACGGACGATTTGATGGATGGTATCATGGATGATATTTTGTCGGCACAGGCCGCGCAGGATGACCCTCCGCAACAACCGTATTCGCCGCAGAATGACGGCAATTACTTTTTGGATCTCGTTCGCCTGCAAAAGGCGTTTCCGGAGGTTTCCTCCAAGCGTGCGTTGATGAGCTTTATGCAAAACGCGGCATTCTTATCGCTGGAACTGGTATGTGACCACCTTCCGCCCTGGATGGAGAATTTGATGAAGGAAAAAGACCTTTTGTACCGGCTGCAGAGGGAAAATGGGGTAAGCAAAGTAATCATTTCGAAGAAACAGTTACAATATTAGACAACGATATGAATTATCCAAATGCACAAACTTGCATAATTAGCTGGCGACAGCATTGACAAAGCCTTACTGCGCTGTTATAATGATCGCAATAACAGGAGCCCGATGATTGATGGTAACAAAGGCGAGTCTTAAGATAAAGGCATCAAAATACTCGCTTTTGAATATAGTTTAAAAGAAAATCGAATCGTATTGGTCCGACATTGAAGTCATTCAAGCTTTTGAATGACTTTTTTTGTAGGTATCAGCTATTTGCCTGCTTATCTCAAAACACACTTGTTATGCTTTCGCATACGAATGGGCTTTGTGTTTGCAGCGGGTAAAATGCAAGCTTGAAAGGCAATGGCGTCATTTTCAACGATGGCGCTATTTATATTTTAGGAGGTAACGCATATGAGACAGGTGGCTATTTACGGCAAAGGCGGGATTGGAAAATCCACTACAACCCAGAATCTCACGGCGGGTCTCGGAGAAATGGGCAAAAAGATCATGATCGTTGGCTGCGACCCCAAAGCGGACTCCACTCGGTTGATACTGGGTGGCCTTGCGCAACAAACGGTGCTTGATACGCTGCGCGAGGAAGGCGAAGACATCGAGCTCGATCTGGTGCTGAAAGAAGGGTTTTCAGGTATCCGGTGTGTGGAGTCGGGCGGACCGGAACCGGGCGTAGGCTGCGCAGGCCGCGGTATTATTACATCTATCGGTTTGCTGGAGCGCCTGGGTGCGTATGAAGAGGATCTGGATTATGTATTCTACGATGTTTTGGGCGACGTGGTATGCGGCGGATTCGCGATGCCCATCCGCGAGGGTAAGGCAAAGGAAATCTACATCGTTGCCAGCGGTGAGATGATGGCGCTTTATGCAGCTAACAACATCTCCAAAGGTATTCAGAAGTATGCGCGTACCGGCGGCGTGCGGCTGGGCGGCATTATCTGCAACAGCCGCAAGGTCGATGGCGAAGCCGAGCTGGTCGGGGCGTTCGCTAAAGAGCTGGGGAGCCAGATGATTCACTTTGTTCCAAGAGACAACATGGTGCAGCGCGCGGAAATTCATAAGAAAACCGTTATCGACTTTGACCCTGCGTGCGGTCAGGCGGATGAATACCGGTCTCTGGCGAAAAAGATTGACGGCAACGATATGTTTGTAATCCCGGAACCGCTAAAGCAGGATCGGCTCGAAGCGCTGCTGATGGAGCACGGCTTACTCGATATTTAAATAATTTTAAAGGAGATAACCAATATGCTTTTAATCAGAGCAATCGTGAGGCCTGAGAAGGTAAATGCCGTGATGTCCGAACTGATGGAGGCGGGTTTTCCGGCGGTGACAAAGCTGGACGTATTCGGGCGCGGCAAGCAGCGTGGCATCATGTTGGGTAATATCCAGTACGACGAGATACCCAAGGAGATGCTGCTGCTGGTGGTGAACGACGAAGACAAGGACGATGTCGTCAAGGTGGTGATGCGCACTGCGCGCACTGGCGAAAACGGCAACTTCGGTGACGGACGCATATTCATCAGCCCGGTGCTCGATGCGTATACCATCAGCACGGGCAAACAGGGTCTGTAGGAGCGGTGCTATGAAGGAAGTAATGGCGTTTATCAGAACAAATAAGGTCAATGCTACCAAGAACGCGCTGGGCGACGCCGGATTTCCGGCCTTTATGTGCCGGCGCTGCATGGGGCGCGGTAAAAAGCAGATAGACTCCACGCTGCTGAAGTATGTAATGGATACTGGCGAGATTCCTGTGTCCAACGTAGGCGAGTCGTTTACAGAGGGCGCTCGGCTGATCGCGAAACGATTTTTCACGCTGGTTGTGGAGGATGAGCAGGTAGACTTGGCCGTAAAGACAATCATTGAAGTCAATCAGACCGGAAATCCGGGTGACGGCAAGGTGTTCATATTGCCAGTGATAGAGACCTACAAGGTGCGCACAGGGGAATCGACATTGTAAGAAAGAGAGGTGTGCAATGAGCAAAAAGGACAGGGTACTGGAGAAATACGGTGCCCGCGTGTATAAAAACCGCAAGGAACACGTGTTGGAGGTGGCGGACGAAACCAGGGAAATGCCCATCACCGCCAACACGCGCAGCGTTCCCGGTATCATGACCAACCGCGGCTGCTGCTATGCAGGCTGCAAGGGTGTTGTGTTGGGGCCGCTGAAGGACGCGCTGACCATCACGCACGGGCCCATCGGCTGTGGGTTCTATTCGTGGGGCACGCGCCGCAACAAGGCAAGAACGGAGAGCGGCGACAACTTCATCCAATACTGCTTCTCTACGGATATGCAGGAACCGGATATTGTGTTTGGTGGCGAGAAGAAGCTGCGCCTGGCGATAGACGAGGCGATGCAGATGTTCTCACCCAAGGCGATACTCATCTGTTCGACGTGCCCCGTCGGTCTCATCGGCGATGACATTCACGCGATTGCGGCGGAAGCGGAGAAGAAGTACGGCATTACGTGTGTGGCGTTCAGCTGCGAAGGGTATAAGGGTGTCAGCCAGAGCGGCGGCCACCATATCGCCAACAATGGCCTGATGCGTCGCGTCATCGGCACCAACGACGTCGTGTCGGACAGCAAATATAAAGTGAACCTGCTGGGCGAGTACAACATCGGCGGCGACGGTTGGGAGACTGAACGCATACTAAAGCGCATCGGCTACGATTTGATATCCGTGTTTACGGGTGACGGCAGCGTGGAAGCGCTGCAGAAGTCTCACACCGCAGACCTCAACCTCGTGATGTGCCACCGGTCCATCAATTACATTGCCGAGATGATGAAGGACAAATACGGCATCAACTGGCTGAAGGTTAACTTTATCGGCGTAGATGCGACCATTCAGTCGCTGCGCGATATGGCGGAGTACTTCGGGGACGAAGAACTGAAGGCGCGAACGGAAGAAGTGATCGCGGATGAGCTGGCCGCCATAGAGGAGGAGCGTGTGTATTACCGTTCCAAACTCAAAGGAAGGACCGCCGCGATATTCGTAGGCGGGTCCCGGGCGCACCACTACCAGAACCTGCTGGCGGACTTTGGCGTAGAAACGGTGCTGGCCGGATACGAGTTCGCGCATCGCGACGATTATGAGGGCCGTGATGTGATTCCCACTATCAAGGAGGACGCCGACAGCAAAAACATCGAAAGCATTACGGTGGAGCCCGACCCCGATCGGTTCCGCGCATACCTCTCCAAGGAGAAGTACGCCGAACTGAAGGCAAAAATGCCGCTTGAGAACTATGACGGCATGATCCGCGACATGAAGACAGGCAGCATCGTGGTGGATGACCTAAACCACTTTGAGACGGAGGAGTTCATCCGTGTGCTCAAGCCGGACTTCTTCTTCTCGGGCATCAAGGACAAATACATACTGCAAAAGAGCGGTGTGGTGTCCAAACAGTTGCACTCGTACGATTACAGCGGCCCATATTCCGGCTTTTCCGGGGCGATGCAGTTCGCTCGGGACATCACGATGGGGCTGTATGCGCCCGCGTGGGGTTATGTGACGCCGCCGTGGAAGAACCAATCGACACTGCAAGCCAGACTGGCGGGAGGTGAAACCTGATGCTGAATCTGACACCTGAAAAGATAGCGGAGCGCAGCGCGCTTCGCATCAACCCATGCAAAACATGCCAGCCCGTAGGCGCGATGTACTGCGCGCTGGGCGTTCACAAGTGTATGCCGCACAGCCATGGATCCCAAGGCTGCGTATCGTATCACCGCACGTTCCTGTCACGACATTTCAAGGAACCGGCCATCGCGTCCACCAGCTCGTTTACCGAGGGCGCGTCGGTGTTTGGCGGCGGCAGCAATCTGCGCACCGGCGTGAAGAATGTGTTCGAGATATACAAACCGGACATTATCGCCGTGCACACCACGTGCCTCAGTGAAACCATCGGCGACGATGTGGGCAGCTATATCATGGACATGGAGGTGCCGGACGGCAAGCTGGTGGTACACACCAATACCCCCAGCTATGTGGGCTCGCACATCAACGGTTTTTACAACATGATGGTGGGTTTCATCAACTATCTGGCGCGGTCCACAGGCAAAAAGAACGGTAAAACCGCGATATTTCCTGGCTTCCTCAACCCCGGTGATATTCGCGAAATGAAGCGGATCGCTGCGGTGATGAATGTACCATTTATCATGTTCCCCGATCAGAGCGGCGTGATGGACGCGCCAATGACGGGGCGCTACGAGATGTATCCCTCCGGCGGCACGACCATTGAAGAAATTGAAGCGCTGGGCGACTGCAGCAAGGTGGTTGCGTGCGGACAGCTAACGTCAGCGGAGCCCGCCAACGTGCTGCAGCGCAAATGCAAAGTGCCGTACGACCTGATCCCGCTGCCCATTGGCATCGAAGGAACAGATAAGTTCATTATGTCGCTGTCGGCATTATCGCAAAGCGAGATACCCAAAGAGTTGGAGGAGGAGCGCGGCCAGCTGATTGACGTGATGCTGGACGCCCACCTCTACTACCATGGCAAAAAGGTGGCGATATTCGGCGATCCGGACACGGTGTTGGGGCTGATGCAGCTGACGCTGGAGATGGGCATGATCCCCAAATACGTGATCACCGGCACGCCGGGCGAGGCGTTTGAGAGATCGGCACGCGGCATATTGGCCAAATTCGACGCGCCGGATTGTACCGTCAAGGCCAACGCGGACCTGTTTGAGCTGCACCAGTGGATCAAGAACGAACCGGTGGATTTGCTGTTGGGCACCAGTTACGGCAAGCAGATTGCCAAAGCGGAGAACATACCGTTTGTGCGTGCAGGCTTCCCCGTTCTTGACCGTTACGCGCACTCATATTTCCCGAACACCGGTTACAAGGGAGCGCTGCGGCTGCTGGAGCAGATCACCAATGCCCTGCTGGATCATCAGGACCGGGAATGCGCCGACGAGGACATGGATGTTGTAATGTAAAACCTGTATCACCAGATTTTTGACAAGGCGGGTTGCAGCGCTGCACAAAGCAAAGCGGCCCGCTTTGCGCTTTTAGCGATACAAAAAGGATGTACGGCAGCGGCAGATAGCCAACGGCAATGAAGGGAGACGGAGCAATGAACAATACCGTCATACTGGAGGAAAGAAAGAGCTTTATACAATACGGAAAGGAACGCGGCGGCATCAGCTGCGACAGCGATAGCCTGTCCGGCGCGGTCAGCCAGCGGGCCTGCGTTTACTGTGGCGCGCGCGTAGTGCTGAACCCCATCACCGATGCGTTTCACATCGTGCACGGGCCTATTGGCTGCGCGAGCTATACGTGGGATATCCGCGGCAGTCTGACCAGTGGCAGCGAGTTGTACCGCAATAGCTTCTCGACCGATCTGAGTGAAAAGGACGTGGTGTTCGGCGGGGAGAAGAAGCTGACCGCGGCGATAGACGAGCTGGTGCAGCAGCACAACCCACGGCTGATATTCGTTTACGCCACCTGCATTGTGGGTGTGATTGGCGATGACGTAGAAGCGGTGTGCCGAGAGGCGGAGAAAAAATACGGCATCCGCGTGATACCGGTGAAATCGCCCGGGTTTTCAGGAAACAAATCGTACGGCTACAAGATGGCCTGCAACGCCATCATGGAACTGATACTGCCGCACAGAACGACTGCGGTCAAACAGGGTGTCAACATACTGGGCGACTTCAACCTCGCGGGAGAGATGTGGATCATCAAGAACTATTTACAGGAGATCGGCATCGACGTCGTTTCCACAATCACCGGCGACGCGAGCTACGACAGCATCACGAAAGCACCCACTGCGGCGCTCAACATCGTGCAATGCGCGGGCTCCATGACGTATCTCGCGAACCGCATGGAGCAGGAGATGGGCATTCCGTTTATCAAGGTCAGCTTCTTTGGTGTGGAGGATACCTCCTCGTCGCTGATTCGGGTGGCGGAGGCGGTGGGCACGCCGGGAAACGCGGCTCGCGCCCGCGCCTTCACCAAACGGGAGGAGCGGCGGATTCAGGGCTTTCTGGAAGTATACGGACCAAGGCTTGCGGGAAAGAAAGCGGCGATCTACGTGGGCGGCGGCTTTAAGGCGATATCGCTGATCCGCCAGTTCAACGCGCTCGGTATCAAAACCGTGGTGGTGGGCACGCAGACGGGCAAGCCGGAAGACTATGAGATGATCGGCCAGCTGGTGGACAAGGATACGGTGATACTCGACGACGCAAATCCCGCCGAACTGGAGACGTTCATGAAGCAGAAGGGGGCGGATATACTGGTGGGCGGCGTCAAAGAGCGGCCTCTCGCTTATAAGCTGGGCATCGCGTTTTGTGACCACAACCACGAACGCAAGCATGCGCTGGCAGGCTACGACGGCGTGATCAACTTCACGCAGGAGATCAATATGTCGATGAACAGCCCGGTATGGCGCTCGCTGAACACATCGCTGCTGCCAGAGACAGAAGAATCGTGTGGGGAGGTGAGCGCATGAGCATGAATCTGGTGAATCTTAACGTGAACCCCTGCAAGATGTGCATGCCGATGGGCAGCGTCAGCGCCTTTTACGGCATCCGACGCTGCATGACGCTGCTGCACGGGTCACAAGGGTGCAGCACCTATATCCGCCGCCACATGGCGACGCATTACAACGAGCCGGTGGACATTGCGTCGTCGTCGCTCACCGAGCAGGGTACGGTGTTCGGCGGCGAAACCAACCTGATCAAGGGACTGAAAAACCTGATCGCGCTGTATGACCCCGATGTGATCGGCGTGGCGACAACCTGTCTCGCGGAAACGATTGGCGAGGATATCCCCCGCATCATCCGTGATTTCTACGAAGCCAACCCAGACTGCCGTGCCAAAATCATCCCCGTATCATCGGCAGGTTATTCGGGAACGCAGTATGAGGGCTTTTTCGTGGCGCTGCGGGCGATTGTACAGCACACGGAGATGGTTAAAGAGAAGCATGCTGGCATCAACGTGATTACCAGTATGCTGAGCCCGGCTGATACGCGTTGGCTGAAGAGACTGTTCAGCAAAATGGGGCTGGACGTCATACTGCTGCCCGACTTATCGGAGAATCTGGACGGCGTGCACCAGGCAGAATATAATCGTCTCCCGGACAGCGGGACATCAATTGCGGATATCGCACGGATGGCGGGATCCCGGCTGACGGTGGAGCTGTCCACGTTTGTGAGAGACGACTATTCGCCCGCCAAATACCTCTATGAAACGTATGGAGTGCCGTATATACGGTGCAACCTGCCTATGGGATTACGCGACACGGACGCGCTGATTCGTGTATTCGCCGAAGCCGGCGGCACGGTGACGGACGAGATTCAACGTGAGCGCGGGCGGTATTTGGACGCGATGGTAGATTCTCATAAATACAACGCGGAAGGCCGCGTGGCAATATTCGGCGAGCCGGACTTCGTATACGCGGCATTCCGCCTGTGTACCGAAAACGGCCTTGTTCCCGTGCTGACGGCGACGGGAGCTAAATGCGACGGGCTTAAAGGGCTGCTGGACGAGGAGAACAGTCGCGCGGCGGACACCTTTTTTGTGGAGGGTTTTGAGATACTCGATGCGTGCGACTTTGATGCCATTGAGGAAGCGGCAGAGCGCCTGGGTGCGAACCTGCTGGTGGGAAGCTCGGATGGACGGCGTATCGCGCACAAGCTGAACATCCCGCTGATCCGCTGCGCATTTCCGGTACACGACCACGTTGGCGGCCAGCGCATACGGACATTGGGCTATGAAGGCGCCTTGATGCTGCTGGACAGCATGACCAATTCGCTGCTGGAGCGCAAGGAAATGGGCTTTCGCGATGCGCTTTACCAGAAGTATTACAGAGGGCCGGGAAAGGTATTGAGTGCTGTTCCCAACATGAAAAAAGCAGCGGATACCAGAACTGCAGAGGAGAGGACGGCGTCGCACCCCTGCTTCAACGGCTGCGGCGGCGAATTTGCCCGCATCCATTTGCCGGTGGCGCGCGACTGCAACATTCAGTGCAACTACTGCGTGCGCAAGTTTGATTGCCCCAACGAGAGCCGTCCGGGAGTCACCACCAAGGTGCTCACTCCCGCCGAAGCGTTTGACAGATACATGGAAGCCAGAGAGCGCGTTCCCAATCTGACCGTGGTGGGCATCGCGGGGCCGGGCGACGCGCTGGCGGACTTTGACAAGACACAGAAAACGCTGCAGATGATCCGCATGGCCGACCCGGACGTGACATTCTGTCTGTCCACCAATGGCCTGATGCTGCCGCAGTATGCGCAGCAGATCGCAGAGCTGGGCGTATCCCATGTTACGGTTACGGTGAACGCGGTAGATCCCAAAATCGCCAGCCGTGCTTACAAGCACATCCACTACATGGGTCAAACCTATACGGGTGAAGCGGCGGCGGCGATACTGCTGGCCAACCAGATATCGGGCATCAAGATGCTGGCGGATCGAGGCGTCATCGTCAAGGTCAACATCGTAATGCTTAAGGGCATCAACGAAGACCACATTCCCGCAGTGGTCGAAAAGGTGAAATCCCTGGGCGCGACGCTGACCAACATCATGCAGCTGATCCCCGTCAAGGGCAGTGCGTTTGAGGATATGCCATTGGTCAGCAACAAGGAGATCATGGCGATGCGCGAGAAATGCGGCGAGACGCTGGCTCAGATGATGCATTGCCGCCAGTGCCGTGCGGATGCTGTGGGGCGGCTGGATAACGACGAATCTGCATCCTTCAGCGGCTGCAGCGGCGGCTGCGGGAAGACAGCGACTATGGAGAAAAAGCCTGTTGTGCCGGAGCAAAAACCGCTGCTGTTTGCGGTGGCATCTCACGGCGGCGTGCTGGTGGATCAGCACTTCGGGCACGCGTCGGACTTTTATATCTATGCGGTCGGCGACGGCGAAGTACGCTTTGTGGAACGGCGCGGCGTGGGCAAATATTGCGACGGCACCGAGGGCTGCGACGGAAAGGGCGGCGGTAAACAGTTCAAGTTCGAGCAGATATACGAGGCGATTAAAGACTGTGCGGGTATTGTAGCGATGCGCATCGGAGAAGCGCCGCGGCAGAAGTTGTCCGAGAAAGGCATATCCGTGTGGACCAGCTTTGGCCGCATTGAGGACGCCGTGGAGGAAGCAGCGTCGGAGTACGATTCGACAAACTTGAAAGGAATTATATAGCGATGGTTCAACCGAAATATCATGTGTTTGTATGCACAAGCTGCCGTGTGAACGGCGTGCAGAAGGGCTTCTGCCATGCCAAGGGCAGCGTGGATTTGGTGCAGCGGTTTATGGAAGAGATCGACGAGCGCGATCTGTCCGGCGATGTATTGGTCACCAACACGGGCTGCTTCGGCATCTGCGACAAAGGCCCGGTCGTGGTGGTGTATCCCGAAGCCACGTGGTACGGCAATGTGACGGAGGACGATGTAGCGGATATTGTGGAACAGCATTTCGAGAACGGAGAAAAAGTTGGAAGGCTTGTCATCTAGGCGAGAATTTCATATCACGGATGCGTCGCTGTGCAGCCTGCCGCTGCGGGATGTAAATGCGCGGGCTGTCCGGGCGTATTACCGGAGCCTGCTGGAACTGGGCGTTGCGTATGTGCAGATACCATTGGATTTACTGCAGTTTCTCAGAACAGTGGTTGACCCCAATCGGACAGTGCTCAGCGCTTCTGCTTGCAGCACAGATGTTCCGCCTGGGTTTGCCGGATATCTGAGCACGACCGGCCTGCCGGGGCGAACGATAGCCGAATGTTCTTTGGGCGATACACCACCGCCGTCTGCAGATGAAATACGTTGGGCAGCGGATGGCGCACTTTTCTTTGAGGACTATACTAACACGTTTTTGCAGTTGGCGGGTGAACCCCTTTCCGCATTCTGCCCACGCGGCGCGGGTGAATTGGGAACGGCGCTGGCGGTGGAATGGCTGCTGGCGGGCGGTTCCCGGCTCACGGCGGGTTTCACGGGGGCAGGCGGACTTGCGCCGCTGGAAGAGGTGCTGGCATCGCTGCACGTGTACGGTATGCTGCCTGAAGCAATCAGACTGGATAGGCTTCGCGATGTATCCGAAGCATATCAGCGGCTGAAAGGAATTGATATCCCTGCGCACAAGGCGGTGATTGGCTCGGCGCTGTTTGATGTAGAATCCGGCGTGCATGTGGACGGCATAACAAAAAACCGGCAATGCTATGAGCCGTTCGCGCCCGAAATGGTGGGCAGCAAGCGGCGCATTGCAATCGGCAAGCACTCAGGTAAACGGGCGATTCTGCTCAAGCTGGAGGAGCTCGGCTTAAACGGTGAATATAATCTTGACCGACTGCTCGAACTGGTACGCGAGGAAAGCATGCGCACCGGCGGCGGACTGGACGAGCAAGCTGTTGCATCGCTGGCAAAACGCGCAAAGGGAGGCGACGCCGCGTGAGTGACAGAAAGGTTTGGCTGACGGATACCACGTTACGCGACGGCGAACAGGGGTGCGGCATCGCGCTGAGCGTTGATGATAAGGTGCTGTTGGCACGGCTGCTGGATGAGGCTGGTTTCTTTCAGATAGAGGCAGGCATTCCCGCAATGGGAAGTTGTGAGAAGGATGCGGTATGCCGCATCATGGATGTTCGCAAAAGAGCGAAGATTGTTGTGTGGAACCGGATGCGGCGCGAGGATATCTCACACAGCATAGAATGTTTGCCGGATATCATCCACATCAGCGCACCGGTATCGGAGCTGTTGATGGGCGCCATGCTGAAAAAGGACAGCGCGTGGGTCAGAAACACGCTCACGGCTTGCGTGGCATACGCGCGGGACAGAGATTTTGATGTAACGGTGGGCTTTCAGGATGCATCCAGGGCAGATACGGCTTATATGGCGTCACTTGCGAATGAGATGAATGGGCTGGGCGTTAAGGCGATACGGCTGGCGGATACAGTAGGTATCCTCACACCTGCGCGGGCGCGCAGGCTATTGGAAAAAATGTCATCTGAGACGGATATGCCTTTTGGCATACACACACACAACGATTTGGGAATGGCGACTGCTGTCGCGGTGGAGGCCGTGAAAGGAGGGGCGGTATACGTGGATACCACACTTTTCGGTATCGGCGAGAGGGCCGGAAACTGCGATTCATATAAATTTATTGCACTTGGACAAAACCGGTTCCGTATAGAACCCGACCTGAAAGAATTGGAGGTTCTGCGCAGTAGTGCGGAGTCCATCCTCTTTCCTGATGAAAAACCAAATAGGTGGACCGGATGAAAAAAGGAGATTATTTATGAAAAAGAATTTGAAAGCTTTGTTAATTGCCCTAATGGTATTGATGACGCTGGCGGGACTTGTAGCCTGCGCGCCTGTGACAGTTGAGGAATCGGCGTCCACTGAGAGCATTGCGCCGGAGGTCTCGGAAACACCAACGCCGGAGCCGACACCCGAACTGGAGCCGATAGAGCTGACAGTATTCGCCGCAGCGAGCATGACCGAAACGCTTACGGAGATCGGCGAAATGTACAAGACGATTGCACCGAATGTTACCATTACTTTTAACTTCGAATCGTCCGGTACGCTCAAGACACAGATTGAGGAGGGCGCGGTGTGCGACCTATTCATCTCAGCGGCACAAAAGCAGATGAACCAGCTGGATTCATCCAAGAGCGGCGACGATAACCCGGATGGTCTTAACTTCGTGGAGCAGGGCACCAGGGTCAATTTGCTCGAAAACAAGGTGACGCTGGTGGTTCCCGAAGGCAACCCGAAAGGCTTGACGGGATTTGATGACATGGCGGAGAAGCTCAAATCCGGCGAGATACTGCTGGCGATGGGCAACAGCGATGTTCCGGTGGGGCAGTATACGCAGAAGATATTCGCGTATTACGGCCTGGACGAGGCTGCTCTTGCGGAGGCGGGTTCTATCACCTACGGCACCAATGTCAAGGAAGTGACCACGCAGGTATCTGAGGCCAGCGTCGATTGCGGTGTTATTTACTGCACAGATGCCTTCAGCGCCGGTCTCACGATTATTGACTACGCAACAACCGATATGTGTGGACAGGTTATCTACCCCGCCGCAGTGCTGAATATCAGCGCAAACAAAGAGGCGGCACAGGCATTTCTGGATTATTTGATGACGGACGAGTGCATGGCCGTGTTTGAAAAGGTGGGCTTCAGCCCCGCAGCATAGCAACTGACGACAATGGGCGGTATGCGGGTAATCTGCATGCCGCCTCAAACCCTCATGGAGTGATGAAAGAATGGAATGGTATCCGCTTTGGAACAGTTTGAGAATTGCCGCGGCGGCTTGTATAATCGTTTTTTTCTCAGGGATTTTGGCGGCTTACTACGTAGCGCGGCTGCCCCGCGTTCTAAAAGGTATATTGGATGTGTTGCTGACGCTGCCGCTGGTGCTGCCGCCCACGGTGTGCGGATGGTTCTTGCTGCTCATTTTTGGGCTTAAGCACCCGGTAGGCCAGTTTTTACAGCAATTCGGCATCCAGTTTGTGATGACATGGTACGGCGGCATACTCGCATCGGCCGTGGTTGCGTTTCCGCTGATGTATCGAACGGCGCGAGGTGCGTTTGAAAGCTTTGATGAGACGCTGGGGTGGAGCGGTAAAACGCTCGGCTTGCCTAATACGTTCATATTCTGGCGCGTACGGATGCCTGTGTGCTGGCAGGGAATATTGGCAGGAACGGTGCTGGCGTTTGCGAGGGCACTTGGCGAATACGGTGCAACCAGCATGCTCATTGGCTATACCCCCGGACGGACAGCCACGATATCGACCACGGTCTATCAGCTGTGGCGCACCAACGACGACGCCGGCGCATTGAAATGGGTCATCGTGAACCTGGTTATCAGTACAGTCGTGCTGCTGTCTGTAAATCTGCTGGAACGCAGGACCAGGCAGAGGAGGCCTGAGGGATGAGTCTGGATGTGAACATTAAGATGCGGCTTGGCAGTTTTAAATTGGATGTCGCCTTCACATCCGACAAAGGGGTCATAGGACTGCTCGGTGCTTCGGGCTGTGGCAAGACGCTGACGCTCAAATGTATATCTGGTATCATAACGCCTGACGAAGGGCGCATCATACTAAACGGCGTGACGCTGTTCGACAGCAAAAAGCACATCAGTCTGCCGCCACAGAAACGACGTGTGGGATACCTCTTCCAGAACTACGCGTTATTTCCCAACATGACGGTGGAGCAGAATATCGCCTGCGGCTTGTACCATGAAAAGGACCGAAAGATACGCGGCCGGGTTGTGGAAGAGGTCATAGATAAGATGCGCCTTGTCGGCTTGGAGAAGCAGCACCCATCCCAGTTGTCCGGTGGACAACAGCAACGCGTGGCGTTGGCCCGGATACTGGTCGGGCAGCCTGAAATACTGCTGTTGGATGAACCGTTCAGTGCATTGGACAGCCATCTGAAAGATCAGCTTTTGATTGAGCTTCAGCATATTCTGAAAACGTTTAAAGGAGATACACTGCTTGTTACGCACAGCCGTGATGAGGCCTATAAGCTGTGCAATACACTGGCGGTCGTGGATAACGGCCAACTGATGCGTATGGCCAGCACCAAGGAGGTATTCGCCGACCCGGTTACCAAGGCAGCCGCTGTGTTGACGGGCTGCAAGAACATCGTGGGTGCAAAGAAAGCAGGGACTTATCTGGTTGAGGTCCCCGCATGGGGCGTGACACTAAAGACCGCAAGTCGCGTTGGCGATACCCTTTGCGCAATCGGTGTGCGCGCACATTACTTCAGAACGAACACGCCGGAAAATGCATACGAAGTTCATGTAATAGAGATGATCGAGGAACCGTTCGAATGGACAGCTAAGTTCAGGTATGCATCGCAAAGCGTGGGAAGCGAACCCGTCTGGTGGCAGGTCACTAAAGACGGCAAGGAGATGGAGTTGCCGGGTATGCTGGGCGTCGCGCCACAGGATGTCATCCTGCTGTATTCATAATAGGTTAACTAATATATATATTGATGAAAAAAATCACCAATATGTTTCAATTAGCATGTCGAGGTTTTTGGCTGGTGTTTCTATCAATTATTACGTTGAACCGCCACCAATTGATGAGATTAAAAAAATAATTATACTGATAATGCTTGGTATGTCGACAAGAATTGGGTTATTATTGAATGAAAATTATATAAGAAGCCAGACCTAACCGATACCAACGTCAACGTCTATAATGAGGGCGGCCAGCGCATGAGCAAGACGGAGGAAGGCAAGGAGGAGCGGTACTTCTACACCGGCAGCGCCATCCTCTATACCCGAAACGAATCGGGGGACCTGCTGACGGAGAACATCCTCGACTCGCCGGGGCAGATCATCGCATCTAAACGCTTCGACGACGACGGAGACCCGGGCACGACTTACGCGCTTGCGAATATGTACTTCTTCTACCACTATGATATCCGCGGCAGTGTAACCGCGATTGTGCGGCCGGACGGCACGCTGATCGAGCACTACTCTTACGACGTATTCGGAAATTGGGTAGCGTTTTTTTACTTTCTTACCGTTCGCAGTCGTCTCGCTTTTTTGCTATCTGCTTTGGCTTTTCTTGCGTTTAAAAAGGATTTTGATCTTAGTCAGCAAATAAGACACTTTAATAGCTTACCTTTCTTGAATTCAAAACTATTCCATGATACTATTTTGATACTAAAAAGAAAAGGAGTCAAAAATAGCAGAGCAAATACTAAACAAATAAGTTTAATATATGTTCGATATAACTTTAAAAATAAGCTTTATAATAGTTGAAGTAGTCGAGCGGGAATAAATAACAACATCCCGAAAGCTCGCTGTTCATGCGGGTTTTCAGGATTGTTTTTTACCTTTTGATAACAGTTTGATAACAGGAGCGTTTGGGGCATTTATTCCGCATCGCCAGTGGTTTGCGGGTATTTGCCCCTAAACCAATGCTCTATTCACAAAAAACGGCTTTGCTGATTGGAAAGTCAGCAGAGCCTTTTTTGATTGTGCAGAAAGGTGCTTATTTCTTCTTTTTTAAAGCCGCTACGATGCACAAATCTGTTGACAAAAATGAAAAGATAGCATATTATTATAGATAAATAAAGTCTATAATATCTTTTTATATTGGAGGTGAAGATCGTGAAATACACAAAGGCTACCAATTATGCACTGCACATCATGTCCTATATAGTCATGTACGACGGTAGAGAGAATCTGAGTTTGCAGCCCTTAGCGAGTCAACTGAATATGTCTCCGACCTATCTTTCCAAGATATTGACGCAGCTTGTGAAGGCTGATCTCATCCAATCCACCCCAGGTGTGAATGGCGGATACAGTCTGCGCAAAAAGAAAGAGGATATTTCCTTCCTTGATGTGACACAGGCTATAGAAGGTAGCGGCGCGCTTTTTGCTTGCGAGATGAGCGATAAAGACAATGAAGACAATTGTTGCATACAGAAGGTCATGCGGGAAGCAGAAGAGCTCATGGAATCCTATTTAAAAGATAAAAAGCTCTATGAAGTCGTTCAGAATATTCCGGTGCACGGAATTTGTAACAAGTGAGCTACTAAGAACAGAGAGGCAAGCAAAGTAAGATTTTTATGTCGCAATTGCGGATAAAGGAGGTCTGTAATATATATAATAAGTTTTAATCTTGTTTATGAGGAATGGATATGTCCGTACAAGTAATTACTATGGTTGGGGTACAGCCATCGCGGCATATTATCCATGCAAATCAAAAATAGGAAAAGGAGAATGTATATGATGAATGATAATCATAACCACAACCACCATGGAGGTGGCGGACAGAGTTTTATTAATAAAGTTGCATTTTTAGATGACGTAATGCGCAAAAGAACCTTGCCTCCGGAAGAAATACTAAATATGCTTACCATACAAAAAGGGATGAGCATTTTGGATGCAGGGGCCGGTTCCGGGTATTTAACCATATCTGCCGCAAAGCAAACAGACGGAACGGTTTTTGCGTTGGATATTGACGATAGAATGCTCGAGGTAATTGACACAAAAGCAAAAGCTGAAAAATTAACGAATATCCAGCTTGTACAGGGCAATATTAACAACATTCCACTGCCTGAAGGCTCTGTGGATATTGTACTGGCCTCACTCATATTGCATGAGGTGGAGTCGCTGCCTGCGGTACTCACACAGATAAACCGTGTTCTCAAAACAGGCGGCTACTTTCTTTGTCTGGAATACGAAAAAGAGGAAAGCGCCGTTAAGGGGCCGCCGATGCACATTCGTATTCTTTCGGTGGAAATGGAACAACAACTAATAACTGCCGGATTTAACATTACTCAAAAGGTTTTCCCCAGAGAGTCCATATATATAATAGTCGCACAAAAAACAGGGAGCGTACACTATGAATAATAACACTGAGCCACTGGGAGTAATGCCGGTCGGCAAACTTTTATTGAAATTCTCAATACCGGCTATCATTGGCGTGATGGTCAATTCAATCTACACCCTTGTCGACCGGCTTTATGTTGGCCGGTTGGGTGCTCTCGCCATGACCGGAATCGGGCTCAACATGCCATTTATATCTTTGATTACGGCATTCAGCTTCTTCATTGGCATAGGCGCGTCCGCTTTGGTTTCCATTCGGCTGGGCCAAAATCGCAAAGGAGATGCGGAAAAGATACTGGGCAATTCGTTTTCCATACTGGCTATTCTGATGATTTTCGTATCAGTTCTTGGACTGATTTTCAAGGTACCTCTCCTCAACTTGTTTGGGGCCAGTGATGCCACGATTGGTTATGCGTCAGATTACATCACAATTATCTTATACGGAACAATATTTCAGGGTATTGCCTTGGGGCTGAACAATATCATCCGGGCTGAAGGACACCCCACAAAATCCATGTTGACCATGTTGCTGGGTACAGCGCTTAATATTATTCTTGACCCTATCTTTATATTTGTTTTTGATATGGGTATCAAAGGTGCGGCATGGGCCACTCTGATTTCGCAGCTTGTATCCTCCGCATGGGTAATTGCCCATTTTCTAAGAGGAAATAGCACGTTGAAATTACGAATAAAAAACCTTGTGCCAAGCTGGCAGATTTTCAAGGAGGTTGCGAGTATTGGCCTGGCCCCATTTGTTATGCAATTTGCCTCTACTGCCGTTGCTATATTGCTGAATAACGGGTTGAAGACATACGGTGGTGACATTGCGATAGGGGCAATGACCGTAATCAACTCTGTAATGATTTTCTTTTTTATGCCGGTTATGGGTATCACACAGGGAGCGCAGCCCATTATTGGGTTCAACTACGGCGCGAAACAGTATGAACGGGTTAGGAAAACGCTAAAGCTGGAAATGATAATCGCAACCGCAATTTGTGTATTTGCCTTCTTATGTATAGAGTTTCTTACTGTCCCCATTATCAAGGCTTTTAACAGTGAGCCGGCATTGATTGAAGCGGCGTCCTATGGTATGCGGATAATGCTGATGATGACGCCGATTATTGGTTTTCAAATGGTAGCGGCGCAATATTTTCAGGCAACTGGCAAAGCAAAAAAAGCAACCATTTTAGGCCTTCTGCGCCAAGTGATTCTCCTTATTCCATTGCTTGTTATTATGCCTCACCTGTTTCAATTGACAGGTGTTTGGTTGGCAAGCCCTATCGCAGATTTTATTTCATGCACAATAACGGGAATTGTTTTATTCCGGGAACTTAAACAACTTAATAAAATGTAAACAAGGGGTAGTGAGTAAAAGCCTATCACGAAATCTAAACGAAATTGTTTATCTATACATAAGAGCTAACTGATTTGACTGTCGGTTAGCTCTTTCTATTTTGCCGTTAGCCATTTAGTTGGTTCGACGTTTCTTTCCGCTTTGTGGGCATCAAGTTGTGCTTGGATACGCCCGATACTCTCAGGATACCAAAATTAGCAGCAGGCAAGGCCATCGGCTATGTCAATTACATGCGGTATATGGTATAATACTTTAAAATAATTTCTGGAAGTACATTCATGGTCTTGAGTTCTGTTCCGTTTGAATCTTAAAAGTTCATGATCTTCTGGTGTATTGGTATGTGATGGTTGGAGCCCGGACATCATTTGCGGGTAAACTGTAACCTGCAAAGGCGATCAAATAACACATAGATAAAGAATTTAAACTCCTCAATGGAATGTCGGTTGATTAACAGCAAAGGTATCATCGGAGTATAATTATGAAGAAAAAAGCGGTCATATTATCGCTGGAGAAGATCGTCTGCGACTATATCAAGGTTCAAATGGATAAATTGGTTGGAGACCTGGTGGATTTCACCGCCTATTCGCTGGAGGACGGCATCCCCGGCAAGTTCACCTGCGACGTGTGCATCTATCCCACGGAAGACCGGATGAGTCTGAATCTGATTGCGGACAAGCTGATGCCTGGCGCTAAATTTCTGTCCGTCAAAAGGACGCTGCTGAACGGAGAATGGCAAAAGCTGGGCGCTCTGCCGTATGGCACGAAGGCGCTTCTTGTCAATACGTCCAAAAAGCTTTCGCTGGAAGCGATCTCCTTCCTGCTTGAACTGGGAGCGAATCATGTCCACTTCGAGCCGTATTATCCCGGCGCGGGAGCGTACCCCAGCCATATCAGGATCGCGGTGACGCCGGACGAGCTGCAGTGCGTTCCGCCCGGTATTGAGACGATCGTCAACATCGGGCCTCGCGTCATCGATAGTTCCACGATATTTGAGATGATGACGGTGCTCAATATTTTAAATCAGGATACCAAGAGCCGGCTGCTGCAGTATACCTCCCTGGTCATGCCGAACAACTTTGGCCTTAACAGCTTCATCAATCAGCTGGTGCCGGAGAATGAGTATCTTAAAGAGATCATTATAGCTTCCAAAAATATCGTGATCGCCTGCAACGAGACGGGCAAGATCATTTATTCCAGCCAGTCCAACCGCCACATTGCGCCCAAAATCATCTTTGGAAAGACGATTGTTGAGTGCCTCGGCAACCGTCGGCTGGAAAAACCGGGGGAGCTTCACAATGAGATCATCGACGTGGACGGCATCAAGTATCTGGTGAACAAGATCCAGACCATGGGCGATGATAAGTCGTTTTGTTCGCTCTACTATCTCGCCAATTACAATGAGATCGAATCCGCAGTCTATACCTTTCGGCAGAAGAAGTATACGGTGAATAAAGCCAAATACACGTTCAAGGACATCATCGGCAGCAGCGACGCCATCGGTAAGGTCAAGCAGCTTGCAATGAAGGCTGCGCAGACCGAACTGGATATACTGATCGAAGCTGAAACCGGCACCGGCAAGGAGCTGCTCGCAAACTCCATCCACAACTATTCCCGCCGCAAGGATGGCCCGTTTGTGGCGTTCAACTGCGCAGCCATTTCGAGCAACCTGCTGGAAAGCGAACTGTTCGGATACGAGGACGGCGCATTTACCGGTGCGAAAAAAGGCGGTAAGATCGGCCTGATCGAAGCGGCCAGCGGCGGCACGCTGTTTCTGGATGAGGTCGGGGAGATTTCGCTCAACACCCAGGTCAAGCTGCTGCGCGTGCTGCAGGAGCGCGAGGTGATCCGCGTGGGCGGCACCGAAAGAATACCGATAAACATCCGGGTCATCGCCGCGACGAACAAGGATCTCGATCAGCTTGTGTCGGAAGGGACGTTCCGCAAGGACCTCTATTACCGGCTTAACGTGCTGCCCATCCGTATTCCGCCGCTGCGCGAGCGCAAGGAAGACGTGATCATGCTGATCAGTACCATACTGAACGACCGGAACGCCAATATCGATATTTCAGACGAAGCGATCAACGCACTGAGCAACTACGAGTGGCCGGGCAACATCCGGGAACTCATCAACTGCTGCGAATATATCATCAGCATGGAAAAGGAGTTCACCCTTGACACGCTGCCGGATTATATGAAGGAGAAGCTATTGACCGGCACGAAGACATCCAACCGGGGCAAGGATATTTGGCCGGCTGCAAAGCTGCCCGAAGAGGATGAAAGCATACGTGTGCTGCGGCTGATTTACGAAATGAACAGGGAAGGGCTGAGCACGGGCAGGAAAACGCTGTCGCAGAAGCTGAACAAATGCGGCGAGTTTATTTCTGAAGGTTCCGTACGCTCCATCATGACGGAGCTTTGTGAGCGTGGGCTGATCATCAGCCACAAGGGACGCGGCGGTACGCGCATCACGGCGAAAGGCAGGGCATTGATCAATGCGTGACGGAAGCGCCGGAGCGGGTCTTGGCCGCATAAAGAGGAACGGCCATGCAGTTTGATATACGCATTGCGAGGGAACAGACGCAGAGACTTTCCTTAAGCGCCGAAATGAAACAGTCGCTTGAAATATTGGCGATGTCCATGGAGGATCTGAAGGCGCTGCTGGAGAACGCCGCGGCGGAGAATCCCATGCTGGAGGTCGTAGTGCAGGAGGACGAAGAGGACGCCTGGTGCGACTCCTTGCCGATCGAGGTCGGCAATACCCGGCAGGATGAGGAGGATGACTCCGATATGCCCGCGGAGCATAAGGCCGGAGACGGCGGCGCGCTTTATGACGCGATGCATTATGACCATGGGGAGAGCTTTAATGCTATGCTGGCGGAGCAGCTTGCGGGTAAGGAACTCGCCCCGCAGTGCCTTGAGCTGTGCAGATACCTGATCGCCTGCCTGAACCGGCAGGGGTATCTTGAATCCGGAATAGAAGATATTGCGTTCGCGACGGGGCAGCCGCTCACCGCAGTGGCAAAGGCGCTGACCGTTATCCAGAGCCTGCAACCAGCCGGAGTGGGCGCACGCTCGCTGCAGGAGTGCTTGCTGCTTCAATTGGCGGAAAACGGGTTTTTCAATTTCCATACGGTCCAATTGGTGAAAAACGGTCTGCAGTTGGTCGCCGCCAACGATATCAAGGGCATCATACACCTCCTTGGCGTGGATCGGAAGACGGCGCTGCAATACTGCGAAGCGGTTCGCGGCCTGAATCCGATCCCGTCTCAGGGGTACTATACGGGCGAGGATACGTGTTACATCGTACCGGACGCGGTACTCAAAGAGGACGGGAACGGGTTTTCTATATGCATGAATTCATCGGCGATCCCTCGCCTGATGCTGAGCCGCGAATACCGCGCGCTGCTTAAGACCGAACTCGACAGCGGCGTGACAGAGTACCTTTCATGCAGACTCAAGGAGGCGCGGACGCTGCTCAAAGCGACCGAGGGGCGCAACCGCACGCTGCTTAAGGTGATGCGCTGCATCGCCGAAACGCAGTGTACGTATTTTCAGGACGGCTATTCGCTGAAATCCATGACGCTGAAGGACATCGCGGAGCGTACGGGGCTGCACATTTCCACTGTGAGCCGCGCGGTAAAGGATAAGTATATTTTGTGCAAGGCCGGTACGGTGAGCTTAAAATCGCTGTTCGCAACCGGTATGGAGAACGGGGACGGCGACAAAATATCCTCCGCAGTAATCTGCCGCCAGATCGGCAGGCTGATTCAGGACGAAGACGCCGCAACGCCGCTTTCCGACGAAGACCTGCGCATTAAATTAGAGGAAACGGGCGTTGCGATCTCCCGCCGAACGGTCGCAAAATACCGGATGGCGATGGGTGTCGCCTCCTCATCGGTGAGAGCCCGGCGCTGACTGGGTTCCGCTTTTTTGTCAGCTGCTTTCATTCAACCGCTTCATCATTAAGAATGTATCTTTTGTCACCCGTCGCCGATTGGCACGGGATTTGCTTAATATTATGTGGAATATTCAAATGGGGGTAAAATGTGAAGAAACTGATGATCCTGTCCACCGGCGGTACGATCGCCTGCACGCAGACCGAAGCGGGGCTTGTCCCTACGCTGCTGGCAGAGGACGTCCTGTCATACGTGCCGGAGGCGCGCAAGATGGGCCGGGTGGACGCGAGAACGATATTCAATCTCGACAGCTCCAACATCCAGCCGGAGGAGTGGAGGGTGATTGCTCGGGAGATTATAAGCTATATCGGCGATTATGACGGCGTGGTGGTGCTGCACGGTACGGACACGATGGCCTATACCGCATCCATGTTTTCGTTCATGCTGCGCGGTCTTGCCAAACCCGTGATCATCACCGGTTCGCAGCTGCCCGTCGGCCACCCGCGGACGGACGCAAAGCTGAACCTCTCGCACGCGCTGCTGGCCGCGTCGAGCGCTTTTGCGGGCGTATTCGTGGTGTTCGATGGCACAATTATGCGCGGCTGCCGCGTCGCCAAGGTGCGCACGACAAGCCGGAATGCCTTTGAAAGTATCAACTATCCTCCCGCGGGAAGTATCCGCGGCGGAAAGGTTCGGCTTAATATTGCGCCGGAAAAGACCGGAGTCCAGCACATGCTGGACGACGCGGTTGATCCGAACGTGTTTCTGTTAAAGCTGGTTCCCGGCACCAAACCGGAGATCTTCGATTACATCAGCAGGATGGGATATAGAGGTGTGGTCATCGAAGGGTTTGGCCTCGGCGGCATCCAATGCCTGCGCCGCAACCTGCTGGACGGCATCAAAAGATTACTGAGCGAGGACGTAGCTGTGCTCTTAACCACGCAATGCCGGTACGAGCCTTCGGACCCGATGGTCTATGAAACGGGACGGCTTGCTGTGGAGTCGGGTATCCTGCAGGGCTTCGACATGACAAGTGAGTGCGCGGTGACCAAGCTGATGTGGGCGCTCGGTCATACGAAAGACCTCGACGAGGTGCGCCGGATGATGTATACGAACTATTGTGATGAAATTTCGCTGCCGGAGGGACTTGAGATCAATCAATTGGTTAATATGGTTAAAAGAGAACAAATCAATTAACCAATTATACTGGCAAGTGGCTGCATTACCGCTCTGAGCATCAAAAGACCGGTGAAATGGCATGAAAAATTAAAAGCAGTTACATACAGAGTTGGCACGGGTTTTGCTTATATAAGGATAAGGAGAATGAAGGGGTGTGGCCATGAATATTTTCACCGAAGCATTTCAACAAAAAGAGGCGCTGATCGGGCTCAGACGCTATCTCCATCAGAACGCGGAGATCGGCCTCGCACTGCCGATAACGACGACAAGAATCGCGGAAGAACTCGCGCGGCTCGGCGTAGAGTTTGTTCAAACAGGCGGCGGGATCAAGGCGGTAATCGGTAAAGATACCGGCAAGCGCATTCTGCTCCGGGGCGACATGGATGCCCTCCCCATTGAAGAAAAAACGGGTCTGGATTATGCGTCAAAGAATGGCGCGATGCACGCCTGCGGACACGATTTGCACGCCTCTATGCTCACCGGCGCCGCGGCTTTGCTCAAAAAGCATGAAGCGGAGCTGGACGGGCAGGTTATTCTGATGTTTCAGACGGGCGAGGAGACGGGGGAGGGCGCGCAGGCCATGATCGACGCCGGGGTGCTGTCGCCGCTGCCCGATTATGCGGTTGCCATCCACATTGCGGGGTTCGAGGAATATCCCACGGGTATCATATCGGTGAACTCCGGGGCGGTGTACGCTTCACGAGACGAGTTCATCGTGACGGTGGCGGGATCGGGTGGACATGGCGCGGAACCGCACAAAGCGAAAAACCCCATCTATTGCGCGATCAGGATCATTGAAGCCCTGACGGATATGACGCGGTACGAGATTGACGCGGAGACCCCGGCGGTTCTTACGGTATGCCGGATCGACGCGGGGACTGCGTCGAATATCATTCCCGAGACCTGTCGTTTCAGCGGTACGCTGCGCATGGCCAACGAAGACAAGCGCCGCACCGTCCGCAACCGGATGAACGAGATCGTAGCGGGAGTCAGCAGGGCCTATGAGATGAAGGGAGAACTGCGTTTCGGGTCGAGCTTGCCCATGCTCATCAATGACGAAGAGTTCAGCCGACAGGCGTACGAGTGGCTCAGCGGCGGGCTGGAGGGCGCGATGATTGCGCCGCTGGACAGCCATTTTTCCATGGGGAGCGACGATTTCTCCCTGATCTCCGATAAAGTGCCATCAGTCTATATGTATGTGCTCAGTCAGTCGCCTCCGGGTCGGCATCATCCCGAGCACCACGACAAGGTCGAGTTTGACGACGAAGCGGTGCCGGTGGGCGCCGCGGCTTATGCACAGATCGCCCTGAGCTATTTAAAAAGACAATAATACAAAAAGGGAGCGGACAATGAACGAACGCGTGCAGAGAATCATCAATAATCTGATCGTCAAGGAAGGAAATACGTATAAGACCTATACGCTGAAAGAGCGGATGGAATACTTCCACACCACCGCTTTCAGTCTGGCCTGCATCGACAACTACGCCGTCGACTTCGTATACAGCACCGGCGTCACGGAATATGGCGGCAGCACCGAGATCAACGACCGGACGCCGTTCATGGCCGCCTCTATCAGCAAGGCGGTGTTTGCGGTCGCGCTGATGAAGCTGGTGCAGCGCGGCGTGATCGATCTCGACCGCGACGTAAACGAATACCTGAAGGGCTACACCGTGCCCGCAAAAGAGGGTTTATCCAATAACATCACGCTGCGCATGATCATGGCGCATCTCGCGGGCCTCAATGTGGACGGCTTCGGCGGCTACAAGCCCAATCAGCCGCTGCCTACCGTGATGCAGGTGTTAAACGGCGAGCCCCCGGCGAAGACCGGGCGGCTGATGGTGGTGCGCGAACCCAACACCTATGTGCCCAAAACGGCAGAAAACCCGACCGGGCCTTACTCGGGCGGGGGCTTCGTGCTGGCGCAGAAGCTGGTCTGCGATGTGCTGGAATGCACCGACTTCGCCGCGCTCATGGACGAACTCGTGCTCAGGCCCTTCGGCATGACGAACAGCACGTTCTATCAGTCTAACGAACCACAATTCGGCAACATATACAAACAACCGCTGCCGGTGGGATACAATTCCACGCGCGGCGGGGCGCGGCTGGATCACTATGAGCCGATACCCGGCGGGCATAACAACTACACGGAGCTGGCCGCGGGTGGATTGTGGTCCACCACGGAGGATCTCGCGAAGTTCGGCGTGCATTTGCTGGGCATTCTCCGCAGCGACGACGACCCGGACTTCAGGCGCGATACCTTCCGGCAGATGCTCGTCCAGCAGAAGAACTCCGAAAACGGCATCGGCTTCTACATCTATCCCACGATGAAGCCGGACGAGTTCATGTTTGCCCACACCGGTTGCAACGACGGGTTCCTGAGCATGGCGTACTACCTCTCCAGCGGCAAGGGCATGACCATGATGTTCAACTCCAACGAGGGGCTGGACTTCTACTACACGGTGGGCCGCACAGTGGCGAACGAGTACGGCTGGCCCATCGGCGAGACTCAAGAATAATCGGGAGGCGATATGCTCGACATTTTGATTAAAGACGGCCTCGTGGCGGACGGCACTGGAGGCAAGGCATACAGGGCGGACGTGACCGTCCAGGACGGCAAGATCGTGCGGATCGCGCTTGGAATCGATGCGGAAGCTAAAACCGTGATCGACGCTGCCGGAAAGGTAGTGTCCCCGGGCTTTATCGACAACCACAGCCACGGTGATTATTTCTGTCTTTTTGGTACGGACGGATACAACCTGCTCGAACAGGGGATCACCACGGAGATTGCGGGCAACTGCGGCGGCGGCGCACTGCCTTACTATAAAGGTCTGTTGGACGGCGTGAAGGGGATGGTTCCGGACGAACTGATCGAGCAGGTAAAGACCATGACCACGAGCTTCAGGGCTTTTTCCGAAGCGGCTTCGGGCGTCCGCATGGGCACCAACATGGCGGTATATGCGCCGCACGGCAACATCCGCGCCTGCGTAATGGGGTTCGGTGCCGCAAAGCCAACACCAGAGCAGATGGAACAGATGAAGGCCTTGGTCGCCGAGGCGATGGAAAGCGGCCTCGTGGGGCTTTCCACCGGGCTGATTTATCCGCCTTCGGTCTACGCTGACCAGCAGGAGTTGACCGAGCTTTGCCGCGTGGTCGCAAAATACAACGGCTGCTATTCCTCCCATGTCCGCGGCGAATGCGATACCGTAGTGAACGCTGTGGCGGAAGCCATCGCCATCGGCGAGGAAAGCGGCTGCGACGTGGTGATATCGCACCATAAGATCGGCGGCAGGGACAACGCCGGGAAGTCCGGCGAGACGCTCCGGCTGATCTGTGAGGCCAACGAGCGCGGCAAAATTCGCGTAAGCGCCGACCAGTATCCCTTCCTCGCGGGGCAGACCTCGCTGACAAGCGCCCTGCCGGAGCAGTTTGCCACGGCGGGCGTCGCACGCATGATCGAGCGGCTGGCGGAGCCCGGTTTCCGCCGCGAGGTGGCGGAGGCGATTTTCAGCGCCGAATCGCAGAGCCTTTTGAAATTCAGCGGATACGAGGGCTGCCTGATACTAGGCGCCTCCAAAACCCCGGATGCTGTGGGCAAAACGCTGGCACAGTTGGCCGCACAGCAGGGCGCGGATGCGCTGGACGCCGCCTTCGACCTGCTGGCGGAGAATCATGGCGACGTGGACGCCGCATTCTTCTACCAGAACGAAGCGGACATGATGCGCATCCTGTCGGCCCCCTTCGTGGTGGGCGGTACGGACAGCGGACACCACATCATGCATTTCGACCGGGAGAAGCAGGGCGGCGCGCATCCTCGCGCGGTCAGCACCTTCCCGAAGCGCCTGCGGCTCGTGCGGGAGCACAACCTGCTGCCGCTGGAAGAGGAGATCCGGCGGATCTGCTCTCTGCCCGCGCAGACCGCCAAGCTGGATCACATCGGTCTGCTGCTGGAAGGATACAACGCCGATATCTGCGTGTTCGACTGGGAACACATATCTGAAAACAACGACTATCGCTATCCCTACCGAAAGAACACCGGTATTGATATGGTGATCGTAAACGGCGAGGTTGCCGTGAGCGGCGGGGATTATACCGGCGCAAGGGCCGGGAGGATGCTGAAGAAAAGGATATAGACCCATATAAAAATAAGCGGTGAATGCCTGAAACGGGGCCGAAATGAATCGGCCTGCACACAGGGCTTGTTCACTGTTGCCAGGAAAGGAACGACGCATGAGATACTACTTAAACGCCAGCGCAACGGCCCTGAAACAGGGGGCGATCCGCGCCATGTTCGACCGCATGGCCGGAAGGGAGAACCTGATCAGTCTGGCCATCGGAGAACCGGACGGCACCACACATCCCGATATCGTGGAAGCGGGCTGCCGCGCTTTAAAACAAGGCTATACGAAATACACGCCCAACGCGGGATACCTGCAGCTGCGGGAGGCGATATCCGCCGCGACACTGCCCGAGCTGACCTACCGGCCAACCGACGAGATCATCGTAACGCTGGGCGCGATGGAAGCGCTGTCGCTGCTTTTCAACGTGATCATATCGCCGGGCGACGAGGTGATCATCCCGGAGCCGATCTGGGTCAACTACGCGGCGATGATCTGCTATCCCGGCGGCAAGCCGGTGAATGTGGGCTGCCGGATGGAGAATGCTTTCAAGGTGCAGGTGAGCGACCTTGAAGCGGCGGTGACGCCCAGAACCAAGGCGCTGCTGCTGACCAACCCGAGCAACCCTACCGGCGCGTATATGACCAGAGACGACCTGAAAGCGGTTGCGGAGTTTGCTACCAAACACGACCTGCTGGTCATCTCGGACGAGATCTATGTGAAACTGATTTACGATGGCAGCGAACCGTGCTCCATTGCCCAACTGCCCGGAATGCGGGAACGTACGGTCGTGGTCAACGGCTTTTCCAAGGCGTTCAACATGACGGGTTGGCGCGTTGGGTACGCCATGGGGCCTGCGGAGATCATCCGGCGGATGGTGCTGCTACAGGAAAACGTCTGCTCATGCCCACCGGCCGCCGTTCAGATGGCCGCCCTGTACGCGCTTACGCGGCCGGATATTCCCAAGGAAGCAGCCGCGGTCTTTCAGGAGAAGCGCGACATCATCTATGAAGGCTTGTCGAAGATAAGGGGCTTTAGGTGCGTGAAGCCGCTGGGCGCGTTCTATATCTTCCCGGACGTGTCCGCGATATGCACGGACGAGACCGCTTTCTGCTACGACCTGCTCGACAAGGAAGCCGTGGCGTGCGTGCCAGGCGATGCGTTCGGCGCTTCGGGAAAGGGGCATATCCGCATCAGCTACGCGAACTCGAAGGAAAACCTGCATGCCGCGCTGGAGAGGATCGACCACTATGTCGAACAGTACTGCCGATAGGATAATAACACGCATCAGAAGGGAGCGGACATGAAACACAGAGCGAAACTGGAAGGGATTTTCCCGCCGATGACCACGCCGTTTACGGATCAAAAACTGGATCTCGACATGGCGCGGTGCAACATCGAAGGGATGAACGAAACGGGTATCCGGGGCTTTATGCCGCTCGGCAGCAACGGAGAATTCCGTTCGCTGAGCGACGACGAGTCTGTGGAACTGCTGAAGACATACCGCCGATACATGGCACCGGACAAGACGCTGATTGCCGGGGCGGGACGGGATTCGGCTTACAGCACCGTGGAGTTTATTAAGCGCGCGGCGGACGCCGGGGCAGACTATGTCAGCGTGGTCACCCCGCACTACTTCGCCAATAAGATGACGGACGAGGCACTGTGCCGGTATTACACATATGTAGCCGATCGGTCGCCCGTTCCTGTGATGATCTATTGCGTACCCTGCTATGCGGGCGGCGTCGTGATCTCATTCGACGCAATCCGCATCCTTGCCGCCCATGAAAATATTGTGGGCATGAAGGACACCACCAGCGAGGATATCGCGAGCTACGTGAACGCCGTGCCGGCGGGCGCGGAATATCACGTGCTCGCGGGTACCATCAAGAAATTTTTATACGGTCTTAAGGTCGGCGCTGTCGGCGGGGTGCTGTCCATTGCCGTCTATCTGCCGCAGCTGTGCGTGAAGCTGCAGGAACTGTTTCAGACAGGGCGGATGGAAGAAGCGGAAGCGCTGTCCCAACGGCTGATCACGATCAGCAAGCGCGCGACGGATGCAACCGCCGTTGCGGGCGTGAAGGCAGCGCTCGATCTGACGGGCGGACGCGGAGGCGAACCGCGCCTGCCGCTGCTGCCGATTAAACCGGAACAAAGGGACGCGTTGCGGGCTGTGTTGACAGAGGAAGGCCTGATTTGACGTTGCATCGGAGGTTATCAGTATGTATGTAAATATGAAGCAAATGTTACAGGAAGCAATGGCTGGCGGGTATGCCGTGGGTGCGTTCAATATCGTCAATGATTTGACGGCCGCAGCTGCGGTGACCGCTGCGGAGGAGGCACGTTCGCCGATCATCCTGCAGACCTCCGTCTCCACTGTGAAGCAGATGGGGCCGGAACATCTCATCGCGCTACTCAAGGACATTGCAGAGCGGGCTACCGTCCCGGTCGCCGTGCACCTCGACCACTGTACGGACGCAGATATGGTCAAGCAGTGCATCGTCTTGGGATGGTCTTCGGTCATGATTGACATGTCCAAAGCCTCGTTTGAGGAGAACATCCGCGCCACCGGAGAAATCGTGGAGATTGCGAAAATGTGGGACGCCACGGTAGAAGGCGAACTCGGCTCCATCGTGGGAGTGGAGGATGACATCGTGGTGGACGAACGGGAAGCCGGGCTGGCGACACCGGAGGCGTCGGAGGAATATGTGCGGCGCACCGGGGTCAGCGCGTTCGCGCCCGCCATTGGCACCGCGCACGGCCTGTATAAGGGTACACCCAATGTACGATTCGGACTGTTCGAGGCTATCCGCGGGCGCGTGGGCAGCCCGCTGGTGGTGCACGGCGGCACCGGATTATCCGACAATACGTTCAGGAAGCTCGTTTCTCTGGGCGCGGCAAAGATTAACATCTCCACCGCGATCAAAATCGCGTACTGCGAGGGGATGGCGGAATACAGCATCGCGCATCCGGGCGAGAACAACCCGCTGCGGCTCGACCGGTATGCAACGGAAAAGGTGAAGGAGTGTGTGAAGGCGCACATCCGCATCTTCGGCTCGGAGCAGAAGGCAATGGGAGGAATAAGCTGATGCCGCGGTATCTTTGTGATCTGCATACGCATTCTCTGCGCTCGGACGGCAACGACACCGTGCGCGAGCTGATCGACCATGCGGCGGAAGCGGGCATGAAGGTGATCGCGCTGACGGACCACGACGTGTGCCCGCCCGAAGCCATCGACGTGGACGGCGTTATGGTGGATCCCGTTGCATACGCGGCGGACAAAGGGCTCGCGTTCGTGCCGGGGATCGAGTATTCCTGCGACACCTTCGTAGACGACGTGCATATCGTCGGCCTGGGGTGCGATTTCAGCCTGCCGGATTTCCTGGAGGCTGAGCGGGCCATGGCGCAGAGCAAGGTGAACGCCTACCGAAAGCTGACGGAAGTGCTCGTGGAGAACGGCATTCACGTGACGTGGGACGACGTGCTGGAAGGCGGCGCACAGGGGAGACGGGCGGACGGCGAGGTGCAGCGCAAGCATATATTTGAAGCCATCGCGCAGAAGGGGTACGCAAAGAGCTGGCAGGAAGCCAAGCTGCTGGTGCGCGACAACCCGGTTTATAACGTGCGGCGCGAGAAAATCGATCCCCTGCAGGCGATCGCCATCATCAAAAAGGCGGGCGGCATTCCCATTCTCGCACATCCGTATCTCATCGACGAAATGGTTTGCGCGAACGGGATGGAAACTACGCGTGGAGAGTATATCGAGCGGCTGATACAGGGGGGCTTGATGGGCATCGAAGCGGCTTACCCGTACGATAAAACCAGCTATAAAGGGACGCAGACCAACGAGGAGATACAGCGAGAGGTTGTGCAGAATTATGTCGGACGGCTTGCGGTGATCTCGGGCGGCTCGGATTACCACGCGGATGCGAAGAAGGGTGTGCTGAATCCGCGCATGTTAGGCGACGGTGGCGTGGATTATCCGTATTTCTGCGGCAATCCGTATCTGGCTTTGCTGACCAGAGGTTAATCTGACGGGACGGGGGGTGAGTGTGATAAAACAGATGAAACGCATACGCGAATGGATGCAGATACCCGGACAGTTTCAGCCGGGCGTCAGGAACAGCATTACGGATGTTGACGGCGTACTCGTCGGGCATTGCACATTGCACGGCGCGCAGGGCATTCACACCGGCATTACGGTAATCAGGCCGCATACGGGCGATGTGTTTGCACAAAAAACACCGGCTGCGGTCCACTGCGCGAATGGCTTTGGGAAGATGGTTGGCGCAATGCAGGTGGAGGAGCTGGGCGAGATCGAATCGCTGATCGGCCTGACAAACACTCTTTCTGTGGCGCAGGTGCTGCAGGGGCTGCTTGAATATCATGTGCCGCTGCTTCCGCCCGAGCAGAAGTCCATCAATATCGTGGTGGGCGAAACCAACGACGCGGTGCTGAACGATATCAGGCACTTTTCTGTCCGGCCGGAGCATGTTCGGGAAGCAATTGAAGCCTGTTCGGCGGAGGTGCTGGAGGGCGCCGTGGGTGCAGGTGCGGGTACCCGCTGCTTCGGGTTCAAAGGGGGCATCGGAACGTCTTCGCGACTGGTATCGGTGGAAGGCGGGGATGGCGCGCACACGTATACGATAGGCGCGTTGGTGCAGACGAACTATGGCGGCAGCCTCAATATCTATGGACGGCGCATTCCAAGCAGCGAACCACGGCCAGAGGATGCAAAGGGATCGTGTATGGTCGTCGTGGCGACGGACGCGCCGATGGAGGGCAGGCAGCTCAAGCGTCTTGCGAAACGTGCGGTGATCGGCCTGACCAACACGGGTTCGTACATCCAGCATGGCAGTGGGGAGTTCATCATCGCGTTTTCCAACTGCCCGGATAACTTAAGGCGCACGGATGAAACGCAGCTATCAAAGCGTACCGTGATGGCGGAGGAACAAATGGATCCTTTTTTCGAGGCAGTGGCGGAAGCGGTTCAGGAAGCGGTATACAACTCGCTTACCATGGCCTGTGATATGCAGTGCGCGGACGGACGCGTGATCAAGGGCTTCGATTTTGCCGAGTATCTTCTCCCGACAGGAACAGCCCGGCTCAGAAGCGGCAGGCTTGGCCAAAAAACGGTCGGCATCATCGGCGGCATGGGCCCCATGGCCACAGTTGACCTGTACGCCAAGATCGTGGCGGCCACAAAAGCCGACGGAGACGGCGGACACCTGCATATTCTTATCGACAACGACCCATCCATTCCGGACAGGACAGCGGCAATATTGGACGGCGGCGTAAGCCCGGTGGACGCGATGCGGCAGAGCGCAGTGCTGCTGGAAAGCAGCGGTGCAGACCTGCTCGTCATGCCCTGCAATACCGCCCACTACTATTACGACGGCGTGCAGGAAGCCGTCCATATCCCGCTGCTGAATATGGTGCGCCTCGCTGCGGAGGAGTGCAAAAAAAGAGGCTATAACACCGTGGGGCTTCTGTCCACCACGGGGACGGCAAAGGCCGGGGTATACCGGGATACGCTTAACCGGATCGGATTGGGTTGTCTGTGTCCGACGGATGCGGAACTGGATATTGTGATGAAATATATCTATGGGTACAAGGCGGGCAAGCCGGCCGGCGACCTCGCGCCGCTGCGGGCGATCATCCGGGGATTAAAGCAGCGCGGCGCGCAGGCCATCATAATGGGCTGTACGGAGCTGCCATTGATACTGGCCGGAACGGATTTTGGGCTGCCGTATATTGACCCGGCGCTGCTGCTTGCCACGGAAGCGGTGCGGCAGGCGCAGGAGGAGCGGTAAACCTGCGATAAATAATTAGATCAGGAAAGAAGGGGAGTAATCATGAGGGCTTATAACCCATACGACAACGTTCTGGCGACGATCAGGAATGCGGCAAAGGTGCTGGAATTGAATGAAAGCGACTATATCGCAACGATGTATCCGGAGCGGGAGCTGAAAGTGTCGTTTCCGGTTCGCATGGACGACGGCAGCGTGAAGGTGTTCGAAGGCTACCGCGTCCAGCACTCCAGCTCGCGCGGGCCCTGCAAAGGCGGCGTGCGTTTCCACCAAGATGTGAATATCGATGAGGTCAAAGCGCTTGCGGCGTGGATGACCTTCAAATGCGCGGTAGTGGGTATCCCCTACGGCGGGGCCAAGGGCGGCATCCGCGTCGATCCCCGTACGCTGTCGCGCCGGGAGCTGGAGCGCATGACGCGCCGCTATACCGCGATGATCGCTCCGCTGATCGGGCCGGATCAGGATATCCCCGCGCCGGACGTCAATACCAACGGCGAGATCATGGCGTGGATGATGGATACTTACAGCATGCTCAAAGGCCACGCTGTGCCGGGTATCGTGACCGGCAAGCCCATCGATATCGGTGGTTCGCTCGGCCGCCCGGAGGCAACGGGACACGGGATCATGATCATCGCGCGCGAGATGCTGAAGAAGATGAACGTTCAGCCGGATCAAGTACGCATCGCTGTACAGGGCATGGGCAACGTGGGAAGCATCTCGGCTAAACTGATTCACGAGCTGGGCGCGACGATCGTGGCCGTGAGCGACGTTTCGGGAGGTATATACAAAGAGGACGGGCTGGACATGGCGGATGTGCTGGCGTATCTGTCCCGCAAAGGCAACGTGCTGGAGAACTATGCGGCGGAAGGCGTCCGGAGAATCACCAATCAGGAGCTGCTTACTCTCGATGCCGATGTGCTGATTCCTGCGGCGCTGGAGAACCAGATCACCGAGCAGATCGCGCCTTCCATCCGGGCAAAGCTGATTATTGAAGGCGCGAACGGCCCGACCTCGGTTGCGGCGGATGAGATACTCGCTCAAAACGGTGTCACCGTAGTACCGGATATACTCGCGAACGCGGGCGGCGTGGTCGTTTCGTATTTCGAGTGGGTGCAAAATATCCAGTCGCTGTTCTGGGAGGAGAACGAGATCAACAAGATGCTCGACCGGATTATGTGCAAGGCGTTCGAGGAAGTCTTTAAGTTCCACACGGAAAAGAAGATCACCCTGCGTACCAGCGCGTATGCCGTTGCGCTCAAGAAGCTGGTCATGGCAAAGAACATCCGCGGCATATTCCCATGATCGCGGCTCAAATGTGAAAAGGGATGGTCAGCGTAGACCGTCATCAATATAAGTAACGTTTCGATAAACGGAGGTGAAGTTTCTAATCGGATAGCTTACAATGGGATATGCGTGGCTCGGTTCAAATGCAATGCGCGATATCCATACGCAGCAAGAAAGCATTACAGGGGTTATTCATTGGTGGACTCGTTCTTTTAAACTGAAAGGAGAAAGGTATGACTGACTTAGAGAAACAAAATTCCCGGGCCAGCGTAAAGCCATATTTTAAGTTCTTCCTGATCTACGGGTTGCTGAATATGGCAATCTCCATCATGTGGGGAGCTTATAACAATTATTTTCCAATCATTCTGCAGGCAGGCAACCCGAACTATGTATCGACCAGTACGGTGCAGGTGGCGGGGTTTGGGCTCAGTGCGTTTATTACCGGTTTGATCATGAGCATCGACAACATATTTGCGGCAGTGTTCCTGCCGATATTCGGCGCTTGGGGAGACAGAACCACCAAGAGAAGAGAGATGGGTTTCATTTTTGGTCTGATTTGTGTTGCCGCGTTTATCTCACTCCCGCTTATCGCCTCTCTGGTTTCGCCGGCGGACAGCGGCAAGACGGCCCAGCTTATGCCTTTACTGATCGTTTCGGTGATCCTCGTTTTTGCAATGATGTTTACCGACGCGGTTGGCGGACAGTTCCGTGCCGGCTACCAGTTCAACATGGTTCCCAAGGAACATCAAAGCAAAATGTCCTCTTACTCCACCACGCTGGGCGGGTTTGGGTTTCTTTTTGCGACGTTTGTGGCAAGCATGCTCTATACAATCAACACAGGTATTCCGTTCTTTATCGGCGGCGGGGTTATGCTGATCGTTTTGATACTGTTCATCACCCTGTATCCGCCTGAATCAAAGAAGAATCAACGGATCTTGGAAGAACGCGCAAGCGGCACTCAGAAAAAATTTAATCCTTTTAAAACCATTGCGGAAACTTTCCGGCTCATTACCAAGACGGGAAGGACATGTATCATTCTTGTGTTTGCCGCCAAGATACTTGCAAACTTCGGTTTGTATGGAATACAGACATACGGCTCTTCGTTCCTCTACACGAACCTTGGGTTTGCGCCCAACGTCGCCATGATCGTAACCGGCGTTTACTTCATCGGATACATGTTGATGGCTATCCCGGTGGGCATCCTTGCGGACAAAATCAACAAGCCCGTACTGTTTGCGGTGGGCTCTTCTGCGTTGATCGTCGGTGCGGTGGGCATGTTGTTCTTCGCTCACAGCTTGGTAACGGTATGTATCTTTATTCTCTGCATCGGCATGGCAGCAAGCATTCTGGACGTGATGACGATACCGTACATCATGTCTTTCGCCCCCGAAACAGGCACCAATACGGGTACCCTGTTCTCCGTAACGCTGATGGTGATTGTGTGCGTCTCGCTGGTGAGCGTGCCCCTGCTCGGTGCGGTCATTGACAGCGTGGGCAACTACAACAGCTTGTTCTTCAGCATGATCATCACCGCTGCGCTTTCGCTGATCCCGATATCGCTGCTGTTCAAGTTCTCGAAGCGGCTGAAGAAACCGGCGGTTGCGGAAACGGTGAACGAGTAATATCTGTTTGCATCCGCGGGCATTGGTATTGCCCGCGGATGCATAAAAAGCATAAGGATGTGGGTTAAATGTCCAATATCAATGCGTTTGCCAAAACGATCATCGATTACTCCTGCTCGGTGAAAGCGGGAGAGAATGTGCTGATTATTGCGGAAGGCTATGAGGCCAAGCCGCTTGTCCTCGAGTTGCTCAACGAAGTCTATCGGTGCGGCGCCAACCCGTTCTGTGAGATGGTGGATACGGATGTGCAGAAGGTCTTCATCCAGGGTTGCAACGAACAGCAGATGAGTACGTTTGCCGATATTTCGCTCGAAAAGCTCAAAAGAATGCAGGCGCTGATCGTGATCTCGGCGCTGGAAGACCCGCGCAAGTATGCGAATATTCCGCTGGAAAAGATGTCCCTGTTTAACCAGTACTATATGCAGAAGTGCTTTTATGCGTATGGCGTGGTGAACACGAAGTGGATATACGTCAAATATCCGACAGAGGCCATGGCGGGGCTGTTCGGGAAGTCAAAGCAGGAATTTGAGGAGTATTATTATTCCGTATGTACGCTGGATTACGGCAAGATTTCCGCACCCTTGGATAAGCTGGTGGACCTTTTTCGAAGGACGGATCGCGTCAGCATCGTCGGAAAGGATACCGATCTGACATTTTCCATCAAGGGAATCGATGCGCAGAAATCCGACGGAAAGAACGGGCTGCCGGACGGCGAGGTCTTTACCGCGCCGGTAAGAAACTCAGCAAACGGTCGCATCGCCTTTAACTGTCCGCTGTACTTCCGCGGGACGCTGTTTGAAGATATCCGGCTGGAGTTTAAGAACGGAAAGATCAGCAAGGCGACAGCGAATGATACGGAAAGACTCAATAGAATACTCGACCTTGACGAGAACTCGCGGTATTTGGGCGAATTTGCGATATCGCTCAATAACCGCATTACCCGTCCCATGAAGGATATTCTGTTTGACGAGAAGATCGGCGGCAGTATGCATATCGCCGTGGGCAATTCCTACGTTACTACGGACAACGGCAACCACTCGATCATCCATATGGATATCGTGCAGATACAAACGCCAGAATACGGCGGGGGCGAGATCTGGTTTGATGACGTCCTGATCCGAAAGGATGGCAGGTTCGTCGTTGAAGAGTTAGCGGATCTGGACTCACTGCTATAAAAGGAAAAAGCTATGAAGATATTATCGCTGGATTTCGGGACCTCGTCCCTGAAGCTGGCTGTGGTTGATGATCGCTTGAACATCCTGCGCAGCACATCCCACGCCTATGATTACCACGTTTATGACGCCGACAAAGTGGAGATGGAGCCTGCGCGTCTGCTGGAAGCACTGAAGAAGGGGGCTGCCGATTTTTCGGATATCATCCGTGAGATCGAACTGGTTGCGTTCTGTGCTTTCTCGCCTTCCGGCGTGTATTTGGACGGGAGCGGTGAAATGCAATACCCCGTCATCACCCATCTGGACAGGCGGGCGAAGGCGGAAAGCAGATGGATCGTCGAGAACTTCGGGGCGGGGAGGTTCCAAAGAATCACCGGCATACTGCCGTTTGTGGGCGGGGCGTCGGTGACCACGCTCAAATGGATGATGAACAACCGGCCGGATGTAATGCGAAATGTGAAGACCTACGCGCATCTGCCTACCTGGCTCTATGCGCTGATGACGGGCGTAGTTGCGACCGACCCGGTGAACGCCTCCATGACCGGCATGTACCGGACGGTGGCCTCCAATGGGTGGTCAGAGGAGATTCTCTCCGCTTTAGAGATCAACAAGAACTTGCTGCCGCCGATCCAACCCGCGGGCAGTATACTGGGAACGCTTAATCCCCAAATCGCAAGCATGTGCGGCCTGAAGGCAGGCATCCCTGTCGCGCTTGGCACCAACGATATCGCCTCTGCTCTGGTCGGTGCGGAGTGCGTAAGAACCGGTATGGCGCTCAACGTATGCGGCAGCAGCGAGATGATTTCCGTGCTGACCCATGAGCCGGTCACGAATCCCTGCTATTATCTTCGTAAGTCGGCGATCGAGGGCTTATGGCAGTGCTACTCCACCATGGTGGGGGGATTCGGCCTTGAATGGTTCCGGAAGCAGTTGTGCCGGGAGATGACTGCCGATGAGTTCTACAACGAATACCTGAAAACCTGTATTCGATCTGGTGTGGCCTCTACGGTATCCTGCGATCCGTACTTTGCGGGGGACAGGCAGAGCCTGGAGGTCAGACGGGGAACCTTCAGGGGATTGACGCTGGAATCAACGCGCGAGGAAATGCTCTGCTCTTTGCTCGAAAGCATGAATGAGCACATGGCCGCGACGCTTGCGGCGGTTCCTGACAGCGTAAATGTGTCGGACGAGATCGCCATCACGGGCGGCATGGCGACACCGGAAGTGATTGAGATGAAGGAACGATTGTTCAAAGGGAAAAGGTTTGTATATAAAGACAACTGTACTATCCTCGGTAATGTAAAATTGGCGATGATGGCAGGAAATCAATCAGTCTGTTTGCTATGAAAACGAGGGGGTAAATGTATGGGAAATAACAGTGAGTTGGACAAAACGGTAATGTCTTTGTGTGAAAAGAGCCTGAAGAACAGCGGCTTTGATGTGATGGAATACTCTCGATATCAGGTGAAGCAGGGGCTTCGGAACGCGGACGGTACGGGCGTAATAGCGGGGCTTACCCGACTGTGCAACGTGCACGGCTACGTCCTCAACGAAGGGGAACGCGCCCCTGTCGATGGGCGCTTGGTTTATCGGGGATATGACTTGGACGATATCGTGAACGGCTTCATATCGGAAAACCGCTTTGGATTTGAAGAAGCCGTATACTTGCTCCTGACAGGCGAATTGCCCGATGCGGCGGAACTGGCCGAGTTTCATGCGATGCTTGCGATGGAAGGGGAACTGCCAAAAAACTTTATTCATGATATCATCATGCGTTCACCTTCCGATAATATTATGAATATTCTGGCCCGTTCGGTATTGGCGCTGTACAGCTATGACTCCAGGGCAGAGGATCAAACGATAGAGAACGTGATGCGCCAATCCGTAAAGCTGATCGCAACGCTCCCCAAGATGATGGTTGCGGCCTATGAGTCAAAGCTGTATGCGATAGACAACAAAAACATGCATTTCTACAAGCCGGATGCCAACCGCTCACTGGCTGAAAACATATTGCTGATGCTGCGTTCCGACCAACGATATGCGGAGGATGAAGCGCGGCTTCTCGATCTTTGCATGGTTCTCCATGCGGACCATGGCGGCGGCAACAATTCGTCGTTTGCCGTAAGGACCCTCACATCAGCGCTGACAGACACTTACTCGGCTATCGCCGCCGGGATCGGTTCGCTGAAGGGATTTCGTCATGGAGGCGCGAACCGCAAAGTGACGGATATGCTGGACAATATTAAATGCAATGTTAAGGATCCTGACGATAAGGACGAGATACAAACCGTGCTGGAGAAGATCGTCCATAGGGAAGCTGGCGATGGAACCGGTCTGATCTACGGGATCGGCCACGCCGTCTATACGCTGAGTGATCCGCGCGCAAGAATGCTCAAAAGCCGTCTTGCGGGACTGGCCATAGGCACCGAACATGAAAGCGAGTTCAAGATCGCTTGCCATGTAGAGGAACTGGCACCCCAAGTGCTGCGCCGCAATAAGGGGAACAGCATCAATCTGTGCGCCAACGTGGATTTATATTCCGGCATTACCTATAGAACATTGGGGATACCGGATGAACTCTTTACGCCGATGTTCTGCATTTCACGGGTGGCCGGGTGGTGCGCCCACCGCATAGAGGAGCTTACAACGCCGGGGAGCAAGATCATTAGGCCGGCGTATAAGCCTGCTCAACCCGAAATGGGATATGCTCCCCTGGCCAGCAGATAAACCCTGAATACGGAATTAACCTGCAGTTTAGCGTATTAAAATACCGATGCCTTCATTATACTAAATTATGGTAGTGAAAAAAGCGAGTATAATAATTCACAGATGCAAGTATTTTAATAGGGATGATAGCAGCACATTGATAGCATTTTGATAACAGAAGAACAGCGAACGTCGTTGGAGGTGGATAACTGGTATCAAATAGAGCATGCGATGATAATTGTGCGGTTTTCGTGGATAGCAGGTATATTGTGCTGGATAATAACAAAAGACTATGAAAAGGAATCGCACATACATGATGGCAATACCCTGTTGAGGGCAAGAGAGATGCACAATCTGCATCTTTTTTTGTTCTGACGATTTGAATAAGGCTCTCGTCAAAGGAGTACAAAGGCTTCGCAAGGGTGTTCGCCGCGCAACCTTAGTGAAGAGTCTGAGAGGGTGTTGCCAGTGGGTTAAAATAATAGCCCAAGCCTATTGCAAATACAAATTGAAATGATAATATGTATAGTATATACTATCAGTACAATCATACAGGTGTGTATGGTAATTACAAAAAAGGAGCTTTGGCATGAAGAAGATTGGTGTAGTGCTCGTATGTTTACTGGTCGTATGTTCTTTCTTAGCCGGGTGCGCCGGCACAAACGCACCTTCGGGAGAATCCGGTTCCAGCGAGTCGGCTCAGCAGACGAGTTCAGATCAGACAACCGAGACGACAGGAGCTGCGGAGCCGATCAAGGTTGCGCTTTCCACATTCAGTCTCGCGATTCCCTGGCAAATCCAGACCATTGATGAACTTCAGGCTGCTATTGACGAGTATGACGGAGAGATCGAGTTTAATATCGCGAATGCTGACGGGAAGACCGCAGATCAGATTACGCAGCTCGAGAACTTTATAGACCAGGATTACGATATTATCCTGGTGGATGCAAGCTCTGCCACAGGCCTTAATCCTACGCTGAAGACGGCAAAGGAAGCTGGCATTGTGGTGATCAGCTACAATTGTATTGTGGATGATCCGGAGGTTGTAACGTCGAGAGTATACGTCGATCAGAAGGAATGGGGCAAGATTATGGCTCAGTTCCTGGTAGACAAGATTGGTACGGGTAACGTAGTTTGTCTGACCGGTCTGTCCGGCAATCAGATCGCTGCTGACAGATGGGCAGGCGCGCAGGAAGTTTTTGCGGCAAACCCGAACATCAAAGTGCTTGCCGATGCTCCCGCTGAATGGGAACAGTCCCTTGCCGAAGAGAAGATGCAGGCGTGGGTAACCGCATTCCCGCAAATCGATGGCGTTTGGGCAGACGGCGGACCGTCCGCGGTTGGTGTTATCAACGTGCTGGAGAAGAATAACATGGATATGATACCGGTTTCGGGCGAAGCCATGTACGGGATGATCAAAGTATGGCACGACAAGATTGACAGCGGCTTGACATGCTGTGCTCCGGTATGCCCGGTCTATATCGGCCGAATCGCGTTCAATGCCGGAATCAGGGCTTTGAATGGAGAAGCGGTTCCTGCTGATGTCGTCATTGATATTCCGGTGATGACCAACGACAATATCGATGAATGGTACAATGCGGATGCTTCGGACGAACAGTTTGCGTTTGACAAGATTACGCAGGAAGAAATCGACGCCTATTTTAACTGATAGTTGCAGCATTAGTTCTTTTGCTCAATCGGCTTAAAGGAGAGTAACCGATGTCCGGTATAGGTGGAAATATGGAACAACCCAAAGTGATACTGTCGGCAAAGAATGTTACCAAACGTTACGGACTTATGAAGGCGCTTGATGATGTCTCAATGCAGATCCATGCAGGAAAGGTGCTCGCGCTGGTGGGAGAGAATGGGGCGGGTAAATCCACGTTGATTAACATCATCGGCGGTCTGGTGAAGGCAGATGAAGGTAACATCCTGATTGACGATTCCCCTATATTATGGACGCACCCGTCCCAGGCGTTAAGGCGTGGCATCGCGGTGGTTCATCAGGAGCTTACGCTGTTCGGAAATCTCTCCGTGGCTGAGAATATATGCATAGGCAACAAAGCGATTCAGCATACAAGAAAAAGCATAAAGGAAAAGGCCCTGTTTCTGCTCTCAATGATGGAACAAAATATCGATCCCAGCAGGCCGGTGGATTCGCTGACCATTGCTGAAAAGCAAATTGTTGAGATCGCAAAAGCACTTGCATGGGATCCGAAGCTGCTGGTACTGGACGAGGCGACGTCCGCTTTGGATTCCATGCAAGTGGACCATCTTTTTAAGGTGTGCAAATTATTGGTGGAAGGCGGAACATCCATCATTTTTGTATCCCATCGCATACCGGAAATCTTTAAAATCGCGGACGAGGCGCTGGTCATCAAGGATGGACGCGTTGTCGGCCGATATGAAAGCCTAAAGGGCGTTTCCGAAAAAGAACTGGTTGATTGCATGGTCGGATACGCGGTTAATACGATCTTCCCTGAAAAAAATAATCAAAAGGCTCAAATTCCGGTATTGAGCACGACACATATTTCAAACGACTATATTACAGATGTCACCATACAAATCAATCCCGGGGAGATCGTTGGGTTGGGAGGACTTAGAGGACATGGACAGGAGATGCTGCTGAGGACGCTGTTCGGGCTTGAAAGGGTTGCATCGGGTCAGATTGAACTCCAGGGGAAGCCTTACCAGGTGAAAAGCGCAGAGCATGCCATCAAATCCGGGTTTGCGTATATCCCGCCGGATCGAAAGAGTGAGGGCTTGGTACTGGACCTGCCGATAGAGGATAACCTCAGTGTTGTAATACTCAAACAGCTTTCTAATATAATCGGTCATATTTACAAGAAAAAAGAAGAAGAATCATTAGACGATATTCGTTCCATGCTGATGATCAACCAAAAAACATGGAAGCAGCTTTCGGGGTATTTAAGCGGCGGAAATCAACAAAAAGTGGTGTTGGGCAAGTGGCTGAAATCCAACTACAAGGTATTGCTGATGGACGAGCCTACCCGAGGCGTCGATATCGCCACTAAACACGAAATCTATGTGTTCTTAAGGGAGCTTGCCGCGCAAGGAGTCGGTATCTTATTTGTGTCCACGGATTCCATCGAACTGTTGGGCATCAGCGATCGCGTGTACATTTTTTATGAAGGAAAGGTTCACGTCGAGCTGGACAGGGATGACCTGACGGAAGACAAGGTTACTTTTGCAATTATGGGGATGTAAGGGAGCGCCTTTAATGATAAAAAAGATAGCGAAGAAATACCAGGATTTGATACCCATATATGTCGTGATGTTGATCATGATCTGCCTAAATGCGTTCAGTCAGCAGAATTTTTTCTCAGGCGCCACGCTTACCCGGCTTGTAAAGCAGCTATCACCGTACGTATTCATCAGCATGGCACAGATGTGCGTGATGATCATCGGCGGTATGGATTTTGGATTGGGAGCGTTGGTCAGCCTGAGTACATGCCTGTTCGCGACCAACCTGCTGCATGGACTCGCTGGCAATATTTTTGCGATTGTCGTTATCATTGTATTTTGCGGTGCCATTGATGCGCTGATAGGGCTGACCATCAGCAAATTCAACTTGCCGACGATCGTGGTTACGCTGGCCACTTCGTTTGTTTTTCAAGGGCTCGCTTTGTATGTGCTGCCAACGGCGGGCGGAGAAATACCATCCAATATCGCCTATACGCTCGTATCCACCGCGGCAGGCATACCCGTTCCGCTGATACTGATGGCTGCTTTTCTGGGGATATGGTATATCGTGCGAAGGTCATCGGCAGGATTGCTGATATTCGCGGTGGGGGACAACAAAAAGGCGGCGTTCTCCAGCGGACTCAACGTTCATAAGGCATACGCCATTTCGTTTTTTCTCAGCGGTGTGTTCGCGGCAATGTCCGGGCTGATGCTATCGGCGATTACGATGTCGGGCGATCCAACGATTGCAAGCGATATGACCATCAATTCCGTTACGGCAGCTGTACTGGGCGGGGTTACGTTCTCCGGCGGCAGAGGCAAAATGTCGGGCGCGGTTGCCGGCGCTGTGGTCGTTGGCATGCTGGTCAATGTATTGTTCTATTTGAATATTACAGGATTCTATACTTATGTCGTTCAGGGAGCGATTCTGTTACTGGCTGTTGCGATGAACAACAGAAGGAAGAAAGGTAGTTTGGAGTGATGACGACGAATACAGCGGGTGTGCAGAATAACTTAAAGCCAAGACTGGCTGACAGGGTAAGACACAGTTCTCAGACGCTTGTTTTGCTGGGCGTGGCGATCATTTTCTTTATTGTGTCCCTGACAGTATCATCGAGCAAACTGTTTTCTCTGGTTCATATCGCATCCTTTCTGGCAATGGCTGCGCTGGGGCAGACGCTTGTGTTTCTGATTGCGGGCATCGATCTGTCGGTCTCGAGCGTAATCAGCGGCGCGTCCATACTGACCTGTTCTTTGCTGAAGGCTGGTTTTCCGCTGGGGCTGTCGGTTATCATCGTCATAGCGGGCTGCGCTGCCATCGGAATTATCAACGGCGTTGGGATCGTGAAATTCAACATTCCTCCGCTTGTGATGACGGTGGCCATGCAGCGCATTTTGCAGGGCGTGATATTGATTATCACGAACGGCAGGCCTGCCGCAATCAGCACCGATGTGCTGGGGGAAATCGTCAACAACAGTCTGATAGGCCCCCTCTCCGGCGCGATTGTGATCATGATCGTGTGTATCGCGATATTGACCTGGATGTTATACAAGACAAAATTGGGGAGAGAAATCTACATGCTGGGGTCCAACCTGAAGGTGGCGCGGCTTTCCGGCGTTAATATCAGCGGGGTTACCATAAAGGTTTATACGATTGCAGCAATACTTACGGGGATAACGGGTATTATGCTGCTGGGATATACGGGGACAGCCGCCGTGCGCATTGGGGAAAGCTACCTTCTGCCCAGCATCGCCGCGGTACTTCTGGGAGGGACATCTCCCTTGGGCGGAAAGGGAAATGTGATCAAGACCTTCCTCGGCGCGTTTATACTGACGAATATTGTGAGCCTGTTAACGGTGATTCAGGTTTCGGAATCCATTCGACAGATAATTGAAGGGCTGATTGTGCTGTTCTTTGTCATCATCAACAATTTTAATCTGCAGTTTGGAGCGATAAAGAAAAAGGCGAAACGCGTAAACGATGAGGCGTGAAATGAAGGATGTTATCTTAAGCATTGACAGGGGAACCACGGAACTGAAAATCATGCTGATTGATTTTTCCGGAAGATGCCGGGGAATTGAGCGCAGGAAATGTGTTCCGCTCGTTACCGGGAATCCCGATCTGATAGAGGCCGATCCTGAGGAGACCTATCAATCAGTGGCGGAGGCGACCCGGTCTTTGCTTGCCAAGAAACAGTCTGAAGACCTGAGTGTCGCCTGTATTTCTGTTACCTCGTACATGTCGGGAACGCTTTTTATCGACCGCCATGGCGAGCCGATCGGTTCTGCCGTGCTGTGGAACGACTCGCGCACAAAGAAGCTGATGGGGGAATGGCAGCAGACAGGCGTATTAGGAAGGACATTCGAGCTGACGGGTTCGCAGATATTGACCGGGTGGCCGATTCCGTTGCTCAGCTGGTGGAAAAAGAGCTATCCGCAGGTTCCCGATTCGGCGGAGTATCTGCTGAGCATGAAGGATTGGATACGGTACCGCTTGACGGGCGATATATGCACCGACGTTACGGAGGCGGTTTTGGGCCCCGGGGATGTCGGCAAGCGAGGCTACTCTGAAAAAATATTGGAGCTGTATGATGTAAAAGAATACGCACGCCTTTTTCCGCCGGTCCATGAACCGGAGAGCATTGCCGGCAGGTTGCAGCCACGGGCGGCAAAAGAACTGGGCCTCCCTTCGGGAATTCCCGTGGTGGTGGGCATCGGAGATATGCCCGCGGGGATTTTGGGTACAGGAGCGCTGGAAAAAGGGCATGGCACTTCGGTTTTGGGCACAACCTTTCTGAATGGTCTGGTGAACGACAAGCCGGTGTTCCAGCCCCCTGACGTGGGCATGAACAGCGCCTACGTGGAAAACAGGTTATTAAGGCTGGTCAACAATACAGGGGGCGCGGCGATTAACTATCAGTGGTTCCTGGACAATTTTTATGCACAGGAAAAGAAAACGCTTTCCGTGAGAGCACTGTATGATGCGGTTGATAAAATTGTGGAGGGTGTAACACCTGGTTCCGGCGGGGTGATATACCACCCGTATATTAATTCCTGCGGGGTTACTGCGCCGTTTCTGAGCATCGGCGCGCGGGCTCAGTTTTTTGGGATCGGGATGAATACCCGAAAAGAGGATATGCTGCGGGCGATCTATGAGGGCATTGGATTTGCGATGTTGGATTGTTATTCGTCCGTGCCTGTGGAACTGGTGGATATTACGCTTGCCGGGGGGAGCAGCAACAGCAAGGTGCTCTGCCAGATTATATCGGATATCTGCGGCGTCAAGGCTTTTGTACCGGAGGAAAAGGATTCCACCTCTCTAGGAGCCAGTATCGTGGCTGCGGTGGGCATTGGTTATTATCAGTCCTATATTGAGGCGATAGAAAAAATGGTGAGGATAGAGTGCGTATACGAGCCATGTTTAGAAAAACACGAACAGTATTTCAAAACCTATTCATTGTACAGGCAAATCAGAAATGATATGCAGTCCGCGTGGGAAATGAGGAGGAATCTTTGATAAACAGGAAAGTATTTACTCCAGCAAATGGTTAATATATACTATCAATTGTTTTTGATACGATACGCGAAAATTTTAGGAGGGATGAGCATATGAACGAATTGAGCAGACAAAGTGATTTACCGCTCTACAAGCAAATATGCGAAAGCATCAAAGAAAAGGTGGAGACGGGCGAGCTCCGGAATGGCGATAAGATTGTATCCGAATATGAGCTTGCCAACCAGTATTGCGTCAGCAGGATGACGGTTCGGCAGGCGATTAATGAGCTTATACGCGATAGAGTGTTGGTTCGCAAGCGCGGGAACGGTACATTTGTTGCGGAAAAAAATGTGCAGAGGGTGTTCAAACCGGGAATCGTCACGGGCTTTTTTGAGGACTTTGGCGAAAGCGGCATTCCGCTGCTGTCAAAGGTGGTAGAGAATTCAATAGTAAATGCGCCGAAAAAGATTGCCGACGCGATGGGCATACCGGAAAATTCGCAGGTGTGCAAGCTGACGCGTCTGAGAAGAATCGACGGGCAGCCTATCGTTTTGGACGAGTCTTATCTGGATATATCGCTATGGCCGGATATTAAGGATAAGGACTTTGCGGCGGTCTCACTTTTCAGACATATCAACAGCATTGTGGGGGTTCCGCCGAAATCCTCCGTAGTATCAATCCATTCCGCCTCCGCCTCGCAGGAGGTCGCGCGGCTTCTTCAGCTGGTAACCGGGTCTCCGATACTTATCGCGCTGATGATCAACAAATTTTCTGATGACAGGGTGCTGCAAGTGGGTTGCCTGTATTGCCCGGAATTCCTGGACATCAAGTTTACGCTGGGTGAGTGAAAGATTATAAGGGGTTATGAGAAGGAGCATATCGAATGAGTGCAACTGTGAAGAGGCTGATGACGATATTTGGACCACAGGAATGCGGCGATGATTTCATTTGGGATGCGCATGTGCATCTTTGGGGGAGGCCATATCATTCAAAGGATGATCCTGATTTGATACTTTTGGATGAAGATATGGCGGTTCGTGAACTGGGTTTGTTTTATGACCGCGGAGGGCGCGTGGTTGTCGAGTTCAGTCCGTACGATTTTATGAGGGACTGGAAAGTGCTGAAAGCGATAGCCGAAAGGACCAGGGTTCATATATTGGCGGGCAGCGGGTTCTATCGCTCTCCCGGCCTGGATGTATTTTTAAAGCAGACAAAGGATGTCGATTGGCGCGAGAGGATGATACAGGAGGTTATGCACGGTGAACCGGAGACGGGGATTAAGCCGTCGTTTCTGAAATGGTCAACATCGTTTAAGGAAATAACGGCTGCAGAGTTGGCTTCTCTGGATATTGTCAGCGATGTTCATAAAAAAACCGGCCTGCCAATCGCAACCCACGCACAGAGAGGGACGATGGCTATGGAGCAGGTAAAGCTGCTCAAAGGCAAGGGGATCGAACCGGGCAAGATTCTGATTATGCATTTGGATATGCTCAGCGATCTGACGGAGAAGACTTATCTTGAGATACTGAAGGAAGGCGTCAACGTGTCGATCGACCAATTGGGCAAACCCAAGTACGGACAGGACCGAAAGAAAATAACCATTCTGAAGAATTTGTGTGAATTAGGCTACGCGGACAAGATTCAATTGGCTACCGATATTGGCAGAAGGTCCAACTTTAAATGCAACGGCGGATCGCCCGGGATTGAACATATACCGGCGAAGATCATTCCCCTTTTGAATGAAATGAAATTTAGCGAAGGTCTTATCAAACAACTGGTCAATAAGAATCCGCGCGATTTTTATGGCATAGAAGCTTAATGTGAAGGACGGTATAAAACATGCTGGAAAAATTAAAAGCTGAGGTGCTGGCGGCGAACCTGTCTTTGCCGGAGTATGGATTGGTCAAGTTTACGTGGGGCAACGTCTCCGGAATTGACCGGGAGACCGGCCTTGTGATAATCAAGGCAAGCGGTATACGGTACGACGAGATGGACTTGAAACACATGGTGGTGGTCGATCTGTCGGGGAATATTGTAGAGGGCGATTACCGCTATTCTTCCGATACACCAACCCATATCGAGCTTTACAGGCAATGGAAGGAAATTGGGGGTATAGTGCACACGCACTCAACCTATGGGACCGCATTCGCGCAGGCGGGTTCCGGTATCCCATGTTACGGTACCACGCACGCGGATTATTTCTACGGCGAGGTTCCATGCACCCGCTCTATGACTAAAGATGAAGTGGAAGGGGAGTACGAAAGGAATACAGCCATACCGATAATCGAATGTTTCAAAGGCGACGCATATAAGCAAGTTCCCGGGGTGGTGGTGCGAAATCATGGCGTTTTCACCTGGGGCAAGGACGCGGCGGACGCAGTACACAATTCTGTTGTGCTTGAAGAAGTCGCTCATATGGCAGCTATCGGCAAGAGCATCAACGCGGACATGCAGGAAGCAAACCAATACCTTCAGGACAAGCACTATTTGCGCAAGCATGGCGATAAGGCTTATTACGGCCAGAAATGAGAATATAATGGAACGCGATATATACAAAAAACATACCTTCGTCTGTGAATGCGGGAAAATTCACAGTATGCCGATAGACGAGATATACATTGAAGAAAACGCCCTCGACAGGATAAAGGATGCTCCGATTCGGCTCAACCTTGGCCGAAACGTCATGGTCATATCCGACTCGGTGATAATGGGGCTTGTGGGTAAAACCGTTTTGGAAAAACTGAACGCCGCCGCTTGCAGGGTTAACACGCTTTTGTTTGATGTTCCCATCGTACCGGACGAAAAACGCATCACGAAGTTCCTGCTGGAGTTTCCGCCGGATATCGATTTCTTCGTGGCGGTGGGCTCCGGAGCAGTGAACGATATCACGCGTTTCTTCAGTTATAAGCTGAAAAAGCCGTACATTTCCATCCCCACGGCGCCCTCGATGGACGGTTATTCCGCAAAAGTGTCGCTGCTGTTCATCAACGGCATTAAGCAGACCTTCAATGCCAAGTACCCCTGCGCGATTTATGCGGATACCCAATTGCTGAAGAATGCGCCAAGGTCTCTGATACTGGCCGGGCTGGGAGATTTGATTGCGAAGATAACGGCTTGCGCGGATTGGCGCATATCCAGTATTATCAACGGCGAGTATTTCTGCAGCTATACTTTCAATACCGTGATGAGCACATTGAGGAGATGCATCGACAGCGCTGTGGACTCCAACATGGAAACGCCGGCATCGATTAAAACGCTGATGGAAGGGCTGACGATATCGGGGATTGCCATGCATTGGGTCGACATGTCGAGACCGGCCGCGGGCGCAGAGCATCACATTACGCATTATTGGGGTATGCAGGCAAAAGCGCCCCAGCACATGCACGGCATTGAATGCGCGGTTGGAACGGTAGTGATGCTGCGGGTATACAGACAGTTACTACAGATGGATTTTCAGGCTATTGATGAGGATGAAGCGGCGGGCCGGGTACCAACCAGAGCGGAATGGGATGAAGAGATTCGAAATGTCTTTGGAGAAAATTACAGCTTTATTATCGACCAGCAGAAGCATAAAGAATTTGATCCGGCGAAGATAAGGCAGAGAATTATTAAAATAAAGCAGAATGAAGAAGCGATAAAGAACGTGATACGCGAGACGCTCCAATATGCTGAAGGCCTTGAAGATACGCTGAAATATCTGAAGATTCCGACGAAACCTTCTGAATTATCCATAAGCGCGGATGTGTTCAAAGACAGCCTGAAGTGGTCGAAAGAGGTCAGAAATAAATATACGGTTCTCGATTTGTCCTATGATCTGGGCGTGATCGATCAGATTATCGATACTATAGATGATTAAACTGAGTGCTCTGGTACAATCGATTGGAACCGACGTCAGGCCTGATACTGAATGATGCCCAATGCGGATTAAAAGCAGCGGATTACTTTTATGGAAAAGCGGTCCGTTGTTTTTCTATGTCTGTGCGATCCGGGGAATCCGCTCTTTGGATACTCGACGCTTCGTTCCCTGCGCGCGCTGCAGGTCTGCGGAAAGGCGAGGGGTTGACCGCAAAATGGCAGCAGCGTTTTACATGACAGCCAGCACCGCTATTTGTTGAACCAGCAGGTAAACGAGGCTTCTCCTTCATTGATAAAAACTTCTATCGTCTTCGTATCTTTTAAGATCTGAACGTCCTCAATGTTGCCGTTATAGCGTAAAGGAAATTTTAAATTTGGAGCATTAATGCAAACGCAGCCGTCAGACACGTGTACCATATCGTCTTTGACGGCTAAAAGGGAGTGGGCTTCACTGACAGGGAAATTGAGTATTCTGTGCTCCTTTATCTTCAGCTCCCGGGGGATGGTCAGCGCTCCCGCGAATTCGGCGCCCTCGTCCAGTTCTTTGTTCCAGTCATAAAGCCAGCCAATCATAATTCTCCGGCCTGCGCTGTCCATAAACGTTTGAGGAGCATAGAATTGCGGCCCGGCTTCCGGTGTCGCATATGATGCCGGTATGAATGTATCGTTTATGAAGTCCCCAATGATAAATTGAGTAGCGTGGGTCTTCATCCCCATTTTCGAAAACATCAAGACAAATCGATCATCCAGCTGGAAAAAATCCGGGCATTCTAAAACCGCGCCGTATTCGGTGCTTTCAAATAATACCCCGGCGTATGTCCAATCAAATAAATCTTCGGATTTATAAAGCAATACTTTGCCTGCGCCGTTTTTTCCGGAACCGCAGACCATGTAATAGGCATCATTGATTTGAACCACTTTCGGGTCCCTGAAATCTTCGCAGCCATCGATGGGGTAATGGGGGATAACCGGATTTTTATCATACTTCACGAAATTGACTCCGTCCGAGCTCATGGCGATCGACTGAGTTTGCCCCATCTCGTGGGATACGGATGTATAGTAAAGATATAATATACCGTCTTTTTCAATTGCGCTCCCGGAAAAGCATCCGCGATCATTTTCATAAGGCATGTCGGGATAGAGCGCGATGGGCAGCTCTTCCCAGTGGATTAAATCACGGCTGGCGGCGTGCCCCCAGTGCATTTGGCCGCATTCGAGCGCGCAGGGGTTATACTGAAAAAACGCATGATATCGCCCTTGAAATTCAATTAACCCGTTGGGATCATTCATCCACCCGGTTTTTGGCTCGAAGTGATATTTTAATCTTTCTGTCATACAGCCGCCTTTTAATATCTGCCAAAGAAATTGAGTCACCCAGGACGAATGAAAAGGCATTTGCATGAAACGCCTCGGGAACTTTGGATCGAGTAATCTGTCAGTTAGCCTTAGTATACAAAAGACAGCAGGATGTCCTGCGCGTAATCGCCGAACTGAGCGCCAAACAGATTGAATCCGCCGACATATTCAGCATCCTCTTTGTTGCCGATGCGTATTGTGATGGGATTCTGAGGATCCAGCGCGATGTCGGCAAGGCTGACGTCGGAGGCCTTCCTGGAGTTGACGATCGTTTCTGCTTCGGTGATTTCCACAATCACCATCTGACCATATTGGGAGACTCCGTTATCCCACCACGAAGGGTTGAGCCTTCCTCTTCGGCTTCCAAAATCTCCGGGACTGCGCCATGTGCCGCACTCCCTGCCATTAATCCATACGGTAATATCGGACATCCAATCCTCTTTGAAATTGGGGGCTTCAGAGCAGGCCTCGAAAGAGAGTATTAAGCGGTTGGGGACATCGTTGTGGTTTAATGGGAACGGAAACTTGTACTCCACATACCCGCTGGAGGACCACAGTATTTGCGCGTTAATACGCTCCGGCATATAGAAATCGCTGGGTCTGTCCTCGTACCCTACCAGCGCGGTACTGGTTGCGATGCCGCAGGTGGGGGTAACATGGTAATCGGTATACGCGCCGACAGGCATCGAAACGGTGGCGACCTGATTGACATCCGGATCATTGCCGGACAGGCGGATGTGCAGATAGTCATATTTGCGGCTGCAGACCTTCATAGACCCCCGGCTGCCGGGCTTTTGCTTGATCTGTATCAGATCCGCATCCTCCAGCACGCGGATGTGCAGCGCAGCGCTGGAAGCCGGGATGCTGAGCTTTTGCGCAATTTCCTTGACGTTGTAGCTGTTGTAATAAAGCAGCTTCAAAATCTGTATTCGCGTCTCTGAAGAAAGCGCTTTGCCGGTCTTGCACATCTGATCTTCATTATCTGCCATCAATTCCATTACTTTCGACATGACGGATACTCTTTTCTCTATATAATATAGAATTATATCACGGCAGCATGACAGCGTCCACAAAGAGTTTCAACTTGTGAACAAATTAAAGAAACATAAAATATAGAATGAAAGAATTAAAAGAGACATAAATCATAGTTAAAAATGGCTTAAAACAAAAAAATAACGGCAAAATAGCGGCGATATGTTGACTTTATAAAACAAGACTGATATTATATAGCCACAAATAAAACAGACCTAATGTTTTAATTTAACAGGTTTGTTTCAGGAGCACCATTTTGCCAAAAGGGAATAATGAAGGAGGAAGGAAATGAAAACAAAGATCCTGGTTGTTATCATGTGCCTGGTTATCGTACTCAGCGCGGTTGGTTTGACTGGGTGCCAGCAGGCCGGAGAGAGCAGCTCGACGACAGTTTCGGCGTCAACGGGGACGTCTGAAGCCGCATCCTCAGGGGAGAAAACCAAAATCAGCTTTATGGGCTGGGGAACGGACGCGGAGATTGCCACATACAAGGCGATGATAGAGCAGTACGAAGCCGCGTATCCCGACGTCGAAGTGGAATACATCGTCGTGGCCGATAACGAGTTTGATACCAAGCTGCAGGCCATGATAGGTGCCGGACAATGCCCGGATGTATTTTACTGCCCGGTCGACAGCATGATGAAGTACGCGGCAACCGGCAATCTCTACGATTTAACGGATTACGTTGCCAGCAATGAAATCTTCGATGCCAGCAACGTTTGGGATTGCCTCCTTAACCTGTACCGTTTTGACGGTCAGAACCAGGGTTCCGGAAGCATCTACGCGCTCCCCAAGGACGTCAGCGTATTCCCGGTGTTCTATAATGTAGATCTGTTTAAGGCCGCCGGCGTAACGCCTCCCACCATTGACGATCCGTGGGATTGGAACGACTACCTCGCCGCTGCCCAGAAGCTGACCACCGGCGAAGGCGACAGCAAGATTTACGGAACTGGCGCGTATTCTCTGGAATCCGCGGTGTGGTCCAACGGAGCCGAGTGGGTGGATCCCGAGACCCTGTCTCAGGTAGAGATCACCGATCCGGCCTTTACCGAAGCCATGCAGTGGTGCGCAGACCTTCGTCTGGTTCATGGCGTTGCGCCCAGCGCTTCCGAGTCTGAAGCGCTCAGCGATTATGACCGCTTCAAGCAGGGCAAGCTCGCAATGGTGGGCGCCGGAACATGGAGCCTTGCGGATTTCTGGGAAAACTGTGATTTTGAATGGGACGTCATGAACTGGCCCGTCAGCCCGAACACGGGCAAGAGCGAGATCTGGTTCGGCAGCGCGGGCCTTGGCGTTTCTGCCACCACCGAAAATGCCGAAGCCGCCTGCAATCTGGCTGCGTTCCTTTCCTTCAATGAGGACGCGCAGAGAACCGCCTACACGATGGGTCAGGCTATCCCGATGCTCAAGGACATGGCACTGGGAGAATACTCTGAATTTGATAAAGGACCCGCCAGCAAGGATGTGCTCTTCGATATCCTCGAGAACCATGCCCGCCTCGCGACACAGTCCCGGACGTTCAATCAGGAGTGGTTTGCCGAATTCAACTCCAACACGGCCGCGGTGTTTACGGGTGAAATGACAGCGGTGGACTATTGCGCATCCATACAGGAACAGGTTCAGCAGCTGCTGGACGACAGCATCGCGCAGAAGCTGGAATACATGAGCTGAAGCCAGTAAAATCAAAAGGCTGTACTTCCGGGTTATCGGCAGGTATCATGATACCTGCCGATATATTCGGAAGAATACGACAAGGTGGAATCGGCGCAGGAGGCAATGATGAAAAGAAAAGCAAGCAAACTGAGAAGGCGGGAAGGGATTGCCGGGCTGCTGTTTGTATCCCCTTCCTTATTATACTTCGTTGTATTTTTCCTGCTGCCGCTTGCGGTATGCGTATACGCAAGCTTCACCAATTGGAACATACTGTCCCCCAATGTAAAAGACGTTGGCATCCGCAATTATGAAAAGCTGTTTGCGGATCCGAAGTTTTGGATCGCGCTTAAAAACACGCTGTACATGCTCATTCCAATTCCGATATATATTACCTTTGCACTGCTCTTCGGATATGCCTGCCACAAAAACATTTTAGGCCAAAAAGCGTTTCGCGCAATCTATTATCTGCCGTTTATCTCTTCGGTGGTGGCGCTGGCCCTGATCTGGATGTGGCTGTTCAATTCACAGTATGGGATCGTCAACAATTTTCTGGCGTGGTTTGGCGTAACCAATCCGCCAAGCTGGCTCAGCGATCCTGTTTGGACGAAACGCATGATCGTCATGATGATTTCATGGAAAATGATCGGTATCATATCGATTTATTATATCGCCGCGCTCAAGGCGGTGCCCAGAACCTATTACGAGGCCGCGCAGATTGACGGCGCGACGCCCCGACAGCAATTTTTTAAGATTACCCTGCCGCTGCTGACGCCCACCACCTTCTATCTGGTGATCGTCGGGGTCATCGGTTCGCTGCAGACCTTCGTGGAAGTGCAGATGTTCGCGCCGGATGGCGGACGCGGGTATGGCGTGGGGACGATTGTCTTCTACATATGGGAGAAAGCGTTTTCCAGCAGCCAGATGGGATACGCCTGCGCGACCGCAACGGTGTTCGGGCTGTTCATACTGGCATTGACGGTCGTTCAGTTTGTCGTATCGCGCAAATGGGTCTATGAGGGGGAATGAGCGATGAAGAGAAAAACCAGCCCGGCAAGGGTCATCGTATTTATCATATTGCTGATTGGCGCGGCCACGATGGTGCTTCCCTTTCTGTGGATGATCAGCACTTCTTTGAAGCAGGCCAATCTGGTTTATACCATTCCGCCGCAGTGGATACCCGATCCGGTGAACTGGCAGAACTATGTGAAGATATGGACTTCGTCCAATCTGCTGACCGGCATCAAGAACAGCTGCATCATCAGCGCGTCTGTGCTGGTATTCTGTACGCTCACCTCCAGCATGGCGGCGTTTGCGTTTTCAAAGCTGAACTTCCGGTTTAAAAACGCCATATTCGTCATGCTGCTTACCACCATGATGGTGCCTTTGGTGGTGCTGCTGGTGCCACTGTTTATCATCTACACCAAAATCGGCTGGATTGATACGCTGCTTCCGATGATCGTGCCCGCGTCGCTGTGCAACATCAACATCATCTTCTTTCTGCGCCAGTATATGACCGGACTTCCGCGGGACCTGCTGGACGCGGCGAAGATAGATGGCTGCGGGTATTTCGGCGCGTACTGGCGGATATATCTTCCGCTCAGCAAGCCCGCCATCGTGGCGAACATCATCATGCTGTTCATGGCAACCTGGAACGACTATTTCGGGCCGCTGGTATTTACCCACAGCGAGTCTCAGCAGACCATTCAGGTAGCCATCGCGATGCTGAACTCCCATTACATTCAGCAGACGGATATTCCGCTGATGATGACAGCCTCGCTGATCGCGATATTGCCTGTGCTGATACTGTTTATCATCTGCCAGAAGTATTTCACCGAATCGTTTGCCATGACCGGCATCAAGGGGTAAGTATGAAGTTCTATTGCAATCCGATTCAAAAGCAGGGCGACTTCGCGGATCCTTTTGTGCTGCGGCATAACGGAAAATACTATCTGTACGCCACCACCCCCGATATTCAGTGCTGGAGCTCGGACGACCTCGTCGCATGGCAGCCGGAAGGCCCAGCGATTGAGCCGGACACCTTTCCCGGACTGGTGCCGTTCGCGCCGGAGGTGGTGTACTGGAACGGCGCGTTCTACATGTACACCTCTCCGCATGGGCTGGGGCATTATGTGCTGAAAAGCGAACGCACCACGGGGCCGTTCCGCAGGATTACGGACAATGTCGGGCACAGCATCGACGGGTCGGTATTCATCGACGACGACGGCAAATGGTATTTCTATTGGGCGGACGACAGCGGAATATTGGGCTGCGAAATGAGCTCGCCCACCGAATTCGGCCCGCCGGTAAACACCGGCGCTTTCATGCACGGCTGGACAGAAGGTCCGATGGTCGTCAAGGAAAACGGGATTTACTACATGACCTACACCGGCAACCATTACCTCTCCAAAGGGTATCGGATAAACGCCGCGATGAGCAGGCAGCCGCTGACAGGGTATGTGGATTGTGAAAATAACCCCATCATTGTGCATACAGAGGAACCGTGGGTAGGGCTGGGACACAGCTCTACGGTGTACGGACCGGATATGCTGACGCGGTACATCGTGTACCACAACATGAACCCGGACAGAACGCGGCATCTCAATATGGACGCGGTGGTGCTGGATGGAGGCGTGCGTGTGCTGGGGCCCGCCAACTTTCCGCAGCCTGTGCCGGCTTTGCCCGATTTCTCGGACGACATGACCTCGGATGGCCACTGGGATGTAACCGCGGGGCAGTGGGAAGCGCGGGACGGTCTGCGCGTATCGTCCGGAGATTTCAGGTGTCATTGCAGGCATGCGCTGACTGCCGTGCCGGGCGTCGCGGAATTCAATCTGCGCGCGGTGGATGGTGCGGGAACCTACGGCGTCCGAGTCGGAAGCTTCCAGCTTTGTCTTAATACGTCTGCAAATAATATCAGGCTGCTGGACACAGCGGGGACGCCGCTGGCTGAATCCATAATTCCATGGGAGTACGCGCATGACGCGCTGCACAGCCTGCAGCTTCGCTATGGCGCTGCCGGGGCCGAGGTGTACGTGGACGGCATAAGGGCCGGGCAGTACGATATCCGTGTATGTTCCGGCGATCGAATCGGGTACTTCTCGGAAGGGCCTGCAGTGGGCATGGGCTATACGGCGTTCACTTCGGGGGATGCGCAAACCGCAGCGGCCAAACGGTTTGTTCCGGTACCCTGCCGGATACCGCTCGGCGGAACGGCGCGGGAAAGGCTGAAGCTCAATGTGCCGCGAACCGGGCGTTATGTTTTTGCGGTTGCCTGCGAAGCGGCAGAGGCGGCCTTGTCCGGCATCGCGGTAACTATCGACGGCAGCGGTGTCGAGACGGTGCTGACAACGGCCAGCCGGGATGTCGCCATGTACGCACTCACGCTGCCTCAGGGCTTGCATGAGGTTTCGGTTGAATTCTGCGACGGGCTGCGTTTACCTGCGGAGCTTTCGATTTTTGAGGCAGGAACGGATGAGCCGATGACGGCGGAGATAACCGGTTTGGGTCCATACGATAAGCGCTGCTGGGGCGGCGCGGATTCCCCTGCCTTCGAAGCGGAGCTGGAACTTTGTTCCGCTCCGAAGGGAGACGACGCAGCTGTCGGGATTATATTCCGGGCGAGCGAGCTGTCCGACGGCGGCGAGGGGGACGACAAGAAGCTGGGTATCAACTTCTTCATCGGCTATTGCGTTTCGCTGGAGCGGAATCGCGTGGTGCTCACCAAACACCGGTATGACGAAAAGGAGCTGTGCAGCGAGCGCGTCGGCGGCGCGCCTGTCCGCAGGTTGCGCCTGAGAGCGGAAGCAAACGACATCCGGGTATATGTGAATGACGAAGACGCTGCGGTGATGGAATTCCATGATCCGTCGCCGATACTTTCCGGGCGGACCGGCATACGCGTAAAGGGCGGAAGTATCGATTGCGCCCAATTATATCAAAGACCGTTATAAGCTGTCTGCGTCTTTTAAGACGTATCTATAAGTTTATGAATACTGCATCGGAGGGCAAAATGACCAATATCAGCAGGAACGAATACCCGAGGCCGGATTTTGTGCGTGACAGGTGGCTTCCCCTGAACGGAGAATGGGATTTTTCGTTTGACAGCGATTCTTTTGATCAGAAGATCAACGTGCCGTTTTCCTATGAAAGCAAGCTGTCCGGGTTGGGCAACAGCGAATTTCACCACACGGTTTGGTATCGGAGAGAGTTTGAAGTTCCGTCCGCCATGCGGGGAGGTCTATTGAAGCTGCATTTTGGCGCGGTGGATTATTGCTGCAAGGTATGGGTCAACGGGGTGCTGGTTGCGGAGCATACCGGCGGCCAGACCGGTTTTTCTGCGGACATTACCGACGCAGCGTGCTGCGGCGGAAGCAACACGGTGGTAGTGAAGGTGGTGGACGACCACTCCGATCTGGAAATGCCGCGGGGCAAGCAGTTCTGGGAGGAGAAGCCCCGCAGCATATTCTATACGCACACGACGGGTATATGGCAGAGCGTATGGCTGGAGGCGGTGCCGGTTACGCATCTGCATTCGGTGCGGATGACGCCGCTTTTTGACGAAAAGGCAATCAAGTTCGACTACAGGCTTTGCGGCGGCAAGGGTTTGACATTGGAAATCCATATATCGTTTCAGGGCGTCTCAGTGATCAGCGTTTCCGTGCAGCCGCAAAGCCCCAAGGGTTCGCTGACCGTCAACCTCGACCAGCCCGCGCTGCTGGCGTGGAACTTTTATGAGGATCTGGCGTGGGCTCCGGAAACCCCCCGGCTGTTTGACGTGGTGTTCAATGTATATTGCGAGGGGCGGATGGAAGACACCGTGACCTCCTACTTCGGGATGCGCAAGGTTTCCGTGGAGAACAATACGTTCATGCTCAATAACCGGCCATACTATCAGAAGCTGGTTCTGGATCAGGGCTACTGGCCGGATTCCTTGCTGACCGCACCCACGGATGACGCGTTTGTAAAAGACATCGAAGCGGTAAAGGCGATGGGCTTCAACGGCGTTCGCAAGCACCAGAAGGTAGAGGACCCCCGCTTCCTCTACCATGCGGACCGCATGGGACTGCTGGTCTGGGGCGAAATCGGCGCCGCCTACCTCTATTCGGAAGCGTACGCGGTGAGGATGTACGGGGAGTGGACGGCAGCCGTCCAGCGGGATTATAATCATCCCTGTATCGTGGCGTGGGTTCCGCTGAACGAATCGTGGGGTGTACAGGAGATCCACAAGAGCAAATTGCAGCAGGGGCACAGCAGGGCACTGTACCATATTACCAAATCTCTGGATAATACCCGCGTGGTGATAGACAACGACGGATGGGAGCACACCTGCAGCGATATACTCACCATTCACGATTACGAGGGGATTGCGGCGGTGATGGAAGAACGCTACGCGAACCTGAAGAGCATACTGGAATTTCTGCCCAACGGGAAGAAGCTGTATGTGGGCGGCGCCCAGTACGGCAGCGAACCCATCATCGTCAGCGAATTCGGCGGCATCCGTTTTGCGCAGGACGATCCCGGGGAAAACGCGTGGGGGTACTCCGAGGATGAGACGCTGGACGGATTCGTGGCGCATTTCGCGCGGCTCGTCAAAGTGCTGCATGGCTCCGGCAACGTTCAGGGGTATTGCTACACCCAGCTTGCCGACGTCGGCACGGAGCAAAACGGGCTGCTCACCTACGGGCACGAACCGAAGATACCCTTGGCGATGATTAAGGAAATCAATGACGGCAAGCCGTCCAGATCCATTAAAGCGGAGAAGGCATGAAGAACTCGGCACAGGCGCAGGACGAAAAGACACCGCGGAAAAAATCATTTTTGGGCTGGTGGGCCCGGCTGACGGATTACTGCTGGGAGCTTTTTAAAGCGAACCTTGGTTATCTGCTGTTCGCCCTTCCGGCGTATGTTTGCATCGTCGTTTTTGGTATTTTCAACGCCTGGCTGTTTTTGCTGGCGGGAGTAGCGCTGTTAATTCCGGCTGGCCCCGCGCTGCTGGCTTTATACGAGGTGACGGCCGAAGTCTCCGCCGGACGCGCCCGCAATGAGCTTCCGCGCTTCTTTGCCGCGTACCGCAAGCGCTGGCGGCGTGGTCTCGCGCTCTCGTTCGCGCTGATTGCCGTGGGCGTCGTGGTGCTGTATCCCGTCTATTTTGCGTTGGTGACCAACAGCGCGATGAAGATGGTGATGATGGCCTGCGCGATGTCCGCGGTGCTGCTGCTGTGCAGTATACTGCCGCACCTTTTGGCACTGATGATATCGGGAGAACGAGGCGGGCTGCTGCAAAAGTCCGTGGCCTGCGCGCTGCGCGGCGGCAAAGCCAGCTTCTTCGCGGGGCTGCTGCAGACGGTTTGGCTTTTTGCCTGCGTGGCGTATCCGTATGTGGCAGTATTTGCCATACTGCTGGGTATGCCCGCGGTGGTGCGCATGACGGCGTCTTACATTCTTTGGGAAGGGCTGGACGAGACGGGACAAGACAATGGAGCTTAACGGGAAACGGATCAACTTTCTTGGGGACAGCATTACGGAAGGCGTCGGTGCCAGCGATGAAGCGCACCGGTTTTCGAATATTCTGAAACGGCGGTTCGGGCTTGCGGAGGCGCGGAACTACGGCATCGGAGGAACACGCTACGCCAGACAGACGCGCCCGTCGGACGATTTGCGGTGCGATCGCGACTTCTGCTCGCGCGTGGGCGAAATGAACGCCGATGCGGATATCGTCGTCGTGTTCGGCGGTACCAACGACTTTGGACACGGAGACGCGCCGCTCGGCTCGTTTTCCGATCGCACCGCCGATACCTTTTACGGTGCATGCCATCTGCTGTATACCCGGCTGATAGAGCGTTATCCCGCCGCGCTGATCGTGATACTGACGCCGCTTCACCGCGAAAACGAGGACAACCTCTTTGGCGATGGCAACAAGGCGGCCCCTGCTGCCCCGCTGAGCACGTATGTCGGCATCATCCGGCAGGTTGCGGAGTACTACGCCCTGCCGGTGCTGGATCTGTTCGCGCAGAGCGGACTGCAGCCGAAGGTACCGGCAATCAAGCAGCGCTGCTGCCCGGACGGTCTGCACCCCAATGACGCGGGGCATGAGATACTGGCGGCGAAGATCGGCGCGTTTCTGCTGTGCCAGTAAAGGCCGGCATCATTTCTGACAGGAAGGCTTGACGAATATGGCAAAGGTAACGCTGAAAAACGTGAAGAAGATTTATCCCCTGGCCGGGGAGGCCAGGCGCAGGAAGGACAGCGCATCCTCGGAAAAAGCGAATCTGCAGGTGACGGAGCAGGGCGTGGTGGCTGTGCAGGAGTTCAATCTGGAAATCGCCGATAAGGAGTTTATCGTACTGGTGGGGCCTTCGGGCTGCGGCAAATCTACCACGCTGCGTATGATTGCGGGTCTGGAGGAAATATCGGAGGGGGACTTATATATCGGCGACCGCATGATGAACGAAGTCGCCCCCAAAGACCGGGATATCGCGATGGTATTTCAAAACTACGCGCTGTATCCGCATATGACGGTGTACGAAAACATGGCTTTCGCGCTGAAGCTGCATAAAACACCCAAGGACGAGGTGGACCTCAAGGTGCGCGAAGCGGCAGAAATTCTGGACATTACGCCCTACCTTAACCGCAAACCCAAGGCTCTTTCGGGGGGACAGCGGCAGCGCGTGGCGATAGGCCGCGCCATCGTCCGTCACCCGAAGGCGTTTTTAATGGACGAACCGCTTTCCAATCTGGATGCAAAGCTCAGAAACCAGATGCGCGCGGAGATCATCAAGCTGCGTCAGAAGGTGGATACGACGTTCATCTATGTGACGCACGACCAAACGGAAGCCATGACCCTGGGCGACCGCATTGTGGTCATGAAGGATGGCTTTATCCAGCAGATTGGCACACCGCAGCAGGTTTACGGCAATCCGGCGAATCTGTTTGTCGCGGGGTTTATCGGTTCCCCGCAGATGAACTTCTTTGACGCGCGGCTGGAGAAGGACGGCTCCCGCTACTATGTGCAGCTGGAGGGATCGAAGCTCCCCGTTTCTGCGGAGAAGCAGCAGGCGCTGGAGGAACGCGGCGTGCTGCCGCAGGACATCACGCTGGGTATTCGTCCGGAGCATATCGCGCTGTGCGGGGCTGAGGCACAGCCGGACATCGTGGCTACGGTGGACGTATCGGAGATGATGGGAAGCTCCATCCATCTGCATGCGAACGCCGCCGGCAAGGATATGGTCGTCATCGTGCCTACGCTGGAGCTTTCCGATGGCGGGACACACTTTGCCTACGGCGCGAAAATCGGATGTACTTTCGGCGGCAGCGCAACCCATCTGTTTGACAGGGAAACCGGCGCAAACCTTATCGGATAAACAAATCGGGCATTGCAGGGATCCGGCGTGCTGACCCTCGTTATGGAAGCGTGCCGGGTCCTGTTTACTTTATACCGGGAGGGCATAAATAGATGCACCATGAGAACAGGGCATGGATCGAACAGCTGGAAGGCGGCGCGCTGAACGCGGAGCTGACCTGGCTGTACGCAGAGGACGCGGGCAGACAGGCGGTGCGCTGCGCGCAGGCGGTGAAAGCGTTCGAAGCCTGTTTTGGGGAGCGGGCTGCGCGCATCGTCAGCGTGCCGGGCCGCACCGAGCTTTGCGGCAACCATACGGACCATCAGCGCGGCCGTGTGCTGGCAGCCGCGGTCATGCTGGATATGCTGGCCGTTGCGGCACCCAACGGCAGTGCTTGTGTGCGTCTGCATTCCGCGGGCTACGGGGACACGGCGATTTCACTGGCCGACCTTTCCGTACATGGCGAGGAGGAGGGCAGAACGGCGGCCCTGGTGCGCGGCGTTGCATCGCGTCTTTCGGCGCTGGGTTATACCGTCGGGGGGTTCGACGCGTATGTTGTTTCCGACGTCCCGGCAGGCAGCGGCCTTTCGTCCTCCGCAGCCTTCGAGGTGCTGGCAGGAGAGCTTTTCAACCGGCTCTATAACGGCGGCAAAATTCCGCCTGTACTGCTGGCACAGGCAGGGCAGTATGCGGAGAACGTCTATTTTGGCAAGCCGTGCGGCATGATGGATCAGACGGCCTGTGCCGCAGGCGGCGCGGTGGCGATCGATTTTAATAACCCGGAGGAACCCGCGCTCAGCGCCATTGCCTGTGATTTTACCGCGATGGGGCACAGCCTGTACGTGGTGGACGCAGGCGGCAGCCATGCGGATTTGACGGATGAATATGCTGCTATCCCCGGCGAGATGCGCGCGGTGGCACAAAGCTTCGGGCAGGATGCGCTGCGCGGTGTGGAGCCGGAAGCGTTTTATGCGGGCATTAAGGCGCTGCGCGGACGGGTGAGCGACCGCGCCATACTGCGAGCGATGCACTTCTTTGCGGAGAATGAACATGCGCAGGCCGCGGCGGACGCGCTGCGCGCCCGGGATGTGGAACAGTACAAGACAGTGATGCGCACATCGGGCATATCGAGCATGGAGCTGCTGCAGAACATCTGGCCGGGAAATGCCGCGGAGCGGAGCGTTGCGCTGGCGCTGGCGCTCTGCGCGCGTGCTCTGGGCGAAACCGGCGCGTGGCGGATTCACGGCGGCGGCTTTGCGGGCACGATACAGGCACTCGTTCCGCAGCCGTTGTGCGAAGGATACGAGCGAACCATGCGGGAGGTATTCGGTGCGCATGCCTGCCAAAAGCTGAACATACGGCCTGTGGGCGGATACGAGTTGATAAAGAAGTAATTGCAGTAAGAAGGCGGATCGGGGTATACTGTCTCACGTATGGTGTATGTGCAGCCGGAGACGCGCCCGGGCGTGCGGCGGTGAGAATCTGAGACCGGTTTACGGCAGGCACCTCGGATGCGCGGCTTTTGAGGGACCCGTTCAAGAAACGGCATTGCCGGATGTCATTCTTCCAAGAGCAAGCGGCAGCTGCCGTATGAAAACGGCAATGAGGACAAAGCATTATGATAGAATCGCATATTGACTGGCTGGTGACTTATGGAATAGACCGCCAATGGATCGGGCGGGAAGACGCCGTGTTTGTGCGCAACCTGATACTGGACAAGCTGGGGCTGGATTCGTATCATGCGCCGGACGCTCCGGCGTGCGGCGGTCTGGCCGACGCGCTCTCCGCGCTGACGGAATATGCGGTGATCTCGGGGCGAATTCCGGGTACCGCCGCCAGCCGCGATCTTTTTGATACCGCCCTGATGGGGCTGCTTTTGCCCTGCCCAAGCCGTATAAACGAACGCTTTCGCGCGCTCTGGCGAGAGTCCCCAAAAGCGGCGACGGACTGGTTCTACACGCTTTGTCAGGACAGCAACTACATCCGCCGGGATCGCAGCGAAAAAGACATCCGGTGGAAAACGCAAACGGAATACGGCGAACTGGACATTTCCATCAACCTGGCCAAGCCGGAAAAAGACCCGCGGGATATTGCGGCGGCAAGGCTTGCCAAACAGGGCGGCTATCCGGCCTGCCTGCTCTGCATGGAAAACGAAGGCTACGCGGGGCGGGTAGACTTTCCGGCGCGGCAGAACCTGCGCATCATTCCTGTTCAAATAGCGGGCGAGGAATGGGGCTTTCAATACTCGCCTTATGTGTATTATAACGAGCATTGCATCGTGCTGAATCAGAAGCATATACCCATGGTGATAGACCGGCGGGTATTTGAAAAGCTGTTTTCTTTTGCGGAACAGTTCCCGCACTATTTTGTGGGCTCCAATGCGGATCTGCCTATCGTGGGGGGCAGCATACTGTCCCACGAGCATTTTCAGGGCGGCCGGTATACCTTTGCCATGGAGAAAGCGCCTGTGGAACGGCGGTTTTCTGTGCCGGGCTTCGAAGACGTGGAGACGGGCATTGTGAAATGGCCGATGTCGGTAATTCGGCTTCGCTCGGCGGAAAGCGGGCGGTTGTGCGCGCTTGCGGACCGCATACTGTCCGTATGGCGCGGCTATTCCGATCCGGCGGCAGAGATACTGTCCCATACGGCCGATACGCCGCACAACACCGTCACACCCATTGCCAGAACGCGCAGCGGACAATTTGAGCTGGACCTCGTGCTGCGCAACAACCGCACCACGGAAGAATACCCGCTGGGCCTGTTTCACCCCCACGCGGAGCTCCACAATATCAAGAAGGAGAATATTGGTCTGATCGAGGTGATGGGGCTGGCGATTCTGCCCGCGCGGCTGAAGGAGGAGCTGGCGCTCATCGAGCAAACCCTGCTGGCGGGCGGTGATATTGCGGCGGATGAAAGGATTGCCAAGCACGCGGAATGGGTGAAACGCTGGCGCGCAAAGTATGATGAACTGCACGCCGATACGATAGGCGGCATGATACGCGATGAGGTGGGCCGCACCTTCGCCACGGTGCTGGAGCATGCGGGGGTGTTCAAACGGGACGAAGCGGGGAAGGCAGCGTTTGAGCGGTTTGAAAACGCTTTGAGAGCAGCTCATCAGGCGGGCTGTAATGAGAATTGACAGCGCATGTTTTATATAAAAAGAATAACACCTCGGCATTTTAGCGGTGCGAGGTGTTACTCTGAATTCCTTTATCTCCGGATATTCCGGAGATTTTTTTTTACCGTGATCAGGGCTTAGCTATATGCCCACTCCATGAACTGGTCAACGTTGTCCTTGGTGATCAGCGTGGACTCTCTTACGTTGTCCTTATCGATGGTGCCGGTTGCAAAGTACTCTCTGATGATTTCCACAGCCGCAGCGCCGATTCTCGGGAAGTAAGACGCAGTCGCTTTATGGATCGTGTTGTCAGCCTTGATCTCGGTGAGCGCCGTCAGTGTGCCGCCCATGCCGGTGATCAGCTGGATGTCCGTACGGCCCTGCTGCTCAATCGCAGTCATCGCGCCGGTCGTGGTTTCGTCGTCATGCGTGAACACGACGTCGATGTGGTCATGCGCAGCCAGAAGGTTGGACATTGCATCGAAGCCAGCCGTGCTGTTGAATTCGCCATCCGCTTCGCCGATGATTTCGATATTGGTGTACTTCGCAATCGTGTCAGCAAAGCCCTGGTATCTTTCAAGGTCGATCGGGATACCGGTATAGCTTCTCAGGTTGACGAGCTTGATGTTTTCCTGGCCTTCGAAGAATTTGCCGATGTAATCCGCAGCCATGACACCGCAGGAGTAATTGTCTTCCGCGACAAACGAGGTGTACTTGTCGGACGCAATGTTTCTGTCGATGATGACCGTCGGGATGCCCGCGTCATAGATTTCTTCCATGATCGTCGTGAGCAGCGTGCCATCGCCCGGCAGGCAGGCGATCAGATCATAACCACCGTCTTTGAATGTCGTCAGAATGTTCTGCTGGTCCGCATTGTCAACCGCGTTCTTGACAGTCCACTCGATTTCCGTGTCGCCGGCGATCGCTTCGTTGATGGACGCCAGCAGCGCAGCCTGCCAGGCATTGTCCGCCGGAGGCAGAGAGATTGCGACCTTCTTCATCTCAACCGGTTCCGAGGGAGTGACCGATTCAGAAGTGGATGCGGATACAGACTCGCCTGCCGAAGCAGAGGTTGACGGTGCATTGTTCTGGGTACAAGCTGCAACGCTCATAGCCAAAAGAACCACAAGGACTAACACTAAGATCTTTTTCATTTGTTCCTCCTGTTTTTTATGTTTCATTCATAAACAATAGTTTATGAAACTTTATTGATTTTTATTGCGTGCCTGCAACAGCACCGCGATTAAAATGACCAGGCCTTTGACGGCGCCTGTCAGGTAGGGGGATATCGTAAGCTGTATCATCATGTTATTGACAAAGAACAGGATGATCGCGCCGATGATCGTGCCGTATAATGTGCCACGGCCACCGGCGAGCGATGTTCCGCCCACCAATACCGCTGTGATCGCGTCGAATTCGTAGCCATCGCCTGTCGTTGTGGAGGATACCGCGACCATTCGGGATATTTCGATCGTGCTGGCAATACCGACGCATACTCCCGCGATGATATATGTCAGGATCTTGATCCGGTCTACCTTGATTCCGGAATACTTTGCCGCAACCTCGTTGCAGCCTACAGCGCTGACAAACGTGCCGAACTTCGTTTTAACAAGCAGTACGGTTAAGAGAGCACCGACAACCACCATGATGATGAACGGAGTGGGTACTGACAGCAGGTTGCCGTTGCCGATGGATTTAAAGAACGTATCCTGATTGTTGCCGGTTATCGTAGCGCCATTGCCCAGGTACATCGTGACTGACCGCGCAATGATGCCGGTGGCCAGTGTGACGATAAACGGCGGCACCTTGATCTTTGTTGTGATGATGCCGTTGATGAAGCCGAAAACCGCTGCGACTGCGATACACGCAAGGATTGCAAGAGCCAGGGGAGTTCCGTTCTTCTGCAGGTTGACCAGTACCAATCCTGCCGTGGCCATAACCGGGCCGCTAGAAAGGTCGATACCGCCGGAGATGATGACGAAAGTCATTCCCAGAGCGATAATACCCACGGTTGACGAGTTCCGGAAAATCGTCATGATGTTTTTCCATTCTGCGAATTTGCCGTTTGTCAACAGAGCACAGACGGCAAACAGAACGATAAATACAAATACAATACTGTATTTGGACCAGATCTGGCTAAATGCACCCGAAGATTTTTTCTCACTCTTTACGCTGTTCATAGGTATTCCTCCGCATTATTAAACCGCATTCGTTGCATAAGACATAATGGTTTCTTCAGTTCGCTCACTATGCGTAAGCTCCGCTTTAATCGAGCCTTCGTGCATGACGATAACCCGCTGGCAAATGTTCAGCACCTCGGTAAGGTCAGAAGAAACAATAATGATGGTTTTTCCCAGCCCCGAAATCTCATGAATGATTTTGTAGATCTCCTCGCGCGCACCAATGTCGATACCGCGGGTAGGTTCATCCAGAATGAGAATGTCGGAGTCCACAAGCAGCCATTTGGCAAGCACGATCTTTTGCTGATTGCCGCCAGAAAGGTTGCTTACCAACTGATGATGACCTGCGCATCGAATGTTAAGGCGCTGGATCATATTTGCGGTGTCGCTCTTCTGTTTTGCAGAGCGGTTAAAGAAGCCTTTGTTTTTTACCTGATCAATCAGACAGATATTTTCCTTGATATTTCTTTTGATGACGACGCCCGTCTTTTGGCGATCCTCAGTTACAAAGCCGATCCCTCTTTTGATTGCGGATGCCGGAACCTTGTTGGTAACGCGCTTTCCGTGCAGATAGAGTTCCCCCGCCTTCACTTTACGGATGCCGAATATAAACTCCATCAGTTCGGAGCGGCCTGAACCGACAAGGCCGGAGAACCCCAGTATCTCGCCGCGTGAAACCTTGAAGCTTACATTTTTAAGCAGTGAATCTGATATGTTACGAACCTCCAGCACGACATCATTGATATCGCCGGTGTAATCTGTGGCGCGCGATACACTGACCTCACGACCAACCATGTAGTTCGCAATCTGCTGTTCCGTGACCTCGGAAACCTTCTTTGTCACGATAAACGTACCGTCGCGCAGTATGGTGACGCGGTCGCACACCTCTTTGATCTCTTTCAGACGGTGCGAGATATAGATGATGCCGATATTCTGCTTTGCAAGACGCCGAATGAGATCGAACAGGATTTCCGTTTCCTTCAGTGTCAGCATCGCGGTGGGCTCGTCCATGATGAGTATTTTCACGTTGAACGAGATGGCTTTTGCGATTTCAACCATCTGCTTTTGCGCGGTTTTCAGGGTGCTTATCATGGCTGTCGGGCTGATGTTGTTTTGGCCAAGAGAAGCCAGAAGCTCCTTTGCGTCGGCATTCATTTTCTTAAAGTTAATCAGTCCGCTTTTGCTCTTCGGTTCCCGCGTCAAAAAAATGTTCTGGGCAACGGTTAAGTGATCCATCAGGTTAAGCTCCTGGTGGATCATGGAGACGCCGCGCTGCTGCATATCCAGTGTCTGCAGATTGGGGGAAAGGTGTTCGCCATCGAGATAGATGTCTCCGGCGTCACATTTATACACGGCGGCCAGAATCTTCATGAGCGTGGACTTGCCGGCGCCATTCTCCCCGCAAAGAGCAACAACTTCACCGCGATCAAGGCTGAAATCCACATCGGACAGCACCTTGACACCGTAAAAACTTTTTGAGATATTCTTCATCTCTAACAGATTTGCCATTGCCTCTTTATCGTTCCCTTTCCTTGGATTGTTCAGTACTGCCGATTAAAGCGCTTCCATCAACTCAATGACGGCACCGTTAGGGTCTTTAAAAAGCAGCACGCTTTTGCCGATGTGCTCCAGGCTGCACAGGGGCAGCGTAAACTCGACGTTGTGCTTCTTCAGGTGCGCATTCCACTCATTGATGTTGTCCACGTTAAAGGCGATATGCGTCAATCCCGAAGCGTCCGCGGGATGATCATAATGCTGTATTGCCCTTTCATAGTCAAACAGCTCTATGGTGGTGGTGTCGTCAATCTTTAAGTATACGAGGGTATTATCGCCGTTGGGGATGCGCTTCAGAAGCGTAAATCCCATAACCTCTGAATAAAACCGGATGGACTCCTCGATGTCCACCGTGCTGATGGCGATATGATCTATGGTTTTGATTTTCATGTTTTTTACACTCCTAGAGCTAGTTTGTCGCCAGTGTCGGCCAGCCATCCCGCAACGTATCTGGAAAAATTGTATTGGCTCCGGTAGATACGGGTTTTCTCCGCATCCGGCTCGGAAACGTTTTCCAGATGATGCGCTTTGTCGATGGGCGTGTAATCCTTCCAGAGTCCAAGGCCGTAGGCTGCCAGCGCCGCTGCGCCCAATGAGGCGGCGTTCTGGTCAACGCTGGTTTTGATCATCTTCATGTCGAAGATGTCCGCGAACATTTGCCGCCAGAACGGACTTTTTGCGCCGCCGCCCACCATTAAGAGCTCGGGGACGGAAACGCCGCAGCTTTTGAGGACCGTCATCGCGTACCACAGATTGTACGTGATGCCCTCGAGGGACGCCCGAATCATATCGTTTCTGGTATGGGAAAGCTGCAGCCCCACAAAACCACCCACGATATTTTTGCTCTGCTCGATCATCGCGCCGCCCGCAAGGCTCGGATTGAACTGCAGGTTGTTCGAGCCGACGGGGGAGAGCGCTGCGAGCGTATTCATTTCGATATAGGCATCCTTGATCTCGCCGTTCTTTTCCTTTTGAACGAGATCCGGACAGAGCACGTCGCGAACCCAGCGGAAGCTGGAGCCTGCTGCGAATATGCTGGTTGCCGAAGCGTACATACCGTCGATTACGTGCGCAAACACGAACGGCTTCTTTTCCGCATCCACCAGCGGCGCATCGCTGACAACCGCGATCCAGGAGGACGAACCGAGCGAGATATATGCGCGGCCGTTTTCGATGCCCCGTGCGCCGAGCGCCATGCAGGAATTGTCCACGCCGCCCGCCACCACCTTTACTTCGGTCGTGAGACCGAGCGCGGCCGCCGCTTCCGCCGTCAGCTGTCCTATCACATCGTGAGAATGGACCAGCTCGGGAAGCAGATCCCTGCGGATGCCGGAGGCGCGGATATAGTCTTCGTCGTATGCGTTCTTAACGAGGTCATATACGCCGCTGCCCGAGGCGTAGGAATAGTCGGTGACCATGGCCCCCGTCAGCTTGAGGTTGCAATAATCCTTGGACCCTAAAATCCTGTGGGTATTCGCGTAAAGCTCCGGCTCGTTATCCCGATACCACATGATCTTGAAGATGGAGTAACATTCCGCGGGGAATCCGTTGCCCGTCTTCGTATACCATTCGGTATAAGGGACTTTTTCAAAGAACTCCTTCGTCTGCTGCTTGGCACGCGTATCGCTCCAGATCGGCGTCATGCCGCGCAGCAACCGCCCGTCCTTATCCACCGGGACCACACCCAGCGAGTGCCCGGAAATGGAAAGCGCGACGATGCTGGACGGGTGAACGCCGCTTTTTTGCAGCAGCTCTTTGGTCGTGCTGCAGATTCCGTCAAACCATGCGTCGGGTGCCTGCTCGTGATAATCGCTGCCGGTATACACCACGTCGTACTGGCCGAAGATATCGCCGAGCGAAGCACCGTTTAAATCGAACAATGACGCTTTGATACCGCCGGTACCAAGGTCATATGCGATAATCATGTCTTTGCCATGCATTTTGCTGTCACTCCTGATTGAAGCTTTCTACAATAGTAAGCGCGGATGCGATGTTGATGCCGAAGCGTTCGACGCCGAGCGCCAGAAGCGCGTCAAACTCGTCTCTCGTGCGGATACCGCCCGCGGCTTTCACCTGAATCTGGCCGCGCGTTAAATCCTTGATCGTTGCAATCCTCGCAACGTTGGCATCTCCCGGCACCCAGCCTGTTCCGGTTTTCAGGAAGTCCGCTCCGCTGTCGATGACGATCCGGCAGACATCTTCCAATTCGCTGTCCTCAAGGCAGTTCAGTTCGATGATCACCTTGGTCAGCACTTCTTTGGGCGCAAGCCGCACGACCTGCTGCAGTTCGTCGCAGACAAAGCTGAACTCTTTGTTTTTGAACCTTCCAACGTTCATCACAATGTCCATTTCCTGAACGCCGTCTTCAATGAGCTGCTCGGCTTCCAGCAGCTTTACTTTCGTCTTGTGACCGCCGCCCGGAAAACCCACCGGCGCGCCGACGCGCACATCCTCATTACCCTTCAGCATTTCGCTGACTGTTTTCGTCCAGCAGGGAAGGGTGTGGACATTAATAAAGCGATAACGCAGTGCGACATCCACCATTTCCCTGATATCCTGCAGAGAGTGATGGGTTCTGACTGCGCTGATGTCAATCAATTTTGCGGCGTCTTTACCGGTCATTTCATGCTCCTCTATAAATGATACGTTCCAAAAATTATTCTATATGCAGTATCGCTCAATTGCAAGTGTTTTTTAAGCGCTTCTTGATGGTCAATAGTGGATACTGTAATTATTCATGCGATTGTCCATGTGCGGCTTTCAATCAGCAATATTCATAATGTTTCCTGTACGGCCCCTTTTCCCGGCCGATTGCGAGTGTTGAGTAGATTCACGCTCCGAAATATTGTTTTCTATTATTGTTTGTTATTAATTGCTGTTATTTTATATTATATCGCCTACCGTGTCAATAGTGATTTTATGGCGAAGGGGGCAACGGCAGGTAACCAAAGTTCATTTACCGGTGCCGATGTCTGCTTCGCGGAAATTTCGCTTGATAAAACAGTAGTGCATGGTATGATAAAAACAGTAATGCATCATTATAGAAGATAAAACTTTTTGTGATAGGGGTAAACAGATGGCGACAATGAAAGATGTCGCGAAGCGCGCGGGCGTGTCCCACGGCACGGTGTCCAACGTGTTGAACGGTTCAAAATCCGTCAGCAGCGATAAGATCCGGCGTGTGGAGCAGGCCGTTGCCGAGCTGGGGTATAAACAAAATGAGCTCGCGCGAAACTTGAAGACGAAACGCACGGGGCGAATCGAGGTTGTATTCCCGGATATCGCAAGCATGGCATACGCAAAGCTATTCGATGAGATCTCCATATACGCATCGGAGAAGGGCTATTCCGCATACCTGCGGGTTTGCTCGAATGTGCCGGACCGGGAATGTGCGATACTCGAAAGCGCGCTGATGATGGGGTCGGACGGCGTGATATTACTGACCTGTCAGCCGGGCAATACAGAGTTTTTTAACCGCGTCATCGAAGGCGGGCTGAAGATCATTTTTATTCAAAACAAGGTGTCCGGATATCTGATGAACAATGTCGATATGGATGTCCGGGCTGCCATAGCGGCACATATACAAAGCCAGCTTGCCGCGGGATACGAGAAAATCGCCATCATTGCCGGGCCTCAGGAGTATTCGTTTGAGATGGAATCCGTCGATGCTTACTTCAATGCCATGCATAAAGCCAGAAAAAATGTAGAGGCGAAATATGTTGAGACGGTAAACGGCAACAAGGAGAGCGCCATGCGCGCCGCAATCCGGCTGATGGAGATGGAAAATCCGCCGCAAGTTATCTATACGACCAACAGAATGCTGAGCGAAGGCGTCAATTGCGCCCTTTCTATCAGCATGGAACCGCGGGTAACCGCGCCCAAGGTGATCACTTTGGACGCGGAGGAATGGACCAGGGCGAAAAGCGAAAAGGACAACCATCTGCTGCTGCCGTATACCCAGATGGCCAGAGCGGCGGTTAAGATGCTTGACGAGGTGGTAAGCCAGGAGGATACCCGCGGCGGAAGAAGCATCTCAATCTCATGCGCCCAAAGCACAGGCCTTGCGGCTGCCCGCTGCCACGATATCGGAATACAGCGGAAGATTAGAATACTCGCCCAGGATTCGCCCGCCAGTCACACGATTCCCTCGCTTGCGGCGGATTTTAAGCGTACCACAGGCATCGAGCTTGAACTGAAACAGGTGCCGTATAACCAGATGCTGAAGGAGATATTGAAGGGGATTCCTACGGGCGAATATGACGCGTTTACCTTCGACCTTGCATGGATGAAGGAACTGATTCTGGGCGGGTATGTACAGGACTTATCGGACTTTTATACGGACAATAAGGAATTGAGCCGGATGTTTTCGGAGGATGTGCTGCGCGAACACTGCTTCTTCGGGGACCATCTTTATGCGCTGCCGTTCAGCCATACGGTACAGCTGCTGTTTTATAGAAAGGATTTGTTTTCGCAGATCAAAAACAAGAGGCTCTTCTACGAGCGCTTTAAGAAGGAACTTCAAGTGCCCACGACATGGGAGGAGTTTAACCGGGTCGCTGGGTTCTTTACCAGAAGATACAACCCTGAATCGGAGACGCTGTACGGCACCACGCTGGGGGCAATGAACGCATCGGGCGCGGTTTGCGAATACCTGCCGCGGGCGTGGGGGATGGGCGGAAACATATTTGAGAACGGAAAAGCGGTGATTTCGAGCGACAAGTGTGTAGCCGCGCTTTCCAATTACGCGGAGAGCTTTAACTACGCCCATCCGGATTCGCCGGTGTTCTGGTGGGACGAGCAGGTGGAGATCTTTGGACGGGGCGACGCGGCAATGATGATGCTGTTCTCTGACCATGCAACGCCGCTGGAGGACCGGAGCGTGTCCTCGGTCGTCGGCAAGGTGGGTTTTACGCTGGTGCCGGGCAAAGCCAGCGTGCTGGGCGGCTGGTCTATCGGCGTCAACCCCTATTCGGAAAAAAAGAACGACGCGTTTGAATTTGCGAAGTGGACGGCATCAGAGTCATTGATAATCCCCAACGCCATGCTGGGCCGGATTGTGCCCTATCGTTCGGTGTTTGAGAGCGCAGAACTGCATAACCTGTATCCGTGGTATCGCATATTGCCCAGTGCGTTTGCATGCACGAGAAGGCGCGCCATGCCGAAGAATTCCAAGGGAGAAGGCGTATCTGAAGCGGTTTTGGAACAGCTCATCGGCAACGCGGTACATAAGGCCATTGAAAGCAGGCTGCCCCCCAGGGAGGCGTTGAAGGAAGTGGCACACCAATTAAACGATGCAATAAAATGACAGAATTAAATTATTGACACGTTCAAATCGATGATTTATCATAAGGGCATGATGCGGAAGCGGCGTCATGTCCTTATTTATTGGGGATAAACGATGGGTTGAAAGGCGATTTTACGCTTTTGGACCATTAAAAAAATTTAAATTGGGTATAAAAAAGAAATAAACACTTAAAAGGAAGGGAACCAAATGGATCGTTACAAGGACGTATTACTGAGCCCGATCAAAATCGGAAACAGGGAATGCAAGAACAGATTTTTCATTCAGGCCATGGAATGCACGGATGCTGACGCGAACGGCAATCCGTCGGACCTGACCGTTGAACGGTATGCCAACCTCTTCAAAGGGGAATCCGGTATGATTACGCTGGAGGCCATCACCGTAACGGATGAATGCCGCAGCAGAAAGAATCAGCTTTCGATCATGCCTAAGAACGCGAAGCCTCTGGAGAAATTCGTAAGCGACCTCAAAAAACTGAATCCGGATCCGCTGTTCGTATTTCAGCTGACGCATTCGGGCGAGCTCAGTCATCCCGATTTCTCGCGCAGGGTCACGGTGAAGCCGCTTCCCGGTTACGGCGGCGAGGTGCTGACGGAAGAAGAAGTGGATCACATCATGGATCAGTTCGTTCTGGCATCACGCATCGCGTACGACGCCGGCGCGGATGGCATCGACTTAAAGCTCTGCCACGGCTATCTGGGTTCCCAGATACTGCGGCCTTATAACGACCGCAAATGGAAATACGGCGGTTCGTGGGAGAACAGAAGACGTTTCGCTTTCGATCTCTATGAGAGGATCAACAAGGAGATCAACGACCCCAACTTCCTGATCGGTTCCAAGGTTTCCGCATGGGAAGGCTTCCCGGGCGGCTTTGGCACGGAAGGCCCGGATTCCCCGATCATCGACCTCACGGAGCCTCTGGATCTGATCCGCGGCCTTGAAGAGCGCGGTGCGCAGTACTTCGTGCAGTCCGGCGGCAGCCCCTCCATCACCGTCGCCATCACCCAGGCGGACAAGCACGCTCCGTACTTCGCGTTCCTGCATCCCACCTGGGCGAAGGAATTCAAGAATGCCGTCAAGAACGCGGCGATCATCGGCTCGAACTATTCGGTGTTCAGAAACGGCAAAAACGGCTGCCTCGCCGCGGAAGCGGACAAGAACTCGATGTTCTTCTACGGCACGAAGTTTATTGAAGAAGGCAAGGTCGACATGCTTGCGCTCGGACGCCAGTCCTTTGCGGACCCGTTCCTGGCCCAAAAGCTTCGTGAAGGCCGTGAAAACGAGATCAAATGGTGCACGCTGTGCGACAACTGCCTTGAGCTGCTGATCCGCCAGAAAGAAATTGGCTGCTGCACATATAATAAGCACTACACCGACGTGCTGGTGAAGACCAGAAAAGAATTCGGGCCGCTGCGCAAAATGCATACCTGAGAAGCGCTCGCAGCTTGCAAATTATAAAAAAGGAGAAATCGCCAATGAAATTAGGGTTTTTTGCAGCCAACTACGCACATTTGTCGCTGGAAGAAGTAGCCAAGATCATGGTGGAACACGGCTATGAGATGATGGAAATTCCCGCGTACAGCGGATGCGGCCAGTTTGACTGTGATGAGATTTTAAAGCCCGGCAAGGCGGCTGAACTCAAGAAGACGCTCGCAAGCTACGGCGTCGAGATTTCCGGCCTGTCTAACCATGCGGATTCCCTGCTGATACTGGGACCTCATACCGAGGATACCGACAAGCTCTGCCCGGGCACCAAGGAAGAAAAGGTCAAATACGGCATCGAGAACCTGATGAAGACGGTGCAGGCGGCCAACGCGCTGGAAGTGCCCGTGGTTAACGGGTTTACCGGCGTTACCAACTGGGGCCGTTACTTCCCGTTCCCGTGCGCTGACGGCTGGGACAAGATGGAGAAGGAATTCGCCGAAGTGTTCCTGCCTATCATGGACAAGTTCAAGGAATACGGCGTGAAGTTTGCAGTCGAGCCGCATCCGAACAACATGATTTATGATATCCATACGGCAAAACGTGCGATTGAGCTGCTGGGCGGACATCCGAACTTTGGTTTCAACCTCGATCCCGCCAACCTCATCTATCTCGGGCTGCGCGTGGAAAACTTCATCGACGAACTGGGCAGCCGCATCTTCCACGTACACGCCAAGGACGGCGAGATCGTGGAGCATAACATCCAGCGCGGCGGCATCCTGATGCAGGGCGACTGGCTGAGACTCGACCGCGCGTTCCGGTTCCGCATCCCCGGCTGGGGCAGCGTGCCGTGGAAGAAGGTCATCACCGAGCTGTCCATGGTCGGCTACGACTATGTGCTCTCCTACGAGCATGAAGATGTGACGATGAGCGTGGGCGACGGCGTGGAGAAGGTTGCGCCGTTCCTGAAGCCGCTGATTATCAAAGCGCCGTACGAAGGCCGCCGCGATAAGATTTTCAACAATCCCAGAGATTAATGAGGTGATATTATGGCAAAGACAATGAAGGCGCAAGTGGTAAAAGCTCCCTATCAGATGGAGTATGTTGAAGTTCCTGTTCCTCAGATTAACGATGACGAAGTTCTTATCAAGATTAAGGTTTGCGGCATCTGCGGCTCTGACTGGAGTATCTATACCGGCAAATACGCGGCGGACAAGCTGCCGATGATCACCGGTCACGAATTCTGGGGTGAAATCGCCGAAGTCGGTAAAAACGCAAAGGGCCTCAAGGTGGGCGACCGCGTGGCGGCCGACATCTGCCTGACCTGCGGCACCTGCTACTTCTGCCGCCGCGGCGACGGTCTGCTCTGCGAGACGTTCACGCAGCTCGGTATCCATACGGACGGCGGCTTTGCGGAATACGTGAAAGCTCCGTGGAAGAATTGCTATCATCTGCCCGATGAGATGGACGACTATACCGCCGCTTTTGTGGAACCGCTGACCGCGGTGCTTCACGCTGCCGAGCGTATGGACGCCAAAATCGGCTCCTCTGTCGCGGTCATCGGCTGCGGCCTCGGTATTCTGCACGGCGCGGTGGCGAAGGCGAGAGCCTGCGCTCCCGTTATCGTAATCGGCGACGACGCGGCCCGTTTGGAGACGGCGAAGAAGATGGGCGCGGACATCACCATCAACGTCCATGAAGTGCCGGATGTGGTAGCGGAAGTGAAGCGCCTCACGGGCGGCGTCGGCGTGGACTATGTAATCGAAGCGGTGGGTTCCACGGCGACCTACGAACAGGCTTTCAAGATGCTCCGCCGCGGCGGCAAGGTGGAAGCGTTCGGTATCGCTGCGCAGGGCCAGACGGCGGCGTTGGAACCGTACGAGTTCGTGCTGGGCGAGAAAAAGGTGAGCGGCTCCTGCGCGGGCATCGGCAACAATTGGGGCGAAGCCATCACGCTGCTGAAGTACGGCATCATCGATCCCAAGCCCATGTTCTCCATGGCGGTGCCGCTGGCGGAACTGGAAACGGCGCTCAAAGAGATCAGAGAACAGAAGAACCTCGTCAAAGTGTTTGTCTGCCCTGAACTGACCGAAAGAGTATACTTCTAATCGAAAGGGATAAGGGCTGTTCTTTTGGATAGGACAGCCCTTGATTTTCTCATGATACTGACCGTGACTCTCAATCCCGCGATGGACAGGCTGCTGTTCGTCAATGGGTTTACATTTAACGTTACAAATCGGATAACCCGCCGCGAAAACTGCGTCGGCGGCAAAGGCACGCATGTTTCCGTCAATCTCGCCTGCCTTGGAGAGCCCAGCATCGCGACGGGTATCGCGATGGGCGGCACCGGAAGACAGATTATCGAAAGCCTTGAAGACGGCGGAGTAACCTGCGATTTCATACTTTCGGAGCATGGCGATTCGCGCACAAACTATCTGCTGATCGATGAGAGATCGAGCACGTTGATATGTGAAAAAGGCCCCGAGGTGTCCGCTGAGATTCTGGATGCGTTTTACGAGCGGTATGACGCGCTGACGGACCAGATGGACTGGGTTGTCATTTCGGGTGATGCCTCCAACTTTACCGACAGCGCGGGAACCTCGCTGCAGGATAAGCTGCTGGCCTCGGCGCATGAGAAGGGGTGCCGCATCGCGCTGGACAGCGCGGGTGCGTCGCTGAAATCCGGGATTAAACACAGCCCGTTTTTGATCAAGCCCAACGCGGAGGAATTGTCGGAGCTGACCGGCATGCCGACGGAAACGGACGGGCAGATCGTCGCGGCGATTCAAAGCCTGTCCGGCCATGACGTTGAAATTATCGCGGTTTCGATGGGCAGCAAGGGCAGCATCGTCAAATTCGGCAAGGAACTGTACCGCGCGGGCGTGGCCGATGTGAAAGCCGTCAATACGGTGGGCTGCGGCGACGCATATTTAAGCGGGCTTGTCTGCGCGATTAAAAACGGCTACGCGCCGGAGCGCGCCCTCAAGTTTGCAGCGGCGTGCGGCGCGGCGGAAGCGCTCAATCCGCTGTCCGTGGGTTTGGATAAAAGCAAGGCCGAAGCGCTTTGTGAAAATATCAAAGTTGAAAGATTGGAGAATCTCACGTGAAATACTTAAGCGAACGCAAAAAACTCCTTCAGATCGCCAGCGATATGTGGGAACGCAAGCTGACCAACGCGGCGGGCGGCAATCTCGCCATGCGCGTGGACGATAACCGCATTCTGCTGTCTCCTTCGATGATGAGCGAGCACAAACACTGCCGCATCGATATTGAGGAACCGTTACTCATCGACTACGACTGCAACATACTCGAAGGCACGGGCGCGTTCTCCCGCGAGGGCAGAATGCACGCCATGATCATGAAGAACATTCCCGAGGTAGGCGGCGTCATCCACGCGCATCCGTTCTACACGATGGTGTTTGTCGCCGCGTGCAAGCCCGTCCCGCAGGTGACCGAGGCCACGCTGAAGATGGGCGATACCGGGCTGATTCATCAGGCGAAGGCGTACAGCATGGAGCTGGCCGAGAACGCGTATGAATATTTCCTGCCGCATCGGGAGCAGCTGAAGATCACGGGCCTTTGCGGATTGCTGCCCTATCACGGCACCGTCGCGGTGGGCAAGCACATCGAGCAGGCGTTTTCCGTCGTCGAGCGCGTCGAAGCGGACGCGGTGTGCAACCTGTTTGGGAAGCTTATCTAGTCATGAATAAAAAGCTGATCGTTTGCGATATCGGCGCATCCAGCGCACGGGTTTTCAGGGCCGCGTATGACGGCGGGAAGCTCTCGCTTGAAGTGCTGCACAGATTCTTAAATAAGCCGATCATCGTTGGCACCAGCCTTTATTGGGATATATTCGCGCTGCACGAAGGATTGAAACGCGGGATTGCGTCGGCTGGAAACGATGCGGATTCCATAGGCATCGACGCCTTCAGCAACGATTATCTGCTGCTGGACAGCACGGGCACGATGATAGAGCCTCCCCATACCTATCGCGACGGAAGAACGCTGGGCATGGTGGAGGAGATGGAGAGGTGTATCTCGCGCAGAGACCTCTATTACCGCACCGGGCTGCAGTTTAACCGCATGAACTCACTTTATCAGTGGCTGTCAGTCGCCCGGCAGCGCCCGTGGATGCTGGAAACCGCGGACAGCCTGCTCTTTGTGCCCGATGCGCTGACGTTTTTTCTGACCGGCGAAAAGGTGACGGAATATACGCTGGCCAGCGTTTCTCAGGCGTATAACCCGACCATCGGCGGCTGGGAGCAGCCGCTCCTGCAACGCATCGGATTTCCTGAGCGGCTGCTGCAGAGGATTATCCAGCCCGGGCAAGAGGTGGGCAGGCTGTCGCACGCGGTAAGCAGCGAGCTGTCGGTAAGCCCGCTGCCTGTGATCGCGGTGGGAGAACACGATACGGCTTCGGCGGTGGCAGCGGTGCCGAGCCTTGCGCCGAGGTTTGCCTATATCAGCAGCGGCACATGGTCGATCGTCGGCACGGAGCTTAGCAGCCCGCTGATCAACGAGCGCAGCTACCGGCACGGCCTTGCCAACGAAGGCGGGGTGGGCGGAAGCATCCGGCTGCTCAAGAACGTGATGGGGCTGTGGATTCTGCAGGAGTGCAAACGCTACTGGCAGGAGCGCAGCTGTGATTACAGCTTTTCGGAGCTGGCGCGTCTGGCTGCGGAGTCCAAATGGGAAAACCACCTGTTTGACCCCGATGACGAGATGTTTTATCAGCCGGGGCCGATGCCCGAGCTCATTGCGCGCTTTTTTGTGTCGCAGGGAAAGGCGGCGCCGAAGGACACGGGTGACGTGGTGCGCTGCGTGCTTTTAAGCCTTGCGTGCAAATACCGCTATGTGCTGGAATGCCTGGAATACGCCTGCGGATATGAGCTGCCTTTGGTGCATATCGTAGGCGGAGGCGCGCAGAACGAGCTGTTGAATCAGTTTACCGCCAATATATCGGGCAAGCCGGTATTTGCCGGGCCGTCCGAGGCGACCGCGCTGGGCAATGCGATGGTTCAGCTGATCGCTGCGGGTGAATTCGGATCGCTGAGGGATGCGAGGAGCGCATTGATCCGGTCTGCCGAAGTGGCGGAATTTATTCCGGACGGCAGGGATAAGTGGCGGGAGATGTACGAAAAATATCTGAAAGAAAATCGTCTTTGCGCCGTGGAATAGCTTTTAGGGCAATGTGTATCTTTTTCATATAGGCGGAAGGGGGATCGCGGGCAGGCGGTATTTGCGTTTGCGCGGCCCCTTTTTTGCTTCGGGCCGTTGTCCATTTCTTTTTCGCTAAAGCCCGCTTTTTCTTCAATTTTATATTGACTTCGAATAAGAAACAATATAAAATAACAATAAACAATAATATAAAAGAACAAACGATTACAAAATTATACGATTAATGAGAGCAGTGACGATGAAAAAGACAGTGAATGTGTGCTTAATTGGCGCAGGCCGGGCCGGAATGATCCACGCGAGAAACTTCAAATCGAGGGTGCCAAACGCGAATATTGTCGCGGTGGCCGATCCGTTTGAGGAAGCATGCCAAAAGGCGTGTGAAGAGCTTGAAATCGACAGATACTATACGGACTACAAGCAGGTCCTTCAGCAGGAGGATATCCACGCCGTGGTTGTGGTATCGCCCACGAAGTTCCACCGGGATATCGTCGTAGACTGCGCAAACGCCGGCAAGCATATCCTGTGCGAAAAGCCGATGGCGATGACGGTGCAGGAATGCGAAGACATGAACGAGGCGGCGAAGAAGAACAACGTCAAGCTGCAGGTCGGCTTTATGCGGCGGTTTGACGAGAGCTTCCAGAAAGCCAAGGAAGCGATCCAGAGCGGCGCGATCGGCGACATCGTGCATATCCGGTCGCTGACGAGAGGGCCGAGCAAGCCGCGGGAATGGATGTATGATATCGAGATCAGCAACGGGCCTTTGGCCGAGGTGAACAGCCATGATATCGACTGCGTCAGGTGGCTGGCGGAAAGCGATATCGACTCGCTCTATGCGATTGCGGGGAACTACCGGAATAAAGAGATCGCCGCGGACTACCCGGACTTTTACGACAACGTCGTGATGTCGGGTACGTTCAAAAACGGCGTCCAGTTTACGATTGAAGGCGCGCAGTACGTGGGATATGGCTACGACGCGCGGGTAGAGGTGCTGGGTACGAAGGGCGTTGTGTTCATCGGCCACACCGACGCGTATCACCTGAAGGTGGTCAGCGAAGCCAGCGGAACCAACACGCCGTTCATCACGAGCTGGACGACGCTGTTCAAGGATGCTTATTTGGAAGAGGATATCCAGTTTGTACAGAGCGTCATTAACGATACGGTGCCGAAGGTCACCGGGGAAGACGGGAAAGCGGCGGTAGCCGTCGTAAAGGCAGGGAACCGCTCCATCAAGGAAAAAACGATCATTAAACTGTAGGGGGACAGCATGTTAGCAGCAAGATTGTACGGACCCAGAAAACTCGTCGTGGAAGAAATAGCGAAACCGACAATAAACGATAATGAGATACTGCTCAAAATCAAGAGCGCGGCCATTTGCGGCACCGACGTGCGCATGTTCCAGAACGGCTCCGGCGACATCAGCGAGACCAACCCGCGCGTGCTGGGCCACGAGTTCGGCGGCGTGATCGAGCAGGTCGGCAAGAACGTTGACTTCTATCAGGAAGGCATGGAGATTGCGGTAGCGCCCAACATCGGCTGCGGCATCTGCGACAAGTGCGTGCGCGGCAACGGCCATATGTGCGACAGCTACACCGCCTTCGGCATCAACATGGACGGTGCGTTTGCGGAATACGTGAAGATACCGGAAAGCGCGATCCGGCAGGGCAACCTGATGGTGACGCCCGCCGGAATGAAGGCGGAGGAAGTGGCGATCAACGAACCGCTGTCCTGCGCGTACAACGGCTCCCTTCACTGCAACATCGTGCCGGGCGATTATGTGCTGATCGTAGGCGCGGGCACCATCGGCCTGTTCCACGCAAAGCTGGCCAAGATATTCGGCGCGGCCAAGGTCATCATGAACGACCTCTCCGCCGACCGTTTGCAGCTGTGCAAGGACATTGAAAACAGCATCATCACCTACCACGGGGACGACCTCGCGGGCTTCATCAAGGAGCAGACGAAGGGCCGGGGCGTGGACGTGTGCATCACGGCGTGTCCGTCGCCCGACGTTCAGCGGCAATCGCTGGAGTTGATGGCGGAAGGCGGCCGGATTAACTTCTTCGGCGGTCTGCCCAAGACCAAGGAGATCGTGCCGATCAACACGAACCTCATTCATTACAAGCAGTTGATCGTCACCGGAACGACGCGCGCAAGCATCTCGCACTTCCGCACGACGATGGGCTTCATCGCGGACGGACTGATCGATCTCACCGGGATCGTGACGGGGCGGTACAGCATTCACGAGATCGGCAAGGCTTTCGAGAACGCCGAAAAGGCGGTCGGCTTAAAACACGTTATCGAATTCTAAGAGGTTCGCATGAATTATTTGATCGGCGTTGATATCGGCACGCAGGGAACGAAAACCATCCTATACGATGAGGAAGGCCGCGTACTGGGCAGCAGCTTCGAGGCGTCCAATCTGATCAGCCCCAAGACGGGCGAGGTCTATCAGGAAGCGGACGAGATTTTTTCCTCTGTCATCAACACGATCAGATCCGCCGTAACGAAAAGCGGCGTCGATGCCGCCCGGGTGAGGGCGCTTGGCATGGACTCTCAGATGGCCGGAATCATGGGCATCGGCAAGGATTTCGAGGCGGTCACGTATTATGACAGCTGGCTCGATACCAAGTGCGGCAAATATATCACCGAGATCAAGCGGCTGGCCAATCAAAAGTCGGTGGAGCTGAACGGCTCGCCCGTCACCTATACGCACGGCCCCAAGGTGCTATGGTGGAAGCACGAGCAGCCGGAGGCTTACAAGCGGGTGGAGAAGTTTGTGCTGCCGCACGTCTATGTCGGCGGCAGGCTCTGCGGACTGAAATCGGACGAGGCGGTCATCGACCACACCTGCATTCATTTCAGCGGCTTTGCGGACAATCGCAATAAGGTCTGGTCTGACGAATTGCTGGACACGTTCGGGGTCTCAAAGGAAAAATTGCCCGACATCGCGGAGCCCTGGAAAATCGTCGGCGGGCTGAAGAAGGAATACGCCGACGCGTGCGGACTTACGGAGGGGCTGCCGGTCGTTGCGGGTTGCGGAGATTCCGCCGCGACCTGCCTTGGCGCGGGCATTGTGAAGCCCGGTCAGGTTTTTGATGTTGCGGGCACCGCGTCCATCCTTTCCTGCTGCGTCGACACCTACAAGCCGGATACCCAGCACGAGGCGCTGATGCTGATGCGGTCGGTTATCGACGGGCTGTGGATGCCGCTGGCGTATATCAACGGCGGCGGCCTGTGCCTGAAATGGTACAAGGACAGCATCGCGGGTGTGGAATGCGCGGTGGATTACGCGACACTGGAGCGCGAAGCGGAGCAGGTTTCGCCGGGCAGCGACGGGCTGATATTCATCCCGCACTTTGCGGGCAGGGTGTGCCCGAACGACCCGGATATACGGGGCAGTTTCATCGGCCTTAACTTCGCTCATAAACGGGGACATCTTTTCCGCGCCATTATGGAAGGCATCGCGTATGAATACAAATACTATCTGAACGTGCTGCGGGACATCGGCATCGATACGGAGATACATAAGGTGTTCGGCATGGGCGGAGGCGCGAAGAGCGCACCTTTCAATCAGATCAAAGCGGATGTTCTGGGCCTCCCGTATGTGCCGCTGGAAAACGTGGATACGGCACCGCTGGGCAGCGCAATCGTTGCCGGTTACGCCGTCGGGGTGTATGATAATATTGCTAAAACTGCTGAAGGTTTCAAAAAACCGGGCGCCGAAATCGCAAACGACCGGGAGCGCGGCGAAAGCTACGAGCTGTACTCGCAGGCGTATTTGGAGTCGTTTTCAGCACTGCGCAAAATCTATCATATGCTGGGAGGAAATGCTAAATGAGTGAACCTGAGAACGAGTCCATGTTTGCGGAAGAGAGAAAGACCGCAATCGCGGAGTACATCCACAAGAACCGGAAATCAACGGTGAGCGAGCTCTGCAAAATATTCAAGGTCTCTCCGGCGACGATCCGTAACGACTTGACTGAGCTGGAAAACGCGGGATTGCTGAAGCGGACGCACGGCGGCGCGATACCCAACGTAAAAGCCAACTATGAGCTGAACTCCAGCCAGAAAAAGGTGGAGCATATCCACGAGAAGGAAGCGATTGCGAAAAAAGCGCTGTCCTATGTGGAGGACGGCGACACGATTGCGCTCGATACCGGCACGACGACGCTGTGCTTTGCAAAGCAGCTGATCTCCAAAAAGAGCCTGACGGTCGTCACCAACGATATCGAAATCGCCAGCTTTCTGGAGGACAACTCCGATGCCGATATTGTGCTGATCGGCGGAAGGCTGCGCAGAGGGTTTCACTGCAGCGTAGGCCCGATTGCGCTGAGGTGCCTTGAAGGACTGCGCGTCGACAAGGCTTTTGTCGCAAGCAACTCCGTCAGCATCAAGAACGGGCTGACGACGCCCGGCCTGGAGCTCGCGCAGATCAAAACGAACCTGGTCAATTTCGCGGAAGAGGTCTATTTGCTCAGCGACAGCAGCAAATTCGGGCGGGCTTCGTTCGTCAAGTTTGCGGATATCCACGATATCAGCACCATCATCACGGATAAGGGGTTGCCCGGGCAGCAGGCCAGCGAACTGGAGCAGCTGGGTATTACGATCGATATCGCATAGAAATTGGGAGACACCACAGAATAAACGTAAAGGAAGATGCAAAATGATAACACGTCTTGTTCCGTTGTATTTTTCCGCCGCCAATGAGAGGGAGCGCAAGGAATTTGATGCCCAGCTGGCGCGGATTAAGGAGATGTACAGCGATGTGGCCGAACTGCTGGAGCCTGTCGCCGTGGGCGGCGAGCTGCCTGCCAAAGCGGACGCGGTGGTGTTTCCGCAGCTGATTGGCGCGGCGTTCCGGGAGATCGAAGGGCTGAAAAAGATTACGCTGCCCATCATCGTGCTGACGTCGAAATTCGGCACCGTGGAGATGTGGGACTGGGAAATCGTAACCTACCTGCGGGCCAACGGACTCAACGTGTTTTCACCCTACAACATCGAGCTGGCAAAGGTGATACTCCGGGCGATTGCCGCTAAAAAGACGCTGGCGCAGGGCGGCAAGTTCCTGATGCTGCAGGACAGCCCCGGCGAGGGCATGCAGGCGTACATTTTCAAGCGCTTCTACTGGTGGGAAGAGGAATGCACGCGCATCATGCAGGAAACCTTCGGCATGCAGCTCATCTACCGAAGCTGGAAAGAGGTGGGCGACCGCGCAAAGCAGATCAGCGACGACGCGGCCCGCGAAGTGGCGAAGAACTGGGACATCTGCATGGAGGGTGTGCCGGAAGCCAACTACCTGCGCGCGGTTAAGATCTATATCGCCGTCAAGGAAGTTATCAATGAGATCGGCGGTGTGGAAGGCGTAGGCAGCAACTGCCTCAATGAGTCGTTCAACGCGGATACCACGCCGTGCCTCTCGTGGACGATGATGTTTGAAAAGGACGACATCATCTGGGCCTGCGAGGGCGACACGCTGACGCTGCTGAGCACGTTCATCCTATACCGTTCGCTGAAAGCGCCCATCATGATGACCAACATTTATCCGTTCCTCGTGGGAATGGCGGCGCTGGCTCACGAGAAGATCGACAAATTCCCGGACATTGACGACCCGGACAACCACGCGCTGGGCGTGCACTGCGGGTACTTCGGCCTTGCGCCGCGCCCGTTCTGTTCCAAGTGGTGCATGCGTCCCAAAGCGCTGGAGATCGTGGACGAGAACGCCATTATGATTGACTGCGAATTCGCCAAAGGGCCGGTTACGCTGACCAAGATCGATTCGAGCTTCAAGAAACTGACCGTGATACAGGCCGAGATCGAGGATTATGTACAGTACCCCGGTTCGGACTGCCGGAACGGCGCGCTGATCCGCTATAAGGACGGTCACAAGGTGATGGAAGTGCTTTCATCCCACCATCAGCTCATCATCGCGGGCAACCGGGTTCCGGAACTGACACAGCTTGCAAAAGTTTTCGGTTGGAAAACTGAAATACTGTAATACAAAGAGAAGGAGAATGAAGCTATGAAAATAGGAATCGACAGCTATTGCTACCACAGGTTTTTCGGCGAAGTCTACCCCGACCAGGAGCCCGCACAGAAGAAGATGACGATGAGCGACTTCCTGACCAGAGCGCAACAGCTGGGTGTGGACGGCGTATCGCTGGAATCATGTTTCTTTGAATCCCTTGAGGATTCATACATAAAGGAACTCAAAGCACAGCTCGACGAATACGGCTTCGACCGCGTTTTCGCCTGGGGCCATCCGGACGGACTCGAAAGAGGCAGGAACGAAGAAGCGTTCAAAGAGATGAAGGCCTGCATCCCCAAGGCGAAGCTGATGGGCGCGGACGTCATGCGCGTCACGGGCTCGTCGCTGATGTTCCGTCTGGAGCCGCACGGCCCGCAGATCGAAGCGCTGAGCAAGCAGTTTAAAGAAGCGATTAAGATCGCGGAAGACAACGACATCAAGCTCGCGGTCGAAAACCATATCGACTATACGGGCGAAGAGATCATGCAGCTGCTGGAGAACGTGGGCTCGCCCAATTTCGGCGTCAACTTCGATACCGGCAACTTCCTGCGCCTGCTGGATGATCCGATAAAGGCGATGGAGCTGCTGGCACCGCATGTGCTTGCCGTGCATCTCAAAGACCTTCAGGTCAATCCGCGCATGGCGCGCCCGAACGACTGGTTCTTCTTCTCCGGCGTGCCGGTGGGCGAAGGCCTCATCGACAACCAAGCGCTTGCGAACATCCTTAATAAGACCGACTTCACGGGCTTCCTCGCGGTGGAGATCGACCATCCGCACTACGACTGGATGGGCCGCGAAGACGAGTGCGTAGAGAAGAGCGTGCAGGGGCTTAAAGCCATCGTGAACGCGCTGCAATAAGGAGACGATACGATGAAGAAGAAGCTGAACATTGCCGTCATCGGCAAAGGCTTTATGGGCAAGGTTCACAGCCACATGTGGCGCACGGTGGACAAAATATTCGACGTGGAGTTTGAACCCGTGCTGAAGGTGGCGGTGGGTACGGACGAAGACTCGACCAAAGCGTTTGCGGAGAAATGGGGCTTCGAGGAATACACCACCGACTGGAAAAAAGCCATCGAGCGGGATGATGTGGATGTCGTCGACATCGTATCGCCCACGTACCTGCATAAGGAAATGGTGATCCACGCGGCGAAGAACAAGAAGCACATCTTCTGCGAGAAGCCGTTTGCGCTGACCGTGGCGGATGCGGAAGAGATGGCCGCCGAGTGCGACAAGGCGGGCGTGCTGAACTATCTGAACCACAACTACCGCCGGGTTCCTGCTGTCGTCTACGCCAAGCAGCTGATCGAGGAAGGCAAGATCGGCGAGATCTACCACTTCCGCGGCGCGTATCTGCAGGACTGGATCATGGACGAGAACTTCCCGCTGACCTGGCACCTGAAGAAGGAGACGGCAGGCGGCGGGCCGCTGTTCGACCTCGCGTCCCACTCGATTGACCTCGCACGGTATCTGGTGGGCGAAGTGGAGAGCGTATACGCGGATATGCGGACGTTCATCGAGGAAAGGCCGCTGCCGGGCGCGGGTTCGGCAACGTTCTCGAAGGGTTCCGGAGATGCCACGGCAAAGGGCAAGGTCACGGTAGACGACGCTTGCTTTATCGTGATGGATTTTGCGGGCAAAAGGACGCTGGGTTCGTGCGACGTATCCCGTTTTGCGGGCGGACGGCGCAATTTCAATAACTTTGAGATCTACGGTTCTAAGGGGAGCTTGACCTGGAATCTTGAGCGCATGAACGAACTGAATTACCTGAGCGGTGATGACGCGGAACCCGAGCAGGGCTTTCGCAACATCATGGCTACCTATGGCTCACATCCGTACACCGGCCACTGGTGGGCGCCGGGCCATTTGGTGGGCTACGAGACCACGTTTGTCAATGCCGCGTACGATTATCTGACCGCGCTGGCGAAGGGGCAGCAGGTGACGCCGAATTTCCACGACGGCGTAAACATCATCAAGATCCTCGATGCTGCCAAAAAATCCGCAGCAAGCGGAACAAAAGTCAGGGTATGAACGAGCCGGTTTTGGGGCGGCGTCAAAAGCGGCGCTGCTCCAAAACAAATGAGTCAGTCAATCCAACACCATGTTTTTAAATATTTAGAAGGAGTATCACAACGGATGAACCTGGAAGCAGCAACGCAGCCCACGATGTATTTCATCGGGGTAACGACCACAAAGTCGTCCATCATGAAAGTATTTCCGGAATGGGCCAAGGCACTTGGCATTGACGCCGTCATGAAAGGCATTGACATCGCGATCCACGAAAAGCCGGAGGTATACCGCGAGGTCGTCAATTTCATCAAGCACGATCCGCTCTCCATGGGCGCATTGGTGACCACGCACAAGATCGACCTGTTTGACGCCGCGAAGGATCTGTTCGACTACCTCGACCCGCTGGCGCAGGCGTTTGGTGAGCTCTCGTCCATCTCCAAGCTGGACGGACAGCTTCGCGGACACGCAAAAGACCCCATCACGTCGGGACTGGCGCTGGACGAGTTTGTACCTGAAGACTATTTCAAGAACACCGGCGCGGAAGTGTTCATTCTGGGTGCGGGCGGCAGTGCCATATCGATGGGGTATCACCTGATGCAGGAGCGGTTCAAGGGCAGCTACCCGAGCAAGATCATCATCGCCAACCGGAGCCAGCCGCGCCTGTCCGAAATCGAAAAGATATTCAAGCAGCTCGATCCCGGCGGCATCCAGTTCGAGTATTACCTCACGCCCGAAGCGGAGCAGAACGACGCGGTGCTCTCGCGCGTGAAAGAGGGTTCGGTAATCGTCAATGCGACGGGCCTTGGCAAGGACCGGCCGGGCAGCCCGCTGACGGACAACGCCGTGTTCCCCCAAAAGTCGCTGGTATGGGAGATCAACTACCGCGGCGACCTGAAGTTCATGCATCAGGCGCTGGCACAGCAGGAAAAGCAGGAGCTGACGGTCATCGACGGCTGGAAGTACTTCATCTACGGCTGGACGGCGGTCATATCCGAAGTATTCCACCTTCCAATCGAAGGCGAAACGCTGGCGAAGTGCGACGAAATCGCCAGCGGTTTCAGAAACTAAGACGAGGAGAACCGATATATGAGCAGCAACAATAATGCGGACAAATTCAACTGGCTGCAGGGCTTTACCATCGACTTCGACCTGAAGACCGGCCTTTCCAAGGGCCCGGCCGAGTCCAGCAAGCGCCACGTGTCGCAGATGCGCGGCATGTACGCCGACGAAGCGGCGACCGAAGAACTGGCTAAGAACGGCGATCCGCTGGTGTACGAGTTCTACGAGCTGGGCGCGCCCGAGAAGGACGGCGACCTTGCTTTCGGCTCCAGCATCACGTATCCCGGCAAGGTGGGCAACGAGTATTACATGACCAAGGGCCATTTCCACACCATCCTTGAGACAGGTGAAGTGTATTACTGCATCAACGGCGAAGGCTACATGCTGCTGGAGAATCCGGAAGGCGACTGGAGCGCGCAGCGGCTGTCGGCGGGGATGGCGGTTTACGTGCCGCCCCGGTATGCGCACCGCAGCATCAACACGGGCAGCGTTCCGCTGGTGACGATATTCTGCTTCCGCGGCGACGCAGGGCACGACTACGGAACCATCGAGACCAAGGGATACAGAAAACTCATCGTCGAGAAGGACGGCAAGCCGGAGATCATCGACAACCCGAAGTGGAAGTAAGCATATGAAGATATTGGTTACACCCACGTCGTTTTTGAAAAACCCGCAGGCCAAGGCGATGGTCGAAGCTTTTGCGGACGAGATCGTTTACAACCCGCAGACCCGCCCGCTGGAGGCCGAAGAGGTCCTTGAGTTGTTGGACGGGGTGGACGGGTACATCGCCGGGCTGGACTACATCACCGCTGAGGTGATAGGCCGCGCGCCCGAAAGCCTGAAGGTGATATCCCGCTACGGCGCGGGCGTGGACCGCGTGGACCTCGAAGCCGCGAAGGCGAAAGGGATCACCGTCACCAACACGCCGGGCACTAACGCGGTGGCGGTTTGCGAGCTGGCGTTCGGGCTGATGCTCAGCCTCGCGCGCGCGATTCCCCGGCTGGACAATGCCGTGAAAAAAGGCGAGTGGCCGCGCAACAACGGCATCGAGCTCGCAGGCAAGACGCTGGGCGTCGTGGGCTTTGGCGCGATCGGCAAAAACCTTGCGACGAGAGCCAAGGCATTCGGCATGGACGTCATCGCATACGACCCGTATTTTGACGCGGCGTTTGCGGCACAGCACGGCGTAGCACAGAAAACTCTGAACGAGGTGATCGCGGGAGCGGACTTCATCTCGCTGCACGTGCCGCTGACCAAGGAGACCAGGTACATGATCGGCGAGGATGCCATCTCGCGCATGAAGGACGGCGCGTTCATCATCAACACCGCGCGGGGCGGGCTGGTGGACGAGGCGGCAGCGGCTAAAGCGCTGCAGAGCGGCAAGCTGGGCGGCATCGGGCTCGACGCGTACGAGGTGGAACCGGTGACGGATTCGCCGCTGTTTGGTCTTGATAATGTGGTGATGACGCCGCACACCGGAGCGCACACCAACGAGGCGATTGCCGGAATGGGCATTATGGCAGCACAGAACCTCATAGACGTGCTGCAGGGCAAAGGCTGCAAGTATACGATTGTATAGAGAGGATAACACCATGGGAAAAGCGGAAGTGATAAAGAGGCTGACGGACTGCGGCGTTGTGGCCGTGGTGCGCGCCGAGAGCGCAGAGCAGGCGAAGAAAATCGCGGCGGCGTGTATGGAAGCCGGTATCGTGGGCATTGAGATCACATTTACCGTGCCGGGCGCGCTGAAGATTATCGAGAGCCTGAGCGCCGAGTATTCGGACGATCAGATCATCATCGGCGCAGGCACCGTGCTGGACAAGGAAACGGCGCGCGCTGCCATACTGGCGGGAGCGAAATACGTGGTCAGCCCGTGTCTGGATGTCGAGACGGTGAAGCTGTGCAACACGTACGACATCGCGTGCATGCCGGGAGCCATGACGGTGAAGGAAGCCGTGGACGGCATGAAGGCCGGTGCGGACATCATCAAGATATTCCCGGGCGAGCTGTTCGGGCCCAAAATCATCAAGGCGTTCAAGGGGCCGCTGCCGCAGATGAAGATGATGCCCACGGGCGGCGTGACCGTCGAGAACATCTCGGAATGGATCAAAGCGGGCGCGGTGGCCGTCGGCGCGGGCAGCAGCCTGACCGCCGGAGCCAAGAAGGGCGACTATGCTTCCATCGTCACCATCGGCAAACAGATGGTCGAGGAAGTGAAGAAAGCAAGAAACAAGTAGACAGATTTGGTACGCGCGACAGAAATAGTTTCTCGGTGGGGAGAGGTCATGGGGGCACTGATTCAGTTGCCCTTTATGGCGTTCACAATAATTTAAATGAACAGATGGATGGAGTCGTAACCCATGAGCGTAATCAGAACGGTGACGGGCGATATCGCGCCTGCGCAGCTTGGCTGGTGCCAGTGCCACGAGCATATTTTCCTCTCGGATGGTCCTTCCAGACGCATCAATGAAGCCCTGTACATGGACGACTTTGATAAGTCGCTGGCAGAGGTTCTTTTGTATAAGCAGGCGGGCGGCCAAAGCTTTGTGGACGCGCAGCCCTGCGGGTGCGGCAGGCAGGCGGCGAATCTGAAAAAGGTCAGCGAGCAGACGGGTGTGAATATCATCGCCTGCACCGGCTTTCACAAAACGGAGTTCTTCGAGGATGCGGACTGGTTCGAAAACCGAAGCGAAGACGACCTGACCCGCATCTATATCCGCGAAGTGAAAGAAGGCATGGACGAGGGGCAAGGGGTCTCCGCCAAAGCGGGTCTCATTAAATGCGCCGCGATTCAGGATACATACAAAGCAAACAGCACCTACGCAAAGCTTTTTTCTGCGGCGGCCAATGCGGCGCAGGCTGCGGGCGCGCCTATTTATGTGCATTTTGATCCCGGCGCGGATGCGTTCTCTCTGGTGGCGTTTTTCGGACAATACCATATCAAACCGGACCGCCTGATATTCTGCCACCTGGACCGCGCGCGGTACGATGCGGAGTATCATATGGAACTGGCGGAGGCAGGCGTATACCTCGAATACGATACGATACACCGGGAAAAGTATCACAGCGACGAGGCGGAGGCGCAGTTGATCGAAGCGATGGTGAACGCGGGCTATGCTTCGAAATTGCTGATGGGCCTGGACACGACCAACCAGAGGCTGAAGAACTACGGCGGGGCATTCGGACTGGACGACCTGCTGACCCGCTTCCGGTACATGCTCGATGATCGAATCGGCGCGGCGGCTGTGAATGCAATCATGACGGTGAACCCGGGTAAGGCATTATGCCTTTTGCGATGAATACAGCGGTAGCCCTTTCTGATCTGCCGTCCCGCTGAAAATGCCGCAGCGTCTTTGTGGATCGGCTGTAGACGACAATTATATATAAAAACAGCAGAGGGTAACTCTGCTGTTTCGCGGTGTTAATGCATAGCAACTCATAACCGGCAGACGCTCAGGTCGTGACAACCTGAATGCCTTTAGCCCGTATTTTATCAATCGCTTCCGAAGGCGCTTTTGCGTCGGTAATCAGCATATCCACATCGGTGACGTCGCCCATCTGTACAAAAGTGACGTTGCCGATTTTGCTGTTGTCCGCGACGACGACGACGGTATTGGAGCGCTCGATGATCACACGGTTCACATCGCTCTCGAACGGCTGCTTATTTGTAATGCCCATCTCGGAATCGATGCCGTCGACGGAAAGGAACAGCAGGTCGTAGTTATACTCCTGAAACTGCTTGATGGCCTGAAGGCCGTAGGTAGCGCCCACGCTGTGGCTGAAATTGCCGCCTATCATGACGATGCTGGCGTTGGGCAGGCTGCGCAGCTCATGCGCGATGGTGACGGAATTGGTTACCGCGATGAACTTGATATCGGGATCGATAAAGCGTACGATTTGCTGCGTTGTGGAGCCCGCGTAGAACAGCACGGAGATGCCCGGCTTGATGAGGCTGGCGGCATATTTGCCGATCTTTTCTTTTTCAGCGATATTTCTGGAGTCTGAAAGCGCCGTGTTGTAATTGACGTCGCTTCGTAAAACGATTTTGCCGAACAGCCGCTTGGCTATCCCCTTGCGCTCCAAATAGATCAAATCATTCCGGATGGTAACACCCGAGACCTCAAACATGTTATTGATTTCGCTGACGTCCATCTCCTTCTTTTCCGTCAATAACAGCTCGATTTTTTTTCTTCGCTCCGTTGCGTTCATTATTATATTCCTTTGATATATTCAATTCATTCTCTCATATCAAACCTTATACTGTCAAGCGATAAGTCGAAGAATATAACAAAAGTATAAGCTATTTATAGCAAAAATATAAGATGTTTGGGTTAAAATTTAAACTTGACATTTATATATACACTAATTTATAATGCATTTATAACTTAAAAAACACAGATTAATAATAATAAAAGAAATAAATATTAACTTAAATATTAAATTTAAGCAGACGGCCGAATGTTCGGTTTTGTCTGCAAATTAAAGGAGGACAAAAGATGAAGAAGAACAAGCTGGTAAAAGCGTTGTCTCTGTGCCTGGTGATACTGATGACGCTCACGTTGTTTGCCGCGTGCTCGCAGCAGACAGAGCCCTCGGGATCCGGCGAAACGGCATCTGCCCCCGCGGACACCGCTGACGCCTCTTTGGCCGCATCCAACGCGGGCGGAAAGACGTACAAGATTGGCGTCCACAGCTATCAGGAAAGCTTTGAGTCCAGCCAGATCATTCTCAACGGAATTACCAGCGCAGCGAAGAACTACAACGTCGAGCTGGTTTTTGCGGACATCAACGCGGACCCCACCAAGGTGCCGCAGAACATTGAGAACTTTCTGATTCAGGACGTGGATGCGATCATTGATGCCACATGGTTTGCGGATGTCGGGGCGACCACGGTGAAAACCTGCGAAGAGAACGGCATCATACTCGTCACCTGCGACGTGCCTTTCGACGAAGAGTACTCCTATCTGGTGGGCGCGGACAACTGGCAGGCCGGCGTGGTGGCGGGCGATTATATGACGCAATACATCAACGACAACTGGGGCGGAGAGATTGACTACTTCGTATGCTTCTTCCCGGAAATCGCCGGACCGGACGTCAAGAAACGCCAGGAGGGCGCCATTTCCCAGCTGGCGGCCAACGGCCTCGATTTGCCTGAGGATAAGGTGATTTGGCTGGATAACGGCGGCGACACGCTGAAGGCCAAGACCATGGCGACGGACTTTTTGACCGCGCATCCCGATTCCCACAAGATCGTGTTTGCGGCCAACAACGACGCGGGCGGCGTGGGTACGCTGGCGGCGGTGGAAGCGGCGGATCGCTCTGCGGATTGCGTAATCTACTCCTACGGCGGCGAGACTTCGTCCGTCGAGAACTTCAAGACCAAGGACAACTGCTGGATTGGCAGCGTATCTTTCAGCCTGGATAAGTACGGCGAAGTGGCGCTGGATACGATCATGAAGCTGCTGAACGGCGATACGGATGTTCCGCGCACGCAGAGCCCGGAGCTGTATATGATTGACCGCACCAATGTCAATGATATAGGCTAAGACCAGTACTGGCTGCCGGCCATTCGGGAATATCCGTCTGGCCGGCGGTCAGCCAATGAAAACAGGGCTTGTGCCCTGGGCTGTCTGCAGCGGCAGGCAGCTGAACAGGTTAACGGAATTACTGGGAGGAATAAGATGGGATGCATTCTTGAGATGAAAGGGATCTCCAAAACATTCCCCGGCGTTAAGGCTCTGCAGGGGGTGGATCTCTCGTTGGATCAGGGAGATATTCTGGCGCTGCTCGGGGAGAACGGCGCGGGCAAATCCACGCTGATCAAGATCCTTTCAGGCGCGTACACCGCGGACGAGGGAGAGATATGGCTGGAAGGCAAAAAGGTCAATTTCAACAACCCAAAGGATTCGATACGTGAAGGCATCAGCGTTATGTATCAGGAGCTCAATAACGTCGACGAACTGACGATTGCGGAGAATATCTTTCTTGGCAATCTCCCAAAACGGAAATTATCCAAAACGGTTGATTATAAAACGCTCAGGGTCAATACGGAGGCGCTGCTGCGCAGAATCGGACTGCACCACGATCCGTTTACCGAGGAGTCCAGTCTGTCGATCGCCGAGAAACAGATGGTCGAAATCGCAAAGGCACTCTCCAAGGATATCAAGATACTCGTCATGGACGAGCCCACCGCGGCGCTCAATAAGGCCGAGATAGAGACGCTGTTTAAAATCATCAAGATGCTTGCGAGCGAGGGGAAATCCATCATCTACATATCGCATCGGCTGGACGAGATATTCGAGGTGTCCAACAAGGTGCAGGTGATGCGCGACGGCAAGAAGGTGGCGCTGCTCAATACCGCCGAAACCGATCGCCAGCAGCTGATTGCGCACATGGTCGGCAGGACGCTGGGCGAGATGTATCCCAAGAAAACGGCGCAGAAGGGCAGGACGGTGCTGGAGGTAAAAGGGCTTACCACCAGCAAAGTGCGCGACATCAGCTTCAGCGTGGCGGAAGGTGAAGTGGTAGGGCTTTTCGGGCTGATGGGCTCCGGCAGAACCAACATCGTGGAGACCATATTCGGCGCAAACCGTATGCTCGCCGGGGAGATATGGGTGAACGGGAAGAAAACGAAAATCAACTCCCCCGCAAACGCGAAGAAGCACGGCATCGCGTATGTGCCCGCCGACAGGAAACAGGAAGGCTTGATACTGAGCCATACCGTCAAAGCAAACATCTCCATCGCTATCATCGACCGGCTGCAAAAGCTGCTTGCGCTGCAGTTCAAGAAGGAGACACAGACGGTGCGAAAGTGGGTGGAGCAGTTTTCAATACGCACCCCCGGCATCGATGTGGAGATAGACAGCTTAAGCGGCGGCAACCAGCAGAAGGTGGTGCTGGCCAAATGGCTGGCGACGGAGCCGCGGGTGCTGATACTGAACGAACCTACGCGCGGTGTGGACGTGGGCGCCAAGGCGGAAATATACAAGCTCATCGAGCAGCTGCAGCACAGCGGCATCGCGACGATTATGATTTCCTCCGAGCTGCCGGAGATTATCGCGATGTCGGATCGCATCATCGTCATTCACGAGGGCAGCATGGCCGGAGAGTTGACGAAGGAAGACTTCACTCAGGAAAATCTGCTGATTAAAGCTATAGGAGGCAAGAACAATGACCAGTAAGTCCGTGACGGCAGCAAAGTCGCCCTCGAAGGCGCTCGGCTGGCTGAAATCCTTCGTGAAGGATTACAATTTCAGCCTGCTCATTGCGCTGATATTGATGTGTGTGGTATTGTCATTATTATCCCCATATTTCTTCACCGGCAAGAACTTCATCAACATTGGCCTCGCCGCCGCGGTGATTGGTATCATGGCTTCCGGCCTCACCGTCTCTATGCTGATGGGCGCTTTTGACCTCTCGCAGTATGCCACGGCGACGCTTTCGGCGGTCATCATGGCCAAGCTTCTCGATACCGGCCTGCCCATGGTGCTGCTGGTACTCATCGGCCTGCTGGTGGGCGCGGCCTGCGGCCTCATCAACGGCACCCTGGTCACCGTATTCAAGATATCGCCGATTATCGCCACGCTGGGCACGATGAACATCTACCGCGCCGTATGCTATATCCTCACATCCAGCAAGATACTGGCGATTGACAACGAGTTTTACAACTTCGTTGGCAGGGGCTTTTTTATCGGCCTGCCCATGTCGGTGTGGATCATGGTAGTGGTATACGCGGTTGTAGCGTTCATATTGAAATGTACGGCGCTGGGCAGAAAGGTTTACGCGGTGGGCGCGAACTCCAAGGCAAGCTATCTGGCGGGCATCAACATCAAAGGCGTCCGCGTGGGCGGTCTGGTCATCAGCGGCCTCACCGCCGCCATCGCGGGCATCGTTTCAGCTTCGCAGGTTTCGGCGTCCATTCCTTCCAGCGGCGTCGGGCAGGAGATGGACATCGTGACGGCGGTGCTCATCGGCGGGCTGAGCCTCGCGGGCGGTAAGGGCAAGCTCTCCGGCACGTTCCTGGGTCTGCTGATTATCACCATTATCAACAACGGCCTGACGCTGCTCAGCGTGCAGTCGTACTATCAGATGCTGGTGCGCGGTATCGTGCTGGTGCTGGCGGTGCTGATTGACTCCGTGCGCGGCGGAGGGTACGAATAAACCATGAAGTACGTAAGCAAGTTTCGGCTGGTGCCCGGCTGCCGGGAGGAATATAAGCGCCGGCATGACGAAATCTGGCCGGAGATGCTGGAATTGATGGGCACCGCGGGAATCCGGAACTATTCCATCTGGAACCGCGGAGACGAGCTGGTAGAGTACTTTGAGACGGATGACATGGAAACGCTGTGCGCCGCGCTGGCGGACAGCCCCGTCAAGAAACGCTGGGATGTGTACATGAGCGACATCATCCGGTACGACACGGATGAAAACGGGCTCATGACGCCGCTGACCTGCCTGTTCGAGTTCACTGGAAAGGAGCAATGACATGGGTGTGAAGCTGGAAGCGTCGCTCGCGGCGTTCTCGCCGTGCAACGACCGGTTTGTGCCGGAGGGCTATAAACGGGGGCTTTCACTGGAGGAACAGCTGGAGATCATCTCCGGTATCCGGGGCATACAGGCGCTGCCGATGCTCTACGACGACAAGACCATGGCGCCGGATAAAATGAAGGCGCTGCTGGACGGATACGGTCTGCGCGTGGGCACGGTCTGCGCGGACAATTACACCACGGCGAACTGGAAGAACGGATCGCTCGCGAACCGCGACGCGAAAGCCCGCCGGGAGATCGTGAAGCGGACGCAGGAGGCGATGGACTACTGCGCTGCCTGCGGCGGGGTGGACGTGATGCTGTGGCTCGCCCACGACGGCTACGACTATCCCTTTGAGGACGATTACGCGGTGCGCTGGGGCTACATTTCCGAGGCGCTGCACGAAATAGCTGCCTACCGCAGCGACATCAACCTGACCGTGGAATACAAGAAGAGCGAGCCGCGGGCGTACCAGTATCTCTCCGGCATCAGCAAAACGCTGCTGATGTGCGAGAAGGTGGGGCTGCCCAATCTGGGCGTTATCATTGACATCGGGCACGCGCTCTTCGGCGGGGAGAACCCGGCGGAATCGGTGGCGCTGGCGCAGGAATACGGACGCCTGTTCCACATCCACCTCAACGACAACTACCGGCAGGCGGACGACGATTTGATACTCGGCACCGTGCACCTGTGGGAGACGCTGGAGTTCTTCTACCAGCTTGACACGGTGGGCTACGACGGCTGGTATGTCATCGACATCTGGCCGGGCCGCGTGGACGGAATCGCCGCTTCGCAGGAGTTTGTGGACCGGGCCAACGCGCTGATGGACATCGCCAAATCGCTGCCGAAGGAGCAGATTCAGCGGATGCAGGCGGACAACGACGCCATCGGGCTGCTGAAGCTCGTCCGGGAGAGGACACTGAAGGTCTGATGGAAACGGCGATTCTTGCAATCGATCTGGGCGCGAGCAACGGGCGCGGCATGATAGGGCAGTTCGACGGGCGCAGGCTCTCCATGGAGGAGGTATACCGCTTTGGCAACAACCCCATGCGGATGGGGCAGGGCGTCTACTGGAATTACCTCCAGCTCTATCAGGAGATACTGAACGCGCTGATCGAATGCCGCAGGCGGGGCATCCGCATCGACTGCATCGGAATAGACTCGTGGGCGCAGGATTACGCGCTGATCAGCAAGGATGGGCGCGTACTGGGCGCGCCGCACTCATACCGGGACGCGCGCACGCAGCACGCGGCGGCGCTGGTGGAAGAGAAGCTGCCCGGAAAGCGGCTGTTTGAAATCACAGGCATGAGCGGCCTCACGATATCCACGCTGCATCAGCTGGCCTGCGATCAGGCCTTCGATCCGGAAACGTACTGCGCCGCAGACCGTATGCTGTATATGCCGTCGCTGTTCATCTGGCTGCTGTGCGGAGAGATGGTCGGCGAAGGTACGCTGCCTTCGCTGGGGCATCTGCTGGATATCCGCAGCCGCACGTTCAGTGGGGAGATAGCCGAAGCCTTCGATTTCGCCCGGCTGCTGCCGCCAATGGAAGAGCCGGGTAAAATTGTGGGCCGCACGGGCCGGGCGGTGCTGGAGGAAACGGGTTACGACGCGATCCCCATCGCGCTGGTGGGAAGCCACGACACCGCATCGGCAATCGCCGCCATTCCGGAGAAGGACGACTTCCTGTTCATCAGCAGCGGCACGTGGTCCATGATGGGCATCACCGGCAGCGAGCCCTTTATGAACGATGAGGTATACCAGCGGGGGCTGTACAACACGCTGGCCGCCAACGGGAAAATCGCGCTGATGCAGGGCATTACGGGAATGTACGTCATACAGCAGTGCATGCGAGAGTGGAAGCGCGAGGGCCGCGAGGTGGGTTACAGCGCGCTGGACGCCTATGCGGAGACGCACGAGGGTGGGGCGCGGTTCGATATGGACGCGCTGGACACGGGCGCGGCAAGCATGACCGCGGAGGTGTGCCGGTGCATCCGGGAAGCGGGAGAAAGCCCGCCTGCAAACCCGGAGGAGTACTACCTGGCGCTGGTGGACAGCCTCGCGGACAAGTACGCGAAGGAAATTGCCGGGCTGGAGGCGGCGGCAGGGCGCCGCTTTGATACGCTGCATATCGTCGGCGGGGGCGCGAAGGCAACGGCGCTGAACGCGGCCGCGGCGAAGGCCAGCGGGAAGCGTGTGGCGGCGGGGCAGGCGGAGGCCACGGCGGCGGGCAACATGCTGTGCCAGCTGAAGGCGCTGGGCAGGGCGGATTTTGAGGACGCGGGGAGCGTGCTCGGCGGGGCCTGAAGCGGGCCGGTTAAGAAGGACAGAGGTGATCAACGATGATTATTGACGCGCATATTCACAGGGGGCTCATGCCTGCGCAATATGTATATGATACCAGCCTCGGGCGGCTGCTGGAGCGTATGGACGCGCTGCACATCGGCACAGCAGTCAGCAGCCACTGCAGAAGCCTGATAGCGGGCGACATCGAGGACGGCGCGCGCGTCTCCAGCGAGGAATACAAGGCCTCCGGCGGGCGCATCCGAAGCCTGTTCTACTGCGATCCGCGCATCGCGGAGAAGTCCATCGCGGTGATGGAGGCGTACCGCGGCGATCCCGCGTTCTGCGGAATCAAGATTCATCCGTCGTGGTGCTGGACGCCCGCGGGAGATGAAAGCTATCGGCCCATCTGGGAGTACGCGCGGCGGGCCGGGCTGCCCATACTGAGCCATTCATGGGATCTCTCGGCGCTGAATCCCAAACAACTCTATTCTTATCCCGAAAAATTTGAACGGTATATCGCGGAGTACGGCGACGTGACGCTGGTGTTCGCGCATTCCGGCGGACGGTACAATGCCATCAAGTGCGCGTGCGCGCTGGGCAGAAAGTACGGCAACGTCTGCTTCGACATCGCGGGAGACCTGTACGAGAACGGCTTCCTCGAATATCTCGTGGGCGAGGTCGGCTCGGAGCGCGTGATGTTCGGCAGCGACTATACGATGATGGATCAGCGCACAATGATGGGCGTCGTGCTGGGGGCGGACATTACCGCCAAAGACCGCGAGAATATATTCGAAAACACCGCGGCAAGGGTGTATCTGGGAGGTGGGCAGGCGTGAGTGAAACGGTGGAAACGATGAAGCGGGAATATGAAGCGCGCCGCGCGGCCTTTGAAATCTTTGATACCAACGCGTGGTGGGATCCGCGCAAGACGGACTGCTTCCGGCCCGTATCGGATTTTGCGCAGTGGAACACGGAGCTCAGGCGCTTTGGCATCGGCAGCGCGCTCGTCACCCACATCGACAGCGCAATGTACGACGCGGCGTACGGCAACGAACGGCTGGCGGAGCTGCTGGGCGGGAGCGATACGCTGCATGGCTGCATGGTGCTGGTGCCGGAGATGCCGGCGGAATATATCGGCGGCATGCTGAACCGGGGCTTTGCGGCGGCGCGGATGTTTCCGAAGACCTACAAGCACAGCATGCGCGGCTACGCGGCGGGAAGGCTGCTGGCGGCGCTGGAGGAACGCAGGGTGCCGCTGCTGCTGTGGCATTCCGAGGTGGATTGGGACGCCATGGACGAAATCTGCCGCAGCTATCCCCGGCTGCCGGTGGTGGTGGAAGGGCACAACATCAAGCTGCTGTACCACGCGCGCAACTACATCGCGCTGCTGCGCGAGCACCAGAATTTTCACCTCGAAACGCACAACGTCGTGCTGTTCGACGAGCTCAGCAATCTGGCCCGAGAGTTCGGTGCGGCACGGCTGCTGTATGGCTCGTATTTCCCGTACAATACGCCGCACCATTCGCTGATGAATGTGACGGCGGCACAGCTGGACGATAAGGACACCGCGGCGATACTGGGCGGCAATTTCAAACGGCTGATGGCCGGTATCGTCCGATAGAAGGGATGGCAAAAATGCTGAACAACGTGAGAATATCCCTGGCAGAGCTGCTGGGAAACGAATATATGGACGCGGTCAAGGCGTGCGCGGAGGCGCTGCTGGGCATGGACCGCGCGGAGGCGGACGCGCTGGCAGCGGAAGAGATGGATTGTCTGGATGCGCGCACCGCGGAGCTGGTGGAAAGCCTTGCGGACAGCGTAGGAAAGAACGTATTCAACCGCTTCGACGATGGCTGTCCGGGCGCGGCTACGGCGGCGTTCCGGCAGGCGGCGCACAGCAGTGCGGCCCCGGTGGGAGGCCTCGGCTGCTACCGGGTGGGAGAGGACGGAAGGGTATACCTCACGTCCAAGAGCGAGCACTATCAGACGCCGCTGGGACACAATTTCGGCGGGTATAAGCTGATCAACAACGCGCGCCGGCTGGGCATACTCAACGCCACACACAACAATACGCGGGGCTATATCGTGCGCCTGCTGGAGCGCGAACTGGTGCGCACGGTGAACGGACTGGAGCGCAGCCAGACGAAGGAGCTGGACGCGGTGATAGCGTCCGAGCAGCCGAAAGTGCTGAACCGCGTGCTGAACCTCGAAACGGGCAGCCTCGCGTGTGAGGCGGCAATCAAGATGATGTTGTCGCGCTTTTACCGGCTGGACGGCACATTCCCCCGGCGCAAATACGAAGGCAAAACGCCGGTGTTCCTCGTCATGGGCGATTATGAGGGCGGCATGCAGGCCAACTACCACGGCACCACGGTATTCGCGCAGACCATGAGGGGGCTGTGGCCCGCGCTGCGCACCGGCTGCGAGGCGCAGGGGCTGTACAAAGTCGTGCCCGTGAAGATCAACGACATCGCGGACTTCGAAGAGAAGCTGAAAACATACAATCAGGGCGGGTACAAGACTGCGGGATTCATCCACGAGATCGTGCTGATGAACTACGGCGGCATACTGCTGACGCGGGAATACCTGCAGGCGGCGTACGCGCTGTGCGAAAGGTACGACACGCCCGCGATGGCGGACGAGATTCAGTCCTGCATGTGGTACAGCGGCATGTACCTGTTCCGGCACTACGGGCTTGCGCCGGACTTTGTGATACTGGGCAAGGGCTTCCCGGGCGGAGAATACCCCGCGTCCCGCGTCATCACCACCGCAGAGATGGATTCGCTCAACCAGTTCGGCGCGCTGGTGACCAACGGCCAGGAGGAACTGGCCAGCCTCGCGTACCTCATCACCATGGAGTTCGTGCAGGTCAACGGCGACGCCGTGGACGCGCTGGGCAGCGACATCGAACGGCGTTTTCAGGCGCTGGCCGAAAAAAACCCGCGGCTGATCGAGAAGGTGGAAGGCAAGGGGCATCTCATTGCGGTTCACTTCTACGACGTGGAGCACGCGGTGAAGTTTGTGAAAAAGCTGAATGAAGCGTGCTTTGACATTTCGGCGCAGACCTACAAGGCAAACTGCCCGCCCGCCGCGCTGCTGAAGCTGCCGCTGGTGACCCCGAAGAGGGCGCTGGACGTGTTGGCGGAGAAGGCGGCCGAGGCCATTTCAACCATGTAAGAGAGGACACAACATGAAAACGATCAAGTTTGGAATCATTGGGTGCGGCCTGATGGGCAAGGAATTTGCCGGGGCAGCCGGAAGGTGGATGCACCTCAATGAGACTGTTTGCCGTCCCGAAATTGTGGCAATATGCGATCCCAACCCCGCCGCGCTGGAATGGTTCAAAGAGCGGGTGCATACAATACGGTACTGCTTTACCGATTACCGCGAGCTGCTGGCCTGCGGGGAAGTGGACGCCGTGTACTGCGCCGTTCCGCACCATCTGCACCGGCAGATTTACGTGGACATCATCAACGCAAAGAAAAACTTTCTCGGCGAAAAGCCGTTCGGCATCGACCGGGAGGCGAACGCGGCGATACTGAAGGCGCTGGACGAAAACCCCGGCGTGGTGGCGCGCTGCGCCAGCGAGTTCCCGTATTACCCGGCGTGCCAGAAGCTCATCGGCTGGATACGCGAGGGGCGCTTTGGCCGGATCATCGAGGCTTCCGCCGGGCTGAACCACTCCAGCGACATGGATTTGAGCAAGCCGCTGAACTGGAAGCGCCGGATAGAAACCAACGGCGAATACGGCTGCATGGGCGACCTCGGCATCCATACGGAGCACATTCCGCTGCGCATGGGCTGGAAGCCGCGGAATGTATACGCCAAGCTGTCCAACATCGTAACGGAGCGGCCGGACGGCGCGGGCGGTATGGCCCCCTGCGAAACATGGGACAACGCCCTGCTGATGTGCGATATGCAGGAGCCGGACGGCAACACCTTCCCGATGACGTTTGAGATGAAGCGCATGAAGCCGGGCGCGACGAACGATTGGTATCTGGAGGTGCACGGCCTGCAATGCTCCGCGCGGTTCACCACGGAGGATCCCAACGCATTCTATTATACCGAGGCGGTAGGCAAGGAGCAGGCGTGGTGCCGCATCGTGGTGGGCAGCAAGCCGCTGTTTCCCACGGCGACCGCCGGGATATTCGAGTTTGGGTTTACGGACGCCATGCTGCAGATGTGGGCGGCGTTCGTGCAGGAGCTGTCCGGAGAGCCGGTGGAGTTTGGCTGCTTCAGGCCGGAGGAGACGCGCATATCGCACGCCATGCACACGGCCGCGCTGGAATCCCAGCGGGCAGGTAAAGCGATTGATTTATAATTTCAGCATAGAAAGGACAATCAAAATGAAAGTTGGCTGTGTAAAGGAAATCAAGGTTCATGAGTACCGTGTCGGCATGACGCCCGACAACGTGAGCGAATACGTGTCCCACGGGCACGCAGTTTACATCGAGACAACGGCGGGAGAGGGTTCCGGCTTTTCGGACGCGGAGTATGTGAAAGCCGGCGCCGCAATCCTGAAGACGGCAAAGGAAGTCTGGGACGCGTGCGACATGATAGTGAAGGTGAAGGAACCGCTGGAGGCGGAGTATGCGCTGATACGCCCCGGTCAGATCGTCTACACCTACCTGCATCTGGCGGCTAACCGGAAGCTGACGGACGCCATGATGGCAAGCGGCTGCATCGGCGTGGCGTACGAGACGATAGAGGACCGGAAGGGCGGGCTGCCGCTGCTGAAGCCGATGAGCGAAATCGCCGGGCGGCTCTCCGTGCAGGAGGGCGCGAAGTATCTTGAGAAGCCTTTCGGCGGCAGGGGTACGCTGCTGGGCGGCGTGCCGGGCGTCAAAAGCGCCAAGGTCGTGGTGCTGGGCGCGGGTATCGTGGGCATGAACGCCTGCAAGATGGCGGTGGGCCTCGGCGCGGACGTAACCGTCGTGGACATCAACATTGACAAGCTGCGCTACATCGACGACCTCTACGCAGGCCGCGTAAAGACGGTGTACTCCACGCCGACGGCGATACAGAACGAGGTATCCGACGCGGAGCTGGTCATCGGTGCGGTGCTTATCCCGGGCGCGAGCACGCCCAAGCTGCTGAAGAAGGAATACCTGAAGGGCATGAACGCGGGGGCGGTGATTGTGGACGTGGCGGTGGATCAGGGCGGCTGCTTCGAGACGACGCGCGCAACATACCACAACGATCCCGTATTCGAGGTGGACGGCGTGGTGCATTACTGCGTCGCCAACATGCCGGGCGCCGTGCCGCGCACCTCTACGGTGGCGCTGACCAACGCGACGCTTTCCTACGGGCTGAGAATCGCGGATATGGGCATCGAGCAGGCGGTGCAGTCGGACGGCGGGCTGCGCAAGGGCGTCAACGTGTATCATGGCGCTTGCACCTACGATAAAGTGGCGGAACACTTCGGCATTCAGTGCGGCAAGCTGCCGTTTTAATGACATTCGGGGAGAGGACAGGGAATGGATCCAAAGATATATCTGGCAATCGATAATTGCTTCGCGATTAAAAGATGGACAACGCCAGGCGAATGGGTGAGGGTAATACAGGAGCTGGGGCTGAATTACGTGGAGGGCGTGCCCGATCTGGAGATTGAGCCGCTGCTGATGGAGCCGGGCTACCGTGCCGACTGGCTGGACGAGATGAATCGGGTGCAGGCGGAGACGGGAATTCGTATGGTGATGCTGTATTCCAACAACTCCACGTACGATACCATCGGTCTGGCCCACCCGGACAAGCGCGTGCGGGATTACATCATTGAGAAGTGGTTTGCCACGTTTATGGATACCGCGGTGAGGCTGGACGCCTCGGTTGGCTACTTCGTGCACGCGTTTCCGGAGTACATACTGTTTGATAAGTCGCTTTACGCGCAGGCCTGTGACAACGTGATGGACAGCATCATTCGGCTGAACACCATGGCGAAGGATAAAGGCATCCGCGAAATGGCGCTGGAGCAGATGTATACGCCGAATCAGGTTCCCTTCACCATCGACGGGATGAAACGGATGATGCAAAGCGTGCTGAGCGGGAGCGGGAAAGCGCTCTACCTGACGGAGGACGTGGGGCATCACTGCCCGTACTACGTCCGCCCGACGGCGGACGCCATCCGCGCCGCGTACAGGCATTACCGGCAGAATGGCTATATTCCGGTTTGGCTGGGCAGCCGGGAGGCGCAGGCGATATTCACCGGCGCTTCCCCGCAGGACGGGGGCATCTGCGACGGCGACGTGGAGCGCATACTGGACGATGCGGCGCAAAACGGGCATCTCTTCAGCGCGGAGCGGGACAACAGCTGCTACGAATGGCTGAAGGAGCTGGGCTGCTATTCTCCGGTGGTGCATCTGCAGCAGACGGACGGGACGCATTCCTCGCACAAGCCCTTTACGCCGGAGAACAACCGGGACGGGATTATCCGTCCGCTGGAAATACTGCGTGCGCTGAAGGAGAGCTGCGACAGGCCTGCGGAGGCGGGCATGCCGGAACGCTGCGAGGACGTTTACCTTACGTTTGAACTCTACGCGAGCACGAAGCAGATAGGCTATCAGGTGCTGTACGAGCTGCGCAGATCGGTGGAATACTGGCGCGAATTCATCCCCAAAGACGGCATGCGGCTGAGCGAGCTGCTGAAACGGGCGCAAACGGGCATGTGAGTCTGTGGGAGGTAGAGCGATGACCGAAAGGGAGAATCTTATCCGCGCGGCGCGCAGGCAGGGGCCGGATCATGTGCCGCATCACCTGAACCTGTGCGCTTCGCTGGTGGAAGCCTTCCGGGACCGCACCGGGCAGGACGATTATGAGGAATATTTCCAAACACCTGTGAGGGGTGTTTTCATCAGGCCCACCCGCCATTGTATCGACCGCGGCGCGTACTTTAAAAACGCGGGCGATCTCACCATCGACGAGTGGGGCATCGGGTACATCCGCAGCAGCGTGGCGCATTTTACGCGCATGGTGCATCCACTGGAAAACGCGGATGTTGCGCAAATTCGCGCTTACCCGCTGCCGGATGTTCTGGAGCCGTACCGATGGGAGGGCGTGGAGGCGCAGGTTCAGGAATACCACCGGCGCGGGCTGGCCGCGTTTACGGGCATTCACGCGTACCGCGGCGGAGATGTCGCGGCTTATATCGACCTGTTCGAGCGGGCGTGGTACCTGAGAGGACAGGAGAACTTTCTGGTCGATCTGATGACGGATGAGGACGTCGCCGCGGCGCTGCTGGACAAGGTACTGGAATACGACATTGCGCTGGCGCGGCGGTGGGCGAAGACCGGCGTGGATATGATCTGTCTGGGCGATGATGTGGGTTCGCAGAAGGGCCTTATACTGTCTCCCGCCACGTGGAAGCGGTGGATAAAGCCGCGGCTCAGTGCGATCATCCGCGCCGCCAAGGCGGAGAATCCCGGCGCGCTGATATTCTACCACTCCTGCGGCGATGTGTACGAAATCATCCCGGATCTTATCGAATGCGGCGTGGACATACTGAACCCGGTGCAGCCGGAGTGTATGGACGCGGCGAAGATAAGCCGGGAATACGGCGGCAGCATCTCCTTCTGGGGCGTGCTGGGTACGCAGCGCATCATGCCCTTTGGCACCGCGGAAGAGGTGCGCAGCGAGTGCCGGCGCATCATCGGCAATGTGGGGCAGAACGGCGGGCTGATATTCTCGCCTACGCACATACTGGAGCCCGAGGTGCCGTGGGAGAACATCGAAGCGTTCATACAGGCGGCGGCAGCGTTCGGGAAGTATTGAGACGGGCGGAGTGCGCCATAAACGGAAAGGAAGGGTTGCGATGGAGGACAAGCGGTTTCTGGACTGGATCGTCCGGCCCAAAATCTCCGGCGACAGGATAGAGGCGGAGAAAATTCACAACGGGAAATCCTGGGTGGAGAACGCCAAGGTAATGCGCGACGCGGAGTGGAGCGCGATGCTGGAAGGCATGGAGCCCCGGACGCTCTGGCCGAAGGGCACGCCTGGGTTTGCGGCGGAAAACGGGCAGAGGGAGCCCTCCATATGCGTCTATCCGCAGCAGCGCGGCGGTGATCCGAGGGGCGCGCTGATCATCTGCGCGGGCGGGGGGTTCCTGTTCAAGTCTGTCTGGGAGGCGGAGCCTGTCGCGCGGCGGTTTTACGAGGCGGGCCTTGCGACGTTTATACTCGATTATCGCGTGCAGCCCTGCGGCATTGAACATTCGCTTATGGATCTCACCCGCGCCATCCGGTATGTGCGCTGCCACGCGGCGGCGCTGAACGTGAAGCCGGACAAGATAGCGGTGGCAGGCGGATCGGCGGGCGGACAGATTGCCGCGCTGGCGGCGACCCTTTTTGACAGCGGCGTGCCGGACGCGGACGACCCGGTGGAGCGGGTTTCATCCCGGCCGGACGCGGCGATACTGAGCTACGCGGTGACTTCTGCGTCGCACGCGGTGACGCCCGTGGGTACGCCGTTTTCCTTCGGGGAACAGAGCCGCCAGTGCGCGTATTCCGCGGACAAGCATCTGCGTCCGGACTGCCCGCCGTTCTTCGTGTGGCAGACGGCGGCGGACGACCCGCGGCACGCCTGCCGCTTTGGCACGGCGCTGGCGGACATGGGCATTCCGTTCGAGCTGCACATCTTCCCGGAAGCGCCGCACGGCTGCGGGCTGGCGGACGGCGGGCACCGGTTTGCGCCGTACTTCCGGAGCACCGTGCGCTGGAGCGGTATGGCGGCGGAGTTTCTGGAAAACCTGGGCTTCTGAGCACGCGGAAGCGAAATTTACATGAGACGGGACAATGCCCGGTGCAGCGATTTGCCCGGGCTTTTTCATTGCGGTTCGTTGCCCATCAAGGCCGGCGATAGGATAAGATATTGACACGGAATACGCGGGCCGATATCATCAGAGGAGTATAGGAGGCAGAACAAGGTGCAATTATTTTCCGTACATTCTCCCGCGGTGCGATTTTTGGAGTTCCTGTTCCAGCTGATTGTGCTGAATCTGCTGACGCTGGTATGCTGCTTGCCGGCGGTTACAGCGGGCGCGGCGCTGACCGCGTTGTACCGCTGCCTGTTTGACATGCGCGAAGGGAAAAGCGACATTTTCAAGAGGTATTTCCGTGCGCTGAAGGAGAACATTCGCCCGGCCCTGCTGATGGGCGTGATATTTCTGGCGGTCTGCGCTTCGTTTGTTCTATATGCGATATTTCTGAGCAGCATGCTGGCAGAAGGCGATGTGCTGGCGTGGCTGGGCATTGTCGCCGTGGGAGCCGTCTTTTTCTTTCCCATGACGTATGCGTTTCCGCTGCTGTCCAAATTTGACAACGGCGCAATCAAAACGCTGCTGAACGCCTATCTGCTCAGCGTCCGCCACACAGGCACCACCATCGCCGTGCTGCTGATGAACGCGCTTCCGTGGCTGCTGCTGCTCATCAACCCGTCGTGGCTGCTGGCAACATTGCCGGTATGGCTGTTTTTTGGGCTTTCGCTGCCGGCGTGGTTTGCATCCGGATTGTTTTTGCGCGTATTCAAAAAGTACGCCGAAATTTAGACCCGTTTTATTTTACCTATCCTTAGAGACTCATTCTCTTTTTCCGCGCTCCTTTGGCAATTGTCTTCCAAAAAACAGCAGGACAGGCTTTCGGAGGGTCATTGCTATTTTGAAACCGTGACCTTATAATAGCATTTGCAGCGAATTGTTATGCGGTTGACATGGACGAAAATGCGTGCCGAAGTCCGTGCTGCATAGAAGACATTAATTTTCCCCGAAAGGGGTTCCATTTTTACGAATCGTTATTGATGCCGATGAAAGAACGCCCGGGCGGCCTGAGTTAGATTTCGCGTTGGGGGAGATGACGAATGAAGAAATCGATAATCCGGCAGATTATTGTCTACATGGCGGTGCTGATTTTGCTGCTGGTGTCCGTGCTGGCAGCCTATACGTTCACCTCCTATATGATATTACGCAACGAGGTGCGCCAGGGCGCGGAGAATTTTTTGCAGGTGTACGGAGGCGAGCTGAAAAACCGCGTGACGCAGATGGATAAGGTGATGAAGAATCTCCTGCTGCAAAACTTTACGGAACTGCAGCTGCTGAAGAGCGCCAACGAGTCTAAACGGTTCTATGCCTCGCAGGACATTCATAATTACATCAGCGACGTGGCGCTGAGCGATACCAGCGTGGACTGCCTTGTGGTTGCGGACATTCAATACGAAATCTGCCTGGATGCGCAAAGCACCACGCTGACCTACTGGGATCGCAGCGCACTGCGCGATTACACCCTGGAATACGCACACCAAACCGGGATTACGGCACAATGGAATTTTGCGGAGCTGAACGGCAAAACCTATCTGTACAAGATGTATGTTTATAATGGCCGCGCGGCCGCGGCCTTCACCTCGGCGGAACATTTTATGGCTACCATACCGAAGGGGGATTATGGAGACCAGACCTTTGTCCTGACCGATGAAAACGACAGCATAAAGGAGTACCTTGGCGGTGCGCTCAGTCCCGAAGACATGGGGCAGCCGCTGGAGCAGGTTGAAACCAAAAAGGCCTTTGCGGTGCAGTATACCGTAGTGGAGGGGGAAATCGCGCTGCACAGCCTCGTCAGCGGCAGCAGCGTATGGAATCAGACGCGGGTGAATATGGTGGTGGTGCTCGCGGTGATCGTGTCCACCATTTTCTTCGGCATATTGCTCATACGGTATGTCAGGAGGGAAATGATATTCCCGCTGGAGGGGATGGCGGAGGGCATGAAGCGCATCGACGAGGGCGTATACTCGCTGCGCATCGAGGGCGACTACGGCACGCGCGAGTTTACGCATCTCAAGGATTCATTCAACAAGCTGATGGATGAAATTGTGGATCTGAAGATAAAAACGTACGAGAAGGTCATCGAATTGAAGGATGCGGAGCTGAAAAGCATCCGGCTGCAGATTCGCCCGCATTTCTTTCTGAATGCGATTACCACGATTGTGAGCCTCAGCAGCCAGGGCAAGCATTCGCAGATCAAATCGTACGTGGATTCCCTCTCCAAAAACATCCGGTATATGTTTAAAACCCGGATGCATGCCGTGCCGGTGCGGGAAGAGGTGCGCCATGTGGAGAACTACTTTGAAATGCAGGAAATTAAATACGCGAATTGCACATTCCATTACGTAGAGCTTCCGCAGGAACTGGAAGAATGGCGGATACCGCAGATGCTCATCCAGACGTTCATCGAGAATGAGTTCAAGTACGCCGTCTCCATGGACTCCGTGCTGACGATACTGATCCGCATCAGCCAGTGCCTTCACCAGGGTGAAGAAATGCTGCTGATCGAAATAGAGGACGACGGGATGGGTTATCCTGAGGATGTGCTGGAATATATCAACGGGGACGGCAGGCCGGACAGCAAAGACGGCGGCAGGGTAGGCTTGTGGAGCATCAAACGCATGATGGAGCTGATGTATGAGCGAAGGGGCCTCATTGCCATATCCAATACCGAACCGCAAGGATGCCTGAACAGGATTTGGGTTCCGGCGGCTCCTGTACACGAATCCATGGAAGACACTGCCGGAGAACAGATATAAGGGGGGAGACAGCTTGAATCTGCTTATTGTGGATGACGACGTTCATACGGTGGAAGCCATTTGGGATTCCATCGACTGGCCTTCCATCGGCATTGCCGAAACGGAGATTGCGTATAACGTTACGCAGGCGAAGCGCGTTCTGAAGAATAAGAAAATCGATATCGTAGTCAGCGATATCGAAATGCCCCAGCGGTCGGGTTTGGATTTGCTGGCATGGATCAGAAAGCAGGAGATGGACGTGGAGTTCATACTGCTGACCTGCCATGAAAAGTTCGATTATGCCGCAAGCGCCATCAAACTGGGCGCGGTGGAGTATCTGACCAAACCATACGATCCCAACATCATGGAGCTTTCGCTGAGAAAGACGGTAGCCAAGGTCAAAAAGAACCGGCAGCTTAAGGAAAGCAGCAAGTACGAGGAGTGGGTGGTAAAAAACAGCCGTCAGGAGGAGCTGTATTTCTGGATGCGGATGTACAGCGGGATCGCCAGACAGGACAGGGAATGGTTCCGGCGCGAAATTGAGGCGCGCAAGCTGCCGGTGGACGCGGATGCCCGGTATCGGCTGGTATTGACGAAGATTACGGATTATGAACAGCGGCTGGAGGATTACGGAGAGGATCTGCTGAACTTCAGCCTGGAGAACATCCACATCGATATCCTCTGCGGGCAGTGCGACAACGACTGCGTGGTGCGCAAAAGCGCGGAAAACGGCCTCTGGCTGCTGACCACGTTTGCGGATAAAGAGGATGAGGATTTTTCCGCGCTGTGCAGAAAGCTGGTGGACGGCCTCGCGGAGGCCATCAAGGTAAAAGCGACATGCTGCCTCGGCGATGCCTGCAGCATCGAAGAGCTTCCCGAAAAGGCGGCTCTGCTGGAGAAGCTGATACAGCAGAGCGTATTGTTTTACGGGCAGTCGTTTTCGGAGGGCGAGGCGGTGCAGTCGCCTGCGGGCGAGTCGCAGATACTGGACACCGAGAAGATGTCCGAAATGCTTCGGCAGCGGGATAAGGTGCAGCTGCTCAATTATATCAAGGAGATGCTGAAATACAGAACCGAGGAAAAGACGCTGAATGAGCGGTGCCTGTACCTCATGAAGCAGGAAATATTGCAGGCGGCCTACGCGTATCTGCTGCAGGCCGGCATTCAGGCGACGCGGCTGTTTTACGACGAAACCTCCGCGAGCTTTTTTAACAAGGCGTCCCAGTCCTCGGTGGATATGCTGCGATGGGCAAGCTATATGCTGGAGCGGTCCTTTGCCTTTCAGGAAGAGCTCGCCAAGACGGGCACGCTGATTGCGCGTATCAACGCCTACATCCACGAGCATTATCAGGAGAATATCGGCCGCAACGACTTCGCGGAGGTGTTTTTTCTCGCCCCGGAGTACCTGGCCAAGCTGTACCGGCGGAAGACGGGCAAGTACCTGAAGGATTATATCCGCGAATACCGCCTCGAACGGGCCAAGGAATTGCTGAGGAATAACGATGTCCGCGTGTCCGACGTGGCGAGCGCCGTGGGCATGGATAACTTCTCTTATTTCACGACGGTGTTTAAAAAATATGTGGGCGTAACGCCCAATGAATACCGGCAGAGCCCCCCAATGACAGATGCTGCATGGCAAGGGAGTGATTACAGGTAGTCTTGTTTTTAAAATAAAACTGCCCGTTATTGCAAGAGAATCACTGCTGTATTTTGCTATATTGATACCATCAAAGAAGGGAGGTTCTTTATGCGACTCATTCGGAAACCGATCATTGTAATTTTGGCACTGGTGATGGTGCTGGGACTGTGCGCGTGCGGCGGTCAGACGACTCCTTCTGTGTCCGCATCCGAGGGCAATTCGGGTACCAGCGAAACGTCCAGCGGTCCCGTCACCTACGACAAGGTGGTTTATGCGTACGCGACGTTCAACAACATCCCGACGGAAGAAACCTTGGCGGGCGTTGAGGAAGCCATCAATGTGATTACCCGTGAAAAAATCGGGGTGGAAGTGGATCTGATGCCCATCTCTATCTGGGACTACTCCTCTCAGGTCAGTCTCGCGCTGCAGGGCGGCGAGAAGATCGACGTCTTCCAGAGCCTCGGTGATTTCAACATCGCGGTCAGCAGCAGCATGTGCCTCGACATTACGGATTTGATAGACACCTGCGCGGCGGAATCCCGGGACCTCATTGGCGACGACTGGCTGGCTGCGTGCAGCAAGGAAGGCCGCATCTACGGCTTGCCGACCTACAAGCCCATCGCGCTGACCCCGATGATCGTCTATCGGCAGGACATCGTGGACGCGCTGGGAATCGACATGAGCAAGGTCAACAGTGTGTATGACATGACAAGCGTTCTGGAGCAGGTGAAGGCGGCCTATCCCGACATGACCCCGCTCGCCGCCGTCAACACGGGCAACATCGGCCTGGGCCTCACGATTCCGGATGTGGACTATCTGACGGACAACTACTATTCGCCCAAGGGCGTGCTGATGAACGATGAGCTGACGGTTGTGGACTACTACGCCTCCGACGAATTTGCGTCCATCTGCAACCTCGCCCGCACCTGGTACAACGAAGACCTCGTCATGAAGGACGCGGCCACCACCACCAGCACCGCGGCGGAGCTGATGGCTGCCGGCAACTACTTCGGCTATATCGCTTCGTACAGCTATCCCGAAGCGGACACCGCGGCTTCCCTGGAAGCGCAGTGCGGCGGTTATGACCTCGGCGCCAAGATGATAGGCTCCGCGTACCTCGATACCACGGCGATCAACGCGCTGACCTGGATGGTTTCCTCTACCTCCGACGTGCCCGAAGCGGCGCTGAAGTTCCTGAACCTGACCTTCACGGATCCGGAAGTCTGCAACCTCATCATCTACGGCCTTGAGGGCGAAGACTATGTGAAGAATGACGACGGTACGGTGAGCTATCCCGAGGGACAGGATTCCACCACCGTTCCCTACACGGCTCAGCTTTCCTGCGGCACGCTGGGCAACTTCTTCATCATGTATCCGATGGCGGGCACAAACGTTGAATCGCTGGAGTGGGAGCTGGAGCAGAACAAAAATGCCAAGGTTTCTGTCGCGATGGGCTTCACCTTTGACAGCAGCAGCGTGGCTACGGAGTATACGGCGGTAACCAACGTCATCGACCAGTATCTCCCGGGCCTGATCTGCGGCAGCGTGGATCCCGCAACGGAAATCCCGGCTTTCCTCGCGAGGCTTGAGGAAGCGGGTCTGGGTACGATTATTACGGAAAAACAGACGCAGCTGGATACCTGGGCTGCCGCGAACAGCTGAATGCATTAACACGGGTATGGGAGTGGGGAATCCGATCCCCACTCCCATTATTTAACTGATGCTGGAGCCTGAGCGCCGCAAAGCGCGGTGACGAAAGGACGGAATGGTTGGGTTTGGCGGCACATGCCTTTGCTGAGGCAGGTCGTTCCTCGTACACTTTTGGGGGGAATTATGAAGATAAAGCAAAAAAAGAAGAGAAAAAAGCGGCTGGCGAAATCATGGTCGCTGACGGTCATTGCGCTGCCTGGTATCATTTATTTGCTCATTAACAATTATATACCCATGTTTGGCGTATTTCTGGCGTTTAAGGACTACAACTACGTCAAGGGCATATTCGGAAGCGATTGGAGCGGGCTGAAAAACTTTGAGTTCCTGTTCAAGACCAGCGACGCGTGGATAATGACCCGGAATACGCTGTTGTACAACGTGGCTTTTATTGTGATAGGAACGATTGCGGCTATATTTGTTGCCATATTGATGTATGAACTGGGGCAGCGGTTTCGTACGAAGATTTTTCAGGCGGCCATGCTGCTGCCGAATCTGCTGTCCTGGGTGGTGATAGGGTTTATCGTGTACGCCTTTCTGAATGCGGACACGGGCTTCATCAACAACACGGTGCTCAAGGGCCTGGGTTTGCAGGAAGTATCCTGGTATTCCACCACCAAGCCATGGCCGTTCATATTGATCGTGGTATACCTGTGGAAATACGTCGGCGTCAACTCCATCATCTACATGGCCAGCATTTCCAGCATCGATAAGGGCATATTCGAGGCCGCCCAGCTGGACGGCGCGACGAAAATTCAGCAGATATTCCGCGTGACCATTCCGATGATCCGGCCCACGGTGGTTATTCTCACGCTGATGTCCATCGGCAGGATATTCTATTCGGACTTCGGGTTGTTTTATCAGGTGCCGCAAAACTCCGGCATGCTGTTTAACGTGACGCAGACCATCGATACCTATGTGTACCGCGGCTTGATGGAACTGAACAACGTGGGCATGGCGGCGGCGGCGGCACTGTTCCAGTCTGTGGTGGGCTTTGTGCTGGTGTTGGGCGCGAACGCGATCGTCCGCAAGGTCGATTCCGAAAACGCACTGTTTTAGGAGGCATTATGAAGCGTAAAATGAATGATGTGGTGCGGTTTCGTACGTTTTCCACGGTGACATTATCGGTGCTGACCGTTCTCACGCTGCTGCCTATCGTGCTGATCGTGATTGCCTCGATTTCGGATGAGAACGTGCTGATTACGACGGGATACACGTTTTTCCCCTCCAAGCTGAGTCTCGACTCGTATTACTACATGGTGAAGCAGAGCGCCATGATACTGCGCGCCTACGGCATCACCATATTCGTCACGGTGGTGGGTACGCTGATCAGCGTGCTGATTACAACGATGCTGGCCTATCCCATGTCGCGGCGGACCTTTCGGTTTCGCAACGTGCTGGCATTCTTCGTGTTCTTCACCATGCTGTTCAACGGCGGCATCGTGGCATCCTACATCATGTGGTCGCGGTTCTTTGAAATCAAAAATACCATTTGGGCGCTCATTGTACCCAACTATCTGGTCACCGCGTTCAACGTATTTCTGGTGAGAAACTATTTTACCCACGGCGTGCCGGAGGCAGTGATCGAGTCGGCACAGATTGACGGCGCTGGAGAACTGCGCATATTTTTTAAGATTATGCTGCCGCTGGCCGTTCCAGTGGTGGCGACCATCAGCCTGTTTACCGCGCTGATATACTGGAACGACTGGGTGAACGGCCTGTATTACATTACGGATTCCAGCTACTACGGCATTCAGAATCTGCTGATACGCATCATGAACAACATACAGTTTCTGAAAATCAGCACCAACGCGGCCATACTGGGTACGCAGAACATCGATTTGCCCGGCACCTCGGTGCGAATGGCGATGGCGGTTATCGGCATACTGCCCATGATGATCATATTCCCGTTTGTACAGAAGCACTTCATCAAGGGCGTCGTGCTGGGCGCGGTAAAGGGATAACCGCGGCGGATGCCGCGAATGGAGGAACGATGACAGTCAAAGAAATCACGGACGGGTTGATCCGAAAAACAGGGGTGCAGCCTCTGCCGCCGGAAAAGACCTGTGACAAACTGATGATTGGCAGCCTCGAGCAGGAGGTTGACAAGGTGGCGGTTACGTTTATGGCTACGGTGGAGGTCATCCGAAAAGCCGCCGATATGGGCGCACAGCTCATCATCACCCACGAGCCCACATGGTTTACCGGCGAGGACACGACGGACTGGCTTGACGGAGACCCCGTGTACGAAGAAAAGAAAGCGCTGCTCGAGCGGACGGGAATCTCCGTGTGGCGCTTTCACGACCACATGCATATGGGCCATGAGGACGGCATCATGCGCGGCTTCGACCGGGAAACCGGCTGGGGATCGTACCGCATGGTGTCGGAGTCCGGAGACCCGCATGCGCGGTTCGACTGCTGCTATGAGATCCCCGAAACCACGCTGGGAGCGCTTTGCGCGTTTTTTAAGCGGACGCTGCCCATGGACGTGGTGCAGATTGTGGGCGACCCCGGCATGGCGGTGAAACGCGTGGGCGTGCTGCCGGGCGGCGGAAGCCTCGGCATCTTCTCGGAGTACAGCCCGATGGAAATGATGCGCCGCCGGGAGCTGGACATCATCGTTTGCGGAGAGATTCTGGAGTGGCGGCTGCCCGCGTACGTGCGCGACGCATGTCAGCTGGGAATGCCCAAGGGCATACTGGTGCTGGGCCACGAGCGCAGCGAGGAACCCGGAATGAAGCACCTCGGGGACTGGATGCGCGATATTACCGGAGACATCCCGGTCGTCTTTATCGACTCCGGGGAGCCGTTTGGCTACCTGTAAACACAATGAGATTTCAAAAAAGAAGGGGAACGTTATGGCGACATTGACATGCGACTACTATTCACTGGCCAGAAAAGGCTTTACCTCGTTCACGGCGATACTGCCGATGGATCCGCTGCCTGCCGGGCCGTATCCGGTGCAGTACACACGCGGCCTCTGGCCCACGATATACCTGCTGCACGGGTATTCCGGCAACCGCAACGACTGGCTGCTGCGCTCACGGATTGAGGAGTGGGCGCAAAAACGCGGGTACGCGGTGGTGATGCCCGACGGCGCGAACCGCTTCTATCTGGACAATGAGGAAACGGGGGAGCTTTACGGTACCTTTGTCGCCGAGGAGCTGGTGGACGTGACGCGGAGGATGTTCCCGCTCTCTCACAAGCGCGAGGATACGATCATCTCCGGCATGTCGATGGGCGGCTTTGGCGCAATCCGCAACGGTCTCAAGTACGCGGATACGTTTGGCGCCATCATCGCGCATTCCTCCGCGCTGATTACGGACGAAGTGGCGGAGATGCAGCCCGGATCCGGCAATGGCATCGCGCCGTATGGCTATTTCCGTCACGTGTTCGGCGAGATGGATAAGGTTTTGGGCAGCGACAAGGACCCGAAGCATCTGGCGCAAGCATGTCTGGAACAGGGCAATGCGCCCCGGCTTTTCCTCGCCTGCGGTTCGGAGGATTTCCTGTACGCGCAGAACTGCGACTACCACGAGCACCTCCGTCGCATCGGCTATGCCCATGAATGGTGGGTGCGGCCGGGCGTGCACGACTTTGACTTCTGGAATGCGTCGCTGCTGGCCTCGCTGGACTGGCTGGCGCAGGCAAGGTAGGCGGGCGATGCAGCTGAGCGCGGAGCGGGTGATGTCGCTGCATGTGGAGCTGGGTGAAGCGCGGGTGGTCGGGCGCACCCCGGAGGGCGTGCTGACCATCATACCGATTACCGGCGGAAGCTTTGAAGGGCCGCGGCTTAAAGGGCGGGTGTGCGCGGGCGGCGCGGACTGGAACACCGCACGTTCCGAAACCATCTGCCGCGCGCACGCGAGATACTGGATTGAAACGGATGACGGCGCCGTGATATCCGTGGAGAACGAGGGCGATATCGACACGGCCCGAAAGGATGCGGTGATACGCACGACGCCGCGCTTCCGGTGCGACCTCGCGGGCAGGTACGCGTTTCTGGCGAAGGATACGTTCGCGGGGGAATTGAGAGCCGGCGCGCAAGGCAGCGTCGATATCATCATATACCGGCTCGATTGAATGTGGGAAGACGATCAAGCTGAACTCCGCGCTGCGCAGACGATGCCTGTTTTGGGGGAGAAGGCCGTGCATCAATAAAAATGTCAACCGATTGACATTACCGCCGCGCGCGCTTATAATGAATTGCAGAATCACGCTGAACGCAGCGGAATACAGGAGGAGATATGAAGGGCGATATCATCGTTCTGGAACGGCATCATATCGAAGCCGGGAAAATCATCACGGCTTCCATTCTTGAAAAAATCAACATGGTAAACAGGCGGTATATCGTCACGGTCTCCGGCGAGTCGGGAAGCGGCAAATCCGAAACCGCCAAGGCCATCAGCGATGCCCTGCTGGAAGAGGGCATTGCGTCGGCGGTGCTGGGGCAGGATGACTATTTTGTGCTGCCGCCCAAGTCCAACGACCGCAGGCGGCGCGAGGACGACAGCTGGCTGGGGCCGCATGTGGAGGTGCGTATGGACCTGCTGAATGAGCACGTCGCCGCCGCGCGAAACGGAGAGGATGCGATCGTTAAGCCGCTGGTCAATTACGCCGAGGACAGCGTTTCGGACGAGCGTGTCAGTCTGGAAGGCGTCAAAGTGCTCATCGCGGAAGGGACGTATACCGCGCTGCTGCGCGGCGTGGATTGCCGCGTATTCATCAACCGCAACCGGCTGGATACGCTGGAGCACCGGCAGAAGCGGAACCGGGGCAACGAGGTGGGCGACCCGTTTATCGAGGATGTGCTGAAGACCGAGCATAAGATTATCGCGGGGCACCGGTTTCTGGCGGACATCGTTATCTCGAAAGACTATGAGGTCAGCGTAAAACCGTAATCCGCGGCAGAACGACTACGATATTGGGGAAACCGTATGGCATTAAAAAACAAAGCACAGCTGATTACCTACCCGGATTCTCTGGGCAGGAATCTGGATGAACTGAACACGCTGCTGAACGGCAGCTTCAGCGGCCTGTTTGGAGGCGGCGTCCATATACTGCCGCCGTTCCCGTCGTCGGGCGACAGAGGGTTTGCGCCCATCACCTATTTTGATATCGACCGCAGGTTCGGCTCATGGAAGGAAGTCGGTGAAATCGGCAGTACGCATGACGTGGTGCTGGACCTTATGGTCAACCATATCTCTCGGCAGTCAGAGTATTTTCAGGACTTCATGGCCCGGGGCGACGATTCAAAGTATAAGGACCTGTTTATTACGATGGACAAGGTATGGGAAGACGGCGTTCCTGTGCAGGAGGACATCGACCGGATTTTTCTGCGGCGCGAGCTGCCGTATTCCGAGTATGAGACGCAAAGCCACGGCAAGGTGAAGCTCTGGACGACCTTTGGCAAAACCAATCCGTCGGAACAGATCGACGTGGACATTCATTCCGAAACGGCCAAAACGCTGTTTCGGGATATACTGAGCAATTTCAGCCGCAACGGCGTGAAGATTGTACGGCTGGACGCGGTGGGCTATGTGATCAAAAAGCCGGGAACGTCGTGCTTCTTCGTCGAGCCGGAGATTTATGAATTTCTGGATTGGATCACCGGCGTTGCGGACGAGTACGGGCTTTCGCTGCTGCCCGAGGTGCATTCCCACTATTCCATACAGTATAAGCTCGCGGCGAGAGGGTATTGGATCTACGATTTCATTCTTCCGTACCGCATATTGGAGGCCATACTCCTGAAGCGAGCGGATATGCTGGGAGCCTATTTGCGGGAGAGGCCCCAGAAGCAGTTCACGACGCTGGACTGCCACGACGGCCTGCCGGTGATTCCGGACATGAACGACCTCGTCGACGTCGCCAGCGCCAAGCATATCTGCGATATCTGCGAGGAACGGGGCTCCAACTTCAGCCGCGTGTATTCCGAGGCGCACCGTCTGGAGGGCGGCTTCGATGTCCACCAGATACGCGGTACGATCTACTCGATGCTGGGAGAGAACGACGACGACCATGTCATTGCGCGCGCCATACAGCTGTTTACCCCCGGTATTCCGCAGGTATATTATGTCGGGCTGCTGGCGGGGGTTAACCGCTACGAGCGCGCAAAGGAGCTGGGCGACGGCCGGGAGATCAACCGTCACAACTATACGCTGGATGAGGTTTATGCGGAAACGCAGCGCGAAGTGGTGCGGCGGCTGTTTCGGGTGCTCCGGTTTCGAAACACGCATTCCAGCTTTGACGGTGCGTTCACGCTGGAAAAAGCCTCGGAGGGTGAGCTCGTCATGCGGTGGGATAACGCCGGGCAGATGAGCAGGCTGCGCGTCGATCTGGTGCGGCACGAGGGAACGATCGATTATACGGACGACACAGGGAACCACCATTATCGGATATGATAGAAGGTGGTATTGGGGAATAAGGCAGCCCGTCTGGGCTGCCTTATTACTTTTGCCTATATAACCGAAGCGGTGACCGGCGCTTCGTTCAGTTCCCCGGAAGGGCCAAAGCTCATCAGTGGATCATAGGTCGTAATCGAGCAGCTGCCCTTGCCGGTGAAACTGAAGAGAATATCCTTTTCGAACGAAGTCTCTATCCAGCGGGCTTTCACCGCGAAGGTATTCTCCAGTATCCACGCGCCGCTGAGGCAGATTCGGGTCGCCACTTCGTCGCAGATAACCAGCTTGCTTTGCGCACGGGACCCGTCCATGGCGATGCCGACGGTGTAAGGCGTTTCGTCCTGTACGAAGCTCATGACACAATCGCCCTGGCTGAAATGGAAGGCGAACTCGGATATCCCGCGGCTGAGCTTCGTCCCGCAGAAGAGCGAGAGTGTTTGGTTCTCCAGATGCAGCGCGCCGTCGGTTACCGCAAACCGCCTCCCGTTAATTTCCGAAGCTTTTGCGGAGTAAGGCCTGTATGACGGGCGCGGCAGAGAGAGCGATGCCAGCCGCTTCTGCAGATGGGCGCAGGTGTCGGGGGAGGGCGGAAGCGCGTTCGTTTCCGGTACCTCGTCGAGAAACGCCCATAGCGCGTCCAGCGTTTTTTGCGGGCCGTCTATGCCCCTGCCGGTTTCATTGATGGAGATGATCATATCCTGTTTTGGGAAAACCACAGAAAATTGTCCCATCGCGCCGTCCGCGCGGTAAACACCTTCCGGCCTGCACATCCACATCTGAAAGCCGTAGCCGCAGAAATTGTCCTTGGCAAACGGATACTTATCCGCTTCCACGTTTGTGTCAATCTGTTTGGAAGTCGCGAGCCGCACGTATTCTTCCGACAGTATCCGCTCATTGTCCCAAACGCCGCCGTCCGCGTACAGCTTCATCAGCCTCAGAGTATCTTCGGTCGTGGCGTAAAGTCCGGCGCCCCCGGCTTCCAGACCATCGGGCATGCGCCCCCAACGGAGGTTGTCCGCGATGATACCGATTTTATCGAACAGCCTCGGCTTGAGGTACGCGTGGAGCCCCTGGCCGGACACCTGCCTGACTATCGCGCCCAGCAGCGAGGAGCCCACGCTGTTGTACATGAACCGCGTGCCCGGTGCATGCTCCACCCGCGTCGCGAGGAAATCGCGAATCCAATCCGCCGTGGGGGAGGGCATGCTTTCCATGCCGCTGCCCATGCACAGCACATCCCGGACTGTTAGCTTCTGCAAAAGCGCGTCGGGATGGGCCGGGGACTGATCCGGGAAAATATCGATGACACGGTCGGTCAGCCGAAGCCGCCCTTCGGTACAGGCGAGCCCCACGGCGGTAGCGGCATATGTTTTAGACACGGACATCAGGCTGTGGCGCAATCCCGGCGCGTACGGGCTCCACCAGCCTTCGGCGCAAATACTGCCGTGACGCATGATCTGTATGCCATGCATTTCCGTAAAGCCGCTTTCCAGCCTGTCCAAAAGCCTCAGTATGGCGGAGCTGCTGATGCCGGCTTCTTCCGGAGTCGTACGGGGAAACTCTGTTCTTTTCATGATGATTTCCTGCCTCTTCTGTAGTTTATAACATGATCTGCGAAATGTCACTCGATTGACACTGATGCGCGCAGGGTGCTATATTGAGTATTGAATTCAAGTTCTGTCGAGGGGTGTTGCTTATGGCCACAATCAAGGATGTCGCCGAACGGGCGGGAGTTACGGTAACCACGGTATCCAGAATGCTGAATAACCGGGTTCAGATCAGCCCGAAGACCCGCGAAAAAATCAATCAGGCCATGAAGGAACTGGACTACCAGCCCAACGAGCTTGCCCGCTCTCTTTCCAAACAGAACAGCAACATGATAGGGCTCATCGTTGCCACGGCGAACAATTACTTTTTTTCCAAGGTAATCAACAGTATTGAGCATTATTCCGCCGCCTATGGGTATAAACTCCTTTTGTGTATTTCGAATCACGAGCCGGAGAAGGAGATTGAGTACTTCAACATGCTCAAAGCGCACAAGGTTGCCGGGGTGATTCTCGCCAGCCATACGCAGAATCTGGAGAAATACCTTACCTTTAACGCGCCGATTATCACGTTTGACCGCACGCTCTCGCCGCAGATACCGTCCGTTTGCTCTGACAATTATAACGGCGGCGTTCTGGCGGCGAAGCATTTTATCCAAAAGGGCTGCAAAACCCCCGCCTATGTCATGGACGCACGCAAGGCGGGCATGCACGCGAATTTCAGATATGACGGCTTCACGGATACTTTTGAGAAGCATGGCATCAAGCCAATTGTATACGTCGCGCCGCCGGAGTGCCTTATCTCCATGCAGTACGAGCACTATATTGATGACTTCTTTAAGCAATATCCGGCTGTTGACTCTGTTTTTACCTCCAATGATATCATCGCGGCGCATATTCTGCGCCACTGCAACAAGCATGCCATCGCCGTGCCGGGGCGGCTGAAGGTGATTGGCTATGACGATATCGATCTCGCCAGGTTTTGCAGCCCATCACTCACCACCATCAGGCAGCCGGTTGACGACAACTGCCGCTTTGCGGTGGAAAGCATTGTCCATTACAAAGAAAGAAACATTCCGGTCAATACCATCTTTCCCGTACAGCTCATACAAAGGGAAAGCACAGAAGGATAAGGCATGTTCACCGCATGCGTATTTTATCATAGTGTACAAATGGATGTCAAACGATTGACTTTAACGGGTGTGAATTGCGATGCATTTGCCTGTAAACAAAGCCAGTAATGGGTAAATAGAAGGATATTATAATGCGAAATTTCGACAAAGCGCCGATTATTAACCGTAAACACCAGAAAAGGATGGTACATATCTTGTTTAACAAATGTCAAAGGGTTGACATGACGCCGTTTTTTTAGTACTATCATAGCGTGTCCGAACAGGTGGCTTTGGGTCCGGACGCAAAATTAATATCGGAGGAAAATCATGAAAATGAAAAGATGGTTGGCATTGGTGCTTGTCGCAGGTATGATGCTCGCAATGGCGGCATGTACGCCGGACGCAGGCGTATCGGCTGAGACCAGCAGCAACCCCGGCACGTCCGAAAGCGCAGGCACCGAAACATCTGCGGCAAGTGAAGAACCCGTAACCATTACGTATTTCAACACGTCCGCTGAAGTCAACACCATGTTCGAAGCGATGTTTGCCAGATACCATGAGCTTCATCCCAATGTGACGGTGGAACTGATTCCTACGGCTGTGGGCGAAGGCCAGCAGGAGAAGCTGCAGTCTCTGTATGCATCCGGCAACGCACCGACCATGATGAACGTGGACCCGGCGAACGTCATCGAGTATCAGGATAATCTGCTGGAGCTGAACATGGAAGAGCAGTCCTGGTTGTCCCTTGCGAATGCGGGCGTCATTGATGCAGGTACGTTTGATGGCAAGATTATGGGCGTGCCGTTCAGCGTTCAGGGCTATGGCCTGCTTTACAACAAGAGAGTGGTCAACGAAATCTACGGCGGTTCCTTCGATCCCGCAACCATTAACACGCAGGACGCGCTGAAGGCTTTCTTTGAGAAAATCGAGGCAGCAGGAGTTCCCGCCACCATGATTCACGGCGCCAACTGGTCCGTAGGCGGCCATTTCCTGACGCTGGCGTATGCGGCGCAGGGCCCGGCGACCTCCGACGGAACGGGATACCTGGATCAGCTCAAGGCCGGCACAGCGAAAATCGAGGACAACACGATTTTCCAGGGCTACATGGATACCTTTGATCTGCTGAAGCAGTACAACTACAACTCCGCGGATCCGCTGGTTGGCGACTATAACGCGGACGTTCAGGCTTTTGCGGAAGGCAAATGCGCCACGTTCTTCATGGGCGACTGGGCATGGACCTCCATGACCGCGCTGGAGAACATTGATACGGATTACGGCTTCATCCCGGTGCCCTGGAGCAATGATCCCGCTGCTTACGGCAACTCGCAGGTCGTGATGGTGCTGCCGAAGTTCAACGTGATTGACAAATCGCAGAGCTCTGTGGAAGAGCAGCAGGCGGCGCTGGCGCTGTTGCAGTGGATGCTGACCGATCCGGAAGGCCAGCAGTTCTTCCTGGATGCCGGTTTCTGCATGCCGTTCTCGAACGTCAGAACCGATGTGGAGTACAACACGATGACCGCTTCGATCGCCGAATATGCCGCCGCAGGCAAGACGATCAACCTTGGCTGCTTCTCCTACATCACGGGTGATGCGTGGACGCAGACCGGCAACCTGATGCTCCAGTACTTGGCGGGAGCCATTGACCGTCAGGGTCTGGCGGATGGAATCAATGCCTACTGGAAGTCCGTTGGTTAATTAGAAAAAGACTCACTGAGGCGGATAGCGGTATCATCATATCGCTATCCGCCTTAACAATGGGGGCAGCAATGAAAAAGAGAAGCAGAACACTCAGAAATATCGGAACATTCAGCGCTTTCATGGGTCCCTCTCTGATTGCGTTTGTCTGTGTACTATTAATACCGCTGATATACGGTGTTTATTTAACATTTACGAATTACAGCCCGATACACAGCACATACGATTATGTGGGCTTCGCGAATTTCGCGGCGCTCTTTTCGGATCAGGAATACCTGAGCCAATTTCTGAAGACGATTTTCTATGTGTTTGCCTCCACATTACTTTGTAACGTGCTGGCATTTGCGCTGGCGTACCTTTTAACCAGCAACATGAAGGCGCAGAACTTTCTGCGCGCCGGGTTTTTTACCCCCAATCTGATAGGCGGCATTATACTGGGCTACATCTGGAAATTCATTTTTGCCAATGTGTTTACCATGATAGGCAAGAGCCTTGCTTTCCAGCCGCTGATGACTTCGTTTCTGACTGATCCGACAAAAGCGATTTGGGCGATGATCATCGTGACGGTATGGCAGTATGCGGGATACCTGATGATGATTTACGTAGCGGGTTTTGTAGGAATTCCCAAGGATGTGCAGGAAGCGGCGGAAATTGACGGCGCCATGGGGTTGAAGAAGCTGTTCAAGGTTACCGTTCCGCTGATGGTTCCCTCCTTTATTATTTGTTTCTTTATTTCAATCTCCAGAGGGTTCATGTCCTATGATTTGAATCTTGCGCTGACCAACGGACAGCCGTATGGCTCCACGCGATTGGCGGCGATGCATATTTATCAGAAGGCATTTCAGGCAAACCAATATGGGATCGGGCAGGCGGAAGCCATTGTGCTGTTCATTGCGGTGGCTATCGCGGCGGTAACGCAGGTTCTCCTGATGAAGAGGCGTGAGGTGGAAGCGTAATGAAAAAGCGGATTACTGCCGGAAAAGTAACCAAATATCTGGTCGTAGGTATATTGTTCATACTGTTCATCGTGCCGTTCTACTTAATGGTGATCAACTCCTTTAAAACCACTCAGGAGTTTGTGAGCAACCCCTTTGCGCTTCCGGACAGCATTGACTTCACCAATTACTTCAGTGCATTCGAGAAGATGAAGTTTATGAACGCGATCAGCAACAGCGCAATCATTACGTCCGTCAGCGTTGTACTGCTACTGCTGACCTCTTCCATGGCCGCGTATTTTCTGGTCAGACACAAATGGAAGATAAACAAGATCATATTTGCAATTCTGGTGGCGTCCATGATCGTGCCTTTTCAGGCGATCATGATACCGCTGGTCAGCATTTACGGCAAGCTGGATCTGATGAACAGCAAGTGGATTCTCATCTTCATGTATATGGGCTTTGGTCAGGCGTTTGCGATATTCATCTTCCATGGCTTCATCAAGAACATCCCCCTCGAGATGGAGGAAGCCGCGCTGATAGACGGGTGCAACAAGATGCAATCGTTCTTTAAGATTGTGTTTCCGCTTTTAAAACCGGTAATGATTACAGTTTTGATTCTTGATGTGCTGTGGATTTGGAACGATTATCTGCTGCCCAGCCTCGTTTTGTTGTCTCCGACGGAGAGGACGCTGCCTTTGTCCACCTACAGCTTCTTCAGTTCCTACAGCGTGGATTTCGCGCCGCTGATGGCGGGAATCGTACTGACGATACTGCCCGTACTGGTCGTCTACCTGTTCTGCCAGAAGCAGATTGTAAAGGGCGTGGTTCAGGGGGCAATCAAGTAATGACGGACAACATGAACGAAACGATAAACAAAATATGCTTTTTTGGGCGTACAATCCACGACCCGAAAACCGGCGGGGTATTCTTTAACTGGACCGGCTCCGGATTTGAACTGGTTTTTGAGGGCAGACGTCTGAACGCGAATCTGGCGGCCATAGACATGGTGTTTCCTCCGGAGGGGACGCTCTGGCCCTGGATATCGGTTTTTGTGGACGATATGGAAACGCCCGCGCGAAACATTGAAATTAACCGTCACGAGCTCACGGTTACGCTGGTGGAGTGCGAAACCACACAAAGGCATACCGTGCGGGTCGTGAAGCGCTCCGAGAACGACAAGGGAAAAGTCGGGCTTATCGCTCTCGACATGGACGGAGAACTGTTAGCGTGCGAACCGCGCAGAAACAAATACCGGATGGAGCTGATAGGGGATTCCATCTCCTGCGGGTTTGGCAATGAAGCGAGAACCAGGGACGACCCGTTTTTGACCGCGGAGGAGAATGGGCTGCGGGCGTATGGCGCGGTTGCCGCAAAGGTCCTCGACGCCGAATGCCATAATATCAGCATATCCGGCATACCGCTTTGCCGGCCGGCCGACCCGGATTTCAAGCTGATGCTTCCCGGTTTTCCGGAACTTGACATCAGAATCAAGGCGATGGAGGACTATTACGAGTATACGGACAGGCTGCACGAGGAAGCGCGCGGAGTGACAGACGGTTTTGCCCGATGGGATTTCAGCCGCTTTACGCCGGACGCGGTAGTCATCAATCTGGGAACCAACGACTCGTATATGCTGAAAGCGGCGGCGGACAGAGCGCGGGAGGAACGCCATTTTGAACGCCGGTATCTGGCGTTCATCCGGAAGGTCAGGGAACTGAACGGCCCGCATCCCGTGATTGCCTGTACGCTGGGTGCAATGGACTACTTTCTGTATGGCAATATCGTGAGTGCTGTGGAGGAATACCAAAGCGAGACCGGGGACGACAGGATATTCTGTTATAAGTTCGGCGGAATTTTTCCGATGACCGAAGGTTATGGAGCAGGGGACCATCCGTCCGCCAAGACGCACGAAAGAATGGGCGAAGAGCTCGGCAGGGTGCTGAAGGAGTGGCTGCGGTAGCTTGGCGGAAAAACCGCAAAAGCGAAGGCGGGCGGCGATATGAGAACAATGAAGGGAGCAGGGTGGCAGACATGGCGAAAGTAGTATTGAAAGACATCAATAAGGTATACGATAAAAACGTTACGGCGGTAAAGGATTTTAACCTCGAGATCGACGACAAGGAGTTCGTGGTGCTTGTGGGCCCTTCCGGGTGCGGTAAATCCACCACGCTGCGCATGGTGGCGGGTCTCGAGGAGATTACTTCCGGTGAATTGACCATCGGGGACAAGCTGGTCAATGATGTCGCGCCCAAGGACCGGGATATTGCGATGGTCTTCCAGAACTATGCGCTGTATCCGCACATGACGGTATACGAAAATATGGCGTTCGCGCTGAAGCTGAGAAAACAGGCGAAGGCGGATATCGACAAGAAGGTGCGCGAAGCCGCTGAGATACTGGAGATTACAGACTTGCTGCAGAGGAAGCCCAAAGCGCTTTCCGGCGGTCAGCGCCAGCGCGTTGCCATCGGCCGCGCGATTGTGCGCCATCCGCAGGTCTTCCTGATGGACGAGCCGCTATCCAACCTGGACGCGAAGCTGAGGAACCTGATGCGCGCGGAAATTATCAAGCTTCGGCACCGCATTGATACGACGTTCATCTACGTGACGCACGACCAGATTGAGGCGATGACGCTGGGCGATCGCATCGTCATCATGAAGGACGGGTTGATACAGCAGATTGGCACGCCGCAGCAGGTATTCGATCATCCCGTCAACGTATTCGTTGCCGGCTTCATTGGATCGCCGCAAATGAATTTCTTCGATGCCCGTTTGGAGATCGCGCAGGGCCGGTATGAAGTGCACCTGAACGACTCGGTGGCGGTGCTGCCGGAGAATGTACAGAAGCATTTGCAGGAAAAGCGGCAGGAAGCGCAGAATATCATACTGGGTGTTCGTCCGGAGCACATCTCGCTGGCTAAAGCCGAAGATCCGGCGGCGATTCCCGCGGTGGTGGATGTTTCGGAAATGATGGGCAGCGAAGTCTATCTGCACGCGAGCATCGCCGGGAAAGACTGCGTAATGCGGATTGCGACATCCAATCTTTCCGTGGATCGCAAGGAGTGGTTCTCTGCCGGGAGCCGGATTCATGTGGCATTCAACAGCGGGTGTACGCATATGTTCGATGCGCAGACCGAGGAGAGTATTCTGAAGTAAACGGGAGACGGAATGGATTTTCTGGACCCTCTTTTTAAAAGGAAAAAAGCGCCTGTCAAGGACGCGGATGCGCCGCCGCAAAAAGGTGCGGCGCGCTTTTTCTTTTTACTGTCCACGCATTTGACCAAGCTTTTCGAGGTCAATATGCTTTTTCTGCTTTTCTGCCTGCCGATAGTGACCATCCCCGCGGCGCTGAGCGGACTGAGCCGCGTCTGCACGCTGCTGATGCGCGAAGGGGCAAGCAGCGTATGGACGGATTTTATCGCTGAATTTAAAGCCAGTTTCACAAAGAGCATCGTGGTGTTTGTGGCAAGCGTTGTGTTCCTGCCATCGGCCTATCTCTGCATCTATATCGGCAGGGGGATGGAAGGCGGCGCACTTTCGTTTATGCTTTTTGCACTGGCGGCATTGATTTTTTTCTGGAGCATACTGATGACCTGCTACGCGTACGCGATGATGTCGATGTGCAATCTGGGCGCGGGCGCGATCATCCGCAACGCGGCGTCGCTGATATTTCTGGAACCCAAGACGGACAGTTTTCTGCTTCTTTTCGTAGGGGGATCCACCGTCGCTTTCATTTGGCTGCTGCCATATTCGGTTCCGGCGGCGTTGATTCTTTTTTCACTTCTTTCGTTAATCGCCGGAGTCACGGTATACGATCCAATCACACGAAGGGTTATCGCGCCGCACTGATGGTGCGATGCTCGGTTTGAATTCAGGTATCGGCGGGAGAATCACCTTGCAGTTCTCCCGCATTTGCTAATACGGGTTCGGCATAATTGGAGTCCTGCAATCCGCGATTGTCCCGGGTGAAACCGGGACTTTTCTTTTCATATCGCATGGTGTATGATTAAATATACCTTCAATAAGTGACAGTATTCGATATCGTTGCGCATATTCCGCAAACCAGGTGGCCCTCCCGATAAAATGTGAGGATTGGTGACATATTCGCTTATGGAAAATGTGATTGGGCTGCAAAGCAGATGGTTCAGACTGGACAACGGCGCCAAGATTTATCCGGCGATATTGAATCCCCGGGACAGCTGCGTGTTCCGGGTGGCGGTGAATCTGACGAAGAATGTCGACCCGAGGGTGCTGCAGCAGGCTGCGGAGGATTGCAAGCCCCGGTTCCCCTCCTTCTATGTCCGGCTGAAGAGCGGGCTGTTCTGGAACTACTTTGAAGCGAACGAAAGGCCTCCGCTGGTGAAGCCGGAGTCCCCGTACATCAACGATCATGTCGTTCCGCATGCCAACAACGGCTATCTGTTTACGCTGTTTTACCACAACAACCGTGTCAGCCTCGAGGTTTTCCATGGCCTTTGCGACGGCTTTGGCGCGGTGCAGTTTTTGAAGGCGCTGGTGTTCCGCTACTTCGCGCTGCTGGGGTACCCGGACGAAAGCGACGGCAGTGTGCTGACGGTGCATGAAGCGCCCCGCTCTGTGGAGGTGGAGGACAGCTTTCTGAAAAACTACGTGCCCGCGCGGGACAAGACGCCCGGGGTCAAAACGGCTTACCGCATACCGGGTACGCGCTTTGCGTGCGGCATCGCCGCCATCAACGGGAGGATGCGGGTAGAGCAGCTGTCCGCGCTGGCACAGGAAAGCGGGGCGACACTCACACAGTATCTCGCCGCACTGCTGACCTGGTGCATACTGCAGTCGGACGAAGGGGCAAGGAAATCGAAGAAGCCCATCAACATCTGCGTGCCGGTGAACATGCGTAAGTTCTACGAGTCGCTGACCCTGCGCAATTTCTCGCTGTACTTCTATTTTTCCACGCAGTGCGCGGGCCGGGACATGGGCTTTGAGGAGATACTGAAAGCGGCCAAGGCGGTGTTCCAAAGCGAACTGGACAAGAACAAGCTGCAGCAGCGGCTGAACTATAACGTGGCGATTGAAAAGAACTGGGCGCTGAGAGTATGCCCGCTATTCATCAAAAATGCCGCGTTCCGTATCGCGTGTGTGCTGCTGGGGGACAAGCTGAATACCTGCGCGCTGTCCAATTTCGGCAGCGTACAGCTGCCGCAGTGGATGTCGGGCGTAATCCGGGACTTTGAAATCAATCTGGGGGTGGGCAATGTGGCAACCCACAGCGTCAGCGCAATCCGGTTTGGAGAGCGCATCACGGTCAGCTTTACGCGGTCCGTTTACGAGACCGGCATAGAGAAGCTGTTTTTCACGCATCTGACGTCGCGCGGCGTGGATATCGAGCTGCAGAGCAACCAGTGGGAAACCCGCGTATAAAGGGAGTAAACCGGTGAAGTATTGTACGGAATGCAAAATCAGCATTTCCTCCGGCGCGGACTGCTGCCCGCTGTGCCGCGGCGCGCTTCCGGACTCGGAGCCGCCGGACGAGGCCGCGGAATACCCGGACTTTGAGCAAGGCAGACCCGGGGCCAAAAGACTGTCCCGCATCGCCGCGGCTGCCGCGTGCGCGCTGATTGCCGCTTGTGTGCTGTGCAACCTGCTGATTTGGAACGGGCGTATATGGTGTGTGGTGGCGTCCGCCTGTGTGCTGTATGTTTGGGGGCTGGGGCTGCTGACGGTGCAGCGGCGCGTGCATCTGGGCTGGAAGCTGATGGCGCACGCGACTGCCTTGCCGGCGCTGCTGATAATCGCCAACGCGTTTGCTTCGCGCACCGAGATGATCAGCCGCGTCACCTGGGCCATTTCGTACGCCATGCCCGCTGTGTTCATCTGCTTCATCGCGGCGATCAATTTTATCATGATACGGTGGCGGCATCAGCGCCGAGACTACCTGCTCTATCAGCTGGCGCTGTGCGTCATCGCTTTCTCTCCCCTGATACTGGTGCTTAGCGGGATCGCCCAGCCGGTTTATCCCAGCATCGTGGCCGCCGGGTGTTCGGTGGTGACGATCGCCTGGCTGCTGATATTCGCGAAGAAGATAGTGCGCGCGGAGTTCGAGCGGAAGTTTCATCTGTAAGGCGAGCCCGCCTCCAAGAAGCGGCATGAAAGCAGCGCGGCAAGACAGCCAGCCAACCTTGCCCAAAGTCATTTTCACATGAAAACAGAGTGAATGCCCCGGAAGCAACGCTTTCGGGGTCTATTTTGCTTTGGCGGCGCAAATGAATTGACAAACGGGATGAATGCATTTATAGCTCGGGGGCTGGCGCGGAGGTCATCGACGCGCGCAGCATCGTACCGTTCAACTTCGGGCCCGTCATCGAGTCCGTAAAGAAGACCGGCAAGCTCATCATCGCCAGCGACGCGTGCCAGAAGGGCTCCATCATCAACGACTTCGCGCAGACGGTCTGCGAGTGCGCGTTCAACTATCTGGACGCGCCGCCGGTGGTCATCGGCGCGCGGAACTGGATCACGCCGGTGTACGAGTTGGAGGAGCATTTCTTCCCGCAGGCCGACTGGTTCCTCGACGCGTACCACCAGAAGATTACGCCGCTGCCCGGTTACTCTCCGAAGCGGAGCTTCGCGACCGCGGAGAAAGCCCGGCGCAACACGCTCGGCGTATAAGGTAAAGCTATTTCCAAAGGGCTGCCAGCCTTCTTCTGGGGCGCCGCCTGTGCATGGGAACGCAAGCGGCGCTTTTGTTTTCTCCGGTTCCGGGGTGTTGTGAGCCATGTCCCTGTCACCGGCGCGGAAGGCTGTGTTTACTTTGTTCCGGGCATGCGCTATGATAAAGCTCATGACGGGTACCGGGAATACAGACTGCACGGCAGCCCGGCACAACTTTTTTTACGGAGGATGGTATGAGCAGCATTGGGAAAAAGGTTTGGCTGGTTCCGGACGCGTATTACCCGGAGGTCAGCGTAGAGGGGCCGTATATCAGCCACGAGGCGGTGTGCGTCCTGAACACAGGCGACAAGGCGGCGGATATCGCCATTACGCTGTACTTTGAAGACGGCGAGCCGATGTGCGGATTTAAGGCAGCTTGCGGCGCGAAGCGGACGCACCACATCCGGCTGGACAAGCTGAAAAATGCGGAAGGCGCAGGGGTGCCGAAGGGAAAGCCCTACGCCATACTGCTGGAAAGCTCTCAGGATGTGGTGTGCCAGTATACGCGGCTGGACACGACGCAGATGCAGATGAGCCTGATGACGACGATGGCGTATTGAAAACGCGATAAATTCGGAACGAATCCCCGGCGGCGGCTTACTGAGCCTGCTGCCGGGGATTTTTAGTTTCGCGTGTTCAGTATGGAGCCGTGGAAGCGGAGGCGCACAGCGTCAACGAGCGTTGTATGTGCAGTCACCGCATAGAGAGTCACCGGTTTGCCGGAAACGCCATATGATAAGTGCATACATAAGTAAACAGGGGAGGGTTGCCCTTTGATATGGTTTTCTTCGCTGCATCCGGTGACGCAGGCCCTGCTTGCGACACTGTTTACCTATACGGTGACCGCGCTGGGCGCGGCGCTCGTGTTCTTCTTCAAGAAAATGAACCGGCAGCTGCTGGACGCGATGATGGGATTTGCGGCGGGCGTAATGATTGCCGCTTCGTTCTGGTCTCTGCTGTCCCCCGCGATTGAGCTGGCCATGGAACTGGGGGATAACGCCTGGCTCACCGCCGCGATTGGATTCCTCGCAGGCGGCTTTTTTGTCATCGGCTCGGATATCCTGCTTTCCCGCGCGCAGTTCATCAAAGGCCGGGGAGGATCGCTCAAGCGCTCGATACTGCTGACAACCGCCGTAACGCTTCACAATATTCCCGAAGGGCTGGCGGTGGGCGTGGCGTTTGGCAGCGTTTCCGTCGGCGTTCAGGGCACGTCGCTGCTGAGCGCCATGATGCTGGCCCTCGGAATCGGCCTGCAGAACTTTCCGGAGGGCGTCTGCGTTGCCATGCCGCTGCGCCGGGAGGGCATGTCCCGGCTGAAGAGCTTTTTCATCGGGCAGGCTTCCGGGCTGGTGGAACCGCTGGCGGGTCTGCTCGGCGTACTCTGTGCGCTCGCTGTGCGCTCCATACTGCCGTTCGCGCTGACGTTCTCGGCGGGCGCGATGATAGCGGTGGTCTGCTCGGAGTTGATCCCCGAATCGTTCCGGGACAACAAGACCATCGCCGCGTGCGGCGTACTCTTCGGGTTTGTGGTGATGATGGTGCTCGACGTCGCGCTGGGGTAAACCGAAGCGCACTGCCGCCTTATCGGCATCCCCGGCGCACAGCAAACGCGGGGGATGCTTTTGCTGCGGCGGAAAGTCGTGCTCGTCGCAGCAAAAACCCTGACATCGGCATTTGTCTCCTTCGGGCAGCCCGTGGTATAATGACACAAACACAAGGAGGACGCGCAATGCTTGAATTCAAATTTGATACCCAGCTGCTGATCGAGGGGCAGGAACTCTCAGAGGACGGAATCAACGAATACATCACGAACAACCTTAAGGGCGACTGCCTGCTGGTGGTGGGCGCGCCCACGCTGATCAAGCTGCATTTTCACACCAACGCTCCGTGGGAGGTACTGGAGTACTGCGCTTCGCTGGGAGACATCTACGACGTGGTGATAGAGAATATGGAGCGGCAGGAGAACGGGCTGCAGGGATAGATACGCTCCCGATAATCCGGTTTTGCCGGAATAAACGGCCGTCAATCCGATAAGGCCTGTCCGCGCAGACGGGCCTTTCACATGCCCCGTTTTTGGTACTGACGCCCGCATCGGGCGCATTCCGCGTGGACAAAGCGCCGGCGCGGTGATACGCTGTATTACACGGAACATGCATATTTCACAGTGCGGGGGCGGCAACAATGGGCAGCGGCGAAACCGAGAAACGGGCATCCATCAGTATACTCGTGCCGGAAAAGGGCGATTTACCAAAACTGGCGGAAGCCTGCGGGGACAGCGAAGCGGAGCGGGAGGTTGTCGCCCGCATACAGAGCCAGGCCCGGTTCGGGCAGGTAAGCTGCGGCGTTGGCAGAGCAGACCTGGACCGCGGCGAGATGAAGCGCCTGTTTGCAGCCATGCTGCGCATAGTCCCTGCGGCCCAACTTGCGGGGGGCATCGACGAGCACGCATACGGCGAGGGCGGCTGCTTCGCCATGTGGTCCATGGCCGAAGAGGCGGCACTGCATGCCGCCGACATTGACGACCGGGAAGGCATGGAAGCAATGAGGCGCGCAGATTTGCCGGGTTATTATGATACCGACAGAACCCGGCGATGGCTGGAAACAGTGCGCCGCTATGAAATCGACCCGGATGCTCCGCCGCGCACTCCGCGGACAGAAGCGGCGCACCGCGATGAGGACGTTCCGGAGGAGTCCGCGCTCATCGTCAGCGACGGCGTGGTGATAAGCTTCACGGATCCGGACGCGGCGGAGTGTATTGTGCCGGAGGGCGTCATAGAAGTTGGCTCTAAAGCGTTTGCGGGCCATAAGAAGCTGGAACGGGTGGTGCTGCCGGGATCCATCGTGACCATCGGGTACGGTGCGTTTCAAAACTGCACGCGCTTGAAGTCGGTTAACTTTCCGGAAGGGCTGCAGACTATCCGCCTTTGCGCGTTCATGGACGCCGGGCTTGACGAGGCGATACTGCCGGACAGCCTGACGGCGATGGGGGATATGGCTTTCGCGAACTGCGAATGCCTGGAGCGCCTGCGCATCGGCAGCGGGCTGCGGGAGATTCCCTACGCTGCGTTTCAGGACTGCGCGCTGAGAACCGCGGCCATTCCGCCGACGGTGACAGACATCGGCGAGGCGGCCTTCTTTGGCAACGCGGAGCTTCGCCTTGAAGTGCCGAAGGGCGTTAGCGCGGGGAAGGATGCCTTTGGATTCTGCGGTGAAGTGATATGGAAGTGATTCCGGTGCGCGGCCTGTCCGTTTTTTGCCATGGGCATAGGGCAAGCAAAGCTTGAATACTCGGTCGGTATACCCTAGAATAGAGGATAACGATCATCGAAGGGCGTGCGCGTCGTCTGCGGGGCGAGCGCCTTTTCTGTGCGGGGGATTGCGGGTGCAGAAGGATACGGATAAAAACAAAAAGGCGGCGCTGAAACCGTTCGTCAAATGGGCGGGAGGCAAGGGACAGCTGCTGGAGCAGATCCGCGCCGCCTATCCGGCGGGGCTGGGCGACAGCGTTACGAAGTATTGCGAGCCGTTCGTGGGCGGCGGCGCGGTGCTGTTCGACGTGCTGTCGCGCTATGACTTGGACGAAGTGTACATCAGCGATGTCAACGCGGAGCTGATTCACGTATACCGCACCATTCAGGGCGGCGCGGAGGCACTGATTGCGCGGCTGTCCGCATTGCAGGCGGAGTACCTGCCGCTGGACACCAAAGCGCGCGCGGCGTACTACTACGACCGGCGCGCGGAATATAACGCGTTGAAGACGCAGGGTGCGCAGGATACAAATAGCGCCGCGCTGTTCATATTCCTCAACCGCACCTGCTTCAACGGGCTGTACCGCGTCAACCGGCAGGGGCTTTTCAACGTGCCGGTGGGCGCGTACAAAAACCCTGCCATCTGCGACGAGGCCAACCTGCGCGCACTGTCGGCGGCGCTGCGCAATGTACGGATCTTCTGCGGCGACTATCGCGAGTCCCGCGGCTTCGTGGATGCGCACACCTTCGTCTATATCGACCCGCCGTACCGCCCGCTCACCGCGACGGCCAGCTTCACGGCGTACATGGCCGACGCCTTCGGCGACGACCAGCAGCGCCAATTGGCGGCCTACGTGGACGCGCTGGACGCACTGGGCGCGAAGGTCATCGTCAGCAACTCCGATCCCAAGAACGCCGACGAAACCGACGATTTTTTTGACGACATCTACGGCAGGCACCGCATCCGGCGCGTGCAGGCTTCGCGCATGATCAACAGCAACGCGGAGCAGCGCGGCAAAATAAGCGAGCTGCTGATTACAAACGACAATAAGGACGGACAATGAACAGAGAATTTAAAACCTGGCTTTCGCAGTTCCGCGAGAGCATTTCGGACTACGGGTATTAAGTGGATTACGCCAAGGTGCACCGCAACGTGGAGGCGGTGAAGCCGGAGCTGGCGCTGCTGGAATCGCTGCTGGGCGCGGCCGATATCGAGGCGGAGTTCGAGAAGCTGCTGCAGGCGCACCCGGAGGTGCTGCGCTGCGTACCGCTGCTGCTCGCCATTCGCGGCACGACGGTGCGCGCGATGGACGCCGACGGCGAATTTCTCTATGACTTCAAAAAGCCCAACCAGACGGCGGCGCAGTACAGAACGCCCTCGGCGGAGTAACGCAGTATGACGTTGCGCGGGATGTACGGCGACCAGTTGCCGCGATACTTCGCGTTGTGCGTGGCCCAGTCGCCGCGCGCCGGAAAAGACCAGTGCGTGGTCATCTGCAGCTCAAAATTGTCCGGCTCCCATTTCGTGATACGCTTTTCCTTCGGCAACTTCCCCATCCTCCCGCACATTCTCTGCCGTTATTGTTTCCGAATTACCGGAATACCCTGCCGATGACGCCGCTTTCCAGATCGGCGATGCTGACACCGTGCTGGACCAGTTCTCGGGCGGCGGCACAACGCTGGTGGAAGCCAAGCTGCTGTGCCGCAATATCATCGGTGTGGACATCAACCCGGACGCCGTGGCGCTGTGCAGGCAGGCGATAAACTTTGAGCGCGAAGGCTGCGGCGAGGTGACGCTGACGCAGGGCGACGCGCGCAGCCTCGGCTTTATCCCGGACGGCAGCATCGATCTCGTCTGCACGCACCCGCCGTATGCCGACATCATCTCGTACAGCGAGGACATCGAGGGCGATTTGTCTCACTGCAAGGTGGGCGAGTTCCTCGGGGAGATGAAGAGGGTCGCGGCGGAGTGCTACCGCGTGCTCAAAAAAGACAAGTTTTGCGCCATACTGATGGGCGACACGCGCCAGAAGGGCTTCATGATCCCGATGAGCTTTGACGTGATGAAGTCTTTTCAGGAGGCGGGCTTCAAGCTCAAGGAGCTTATCATCAAAGAGCAGCACAACTGCAAGGCCACGGGCTACTGGAAGACCAACAGCGTAAAATACAACTTCCTGCTGATTGCGCACGAGTACCTGTTCATATTCAAAAAGTAGCAGCGGAGTTCACGTTGCATGAAAAAATAGCCGCCGGGAAATCCCGTGCGGCTTTGTGTGGTTGCGGCGGCTGCAGTTCAGAGCGCTATACCTCTTTTTTCAGGTAGATCGCACGGGAGAGAAAATATGAGAGCGCGAGCAGTACGGTGAGTATCAGCGGGGAAAACGCGAGCAGCCGGACCAGGAGCTGCGGGTCCGGCGCTTGCAGATTCCCGAAATTGGAGAGCGCCACGAAGACCGCGGTGGGTATGGCGAATACCGCGACGATGAGCAGACGCGCCTTTTCCACGCCGAACCGGAAAATCAGCGGCAGCAGCACGGCGACAAACACCATACCGACGACAAACAGCGTATACCCCACGGTCAGCGCTTCCGAAAAACTGCCCGAATGCGTGAAGAGTATGTACAGCACGCTGACAAGCAGGGACAGCGCGGTGCCGCCCGCGGTGAGTATCAGCGAGAGCAGGTATTTGCTGCGTACCACATCCCTGCGGGACACGGGCAGCGACAGCGCGTATATGTCCCAACCCGCCACATGATCGAACGAGAACGAGGTAATGGAGGCCATCGCGCACATCAGCACGATCATGCTGCCCAGAAAATACGGACTGTCCATGAGAAATATCAGCAGCGCGTACGCGGCGATGAACAGCAGCAGCGTCCGCAGATATTTGCGAAGCCCCAGCAAATCCTTCAGCAGCAGTCCTTTCATGACGCATCCCTCCTTACATAAAACAGCATAATCTCCTCGATGCTGGCCGGGTCTACGGTGCAGCCGGAATACTTCCTCTGCGCCCGAAGCCTGTCGCGCACCAATACCTCGTGGCCGAACTGCCCTTTGCGGTGCCCGATGATGTCGGCGGCGTCGACACGCGCGAAATCCGCCTGGCCGCAGCGCAGTATGCCGCAGCTGTATTGCAGCGTGTTGGCCGATTCGCTGAACACCACGCGCCCCTCGTGCAGCAGCGTAATGTAGTCCGCGATCTTTTCGAGGTCGCTGGTGATGTGCGTGGAGAGCAGCACGGAATTTGCTTCGTCCTGTATAAGGTCGCGCAGTATGTCCAGCACCTCGCTGCGCATGACGGGGTCCAGCCCGCTCGTGGCTTCGTCCAGTATCAGCAGCCGCGGGCGGTGCGCCAACGCGGCGGACAGCGACAGCTTGGTTTTCATGCCCTTGGACATTTCCTTCACGGTTTTATTCTGCGGTACGCCCAGCCGCTTCAGCGTGCCGGTAAAAAGGCCGTCGTCCCAGCTGTCGAAAAGCGCCCGCATGATGGACGCGATATCCTCCGTGCGCAGCGAGTCATGAAAATGGCAGTCGTCCAGCACCACGCCCAGCTGCTGCTTAATCTGCGTTTCCTGTTCGGCAGGTTCCCGCCCCAGCACGCGTATGCTTCCGCCGTCCCTGCGGATCATGCCCAGAATGAGCTTGATGGTCGTCGTTTTGCCGGCACCGTTTTCCCCGATGAGCCCCATGATGCTGCCTCCCGGCAGCGTGAAGCTCACATCGTCCAGCGTGAAGCCGCCGTATTGCTTGCGCAGGCTCTTAACCTCCAGCGCGTTTTCCATGGTCATTCCTCCCTGTATAAAAGTGTTAATATTTCTGAAAGCTCGCTCAGCGGTATGCCGCTGCTTTTGGCCAAATCCACGGCCTGCTGCAGATGGCTTTCTGCCATGCGGAGCTGTTCTTCGCGAATCAGCTCGATATTGCGTCCGGCGACATAGCTTCCCTTGCCCGATACCGTTTCGATGAAGCCGTCCCGTTCCAGATCCTCGTAGGCGCGTTTGGTCGTGATGACGCTGATGCGCAGCTCTCTGGCGAGCAGCCGCATGGAGGGCAGGGCGTCACCCTCATGCAGCGCGCCGCTGACGATCATGCTTTTGATTTGCGACGTGATCTGCTCGTAGATGGGGCGCTGGTTGGTGTTGCTGATGACAATATCCACGCAATCTACTTCCTTTGGTGGTAATAACGAATATACTGTATATATACATTATATACAGTATAGCTGGCCTTTATGTATTGTCAAGGAAAATAATTTTTCAGAGGGGTGTGCCGCAACATGTCATGCTATTGTATTAATATGTAGAAATACGTAATTTTTGAAAACCTACTTGACTTTGGATATAAAAAAGACTATGATCAGTTTATCGATAAACTTTATTTTTTATCTTCATTGGCACGCAACATACGGTACGCATTATAGTGGTTCTTGTTTCTGGAGCTGTGTAATGATTTTCGTGGACGCTGATGTCATTTTCCCCGGGCCGGCCCGCATCATTTGCCGCGCTTTATTGAATCGCCCGGGTTTCAATCAGTAGGGATGGGACAAACAGAAAACGGTACACCTGTGGTATTTCGCTTCCCACGGCGTTTCTTCGCCGCGGAACTGAGAGGATGCTCCATCGGCTGTTTCTGATGTGCGGTTTTATCTGCCCGGGGCATTCAGGCTCAGGATGCAGCCCGTATGAAGGATGGCTGAGAATTCCCGCCGCCGCGCAAAAAGCGGTGCGTGAGACAGAATTTTGGGAGGTGGGAAATACTATGGGCGTAGCAGGAAAAAATGTGCTGGTAACGGGCGGCTCCAACGGCATCGGACGGGCGATCGCGCTGCATATGGCGCAGGCGGGCGCGAATGTCGCCATCGTGTACCGGCAGGACAGGCATGCCGCGGAAGAAACCGCTGCGGCGGCCCGCGGGCTGGGCGTAAAGGCGTTTGCCCTTCAGGCCGATACGGGCGTGGCGGCACAGCGCATGCGCCTCGTACCGGAGGCGGCGCGGCTGCTGGGCAGCGTGGACGTGCTCGTTAACAACGCGGGCATCTGCCCCTTCCGGGACGTATTCGATATCACGGAAGAAGTATTCGACAGGACGGTGGATGTCAACTTAAAGGGCTACTTCTTCCTCGCGCAGCAGGCCGCGCTGCACATGAGGGAGCGGGGCATCCGCGGGCGCATCGTGAACGTTTCGTCCATTTCGGGGCTGGTGGGCTCCGCGACGCAGGTGCACTACTGCGCCACCAAAGGCGGCATCAATGCCATGACCAAGGCGCTGGCGGTGGCGCTCGCGCCGTACGGCATCACGGTGAACGCCGTGCTGCCCGGCACCATTCGCACCCACGCCAACGAGGAACAGCTGGGTGACGGAGAAGCGGCGGAAGCCATACTCGCGCATACGCCGCTGCGCAGCTTCGGAGAAGGGCGGCATATCGCGGAAGCGGTGGAATACTTCGCATCCGACGGCACGGACTGGACCACCGGTTCGCTGCTCGTGGTGGACGGCGGCTATATCGCGTAAAGGATGGGACATATGGAAACGATACTGGAGCTCAGGGACATATCCAAGGTATTTCCCGGCGTGCGCGCGCTGGACCGCGTGCGCTTCGATCTGCGCAAGGGCGAGATTCACGCGCTGATGGGGGAGAACGGCGCGGGGAAATCGACGTTCATCAAGGTCATTACGGGCGTCAATATCCCCGAGGAGGGCGAAATCGTACTGAACGGCGAAAAGGTGCACTTCGCGAGGCCGCTGGACGCGACGAAGCGCGGCATCGCCGCCATTTACCAGCATGTGACGAGCTACCATTCACTCTCGGTGGCGGAAAACATATTCATCGGGCACGAGCCGGTGAGCGGGCCGGGGTGGATGCGCTGGCGGAAGATGCGCGAGCGCACGCGCGAGCTGCTGGACATGATAGGTTCCAGCATCGATCCCATGGATGAGATGGGCACGCTCTCCATCGCGCAGCAGCAGATGGTGGAGATTGCCAAGGCGCTGTCTCAGGATGCCAGCATCATCATCATGGACGAGCCTACCGCGGCGCTGACGATGCGCGAGACCGGCGAGCTGTACGAGATTTGCAGGCGGCTGCGCGACAGCGGCAAGTCCATCATATTCATCTCGCACCGGCTGGAGGACATCTTCGAGCTGGCCGACCGCACAACGGTGTTCCGCGACGGGAAGTACATCGGCACGTGGAACACCGCGGAGATGAGCAAGGACACGCTGGTGCAGGCGATGGTGGGCCGCGAGCTCTCCGCGATGTACCCGGAGAAGACCGCGGAAATCCGCGAGCCGGTGCTGAGCGTGAAGAATCTTACGCGGCGCGGCGTGTTCCACGACGTAAGCTTTACCGTGCGCAAGGGCGAGGTGCTGGCGCTGACGGGCCTGGTGGGCTCCGGCCGCACCGAGGTGGCGGAAGCGATTTACGGCATCACGCACTACGACAGCGGCAGCATCGAAGTGGACGGAAAGAAGGTTTCCATCCGGACGCCCATCAATTCCGTGCGAAACGGCGTGCTGTACCTGCCGGAGGACCGGCAGCTGCACGGCTTGGTGCTCAAGATGGACATCGCGGACAACATCGTGCTGTCGGAGCTGAAGAAATATCAGAAGGCGCTGATGTGGCTGGACGAGAAGAAGGCGCGCAAATCCGCCGCGCAGCTGGCCGACCGGCTCATGGTGAAGGCGCAGAGCGTGTACGACCTCGCGGAGAGCCTCTCGGGCGGCAACCAGCAGAAGGTGGTTATTGCCAAGCTGCTGAATTCCGACGCGAAGGTGCTGATACTCGACGAGCCCACGAAGGGCATCGACGTCGCGGCCAAATCGGCCATATACGGCATCATCAACGACCTCGCGGCGCGCGGCTACGCCGTCGTGCTGATTTCCTCCGAGATGGAGGAGGTGCTGGGCGTGGCGGATTCCGTGGTGGTGATGAACACGGGCCGCGTCACGGGCTATTTCAGCAACCGGCAGTTCGACCAGGTCACGCTGTTCAAGGCGTCCATGGACATGAAGTGAGGGGAGATACGACATGAAAGTAAAGCGTAACCGGTTTTCGCTCTCCAAGAACAGGGCCATCATACTGGTCATCATCATCGCCGCGATGTCGGGGCTCATTCAGCTGAGAAACCCGGCCTGGCTGTCGTGGGGCAACATCACGGACGTGCTGGTGGACACCTCCATACTCGGCATGCTCGCGCTGGGCATGATGCTTGTGATACTGACGGCAGGTATCGACCTGTCCATCGCGTCTATCGTATCGTTCACATGCATGCTGGCGCCGATGATCATGATAGAACGCCCGCAAACGCCGCCCGTGCTGTCCTTCGTCGCGGCCATTATCTGCGGCGCGCTGATGGGGCTCATCAACGGCGTGCTCGTATCCAAGGGCAGGATCATCCCCATCATCGCCACGCTGGGCACAATGAACATCTACCGCGGCCTGAACCTGCTCATCATACAGGACTACGGCGGGTGGATCACCTCGTCGGAGATGGACCAGAGCTTCCTCACGCTGTCCTCTCAGGTGAAGCCGCTGGGCATTCACATTTATATCTGGTTCCTCGTCATCCTCTACGTCATTTTCTATATCCTGATGAATCAGACGCGCTTCGGCCGCAGGGTGTACGCGGTGGGCTCCAACGCGGAGGCGACGTCGCTGTCCGGTGTGAGCGCGCCGAAAATCGTGATGGCGGTATACACCATATCGGGCGCCATCGCGGGCTTCTGCGGGCCGCTCTGGGCGGGGCGCTATTCCTTCGCGCAGGGCGACAGCGCGATGGGCTTCGAGATGTTCGTCATCGCGGCGTGCGTCATCGGCGGCGTCAGCGTGAACGGCGGCATCGGCACGGTGATGGGGGTGTTCTTCGGCGCGATACTCATCGGCGTCATCAAGAACGCGCTGCCCATGCTGATGATATCGACGTTCTGGCAGAACGCGCTGCAGGGGGCCATCATACTCGCCGCCGTCATCGTGAACGTGCTGGTCATTCGGCGCTCTCAGAAACGGGTGCTGCTGGAACGCGCCGCGGCCCGCGAATCCAAACGGGGCCCGGCAGTCAGCCCGCAGTCCTGACGCAAATACGGTATGCAAGGAAGTAACGCTATGAACAATATCAATACGCATGGTATCCGGGACAGCAGGAGCTTCAGCGCCAAACGGTTCTTTTTCCGCTGGGAATGGATGCTGGTGCTGCTGATCATCATCGCCAACGTGGTGAACGCGCAGCTTTCGTCCAACTACCTGAATCTCAATACCATACTCGACTCCACCAAGATGTACCTCGACAAGAGCTTCCTCGTGTTCTCGATGTCGCTGGTCATCGTCATCGGCGGCATCGATATTTCGGTGGCGTCCACGATGGCGCTCTCCGGGACGGTGATGGGCATCGCCTTCGTGGGCGGCATGCCCATGGGGCTGGCGATGGTTGTGGCGGTGCTGGTCGGCGCGATATGCGGTGCGTTCAACGGGCTGCTCATTACGAAGTTCAAGGAACTTGCGCCGATGATCATCACGCTGGGCACGCTGTCGCTGTACCGCGGCATCGCGTGGATACTGCTGGAGGATCAGAGCGCGGGCGGCTTCCCGGACTGGCACTACAAGCTGTCGTCCGGCGCGGCGATCAAGATAGGCTCGCTCGCGATACCGAATATCTGGGTGGCGTTCCTTGTCTGCGCGGTCATCTTCGCGCTGCTGCTGCACAAGACCACGTTCGGCAAGAAGCTGTTCGCCATCGGCAGCAACGCCGAGGCGGCGCTCTATTCCACCATCAACGTGGACCGGTGCAAGTTCATCGTATACACCCTGTCCGGCGTGATGGCGAGCATATCGGCCATATTCTTAACCTCGCGCATCGCCACGGTGCGGCCCAACATTGCCTCGGGCTACGAGCTGGAGGCCATCGCCATCGTGGTGCTGGGCGGCTTCAAGACGGACGGCGGCACCGGCACCATACTCGGCTCCACGCTGTCCATGATACTGATAGCGCTCATCCGCTACGGCCTTGGGCGCGTGGGCGTGCGCGCGGAGACCATACTCGTGATCGTGGGCGCACTGCTGATCATCGCGGTGCTGCTGCCCAACATTGCGGGCGACATCGGCAGGCGGCGCAGCAAGAGACGTCTGGCCGAGCGCAGAGAGTAAACGGATTGCGGGCGGCCCCCCCGCCGCGCGCAAATAAAAATAACGTATGGAGGTATTCCAATGAAAAAGTGTCTGGTCATCGTTCTTGTGCTTGTGATGGCGCTTGGCACCGTGCTGTCTGCCTGCGGTACCAAAGAGGGCGTGTCGAGCGGCACCTCGGCCGGTACGGGCGACAAAATGAAATTCGGCGTGGTGATCAAGCAGACCGGCAACGCTTTCTTTGATGCGTCCGACCAAGGCTTCCAGACCGCGGCCAAGGAGCTCGGCATCGAGATAGAATCGAGAGGCCCCGCGGATTCCACCGCTGAGGGACAGATCGAGATCATCCAGAACTTCGTGGCGGAGGGCGTGGATTGCCTGCTCGTAACCGCGAACGACCCGGATGCGCTTGCTCCGTCGCTGAAGGAAGCCATGGAAAAGGGCATCAAGGTTATCTCGTGGGACTCGGACGTCGCGGCGGACGCGCGCACGCTCTATGTGCAGTCGGCGGATGTGGAGACCATCGGGCGCAATCAGATCGAGGTCGCGTATGATCTGGCGGGCGGCGCAGGGCAGATTGCCATACTTTCCGCCGCAGCCACCGCGACTAACCAGAACACCTGGATCGATGTGATGAAGCAGGTGCTGGAAGAGGACAAGTACAAGGATCTGGAGCTCGTGGCCGTCGTTTACGGCGATGACAAGCCCGACAAGAGCTATCAGGAGGCGCAGGGCCTGCTGAAGTCGTATCCGGATCTCGAGGTCGTCATCGCGCCCACCACGGTGGGTATCGCGGCTGCGGGCAAGGCCTTCACCGATGCCAACCTGATGGGCAAGAAGTTCGTCACGGGCCTCGCGCTGCCGACGGAAATGGCGCCCTATATCAAGAATGGCATCGCGCCCACAGTCATGCTCTGGAACCCGATCGACTTCGGTTATGTCTCCGCGTACGTGGCGTATGCGCTGGTGACCGGCAAGACGACCGGCGCCGAGGGAGACACGATCTCCGTGGGTACGCAGGGCGAGAGAACGGTTATGGCGAACGGCGTCGTCAACCTGGGCGACCTGTTCAAGTTCACCAAGGACAACGTCGATAACTTCGGTTTCTAAAGTGCGGCCGCAGGGAGGGGGGGATCCCCTCCCTGCATTTTGTATTCCCATCATGCGGTTTGAGAACAACGGCGTCAGGAGATAAGCGATGAAAAAATATCTGCTTGTAATTGAAGTTAAGCCGGAGTATGCCGAAGCCTACGTCGATATCCACCTTCACCCGTGGCGCGAGATGCTGGAAGCCATCCGCGAGGCGGGCTACACCAAAGAAGCCATCTTCTTTTTCAAAAACCAGTCCATCATCTATCTGGAGTGCCCGGACGGCACCACTCACGAGGAATGCGACGCGCGCCTGCGGGCGGCCGATGTGTGCAAGCGATGGGACTTAAAGCTGTGCCCGTGGTTTGCCGCGCAGCCCGTACAGTGCGAGAAGATATTCGACCTGGAGCAGCAGCTGGGGGACGGACTGCTGCCCGACTGAGGAGCATACGGAAAGGAGCAGGGCATGGATTTTACAGGAAAGACAGCGCTCGTCACGGGCGGGGCCAGCGGCATCGGCAGGCGCTGCTGCGAGAAGCTGGCCGGGTACGGCGCGAATGTCGTGGTGGCGGACATCAACCGGGCGCAGGCGGAGGAAACGACGGCGGGCATCCGCGCGGCGGGCGGAAACGCCGCGGCGTATCGCGTGGACCTTAGCAGCGTGGCGGAGACGCGCGCGATGGTGGCGTTTGCCGCGGAAAGCTACGGCGGGCTGAACATACTCGTCAACAACGCGGGGCTGCTGCACGCGACGCCCATCGAGGACATCACGGAGCAGGAGTGGGACACCATCAACGCGGTCAATCTGAAGGCAATCTTCTTCGCGTGTCAGGCGGCGCTGCCCCACTTCCGGCGCGCGGGCGGCGGGCGCATCGTCAACATGGCCTCGCTGGCCGGGCGCAACGGCGGCATCGCCAACGGCCTCGCGTACAGCGCCACCAAGGCGGGCGTCATCGGGCTGACGCGCGGGCTCGCGACGCGGCTCGCGAAGGATCAGGTTACCGCGAACGCGGTTTCCCCCGGCACCACCGAGACCGCGATACTCAAGAGCTTCACCGAGGAAAAGATTGCGGAGCTGAAGACCAAGGTGCCGCTGGGCAGGCTGGGCAGCGTGGACGACGTGGCGAACGCGGTGTGCTTCCTCGCGTCGGACGCGGCGTCCTTCATCACGGGCGCGGTGCTGGATGTCAACGGCGGCATGTACATCGGATAAGGAGGCGGACCATGGCATTCAGATTTGCGTGCGCGGATTTCACGTTTCCGCTGCTGGAGCACGACAAGGTACTGACGCTCATCGGCATGATGGGCTTCGAGGGCGTAGACATCGGGCTGTTTCAGGACCGCTCTCACATACAGCCCTCCATGGTGCTGGGCCAACCGACGCGGAACGGCGCCGCGCTGAAGGACAAAGCGGACGGCGCGGGCATCAAAATCGCCGACGTGTTTCTGCAATGCGCGCTGGATTTTACGCCCAAGGCGGTGAATCACCCCGACGCGGCGGTGCGCGCCGAGGTGAGGGACTGCTTCGAGCGGTTTCTGGAGTACGCCGCGGCAAGCGGCAGCCCGCATGTGACGTGCCTGCCGGGGGTGCACTTTGCGCAGGAGGAATACGAAGCATCCTTCGAGAGGACATGCGCGGAGCTGGCGTGGCGCGCCGCGCGCGCGGCGGAGGCCGGGCTCGTGTTCGGCGTGGAGGCGCACCTCGGTTCCATCGCCGATACGCCCGCGAAGGCCGAGCGGCTGGTGAAGGAAACGCCGGGGCTGACGCTGACGCTGGACTACACGCACTTCACCAAGACCGGCACGCCCGACAGCGAGGTGGAGCCGCTGATACCCTGCGCAAGCCACTTCCACGCGCGCGGTGCGGCGAAGGGCTGCATACAGACGGTGGCGCAGGACAACACCATCGACTACCGGCGCGTGGCGCAGGCGATGAAGCAGGCGGGCTACCGGGGGTACATCGGCATCGAGTATACGTGGACGGCATGGGAGAACTGCAACCGCACGGACAACCTCTCCGAAACGCTGATGCTGAGGGATCTGCTCCGCGCGTGCGAATAAGAAGAAGGGGTGACATCATATGAGGCTGGCAGGAAAGGTGGCCTGGGTGAGCGGCGCGAACAAGGGGATCGGCGAAGGCACGGCGCAGCTGTTCGCGAAGGAAGGCGCAAAGGTGGCGATGACAGGGAGAACGCCCTCCGAGGGCGACGCCATCGTCCGAGAAATCAAGGAGGCGGGCGGTGAGGCGTTCTTCTTCCGCTGCGACGTGACGCACCCGGAGGAGATAGAGGCGTCCATCGAGGAGACGGCGCGCCGCTACGGCGGCCTCGATATCCTCGTCAACAACGCGGGGACCGTGGGCGTCAAGATGCTGCACGAGTACAGCATCGAGGAATGGGACTATCTGTTTGACCTCAACGTCAAGTCCATGTACCTTGCGTTCAAATACGCCTTCCCGTATCTTTCCCGGCACGAGACCAGCTATGTGGTGAACGTGGGCTCCATCTCCAGCTTTGTCGGGCAGGACTGCACCCCGGTGTACACCACCACCAAGGGCGCGGTGCTGCAGCTTTCGCGCTCCATCGGGCTCGATTACGCGCGCTACGGCATCCGCTGCAACTGCGTTTGCCCCGGCATCACCGAGACGCCGCTGCTGCACTATCACCTGAATACCAACCCCGACCCGGACGCCGCGCTGCGGACGCGTCTGAACCGCGTGCCGCTGCGGCGCGCGCTGACGCCCGAGGACGTGGCGAAATCGATACTCTACTTCTCTTGCGAGGACTCCGCGGGCATCACGGCGACCTCGCTGATCGTGGACGCGGGATACCTGGCGGCGGCGGAGTGGGACGCGTCCAAGTTCGATTGAGGATGCCGCCCCGGGGCCGATGCCGGACTATGCCCGCGAACGAGCGAATGGGTTAAGGTGGACTTATGCAAAAGAAGAGCGTCACACTGAAAACCATTGCGGAGGAGCTGAACCTCTCTGTTACCGCGGTATCGCGCGCGCTGAAGGATGGCGGGAACATCAGTGACCGGACGAAGGAGCGCGTGCGGCAGGCGGTGCAGCGCCTCAACTATCAGCCCAACGCCATCGCGGAGAGCCTGCGCTGCAGCCGGACGAAGACGCTGGGCTTGGTGATATCGGACAGCTCGCTGTCGTTCTTTGGCATGCTGATAGAGGGTATAGAGGGCGTGGCGTCGCAGAGCGGCTACAACATCATACTGAGCCACGCAGGAGGCAACCGCCTGCGCGAGATGGAAGCGGTGCGCAGCCTCGCGGGCAAACGCATCGACGGGCTGCTGCTGGCGGCGTCCACGCTGACCGCGCCGCACTACCGGGAGTTCCTCGAATCCTTTGGCATTCCCTACATGTTCCTGGTGCGCAGTCCGGATTATCCCGCGGACTATATCATCAACGACAACTGCTATGGCGTTTATGAGATGATGAAGTATCTCATTCACACGGGCAGCCGTAAAATCTACCTCATCAACGTATCCAGCGAAATCTCCTCCAGCCGGTACCGGCGGAAGGGCTACGAGGACGCGCTGCGGGAGGAGGGTATCGCGGCGGACGAAACCTGGATATGCGAAGCCGCGCCTACGATGGAGGCGGGGTATCAGGCCATGAAGGCCATATTCGCGCGGGATGCCGCCGCGGACGCGGTGTACTGCGGCTGCGACCTCATTGCCATCGGCGTCATGGAGTGCATTTTCGAGCGCGGGCTGCGCGTGCCGCAGGATGTGCGCGTGGCCTCCTACGACGACATCGAATTTGCGGCGTACCTGAAGGTGCCGCTGACGACGGTGCGCCAGCCCAAGTTCATGATCGGCGAACTGGGCGCGCGCATGATGATAGACAAGCTCAGTGGTGAGAGCGGCAAGCCCATTCATATCGTGTTGAAGCCGGAGCTGATATTGCGGCAGTCCACATGAAGAAAAAAATATATGCGCTTAATGGCGCATTAATTTCGTTTAAGCAGTAATAAGCGCATATACGCTTGACAAAACGCGCGGCATTGAGTAGGCTGAAGGAAGAGGTGATGATGGGATGTGGCTGCATTTCGAAGATGCGGCATTTGTCGCGGTGATCGGCGATATGGTGGCGTCGAGGGCGATAGGGGAGCGCGCGGAGGTTCAGCGCAGGCTGGAGCGCGCGCTGCAGGAGGTAAACGAAGTGTACGCGGCGGACATCGCGTCGCGTTTTATGATTACGCTGGGCGACGAGTTTCAGGGGCTGCTGCGCGCCGGGGCGCAGACGCCGGAGCTGATAGAGCGCATCGAGCGCGCGATGTATCCGGTGCGCGTGCGCTTTGGTCTCGGCGTGGGCGCAATCACGACGGAAATCGACGCGGAGAAGCCGCTGGGCGCGGACGGTCCCGCGTATTACGGCGCGCGGCACGCGATTGAAGCGCTGAAGGCGTCCGAGCGCAAGCGCATGGAGCCTCGCGCCACGGCGCGCATCGAGATTACGGGATATCCGGACGTTGCGGAGGTGGTCAATACGCTGTTTGCGCTGAACACCGCGCTGAAGTCGCGGTGGGCGCAGCGCCAGCGAGAGGTCATCGCGGCATACATCGAATGCGGCGGTACGCAGAGCGAGGTGGCGCAGCGGCTGGGCATCCACCAGTCCAACGTTCAGAAGGCGCTGGCGCACGCCAGCTTTTACACCTACCAGAAGGCGCTGCGCGCGCTGTCGCAGCTGCTCTCGGGTGTCGGAGGGCCGGGAGATGTTTAGGCAGTGGTTCTGTTTCTTCCTCGTGGCGCATGCGCTCGGGGATTTTTATTTCCAGACCGAGCGGATGGCCGCGCGCAAGGCGCAGCGATGGACGCATGTGGCGCTGCACGGCGCGGTGTATCTCGCCGTGTTTGCGGTCTGCGCCCTGCCCTTCTTCTCCGCGCCGCTGGCCATTGCGGCGGCGGCGCTGGCGGTGGCGCACTTCGCGGCGGACAGCGGCAAGTACCTGCTGACGCGCAGGCCGCGCGGCGACGCGGCGGTTTTCGCGGCGGATCAGCTGGTTCATATCGGATGCATCGCAGTCGCCTCCGCGGTATTGGCGGGTATCGGCGCACCGCTGAAGCTGCTGACGCCTGCGGAAGGCTTTCTGGCATCGCTGACACCGCAGCCCATGATGGCGCTGGCATGGGCGGGGCTCGTGCTGCTGGCCGTCAAACCGGCCAACGTGACTATCAAGCGGCTGACCGCGAAGTATCGGCCCGCGGACGACGCTGCGGACGTGGCGAAGGCGGGCGGCTTCATCGGCGCGCTGGAGCGGCTGCTGATACTGCTGCTGATGAGCGTGGGGCAGTATGCCGCCATCGGCCTGGTGCTGACGGCCAAGTCGGTGGCGCGGTACAATCGCATCGCCGAGAGCAAGCAGTTCGCGGAGTACTACCTGCTGGGCACGCTGCTGAGCGCGCTGTTTGCGGTGGGCGCGTACCTGCTGATGGCGCAGGCGTAGGAGGCGTATGGCGGCCATACGAACGGAGGAAGACGGAGCGCGGCGGGCGCGGGTGGAGGCGGCGCTGGAAGCGGCGGAGCATGCCGGGGCGGTGCGCTGGGCGCTGGATATCGCAAGGCGCGGGCTGACTGCCGCCGGGCTGGAGCCGTCCGTGCGCGAGGTCGCCATGCGGTCCATGAACGTTGCGGAGGCGTGGCTGCGCGGAGAGGCTTCCATACCCGCAGTGCGGAAGGCGGCGTTTGCGGTTCACGCGATGGCGCGGGAATGCCCCGATGCCGCCGGGAAAGCGGCGCTGCGCTGCGCCGGGCAGGCCGTCGCAAGCCCCCATGTGAAGGGCCACGCGCTGGCGGCTTCCGATTACGCCGTGCGTGCCGCGTCGATCTGCGGCGGAGGCGATGCGGCGGAGGCGGAGCGTCTGAAGCAATGGGAGGCGCTGCGCGGGCGGTGATGGGATTATGGGTGGGAAGCGGCCTTGAGGGGCTGCTTTTTGCTTTGCGGGATTCTTCTGATGATGCCGGGTGGGCTCATCGGCGGCATCGGCCCCGCTCCCTCAGCATGGGGAACGGTATCGCCAGAGACTTGATGGCAGGTTTTTTTCCACAAAAAGAGCGGCACCAGTGCCGCTCAGACTGCTGACAAAGGCATCTCTTGGAGGCTCTGCCTCCAAACCACCGCTTAAGGGATACATCCCTTAAGAATCCCATCAGGGAGATGCCTTTAAAAAACCATTTCCCACGTGTCTTTTCCTTCTTTTCTTCAAGAAAAGAAGCAGGTGTGCGAGGGCAGCGCCCTCGCGAAAGGGTTGTTATCAAGCTGTGCCGCTTCCAGCGGTCTCATTTTCGCCGAGGAAGACACCGCGTCCGTAGGGGACGGCATCCCTGACGTCCCGCCCTGCTTCAAAGATCCTTCGTCGCTTCGCTTCTCAGGATGACAACAGGGGCTGACTACTTGGAAGCATCCGCGCCGCTTCCAGCGGTCTCAGACTGCTGACAAGGGTATGTCTTGGAGGCTCTGCCTCCAAACCACCGCTTAAGGGATACCTCCCTTAAAAATCCCATCAGGGAGATGCCTCTAAAAGGCATTTCCCACGTGTCTTTTCCTTCTTTTCTTCAAGAAAAGAAGCAGGTGTGCGAGGGCAGCGCCCTCGCGAAAGGGTTGTCATCAAGCTGAGCGGCACCAGTGCCGCTCTTCAGGGTTCAAGCTTATTGCGCCGGGATGTCGCCGCTGTCATCGGGCGGTGCGGCGTCCGGCGTCTGGATATCGTCTTGCGGGGGTGCGTCCTGTACAGCCTCCGGCTGCGCCTGCGGTTCCGCGGTTTCGGGACGCGGCGCATCCCGCAGCGCGGGGGACTTCCGGAGCCGCTTCTGCATGCGCGCGGCCTTGCGCTGGGCGCGCGAGGACTTGGCGTACAGCGCGGCGAAGGTCACCGTGAGCGCAAAGAACACCGCGCAGGCGGCGCACAGCGAAAGCAGCACGACGGGGTTGGAGAAGAAGTCGGCTTCGCCGGGCAGCGCAGAGGCAGGCTTGTCGCCGGGCTTCGCGCTGGGGGACGGCGTGGCTTCCGGCGCGGTCTCCGGCGCGGCGACGTAGCGCTGCACCGACTCGTCCGCGACGCTGTATACGAAGAAGCCCCGCTCGCCGGAGGAGTTGCGCGCATACACGAGGCAGAAGGCTTCGTCGCCGCCTGCCGCTCTCCACGCGGGCCACTCCTGTTCCTTCCAGGTGATGGTGACGGGCTCAAAGCCGTCCGGCGCGGTGACGCTGTCGTCCGGCCAGAGCAGCGTATAGGTGGCGGAAACCGAGGCCATCGTGAGGTACGGGAACAGCGTATCCTTTTCCTCGTCGTAGATGTAATAGCCGCCGTTTTCGCCCGAGGCTTCGGAGAGGTAGAGCAGCAGCAGATCCTCGCTGTCCGGGATGGCCGCGCCGCCGACGTATTCTCCGTGGTAGTCTATCTGCCTGTCCGCGAAGCCCGAGGGCAGCGTGAGACGGGTGAGCACGCGCCAGATGTACATGGGCGCGTCCGCGCCGCTGACGTTCTCCGCCGCGACGCCCGTGAGGGAGTAGTCCGTACCGGAGGACGGGGTTTCCGTCGTCTGGCCGCCCTTGGCGGTGATGGCGATGCTGACGCCCGCCTCCGCCGCGCCCAGCGGCTGCTCGTTGTAATCCAGCACGGTGTCCAGCGAGACGCGCACCTCCGCGTTGCCCGCGCCTGTGGCGGCAAACCGGATGGTGGCGGTCAGCGAAGACGCGCCGCCCTGCTCCGCCGAGAGCAGGCTGATGCGGCCGTCCGATACGCCGCCGTCGCCGCTGATGAAGGAAAGCAGCGAAGCGTCGTAGCTGAACGCGCCCTCCGCCGCGGCGATGTGCTCGCCCTTGACGACGAGCGTTACGGTGACGGTATCGCCCACGGTGACGGCGTTGGAGCTTGCGGTTACGTCGAGGCTGCCGGCGCGCGCCGTGCCGGGATGAATGATGAGCGCCAGCATGACAGCCGCCGCGAGTATGCCCGCCCAGATTTTCTTACTCAAGTGATTCGCCCTCCTCATTGCGCGATTTCCGCCGCGCCCTGCAGGTACCGCTGCAGCCGCAGCGCGTCGAGCGCGTCCGCCGTGCCGTCGTGGTTGACGTCGGCGGCCTTCAGATACGGCCCCGCGAGAGAGGCCACGCCCAGCAGGTGCTGGCGCAGCGCCTCCAAATCCTGCTGCGACAGGTGCCCGTCGCCGTCCGTGTCGCCGAAGACGACAATGGGCACGTCGTAGAAGGATGCCCCGTCGCCGTATACCGTGCGTACGAAGTCGCCGGTCTCCACGATGCCCGCCGTTTTTTTCGTGCCGTCCGCCGCGATGACGCTGAGCGTTCCGCCGTCGGACGTAAGACCCGCCAGCAGTGCCGCGGGCGTCGTGCCGGGCTCCATGCCGGAGACGAAGCCGCCGTCCGCGCGGTATGCCGTGCCGGTGAGCGCGGGCGCGGTGGTCGCCGTGCCGATGGTGGTGAGCTGCGTGCCCGTGTAATAGAACGCGAGAATTTCCGTATAGCTCTGGCCCGCGGTGGCCCGCTGCTGTGCGCCGCGCTGGCTGAGGCCCACGCCGTGGCCGTAGCGGCGATTCGTGATATACCAGCCTTCATACGTTTCGCCGTTCGCCTCAAGCGTTCCGGCTTCCGCGCCGCGCATGCGCATCCGGGCTTTGCCCGTGTTGAATATGCCCTGCGGATTGTCCTCCTCGGAATATACCAGGTCGTCCAGCGTCAGCGTTACGGTGATCTGCCCGGTGACGCCGTCCGCCGTCTGCACCATCAGCACCACCTCCGCCTGCGTGTAGCAGCGGCTGGGCGGATCGTAGACGGCGTTTCTGGCCTTGACGCGCACCGTGGAGACGAGCGTGACGGGCGCGCCCGCCGCTTCGTCGGCAAGCTGCTGCAGCGTGGACAGCACCAGTGCGTCCATCAGCGGCAGGGTTTTGTCGGTGAATTCGCCGGGGATGAAGGATAGCTCCTCCATGCTGGAGGGGTTGGCGAGGTCGTACGGATCGTCCTGCTGCAGGTAGTAGGGCAGGTTGTTGGCCCATACGTTGCCCGTCAGCTCGGTCTGTCCGCCGTTGGACGCGGAATAGTACGCCTGTATGATATCGCCCCGGTAGGTGAGCACCTGCCCGGCGGTTTCGTCCACGGCCGAGATGGCGCGCGTGTATTCGCCGTTGTAGCCGTGGTAAACCTGATCCGCGGAAGTGTCGACGATGTCGTAGGCGCGGCGGCGGGATTTGGAGCAATTGGCGACGGCGTAGCCGCGCGCGCACACTGCCTGCGCCTTCAGCGCCTCGATGGGGAAGGTATTGCTCATCTCGTAAGGCACCACGCCGTAGAGGTAGGTTTCCACGGGCAGCGTATTGATGGCGCGCAGGCTTCCGTCCACCATGTCGAAGCTGAGGTTGCCGAGGTAGGTGCAGGAGCCGTATTTGGAGTTTTTAAACCGTATGGACGCGGATACGCCGCCGTAGTCGGGGCTTACCAGCGTGATGGCGGGCGCGCTCAGCGTGGCCCCGCCGGAAGTGAGTACGGGGCGGCTGCCCGAAACGGAAACGGTGGCCCCGGAGGACAGAGAAAAGGAAGCGTCCTCCTTGACGGTGTAACCGCCGGAGATCGCGAGTTCGAGCGTTTTAACGGAATCGAGGGAAACGAGTACGCGGACGTCCGAGTAGAACGCGGCGGCGCGCGCGTCGGGCGCGCTTCCGAAAGCGAGCGCCAGAAGGAGCGCAAGCGCGAGTATGAAGGAGGCCGGTTTGAAAAGCTTCTTCAAAGCATGTCCTCTCTGCCGCGCTGAAATCCGCAGGCGGTTTCAGCAGCCATGGCGGTTTTGTCCGCGCGCCAAGCGCACGGAAAGCCCTCATTCCACACACCACCAACCGTAAAATGCTCCACCCAGGATTTTCACACAGTATACCACGCGGAGAGTTCTTCCGCAACCTGCGTTTGTTCCGGCAAAAAACGGCGCCTCTTCCGCGATACGCGCATGCGGTTTTTTAACCGCGCTTAACGCAGTCGAAAACGCCGCTCCGATGCCCATGCGGCATCCCCATGGCCGCGCCCTGATGATGCATTCGATATCATGGACGAAGAACACGCGCGTTTAGTTGCAGGATGACAGAAAAAAATAGCATTTTGCGGCAAAGTCATCGCCATGCCCGCGCGAATCATATATAATAAGCGCGGGATAACCGCGAAAAAAAGACAGTGAGGTCAGCGATGGACGAAGCCATACGCGCCTTTGCCGATACCATGGCCGAGGCGCTTGTCAAAAACCCGAAATTTCTCTGGGGACGCCCCGCGTACCTGCGCGCGTTTGCGCGTATCGGCGCGCAGATCAAAAAGCGCGAGAAGCAGCGCGCGCAACTTTTGAAGCGCGAGGGGCTGGTCGTGCCGCCCGTGCTCATACTCAGCGTGACGGGCGCGTGCAACCTGAAGTGTCAGGGCTGCTACGCGTGCGAGCGGCGCGGAGAAGCCGAGATGAGCATCGAGGAAATCCGCCGCGTCGTCGCGGAGGCGGAAGCGCTGGGCGTGGCGGCGGTGCTGCTGGCGGGCGGAGAGCCGCTGATGAAGCAAGGGATACTCTCTCTGCCGGAGGCGCACCCCGGCACGCTGTTCGCGATGTTCACCAACGGGCTGCTGCTGAAGGAAAGCGACTGTCCGGATAACCTCGTGCCGGTGGTCAGTCTGGAGGGCGGGAAGGAAAAGACCGACGCGCGGCGCGGCGCGGGCGTGTTCGACGCCGTGCGGACGCTGGTTGCGCGGCTCAGCGCCCAAAACCGGCTGTTCGGCGTTTCGGTGACGCTCACCTGCAACAACTTCGACGAGGTGGTGAGCCCCGCGTTTCTCTCAGCGCTGGAGGCGGACGGATGCCGCGCGGCGTTCCTCATCGAGTACGTGCCCACGGGGGAGGACGACGTTTCGCTGTGCCTCACCGAGGAGCAGAAGCAGCGCCTGCGCGCGCTGGAGCCGGAGTTTGTACGGGACTACCACATGCTCGTGGTGCCGCTGCCGGGCGACGAGTCGCGCTACGGCGGCTGCCTTGCCGCGGGGCGCGGTTTTTTGCACATCAGCGCTTCGGGTCGTCTGGAGGCGTGCCCCTTCGCGCCGTATTCCGACACGGACGTACGGGGCAGGCCGCTGCGCGAGGCGCTGGCTTCGCCGCTGCTGGCCCGCATCCGCGAGGGCCACAGCCAGCTGACGGAGAGCCGCGGCGGCTGCGCCCTGCGCGAGAACGCGGAGTGGGTGGCGTCGCTGCGCGCAGAAACGCCGGAGACCGCCGAATGACGCCGTCGGCGCTGCGTCTGGCGGAATACCTTGAAACCAACGGCATACTCACGTGCAACCGCAACCCATGGCTGCCCTCGCTGGAGAACATCGGATGCGGCTGGACGGATGTGACGGCGCTTATTGACGCGCACGCGCTCTTTTACTGCAAGACGTTCCGCGGACGAACGACATACCTTTCACCCAAAGCGTGCTTCCCGCTGCGCCGGTGCCGCGCGCCGCGCATCATGACGGAGGACTCGTGGCAGAGTTTTGAAGCGCTGAGCGTCGGCCCGCCGCTGGACACCAAAGCGCTCCGGTGGATTACCGGGCTGCCGTCCAAGGCGTACGCGGCGGCTTTCGGCGCGCTGCTGGAGGACATGGAGATTACGGCGGTGGGCAACGGCAACGTTCTCAACCCCAGCTGGTCCGCCTTTCTGTACGGCACCGCAGGGGCATGGGAGGCGTGCCGCGACGCACCGCCGGTTTCTGAAAATCCGGAGGCGGCGCTGTGGGACATGCTGTCCCGAACGGTCGGCCGGAAGGACTTTGAACGGCTGCTGGGGGAGCGCTAAAAGAAAAAGGCAGAAGCCGTCGCCCTGCCTGGAGGAATGGGAATGAGGTTGTGCTGACGGGCTGCTGCCCGCGGGATACTATTTTACCATCGCCTTGTCGAGCGCGTCTTCGTAGTACTTCTTGGGGCGTACACCCACTGCGCTGTCCACGACTTTGCCGCCCTTCAGAACGAACACGCTGGGGATGCTCATCACGCCGAAGCGCTGCGCCAGCTCCTGCTGTTCGTCGACGTTGACCTTGCCAATGACGGCGGTCTCCGCGTACTGCTCGCTCAATTGGTCGATGGACGGGGCGAGCATCCGGCACGGCGCGCACCACGAAGCCCAGAAATCGAGCAGTACCGGCTTATCCGAGCTCAGTACTTCCGTACTGAAGTTTTCCTTCGTTATGTTCTTTGCCATTTGTCATAGCCTCCTTTTCGAACTCTTTACCATATTATTTCCCTTTTGTTGAATACAGAATACCGCAGTTGGGCGCGAAACTCTGTGACATTGTTACGCGCAGGCAAAAAAACTTCAGCAAATAGTAAAAAAGGCGGCCAATCGCCGCCGGAGAGAGCGCAAAACGCCGCTCAGTTGAAATCATAATCGCAGGGGATATGGTGGCTGCTGAGGTAGCGCCCCGCCTTTTTCAGGATTTCGGCGCGTTCCTTTTTGGAGATTTGCTGGGGATCGTCGCAGGGGTAGGACCAGAAGCAGATTTCGCTGTCCAGATGATAGCGGCCGTCCTCGTCCTTCTCCCAGCAAAGCGCCAGCAGATGCCCGCTGTCGTCCCTGTAATAGAGCGCCTCCTCGTCATGGCGGAACGAGTCGTCGTCCATGCTGTGGTACGCGGCGGACAGCGCGCGGCGGTTTCCCGCCATCAGGCCCTTCATGCTGCGGATGAATTCGGAAAGCGTCATGTGGTACTGCCTGCGGTACCAGCGCTGAATGGTCACCTTGCCTCCCTGATGCACCTCGAAATTGCGTTTCGCGCAGTACGCGATGACGCCTATCATTCCGAAATACGTGCTGTAGACTTCGAAATACAGCCCCGTGCCCGTCAGGCACAGCAGAATGCCCGCGGCGAGAACGGCGGCGTTCGGGAAAAGCGCGTAACCGATTGCGGTCACGGCCACGGGCAGGAGTATGGGCAGCAGCAGCACCGCCCTGCAAAGCCCCGGTCTTTCCAGCGTCAGCAGTTTCATGGGACGTACGTCCTCCGGTGATCCGAACCGTATCCGCGAAGCGGCAAGCCGCGGCAGTGCGCGCGGGTTACGCCTCCGGCGGCGCGAGGGGATACGCGAACAGCGGCGCGTATACCAGCCTGCCGTTCTCGCGGCGGCTCTCGAACAGCACCACTTCCTCCGCCTTGAAACGGCAGCCCTTCTGCGTCATGGAGGCCACGTCCTCGCGTTCCAGCGCGTGAAAGTTGCGCGCCAGCGTGATGTGCGGCTTGAAGGGGCGCAGCTCGCGCTCGAAGCCGCGCTTCTCCAGCGCATCCTCCAGCCGGGCCGCCAGCGCGGAGAGCGCCGCGGTGTCGCCGCCGACGCGGGTCGACACGATGCCGCCGCGATCCATCATGAACATGCCAAGGCATTCCACGGGGAACGCGCTGCCGCCCGCTTCGGTGATGGCTTCGCGCAGCTCCGCAACCCGCGAGGAGGGCACCTCGCCCAGAAACTTCAGCGTGAGGTGGAGGTTTTCGGGCAAAGTGAAATTGCCCTTGCCCGCTTTTTTGAGCATCTGCTGCAGCGATACGAGGTATCTTACACAGCCCGCCCGGATACCGATGAACAATCTCATCACATCGCCCCTTTGGTTTGTTGTGCCAGATTGTCTTTCCGTGGTGCCGCCGTAAGGTGGAGGGAAGCGCAGGCGCGCCTTGGCCTGAAACGGTTTCTTTGGCCTCAGTATAGCAGAAGCGGCGGCGTTCTTCAACGCCATTATCTCCGGGGGTTTCCCTGTGAAATGCATCTGCATACAATAAATAAACCCTATGAATGGAGGCAGTGATGAATCCGTATTTCGAGAGATATCTTCGCGGCCGCTATGGCGCGGCGGACGTAACGGCGGTATGGCCCGGGCGCAGGCCGCAGCCGCCCATGCCGCCGCAGCCGCCGGTGCCAAGACCGCCGGTTCCGCCTCCGCCGCCGGAATGGATACCGGGAATCGGGCCGTTTTATGTGTATCAGTGCCGGTATTACAGCACGGCGGACGCGCGTAATTACTGCTCGTTTACGGTGGCCAGCCAGTTTCCGGCGCAGCCGGAGTGCAATACCATCGTCGGAGGCCCCTTTTACACGATGCAGGACGCCGAAGCGTTTATACTATGGAGGTACGGTGTGCGCAGAGAGGAGACCTTCAGCTGCTGACCGAGCGCGGCGGGCCGCAAAAGTCCGGACCAATGAAAACGCGCCGTCACAGGAGGTAGGCGGCGCGCTTCCATGTCAGCTTTGGAGTGCTATCACTCAAATTCCGTAGTACGCGTTTAAATACATCTGGCGGATTTCGGCAATCAGCGGGTAGCGCGGGTTTGCGCCGGTGCACTGATCGTCGAACGCCTGCTCGGACATCTCGTCGAGGCGGGCAAGGAACGCCTGCTCGTCGATGCCGTAGTCGCGGATGGTCGCCTTGATGCCCACCCTGCGCTTGAGGTCGTCCAGCGCCGCAATGAGGCCCTTCAGCTTCTCTTCGCCGGTTGCGCCCTTGATGCCGAGGCTGTCGGCCACCTCCGCATAACGCGCCAGCGTATGCGGGTGGTCGTACTGAGAGAAGGTGCCCATCTTGGCGGGCGCCTCCGCCGCGTTGAAGCGCAGTACCTCGTCTATCATCAGCGCGTTGGCCACGCCGTGCGGCAGGTGGAAGAAAGCGCCCAGCTTGTGCGCCATGGAGTGGCACACGCCGAGGAAGGCGTTCGCGAAGGCCATGCCCGCCATGTTGGCGGCGTAGGCCATCTTCTCGCGGGCCTTGGCGTCCGTCTGGCCGTTGTCAAACGCGCGCGGTAGATACTCGAATATCACCTTCAGGGAGCGCAGCGCGAGGCTGTCGGTGTAGTCCGTCGCGAGCATGGAGGCATAGGCTTCCAGCGCGTGCGTGACGGCGTCAATGCCCGACGCGGCGGTTAAACCCTTGGGCGCGTCCATCATCATATCGGCGTCCACGATGGCCATATTCGGCATCAGCTCGTAGTCCGCCAGCGGGTATTTAATGCCCGTCGTTTCGTCCGTGATGACCGCGAAGGGCGTGACCTCCGATCCGGTGCCTGCCGTGGTGGGTACCGCGATGAAATACGCCTTTTCGCCCATCTTCGGGAAGGTATACACGCGCTTGCGGATGTCCGAGAAGCGCATCGCCATATCCGTAAAGTCCGCTTCGGGATGCTCGTACAGCACCCACATGATCTTCGCCGCGTCCATTGCGGAGCCGCCGCCCACCGCGATGATGCAGTCCGGTTCGAAGGCTTTCATGGCCGCCGCGCCTTCCCGGGCGCAGGCCAGCGTCGGGTCCGGCTCCACGTTGTAGAACGTCGTGTGGCGCAGGCCCATATCGTCCAGCTTGTCGGTGACGGCCTGGGTGTAGCCGTGGGCGTACAGGAAGTTGTCCGTGACGATGAACGCCTTGCGCTTGCCCAGCACGTTCTTCAGCTCATCCAGCGCGACGGGCAGGCAGCCCTTCTTGATGTAGACCTTCTCGGGCGCACGGAACCACAGCATGTTCTCGCGCCGCTCTGCTACCGTCTTGATGTTGATCAGCTGCGCGATGCCCACGTTCTCGCTCACCGAGTTGCCGCCCCACGAGCCGCAGCCCAGCGTGAGGGAGGGCCTCAGCTTGAAGTTGTACAAATCGCCGATGCCGCCCTGCGCGGCAGGCGTGTTGACAAGTATACGGCAGGCCTTCATGCGCGCTTCGAATGCCGCAAGCTTCTGCTTCTGCGTCACCGCGTCGATATAGATGGAAGCCGTGTGCCCGAGGCCGCCGTCCTCGACGAGCTTCTCGGCTTTGGCCAGCGCGTCCTCGAAGCTCTTGGCGCGGTACATTGCCAGCACCGGGGAGAGCTTCTCGTGCGCGAAGGCTTCGGCGATGTCCACGCTCTCCACCTCGCCAATCAGTATTTTGGTTTCCTCCGGCACCGCCACGCCCGCCAGCGCCGCGATGGTGTGCGCCTTCTGGCCCACGATTTTGGCGTTGAGCGCGCCGTTTACGAGGATGGTTCCGCGCAGCTTTTCGGTTTCGTCCGCGTTGAGGAAATAACAGCCGCGCACCGCGAATTCCTTCTTTACCGCTTCGTAAATCTCGTCCGGCACGATGACCGACTGTTCGCTGGCGCAGATCATGCCGTTGTCAAACGTCTTGGAGTGGATGACGGAGTTGACCGCCAGCACGATGTCGGCGCTGGTGTCGATGAGCGCCGGAGTGTTGCCCGGGCCCACGCCGATGGCGGGTTTGCCGCTGGAGTAGGCCGCTTTGACCATGCCCGGCCCGCCCGTGGCGAGTATGATGTCCGCCTCACGCATCAGCTGATTGGAAAGCTCTACGGTAGGCGCGTCGATCCAGCCGAAGATGCCTTCGGGCGCGCCTGCCGCCACCGCGGCGTCCTGCACAATGCGGGCTGCCGCGATGGAGCACTCCTTCGCGCGCGGGTGGGGACTGATGACGATGCCGTTGCGCGTCTTGAGCGCCAGCAGCGTTTTGAAGATGACCGTGGACGTGGGGTTGGTCGTCGGAATGACGGCGGCGATGACGCCGACCGGCTCCGCAATGCGGCGGATGCCAAACGCCTTATCCTCCTCGATGACGCCGCAGGTTTTGATATCCTTGTACGCGTTGTAGATATATTCTGAAGCGTAGTGGTTCTTGATCACTTTATCTTCGACGACGCCCATACCGGTTTCGCGGACGGCCATCTTCGCGAGCGAAATGCGCGCCCGGTTCGCGGCGGATGCCGCCGCGGCAAAGATCCGGTCCACCTGGGGCTGCGTGTACAGCGCGAACTGGCGCTGCGCGGCGCGGACCCGCGCGATCGTCTGTGTCAGCGCCTCGGCGCTGTTTACGGGTTCAGCAACCGGCACGTGCGGTGCTGCCGGAACGGCGTGCAGCCTGGATGCCTTCGCCATCGCCTCATTCTTTTCCGCCTCTTCGTTTCTGCCCTTGTATACTTTGTTTTCCATAACGGTGCCTCACTTTCTTATGCCGTTAATTCTGCTTGTTTATTTCTTCACAATGTATTATAATCCGGACTAAGGAATAAGTTAAATGCATATTCATCATGGGAGGTATAACCCAACCTTATGGATAAGGACAAAAACGCAGCTTCCGGCGGACACGAAATGACCAACCTCAGCATCAGCGCGGAGTCGTATAAGATTTTTTACCATGTCGCGCGGGAGGGCAGCATCTCCAGGGCGGCGGAATCGCTGTTCATCACGCAGCCCGCGGTTTCCCGCACCATCCGCCAGCTGGAGGAGAAGATAGGCAGCATGCTGTTCTTTCGGACCGCGAAGGGCGTAAAGCTGACAGGCGAGGGGAAGATACTCTTCGGCTTCGTGGAGCAGGCGTTCAACTATCTCTCGCTGGGCGAGCGCATGATATCGCAGATGAAAGCGCTGGAGAGCGGCAGCATTTCCATCGGCGTGGGCGACAGCATCTGCAAGCTCTACCTCATCCCCTACCTCAAACGGTACAACACCGACCATCCGGGCATCGCCATCCATATCACGAATCAGAAGTCGCATCAGATTATCGAGATGCTCAAGCGCGGGCAGATAGACGTAGGCATCGTCAACCTGCCCATCGAGGACGACGCGCTGCGCATTACGCAGGTGATGGAAATCCACGACTGCTTCGCGGTGGGCGGCAAGTATCACCACCTTGCAGAGGAGCCCATCGCGCTCAAGGAGCTGGAGCATTATCCCGTGATGCTGATAGAGAAGGGCAGCAACTCGCGCCGGTATGTGGAGGACTTTCTGCTGTCGCGCGGCGTGCGGCTGGAGCCGGACTTCGAGCTGGGCAACTTTGAGCTGCTCGCGCAGTTCGCGCTCATCAACCTCGGCGTGGCGTGCATCGTGCGCGAATTCTTCCCGGTGGAATTTGAAAGCGGGCTGCTCAGCGCAGTGCCGCTGGAGGAGGAGATTCCCGCGCGCGGTATCGGGCTCATCACGCTGAAGGTGGTGCCGCTCTCCGCCGCGACGAGGGAACTCATCTATCTGCTGACCAACAAGAAAAAGGCGGTGCTGCCCGCGGACGAGGAGATGGCGCGCAACCCCATACTGTTCTGACGCGGCGGTGCGCGGGCCTTCTGCTCCTAAACGGTGCGGGGGCTTTTTTAATTGAAGAAAATCCGCGTTCTGGCTCGGGTATGCTTTGACATAGTTAAAAAAGAATGGTAAACTATAAGCAAAAGACTTTAATTAAGTATCAAATCACGTTTCGCATATCCCACAACACCATAAAGGAGAGCTGCAATGATGTATGCCAATCTGTTCCGTCCCATCAAAATCGGCAGCATGGAGCTGCCCAACCGCGTCGTGCACGCGCCTACGGACATCTGCTCCGGCACGGCCACGGGCGAGGTCAACGAGCGCGTCGTCGCGTACTACGAGGAGGTGGCGAAGGGAGGCACGGGCTTCGTCATTGTCGGAGCGTCCTCTCCGGATATGGAGACGGGGCGCTGCTCCATCACGGCGCTGTCCGTCGATCAGGACTACTTCATCCCCGGTCTTGCGCGGCTGGCGGAGGGCATCCACCGGCAGGGCGCGAAGTGCGCTGTGCAGATACAGCATCCCGGCAGGCAGGCGTGCTTCCCGAAGAAGTGCCAGATATCGTGCTCGGACATCGTCACCAACATCCCGGGCAGCACCGGGCACGAGGTTATCTATGCCGAGGGCGAGGCGAAAGGCAAGATATCGCGCGCCATGGAGGTGGAGGAAATCTACGACCTCATCGAAAAGTATTCCGAGGGCGCATGGCGCGTGCAGCAGGCGGGCTTCGACGCGGTGGAGCTGCATGCCGCGCATGGCTACATGATCGCCCAGTTTATGAGCACCGTCACCAATACGCGCATCGACCGCTTCGGCGGCAGCTATGAGAACCGCATGCGCTTTCCGCTGGAGATCATCAAGGGCATACAGAAGAAGTGCGGCAGGGACTTTCCCATACTGTTCCGCTATTCCGCGGAGGAGTGGATGCCGGGCCACCGCACGCTGGAGGAATCGCTGCGCATTGCCAAAACGCTGGAGGAGGCCGGGGTGGCGGCGCTGGACATCAGCGCGGGCACGTTCGAGGCGTCCGAGGCGGTGATGGACCCCATGTACTACAAGGAAGGCTGGAACACCTATGCCGCCGCGGCGGTGAAGGAAGCCGTCGGCATCCCCGTGATCACCAGCCATACGCTGCGCGATCCCAAGTACTGCGACGAGATCATCCGCGACGGCAAGACCGACCTCGTCGGCCTTTCGCGCCAATTGATCGCTGACCCGTACTGGGCACAGAAGGCGAAGGAGGAGCGCGACGCGGACATCCGCAAGTGCATCAGCTGCCTCATCGGCTGCTGGAAGGAATCGCTGATGATCAAGCGCGAGATGCGCTGCGCCATCAACCCCGCCGTGGGCGACATGCGCTTCCTGCATATGGGCAAGTGCGCGGCCTCGCTCAATATCGCCATCGTGGGCGGAGGCGTCGCGGGCATGGAGGCCGCGCGCATCGCCGCGGAGCGTGGACATCAATGCACCATTTTGGAGAAGGAAAACGAGCTGGGCGGAATACTCCGCTGCTGCTGCGTCGTGCCGCCCAAGAGCAAGATGCGCTGGTATCTAAACTGGCTGCGCCGACAGATAGAACTGCTGGGCGTCACGGTGAAGCTGCGCACCGAGGCTACGCCAGAGCTGCTGAAGGGCTTCGACGCGGTGTTGTGCGGCACCGGCGCGGAGACGGTAATTCCCGATGTGCCGGGCAAGGAAAAGGGCGTGAAATTCGAGGACGTGCTCGTCTGCTCGTCCAAGGGCTGCGAGTACTGGCCTGAGGAGGGCAAGCCCAAGGGTGCCGAGGTGGGGCAGAACGTGGTGCTCTGGGGCGACCACTACGCCGCCGCCGATACCGCCGAGATGCTGGGCATGAAGGGCAGAAAGCTCTCCATCGTCACCGAAAACAAGGAGTTCGGGCCGGAGCTGGAGCCCATTCACAAGGAGGTGCTGAAACGCCGCTTCGCGCTGATGAACGGGCGCGGACTGGAGGGCATCCCCTTCAAGCATCCGGTGGATGTGTTTATGCAGTCCACCATACTCGAGATCCGGGACGGAGAGGCGCTGTGCATCAATAAGGACATGGAGCGGTTTTCGATACCATGCGATACCGTGGTGTTCTGCAAGACGCAGCCCAACGCGCGGCTGTTTGAAACGCTGAAGGCGCAGGGACTGAATGTGGTGAACATGGGCGACAGCCGGGCGGTGCGCAACGTGCGCGGTGCGATGACCGATGGCGCCAACGCGGGGCTCGTGGTGGACGAGGGCATGTTCATGAACGCCAACGGCGTGCTGACGGGCCGTCTGCCGCTGGAAAACGACTGACCGGGGCGCGTATCCTCCCGCGCCCGAAAATCATACAAGCCCCCTTTCTCACATAAACATGAAGCAAACGTGAGAAGGGGGCTTTTTATGAAGGACTATATTGAGGACAGGGTGCGCCGCATTGCGGACTACGTGCTGGAGGAAGGCGCGACGGTAAGACAGGCCGCGAAGACTTTCGGGACGAGCAAATCGACGGTGCACAAGGATTTGACCGAGCGCCTCGTGGCCATCTCGCCCGCGACGGCCAAAATGGTGGCCCGGGTGCTGCAGAAGAACAAGGACGAGCGGCACATCCGCGGCGGGAACGCCACGAAGATGAAGTATAAAGCACAGGGGTGAGGGAGGGGAATTTAACGTTTGGCGCGTTGCTATTGCGCGCGGGGTAGTGTATAATACGCTTGAAAGAAAAGGAAAACGGAGCAGCCCATGAGAAAAACGGAACTTATTTTCGGCGTATGCGGAGGCGCTGCGGGCGTGGCTGTTGCTGCGCTCACATGGTTTCAGCTGCTTCCGTATGCCCGGCAGCCGGACAAGCTGTCGGTGCTTCTCTGCGCGTGCGCCGGGGTGCTGGGCATCGTTGGCGCCCTTCTCGTTCCCAGACACCATGTGGTCGGTTCGGTGGCAATGGCGATCGGTATGATTGCCGTCACATATTTTGGTTTCCCGTGGCAGTCGCTGTCGGCGGTGCTGCTGGTCATCAGTGCAACGCTGGCGCTCGCTCCCGTGCGGGAACCCATACATAAGGAGGGAATGCCGTGAACAAAGCAGGCTTTGTGTTCAGCCTGATTGGCGGAGTACTGGCCATACTGTTCTCCGTGCTTCTCCCCGTGAGCGGGCTGTACTTTTTTGCGGGCAGCGATGCTGCCGAGTTCGCCGCGGAGAACGGGGACGACCTGCTGACCATCGTGGAGGATATCGGGCATTACAACGATGTGCCAATGTTCTGGGAAGGAGATCTGGACGATTCCGTATCGGGAATGGCAAAGGTGTTCCAGAAGCTGGACTCGCAGGAGCTGCGCAAGATTGGCGACGAGTACGATGTGAAGGCGTTTGACGATCTTGCCAAGCTCTATAATGACGTGGACGACTTTATTCCGAGGCTGCGCGTCTGCGCGATTGCGTCCATCATTGCCGCGGTGATCGCCATGGCGGGCGCTGCGATTGCGAAGATAGCGCGCGTCGCGGGCGGCGTGATGGTGCTGGCTTCAGCCGGGCTGCTGCTCATATTCAGCTTGCTGGTAAGCTCCATACTGCCCATGGCGCTGGCGTCGCTGCTGCTGCTCGTCGGAGGGCTGCTGCAGATAGCGCGTCCCAAGGCCGCGGAACCGGCAAAGGAGGCAGTGCAATGAAAAAGCTTGCGTTTGTGCTGGGCTATGCCGGAAGCATACTGGCGCTCGTGTTCTCGATGATGATGATACTCAGCGTACCGCTGAAGCTGGCGGACGGCGTTCTCGCGGACATCGAGGATAAGGACATCAAGAGCGAGCACGCACTCGCCATCAACGCCATCGCCATCGAAATGGGCGAACAGAACTGGACGGATTACAGCGAAAGCGGCCTTAAGGATATCGCCGCGCAGACCGCCGAGAAGCTTAATGAGGACGAGGATGTTTACGTCGACGCGGCCCGCTACCTGTATAAGATAGGGGTTGGCGCGATGATTTCCATGATCGTCGTCGCTGCAGCCATCGTGCTGGCCGTATTGTCACTCGTCGGGACGATGATCGTCAAGAAAGCGCCCACCGCGGGTGGTGTGCTGCTGCTGGTCGGCGCGTTCTTCCTGCTGCTGGCGGCCATCTATACCGACACGCTGGTGCCGATGTTTATCGCTTCGGTGGTGTTGGCACTGGGCGGCATCGCGGTGTTTATCCCCGCGCCCGCACCCAGACCGGCGACGGAGAAGGCGCGTGCGCCCAAGCCGCAGCGTACCCCGCCGCCGCAGAAATCTCAGAAGCACGCACCGCAGTATGGCGCGCCGCAATATTCGCCGCAGTATTCGCCGCAGTATGCACCGCAGGGTGCGCCGCAGGGTGCGCCGCAGGGTGCGCCGCAATATGCACCGCAGTACGCGCCGCAGGGTGCGCCGCAGTACGCGCCGCAATATGCACCGCAGTATGCCCCGCAAACCGCGCCGCAGTATGCCCCGCAAACCGCGCCGCAATATGCGCCGCAGTATGCCCCGCAAACCGCACCGCAGTATGCCCCGCAAACCGCGCCGCAGTACGCGCCGCAGTACGCGCCGCAGTACGTACCGCAAACCGTGCCGGAGGCTGCGCCGCAGTATGCGCCGCCGGAGAGCCCCGCGCCCGCTCCCATGCCGGAGGCGGAGCCGGTTCAGGCCGATCCCGTTCAGGCAGCGCCTGCCGCGGACGCCGGACTGCCCTTCCCGGAGGAAAAGCCCGGCGAAGACGCGTAACCGAAACGATTGACCGAGAGGCCCGGATCTTCCGGGCCTTTTTGCTTGGTGACAAACCTTTCGCGAGGGCGCTGCCCTCGCGCACCTGCTTCTTTTCTTGAAGAAAAGAAGGAAAAGACACATGGATGATGGGATTCTTAAGGGATGTATCCCTTAAGCGGTGGCTTGGAGGCAGAGCCTCCAGGAGATACCTTTGGTCAGCAGTCTGAGGCCCGGATCTTCCTGGCCTTTTGCGTGCGCGGGGCGCGGCGCTGACCGCGGTTGATTTGCGCCTCCGCTTGGTATATGATACAGATGCCGGAACTGCTTCCGGCGCAATCATATTTTATTGTCAGGGGATTTGTGGGTATGATACTGGTAACCGGAGCCAGCGGACACATCGGCAATGTGCTGGTGCGCCTGCTGCATGAGAAAGGGCACCGGGACATCCGGCTGCTCGTGTACAAGAGCGACGTGAAGTTTCTGGAGCCGTATGTGCAGGAAGTGGTGCGCGCGGACATCCGCGACGCGGAGGCGGTATCCGAAGCGGTGAAGGGCTGCAGCGACGTATTCCACCTTGCGGGCATGATACAGGTGGCCTCGGGCTACAAGGCGCAGCTGGGCGAGGTAAACGCGCTGGGTACGCGCAACGTATTTAACGCGTGCCTGAAGCATGGCGTTCGCAGGGCCGTGTACGTGTCCAGCGTAGAGGCGCTGAAGACAAAGTGCGGCGGTGAAATTGACGAGACGCTGGCGCTGGAGCCGGGAACCATGCACAACGACTACGGCCGTTCCAAGATGATGGGCACGGTGGAGGCGCTCAACGCGTTCCAGAAGGGGCTGGACGTTGTGATCGTGTACCCTACCGCGGTCATCGGGCCGTACGACTGCCGCGGATCGCTGGCGGGTGGCATGCTGGGCAAGTGCATCGGCATGGATGGCCGGATACCGTGCTTCAATGGCGGCTTCGACTTTGTGGATGTGCGCGATGTGGCGGACGGCATATACCGCGCGTGGCAGTATGGCGAAAAGGGCCAGGGCTATTTGCTGGCGGGAAGCTACGCGAAAATAGGCGATATCATTGCCGCGGTGAAGCAGAGCTCGGGCAGCCCGGCGAAACTGACGGTGTTTCCCATACCGCTTGTGCGGATCGGCGCGGTACTGCTGTCTGCGTGGGGGCGGATATCGGGCAAGCCACCCATTTTCACGAGGCAGACGCTGGATTTGCTGTGCGCCAACGTGAACGTAAGCAGCGGAAAGGCGCAGAAGCAGCTGGGCTACCGCGCGAGGCCGCTGAAGGAAACCATGCGGGATTTCGTCGCGTGGCACGAGGGCACGCTTCAGCGCGCGGTGGCGCGGGACGGCGCGGAGGATGCCGCAGAATCGCCCGCCGCCAACTAATTCACAGATAATTCACAGCGCAGTAAAGCGTTTGGGGTATAATTATAATATCTTAATAGTACCGCTTGTGCAGTGCATGATGATCTTCCAAAAACGATATCATAGGTAAGTAATTTGAGGGGAGAGATGATCATGATACTGGTGACAGGTGCGGGCGGTCATATCGGCAATGTGCTCGTGAAGCTGCTTTATGCGAAGGGGCACAGAGACCTGCGGCTTTTCGTACAGGAAAAAGAGGATATTTCGTATATTGAGAAATATGCGAAGGAGGTTGTGCGCGGCGACATCCGCGACGCGTTTGCCGTTTCGGCGGCGGTGCGCGGCTGCGAGACTGTGTTTCACCTCGCGGGGCTGGTGCAGATTTCGGGTATCCGGAAGAAGCTGATCTACGACATCAACGTGGGCGGTACGCGCAACGTGGTGCAGGCGTGCATGGAGAAGGGCGTAAAGCGGCTGCTGTACGTTTCCAGCGTGCACGCGCTCAAAGGGCAGACGTCCGCCGAGACCATCGAGGAATCGCTCGATTCGGACGTCAACAACCTGCCGGGCGCTTACGCCAAGTCCAAGGCGATGGCGACCATCGAGGTGATGAACGCGCTGCAGAAGGGCCTTGACGCGGTGATCGTGTTCCCGACGGGCGTCATCGGGCCGTTTGACTTCCGCTCGTCCTACACGGGCAGCGCCATCAAGGGATACATAGACGCGAAGAAGACGCAGTACTACTTCGACGGCAAATACGATTTTGTGGACGTGCGCGACGTGGCCGACGGCATCTACCGCGCATGGAAGGACGGCGAGAAGGGACAGGGCTACATCATCTCGGGCAGCGTCTCCAGTCTGGAGGAGATTATGTGCGAGGTGGAGGCGGCGACGGGCCATGAAATCCGGCGGCGCAGGGTGCCGCGTGCGCTGGTGCTGGCCGCGGCAGTGTTCGCGCCCGTATACTACGCCCTCGCGCGCAAGAAGCCCATACTCTCCAAGTATTCGGTGGAGGTGCTGATGTCCAACTCGAATATTTCCTGCGGCAAGGCGCAGCAGAAGCTGGGCTACAGGCCGCGCCCACTGGGCAGAACCATCCGCGACATGGTGCGCTGGCACCGCGCGGTGCAGCGCGGCAGGGCATAAGGTCACCATTAGGCGCGCTAGCGGGCGCTGATCAGGCAGTTAGAAAACGCCGCGGGACATCTGTGCCGCGGCGTTCAGCTTGATGACAAACCTTTCGCGAGGGCGCTGCCCTCGCACACCTGCTTCATTTCTTGAATAAAAGAAGGAAAAGACATGTGGGAAATGCCTTTTTAAAGGCATCTCCCTGATGGGATTCTTAAGGGATGTATCCCTTAAGCGGTGGTTTGGAGGCAGAGCCTCCAAGAGAACCCTTTGTCAGCAGTTAGAAAACGCCGCGGGGCATCTGCGCCCGCGGCGTTGTTGTATCGTCTGACGAAACCTACCGGATGAAATTGGTCATGACGCGCGCCTCGTCCTCCGGCAACGGCACGGTTTCCTTGCCCGCCTCTATGGATTTCAGCACCCAGGCCATCGCCCGCGCGTTTTTGCGCAGCGTCTGCATGCCCTCACCGTCCTGCAGCACCTCGCCTTTGTCCCGCCCGTACGCAATCGTCCAGTACTGCGACGGCGGCATGACGGTCTGCGCCAGCTGGAGGTAGTTATTGAGCTGGTGCACCACGTCCACGCCGCCCGCGCGCCGGACGACCGCCACAGAGGTGGCCACCTTGTATTTAAAATACCGTGAGCTGCTGTAGAAAACCCGGTCCAAAAACGATTTCATGGTACCGGCGATGCCCGCGTAATACACGGGGGAGGCCAGTATAAAGCCGTCCGCCTCGCGCATTTTGGCAGCCGCCTCGTTGACGATGTCGTCCTTGAATACGCAGCGGTTCCCTTCCGAAGCAGCGCAGTATCCGCAGGCGATGCAGCCGTGAATGTCCTGCTTGCCCACCGGTATGGTTTCCACCGCGATGCCCTGTTTCTCCAATTCCTCCGCCATCACCCGCAGCGCCATGCTGGTATTGCCGTTGGCGCGCGGGCTTCCGTTAATCGCAACTACTTTCATTACACCCTCCGCTTTCCTTGTTGCTACCAGTATACCTCCGGACTTGTGCGGGGTGTCAATAGGATATGTGGTTAATTATGTGCCCAAATAACAGGGAAAGAACGCTTGACAATAAATCGAACTGAGAGTACGATAATAAAAACGATAGTACGATTATCGGAGGCGGCCATGGCGAAGGACAGACAGTGCAGAAGAACGGAGTTTAACCGCGCCAACATACTGGCGGCGGCGGCGGCGCTGTTCGAAAGGCGGGGCCTGGAGCAGACCACGATGGACGACATCGCGCGCGAAGCGGATTACAGCAAATCCACGATCTACGTCTACTTCAAAAGCAAGGAAGAGATCTATTACCATATCGTGCTGGACAGCATGGGCATGCTGAAAACCCGGCTGGAGTCGGCCATCGCCGCGCACGGAGACGCGGACGCGGCTTTTCTCGCCATCTGTGCCGAGATGACCGCGTTTCAGCGCGAGTATCCGCTGTACTTCGACAGCATACTGGGCGAAATCAGCGTGGATGAGGGCGATTTTGAGCGCTGCCCCGTGCTGCGGGAAATCTACGAGGTGGGCGAGCGGATCAACGCCGCGATATTCTCCATGCTGGAGCGCGGCATCGCGTCCGGTCAGCTGCGCGCCGATCTGAAGCCCGCGACCGCGCTGTTCATGGTGTGGGCCAGCATCTGCGGCATCGTGAAAATGGCGCGGCAGAAGGAGCGGTATTTCGAAGACAAGCTGGGGATGAAGCGCGAGGAGTATCTGGACGGCAGCTTCCGCATGCTGCTGCGCGCGTTAAAGCAGGAGGAGAGCGAATGATATGGGGGATAGCCGCCGCCGTGCTGATGGCGCTGGCGGCGCTGAAGTTTGTGACGAAACGGCTGCCGGGGCGCAGGCTGGATGCCTTCGCGAGGCGCATCCACCCGTACGCGAGCGCGGGGGCACTGACGGTATGCGCGGCGCACGTCGCGGTGACATTCGGGCTGCTGCCGCAGCGTCCGGCGGCGATGGTTGCGGCGGGGATTGTGATGGCGGCGGCCCTGCTGGCCGCGGTGCTGAGCCGTGTGCTGGCGCGCCGCATGGGCAGGCGCTGGCTGACGGTGCATCGCGCGGCAACGCTGGCGGCATGCGCGGCGCTCGTAGCGCACATCGCGCTCGGGGTGGCGGGCTTCGGCGCTTACCAGCGAGCGATTGCCGCGCTGGATGTGCCGGACATCGCGCTGACCGGGGTGGCGGACGGCACTTACGAGGGAGAATGCGACGCGGGGTACATCCGCGCGCGCGTGGAGGTAACGGTGGAGGACGGCCGGATTACGGAAATCGGGCTGCTGGAGCACCGCAACGAGCGCGGCGCGGCGGCGGAGGCCCTGCTTCCGGAGGTGGTGGAGGCGCAGTCGCTGGACGTGGATGCCGTGAGCGGCGCGACGAATTCCAGCAAGGTGATCCGGCAGGCCATTGCCGACGCGCTGGAAAAAGGAATGAAGCATCAATAAGGAGGAATGGATAGATGGAAAAGGTACTGTTGGTTTATCATTCGGAGCACCATGGCAATACGAAAAAGCTGGTGGACGCGCTTTCGGCGGCGCATGCCGTGGAGTGCGCGCAGGCCTCGGAGGCGGCGGGCAGGGACCTCTCGGCGTATGCCGCGGTCGGCGTGGCCTCGGGCATCTATATGTCGGGAATGCATGAGTCGCTGGCGGCGCTGCTGAAGGGCGATGCGCTGCGCGGCAAAAAGGCGTTCGCGCTGCTGACGAGCGGCAGCGGCAATGCCAAGTACGCGGAAGGCGCATCCGCCGCGCTGGAGAGGGCGGGCGCTTCGGTGCTGGGAGTATACCACTGCAAGGGCTTCGATACCTTCGGCCCGTTCAAGCTGGTGGGCGGCATCGCCAAGGGACATCCCACGGCGGAGGAAATCAGCGAAGCGGTGCGCTTCTACGAGGAAAAGGTGCTGCCCGCGCTGGGCTGAAGCTTTGCGCACCGAAGAACCGGAAAACAAAAGCGCCTCGCGGGGCGCTTTTGGCTGAGTCAGTGGGTATAGTCGATGACCCGTATGGCTTCTCCGGCGTCGCTTGCGATGGCTTCCTTCATCCTTTTGGCGAAGGGGCAGGGAAAGCCGATGGGGTTGCCGCGCTGTATGCACGACGCGAACGCGATCGTATCCGCCCCGCGCCGTATCAATTCGCGGCTTCTCAGCACTGCCCGCTTGCCGGGGCAGCCTCCGCAGGAAACGAACCCGACGATTTCGATATCCTCCGCGACGCCCTCGAACGCGTGCGTTTTCTCGCGGATGGCTTTAAAGTCTGTGGTGCCGGGACAGTAATCCTCCGTCTGCATGCACCGGATGATTCCAACTTTCATCGCTCCTCCGAATTCCATGCGCGGCCCGCGCTACATCACCGTGACGCCTGCCGCCTGCGCGGCCCGCACGATTTCGGCGGGCAGATCGTCGTCCGAGACCAGCACGTTGATGCCCTCCAGCGTGCCGAAGGTATAGGGCAGGTTTTTGCCCACCTTGGAGGAGTCCATCAGCATCACGACGGTGGATGCCATGCCCAGCACCGCCTTTTTGAGCTCGCACTCGGAGTACGTGCCGCTGGTGAAACCATGCTCCAGCGAGAAGCCGCTGGAAGCCATGAAGGCGATGTCGATGTTGACCTCCGAGAGAAAGCGGTTTGCGCCCGCGCCCGATACGGAGATCGTGTTGCGGTTCAGCTGTCCGCCCAGCAGCATCACGTTCGGACGGTTCTTTTTAATCAGCTCCAGCGCGATGTTAGGGCCGCTTGTCAGCACGGCGATGTAGTCGTCGGGGATGAGCTTGGCAAACTGCATCAGCGTGGTGCCGGAATCCAGATACAGGGAGCGCCCGTTCTCCAGCAGTGCCGCCGCCTTGTGCGCGATGGCCGTTTTGGCGTCGGTATTTTCTACCGCGCGGCGGGAATACACGTCCTCCGCGGCGATGGACAGCCGGGACAGCGCCACCGCGCCGCCGCGCGTTCGCTTCACGAGTCCGCTGTCCTCCAGGTATTTGATATCGCGCCGCAGCGTCATCGTGGAGCAATCCGGAAACAGCTCCTCCAGCTCACTCAGCGTGACTTCGCCCCGGTCGTCCAGCAGCTTTTTAATCGCGTCCCGCCTTTGCGTGTTCACCGTATCACCTCTTCGCTTAATGCACCCAATATAACACAAAATGATGTCAGAAACAACCCGGAGATGCAAATAAGGAACAGAATCTGTGCGTTTCTAGCATGAAATTCACAGTTGACGTCCCGCTGTGGAAGCGACCCGGATAGCGAGCGCGGCGCAAGTCCGCAAAGCGCCCATAGACCGCCGTGCTTTTCCGCCGCGAAGCTGGTATAATAGACGCCATGGAAACACAGGAAGCATTCATGCGCGAGGCGCTGCGCCTGGCGCAGCACGCGGCGCGGCGCGACGAGGTACCGGTGGGCGCGGTCGTCGTAAAGGATGGGAAGATCATCGCGCGGGGGTACAACCTGCGCGAGCACCGGCGCAGCCCGCTGGCGCACGCAGAAATACTCGCCATCGCGAAGGCGGCGAAGCGGCTGGGCGGCTGGCGGCTTTCGGGCTGCACGCTGTACGTGACGCTGGAGCCCTGCCCGATGTGCGCGGGCGCGATTGTCAACGCGCGCGTGGACGAGGTGGTATTCGGTGCGTACGATCCCAAGGCGGGCGCGATGGGCACGCTTTACAACCTCGCCGTGGGCAGGCTGAACCATACGCCGCGCGTGACGGGCGGCGTGCTGCGCGAGGAGTGCGCGGCCGTGCTGAAAGAATACTTTTCCAGCAAGCGTAAATGATGGGGATATCTTCGTTTCACCTCCGAAAAACGCGGTTATATATGTGCTGATATCGCATTATCGGAGGAAGCAGTTGAGCATCGAGCAAAAAAACGGGCGAAGATCGCGCATTGAAGCGTCATGGTTTGCCCGCGACGACCAGCAGGAGTGCAAGCCGTACCTTTCGGACGCCTTTGCGTGGGAGGTGGATATCGGCGCGCAGCAGGTGTGCGTCATGGGCTTCTGGGCGGACACAACGAACGACATGTCGCTGACGGAGGCCATGGAATCCCTCCATCCGGAGGACGCGGCACGCTTTCGCGGCATCCTTGCGGGAGGCGTTGAGCCGGGTCATACCATCGAATACAAAATACGCGTACGTATCGACGGCGCATACGGGCGCTTTCACGTGCGCGGCTGCACGTTCTCGGCGGGCGGGACCATCGCGGCGGCGGGGGTGGCGTTTGATACCGAGTGCTCCAAAGAGTACATCAAACGGCTGGAGTTTCTGGAAACCCACGACGAGCTCACGGGCCTCGTGAACGCGCCGACGCTGGACCGTCGCTACGACGGCGCACTGCAAAAGGGCGCGGTGCCGCAGGCGCTCATCGTGGCCAGCATCGACGACCTGAAGGAAGTCAACGAGACGATGGGCTACCACGCGGGCAACAAGCTGATTCAAAGCGTGGCGGACGTGTTCCGGGAGTGTTTCTTCGACGCGGAGATCATCGCGCGCATCGGCGGCGGCGAGTTCTGCGCGGCGTTCTTCGGCACGGAGCGCAGCGAGGTGGAGCACCGAATCAACGAGGCCACCATGCAGCTGTACAAAACTTATCTGAACCTCGTCAAGGCGCATGTGACCTTCGGCTGCGCCGCCTCGGACGAGAAGCTTGACTTTTCGGCAATCTACAGCCGCGCGCTGGCGCACATGAAAAAGGCGGGGCGCATCAAGCGGGTGCTGAGCGAGCCGTGCGTCGTCGATCCGCTGAACGAGATCATCGCGCAGCGGGCGGGCTGGGGCAAGCGCGTGGCGCGTCTTGCCAGCCTCGGTACGCAGGTGGGCGCGGCGCTGGGCTGCAGCGAGGAGGAGCTCACCGAAATCCGCGTGCTGTCGCGCATCGTGGACATCGGACTGGTGGGCGTGGAAGAGCGCCTGCTGAAGAACCGGACGCATCTCTCCGGACGTGACAGGCAGGAGTACCTGCGCCACATCGATATCGGGCGTGAGATCATTTCCAGCCACGACGCGCTGGCGTTCATGGAGCCGCTTTACACGCAGACGCACGCGAGTGAAGACGGACCCATCGCGTCCGTTTCGTGCGGCGTCATGGCGGCGGTGCTGGCCTTCGACGACATCGCCTTTGAGCGCGGCGATATGGAGGGGATTCGCGACTGGCTGCGCAGGCAGGAGCCGCGCTACGGCCCGGAGGTGGTGGACGCGATGCTGGCGGTAACAGCCGGAAGATCATAACGGAGAATATCCATCAAGCGGGCGCGTGCGTTCGCTTTTTTCTGTCCGGTGAATCCGTGGGGATAGCCCTCGGGATGGGAAAAGGAAGGTTGCCCCTTCCTTCAGCTTCATTATAGCACATTAAAATCATCAATGTCAGTCTTATTTTTATCGCGGGAAACGTGTATCCTAAAGGCTGATTGATTATTGCGGAACGGAAAAGGTCAGCCGGTTTTCAGTGCCGGCTGGTACCGGCGGCGGGTCTGTGGAGGAGGCATATGGCGGAAGACAAGGCGGTATGGACGTACGAAAGGGCTTACCTGAAGCGGGTCGCCGAGGAGATAGAGCGCCAGCTGGATACCGGCATCCACGCGGCGGACAATTACAAGAAGGATGCCATCGCGCTGCAGAAGCAAATGTGGGAGGATGTAAGGCTCGCGCCCACCAGCCTGTTTGATTTGGAGAACGTGGCGCAGATGAATCAAATTCAGATGGAGCTGCGCAACAAGGCCAGCATCACGCGGTTTTCCTATGAAAAAGTGGAGCGGCTGAAGCAGATGCGCCGGAGCGCGTACTTCGGCAGGATTGATTTTGCGGAGAACGGCGAAGCGGCGGCGGACAAAATCTACATCGGCATGTACAACCTCAGCGATGCCGACACCCTGGAGATACTCGTCTACGACTGGAGAGCGCCCGTGGCGGGCATGTTCTACGACTTCGAAATCGGCCCCGCGTCCTATTCCTGCCCGGCGGGCCTCATCGAGGGGCAGATACGGCTGAAGCGGCAGTACCGGATAGAGGGCGCGGAAATCGTCTACATGTTCGACAGCAGCCTCAGCATCAACGACGCCATGCTGCAGGAGCTGCTCGGCAAAACCACCGACACCCGGATGAAGACGATAGTCGCCAGCATTCAAAAGGAGCAGAACGCCGTCATCCGCAACGGCCGGGACAAGATACTCATCGTCGAAGGCCCCGCCGGAAGCGGAAAGACCTCGATAGCCCTGCACCGGGCCGCGTACCTGCTGTATCGGTACCGGGATACGCTGCAGTCGGAAAACATACTCATCTTTTCGCCCAACCATGTGTTCGAGGACTACATTGCGCATGTGCTGCCCGAGCTGGGCGAGGAGAACATCCTCAGAAGCACGTTCGGGGATTTCTTCGCGCACGCCCTTCCGGAGGGGCGGCAGACAGAAACGGTCAATCAGCAGATGGAGTATATCCTTCATGCCGACGCGGGCGACCCGCGGCTGGGAGCCATCGCGTTCAAGTCGTCCGCGCGGTTCCTCGAACTGCTGAAGCGGTACGTGCGGCGCGTGGAGGACGGCGACGGCCCGGAGTTCAAAGACCTGACGTTTCAGGGCGAACCCTTGGTTTCCGCCGAAGAGCTTGCGCGGCTGTACCGGCAGTCCGCCCCGCTGCCCTGCGCGCACCGTCTGGAGAAAATACGCCAGCGGCTGCTCGGCATGCTGGAGGATCGCAGGGGTTCGGGCGCGGGGGAAGCCGCGGAAGAGGAGGACGGAAAGCCGCGGGCGGAGCAGACGGACGCGGAAAGCGAGCGGCTGGCGGAGGAAATCGCGCGGATGACGCGCTTTGACATCGCCTCCGTCTATGCCGATATGCTGAGAAGTGCCGGGGCATCCGGCGATGACGGGGCGGCGGAGTGCCGCGCCTTGGCGGAGGATACGATCCGCGAGCTGGAACAGGGGACAGTCTGCTTCGAGGACCTCGCGCCGATGGCATACCTGAAGGCGGCGCTGGAGGGGGAGACCGCCGGAGCGTCCGTAAAGCACGTGATTATCGACGAGGCGCAGGATTATACGCCGGTGCAGTACGCGCTCTTCAAGACCGTATTCCGGGGCTCCAACATGACGATACTGGGCGATGTGAACCAGACCGTCAACGGGTATATGAACATCGGCAGCTTCGACGCGGTGTCGGCGGTGTTCGGCGCGGACGCTGTCCGCATTGCGCTGACCAAAAGCTATCGATCCAGCCGCGAGCTGGCGGATTTCTGCCGCCGCCTCCTCGTTTCGCCGGGGCAGACAGAACCGCTCAACCGGCACGGCGCGAAGCCGAAGGTCATCCGGGTGGGCGCAGAGGGTGCGTACCGGCGGATGGCGGAGGATATCGCGGCGTTAAAAGGCCGGGGCTGCAAGCTGATTGCGGTGATATGCAAAACGGCGTCCGGGTGCCGGGCGGTGTATCAGGCGATACGCGGCGCGGCGGATGTGGCGCTGATCTCCAACCAGAACGAGGTGTATGCCGGCGAGGTCGTTGTTATCCCGTCGTATCTTGCCAAGGGGCTGGAATTTGACGCGGTGCTGGTGCATGCGGCGGAGGAGCGGGACTATCATGCGCCGGAGGATCGGCGGCTGCTGTACACCATATGCACGCGCGCGCTGCACGAGCTGTATCTGTATTACTCCGATACCCTCACCGGCTTTGTGTCCGGCATGGACGGGGCGCTGTATACGGCGGAAGACGCGGCGGAATCCCATCTATAGCAGCATCGCGAAGAACGATGCCGCGACGACGGTCAGCAGGCCGGAGACCACGACCGCGAGGCTGCTCATGGCGCCCTGCACTTCGCCCATCTCCAGCGCCTTGGCGGTGCCGATGGCGTGGGAGGACGCGCCGATGGCGAGGCCCTGCGCGACGGGTTCCGTAATGCGGCAGAGGCGGCAGAGGCCGCGCGCCATCACGTTGCCCGCGACGCCCGTGAGTATGATGACGGCGGCGGAGATGGCGGGTATGCCGCCCAGCTCCTCCGCGATGCCGATGCCGATGGCGGTGGTGACGGATTTGGGCAGCAGCGTCACGTAATGCGGGTGCGCGAGGCCGAAGGCCCACGCGATTACAAAGATGCCCGCCGCGCTGCTGAGCACGCCAGCCAGCAGCCCCACGGTGATGGCCTTCCAATGCGATTTCAGCAGCGAAAGCTGCTTGTAGAGCGGTATCGCAAAGCACACGGTGGCGGGCGTCAGCAGGTACGAGATGACGTTCGCGCCCTTTGCGTAGTCCTCATAGTCGATTCGCAGCAGCAGCAGCGCCGCGATGATGAGCCCCGCGGACACCACGACCGGGCTGAGAAAGCCCCAGCGCAGCTTCCGCTGAAGCCACACGGCAAAGGCGTACGCGCCGATGGTCAGCACGGCCCCAAAGAACACAAACGACAGCAGCGTTTCCTTCACGGGCGTTTCCTCCCGCGTATGATGGCCTGCGTCGCGCGGCCCGTGGCCGCCATCACCAGCGGCGTGACGATGAGCACCGCGGCCAGCGCGGGCAGCAGCATGCGCGACAGCTCACTCCACGCGGACATCAGCCCCACAACCGGCGGCACGAACAGCAGCGGCAGCAGCTCCAGCAGGAAGTTTCCCGCGCCCTCCACGTGCTCCAGCCGAACCACGCGCAGGCACAGCAGCAGCAGCATCAGCAGCAGCCCGTATATGCTGGCCGGTATGGGCAGCGGCACGAGCGCGTGCAGCGCCTCTCCCGCCAGCGAAACGGCGAGTATTACGCCGCACTGGAAAACGTATTTCATGAAGCACCTCCCGCGGATGTGCATCCATTATAAGCGCCGCGGCCGCGGTTGACAATACCGCGCCCGCCGCCGCCGTGCACCTTCAATGCCTTCTTCATCGCGTTTCACTGACACCTGCACATGGTGTCACATTATCCGATACAGGCACATAATATACACTACAAAAAGCTGAAAGGAGCATCCCATGGAAGGAAATTGCTGTTTTGAAAACTTTGCCGATCACCTTTGCCGTTTTGTCGGCGAGACGGTGACGATTTATACGACGAGCGGCGGCGCTGCCGGATGCGGCATCACCGGTGTCGTTCTGATGGTGAACGCGTGCTTCCTCCGCCTCGTTACCTGCATCGGGCCTGCGCCGTGCTGCTCGCTGGGCAGCGCGTGCAACACCTGCGGCTGCCCGTGCTTCAACGGCTGCAGAAGCAGCCGCGGCGTCGTCAACACGGTGGGTTCTGTGTGCGATATCCCGATCGAGCGTATCGCATCGTTCTGCCATAACGCGGTTTGACCCGCAGGTTTGCTGTGCAAAAACGCACGGATATCATAACCCCGAAAGGCCCTGTACGCAGGGCCTTTTGCATGCGCACGCCGCCCGCGGCAGCGAATAGACTGGTACAAAGGAGGGGGACGCATGAGCAAGCACAAAAAATACGCGCCGCCCGCCCGGCCGCCCGCGTTTCTGCGGCACCTCCGCCGGTACATAGGCACTATCGTTGCGGTGTTTGCGGAGGGCTGCGCGGAAGGCGTCACCGGAATGCTGATGGAGTGCACCGAAGGGTACATACGGCTGCTGGTGCAGGCAGGCCCGCCGCCCGCGCCGCCGATGCAGCGCTGCGCCGCGTGTCCGCTGCGCCCGTTTTGCCCCGCGCGCCCGATGCATTTGCCCGCGCCCGCGCCGTGCAGTATCGTCGTGGACATCTCCCCGCGGCGCGTGACACACTTCGCGCACCGGGTGTGACGCGGCTACAGCGGATACGAGAACAGGTACGCCCGCTTTTCGAAGCCGAGCCGCTGATAAAATGCGTGCGCTCCCTCCCGATGAAAGGCGGAGTCCAGCTCCACGCGCTTCAGGCCGCGCTCGCGGGACTGTTCTATGACCGCGCTCATCAGCTGCGCGCCGAAGCCCTGGCCCCGGCAGCCCTCGTCCACGACGAGTCCGTAGACGTAGGAGATCTGCCCTTCCTGCCAGAGGTTGTTGACGATGGCGTACGCGCAGAAGCCGACGACGCGGCCCTCCGCTTCCAGGCACAGCAGCGCGTCGGTATCGGACGCGGCGGCGCGCGCGAACACGGCTCTCAGCGCGTCGCGGTCCAGCGGCTTGCCGGGCCAGAGCTGCCCGAACAGCGGGTATACGGCTTCGAAATCGGGGAGTGTGGCGGGACGAATCATGGGGGTGGGCCTCCTTGAAAAATCTTCAGTAGTCAGGTTATAGAGTAGTTAATCATATTTATGCGCTTTAGGAACCTCGGCGCGTACAGGAGTCCGCGCCCTGCGGGTTTGCGGACTTGTTCGGTTGTCCGATACGCCAGTATCCACCTCATCAGTCAGCCGCCGGATTGAAATCCGTCGTCTGACAGCTTCCCCTCTAGGGGAAGCCTTTTGCGACCTATGCCTTCCCCTAGAGGGGCTGTATTCCCCAGTGGGGAATACAGGCACGAAGTGCCGGATGAGGTGGCGGGTTTGCAGGCTTGTTCTATTGTCCGACACGCCAGTATCCACCTCATCAGTCAGCCGCCGGATTGAAATCCGCCGTCTGACAGCTTCCCCTCGAGGGGAAGCCTTTTGGCGATCTAAGCCTTCCCCTGGAGGGGAAGGTGGCACGAAGTGCCGGATGAGGTGGCGGGTAGCATCTCAATTCTGGCTGACAATACGATAAATATCTTCACAAACGCTGGCAAACTTATTGTAAATATCGGCGTTGGAATATCGCTTAACAGTCAGACCGAGGCTGCGCAGATATTCATCACGCTTTGAGTCGCGTTCAATACCGTTTTCGTCATAATGCTGAGAACCGTCAAGCTCGATGACCAGCTTCGCGCCCGCACAATAAAAATCAACAATATAGTTGCCGATTACTTTCTGACGGTTGAATATAACAGGAAGCTCCTTTAAAAAGTCGTATTAGAGATGCCGCTCCTCGTCGGTCATGCTTCTTCGTAGCCTTTGAGCAATAAGTGTTAATTGCGGATTGCACGTCTTGTTCATCCTAACCTCGGCAGCATTTCATTTCATCGGTTTACACCTCATCAGTCAGACGCCGGATGGACATCCGCCGCCTGACAGCTTCCCCTCGAGGGGAAGCCTTTGCGTCAGCCGGGGCCGTACACCTTTGCGAGAGAGGCGATGAGCTTCTGCATGTCCTCGCGCAGGCTGTCGGGAGAGAGTACCTCCGCCTTGTCGCCGAAGACCGTGAGCCACGAGAGAAAGCCGGGGCTGACGCGCACGCTGGCGGAGACGGTGAAAAAGCCGTCTTTTGCGTTGGAGACGTCCACGCCCGTGCCGAGGCGGTCGAACACGGCGGTGGCAAGGTCGTCCGCGAAGCGGATGCGCACCTGCTGCGGCTTGCCGCCGAACATGAAGAACACGCTGCGGTGGTATTCGTCGAAGTCGATGTAGTTCTTGTATTCGGAGACCTCGCCCACGGGGCGGCGCGGCTCGTCCATGATGTCCACGCGCGTCATGCGGTCCACACGGAAGTGGGAGAGGTTGTCGTACTTGTCCATGTTGCAGACGAGGTAGTAGGCGTCCTCGAACCACATCAGAGAATACGGGCTGGCCTGATAGCGCCGCCCGTCCCTGCGCAGCCGCTGGGTCTTGTCCGGCAGGTATTCGAAGTAGAGGAAGGAAATCTTTTTGTTGGCGCTGGTGGCGCGCACGATTTTATCGATGTTGTAGTAAACTTCCTCGTTGCGCGTTTTGAGGGTGCGGGCCAGCTCCATGCGGCTGCGGAAGCCCGCCGACTGCGCCTCGGAGAACAGCGCGCCCAGCTTGCCGATGAGCTCCTCGCTCTTCTTCTGCGTCACGAAGCGCGCCGCCGATACCGCGCTCGCGCAGATTTCGGCTTCGGCCAGCTCCATGCTGCGCTCGCCAAGGAAATACGCCGCGCCGCCCTCGTTGGTGCGCACGATGTCGCAGCCCAGCTCGCGCAGCAGCGCGATGTCGGCGTACACCGCCTTGCGCTCCGCCTCGATGCCCTGCTCGGAGAGGTATTCCAGCATTTCGGTCAGCTTTTTGGGGTGCTGCTCGTCGGTTTGCTGCCGCAGGTACTCCAGCAGCAGCAGCAGCTTGGCGCGCTTGGGATAGACGCTCATGGCTTGGCCTCCTCGGGATAATTTATCCTGCTAATACGCTGCAACTTTAATTTGACTTATGCATAGGGTTGTTCCATAATTATACCATATACCGCGCGACAGGAGAACGTTTTATGTCCAAAAATGACTCGAGCTTCCAGATTAACAAACGCAGCCTGCTGACCGCCGCGATCATCATCTTTGCGCTGATCGTGGCGTCGTACTGCCTGACGCTCTTCCTGCCGCCGGGCGCGTACGAGCGCTCTGCCGACGCGGAAGGCGATGTATCCATCGTGCCGGGCACCTACGCGCAGACCGGCGAGGCCGGACAGTATCCGGTGTACAACATACTGCTGGTCATATTCAAGTCCTTCGCGCCGGGAGGCAGCGTGAACGTCATCATGATATCCATCATGCTGTTCATACTGCTCATCGGCGGGTCGTTTACGCTGCTCGACAAATCCGGCATACTGCGCGCGGTGGTGGCGAAAATCGCCGCGAAGATGTACACGCGCCGCTATCTGCTCATCGCGGCGGTGTCGTTCGTGTTCATGTTCCTCGGCGCGTTCTTCGGCATACTGGAGGAAATCGTGCCGCTGATACCGCTGATTGTGGGGCTGTCGTTCATGCTGGGCTGGGACAGCCTGATGGGGCTGGGCCTGAGCCTGCTGTCCACGAGCTTCGGGTTCGCGGCGGCGCTGTACAATCCGTTCTCCATCGCCATCGCGCAGAATCTTGCGGGCGTGCCGCTTTACTCCGGCACATGGCCCCGCCTTATATTCTTTGCGGTGATCTACGGGCTGCTGGTGCTGTTCCTGACGCGCTATGCGCGCAAGCTCGATAAGAATCCCATGGCCTCGCGCGTGTACGCGGAGGATTCGGAGCGCCGCGACAAGTACCGGCTGACGCCCGCGGAGATTGCCGAGGCGGCGAAGTTCAAGCGCGCGCCGATGGTGTTTGTGGGCGCGCTGCTGGCGCTGATGTTCGTGTTCCTCGTATCGGCGTCGTTCCTCGGCCTCGCGGACTATTCGCTCATCGTCATCGCGCTCATTTTCATACTCGCGTCCGTCGGCGGTGCCAAGCTGGCGGGCTACAAGGGCGCGGCGAAGACCTTCTTCAAGGGCATCGCGGACATCGCTCCCGGCATCGCGCTCATCCCGCTGGCCATGAGCGTCTCCACGCTGATTTCGGACAGCGGCATACAGGATACGATACTGTTCCACTGCTCCTCCGCCATTTCCGGCGCGAGCCCGGTGGCGGGCGTGCTCATCATCTACGCGGTGGTACTATTGCTGGAGTTTTTTGTGGCACAGGCTTCGGCGAAGGCGTTTCTGCTGATGCCGCTGCTGGTGCCGCTGGCAAGCCTCTCGGGCATCACGGGGCAGACGGTGGTGCAGGCCTATGTGCTGGGCGACGGCTTCCTCAACGTGCTGTATCCCACCAACGCCATGCTGCTCATCGCGCTGGGGCTTACCACGGTGAGCTACCCCAAGTGGTTCCGCTTCACCATCGGCGTGCAGCTCATTGTCATGGCGTTGTCCGTCGGATTTCTGGTGCTGGCGGTGCTGGGGGGCTACCGCTGACGAGAATAAACCGAGCCGCCTTTTGCCGGGCGGATCAGCTTGATGACAACCCTTTCGGGAGGGCGCTGCCCTCGCACACCTGCTTCTTTTATTGAAGAAAAGAAGGAAAAGGCACGGCTTTTTAAAGCATCTCCCTGATGGGATTCTTAAGGGATGTATCCCTTAAGCGGTGGTTTGGAGGCAGAGCCTCCAAGGGATACCTTTGTCAGCCGTCTGTGTGCGCTGTGCGCGCCGGAAAAGCAGATACTTGAAACGGTGATTGCGCTTAAAGCGCAGCCGGACAGGGCAGGGGAGGAACTGGAGGCGCTTTCCGCGCGGCTGCTGAACTGGGCGTCGGGCGTCATTGAGGACTACGCGGCGCGGTGAGGACAGGTTATTCGGAAACCTCAAGCTTCAGAATGAGGTTCCATTCATCGTTGTACCGGACGGAGCGGATGCGCACGCGCTGTCCGTCCTGCTGTATCGCGCCGCCCTCCGTGGACAGCACGCTGTAGCCCAAGCCGTACCAGTAGTCCGGTATTTCAAAGTCCAACCCCTCCACGGTGAAGGTTTCGTACAGTTCCTCGCCGTCCTTATATGTCACCTCAAAATCCTCCACGGCGCCTTCGACCACCTGATAGTCCCCGTCAAGGTATGGCTGCAGCACGGTATTGCGTAGCTGAAAGAACGATATCCAGTAGGTGCAGGCAATGAAGCCGAAGAATACCGTAAGGAAGTACGGCAGTATCTGCGCGGACCAGCGGAATTTTTTGCGGTGCAGCACGGTATAGAGGGCCCAGCCCAGCGCAGCGACGGCCAAAAGCGTCAGAATCATCAGGCCCCAGCCGGGGTCGTAGCCCGGGCTCACCTCATACACGACGGTATAGCTCATACGGTCACCTCATCCGCCCTGCGGTCAGGGCGCTTTGGGAAGCGCGCACTCCGGCGCGGGGGTATCCGCCGCGGGCTTCGGCGGGAATCGGAACGCCGCGATGCCGATAAACGCGAAGGCTCCGAGCGTCCAGTAGCCCAGATGATAACCTTTGCTCCACTGTATCAGCGCGCCCATCAGCACCGGCCCCAGCGTCATGCCCACGCCGAACATCGCCTGAAAGAAGCCCATCGCCGTGGAGCGCGCGCGTACGTCCGTACCCTGCATCGCCAGCGCCATCAGCGCGGACATCCCCGCGCCGCTGCCAAGGCCGGAGAGCCCCTGAAGCGCCACGATTTGCCACACCTCCCGGCAGAGCGGCATCAGCACGCAATACGCCAGCAGCAGTCCGAACAGCAGCATGAGCAGCGTATGGCTCCCGACGCGCCGGATGTGCCCCACCGCCAGCCCGGACAGCGCCGAGCACCCGATAAACACCGAGGCGCTGACGCCCAGCATCAGATCGCTGTCGGTGAACTGCTTCAGATACGACGCGGTAAATGCCAGCGATGTGGAGATCACAATGGCCTGCAGAATCAGCGCCAGCACCGCGTAGTACCACAGCCTGCGGCTGCGGATGACGCGCGAGAGCCTCGGCGGAGCCTGCGTCAGCAGGGCAGGCTTGTCCTCCCGTATGGACAGCGCCACCAGCACGCCCGCCGTGCCCGACGCGATGCTCGCGATAAAGAGCGGAGGCATTTCGCCGGATTGGTGCAGGTACGTGCCGAGTATGAACGCGCTGAGTATGCCGATGTTGCTGGCGGCCATGGAATATCCCATGGCCTTTGTCATCTCATCGGGGCGAAACAGCGAGGAGTAGTATACCGTAAAGGAGATCCACGAGGTGGAGGCAACGCCCGAGAGCATGTTGCCGACGAGCATCCCCTCTGGCGTGGGGCTTGCGAGGCGCACCGCCGAAGCCAGCGCGGAGCACGCGATACCCAGCACCATAAACGTCTTGTGACGGCGGTACCGGTCTCCGACGATGCCCAAAGGGATGCGCAGCAGCGTCTGTGTGACGCCGTACGCGCCCACGACCACGCCGATGTACGCAGCCGACGCGTCGAGCGATTCCAGAAAAGGCGTTTGAAACGGGATGTACACATACTGCGCGAACCACAGCAGCGATATGGAAACGGCGACGAGCTTTCTGTTCCGGGTCATTTGCATGCGATGTCCTCCCTGAAGCAGCGGGTCTGCTGTACGCATGATACCACGCGGGCGGGCGGGTTGGCAATCCGCGCGTCAAACGCCGCGCTTATGCGCTCCGCACAGCCAGCCGCGTATGATGCCGCGCTGGAAGAAGAGCACCGGGACGAGCAGCAGCAGCGTGATGCCGCCGCAGACCACGAAGCCCGAATCGCCCGGGATGTGCTGCATGACCAGCCCCGCGAAGAAGTTGCCGATGGGCGTGGAGCCGAACAGCAGCAGCGAGTAAATGCTCATCACGCGCGTGCGGTATTCGTCGGGGGTGTTGGTCTGGAAGAACGCGTTGGCGGTGTTGAGGAATACGATGTTCGCGAAACCCATCATCGCCAGCAAAGCGACGCTGACGGCATAGCTGGAGCTCAGCACCGTAGCTATCTGAAATACCGCGGTGGCCGCGCCGCCCGCTATCAGCAGGTATCCGCGCGCCCCGTGCCGGCTGCGCGACGCCATGACAAGCGCCCCCGCGAGGGAACCCGCGCCCGCGGCGGTGAGCAGCCCGGTGTAGCCCTGAGCACCGCGCCCCAGTACGCCCTGTGCGAACACCGGCGCGATGACGTCGAGGTTCAGCGCGAAGGTGCTGACGACGGCAAACACGAGTATGCACGCGACGAGCGCCCCGCGGGAGCGGATGAAGCGCAGGCCGTCGCCCACCTCCTGCCAGAGGGGGGTGCGCGTATCCTCGCGCGGCGTCTGCGGCACGCGAATCAGCAGCAGGCTGCCCAGCACCGCGAGGAAGCTCAGCGCGTTCAGCAGAAAGCACATCGGGATGCCGAAGGCCTGCATCACGAGGCCCGCCACGGCAGGGCCGAAAATCTTGGAGAGGTTGACGATGGTGGAATTCAGCGATACCGCGTTGAGTATGTCGCCGCGGCCCACGAGATCGTAGAGGAAGGTTTGGCGCGCGGGCATGTCGAACGTCTGCGTGACGCCGTATACCGCGCTGAGCACGAGGATGTGCCAGTACTGCGCGGTGCCGGTATGCGTGAGCACCGCGAGCGCAAGCGCCTGCGCCATAAACAGCGTCTGCGTGACGAGTATCAGCGTGCGCTTCGGGATGCGCTTCAGCAGCGCGCCCACGGGCAGCGAAAACAGCAGCATGGGCAGAAACTGCGCCACGCCCAGCATGCCCACGGCAAAGGGCGACTGGGTCAGCTGGTAGACGAGCCAGTACTGCGCGGTGCGCTGCATCGTCGTCCCCACGAGCGATACGCACTGTCCGGACCAGAAGTAGCGGAAGTTTCGGTTTTTCAGCGAATGGAAGGTGGTGTCGAAATAATGCGACACGCCCCTTGCGACAGTTTGCAGCATCAAGCGCCCCCAGCTTTCACAAAACGACACCATTATAGTACGGTGCTGCGCGCAGGGCAACCTGCGTATCCGCACCCGGCGCGCGAAAACGCCGAAGTTTCGACAGCGTTTTCATTTCTGCGGCAGAATATGCGCAAAGCTGCCATAATGCTACATTCTCTCGCATTGATATCGCGGTGAAGCGGCACTACAATAGGGGTAATATACAGCGCTTCAGGACAAGCCGGGGCAAAGGGGAAGATTATCGCGCAAAGGCGGGCATCGCATGCAACCCAAAACCTGGAGGGCGCTGCGGCGCTTCACTGCCGCGGCGGCCGCCGCAGTCCTGCTGTTTTCTTTTCTTCCCGCAGCCCGCGCGGCTGCTTCCGCCGCCAACATCACCGGCAAATGTACGTTCACGCCTTCTTCCAACGCGGCCTCGTTCGGCAATGCCACGGACGGCAATTACGCGACCCTGTGGGCCAGCGCCAAAACCTCCGAGCGCTATATCGATTTTTCGGCTGCCTCCGGGTATACGCCCGGCGGCATCTATTTTATCTGGAGCGCCCCGCCCGCGTCGTGGACGCTGTACGCCTTCGAGCGCAGCGGCGCGATGACCGAAGCGCTTTCGGGCGGCGCGGAGGGCTACCTCACGCAGTACGTGTACATCCCTTCCGAATACTCCAGCTACAGCCGGTTCCGCATTGCCATCACGCCCGCCAGCGCGTCCGCCGCCGTGGACCTCGCGGAGCTTCAGATTTACGGCTCCGGCAGCGCGCCCTATTACGCGCCGCAGTGGGAGCCGTTTTCGGGCCGCGCCGACGTGCTGACCCTCTCCGCGCACCCCGACGACGAGGATTTGTATCTCGGCATGCCCGCCGTGACGTATACCGGGGAGGGAAAGCGGTGCGCCACGGTGTTCATGACCTACGGCAGCGGCTCCGCTTCGGTTCGGCGCTACGAAGCGCAGGAGTCCGTCTGGGCGCTGGGCAACCGCTGGTACCCCGCGATGGGCAGCTTTCAGGATATCAAAACGGCCACCAAAGAGGAGCAGATGGCCTACTGGCCGCTCGACGAAACGGTGGGCTTCATCGTGGCGCAAATCCGGCGGTACAAGCCCTCGGTGGTGGTGACGCACGACGTCCGCGGCGAGTACGGCCACGGCGCGCACATGCTGACGGAATACGCCGCCACGCTGGCGTTTCAGTACGCCGCCGACCCGGCGAAGTATCCCGCCTCGGCGGAGCAGTACGGCACGTGGCAGGCGGGCAAGCTCTACGTGCACCTGTACGCCGAGAACGCGCTGAACGTCATGAGCCTGACGGCGGTGCCGGAGGGCTTCGGCGGAAGGACGGTGCTGCAGGTGGTAAGCGACGCCTACAACCGGCACGCCTCGCAGCTGCCCGGGCGGGAGCTGCCCACGTCGGGCGCGTACGACATGCGCAAGTTCGGGCTGTGCGCGACGAGCCTGGGGCCGGACACCGCCCACAACACGATGTTCGAAAACGTCACGGAGGAGGCGATGCTGCGCCTCAACCCGTGGTACATCTTCGGGGTGGTGGACAGAAGCGCGCTTTCGGCGGCGCTGCAGGAGGCGAAGAAAAAGCGGCAGGCAGACTATACGCCCGAAAGCTGGGCGGAGGCGGCGCTGCCCGAGGCCATAGCGGCGGCGCAGGCCGTAATGGACGACGCGGAAGCGATGCAAACAGCGGCGGACGCGCAGGCGGATGCGCTGCGGGGCGCGATGGACAAGCTGACAGCGTACCTTACAGGCATTCGCGTGACGAGCCCGCCTGACAGGCTCGCTTATGTCGTGGGCGAGGCGCTGGACACCGCCGGGCTGGCGGTGACGGCGGAATACAGCGACGGCGGGGAGAAGGCGGTGGACGCGGCGCAGCTTACGCTGTCGGGCTTCGACAGCACTGCGCCCGCCGCCGCACAGACGGTGACGGTATCGTACGCGGACGCGCGCTCCACGCGGAGCACGGCCTTTCCCGTGGACATACTGCCCGCGGACGGGGAGCGGCTTTCGTCGTCCGTATACACGCTGGACAGAGACGGCGGCCTGCTGAGCGGGGTTCCGCCCGGCCTCTCCGCGGAAGCGCTGTTCTCCGGCTTTACCAACCACGGCGCGCTGTCGCTGTACGCGGCGGACGGCAGCCCCTTATCGGGCGGCGCGGTAAAGGGGGGCACGGTGCTGAAGCTCACGGTGGGCGGCGTCGTGACGGACGCGCTGCGCGTATCGGTGCTGGGCGACGTCAGCGGGGACGGCGCGGTGGACATTGACGACATACTCTACATCCGCGCGGACATCGTGGATACGTACGAATTCCGGGCATGGCAGCGGGCCGCGGCGGATCTCAGCGGGGATGGCGCGGTGGATATCAACGACATACTCTACATCCGCGCACACATACTCGGTACCTATACCATCGGTTAAGGAGGCTTCCATGAAGAAGACGCTGGCGCTCCTCGCGGCGTTTGCGCTGACGCTGCTGTTGTTTCCCCTGCCCGCGCGCGCGGCGGGCGCGTCGTTTAAAATCTCCGGCCCGGATACGCTGCAGACGGGGCAGACCGGCACGTACACCGTGAAGGTGAGCGTGAGCGACGCCGCGGCGGCACAGGCCACGCTGTCTTACGACGGGGGCTTCTTCGAGCTGGTCTCCGGCAACCCCAAGGGCGAGTGGGACAGCTCCGCCAATCAGGATACCACCGTGTCGCTGATCACCGTGACGCTGCGCTGCGTGGGCGCGGCGGGCACGTCCGGTTCTCTGTCGCTGTCGGACAAGCGCGCGTCCCGGCTGACGGGCGGCGACCCGCCTTCCGAATCGGTGTCGTGCAGCGGCGGCTCCAAGACCGTATCGAACCCCGTGCCGGAGCCCACGCCTTCTCCCACGCCGGTGCCGACCGCCACGCCCGCGCCGTCCCGCACCGCCGCGCCCTCGCCCCGGCGCACGCCCCGCGCCTCGGCCTCTGCCGCGGCCACGCCTGCGGTAACGGCGACGCCAATCATGACACCCGCGCCCAGCGGCGTGCAAACCCCGGCGGCGACGCCCACGCCCGCGCTGAATACTTGGGAGGCGGCGGCGCGTCAGATTTCCACGGCGGCGGCGGGCGATACCGTGAGCGTGAAGCCTCCCGACAGCCTGATTCCCGCGGAGGTGCTGGCGCTGCTGAAGCAGCGGGGATGCGTGCTGTCCGTCGCGCTGGACGGCGCGGTATGCACGCTGGACGGCGGCGGCATTTCGGACGCCTCGTGGCCGTTGGACATCGGCGTGAGCCGGGAGAAGGACGCGGCCCTGTCTGCCGCGGCAGGCGGCGCGGACCTGTTTCAGCTGCACTTTGCGTTCGCGGGGGAGCTGCCTTGTGCGCTCAAGTACCGCGTCAAAGCGGGCGGCTGCGCGCCGGGCGATATGCTCAGTCTCTGCTGCCGTTACGCGCACGCGGGCGCGTCGGAGCTCGTACAGACGGCGATGGTGGACAGCGAAGGATACGCGACGTTTGCGGTGTGCCACGGGCAGGATTATTACGTGACGCTTAACATCGCGGATGAAGCGGCGGCGCAGGCGGGCGCCGTGCAGGCGGCGCCCGGCGTAAAGCTGCCGGTTTTCTTTGCCTGCGTGGCGGGCGCGGCGCTGCTGGGCGCGTTTGCCGCGCTGTATATGCTGCGCTCCGCGCTGCGCGCGCGAAGGAGGAACCGGGGCAAGGAGTGACACGAAGATACTGCGAGTATTAAGCTGCTGCAAGATGCTTCGCCTTTGGCTCAGCATGACATAACAGGCTTTTTCAACAGACTGAGGCCTCCTTCGGGAGGTCTTTTCATTTGTTTAACACAAAAAAAGACCCTTGACGGGCGGTGCGCACGCATGGTATATTGGAGGATGATGCGCGCTAATATTTAACTCTTAATCCACTATTAGCATATCACATTTCGGGCGCGGTGTCAAGGGGGCAAAATGAATTTTCAGCGGAGGGAATGCGGATGGACGAGCGCGGCATGCTGATGATTTCGGGCGCGGCGCGCAAAGCGGCGGCGCAGGAGGCGCTGGCCTGCAACGCCGGAACGGAGCGGTTCGGCCTCGTGCTGACGCCGGAGCAAGCCGCCATGGTGGCGCAGGCGCGCGGGGAGGCGCTGCGCCGCGCGGGACGCGTGGAATTTGACGGCGGGGCGCTGCAGGCGCTGATTTTCGCGTTCTGCGATTCGCCGTACCTGCCGAAGGAGGGCTACGCGGAGACGCTGTGCGCGCTGTCGGAAATCTTCTGCGCGTTCCAGACGGACGCGGAGGACGAGGCGGACGACGCGGAGACGCTGGCGCTGATGCGGCGGCACTTCGACGAATGCCGGGGTTCAATGGATCTGCTGGAGGATCGCATGGCGGCGGCGGCGCGCAGCGTGCGTTACGGTGGCATGCCGGAGGACGCGGAGGAAGCGCCGGAGCCGCTGTGGGAGGAGGAGACGGATGAATGAGCTGGCAAGGCGTCCGCTGAGGCCCGACCCGCAGCGGTACTTCGCGTCGCTCGTGGCGGACGCGCACAGCCTGGGGTATCTCTCCGCCGCGCAGGCGGAGCGCATCGGCACGGAGACGGCGGCGCTGCTGACGAAGCAGGCGCGGCGCTATACCCACGGTGCCAGCGCTTCGGTGCGCGTGGAGACGGCGGAGCGGCTGCTTTCCTCCGCCGCGTATTGCATCGGCCACGGGCTGAAAGCGCTGGGCGGCGCGGAGGAAGCGCTGGAGGCGGTGTGCGCCGTGCCGGTGGAGACGCTGTACGCCAGAGGCCGCGCGCGGCTGGAGCAGAGCGTGGAGCAGGCGCGCGAAGCGCTGCGGACGGCGCAGGAGGGGATGCTGCGCACGGGCAACCGCGCGTACAACGATACGCTGCGGCATGGCCTGTCGCTGTTCTTCGCCGGGTACGACCTGGACTACGGCGCGCACGAGACGCCCGGCTCCATCGATTATCCCGTCGCGATGCCGTCGCTTTGCGGCGTGGAGTATATGCTGGAATACGTAAGACGGCTGGACGCCGAGAACCGCTTCTGCCGGGCGGCGGGCTTCTCCGACGCGCTGCTGCGCGGCTATCACCCCGGCTGGCGCGACATGCTGGAGAACCTCGCGCTGCTGACGCTGGGCAGCGCGCTGGGTGCGGCGCTGCTGGGCAGGGCGCTTCCGGCGCTGCCGGAGCGCGGCGACGCGGCGCGCCTGGGGCAGGTGCTGGGCGGCATGCCGCCCGAAAGGCGGGAGGGCGTATGCGGCATGGCGCTGGAGCGCGTGATCGCGCAGTACGGCGCGGAGGAGGAAGCGCGCGCACACCTCGCCGCGCTGGGGCGGGAGCTGCTGCCCGCGCTGCGGCAGGCGCTGCGCTCCGGGCATCCGGAGACGGTGTTTCTGGAGCCGCGCCGCGCGGAGACGCCGCGTGCCCGCTACATCGACGGGGCGCGAATGGAGGATGAGGCGTTCCGCGCGCTGACGGAGGCGCTGCGCGAGTCCCGACCGGTCGACAAGCCCGCGATGATTCACGGCGCGGTGCGCAGCGTGGCGGACCTTGCGGACGTGCTGGGCGCGGACTGCCTGTTCGGGGACGAATTCGAGGCGCTGTTCGCGACGCTGGACGCGGATACGCTGCGGCTGCTGCGTGCGCGCGCCGTCCGCGACGGTCTGCACGAGAGCGCCGCGGAGGAGGAGTGGCGGAAACGGCTGGCGCGATTCCTGAAAGGCGGGCATTGAACCGGAAACGGGCGCGCCGTATAATATCTTCAAAGTATAAAACGAGGCGGGGAGGACAATCCATGAAGCGGCTGCGCGTCGCGCTGAGCATTGGGGGCATGGCGCTGTTTTTGGCGGGGGTACTGCTGTTCTTTGGCGCGGCTCATTTTGGCACCGCGGCACGTGACTACACGCAGCGAAGCGGAGAGGAATACGCGCTGATAGAGGACAACGCGCTGCTGGTCCGTCCAGAGGGCGGCGTGTACTGCCTGAGTGGACTTAATAGCGCGGTGAACGTCTATTCCGGAGAAGGGGAATTCCTCTATTCTCTGCCCGTGCCGGATTATCAGAACGGCGAAGCGGGAATGGCCATGGCGGGCGATACGCTCATCATACTGGATAAGCTGGGGAACCTTTATCTGTACAGGGACGGCGTGTATCTGGGCCGCGCCGAGGACGATTTCGAAGCGCGCGCGATACGCGTCTATGGCGGCGACGACGCGCTGCGGTATTCCGCCGCGTACCCGGACGACGAGTACAGCTATCTGCCGCTGTTCGCGGAGGACGGCATGCTCTATGTGCTGCGCTCGGACGGCGCCGTGCTGGAATACGAAGACGGCACTTTAACCGCGGAGGACGGATACGGCGCGGTCGCCGGTATCGCGGACGCGCAGGCCTCCGTGACGGACGGCGAGGGCGGCACGTACCGCTTCGAGGGGCTGAGCCCGCGGCTGGTGCACGTCTCCCCGGACGGCGAAAAAACCGTGATTGCGGCGGCAACCTTCGGACAGTGGCTGACGCAGCAGCCCTTCGCGGCGCTGGCGCTGGCGGCGCTGGGCCTCGCGCTCACCGCGCTGCCCCGGCTGGGCGCGGGCCGAAAGGAGCGCCCAATGCTCGGCGAGGAATAGCCCTTCAGGCAGCGTCCGCGAAAGTATATGAATGCAAGGAGCCGCAATGGAAGTGAATCTGGCCGGGCTGGAACCCCGGCACGCGCACGACCTGCTGACCAGCGCCATCATACCGAGGCCCATCGCGTGGGTATCCTCGCTGGGCGCGGCGGGCGGGGTGAATCTCGCGCCGTTCAGCTTTTTTACGGGCGTATCGTATTCGCCGCCCGTCATCGCTTTCTCGGTGATGAACCGAACGGACGGCACGGAGAAGGATACCCTCATCAACGTTCGGGACACGGGCGAATTCGTGGTTCACATCGTCCCGGCGGAGCTGCTGCACAGCATGGAGCAGTCCGCGGGGGCCATACCGTACGGCGCTGACGAACAGGTCATCCGCGGAGTACGCCTCGTGCCGTCCAAAACGGTGAAGCCTCCGCGCATCGAAGAGGCGAGGGTCGCTTTCGAGTGCGCGCTGGAGCGCGTCGTTTGCGTCGGCGAAGGCCCCTGCGCGGGCAACCTCGTGATGGGCCTCGTTCGGCTGGCGCACATTGAGGACGGCCTGCTGACGAACGGCAGGGACATCGATTACCGCGCGCTGGACGCGCTGGGGCGGCTGAGCGGCAATCGGTATTGCGTCATACGCGACGTCATCATCAGCGAAACCCACTGAGCGGCGCACGCCAAACATCGGCGCTTGCAACGGGTTGTGATTCTATATTATAATGAAAGAAAGTAAATGCTCAGGAATATCCGCCGCAGAGCAAAAGAAGCGAAAGCCGCTGTTGACTTCTCAAAATTTGCTGTGCTATAATCTTGAATGTATGTCACACCGGCGCTGATTTTTGCGGCCGTGCCCGAAAACCGGGTTCCGCATCAAAGCGACGTGCCGGGAGGAAAATAACGAGGAGGAAATATGGCAGTCATTTCAATGAAGCAGCTTCTGGAAGCGGGCGTCCATTTCGGGCATCAGACCAGACGCTGGAACCCCAAGATGAAGAAGTACATCTTCACGGAGCGCAACGGCATCTACATCATCGATCTGCAGAAGACGGTGAAGAAGGTGGAAGAGGCGTACTTTTTTGTGCGCGACGCGGTGATGGAAGGCAAAACCATACTGTTCGTCGGCACGAAGAAGCAGGCGCAGGAATCCATCGAGCAGGAAGCCCGGCGCTGCGGCATGTTTTTCGTCAGCCAGCGCTGGCTGGGCGGCATGCTGACCAACTTTAAAACCATTCGCAGCCGTATCCGCCGTCTGGAGCGCATCGAGAAGATGGAAGAGTCGGGCGAGTTTGCGCTGCTGCCCAAGAAGGAAGTCATCAAGTTAAAGCACGAGTATGAGAAGCTCAACAAGAACCTCGGCGGTATCCGCGACATGCGCGACCTGCCGGGCGTGCTGTTCGTAGTGGATCCGCGCAAGGAACACATCGCGATACTCGAGGCGAGGAGCCTCGGCATTCCCATCGTGGGTATCGTCGATACCAACTGCGATCCCGACGAAGTGGACTGCGTCATCCCGGGCAACGACGACGCCATCCGTGCCGTCAAGCTGCTGGCCTCCAAGATGGCCGACGCGGTGCTGGAAGCCAAGCAGGGCGAACAGCTGACCGACGGCAGCGTGCCGACGGCGTCCGATGTGGAAGCGGCAGCGGAAGAGACCTTCGAAATGGAAACGGTTGAGGGAACAGAAGCGGAATAAGAGAACAGGAGTGAGATTTGATGATACAGGCGAGTGATGTAAAGGCCCTGCGCGAGAAGACCGGCGCGGGCATGATGGATTGTAAAAAGGCGTTGACCGACGCCAACGGCGATATGGAGCAGGCCATCGTTATCCTTCGGGAGAAGGGACTGGCTTCGGCGGCGAAGAAGGCGGGGCGCATTGCGGCGGAAGGCATCGTGGAGAGCTTTCTCGCGGCAAAGGGCGGCGCGCTGGTGGAAATCAACTGCGAAACCGACTTCGTGGCGAAGACGGACGTTTTCCGCGGCCTGGTGAAGCATGTCGCGGAGCATGTGTGGGAAAAGAACCCCGCGGATGTGGACGCGCTGCTGGCGCAGACCACAGCCGACGGCAAGACCGTCGCCACGATGGTGACCGAGAAGGTTGCGGAAATCGGCGAGAAGCTGGATGTGCGGCGTTTTGCCCGGTTCGAGCTTGCAGGCGCCGGCGTCGTGGAGAGCTATATCCACATGGGCGGCAAGATAGGCGTGCTGATTGAAGTCGCGTGCGACAAGGACAGCATCGCGGCGGACGCATCGTTCAAGACCTACGTGCGCGACGTGGCCATGCAGATTGCGGCGGCCAACCCGCTGTACCTTGAACCGAGCGAGGTGCCGGCGGAGATACTGGAGCAGGAGAAGGAAATCCTGCGCGTGCAGGCGCTGAACGAGGGCAAGCCCGAGAAGATCATCGAGAAGATGGTGGAAGGGCGCATCCAGAAGTACTACAAGGACTTCTGCCTTGTGGAGCAGGCCTTCGTGAAGGACCCCGACAAGTCCATCAAGAAGCTCACCGCCGAGAAGGGCGCGGAGCTGGGCGGCAAGCTGGAAATCAAACGGTTTGTCCGCTACGAGATGGGCGAAGGGCTCCAGAAGCGGGAAGACAACTTCGCCGAGGAAGTCGCCAGCCAGATGGGCAAATAAGCAGGGCTTACGGGAGAGTGGCAACGCTCTCCCTTTTTCAAAACGCCCCGAAGAGGCGCGCCCGGCGGAAACCGATGCCGTGCGGCGCACACCGGCGGCGGGAAAATTGGACGTGTACTGCGCCCTGTGAACCCCGCGAGAGCGGTGAAAGGAATGGTATATGGAGCCAAGGTATAACCGAATCATACTGAAGATCAGCGGCGAGGCGCTGTCGGGAGGCAGCGGCAGCGTTTTCGATTTTGACATGATGAGCCGCGTGGCCGATCAGGTCATCGAGGTTGCGCGCATGGGCGTGCAGACGGGCATCATCGTGGGCGGCGGCAACATCTGGCGCGGGCGCAGCGGCGTCGGCATGGACCGGACGACGGCGGACCACATGGGCATGCTGGCGACGGTGATCAACGCGCTGGCGATGCGGGACGCGCTGGAAAACAAGGGCATGCAGACGCGCGTGATGACCGCCATCGAGATGCGCTCCATCGCGGAGCCGTACATCCGCCTGCGGGCGATGCGGCATCTGGAGAAGGGCCGCGTGGTCATCTTCGCGTGCGGCACGGGCAACCCGTATTTCTCCACCGACACGGCGGCGGCGCTGCGGGCGGCGGAAATCGAAGCCGACCTCATACTGCTGGCCAAGAACGTGGACGGCGTGTACGACAGCGACCCCAAGGTAAACGCCGACGCGAAGAAATACGACTTCATCAGCTACATCGACGTCATCAACCAGGGACTGACGGTAATGGACACCACGGCGGTTTCGCTGTGCATGGACAACAACATCCCCATCGCGTGCTTTGGGCTGAACGAAAAGGACGGCATCAAACGCGTCGTCTGCGGAGAGAAGATAGGCACGCTAATCAAATCCAAACCATAAACAAACGACGGGAGGGTACCTATGCAGATCACACATGAAGCGCTGGACAGCGCAAAAGCCAAAATGGAGAAGACGATTGCCGCGCTGAAGAAGGACCTGACACATGTGCGCGCGGGGCGGGCGAACCCGCAGCTTCTGGACGGCATACTCGTCGATTATTACGGCACGCCCACACCCATCGCGCAGATAGGCAATATCTCCGCGCCGGAGCCGCGCATGCTGCTCGTTTCGGTGTGGGATCAGAAGGCGCTGGGCGTGGTGGAGAAGGCCATACAGAAGAGCGATCTCGGCATCAACCCGAGCAACGACGGCAAGGTCATTCGCCTCGTGCTGCCGGAGCTGACGCAGGAGCGCCGCCAGGATCTCGCCAAGACCATCCACAAGAAGGGCGAGGAGAGCAAAGTAGCCATCCGCTCCATCCGCCGCGACGCCAACGAAGCGTTCAAGAAGAGCAAGAAGAACAGCGACATCACCGAGGACGATTACAACGACCTCGAAAAGCAGGTTCAGACGGCGACCGACGACTTCATCAAGAAGATAGACGGCATCGTCAAGGACAAGGAAAAGGAAATCATGGAGGTATGACGCCTCTTATCGGCATGGACGCGGGCGAGGCGCAGCGGCTGCTGGAAGCGCAGGGCCGCCGCGTCGTGCGCGTTGTCACGGCGAGCCCGCGCGGCGTTCCGGATGCGGACAGCGTACGGGTTATACGCATCCGCGAGTTGGGAAACAATAGCGTTGAAATGACGGTCGCCGAATTCAAGACAAAGGTTTAGGAGCAAGGCGTTGGGGAAGCGTTCCGACAACAGAATCGCGGACATCTACGCGCGCGTGGACAAGACGCGGCTGCCGCAGCACGTCGCCGTCATCATGGACGGCAACGGACGCTGGGCACAGCGCAGGCTGCTGCCGCGCGGCGCGGGGCATCGCGCGGGGGTGGAGCGCGTGCGCACCGTCATCCGCATGAGCAGCGACATCGGCATCCGCTACCTGACGCTGTACGCGTTCTCCACGGAGAACTGGAAGCGCCCCGAGGGCGAGGTTTCCACGCTGATGGGGCTGCTGCTGGAATACATGCGCCGGGAGCTGAATGAGCTGCACGAAAAGAACGTGCGCATCATGACGCTGGGCGACGTTTCGCGGCTGCCCGCAGAGGTGTACCGCGAGATCGAAAATGCCAAACAGAAGACGCGCGGCAACACCGGCCTCACCGTCAACATGGCCATCAACTACGGCGGGCGGCAGGAGCTGGTGGGCGCGGTAAAAAAGGCGCTGACGCAGGGCACGGACCCGCAGGCGGTGGACGAGGCGTATATCTCCTCTCTGCTGGACACCGCGGGACAGCCCGACCCCGATCTCATGATTCGCACAAGCGGCGAGGCGCGCATCAGCAACTTTCTGCTGTACCAGCTTGCCTACGCGGAGTTTTATTTTACGGATACACTCTGGCCAGATTTCGACGAAGCACAGTACGCGATGGCGCTGGCGGATTTTGCCTCGCGGGACAGGCGCTTCGGCGGCGTATAAAAGAAGGGACATGCTTTGCTGAAACGAATTTTGTTTGCGATCCCTGCGCTGGGGCTGCTGGCCTGCGTGGTGTTTCTTCCGGGTGTGGTGGGGGATTATTTCGGGCGTATCGTGGTTTCTCTGATAGGCCTGCTTTGCATGCACGAGATGATCAAGGCGATGTCCGCCGACGGCGCGAAGCCCGTGAAGTCGGTGGCGTATCTGTATTCCGTGCTGATATGGCCCGCCTACGAGTATGTGGGAGGCTGGTGGCGTTTCGGCGGCGGCTTCTGGGCGCTTTGCGCGATGATGGTGCTGGCGGTGATGGCCATATTCCTGATACTCGTCATCACGGGGCGCAAGGCGGAGGACGGAATCCGCACGGTGTACGCGCTCATCTATCCCGGCTTCTTCTACGCGTTTATGCTCGCCATACTGTGCATTCCGGAGCACATCTACGCGCGGTTTCTTTTCCTCCTCGTGTTTATCGGGGCGTCGCTGACGGATACCTTCGCGTACTTCGGCGGCATGCTGATGGGCAGGCACAAGCTGGCCCCCGCCATCAGCCCCAAGAAGACGGTGGAGGGCGCGATCATCGGCGCGGTGTTCGGCGCGCTGGGCGTGCTGCTGGCGGGCGTGCTGTTTCAGGAGTTCATACTGCCTCCGGGCGCGTTGCGGCGTCCTATCATACTCTACGCGATACTGGGCGTGCTGCTGTCGATACTCTCTCAGGTGGGCGACCTTACGGCGTCCATCGTCAAGCGGCAGTTCGGCATCAAAGACTACGGCAATATCATGGGCGCGCACGGCGGCGCGATGGACAGGCTCGACAGCGCCATATTCATCAGCCCGATCGTCTGCGCTTTTTATTACATATTTTTCTTGATTTGAAGGAGACAGATGAAGAAAATTGCGATTCTCGGCGCAACCGGCTCCATCGGGCGGCAGGCGCTGGATATCATAAGCAAGGACAGGGAACGCTTCCGCGTCACCGCGATGACGGCGCATCAGAGCAGCGGCGAGCTGGCGGCGCTGGCGAAGGAATTCGGCGTGGGTTACGTGGGGCTGACGGGCACGGGCGGAGACGCGGATTTCGAGCGCAGCCTGCCCAAGGGAACGCAGGTGGGCTACGGCATCCGCGCGCTGCTGGAGTCGTGCCGCTTCGGCGAGCCCGACATCGTGCTGATTGCGGTGGTGGGTATCGCGGGGCTTCCGCCGCTGATGGAGTGCCTCGACAACGACATCAACGTCGCGCTGGCCAATAAGGAGTCGCTGGTGTGCGGCGGGCATATCGTGCGCGAGAAACTGAAATCCAGCCGGTCCGAGATGTTCCCGGTGGACAGCGAGCTGTGCGCCATCTACCAGTGCCTGCACGGCACCGACACCACGGGCGTATCGCGGCTGCTGCTGACGGCCTCGGGCGGCCCCTTCATCGACTGGACGAAGGAGCAGATAGAACAGGCGACGGTGGAGCAGGCGCTGCGCCACCCCAACTGGCGCATGGGCCGGAAAATCACCGTGGACTGCGCGACGTACATGAACAAGGGCCTCGAGATCATCGAGTCCCGCTGGCTGTTCGACATGGACCCGGCAAAGATAGAGGTGGTGGTGCACCGGCAGAGCATCATCCATTCCATGATAGAGTACCACGACGGCGCGGTCATCGCGCAGATGGGCCCGACGGACATGCGCCAGCCCATACAGTACGCGTTCGGCCATCCAGAACGGCTGGACAGCGTGGTGGGGCATCTCAATTTTGCGGCCATCGGAAAGCTGACGTTTGAAGCGCCCAACCTGGAGAAGTTTCCGTGCCTGCGTCACGCCATGGACGCGCTGAAGGCGGGCGGTTCCATGCCGCTGATTATGAACGCCGCCAACGAAGCCGCGGTGGATCTGTTCCTGGAAAAGCGCATCGCGTTCGGCGATATCGAGAAGAGCGTGGCGCGCGCGATGGACAAATTCGCCCAGCTGCCGGGCGAAACGCTGCTGGAGATATACACTACGGATACACAGGTGAAAGAATATGTTTACAACCATTTTTAACTTTGTACGTATTTTGACGCCGCCCTTATGATATAATGGATAAAAAGGAGGCGTGAGCTTGAACGTTGTCGTCACCATCATCAGCGTCATCGGCGCAATACTGGTCATCGGCATCATTATCATGGTGCATGAATTTGGCCACTACAGCATCGGGCGCGCGTGCAAAATCAAAATCACTGAGTTTGCCGTCGGCTTTGGCCCGAAAATCAAAAGCTGGTTTAAAAACGATATCAAATATTCCATACGCTGGCTGCCGCTGGGCGGATATACCAAGTTCTACGGCGAGGACGAGGACAGCGACGAGAAGCTGGCCTTCAACAACCAGCCCGCGGGACGGCGCGCGCTGACCATCGCGGCCGGGCCGGTATACAACATTGTGTTTGCGCTGCTGCTCACCGTGGTGATGCTCTGCTCCTTCGGCGATTACCTGCCCACCGTCGGCACGGTACTGGACGGCAGCCCCGCGCAGGAAGCGGGCCTGCAGCCCGGCGACGTCATACTGGAAATGAACGGTGTGAAGTTCGACTTCTCCATGGAGCTGGATTCCGCCATCGCCGCCGCGGACTACAAGATGATGCCCATCACCGTCGACCGCGACGGACAGATACTATCCTTCGAAATTCCGTACCGCTATTACGAGTCCATCGGCGACACCACCTACAACCGCTATATGGTCGGCATCTCCAGCTTCGGGCAGGAGCGCGTGAAGTTCGGCTTCTTCGAGGCCATCGGGCTGGCCTTCAAGTGGATGTTCCTGCTGGTGCAGGGGACGCTGGCGGCGCTGCTGTCCATATTCCAGACGGGCGACACGTCCAATGTCGGCAGCATCGTCTATGTGACGGCGCTTTTAAGCGAGGCCATCCGCAGCAGTCTGGAGAATGTGCTGCGCATCGGCGTGGTCATCGGCGTGTCGCTGGCGGTGTTCAACCTGCTGCCGCTGCCCGCGCTGGACGGGGGACGCCTCGTGTTCATCGCTATTGAGAAAATCTTCAAGAAGCCGGTGCCGCGCAACGTGGAGGGGATGATCCACTTCATCGGGTTCGCGCTGCTCATTGTGCTCGCCATATTCTTTATCTATCAGGACTTTGCGCGGGGCTTCGGTTGATGAGAAAGCCCACACGGCGCGTTCCCGTCGGCCCCGTTTTCATCGGCGGCGGCGCGGACGTGCTTATTCAATCTATGACGACTACGGACACCGCCGACGCGCAGGCGACGGCGGCCCAGGTTTCGGCGCTGGTAAACGCGGGGTGCGAGGCCGTGCGCTGCGCGTTCTATTCGCGTGCCTGCGCGCCCGCCTTTCGGGAGCTGAAGGACGCGATGCGCGTGCCGCTGATTGCGGATGTCCATTTCGATTCCGCTCTGGCGGAGCTTGCCATCGAAAGCGGCGCGGACAAGGTGCGCATCAACCCCGGCAACCTGCGCGGCTCTCTGGAGCGCGTGGTGGACTGCGCGAAGCAGCACGGAGCCGCGCTGCGCGTGGGCGTCAACGCGGGCTCGCTGGAGCCGGAGCTGCTGAAAAAGCACGGCGGGCCGACGCCGCAGGCGCTGGCCGAGAGCGCGCTTGCCTGGACGCGGCGCGTATACGGCATGGGCTTTGATCGCGTCGTGGTGTCCATCAAGTCTTCCTCCGTGCCCGCGTGCGTGGAGGCCAACCAGTTGTTTGCGGCACAGTGCGACGCTCCGCTGCACATCGGCGTCACCGAGGCGGGCACGTACGAGAACGCCATCGTAAAATCCGCGGCGGGCCTCGGCGCGCTGCTGCTGGGCGGCATCGGCGACACCGTGCGCGTTTCCGTCACCGGCGATCCGGTGCAGGAAGTCGGCGCGGCGCGGCGCATACTGCAGGCGTGCGGCGTGCGGACGTTCTATCCCGAGGTGGTGAGCTGCCCGACGTGCGCGCGCACCGGCATCGACGTGGCCGCGCTTTCGCGCCGTGTGGAGGCGCTGCTCGTCCGGCTGGACAAGCCCATCGTCGCGGCGGTGATGGGGTGCGTGGTGAACGGCCCGGGCGAAGCCAAGCATGCCGATATCGGCATCGCGGGCGGCGGCGACGGCAAGGCCGCGCTGTTCGCCAAGGGCAGGCTCGTCTGCACAGGCAGCGAGGCCGACATTTTCACACAATTCGAACAATACGTGATTGCGCATTTTTAATTCGGATCGATATTTCCAGACAGCGCTTTTGAAGTGAACGGAGTTGTGATTCGGCGCGTCCGGCGACACCCATGCTGAGCATATATACGTGCCCTGCGGAGTGGGCGGTTTACGATGCGGAGGGTTCTGCGGCGGTGAGGCTGCGCTCGGCGCGTATAGGATACCCATAGGGCACATATCCGCGCCCTACGGGGTAGGCGAAAAAAGATTCAAATGGTTGATGATGCTCCGAGGCCGTAGGGCGCGGCCTCCCGGACGCGCCGATTGACCAGCGGCTTTCCGTAGAAGCAATAAGGTCAGCGAACCCGCGTATCGGCTGAAGAAAAGAGTTTATGCAATTCGTGGCGTTAGCACGGCGCGTATAGGATACCCATAGGGCACATATCCGCGTCCTACGGAGTTAGCGGTTTATGATGCGGAAAGTTCTGCGGTGGTGGGGCTGCCTCGGCGCGTATAGGAATTCGCGCCCTACGGGGTGGGCGGTTTACGATGCGGAAGGTTCTGCGGTGGTGGGGCTGCCTCGGCGCGTATAGGATACCCATAGGGCACATATCCACGCCCTACGGGATGGCGATTATATAGACGATTAATCGTTTGCGCGGGGGTGTATGATGGAACTTCCGAAGCGGAAGCGAATGAGGCTGGAAGGGTATGATTACAGCGGCAACGGCGTCTATTTCTTGACGCTGTGATCCAAAGATAAGCAGCCGATATTTTCTCAAATCGTAGGGCGCGGCATCCTTGACGCGCCGCTTATCGAACTGACGGCTTATGGACAATCCGTTGAAGATGCGATATCATACACCAATCAAAACAACCCGAACCTGACGGTGGAACACCACGTGATCATGCCGAATCATGTACACTTGCTGGCGAGGGTTAATGTACAAGAAGGTGGCGTTTCCGGCTGCGCGAATCGGAACACGGAGGCTGCGATACCGAAGTTTGTGTCATCCCTGAAGCGGTACACCAACAGGGTGAGCGGTGCGGAGCTCTGGCAGGCGGGATATTACGATCACATCGTCCGGGACGAGCAGGATTGCCGGGTGCGGTGGGAATACATCGACGGCAATCCGGCCAGGTGGGCGGAGGACGAATACCACCGTCCCGTTTGAACGCGGCGACGGCGGCTTACGTAACGGGCCAGCGCTCGGCGCGTATGGGATACCCATAGGGCATATATACGCGCCCTACGGAGTTAGCGGTCTACGATGCGGAGGGTTATACGGTGGTGGGGCTTCGCACGGCGCGTATAGGATACCCGAAGGGCACTTATTCGCGCCCAACGGAGTGGACGGAAAAAGATTCAAATGTTGATGTTGCTCCTAGGCCGTAGGGCGCGGCCTCCCGGACGCGCCGATTGACCAGCGGCTTTCCGTAGAAGCAATGAGGCCAGCGAACCCGGGTATCGGCTGAAGAAAAGAGTTCATGCGATTCGTGGGGCGCTGCTCGGCGCGTATAGGATACCCGAGGGCACTTATTCGCGCCCTACGGAGTTAGCGGAAAAAGATTCAGATGCTGATTATGCTCTGGCCCCGTAGGGCGCGGCCTCCCGGACGCGCCGAATAAACCGGCGGTTTTTCGGAGAGGGAAGGGAACAGCGAACCCGCGTATCGTCTGAAGAAAAGAGTTTGTGTAATTCGTGGGGCGCTGCACGGCGCGTATAGGATACCCGTAGGGCACATATTCGCGCCCTACGGAGTTAGCGGAAAAAGATTCAAATGTTGATGTTGCTCCTAGGCCGTAGGGCGCGGCCTCCCGGACGCGCCGAATAAAGCGGCGGCTTTTCGGAGAAGGAATGGGTCCAGCGAACCCGCGTATCGGCTAAAGAAAAGAGTTTATGCAATTCGTGGCGTTAGCACGGCGCGTACAGGAGTCCGCGCCCTACGGAGTTAGCGGTTTGCGGCGCGTATGTTTGGCGATGCGGAGGGTTCTGCGGCGGTGAGGCTGCGCTCGGCGCGTATGGGATACCCATAGGGCATATATACGCGCCCTACGGAGTGGGCGGTTTACGATGCGGAAGGTTCTGCGGCGGTGGGGGCTGCGCTCGGCGCGTATAGGCATCCGTAGGGCACATCATCCGCGCCCTGCGGAGTGGGCGGGCAAAGGTACAGCATATACGATTGAGCCTGAACGGGTACGCGGCTGACGCCTGAAAGCGCTGGGCCGCTCACATATTTTACAATGACCATCGGAGGGCGCTTTGAAGCAGGGGGACTTTTTCAGCGCGCTGAAAAGCAGCGTGCGCGTGGACGACAGCCTGGAGCTGCGCTTCATCAAAATCCAGCATGACACGAAGAAGGGCGCGTATTTCGCGCGGTTTGAAAGCGCGCCGCTGCCGCCGCAGGTGTACCTTGAAATCGAGCGCTTTGTGCAGAGCACGCTGGGCGGCAACGCGCACCCGGCCATCGCGTACCGCGGGGAAATGAGCCCGGAGGACATGGCGCAGCACGCGCGGGCGCTGCTCTGCGCGAAGGACCGGGCCATCGCGCCGTTTTTGCAGCGCGCGGAAATCCGCGTGGAGGGCGGCACGCTGCACATTCACTTCGCGGAGAACTTCGGCAAGGAGCTGTTTACGGACACGGGTCTGGGCGATTACATATCGGGATATATGAAGCGCTGCTTCGGCGTGAAGCTGGCGGTGCGCGTTACGGTGGGCAACGTGCGGGACCTTCGTCCGCTGCGCGCCCCGAAACCGGACAAGCTGGAAGCGCCGTCCGCCGCGCCCAAAGCCGAGAAAACGCCCAAGGCGGAGAAACCGCCCGCCGAAAAGAAGCCCGCCGCCAAAAAGGCGGAGGAGAAGAAGCCCGCCGGAGAAAAAGGCCCCCTCATCTTCGGGCGCAAGACGGATGCGGAGCTGCTGCCCGTGCGCGACATCGCGGAGACGACGGGGCTGTGCGCCGTGCAGGGCGGCGTCGTAGACATCAAATCCTTCGATATTAAGAACGAGACGCGGGGAAAGAAATCCATCGTGGTGTTCGGCGTGACAGACCTTACCTCCACGATTACATGCAAGGCCTTCGTGCCGCGCGAGCAGTGCGAGGACATACTCAAGCGCCTGAAGGACGCGCCCGCGGTGCGCGCTGCGGGCGTGGCGGGCTACGACGCGTACTCGCGCGAGGTCGTGCTGTCGGTGAAATGCGTGGAGGAAACCAAGGCCGCGAAGCGCACGGACGAGGCGGAGGAGAAGCGCGTGGAGCTGCATCTGCACACCAACATGAGCGCGCTGGACGCCGTGGCGGACGAAGCCGACGCCGTAAAGCGCGCCGCGGAGTTCGGGCACGAGGCCGTCGCCATCACGGATCACGGCGTGGTGCAGGCGTTTCCGCGCGCGTTCGACATGGCCAAAAAGTGCGGCATCAAGGTCATCTACGGCATGGAAGCCTACATGATAGACGATACCGGCGACGCGTACCGCGAGGAGTTCGCCGACGAATACGTGGTGTTCGACCTTGAGACCACCGGCCTTAATCCCAAGAAGTGCGGCATCACCGAGATAGGCGCGGTGCGGATGAAGGGCGGCGAGATCGTCGATACCTTCAATACGTTCGTCGATCCCGGCATGCCCATCAGCGCGGAGATTACCGCCAAAACCGGCATCACCGACGAGATGGTGAAGGGTGCGCCGGGTGCGGGCGAAGCCATCGCGAGGTTCAAGGCGTTCGCGGGGGATACGCACCTCGCGGCACACAACGCCTCGTTCGATTTGAGCTTCATCTACGAGCACGGCGAAAACTACGGCGTGCGGGTGGACAACCCGTGCCTCGATACGCTGTGGCTGTTCAAACGCACGCTGCCGGGCCACCGCAGCTACAGCCTCGGCAAGTTCGCGGCGGACTTCGGCATCGAGTTCCGGCACCACCGGGCGCTGGACGACGCGGAGGCGACCGCGAAGCTCATGAAGATCTGCATGGACGCGGCGAAATCCGAGCCGGAGGCGCTGCCTTCGGTGGACGAGAAGACGCTGCCCGTGTATCACATCGTGCTGCTGTGCAGGAACAGCACGGGGCTGCGCAACCTTTACGAGCTGGTGAGCGACTCTCACATGCACCATTTCTACCGCCGCCCGCGCGTGCTGAAGTCTCTGCTGACAGCGCGGCGCGAGGGGCTGATACTCGGCAGCGCGTGCGAGCAGGGCGAGCTGGTGCAGGCCATACTGCGCTACGCCTCGGACGGAGAGCTGAAGCACATCGCGGCGTTCTACGATTATCTGGAGGTGCAGCCCGACGGCAACAACATGTTCATGGTGCGCGAGGGCAGGCTGCGCGGCGTGGAGGACGTGCGCGACATCACGCGACGCATCGTGCGCCTCGGCGAGGAGACGGACAAGCCCGTGGCGGCGACGTGCGACGTACACTTTCTGGAGCCGCAGGACGAGTACTTCCGCCGCATACTGATGCACGGACAGGGCTTCTCCGACGCGGACAATCAGGCGCCGCTCTATTTCCGCACCACCGCGGAGATGCTGGCGGAGTTCCGCTACCTCGGCGAGGAAAAGGCGAAGGAGGTCGTCGTGGACGTGCCGCGCGCCATCGCGGCGCAGGTGGAGAAGATTCAGCTGCTGCCCGACGACACCGCCATGCCCACCATCGAGAACTCGGCGGAGAAGCTGGAGCGTATGTGCTGGGAAAACGCGAAGGCAATGTACGGCGATCCGCTGCCGAAGATCGTCGACGACCGCCTGACTTACGAGCTGGACAACATCATCAAGCACGGCTACGACGTGCTGTATTACATCGCCTACGAGCTGGTGAGCCATTCGCTGGGCGACGGCTATCTCGTGGGCTCGCGTGGTTCCGTAGGCTCCTCGCTGGCCGCGACGATGGCGGGCATCACGGAGGTCAACGGCCTGCCGCCGCACTACGTCTGCCCGAACTGCAAGCACAGCGACTTTGACGTCGACACCGAAGCGTATGCAACCGGGCCCGATCTGCCCGCGAAGTACTGCCCGGTGTGCGGCACGCCCTACCGGCGCGACGGCTACGGCATTCCGTTCGCCACGTTCCTTGGCATCGACGCGGACAAGGTGCCGGACATCGACCTCAACTTTTCGGGCGAGTATCAGCCGCGCGCGCACGAGTTCATACTCGATTTCTTCGGGCACGACCACGTGTTCCGCGCGGGCACCATCAGCAGCGTGAAGGATCAGACGGCCTACGGTTTCGTGAAGAACTACCTGCAGGAGAAGGGCATGGTGGCCAGCCGCGCCGAGGTGGACCGGCTGACGCGCGGCGTTTCGGGCACCAAGCGCACCACGGGACAGCATCCCGGCGGCCTCGTCATACTGCCCAAGGAGCGCGACATCCACGAGTTTACGCCCATACAGTACCCCGCGAATGACGAGGGTTCCGGCAGCGTGACGACGCACTTCAACTTCAATTCGCTGCACGACCGCCTCATCAAGCTGGACATACTCGGCCACGACGACCCGACCGCGCTGCACATGCTGGAGGAGCTGACGGGCATCGACCCGAAGAGCATACCCATAAACGACGCCGATACGCTCTCGCTGTTCTCGTCGCTGAAGGCGCTGGAGCTAAAGCCGGAGCAGATTCTCGGTACGGAGGTGGGCAGCCTCGGCATCCCGGAGTTCGGCACAAAGTTCGTGCGGCAGATTCTCGTGGAGACCAGCCCGACGACCATCGGCGAGCTGGTGCGCATCGCGGGGCTGTCGCACGGCACGGACGTGTGGCTCAACAACGCCCACGACCTCATACAGAACGGCACGGCAACTCTGCGGCAGGTCATCTGCACGCGGGACGACATCATGAACCACCTCGTTTCCAAGGGCATGGACGCGCGCATGTCGTTCTTCATCATGGAGTCCGTGCGCAAGGGCAAGGGCCTGAAGGACGAGTGGGAGCAGGCCATGCGCGAGGCGGGCGTGGCGGACTGGTTCATCGACTCGTGCAAGAAAATCAAGTACATGTTCCCGCGCGCGCATTCGGTGGCCTACGTCATGATGTCACTGCGCATCGCGTTTTTCAAAGTACATTACCCGCAGGCGTTCTACGCCACGTATTTTTCGGTGCGCGCCGACAATCTGGACGCGCAGTACCTGCACTCCGCCGAGACGGTACGGATGCGCCTCGCGCAGATAGAGGCCAAGGGCAAGGCCGCGACGGCCATCGAAGCGGGCCAGCAGACCATACTCGAGGTGGCGCTGGAAATGATAGAGCGCGGCATCGACTTTCTGCCGTGCGACCTGTACCGGAGCGACGCGTCGCGCTGCGTCATCGAGGAGCAGGGGCTGCGCCTGCCGTTTACCGCGCTCGCCGGTACGGGCGAGTCCGCCGCCAAGGGTATCGTGAAAGCCCGGCAGCAGGGCGAGTTCGTCTCCGTGGAGGAGCTCAAGAAGCGCGCGGGCATTTCCAGCGCGGTCATCACCAAGCTGGAGGAGGCGGGCTGCCTCGAGGGCATGGTGAAGAGCAGCCAGCTCAGCATTTTCGACTGAGTTCTGTGTCCTGAAGACGGCGCGTCCGCCCATGCCGGGCACTTGGCCGCGCCCTGCGGGCAGGGTGGTTATCGGTGCTGAACGGATGCGCCGGCGTTGCGGGCAAGGTTGCGGCAGACACGTCTTTTGACGTATGTCTTCACATAATCCCGACTTTAGTATATGATATCAATGCTAAAAAACGGGGCGATTGATTGTTGCGAGGATGGAACATGGAGAAGCCGACGCTGATTGTTATGGCAGCAGGGATGGGCAGCCGGTACGGGGGGCTAAAGCAGGTGGACGCCGTCGACGGGGACGGCAATGCGATACTGGACTACTCACTTTACGACGCGAAGACTGCGGGCTTTGACAGGGTGATATTCGTCATACAGCCCCAGATGGAGCATGATTTCCGGGTTCATATCGGCAGCAAGTATGAGGGCCTGTTCGAGGTCGGTTATGCGCACCAGCACATCGAAGATCTGCCGGAGGGCTTTTCCGTGCCGGAGGGCAGGGTGAAACCCTGGGGTACGGGGCACGCGGCTTTGAGCGCGCGGCGGCTGATTGACGGGCCCTTCTGCGTGTTCAATGCGGACGATCTCTATGGGCGTGACGCATACGTTTCGATGCATCGCTTCCTGACGCAGCGCGAGAAGAAAAACGCCTGCGCGATGATAGGCTACCGCGTGGAAAATACGCTGACCGACAACGGCTTCGTGTCGCGGGGGGTGTGCGCGATGGATGGTGCGGGGTATCTGACGGGCGTCGTCGAGCGCGTACATGTCGAAAGGGCGGACGGCGGCGCGGTGTACTCCCAGCCCGACGGGCAGAGCGGGTTTATTCCGGACGGGACGATCGTTTCGATGAACATATGGGGCTGCGGGCCGGAGATCATGCCGCAGCTGGAGCGGGGCTTCGCGCGCTTCCTGAAGGAGGATTTGCCCGCCGACCCGGCGCGGCGCGAGTATTACCTCCCCAACGCCATCGGCGAGCTCATTCGGGAGGGCGCGGCGACGGTGAAGGTGCTGCCCACGCGGGAGACCTGGCACGGCGTAACGTACCGCGAGGACAAGGCGCCGCTGATGGACGCGCTCCGCGCCATGAAACGGTCCGGATACTATCCTGAAAGGCTGTGGGAGGGCCGCGCGTGAGAGACATACTGGAACGATTCCGCCTGCCGGGAGCCCCGGTAAGCTGGAACCCCTGCGGCAACGGGCACATCAACGTCACCTACCGGGTGGAGTGCGGGGACGGCGGCGCATATATCCTTCAGCGGATCAACTCCCGCGTGTTCCGGCAGGTGCCGGAGCTGATGCGCAACATCCAGCGGGTGACGGCGCATCTGCTGAAGAAGACGGACGACCCGCGCGCCGTGCTGAGCCTCGTGGAAACGAGGGACGGCGGCACGTACACCGTCGACAAGGCGGGCGAATACTGGCGCATGTACCGGTATGTGCGGGACAGCGTGTGTCTGGAGCGCGCGGAGGACGTTGAAACCTTCCGCGAGAGCGCGGTGGCGTTCGGACGCTTTCAGGATATGCTGAGCGATTTTCCGGCGGAGACGCTGAGCGAAACCATCCCGAAGTTTCACGATACCGTGTCGCGCTACGAGGCGTTCCGGAGCGCGGTGAAAGAGGACGCGCGCGGACGCGCGAAGCAGGTGCAGCGCGAAATCGACTTCACATGGCGGTACGAGGAATTCGCGGGTACGCTGGTGAAGCTGCAGCAAAGCGGGCAGCTGCCGCTGCGCGTGACGCACAACGACACCAAGCTCAACAACGTGCTGTTCGACGCGAAGACGAGAAAGGCGCTGTGCATCATCGACCTGGATACCGTAATGCCCGGACTCGCCGTCAACGACTACGGCGATTCCATTCGCTTCGGCGCGTCCACCGCGGCCGAGGACGAGCGCGATCTCGACCGGGTGCGGATGGACATGGCGCTGTTCGAGGCGTACACGGCGGGCTTTTTGGGCGCGTGCGGCGCAAACCTCACGGCGCTGGAAACGGAGCTGCTGCCCGTGGGCGCAAAGATGATGACGCTGGAATGCGGCGTGCGCTTTCTGGCGGATTACCTGAACGGCGACACCTATTTTTCCATCCATTATCCGGAGCACAATCTGGATCGCTGCCGTACGCAGTACAAGCTGGTGGCCGACATGGACGAAAAGTGGGGGCGGATGATGCGCGTTGTCGGCGCAGCCGCGCGGGCGGACCGCGGTGAACCGGAATAAGCGCCAGACGGCGTCGCGGCGCAGGCTTCGGGTATCCGCCAGTCGTGCAATCGCTTGAGGCGCGGGCAGCGAATGCTTTCCGCGTTTTTTGTATTCGGCGCACACCCGGGCTGCGCGCGTTCGCGGTTTACGGCGGCAACGGCAAATCGGCTTGTTTTACAGCGCGCGAATCAAAGGCTGCGCGGGGCGGATTTGCGCGGATAAAAGCTTTTTTTGGCGCGGTTGACTATTGGACAGGCCGCGGTTATAATGATAAGAGTTTGCATTGGACAGGACAATAAGCAGGCATTTTCGCACAAGGAGGAAGCGTTTATCATATGAAAAAACGCCAAATCATCAAGCTCTCCGTGATCGTAGCGGTATTCGGCGCTATTGTGTATCTGCTGGTGGCGGGGTTCCACATCGGCGTGTACAAGGTCGGCCCGCTGCAGGACAGGGTGAAGCTGGGCCTCGATCTCACAGGCGGCGTTTACGCCGTATACGAAGCCGAACAGGGCGACTTCAGCGATCAGGAATTCAACGTGAAGATGGACTCCACCGTCACCGTATTGCGGAACCGTCTTGACGACAAGGGGTATACCGAGGCGACTATCGTCCGTCAGAGCGACGACCGCATCCGCGTGGAAATCCCCATCAACGATACCAATCAGATGGATGATCCGACCGAGATCATCGCGTTCATCAGCGATACGGGTCTGCTGGAGTTCTGTGATGTGGACGGCAACGCGCAGATCACGGGCGCTGATGTAAAGTCGGCGGGTCCGTACATCATCACCAACGAGGACGGGTCTCAGGAAAACGCCGTTCAGGTGGTATTCGATTCGGCGGCGGCAGACAAGTTTGCCGAAATGACGAAGGAATCCTTTGAAAAGCAAAAATCTCTCGATATCAAGCTGGACGGCTCGGTGATTTCCAGCCCGATAGCGAGCTCTCAGATTACGGGAGGCACCGCGTACATCACGGGCGGCTCCGGCGGTTCCATGGCCTCGGAGGACGCGCAGAACCTCGCCATTCAGATTGAATCGGGCGCGCTGCCGCTGGTGCTCAATGAGATGACCAGCAGCACCATCAGCGCCTCGCTGGGTGCGGACGCGCTGAGCACGAGCTTGTTTGCCGGCCTCATCGGTGTCTGCGCGCTGTTCCTCTTCATGCTGATCTATTACCGCCTGCCCGGTCTGGTGGCGTGCATCGCGCTGTCGGTGTACATCTTCCTCATCGTGCTGGTGCTGGTGCTCTTCTCGGTGCAGCTGACGCTGCCGGGCATCGCGGGCATCATACTGAGTATCGGCATGGCGGTGGACGCCAACGTCATCATCTTCGAGCGCTTCAAGGACGAGCTGTCCGCGGGCAAGCTGCTGAGCGCGGCGATGAAGGCGGGCTTCCACAAGGCCATGAGCACCATCATCGACTCCAACGTGACGACGATCATCGCGGGCCTCGTTATCGCGGTATACGGCGTGGGCACGGTGAAGGGCTTCGGCTATACACTGATCATCGGTATTGTGCTCTCCATGTTCTCTGCCGTGGTGGTCACCCGGTGGCTGATGAACATCGTGCTGGCGCTCAATGTGCGCAATCCCAAGCTTTATACGATACGAAGAAGTACCGCGGAAGCAGCCGCGAAGGGAGGGAAATAGTATGAAGATGTGGTTTATGAACAAAACCAAGTTTTTCATCATACTGTCGTGCCTTATTATACTCGCGGGGTTGGCGGTGGGCCTGATTTCCGGAGGGCTTAACCTTGGTATCGACTTTACAGGCGGCAGCATACTGACCATCAACTTTGGCGGCCAGTATGACGCCCAGGTGGTAAATGACGCGCTTTCGGCTAACGGCATCGATCCGGCGACGGCGCAGGTGGTATCGGCGGAGAACGGCACACAGGCCGTGGTGCGCATGCAGGTGGTATCGGAGGATACCGACATCGCCACGTTGCGCGACAACATCATCGACACGCTGCAGAAAACCTATCCCAACGCTTCGGCGAAACAGATGGAGAGCGTAGGCGGCGCAACCTCCGGCGAAATTGTCACCAACGCGTTTCTGTCGGTGCTCATCGCGTCCGGCCTGATGCTGCTGTATATCGGAATACGGTTCTCGCTGTTCTCGGGCATCGCGGGCGTGGTGGCGCTGCTCCATGATGTGCTCGTCATGACGGCGTTCATGAGCATCACGCGGGCGCAGATCAACAGCTCCTATATCGCGGCGTGCCTCACCATCGTGGGGTATTCCATCAACGACACCATCGTGGTGTTCGACCGCATTCGTGAGAACAACCGCTCTCTGAGCGGCAGGCTGACACGCATGCAAATCGCCGACGTCAGCATCCGGGAGACGATGCCGCGCACGATCAATACCTCGCTGACGACGCTGATTACGATACTCGCCGTGTACATCTTCGGCGTGACTTCCATCCGGGAGTTCTCGCTGCCCATCATCGTCGGCCTGATCTCGGGCACGTACTCGTCTATATTTATCGCGACGCCTATCTGGATAGGGCTGGAGAACTGGCACGACGGCTGGAGCCACAAGAAAGTCAGCGCCAAGCCCGCCAGACAGAAAGCGTAACCAAAGGCACTGAAACAAAAGCCTTTCCCGCGCGGGAGAGGCTTTTCCATATGCGCGGCCCGGCATTGCCGGCGGGACGCCGCGGAAAGAAGGGAATCGCTTGCAGGTATTCGTACAGCGGGACAACGGAATATGCGCCGGGGGCGCGGCGGAAGCCGTCGCGCGCGCGGAGAAGCTGTGCCTGCCCGTAGCGCGGCTGCTGTGCCGACGCGGCGTGGATAAGCCCGAGGCCGCGCATGCCTTCCTGCATCCGGAGGCGTCGCAGCTGGAGGACGCGCGGCTGCTGCCGGACATTGAAGGTGCCGCGGAGCGCGTACGCCGTGCCATCGCGAAGAAGGAGAAGATCAGCGTCTACTGCGACTACGACGCGGACGGCATCTGCGGCGGCAGTGCGCTGTACCTGCACGTGCGCAGCATGGGCGCGGACGCCGACATCTTCTCCCCGAACCGGCACCTGGAGGGCTACGGGCTCTCCTGCGACTCCGTGCGGCGCATCGCGGCCACCGGCACAACGCTCATCATCACGGTGGACTGCGGCATCACCAACATCGCGGAGGTGGCGCTCGCGCGGGAGCTGGGCGTGGACGTCATCGTCACCGACCACCACGAGTGCGGCGCGGCGCTGCCCGACACGCCCTGGCTCGTCAACGCCAAGCGCGCGGACAGTGTGTATCCCTTCCCGCAGCTGGCGGGCTGCGGCGTGGCGTTCAAGCTCATCTGCGTGCTGTCGTCTGTGGAGCAGGCGATGCGCTATATCGACCTCGTGGCCATCGGCACCATCACCGACATCGTGCCGCTGCTGGGCGAGAACCGCGTGCTGGCGTATCTCGGCATGAAGAAGCTGCGCGAAGCGCCCTCGCCGGGCGTGGCGGCGCTGGCGGAGAAGGCGGGCATCGACCTCTCCGCGCTGACCTCGCAGGGCGTCAGCTTCGGCCTCGGGCCGCGCATCAACGCGGCGGGCCGCATGGACACCGCGGAGCAGGCGCTGCTGCTGTTCTGCGCCGTAAAGCCTTCGCCGGGGCTGGACTATCCCGCGACGCGGATTTGCGCGCTCAACGAGCAGCGCAAAAAGGAAGTGGACGACATCGCGGCGGCGGCGGAGCGTATCATACTGGATAAAGGATATTACCGCGACGCGGCGCTGGTGCTGGCGGACCGGTACTGGAACCCGGGCGTCATCGGCATCGCGGCGGCGCGCATCGCGGAGCGCTTCACGCGGCCCTGCGTGCTGCTGGGCGGCGCGGACGGCAAGATTACCGGCAGCGCGCGCAGCGCGGGCGGCGTCAACGTGTACGAGGCGCTGGCGCAGTTTGCGGGCGGCTTCGAGAAGTTCGGCGGGCACGCGCAGGCGGCGGGCCTCACGCTGCGCCGGGAGGAGGACGCGGACGCGCTGCGCGTGAACCTGAACGAATATATCTCCGCGCATTACGGCGAGGACGCCTTCACCGTGCAGAAGAATTACGATATCGAAATGACGGTGAAGGATGTGACGCGGCGCTTCGCGGAGGACATGGAGCGGCTGGAGCCCTTCGGCGCGTGCAACGAGCGGCCCGTGGTGCTGGTGCGCGGCGCGGGCGTGGGCGAGGCGCGCTTCGTGGGGCGCGGAGAGCCCGCGCATCTCAAGTTTGCCATGCGGCAGGACGGCGCGGAAATCGACGCGGTGCGCTTCGGGCACCGGACGGCGCAGACGTTTCTGTCGCAAACCTGTGATTTTCTCTGCGACGCGGGCGTCAGCGCATTCACCGGGCATCCGCAGCTCATCGTGCGCGATATCGCGGTGCGCTTCGACGACGCGCTGACGGAGGGCTTTATCGAAGCCCACCGGCCGGTGATGGCGCGGCGGTATCTGGACGAGCTGACATTGCCCGAACCGCAGGAGCGCGGAGGGGATTTCGCGGCGCGGCTGGAGGCGATGCTGGCGGAGAGCCATTTCTCGCGCTGTGTGGTGGCGGCGACGCTGCCCGTGCTGCGGCGGCTGCTGGAGGAACCGGGCGTGCGCGCGGCGCTGGCCGAAGGGCGCCTTGGCCTGCGGGACCCGCTGGTGTTCTCGCTGGACAACTGCGTCGCGGCGGTGCTGCCCCCGGGGTACGACTTCGCGCTGTACGCGGGACGCGGACCGGAGAGCACGCTGTGGGACGCGAGGCTGCGCGAAGGGTACGCGGCGCACGCGGCGGCATATTATATGGAACGGGACACACTGCTTTCGGCGTACCGCAGGCTGTGCGCGGCGTGCAGACGCCCCGGAGAGCAGTACGCGGCGGAAGCGGCCCGCGCGATGGCGCTCCCGCCGGAGCAGGAGGCGTTCGCGCTGCGCGTGCTGGCGGAGCTTAAGTTGATCGATATAGATAAAAGTGGTAGAATACACGCAATTCAGTACGCCGGGCCCAAAAAGGCGCTGCGGGAGAGCGCGTGCTATGCCCGAATCGAGGATATGACGCATGGAAGGTGACTTGCGGTCGGCTGAACTGCTGCCCGAGAAGGTAAAAAATCAATACAGCCCGGAGGATCAGGCGTTCTTCCGCAGGGCATACGTATTCGCCAAGCAGGCGCACGAGGGCCAGACCCGGCTTTCGGGCGAGCCGTATTTCCTGCACCCGTACGAGGTGGCGAGCATACTGGCGGACCTCGGCATGGACATCTCCACCGTCGTCGCGGGGCTGTTCCACGACATCGTGGAGGATACGCCCGTGACGCTGGAGCAAATCCAGCGCGAATTCGGCGAGGACATCGCGCGGCTGGTGGACGGCGTCACCAAGGTGGGCAGGGTGGACTTTCTCTCCAAGGAGGAGCATCAGGCGGAATACCTGCGCAAGATGTTCATGGCGATGGCGAGCGACATCCGCGTCATACTCGTGAAGCTGGCCGACCGGCTGCACAACATGCGCACGCTGAAGTTTCAGAGCAAGGAAAAGCAGATAGAGAAGTCCAAGGAGACGGTGGAAATCTACGCGCCGCTGGCGCACCGCCTCGGCATCAACACCATCAAGTGGGAGCTCGAGGATCTCTCACTCAAGTACCTCGACGAGAAGGCGTACCACGAGATTGCCGACAAGCTGAAGGAGACGCGCAACCAGCGCCGGGAATACATCGACGCGGTCATCGCGCAGATTCGCGCGCTGCTGAAGAAGATACGCGTGGAAGCCGACATCGAGGGGCGGCCCAAGCACATCTACAGCATCTACAACAAGATATACAACAAGCACCGCGCGTTCGAGGAGATGTATGACCTCATCGCCGTGCGCATCGTCGTGGAGACCGTGCGCGACTGCTATGCGGTTTTAGGCACGGTGCACACGGAGTGGAAGCCCATACCTGGGCGCTTCAAGGACTACATCGCGGTGCCCAAGCAGAACATGTACCAGTCCATACACACCACCGTGCTGGGCAAGGACGGACGGCCGTTCGAGGTGCAGATTCGCACCAAGGAGATGCACTCCACCGCGGAATACGGCATCGCGGCGCACTGGCACTACAAGGAAGGCTCCGAGAAGGACGAGATGGACGGCAAGCTGGCCTGGCTGCGCGACATGCTGGAATGGCAGACCGACACGCGTGACTCCCGCGAGTTCATGGAAACGCTGAAGGTGGACTTCTTCTCGGACATGGTGTACGTGTTTACGCCCAAGGGCGACGTGAAGGAGTTTATACAGGGCGCGACGCCGCTGGACTTTGCCTACGGCATTCACAGCGAGATAGGCAACCGCTGCACGGGCTCCAAGGTGAACGGCAAGATAGTGCCGCTGACGTATACGCTGAAGTCGGGCGATATCGTGGAAATTCTCACGTCGTCGGGCAGCAAGGGCCCCTCGCGCGACTGGCTGAAGCTGGTGCGCACCACGCAGGCCAAGAGCAAAATCCGCAACTGGTTCCGCCGCGAGATGAAGGAAGAGAACATCTCGAAGGGGCGCGACATGCTGGAGAAGGAAGCGCGGCGCAAGGGTTACGACATCAAGGAGCTGTTCAAGCCCGAATGGCTGAAGGACGTCTATAAGCGTTACACGTTCTCTTCCACGGACGACATATATGCCGCGGTGGGTTACGGCGGCATCACCACCGGGCAGGTGCTGCATAAGCTCATCGAGGAGTACAGCAAGCTGCACAAGGCCGTGCCGAAGCAGGTGGAGCGCGGGCCGGGCAAGCCCGCGGGTACGGGCAGCAGCGGCGTCATCGTGAAGGGCTACGACGACATGGTGGTGCGCTTCGCGCGGTGCTGCAACCCGGTGCCGGGCGACGACATCGTGGGCTACATCACGCGCGGCAGGGGCGTTTCGGTACACCGCAGCGACTGCTCCAACGTCTCCGGCTCGGACTTCGAGTACGGGCGCATGATAGAGGTGCACTGGTCCGACCGGGATACGTCCTCGTACAACGTGGAGGTGCAGGTGTCGGCGCAGGACCGTCCGGGCCTCATCGCGGAGGTGACCGCGGCGCTGTACGAGATGAACATCGCCATCTCGTCGTTCAACGCGCGCACGAGCAAGAACCGCACGGCCATCATCGTGATTGCCGTTACCATTTCCGCGACGGAACAGCTGGGCGACATTCAGAAGCGGCTGCGCGGCATCAGCGGCGTGACGGACGTATTCCGTCTGCACTCGTGATTGCGGCGGTGCAGCGCGTAACGCGCGCGAAGCTGAGCGCCGACGGCGCGGCGTACTCCCGGATAGGGCGCGGGCTGTTCGTGCTGCTGGGCGTGGAAAAGGGCGACGCGGAGGCCGACGCCGCGTACATCGCCACCAAGGTGGCGGGGCTGCGCGTGTTTGAGCGGGACGGCAAGATGAACGAAAGCGTGGCGGACATCGGCGGCGAGGTGCTGCTGGTGTCGCAGTTTACGCTGTGCGGCGACGCGCGCAAGGGCCGCAGGCCGGATTTTATGGCGGCAGCGCCCCCCGCGGAGGCCGATACGCTCTACGAGCGATGCGCGGCGCTGCTGCGCGAGGCGGGGCTGGCGGTGAGCACGGGCGTGTTCGGCGCGCATATGGACATCGACGCGGCCCTGGACGGGCCGGTGACGATACTGTTGAATTCAAAGAGGCTTTACTGAGGGCAAAAGATGAAGGTTGTACAGATACCCGTGGGCGATTTGGCGTCCAACGCGTTCATCGCGTTTCATGAGGGAGAGAAGCGGGCGTTCATGGTGGACGCCGGAGGCGATTACGATAAGATTCAGCGGCATCTGGAGCACTTCGGCATCGAAGAGGTGACGCACATACTGCTGACGCACGGTCATTTCGACCACATCGGCGCGCTGGCGCAGCTGAAGCGCGAGACGGGCGCGAAGATAGCCGTACACGCGCGGGACGCGTCCATGCTGGGAAACGACGGGGACAACCTCGGCGTTTTCGCGGGCACGACGGTGGAGAAGTGCGAGCCGGACATACTGCTGCAGGGCGGCGAAACGCTGGAATGCGCCGGGTTTTCCGTGAACGTGCTGCACACGCCGGGCCATTCGGGCGGCAGCGTATGCTACATCGCGGAGGGCGCGCTGTTCACCGGCGACACGCTGTTCTACATGTACTGCGGTCGCACCGACTTTCCGGGCAGCGACGCGGAGGAATACCAGCGCTCGCTGCTGGGCGTGCTGGGCGGGCTGACCACCGACTATACCGTGTACGCGGGGCACGGCATCAAAACCACGCTGTTCGCGGAATTCCAGAACAACCCGTATCTGGCGCGATGACGGCGCTGTACGTATCGCAGCCCGCGCTGTTCGGCGAGGTGTGCGAGGTGATGCGCCTGTTTCTCGACGTGCGCCGCATCGAGCTGCTGGAAACGGCGGAGCCGGAGCCGGAGGGCCTCTCGCTGCTGCTTTCGGTATACGAAGCCGCGGAAACCGTGCAGTGCGCAGCAGTGGTCTGCGAAAACGGCAGACGAGGCGCGATGGACGCGTACAGCACCGCCGCCGGAAGGACCGCGCTGGAGGCCAAGCGCTTCGCCAAGCGCGCCGCCAAAATCTGCGCGTACCGCGCGCTCTCGCGGCACTTCGGGGAAACGCTGCCGTGGGGGAGCCTCACGGGCGTGCGGCCCACGCGGCTGCTGCGCGACAGCGAGGAACGGCTGGGCGAGGACGGCGCGATGGCGCTGTTCACCCGCGAATTTGACGTGCGGCCCGACAAGTACGCGCTGGCCAAAGCCATACTGACCGCACAGGCCGGACTTTACCCGAACCCTGACGATATCGACATCTATATCGGCATCCCGTTCTGTGCGTCGCGCTGCGCGTACTGTTCGTTCGCGTCCAGTACGCCGGACGTATTCAAGGACGCCGAAGCGCTGTATGTGGACGCGCTGCTGCGGGAGCTCTCCTGCGCGGAGGAGCTGCTGCGGGGCAGGCGCGTGCGCGCGCTCTACGTGGGCGGCGGCACGCCCACGGCGCTCAGTGAAGCGAGCCTGGAGCGCGTACTGAGCCGTGCGGCGCAGCTGGCGCGCTGTGCGGACGAGTTCACCGTGGAGGCCGGTCGGCCCGACACCATCACGGAAGCCAAACTGCGCATAATTCGTGAAGCAGGTGCGGGGCGCGTGAGCGTGAACCCGCAGACGCTGCGCGACGATACGCTGGCGCGCATCGGACGCAGCCACACCGCCGCGCAGTTCTTCGAGGCGTACGAACGGGTGGAGCGGTGCGGCTTCTCCGTCAATGTGGACGTCATCGCGGGGCTGCCGGGAGAGGGGCCCGCCGACACCGCCGACACCGTGCTTCGCGTCGCGTCGCTGCGGCCCGCCAACGTGACGGTGCATACGCTGGCCGTAAAGCGCGCGTCGCAGTTCGCCGCCGACAACATGGCGTCGTTCCCGACCGACGATATGGCGGCGGAAGCCGTCGACGCGGCCCAGCGCATTTTAACGGAGGCGGGATACCAGCCGTACTATATGTACCGGCAGAAGTACATGAAGGGCTGCCAGCAGAACACCGGCTTTGCGCTGCCCGGCACGGCGTGCCTCTACAACGTGGACGTGATGGAGGAGCTGTGCGATGTGCTGGCGTTCGGCGCGGGCGCTATCTCCAAGCGCCTGTTCGCCCAGGAGAACCGCATCGAGCGCGCCGCGGACACCAAGGACCTGCGCGAATACATCGCGCGCGTGGACGAGATGGCGGAGCGCAAGCGCGCGCTGTTTTTAGGATAATTAAGAAAATTCTTGCCTTTTTATATAGTCAAGTATACTATATGAATATATTATGTATTTTATTGCGTTATTTTTACATATGTATTTGTTACTAGCCCTGAGGTGAACAGATGAAGAAGAATGAGATAGAGGCTTTTGCGCATCAGACATTGCTGGATCATGGTATGTATAGCATACCTGTTGATCCGGTGGTGCTAGCAAATAGGTTGGGGATCAGAGTATCAAACGCTGTTTTTTCTGATTCATCTTTGTCTGGAATGATTGCAAAACGCGGGCAGAAGAAATCCCTGTTAGTAAATGATAACGATGCTATTCAGAGAAAAAGGTTTACTATCGCGCATGAGTTGGGACATAGTTTATTGCACTTAAATGCAGATGGCGAGTTTGTTGATAACCAAATAGATCTTTTTAGGACAGAATTTGATAAGCAAGAAGAAGGAAGCTTCTCAATGGAAGTAGAAGCAAATCAGTTTGCGGCAGCATTGTTAATGGACGCCGATCTGGTTCGAAAAATGTGGCCGGAGCTACGTGATGTGGAAAAGATGGCTGAGTTATTTAAAGTATCAGAAACAGCAATGGGTATTAGATTGGGCAGTTTGGGGTTGGTTTAATGACTGATTTTGATCCGGTAGGGTTGTTTTCAGACGGAACTAAATTGCTTATTAAGGATGTTAGTAGCTTTTCTCCTAGCAATATTGATGATATGCTTCGGGTTCGAGAAGCTGATGACAGGAGTCATAAACTCCATATATTGCTTTCATCTTGGTCAGAACAACAATCGCAGGAGAGAAAGTTACGCAAAATTTACGCCATATGTTTTGTTATATTATTATGCTTACAAATTGTAATGATGGCAGTAGCTTTTTATCTTATTGGCATTGGTAAATTCAACATTACTGAAACACAATTCAATGTATTTTTTGTATCAATATTTGGGGAAATTGTGTCGCTAGTTTTGATTATTACAAAGTACTTATTTCCAAAGGACGGAGATAGAAAATTGTTGGAGATGCTAAAAGACTTGTAAGGAGTGGTTTTTATGGATCTGCGACGTTGTATAAACTTAATATCTGATGTTGTTAATAACAGACCAATGCCAATAAGAGAGTTAGACCAAATATATATGAAACATGCCGATATGTTACTACAGATAGAACATATCGGAAAATGGTTTTCGAATAAAAGTGTAGTATTTATTGGTGACGGAGATGCTATTGCCCTTGGACTTGCATATCTCCAAAAAAGCGGAGAAATAGATACAGGTGTAATCCGCATCTTGGTCTTGGATTTTGATCAACGCATAATAAATTCAATTAATAATTTTGCATCCCGGCATCAAATTTCCAATTTAGTATCTGCTTGTTTGTACAATGTTGCTGATGAATTACCTAATGAGTATTGGCATAAATTCGATTGTTTTTATTGCAATCCTCCATATGGAGCTAGCAATGAGGGACATAGCATTACTTCATTTATGCGAAGGGGTTTTGAAGCAACAGGAAATGGGGCAATTGGATGCGTAGTAATAGCAGATGTTCCTACACTGGCTTGGACTACCGAAGTATTAAAGAATACGCAGACTTTTGCTTTAGACAATGGTTTTGTTATTTCAGAAATGGTTCCAGAATTTCATTCGTATCATCTTGATGATGACCCTAATATAAAGTCATGTAGTATCATGTTTCGTCGCATTGGGAGTGTTAATGAAAACTATGGAAGTGTAGCACTTACTGAAGATGAAATGGAAAAGTTTTATGGACTAAATGAGCCACTAATTTATAAATATGTAAAGGATCTTACTTGTAGAAAATATGTGCAACCAGATTATCAGTTAGTTCCGCTAAAAGGAGATATGACGAATGATTAATTCCAAAACAGATGCATTTGTGTTTATGAAAGTTGGACAACATGCCAAAGAAGATTTTGATACAATTATAAAGCGAAAAATGAAAGAAATTGAGCAGACTGGTATGAGCTTTTGGGGATATGGTGGGCCTACATGCCATCCTACAAAACAAATTCAACCATTTGCGAAAAGTGTAATTGCGAAAAAAGGTTCAATATATCTTTGCATGGAGAGGATTAACTCAAAAGCCGATCCCGATGTTATACCAGCAACGTTGTTTTCGGTCGATGGTATTACATATAAACCTATACCACAAGGCATCTGTGTTACAGGGTCAAGATATGCGATTGTATTGGATGAAATCATACCAGAGGAGTTTGAGATACCTTTTAGTGCTTACGAAGTAGCTTATGGAAAGAGTAAGGGGCGTCCAGCAGAGAATTATATACAGGGACATGTAGACAAAGCTTGTCTTGAAATCAGTTTAGATAGGCTGGTTGATGCAGATATAGGTGTTAAGAAGAGTGTTTCGTATGTGGCGAAATTAAAAGATCCATATGCGGTTTTTGTTAAATAAATAAATTTAATGAAGACAATATATTTAACTGGTATAGCCGGATGTGGGAAAACAACCTTTTCTAAAATTGTAAGTAGGAGATGTTACGCGAGAAATCTTCAAAAATCATTACCGCCCAAGATGTTAGAGCAGTTGATAGGATACTACTTAGAAAAGTTCATAAAACAAAAAATAGCCAGAATATAATAATAGATTCACATGCCATTACTAATGAAGAGTACGGATACAGGTCAACTCCTTTTAGTATGAGTTTGCTAAAAGGTTTAAAAGTAGACTTTTTTGTGACTCTGTTCACTCGTCCGGAAATTATTGTTCAGAGGTTAATAGACAAGCCAGAAGGAAGAATAATACCATCTATCCATAATGTTTCTGTTGGTATTGATATGCAAAACGCACTAATTTTATCATATGGATTGTTAACAGATAAGCCGGTTTATTTTCTTGATTTGTCCAGTGATATGGAGTATCTTTCAGATTGGCTAATAAGCAAATTGGATTAAAGCTGAAATGAATTGTGGACGAGATGGCGGAGCGCAAGCGCGCGCTGTTCGGGCAATAAGCGTCTTTTGATACGACACGGGGGTACGATGAACCGGGAAACCTATGAACGGCTGGAAAGCCATATGCGCTCGCAGATGAACGACAGCGCGCACGACACGGAGCATGTGTACCGCGTGCTGTACGCGGCGCTCGACATCGCGGCGCATGAAGACGGCGTGGATTATGGCGTGCTGATTGCCGCCTGTCTGCTGCACGACATCGGGCGGCAGGAGCAGTATGAAACCGGCGTATGCCACGCGGCCGCGGGCGCGGAGAAAGCGCATCGCTTTTTGACGGAGCAGGGATTCGGGCAGGCCTTTGCGAAGCAGGTTGCCGCGTGCATCCGCACGCATCGGTATAGAGGGGGCAGCCGTCCCGAAAGCCTGGAGGCGAAAATACTTTACGACGCGGACAAGCTCGACGTGACGGGGGCAATCGGCATCGCGCGTACGCTGCTGTATCAGGGGCAGGTGGGCGAGCCGCTTTATTCGCTGGCTTCGGACGGTCGCGTGTCGGATGGGGCGGGCGACAAGGAGCCTTCGTTCTTTGAGGAATACAAGGGTAAGCTGGAGAAGATTTACGCACAATTCTACACGAAGCGCGGCGCGGAGGCGGCGGCAGGCAGGCGGAAGGCCGCCGAGGCGTTTTACGGCAGCCTGCTGGAAGAGGTGCGGCCTGTATACGAGACGGGGAGCAAGCGGTTAAACCGCGCGCTTGATTCCGCTGCCCGGTGAGTATCGCGGAGAAGGAGAAGCGGCTTGAGCGGGCGGGCTTGCCGGTGCTGCGGGAGATTGCCTCGCCGGGCGGCGGCGGTTCCGTCCAGGCAGGTGTCAGGGAGGACACAATGGACATTCGGATACACAACATCGGCGGGTACATCGTGAAGAACTACCTGCTGGAAACGCCCGTCGGGTGGATTGCCGTCGATACGGGCTATCCCGGCGGCGAGGGAAAGTTTCTGGAGCGCTTTGCGAAGCTGGCGGCGCTGGAAGACCTGAAGTATATCTTTCTGACCCACGCGCACGACGACCACGCGGGCTTTCTTTCGGCGCTGCTGGAGAGGACCGCGGCGAAGGTGATACTGCATCCGGCGGGTATACCCGCGCTGGAGAGCGGGCAGAGCAACGAGCCGCCCGGCGCGGGGTATTCCTCGTGGCCGGCGTCGCTGTTCAGCAAATTCAAGAAGGAGTTTTCGTTCCCGCCCGTGAAGCTGGGGGACAGGGCGGTGTTCGTATCCTCCGAGGCGGATCAGGTGTTCAAGGCGGCGGGACTGCCGCTGCGCATTCTGTTCCTGCCGGGCCATACGGAGGATTCCATCGGGCTGCTGCTGGAGGAAACGGGCGAGCTGCTGTGCGGCGACGCGGCGATGAACGCGGTCATCAGCGTGGCGCGGCACACCATATGGATAGAGGATGCGCAGGCGTTCGGGCGTTCGTGGGACAAGATGCTGGCGCTCAGCCCGTCGCGCATTTACCCCTCGCACGGAAGGCCGTTTTCGCCGGAGGATTTGCGCAAGTACCGGCATTATCTGGACGGAAAAGCGCTGATTCCGCCCCGTCATCGCTGATAAAATGGCGGTTTTAAAAACATCATGCGCGGTGAATCGCGCTTTTGCGAATATGCCGCGCGTTTCGTTGGGATGATAAAGAAGCAGCGCGCGATTTTCCCCTCCGCACGGACCCACGCAAAGCCAAAAAAGGGTTGACATACGCGGGCGCTATCGATATAATCTAACTCGTTGACGAATGCCCCGGCATCGTTTTTTGGAGAGAACTATGAAGATTGACATCGCCGACGCTATCCAGAATGAAGGAGAAGCGTTTGCGGCGCGATATACCGGGCCGATGCCGCCGGTGGAGTACGCGGGGATAAGCTACGCGTTTCCGGACGGCGTGCAGGTGGAGGCGGAATACCGCTTCGACGGCCAGGGCGTAACCGTAACGGGCACCTTTGAAGGGGCCACGCCGGTGGAATGCGCGAGGTGCCTGGAGCCTCTGCTGCATCCGGTGTCGGTACGGTTCACAGAGTATTATTCCCGGCAGCCCGAGGAGGGCACATACCTGTTTTCGGGCGAGGAAATCGACTTGAAGCAGATGCTGGGAGACAACGTGGTGCTGAGCCTGCCGATGCGCTTTTTGTGCAGGCAGGATTGCAAGGGGCTTTGCCCCGTGTGCGGCCAGGATTTAAACAAGGGCGCATGCGGCTGCAAGCCGGTCGTAGACGAATCGCATCCGTTTTACGGCCTGTCCAAATTGCATGATGACGAGGAGGTGTAGATAGATGGCGTTACCCAAGAATCGAATTTCCAAGCAGCGTGGCCGCAAGAGACGGTCCGCGAACTTCAAGCTGACCCCGCCGGGCATCGGCGAATGCCCGCAGTGCCATGCGATGAAGCTCATGCACAGGGCCTGCCCCACGTGCGGCTATTATAATGGCCGGCATGTGATGGATACCGAGAAAAAAGAGAAGGCCGAGTAAGCAATCCGACTGAGAGAAGGCGTCCTTTACGGGCGCTTTTTTATTTTGTCACTATTGGCTGATTTATGCAGGTATGATATAATTGGACAGGCAAGACTATCCTGATTCTTCCGGAGGTTGAAATGAATGACGGCGCGAAACGGTATGGCAAAAGAGTACTGACAGGTCTGGTTTGCATCGCCCTGGCAATCGGGGGCGTGCTGTTGCTGCCTCCGCTGATTCGCACCGCGGAAGCGGAGACCTCCGGCGATTATACCTATTCCGTGAATGAGGACGGTATCACCGCGACGATTACGGGCTATACCGGCGCTGGCGGGGATATCACCATACCGGATACGGTGACGGACGGGACGAATACGTATGCGGTGACGGCGATTGGGGATAGCGCGTTTGCGAACAACACGCTGATTGCGACCGTCATGATACCCGGCAGTGTTGCCAGTATCGGGGCGAATGCCTTTTCCGGATGCATGCAACTGCGAAACGCATACTTTTTGGGGAATGCCCCATCCTCGGATGAAAGCATATTCAGTGGCTGCGGAGCAAGCCTTACAATCTATGATGTGAGCACGTCTGCAGGGTTTTCAGATCCCTGGAATGGATTCGCAGTAAAGACTTTTAACCCGGATGCCACATATACCGTTTCTTTCGACATGAACGGCGCAGAGGGCACCGCACCGGACACACAGATTGTATACGAAGGGGTAAGCGCTGTTTGCCCTGCTGACCCATCCGACGGTGAAAAGGTATTTGGCGGCTGGTATACGGAGGCGGAATGTGAGAACGAATGGAATTTTAATACCGGGATAACGGGAAATATTACGCTGTTTGCACAATGGGCGGATTTTTTCGGCTCAGGCACAGAGGAGGATCCGTATCAGGTATCCACTCCTGCACAACTGGATGCGGTACGGAATTATCCCGACGCGTGCTTTATTATGACGAACGATATCGACATGATCGCGGCGACAAGCGAGGGCGGCGCGTACTGGAACGATGGGAAGGGGTGGGAGCCAATAGGGGATGAAACCGCGCCGTTCACAGGTGTATTAAACGGCGGGAATTACGCGGTTAGAGGATTATATCAGAAAACCACAGGCAATGGAACGGTACATGGCGGATTATTTGGTTATATGAACGGCGGTACCATCCGTAACCTTGGCATGGAGGGAAACAGTATCACCATTTCGGTTGGAGATGCTGGCGGGATTGTGGGCTTCATTACGGAAGGTATGGTCGACAACTGTTATCATACGGGCAGCGTGACAGGTGATACGGTCGGCGGCATTGTAGGAAAAGCAGAAAGCAACAGCACAGTTACCAATTGCTACAACACTGGTACGATAACCAGCGAGGATTCGAATAGTGGCGGGGGCATAGCTGGGTTCATGTACAAAGGTGTCATCGAAGGGTGTTACAATATTGGCAAAGTAAGTGGCACTTATGCTGGAGGAATCTCAGGTTCCCTGGGTAAACAACTTGCATCAAGTTCGGTATCGAATTCGTATAATACAGGCAGGGTAAGCGGGAAGATCGCCGGAGGGATTGTAGGATATGTCTGGGATGGCTTTACCGCGATTGAGTGTTGCTACAGTGTTGGCAATGTAAACGGCGATGATACTGGCGGTATTGTCGGTTTAACAAGGGGCGACCCGGTTAGTATTTGTTATTATCTGGATAGAACTTTTCTGGGCACAGGAGATGGACTGGATACTTCGCTTGCCGTAACCAGTACTCAGATGATGTTGCAGGAGACGTTTGCGGGTTTTGACTTTGATACGGTTTGGACGATGCAGGGAGATGAGGACTATCCCTATCCAGAGCTTCAGGCGGTGGGCATGATAGCTCTGCTTGCTTCGCCGGATTTCGCTGGCGGTAATGGCATGCCTTACGATCCATATCAGATTGCCACGGTGGAGCAGTTGGACAGTGTAAGGGATTACTCCGGCAGTTGTTTTGTGCTGGCCGGCGATATCGTGTTCTGCGGGACGGAATTTGAAGAAGGCGGTGCATTCTACAATGGAGGCGCAGGCTTTGTTCCAATCGGGACAGGAACTATACCTTTTACTGGTATATTTGACGGTAATGGGTATGCAGTCAAAGGCCTGTATGAAAATATCACACTCGGCGGTTCAGCTTCAGGGTACGCAGGAGTATTCGGGTGTATTAAGAACTGCAAAATTTATGGCCTGGGCTTGGAAGATAGCCATATCACTGTATACGGACAGGGGTTGGTTCATGTAGGAGGTATCGCGGGCGGTGCCTTTAACAGCACGATCAGCGGATGCTATAATACAAGCCGCATCAGCGGTGGGCTCCGTACCGGAGGGATTGCTGGAACGGTTACGGACTGTATTATCAGCAACTGCTATAACACAGGCCGCATCAGCAGCAACAGCAGATCTCTCGACATAGTATGGGGCGATGGTTATGCTGGCGGTGTGATAGGTGCGGCTTGGCCGGCAACCATTTTTGACTGCTATAATGCTGGCAGTGTCAGCGGCGGAGAGTATGGCGGCGGCATTGTAGGTAATCTGGATGCCAACGAGTTTTCTGTGAGAAATTGCTATAATGTTGGCAATATTGGGGGCCGTAATGCGGGCGCTATCTCAGGAAATTCATACTATATGATAATCTCTGATTGTTATTACCTGGACAATATGACGCGCGGCGTGGGTAACGGTACGGATTATGGAACCATGGTTTCTGAAACTCAAATGGCGCAGCCGGAAACATTTGAAGGTTTTGATTTTGATACAACATGGACAATGCAGGGGAATGGGAACTTTCCGTATGCTGAGTTGCAAGCGGTGGAAATGGTTGTAGAGCCCGCTTCTTCCGATTTTTCTGGAGGAAACGGTATGTCGTATGACCCATATCAGATTGCAACAGCGCAACAGCTTATCAAGGTGTCAGAACATTTGGATTCCAGCTTTGTATTAATGTGCGATATCGAGTTTACCGTAGCGGATTTTGCTGAGGGGGGCGCGTTCTATAATGATGGCTCAGGGTTTGTTCCCATTGGTACCGCGGCCTTGCCGTTTACGGGAATGTTCGATGGCAACGGGTATGAAATTAAAGGATTGGTTCAGAATATCAGCGGTAGTTTTACGATATACGGCGGCCTGTTTGGATATGTAGATTTTGGGGCTATTGATGATTTGCATTTGGAATCGTGCAGCATTACTGCCAGCGGCACAGGTTACACATGCTATGTCGGGGGAATTGTAGGATATCTATACCAAGGAACTGTCAGCAGGTGCGATGTGTCGGGTGCCATTACTTCTGTAACGCAATCTACTGTAGGAGGTATCGCGGGTACCGCATACGGTGGAGCCATAAGGGAATGCGTAAACCAAGCGACCGTGAACGGAAATGATGCTGGAGGAATTGTAGGCAACATGGGGACAGATGCACGGGTCAACAACTGCAGAAATGAAGGCGGCATTTTGGGCGAATATAAGGCGGGCGGTATTGTTGGGGAATCCTATTATAACATTATCGTCACCAGTTGTGTGAACGCAGGTGTTGTGACTATTGACGGAGCCGGTTCTTCGGGAGGGGTTGTTGGTTATCTGGATGACGGGATAATTTACGACTGCAATAATCTGGCAAGCATTAATACCGGTGGAAATGGCATAACAGGTGGCATTGCAGGTGGGATGGGATTTGCAACCATCCGTGAATGCTGCAATGCGGGCAACTTGAGCGGTTCAACCGTTGGCGGTATCGTCGGAAAAATGGGGGGGGTGATTGACGTCTGCCACAACAGTGGTCATATCAACGGGCGGTATGCGGGTGGGATCGCAGGATTTGTTAAAAAAACAATCCATACTACATGGGATAATATAATTCGAGATTGTTACAATACCGGTTGTGTGGATGGCGACAGTAGCTACGGCTTTTCCGGCGGGGTTGTAGGGTATATGGAGTCTGGGGCAATCAAGACATCCTATAGCAATGGTATTGTCGATGGCATCACAGCCGAGGGAGGAATCGTCGGGAAACTGGCTGCCGGAAAAATCGAGAATTGTTATTACCTCAGCAACATCGCAAGAGGTGTGGGTGATGGAACGGACGCCGGTTTGGCTGTCACAAGGGATCAGATGGCTCAAGAGGTTAATTTCTCAGGTTATAATTTTGATACCATATGGACGATGGCAGGCAATACGAGTTATGCGTTTCCGGAATTGCAGGCAATTCTTTTGGAAGGGATATATGTGGATACCATTACAGTAACGAGCGCAAGCGATACGGTGATGGTTAATGGAACGATACACATGGGGGTGTCCATATCCCCTGAAAATGCGCATGACAAAAGCTGTACTTGGACAGTTACCAATGATACGGGTGAAGCCAGTATTGACGAGAGCGGGTTGCTTACGGCAATTCATCCGGGTATCGTTATTGTGACTGCAACGTCTAATGATGGAAGTAGTGTAGTAGGTACTAAAAGTATTACTATCATGCCTGTTACCGCTGTTTTGAACGTGAGCCTCGACATTAGTACAGCGGCTATGATTATAGGAGACGCGATAACTTTTACTGCCACCGTTTCCCCCTCGGACGCCACATACTCCACTGTGACATGGTCCAGCAGCAATACAGATGTTGCGACGGTCGACCAAACGGGCAAGGTGGCGGCAGTATCTTCCGGCAGCGCCATCATCACGGCGACGGCGGACGGGGTGTCGGACACCTGTGAAGTGACGGTGCAGCCCGCAAGCTATACCATTGCTGTGGCTGCCAACAACAGCGCATACGGAAGGGTATCGAGTGGCGGAGCACATAGCAACGGCGCTGTCGTGACCCTGACCGCCACGCCCAACGCAGGCTATCGCTTCGTGCGCTGGATGAACGGTTCCACGCAGGTTTCCACGAGCGCGTCCTATACCTTTACGGTAAGCGCCGACATGAACCTTAAGGCGGAGTTCGCGGCGATAGGCACGCCTGCGGTAACCGCGGCTTCGGCGGGGTATGACCGCGTGAATGTCAGCTGGAGCCCTGTCGAGGGCGCGGCGGGCTACGAGGTGTGGCGCTCTGCAAGCATCGGCACTGGCTATGCGAAGGTGGGCACGGCCTCCGGCACCAGCTATACGGACGCCGGGCTGACCACCGGAACGACCAACTACTATAAGGTGAAGGCGTACTGCACGGCCTCCACCGCGACGACATACGGCAGCCTGTCGGCATACGTGCTCGTGACGCCTGAACCGCTTGCGCCCGCATCTCCCGCGGCGGCGTCATCCAGCTACAGCAGCATTAAGGTATCGTGGAGCGCGGTGAGCGGCGCGAACGGCTACCGCGTATACCGCGCATCGTCTGCAGGCGGCATGTACAGCTGGATTGGCAGCACGACATCGCTGTCGTATACGGACGGCAGCCGCAATACCGGCACGACGTATTACTACAAGGTGTGTGCGTACTGTACGGTGGGCAGGAATACGATGAACGGTGCGGATTCGGCCATCGTTTTCGCCAAGCCTGCGCTGTCGGCGGTGAGCAGCTGCACGGCGTCGGCGGTGGACCCCGTGAAGGTGAAGGTGTCGTGGAGCAGCGTACCGGGGCGCACGCGCTACGAGGTGTGGCGCTCGGACAACGGCGGGGCGTACACGCTGCTGGGCACCACGACGAGCACATCCTACAGCAGCACCGGGCTGACGCCGTTCCATACCTACAGCTATTATATCCGCGTCTACCGTACGGTGAGCGGACAGAAAATCTACGCGGCGGCGAACTCGCCCGCCGCCAGCGCGAAGCCTGTGCTGGGCAGCGTCACCAACGTGAAGGCGGCGATGGCTTCCGCCAGCAGCGTGAAGCTGACATGGAGCTCGGTGTCGGGCGCAAGCGGGTACGAGGTGCGGCGCTGGGACGCGGCGTCGGGCAAATACGTGGTGGTGGCGTCCACGACGCGGACGTATTACACGCATTCGGATTTGGTTCCCAACGTGTCTTACACGTATGAGGTGGCAGCGTACCGCACGGTGGGCAGCGCGCGTGTGTACAGCACGGCCTGCACGCCGGTATCGGCGACGCCCTACTTCGGCGCGGTGACCAACGTGAAGGCGGCGATGGCTTCCGCCAGCAGCGTGAAGCTGACGTGGAGCTCAGTCAGCGGCGCAAGCGGCTACGAGGTGCGGCGCTGGGACGCGGCGACGGGCAAGTACGTGGTGGTGGCTTCCACGACGCGGACGTATTACACCCACACGAGCCTGCCGCCCAATGTGTCGTACACGTATCAGGTGGCGGCGTACCGCACGGTGGGCAGCGCGCGCGTGTACAGCGCCGCGTGTACCCCGGTATCGGCGACGCCGACGCTGGGCGGCGTGACGAACCCCAAGGCGGCGCGGAGCAGTTCCACGAAGATTAAGCTGACGTGGAACGCGGTCTCGGGGCGAACGGGGTATGAAATTTTCCGCTCGGCGACGCCGGACGGCACGTTTGTGTCCGTGGGCACCACGACGAGCACGTCGTATACCAACAGCGGGCTGACGACGGGAACGCCGTACTACTACATCGTGAAGGCGTATGTGACGGTGAACGGCGTGAAGTATTACGGCAGCGCGTCCGCCGTGGTGACGGCGACGCCGTAGGTTTGGACTATCACCGGGCCTTTCCGGAAGGGGAGGCCCTTTAATGTTGCAGAAATGTTGTTTGCAGGCGGGATTTCCTGTTGATATATATGAGCGGGGATCTACAATAAAACTGTAGGGAATACAACCGGGATTCACTGGAAAGGGCGGCATACGATGATTCACGGACTGGCGCGGAGCGGAAAGACCATGCGGATATTGGCGGTTTTCTTATGTGTCGTGATGACGGCGGGAATCTTCTCGGTAAACATACCGGAAGCGTATGCCGCCGACGATATCCCGGCGGAGACACCAATGCCGGAAGAAACGCCGACACCGGAAGAAACGCCGACACCGGAGGAAACGCCAGCTCCTGAAGAGACACCGGTGCCGGAAGAGGCGGAAATCATCGAAGTGGACGGCGTGCCTTGTCTGGACGGCGAGGTGCTGGTTAAGTTCAGCGGCAGCGTATCGGATGGCGCCATAGAGGATACGCTGAGCGAGGTGGACAGCGGCGTACAGGAGGCGCTGCCCGCCAGCGATATGGTGCTGACGGAAGTGCCCGAGGGCGAGACGGTGGAGGGCTTCATCGAAGTGATCGAGGAGCAGCCCGGCGTGGAGTACGCGCAGCCCAACTATGTGTACAAGCTGGAGGATTATGAGGCCGAGGCCGTGGCAACCGACCCTTACGCGGGCAGACAGTGGTATCTGAATGCGATAGGCGCTTATGACGCGTGGGACATTACGAGGGGGTCTTCCGACATCCGTGTGGCCATCATCGATTCCGGAATCGACCTGGACCACCCCGACTTGGCGGGACAGGTGTACGCGCAGACCGACACCGTGGATAACGACGGGAATGCCAACGACGAGACGGATGGGCACGGCACGCACATCGCGGGTATCATCGCCGCCAAGGCGAACAACGGAATTGGGGTCGCGGGCATTGCGCCGGGCGTGAAGCTGATCATATGCGACGTATTCGACGGGGACTACGCGGATACGCTGGATGTTATACAGGGAATCAATTATGCCGTCAGCAAGGGCGCAAAGGTTATCAACATGAGCTTTGGCGACAGCGAGGATGATACGGCGCTTCATCAGGCCATCGACTCCGCGGTATCCAAGGGCATTGTGTGCGTCGCGGCGGCGGGCAATGAAAGCACCTCGAGCGCCGCGTACCCTTCGGACTACGACTCCTGCATCTCGGTCATTGCCACCGATGTGGACGGGCAGCGCGCCAGCTTCTCCAACTACGGCTCGGCCAAGGACATCTGCGCGCCGGGGGTTTCCATCTATTCCACCTTCGTTTCCACCGCCCCTTACTACACGCAATATCTCTATGCCAGCGGCACGTCCATGGCGTCGCCGGTGGTGGCGGCGTGCGCGGCGCTGGTGCTTTCGGTGAATCCCAGCCTGAGCGTGGCCCAGGTGAAGGACATACTGTACAGCACGGCGGACGATTTCGGCGCGGCGGGCAAGGACAGCGAGTACGGCTACGGTCAGGTGAACGCCATGATGGCAGTTTACAGGGCCGCAAACCAGCCCATATTCGCCGCGGGTATCGGTACGGAATCCGATCCGTATCAGGTATCCACGCGGTCTCAGCTGAGCGCGGTGCGCTACTACGCCGCGGCGGATTTCGTGATGACGGGCGACATCGATATGGGCGTGGACGCCGGGTGGGTACCGATAGAGGGGTTCACCGGAACCTTTGACGGAAACGGTCACCGCATCGAGGGGCTGTACATCGAATCGGACGAAGACAACGTGGGGCTATTCTCTACGCTGGCTGCGGGCGCGGAGGTGCGCGAGCTTTGCATCGTCGGCTGCGAGATATACGGAGGTGACAATGTCGGCGCGATTGCGGGGCGCAACAACGGAACGGTGACGAGCTGCAGCGTGGACGGGTATGTGGAGGCGGATTTCACCGCAGGCGGCATTGTGGGAGAAAATAACGGGAGCATACTGCGATGCGCAAACCTTGCCGATGTGGGCGCTTGGTATATGACGGCGGGCGGCATCGCGGGTGAGCAGAACGCTGGCAGCATCACCGAGTGCTACAACCAAGGCGATGTTGCGGTTGGTGATAGAGCTTACGGGTACGATAATTCCGGAGGAATACTGGGGTATATGTCCAGCGGAACCCTCACCAACTGCTTTAACGAAGGTACGGCCTACGGCGAAGAGAGAATCGGCGGAATCTGCGGAGCAGCATTTCGCGTTATACAGAACTGCTATAATACCGGGGGCGGCTCAGCGGTAGGCTACAACGCATCCTCCGTACTGCCGGTGAACGTATACAACCTGAGCCCGGTAACGAGCGCCGCTCTGCTGCGCGCGCAGGCCACCTTCACGGGATTCGATTTTACCGGCGTATGGACGATGACCGAGGGAAAGACGTTTCCTACGCTGCGCAACCTGCCCTATGCGCACGCGAGCGGGGTGTCGCTGAACAAGAGCACGCTGAAGATCATGGTGGGCCAGAGTGAAACGCTGACGGCCGCGGTTTCCCCCTCAACCGCGTACAATACGCGGGTGATCTGGTCGAGCAGCGATACGTCCGTCGCGACGGTGACCAGCGCGGGCAAGGTGACGCTGCTGGACGACGGCACGGCGACGATCACCGCGGAGACACTGGACGGCGGGTATACCGCGCAGTGCACGGTGCAGCGGCTGCGCGTGTATTCGGTTGTGGTGGACGCTTCCGAATGGTCGTATGGGTCGGTATCGGGAGGCGGAACCTTCAACGACGCGACGACGGTGGCTGTACGCGCAACGCCCTCCGCGGGATGCCGCTTTTTGAGATGGCGGAACGGGGATACGCAGGTGAGCACCAGCGCCGTATATTCCTTCGTCCCGGCAGGGGATACCTACCTTGTCGCGGAGTTCGCGGCGATAGGCACGCCCGCTGTCTCCGCGTCCACGGCGACCTACAGCAGCGTTAACGTGAGTTGGAGCGCCGTCACGGGCGCGGCGGGCTACGAGGTGTGGCGCGGCACCAGCAGCGGCGGCAGCTATACGAAGGTAGGCACGGCCTCCGGCACGGGCTATACGGACGCCGGGCTGACCACCGGGACGACCTACTACTATAAGGTGAAGGCGTACTGCACGGCGTCCACGGCGACGACGTACGGCAGCCTGTCGGCATATGCGGCGGCAAGGCCGCTGCCGCTTGCCCCTTCGTCGCCCGCGGCGGCAACGGCGGGCTACAACAGCATTAAAGTAACATGGAGCGCGGTGAGCGGCGCGAACGGCTACCGCGTGTACCGGGCATCGTCTTCGGGAGGCACGTACAGCTATATCGGCAGCACGACGTCGCTGTCGTATTCGGACGGAAACCGCAGCACCGGGACGACGTACTACTACAAGGTGCGGGCATACCGCACGGTGGGCCGCACCAAAGTGGAGGGAGCGGATTCGGCCATCGTTTCCGCCAAGCCTGTGCTGTCGGCGGTGAGCAGCTGCACGGCGTCGGCGGTGGACCCGGTGAAGGTGAAGGTGTCGTGGAGCAGCGTATCGGGGCGCACACGCTACGAGGTGTGGCGCTCGGACAACGGCGGGGCGTACACGCTGCTGGGCACCACGACGAGCACGTCCTACAGCAGCACCGGGCTGACGCCGTTCCATACCTACAGCTATTATATCCGCGTCTACCGTACGGTGAGCGGGAATAAGATTTACGCGGCGGCGAACTCGCCCGCCGCCAGCGCGAAGCCTGTGCTGGGCAACGTCACCAACGTGAAGGCGGCGATGGCTTCCGCCAGCAGCGTGAAGCTGACATGGAGCTCAGTCAGCGGCGCAAGCGGGTACGAGGTGCGGCGCTGGGACGCGGCGACGGGCAAATATGTAGTGGTTACTTCCACGACGCGGACGTATTACACCCACACGAGCCTGCCGCCCAATGTGTCTTACACGTATCAGGTGGCGGCGTACCGCACGGTGGGCAGCGCGCGCGTGTACAGCACGGCCTGTACGCCGGTATCGGCGACGCCGACGCTGGGCGGCGTGACGAACCCCAAGGCGGCGCGGAGCAGCGCAACGAAGATTAAGCTGACGTGGAACGCGGTCTCGGGGCGAACGGGGTATGAAATTTTCCGATCGGCGACGCCGGATGGCACGTTTGTGTCTGTCGGAACCACGACGCGCACGTACTACTATAACAGCGGGCTGACGACGGGAACGCCCTACTACTACATCGTGAAGGCGTATGTGACGGTGAACGGGGTGAAGTATTACGGCAGCGCGTCCGCCGTGGTGACGGCGACGCCGTAAGGGGAACTGGCGCGGGGCCGCTCCGGAAGGGGAGGCCCTTTTATTGTGGAAACGGTATTTGCTCCCCGGTTTTTATGCTATAATGAAGCAAATTTACGAGGGGACAGGCTATGGGAATGGAGCGCATCAAACAGATACCGACGCCGGAGGAAATCTGGGCCCAGCTTCCGCTGCCGGAGAAGGCGGCAAACGCGAAGAAACGCCGTGACGAAGAGCTGCGGCAGGCGTTCGAGGGGGACGGCAGATTCCTGCTGATCATCGGGCCGTGCAGCGCCGACGCCGAGGAGCCCGTCTGCGCGTATATCGAGCGGCTGGCGCGCGTGCAGGAGCGTGTGGCGGACAGGCTGCTCATCGTGCCGCGCATCTACACCAACAAGCCGCGCACCACGGGCGAGGGCTACAAGGGCATGGCGCACCAGCCCGACCCGGAGAAAGCCGCGGACCTGTTTGAGGGCGTGCGCGCCATCCGCAGGCTGCACATCCGCGCGCTGTGCGACTACGGCCTGCCCGCCGCGGACGAGATGCTCTACCCCGAAAACTACGCGTACCTCTCCGACGTGCTGGCGTACAACACCGTGGGCGCACGCTCCGTCGAAAACCAGCAGCACCGTCTGACCGCCAGCGGCGTGGATACGCCCGTGGGCATGAAGAACCCCACGAGCGGCGATCTTTCCGTGATGCTCAACGCCATCCGGGCGGCGCAGAGGACGCATACGTATATCTACAACGGCTGGGAAGTGAAGACCACGGGCAACCCGTATGCCCACGCCATACTGCGCGGCGCGGTGGACGCGACCGGGAGCAGCATTCCCAACTACCACTACGAGGATTTGAGCCGCCTCGCGGAGGCGTACCTCGAGCTGGACCTTGCCAACCCCGCCGTGATTGTGGACACCAACCACGCCAACTCCGGCAAACGCTTCTACGAGCAGCCGAGAATCGCGCGGGAGGTGCTGCTGAGCCGCCGCTACGACGCCACGCTGCGCCGCCTCGTCCGGGGGCTGATGATAGAGAGTTACCTCGTCGAGGGGCGGCAGGAGGTAGGCGGCGGCGTGTTCGGACAGTCCATCACCGACGCGTGCCTCGGCTGGGAGGATACCGAGAAGCTGATTGACTTCATCGCGGAGAACGTATGAGCCTGCGGGTGCTGGTTACAATCCCGGAGCTCGCGCAGGAGTTTTGCGCCGCGCCGAAGGTGGAGGCGCGCGGCGGCGACGCGCTGCTGAAGTTTGACTTTGAGCGGGAGGACGGGAGTTACGGTTTCACCGGGATTCTATTTGAGGGCTGCGTCAAAAGCAGATTTACAGCGGAGGCGCGGATGACGAGGACGGAGGATATTCACGCGTACAACGCAGTCGCCGTGGAGGAGACTTCGGACTGGACGGAGGGATCGGGACTCTTCCATTATAAAGTCTTCTTCGACGGCTTCGGGCTGTATGAGTTCGCCGCGGCTTCGTTTGTGAAGCTGGGCGAGCTGGAGGCGTAATGCGCGGTAAAAGAACACGGAGGACGGCATGGCAGGAATGATAGAGGATATCGCGCGGCGGATGGGCTACCGGCGGCACCGGAATACGGCGTATGGGAGAACCAACGGCATATTCCTGAACGTGTCCGCTTCGGAGGACGGCGGCTTTGCGCTGCTGGGCGGGTCGGGTGCGAAGCGGGCGCGGAGCAGCCGCTCGTACATGCCGGTGGTGCGCGCGTTTGTGCGGCGCGAGGGCGGCGTGGATCTGGAGGGCATCAACGCGTTTTTAAGCCGGGAATGGCAGGGGCTGAAGGTTTATCCCGCGCAGGCGGATGAAACGTCCGTGTGGCTGTACATCAACAGCCTGTGGGCGGTCAAGGCAGAGCATGTGGAGCCGCTGCTGCGGGGGTTTTCCGAATACCTCGCGCAGAACGGCTGCCGCTCCGAGGGGTGCTGTCTGTGCGGAGCCAAAGCCGGGCTGGGGTTCACCGCGCGGGACGGGTATGTGATGGAAGCGTGCGGCGCGTGTCACGCAAGGCTGGAGAAGAAAGCGGCGGGTGCGGCGGAGCGCGGGGCGGCGGGCAGCGATGCGCGGGGCGCGGCCGGCGCGGTGCTGGGCGGCATTATGGGACTCGTGCCGTGGGCGCTGCTGGGCGCGCTGGGGTATATCGCGGTGCTGAGCGGCTTCATCATGGCGTGGCTGTCGCACAAGGGCTATACGCTGGCGGGCGGCAGGCGCGGGCGCGGCATGGTCTGGACGCTCGCGGCGGTGCTGTTTGTGCTGACGTACGTCGGTATGGCGTTGGTGCTGTGCGTCAACCTGATGGCCGAGGGCTACGCGTTCAGCGGGAGCTTGCTTGGGGTGGCGCTGGCGATGCCCTTCACATGGGCGGAAGGCGCGGGCTACATCTGGGCGCAGCTGGCGCTGGGCTGGCTGTTCGCCGCGCTGGGCTTGTGGTGGGTGCTGCGCCGCGCATCGCGCGAGGACAGCGGCAAGGATATTGGGGTGACGCGCGTGGGGGAGAAGAAGTAAGCGGCTGCGGCTGATGTAACGTTGGCGGCGGCGCGTATGGGCACCCATAGGGCACATAATCCGCGCCCTACGGGTTGCGAAGGTTGCCCGTCGCCTGGAGGCACAGGCAGTTTGCCGCTCCTACGGGAAAGCGTGCCGGACGACAATTTTCGAGCGCGGGCGCAGCGGTTTTTGACGGTCAAAAATATTGTTGCATTGAAGATTGATTTTTTATATACTACCTTATGTACTGAAAGGGTGGTGAGTCCGTGAAGGTCATCGTGGATGCCATGGGCGGCGATCACGCGCCGCAGGCTGTCGTGGAAGGCTGCGCAATGGCGCTGAATTCCATGCCGGAGATGCACGTCACGCTGGTGGGCCGCAAGGACGCCATACTTGCCGAACTCGAAAAGCATGAAACGGATACGTCGCGCATAAATATCGTGGACGCGGCGGAAATTATCGATATGGCGGAGCCGCCTGTCGAAGCGATACGCAAGAAGCGCAATTCCTCGCTCGTGAAAGGGCTGGAGCTGCTGCGCGATGGGCAGGGAGACGCCTTCATCACCGCGGGAAGCACGGGCGCGACCATCGCCGGGGCGACGCTGATAGTAAAGCGTCTGCCGGGCGTGAAGAGACCCGCGCTGGCGCCGCTGCTGCCGACGCAGGCCGGAAGCAAGGCGCTGCTCATCGACTGCGGCGCGAACGCCGAATGCCGTCCTTCGTATCTGGCGCAGTTTGCGCTGATGGGCAGCATATACATGGAGAATGTGGAGGGCGTCAAGAATCCCCGCGTGGGCCTCATCAACAACGGCGCGGAGGCGGAGAAGGGCACCGAGCTCACCAAAGCCGCCTACAAGCGGATACAGGAGATGCCGGTCAACTTCAAGGGCAACGCGGAGGGACGCGACCTCGTTTCGGGCGATTACGACGTGCTGGTATCCGACGGGTTTACCGGCAACATCGTGCTGAAGTTCATGGAAGGGCTGGGCAGTGCGCTGTTCTCGATGCTCAAGACGGAGCTTTCCGGTTCTCTGCGCACCAAGATTGGCGCGGCGATTGCCATGCCCGCGTTCAGGCGCTTCAAGAAGAGCATGGACTATACCGAGTACGGCGGAGCGCTGCTGCTGGGTGTGCGCGGCGGTGTGATAAAGGCGCACGGCAGCTCTAACGCCAAGGCCATACAGAGTACGTTGCGGCAGGCCGCCGGATTTATCCGCGGTGATGTCGTTAATGTAATAAAGCAGGAAATATCAAAAGTCGCTATGGATGACGAAAACGATTGATTACAGGAGGCGCGCGATGGTATTTGAAAAGGTGAGGAAGATCTTGTCGGATCAGCTGGAGATCGATGAAGACATCATTACAATGGACTCGGATCTCGTGGAGGATTTAAAGGCGGATTCCCTCGCGATCGTGGAGCTCATTATGGATCTGGAGCAGGAATTCGATCTGGATATTCCGGACGAGGAGCTGCCCAAGGTTGTCACCGTCAAGGATGTCGTCACCTACATCGAAAAGAACATCGGGGGATATTAAGGCTATCGGGGCAGTGCGGATACGCGTTTACCCTCCGCGGGCGGAAGGCCTGCGGCAGGCTTGCGCGCTACGCGTCTGCCTCTTGCTTTATCTATGAGGCACAATGGGCATGGAGCACGCGGATTTAGCAGGGCTTGAAAATCGCATCGAATACGCATTTGCCGACAAGTCTCTGCTGGAACAGGCGCTGCTGCACGCATCGGCGGACGCGGGCGAGAGCTACGAGCGGCTGGAGTTTTTGGGCGACGCCGTGCTGGAGCTCATCGTCAGCGATCTGGTGTACCGCGAGCGGCCCGAGTTTTCCGAAGGGCAGCTGACAAAGACGCGCGCGGCGCTGGTGAGCGAGGTGTCTTTGGCCGAGGCGGCGCGGGAGCTGGGGCTTTCCGCGTACCTGATACTCGGCAAGGGCGAGCGAAGCTCCGGCGGAGAGGATAAGCCCTCCATACTGGCGGACGTGGTGGAGGCTGTTTTGGGCGCGGTATATCTGGACGGCGGCTTTGAGAAGGCGCGTGAGACCGCGCTGCGCATACTCGCGGGGCGCATCGAGGATGTGTTCTCCGGCGGCGGCGTGCGCGACTACAAGACGCGGCTGCAGGAAAAGTACCACAAAAAGGGCGTCAGCGATATTCGCTACGTCGTATATAAAGAGGAAGGCCCGCCGCACGATCGCACCTTCTACGTGAAGCTGATGATCGCGGGGGAGGAAGCCGCGAGCGGACAGGGGCATTCCAAAAAGATAGCGGAGCAGAGGGCCGCGCGGCAGGCGTACATTGCGGCCGAAAAGGAGTAAAGGGGAGAGGTACATGCTGGATTTTTCCAAGGTGAAGGCGGCGGACGAGGCGGTTTATACCGCCATCATGGATGAGCTGAAGCGGCAGCAGACGGGCATCGAGCTCATCGCTTCCGAGAATTTTGTATCCGAAGCGGTGATGCAGGCGATGGGTTCGCATCTCACCAACAAATATGCGGAAGGGTATCCCGGCAAGCGCTACTACGGCGGCTGCGAGTGCGTGGACGTGGCGGAGAACCTCGCCATCGAGCGCGCCAAGGCGCTGTTCGGCGCGGACCACGCCAACGTGCAGCCTCATTCCGGCGCGCAGGCCAACATGGCCGTGTACTTCGCGATGCTGACACCGGGCGACACCATACTCGGCATGAACCTCGCGCACGGCGGACACCTGACGCATGGCAGCCCGGTCAACATGTCCGGCAAGTATTTCAACATCGTCCCTTACGGCGTACGCCGCGACACGGAGCGCATCGACTACGACGAGCTGCGCAGCCTGGCGCTGCAGCACAAGCCCAAGATGATAGTCGCGGGCGCGAGCGCGTACCCCCGGGCCATCGACTTCAAGAAATTCCGCGAAATCGCCGACGAAGCGGGCGCGCTGCTGATGGTCGACATGGCGCACATCGCGGGGCTGGTGGCGGCGGGGCTGCACGAGAGCCCGGTGCCCTACGCCGATTTCGTAACCACGACGACGCATAAAACGCTGCGCGGGCCGCGCGGCGGTCTCATACTGTGCCGCGAGCAATACGCCGCGGCGGTGAACAAAGCCATATTCCCCGGCACGCAGGGCGGGCCGCTGATGCACGTGATCGCCGCGAAGGCCGTGTGCTTCCACGAGGCCGCGACGGAGGAATTCCGCGCGTACCAGCGCCGGATTATTGCCAACGCGCAGGCGCTGGCGGGCGCGCTCACCGCGGGCGGGCTGAGGCTCGTTTCGGGCGGCACGGACAACCACCTGATGCTGCTGGATCTTACGGGCACGGGCCTTACCGGCAAGGAGCTGGAGGCGCTGCTGGGCCGCGCCAATATCACCGTCAACAAGAACGCCATCCCCTTCGACACGCAGAGCCCGTTCATCACGAGCGGGGTGCGCGTGGGCACGCCCGCCACGACCTCGCGCGGCATGGACGAAGCCGACATGAAGGAGATTGGCGCGTGGATAGCGGACATCGTGAAGCGCCGCGAGGACGCCCTCGAAGACGTGCGCGCCCAGGTGTTGGCGCTCTGCGAGAAGCGCCCCCTGTACCGCTGAGTGTTTACACGGCGGTCATAATTACCATGGTATACTATGCCGGATAAGAGCATCGGGAGGAACATATGAAGAAAGTACTGATTACGGCGCTGGTCGTTTTGATGGCGGCGGCGATGGCGGGCTGCGGCGGAGCATCTGGCAGCGCGTCGGCGTCGGCTTCGGTGGAGCCCACGCCCACGGCGACGGCACAGCCAGTGGATTTCACATTTTCCGGGCCGAAAGCCAACGTCGGCACGGCAGTGTATGCGCTGGCAGGGACGTACATGGAGGAAAGCGGCCTCAACATCGAGTGGAAGCGTACCACGGTGGGCACTGCGCTGGCCTACACCACCAACGACAAGACGGACATCGTGGTGATGCCGCGCGAGCTGAGGGAAGAGGAGACAGCGCTGTATCCCGGTATTAAAGCCACGAAGCTTTGCACCGAGGCGCTGGCCATTGTGGCGGGCAGCGACTGCCCCCTCACCGACATCAGCATCGAGCAGCTTCAGGCCATATTCAACGGCGACGTGGCGGACTGGGCCGATTACGGCGGCACCGGTGAAATCTCTGTATACGCCATGAGCGGCGACGCGTCCACGGGCGACGCCTTCCAGACGCTGGTGCTGGGCCGCGACGATACGGGCGAGGTGATTGCCATCGACGACTCGGTCTGCGTCATCGAGGACACGGCGGCGGCGATGGGCGAGAAGATTGCGGAAACTCCGCTGGGCATCGGCTTCATGCCGCTGTCGCTGGCGAAGAACTACGACGTGAAGGTGCTCTCTGTGGCGGGCGTTACGCCCAGCGAATCGGCGGCGAAGAGCGGCACATACACGCTGGCGCGCAACTTCTACATCGTCACCGTGGGAACCCCCTCCGCGGATATTCAGGCCTTCATCGACTACTGCACGGACAGCGACGAAGCCAAAACGTATCTCACCGATTCGGGATACCTCGTGCCGTAAGGCAGGAACAACAGGACTCCAAGGGGAGCGGCGCGTCCGCTCCTTTTTCTGTGGGCGCATTTACTTTAGGCGACAGCGGGCCTATACTTTGGGTATCATCGAGGGGGGAATGAAAGCATGAAGGAGAACGGTATCCGGCTTGTACGCGAAGCCGACGCGCCCGTCCTGTCGGCCATTTACGCACCGTATGTACACGGCACGTCCATCACCTTCGAGACGGAAGCGCCGGACAGCGCAGAGATGGCCCGCCGCATCGCGGAGACCACGCAGTTCCCGTATCTCGTCTGCGAGGCGGACGGCGAGGTGCTGGGCTACGCGTACGCAAAGCCCTTCCGCAGCCGCGCGGCGTACAGCTGGGACGCGGAGACCTCCGTATACGTGCGGCAGGACAGCCACCGCCGGGGCGTCGCTTCGGCGCTGTATACCGCGCTGCTGGCGCTGCTGGACGCGCAGGGCGTATACAACGTCTACGCCATCATCACCACGCCCAACGAAAAGAGCGAGGGCTTTCACCGCAAATTCGGGTTTGAGGACGCGGGCGTGTGGCGCCGCGTGGGTTATAAGCTGGGCGGCTGGCACGATGTGCGGACGATGGAGAAGTGGCTGCGCGGGGACAGCGGAGCGCCGCGGCCCGTCGTACCCGCGGGCGCGCTGGACGAGCGGGTGATTGCGGACGCGCTGGCCGCTGGCAGCGCGCGGCTTCGCGGGCGGTAAAAAAAGCTGACGCCGTCAATTTTTCACGGGTATCAAAACAGAAGGACGTTACAATACCGCCGCCGTTTTTGCGCATACTAATGCAAAAGGAGGCGTCGCATGAAAATCAAAAGGCAGCGGAAACGGCAGACTCCCGGACGCGACAGGGTGGAGAAGAACGAAAACGTCATGGTCGTTCCCGGCAGCATACCGAATCCGCACGACGGCTGAACCGCCGGAAAAGCGCCTGTAGCAGGGCGCTTTTGTTATGGGCAATGCGTATGGTATAATCAACACAAAAAGCGGAGAACGGAACATGAAAAGGCTGAAATTCAACCAGATCGTGATGATTGCGCTGGCAGCGCTTTCGGTGGTGTTTTTTGTGCTGCAGCTGCTGATATTCCACAATCTCGAGGAGGAAGCGTTCCTCGTCTTTCAGGACCTGACCTTCCTGCCCATCGAAATCTTGCTGGTGACGTTCATACTGGACCGCATACTGCGCAGCCGCGAGAAGCAGGAGCGGATGGAGCAGGTGCGCATCGTCATCAGCGCGTTCTTCAGCGAGATGGGCGCGGAGGCGCTGGTGTGCGTGGGCGCGGCGGTTAAGAATCGGGACGTGCTGGCGCGGGAGCTGGACATGAAGCCCGGCTGGGGCACGAAGGACTTTGCGGCGGCGGCGCAGGCGGTGAACGCGGTGAAGCTGCACGCAGCGCCCGACGCGGATACGCTGCTGCGCATGCGCGAAGCGCTTTCGCCGCGCAAGGGCACGGTGCTGCAGATGTTTTCCAACCCCAACCTGCTGGAGCACGACACCTTCACCGACATGCTCTGGGCGCTGTACCACCTGACGGACGAGCTGGAAAGCCGGGAGGGCTTTTCCGCGCTGCCCGAAAGCGACATCCGCCACCTTGCGGGCGACGTGACGCGCGCGTACGGGCTGCTGGCGGCGGAGTGGGTGCAGCACATGCGATACCTGAAGGAGCGGTATCCGTACCTGTGGTCCATCGCGGTGCGCAAGAACCCCTTCGCGGACAACGCCATCGTCGTGGCGGAATAACGGGCACAGGAATATCGGCGCGGCCTTTGGCGCACAATGCCTGTAAGGAGGCTGCGAAATGAAACAAAACGTGGGAACGGCGGACAGGGTTGTCCGCGTGATCGTGGGGCTCGCCGTGCTGAGCGTGCTGTTCATGCTGGACGGAGGCATCCGGTACATCGGGCTGCTGGGGTTTGTGCCGCTGCTGACGGGTATCGTCGGGTGGTGTCCGCTCTATTCGGCGTTTCGGGTGAGCACGCGAAGGCGCGGGTAACGGCGGCATCGGACACTGAGCCGGGGCAGGAGCATTTCTGCCTTCCGCTTGATGGTATACCTGATTACGAGGGCGTTGCCCTTGCACTCCCGTACAAGCACCGGTCCTCAAGAAATTCCTTTATCTGAAAAATACCCTGAATAGGGTGTTTTGTTCGATGGGATTCTAAAGGGGCATTGCCCCTTTAGCGGAGGTTTGGAGGCAGAGCCTCCAAGCGTACCCTTTGTCAGCAGCTTGGGGGCAGGAGCATTCCTGCCTTTTTTGCTGCCCGCCGGGGTTACAGCCAGCCCAGCACCAGGGCGCGGCAGACGGCGGCCAGCGTGTACGCGTCCCGCAGGGTGTTGTCGCGGATGAGGGCGCGCAGCTCTTCGGTGGAGAGCAGCACGACGCCCGATATGCCTTCCGCACGGTCGAGCGCGCCGGGGGAGCCCACCTCCGCGAGGAAGAGGTCCGCTTCGCCCGCGCTGAGGCCGGTGTTTTCCCGCACCGAACCCAGCGGACGCAGGCTGACCGCGGCGCTGCCGATTTCCTCCAGCAGCTCGCGCTGCGCGTTCTGAAGCGGGGACGTGTCCGGTTCGCCGAAGCCGCGCGGAATCTCCAGCTCCACACGGCGCGTGGCGTGACGGAAATGCTCCAGCAGCACCCAGCGATCGCGCCAGCGCGGCAGTATCGCCACGCCGCGGCCCTGAGCGTCGGCGCTGACCACGCGGATGTACGTGCCGGTTTCTCCGGTGGGGAAGGTGACCGCGTCGCGCAGCAGCAGGATGTAGCCGTCCTCGTAGGCGATGCCCGCCTCGGCCTCGCGCGGGCTGCGCCCCTGCCGCGCAAGCCGCAGCCGCATGTCCGCTTCGATGGCGCGGATGCGCGCCGCGTCGGTCTCCACGCGTATCAGCCCCTCCGCGTCCGGGTTCTCGAACAGCGCGGGGCGGGCCTGCATCAGCGCGAGATAGCCTTCAAAATCCGTCATTCCACCTTATCTCCTTCCAGATGCTCCGAGGGGCCGCTGCGCCGGTGCAGCGCCTGCAGCGCCTGCACGTACTGCTTCTTCTGGCTCGGGTTGAGCTGGAAGGTTTTGAAGCGGATGAACTGCCGCATGTCCAGAAACTCCGTCGTGCGCTTTTCCGTAAAGTCCGCGGCGACCATCGCGAGGCTGCGCCGCGTCTCCACGACGGCGTCCTGCTCCAGCACCGAGTCCAGCAGGTCGTGCAGGAAATCGCCGAGGTCCATCACGGCCCCGCCCACGTACACGTTGAATATGCCGCCCACCATCATCATGATTTTGATGGAGGTGCGCACGGCGTTGGCGCTGATCACGATTTCGTCGATGAGCGCCGGGATGCGCTTCTGCTGTCCGCGCAGCAGGTGGTTCTTGCGCAGAAAGCCGGTGACGTACAGCGTGTATTCGTAGTAGATGCTGATGAACTCGTCCGCCTCCAGCTTGTGGCTGATGTACTGGTTCAGCGCGGAGATGAACCGCTTCCAGATGTCGCTCTGGCGGATCAGCGTGACGTCGCTGAGGCTCAGCGCGTCGTACGGTATGGCCTCGGGCAGCTCCAGACTCATGACGTCGTTCAGCCGCTGATTGGCGTACCGGTTGAGCATCTCCGCATGCTCGTCGGCGAGGAAGGAGTCCGCGAAGAAGCTGCCGCGTTCCTCGTTGGCGAACAGGGTATGGAGCTCGTTGGCGGTGGGAAAGCGCTGCGGCACCAGCGTCTTGTAGCCGAACAGCGAGGGCATGTTCTCGTTGTACACCGAGTCTACCCAGAGCTTGAGCGCGAACACCTCGGGCGAGGCGGTGTAGCTGCCGTCGGGAACGCGGGTATCCGGCTTGCAGATGTGGCGCGCGTAGACGTCCTTGCGATCGAGGTGCCGGAGCTCAACATCGTCCTCCAGCGCGTCCATGCGTCGGCGGAACTCCGCGGCGTCGATGGGCTGCGGCACGTAGGGCTGCAGCTGGCGGCGAAGCAGCTCGATGTCCTCCGGCTTTCCGGCAGGGTCGAAGTCCCACTTGAACAGCGCCGAGCGGAAACGCAGGGGAACGTTGCGCATGCGGGCCTTGTCCCCGTCCGTCAGCGCGGCGCTGTAGCACTTTACGGCGGCGTCCGCCTGGCTGTAAAAGCGCACCAGCGTTTCCCGATCCACGAGCTCAAACGGCAGTGAGGAGAGCATGCTCAGGAAGTCCGTTTCGCCCGCGCCGAAGAGTATGGGGCAGAGCGCCTGCGCGGAGAGCATGTCCGACAGCGCCTCCTGCTCCGCCTCGTCGCCCGAAAGCAGCGGCATCAGCAGCGGCAGCGAATTGGCGAAGAACGCGCGGTTGGCGGCGACCTCGTGGCTGAACAGCAGCATCTTCTTGGTCTCGAAGTTCAGGTGGGAATAATACCTGCCGAACAGCCCCTCCAGACGCTTGCCCGCGACGGCCTTGCGGATGTCGCCCAGCGACTGTCCGCCCATGTGCAGAAAGGTTTCCGCGTCCACATACTGATCGTCCAGCACCGGCAGCGAGGTGACGATGCGGTCGGGCGCGCTGATTTCGTGTATCGGGCGCAGCAGCGTTATAACAGCCATTTCACTATCCTCCCAATGGGTGAGCGTGACAGTATCGATTCTTGTGTACAGCCATATGATACCATAAAACCGGGTTCCCGTAACATTTTTTGCGCGGGCGGCAGGGACAGATACCGCGCCAAACCGGGAGCTGCGCAAAACAAAAGCGCGGCAGATCCGCGCTTTTCGCTTATGGCTGTTCGTTTTCCGGGACGGGCGGCTGATCGGCAGACTCCATGGCGGGCGGTTCGCCCGCGGCCTGCTCTTTTGCGGCCTGCTCCTTCGCGGCGGCCTTCTCCTTGGCGGCGGATTTCTTCTGGCCGCCCCGGCTTCCGCGCCTTCTGCCGCGCGGCTTGGCCGCGGGCTCGGCAGTCGGAACCACGGCCCCCGGTTCGGCAGGCGTGGGAACGACGGTCGCGCTGACCACCGCGACGGCCTCCTTGCCGTTGTCGCGGCCCGCGTCCCTGGTGCCAGCGGCGCTCTCGCGTACGGCTTCCTTGCTGCTGTTGTCGCGGTTATCCTTGCTGCTATCCTTGTTGGCGCCGTCCTTGTTGCCGCTGTCCTTGTTGGCGCTGTCCTTGTTGCCGCTGTCCTTGTTGGCACTGTCCTTGCCGCTATCCTTGTTGGCGCTGTCCTTGTTGCGGATGTACTTGAACACCACATTGGGGTTGCTCGTGCGGCGCGACTGAATTTCGAAGTGCTTCAGCGACGAGATGAGCGGCGTCAGCTTGGAAAAGCCGTAGTTGCGCGTGTCGAAGTCCGGGAAGCGCTTGCTGAGCATCTTGCCGACCGCGCCCATGTACACCCAGCCGTCCTCGTCGGAGTTCTCCTCCACGACGAGGCGCACGGCCTCGGCAAGCTTTTCTTTGTTGGCCATGCCCGTTTTGGGCGTGGTATCGTGCGCGCCTTCCTCGGTGCCCTCGCGCGGCGGCGCGGGCGGATTCGCCAGCACCTCGAGGTATTTGAATACCTCGCAGGCGGAGATGAAGGGCGTGGGCGTCTTCTTTTCGCCCATGCCCAGCACGTACATGCCCGACTCGCGCAGGCGCGCGGCAAGCCGCGTAAAGTCGCTGTCGCTGGAGACGATGCAGAAGCCGTCGACATTCTCCGAATAGAGTATGTCCATGGCGTCTATGATGAGTGCGGCGTCGGTGGAATTCTTGCCGGTGGTGTAGTTGTACTGCTGTATCGGAATAATCGAGTAATTTAACAGCACCGATTTCCACGAAGCGAACTGCGGGCGTGTCCAGTCCCCGTAAATGCGCTTGTAGGTAGGCGTGCCGTGATTCGATATCTCATCGAATATGAACTTGACGTATTTCTCAGACACGTTGTCGGCGTCTATCAGTACGGCAATTCGTCTGTCGTTTTCCATATAACCCCCTGTTTATTTCTGATATGAGTATACCATCATTTGTGTAAAATAACCAGCGTCGCGCCACATTTCCCGCGCGGCAATAAAACAGGGCCATTGCTGGCCCACAAAAAAGGGAGGAAAATAATGAAGAAAGATTGTTGACAGTCTTATTATTGCCGCATTATCTTAAGCCCCTATCAACTTTATGTGAACATTGGGTAAATAAATGCACGTTTTTTGCGGAATCCGAAAAAAACAGCGGAACAACAAAACCGGGCCGTTATCGACCCGGTAATGGAGGAAAATAATGAAAAAGATTGTTGACAAGCTTATTATCGCCGGGCAACCTAAAGCCCATATCAACGCGATGTGAATATTGGGTGAATAAATACGCGTTTTTTGGCGCAAACGAAAAAACCGCGAAAACAAAACCGGGCTGTTGCCAGCCCGGTAATGGAGGAAAAAATTGATGATTGCTGTGGTGCCCTCGCAAATTTATTATCTCAGCCGGGGACGCAAAGATCAATAAAGTTTACGTAAATAAAGTGTGAATAAAACGGGCGTGCCGCGCGCGTTGGTGACAAACTCACGGCGGCACGGGCGCGTATCTGCTATGCTTTGAAAAAAGGAGGGGACAACCATGAAAAAAGGGGCATGGATTGCGGCGATATTGTCCGCCGCGCTGCTGGCGGGCTGCGCGCCGTCTGCGCGGACCGATGAGACCGCGGACAGCGTTTCGTCCGGCAGCGTGACGCCGTCTGCGCAGACCTCGGCAACGGCGGAGGGCACGGCGGATGCCGCCGCCGCGTGGCAGCAAATAGCTCCGGAGGACGCGCTGGCGCTGCTGGAGACGCAGGGCGTGGTGCTGCTGGACGTGCGCACACCGGAGGAATTCGCGGAGGGCCACATCGAAGGTGCCCAGCTGCTGCCGTACGACGAGATAGCGGCCCGCACGGACGAGCTGCCCGCCGATAAGGATACGACGATTGTGGTGTACTGCCGCAGCGGACGGCGCAGCGCCATCGCGGCGGAGGAGCTTGCGGACATGGGGTACACGGCGGTATACGATTTGGGCGGCATTCAGAGCTGGCCGTACGATACGGTGACGGGCTGAGGGCTGGCGGAGTAGAAGGCTGGGGACGGGCGGCGGGCCGAAGGGCCGATGGCCGGACGGAAGGGTGCTGTGAGGCGTTGGGTTTACACCTCATCCGCCCTTGCACGCCATCTGTGATGTCGTGCCGGGCACCTTTCCACCGGGGCCCCCGCAAAGACGAAGGCTATGCGGGGTGGTAACTCCAGGGGAAGGCTTTGGATGGCAGAGGAAGCCGAAGGAGTATGTACCCCAAAAGCACGGGGGCGATCGTCAGCCGCGCGCGAGGGAGAAGCGCCGGGGCTTGACGGGACGACACAGCGCGCCGTATAATCGGTATCAGCAGCCGCCTTGGACGGGCGGCTTTTTAATTCGTCGCCTCGGGGGCGCGCGCTTTCCGCGGCTGTATGGGGGTATTGCCATGTGGAGTTATATCTGGCCGCTTGTGCTGATCGTCGTTTCGAATACCGTCTATCACATCGTGGCCAAGCAGACGCCCGGCAGCGCGAACGCGTTTCTGTCGCTGACCATCACCTATCTCGCGGGGGCGGCGGTGACTTTGGTGGGCTACTTCGCCACGGCGCAGGGCAAGACGCTGGGGGAGAGCTTCTCGCGGCTGAACTGGACGAGCCTTGTGCTGGGCCTTGCCATCGTCGGGCTGGAGACGGGCTTCATCTACCTGTACCGCGCGGGCTGGAAGGTGAGCGTGGGGCCGCTGGTGGCCAACACGCTGGTGGCGCTGGTGATGGTGGGCGTGGGCGCGCTGCTGTTCAAGGAGAGCGTCAGCGTAAAGCAGATGATCGGCATCGCGCTGTGCCTGGGCGGGCTGGTGCTGGTGAACGGGTGAGGGGCATGCGATACAAACTGCTGCTGTTCGATTTGGATGATACGCTGCTGGATTTCGGCGCGAACGAGGCGGAGTCGCTGGGCGCGCTGTTCGCGCTTCACGGCATGCCGCTGACGGATGAGCGGTTCCGCGTGTACAACGCTGTCAACCGGCAGCTGTGGGCCGACTATGAGGCGGGTGAGATTGCGCTGGAGCAGGTGCTGAACACCCGGTTCTCCGAGACCATGCGGCGGCTGGGCGTGCAGGCGGACGGCGCGGCGTGGGAGGACGAATACCGCGCGCTGCTGGGCGAGGGCGCGCAGTTGATGGAGGGCGCGCTGGAGCTGTGCCAGAGCCTGTCGGCGTCGCACCGGCTGTTTGCCGTCACCAACGGCATCACGCAGACGCAGCAAAGGCGTATGCAAAAATCCGGCCTCGCGGAATTCTTCGAGGCCGTTTTCGATTCCCAGAGCATCGGATATCAGAAGCCCTCACCGCGGTTCTTCGACTACGTGGCGGGCCATATCGAGGGCTTTCACAAAGCGGAGGCGCTGATCATCGGGGACTCTCCCGCCACCGACATCCGGGGCGGCATGCTGGCCGGCATTGACACCTGCTGGCTGAACACCCGGGGGCGCGAATGCCCCGCGGACATCCGCAGCACGTACACGGTGACGAGCCTCGCGGAGGTGTATGGGATTTGTATGGGGTGAGTCGCTAATAATCAACGTGCTGGACCACCCATTCGCTATGCGGTTACTTCGTGTGTATTGTTTGCACTAAATATGAGGCCGTAGCTGATAGCATACGCCCTGTAGCCTTTTTTTGCATTTTTCAGAAACACGTTTTTATTACCATCCCTCTTTTCAATTCACGGCAGAATTGACTAGTACTAACGTTTTCAATTAAAATGTCAATATATAAAAACGAAGAAAGGAATTACTGAATGGACTATACTCAATTTACTGAAGTTAAGCCTGTAGTATTTACAGGTGGGGAAGAAGCAATCAACTATTGGCTGAATGCTGGGTGGAAACTGTTATCTATTTCTACTTATCATAAGAAGGACGAAATACAAGCCACCACTACAGCTATCTTGGGTAGAATAGATAAACATAAATTGAAGAAGAAAGAATAGTTATGCATAGCCGCAAAGAGCGGCTTTAATTTTTCGGATAGCTACCTTTGCGGTTCATGTAAAAATTATCTATATTTTCTCTCCCACGACAGATGCAATCGATATTATATACATAATTATCTCGATGTGGAAATATAAAGTGCGGTACGGGATGGTAGAATACTATTACCGGATGGTATGGATATGTTGAAAACACTCCAAATAATATCCTTGGTGTATGCTTTTATCAGGTGCCGCATTTCTCTTGGTGATGATTTTCTTTGTGGTTTTTCATTGCAAATATGAGGTAAGCCTTGTACTCATTCTGATTAATCTTTCGCAATCACGTTGCCGCTCGTACGGAAAAGGCAAAAAGAGAAGGAATAATCTCGAAGATTCTCACTGGTTCTTTGCTGAAACATATCAATCGTTACAACTCAGTTTACAGGCTCACACGCTATCCTCAAACCTGACCCCGCAAATCTGCTCGCTGAGGTCGAAGAGGCGCTTTGCCGCGTCCATGTCCTTGGAGCGTTTGGAGGAGCGGTACGGCGCGCTGCGCGCGAAGTACTCGCCGGAGGTCTTCGCCAGCGTGGGATCGGAGGCGAGGCGGACGGCGGTGCGCGCGCCCTGCTCCGGCGTCAGGAAGAAGGGCTTCAGCATGGCGACGATGGTTTTGCCGAAGCGCGTTTTGCGGTCTACGCCCATCTGCGTGGCCACCGCGCCGGGGTGCGCGCAGTTGACGGTTATAGGAATGCCCTTCGCTTTCAGGCGCCGGTCCAGTTCCCGCACGAAGAGGAGTATCGCCAGCTTGGACTGGCAGTACGAGCGCGCGACGTTGTAATGGCGCAGATTGAGGTCGTCGAAGTGGATTTTGCCGGCGTTGTGCGCGCCGGAGCCCACCGCCACGATGCGGCCTTCGGGCGAATTCATCAGCGGCTTCAGCAGCAGCAGCGTCAGCAGGAAGTGGCCGATGTGGTTGACGCCGAACTGCAGCTCCAGCCCGTCGGAGGTTTCGCGCCGGTCCAGCGTGATGACGCCCGCGTTATTCACCAGCACGTCGAGGCGGGGGTACTCCGCGGTGAAGTGCGCCGCGAACTCCCGGATGCTCTGCATGCTGGCAAGGTCGCACAGCATCAGCCGCGCGTCCCGCCCGGGCGTGCGCAGTATGTCGTCCAGCGCCTGCCGCCCGCGTTCCTCGCTGCGGCACAGCATCACCACCGTCGCGCCCATGTCTGCCAGCGCCGCCGCCGTGGCCTTGCCCGTCCCGGAGTTCGCTCCCGTCACCAGCACGATTTTCCCCTTCATACGCGTCCCGCCTTTGTGAAGAATCAGTTTGAAGCTATATTATTACAGTACCTGCCCGTTGTCTACCTTTTTTCGAGCGGGGCAGACGCTTGGCGGCGTTGTACCCAATGACGGATCCGCCGCATGGGCCCGTATTGATGCGCCCTGGCGCGGGCTTGCGGGGGCATCGGTGAAGGTATATACTGGGCGATGAAATATGGGGAAGGCAGATGATTGTAGTGGATGCGGAAATACTGAATATCCTGCGCCAGCCGCAAACCGGCAGCCCGCTGCGGCTTATCCGGCAGGAAACGGAAGAATGGCTGCAGGCGGACGGCGGGCAACGCTATACTGACGACGGCGGCATCATCCGGTTTTTGAAGGACGACGCGGCAAGCGGCAGCAACCTCAGGTACCAGCGCATGTACGACCGTTTCGCGCCGCTGTACGATGCAATTACGCGTGGTTACGCGCGCATCCGAAACGGCGGGGAAAAGAACCGCGTCATGCAGTATCTCTCCGCGCTGAAGATAGCGGACAATGACCTTGTGGTGGAGATTTCCGTGGGCACGGGCCGGAACATCAAGTACTTGAATCCGGCGGCGCGGTACTTTGGCGTGGACATTTCGCTGGGCATGCTGAGAACGTGCGCGCGGCGCATGAAGAAAATTGGCCGGGAGATTGCGCTGATTCAGGCGGAGGCGGAAAGCCTGCCGTTTCGGGATGAAGCCTTTGATGTGGTCTACTCCGCGGGCGGATTCAACTTCTTCAACGACCGCGATAAAGCCGTGCGGGAGATGCTGCGCGTCGCCAAGAGCGGTACGCTGCTGATGATATCGGACGAGACGGAAAAGGTGCGGCAGGCATACCGCCGCGGTACGCTGACCGGGCAGTTTTATTCGCGGGAGCAAATTGCGAATCCGGCGGAGATTGTGGCGCAGTACTGCAAAGAGTACGAATATGAAGAGGTTTGCGGCGGAGAGCTGTACGCCCTCACCTTCCGCAAACCATGACGCCATACCCCTGCGGGAGTTTTACCGGATGCTCTGCTGGAAGCAGAATACGTTGTACGGGTCGTACATGCGCTTGACGCGGCGCAGGCGGTTGGCGTTGCCGCCGTAGTAGGCCTGCATGTAGTCCCGCAGGTTGCTGTAGGGGAAGCCGATGTACGAGCCCGCGGTGAACGAGGCCAGAAACGGAAAGTTCTGTTCCACCCACGCGATGCCTGCCTGCTCGGCGTCGTTGTCCTCCCAGACGGACTGCAGACCGGCGATGTAGCGCGCGTCGCGGAAGAAGAACGCGGTTTCGGTGGGCTTGTGCCGGGCCGTCTGGCCGCCCAGCGCGTAGAGCGAGTACGCCGTGAATATGGAGCCTGCGGGATAGCGCCGCAGGGAGTCCACCATGCGCGCAATCTGTTCCGGCGTGAAGGGGCGCGTCACAAAGCGGCCCGTAGATTTGAACTTCTCGGACGGCGGGTAGCTCTCCGCGACGACCTGCGTGGCCTCGTAGAACGTCATGGGCGAGAAGCTCGGCTGCATCTCCGGCAGCTCCGCCAGCGGCTCCACGGCCTCCCGCGCTTCGTCGGGCGTGCCGTAAAACAGGCCGCGGCTGAATACGGCGAAGCCCTCTTCCGCCGCGTGGTAGATGGACGCCTGAAGGGTGACGCGCGCATCCGCGCACTCCAGCCAGGTTTGCCACGTCTCCCAGAACAGCGACTGCGCCTGCGCGTCCGCGTCGGGCCGGTACAGCTCTATCAGCGTTACCACCTCGGGCCGAAGCTCCGGCAGCCGGTAGGTAAGCCCCGTCACCACGCCGAAGTTGCCGCCTCCGCCGCCGCGCAGCGCCCAGAACAGATCCTGATTGCACCGCGGACTGGCCGTCAGTGCGCGCCCGCATCCGTCCACCAGCTCCGCGGACTCCAGACTGTCGCACGCGAGTCCCAGCAGCCGGCAGGAAAGCCCCCAGCCGCCTGCCTGCGTCAGCCCGGACACACACACCGTGGGGCAGGTGCCGCTGGGAAAGGCGAGCCCCGTGGGCTCCAGCGCCGCGTAAAGCACCGCGTTGCTGACGCCGCCCTGCGCGCGTACAAGGCCGTCTTCGAGGGCGACCGCGTTCATGCGTGACAAATCAATGACGATGGCGCCGTTGCCTACGGAATACCCTTCGTAGTGATGACCGCCGCCGCGGATGCGCAGCGGCGCGCCGCAGCAGCGCGCCCATTCAATGCTGCGGGATACGTCCTGCTTACTCTCGCAATACACGATGGCGCGCGGAAATTTATCAATGCGCCGGTTCCATTCCTGTCGGGCTTCGCCGTATGCCTCGTCCCACGGCAGCACCACTTCGCCCCGAATGCCATGCGCTATCTTCGGTGTCATTTGCATTCCCTCCGCTGCATATAATTGTTGATGGTATATGGTATGCAGCCATATAGGGAATGTGACAGCGGAACAAACGTCACAATTTGTTCACGTTGTGGTTAACTGTTTACGGATAAAAAGGCGTAGTATCGGAATTGCCGGCGGGGGGAGACATGGTTCCTGTTTGACCGGTATTGGGGAGAAGCGGAGGCCTGCGAAAGCGGGCTTCCTGCTTTTTGCGGGGTTTTTCGGTACGCGCAAGCTCAGCCGGGCGGGGGAGACTGCCGTTTCTGCCGTCTGCGCGCCAGCCATTTCGACAGCGCGATGAGCGGCAGGCACACTGCCAGCGCCGCCAGCAGCGCCAGCGGCACCGCCCAAAGCGCGGGCACGCCCGCGGCGATGAAGCCCCACACGCCGCAACCAAACAGCAGACAGCCGAAAAACGCGGCAAAGCAGCCGGAGCCGTCGCCCGCGGACAGCGCTTCTGCGCGTTTGTTTTTGTATATGCCGTACGTGGCGTGAGAGCGCGATGCGTCGCCCTCGTCCCACTGCTTCCCGTTGTTGTCCTGCTCCATGAGCCGCTCCTTTGCGATGTTCAGTCGGTATTTCATATTACCGTGTTTTCGGCGCGGGATCAACTGCGGGGAGAAAACAAAAGCGCCCGGAAGCGGCGGTGAGGGTGTTTTCACCGGATGCGGTTGAAATATTCTGTCGCAATGCACGGCTGCACTTTTTGGATTGGTTCGATGTGGCGTAAATCTCACCAGCCGCCCAGCAGATATTCCTCGTCCACGTCCGGCAGCGCGGACTCCGGCTTGCGCGCCTGAAACGGGCCATAGTCCGCGGGCAGGGGGATATAACAAAATAGCCGCCGGAAGAGGCGGCGGGGTAAAGCATTATATTAATCCTTTTCAGGCCATCTGAGTATTGATAGAGTGGCATTTATATTAGGCATTGCAATGGATTCTTCAATGATCCGTTCATAAGGATTATCTAAAATCCATACTCCTGATGTAATTTTTCTTACGCACGGTTCTGTATTTTTGCTTTTTAATAAAGAATAGGCTACTGAATCGGAGTTTAACTTTTTCTCGTCCACTATCCCATAAAAGTACTTACCCTTATAACACCAATCAATTTTTCCGTTAATAGAAAATACAACAGCTGCATCTGCATCAAAATTGTTGATCATACATATTGAGGCAGTGGACAACGATACCTCATATCGTCTCTGTACTTTCATTATTGAGTTAAAATTACATATACGTTCTCCGGTTTGGTTTATAAAATCCGCAAGATCATCTAGTGGAACAAGTAATTCAGCAGCAAATTGATTCGCCTCTAGTTCTGCATCTTTAGTCTTAGAAAATTTCATATCTTTTTTACTACAAGAATAGATAACCTTGTCATGCCATGGAATCAAATAATGGCCTAATTCATGAGCAATTGAAAAGCGAATTCGATGATTATTCTTTGAATTATTAAAAATTATTTGTTTGCTTCCATTTTTACATAGCAAATAAGCCTCAGCCTCAATATTTAGTGGCTTAACCATTATGTCCAACTGCTTGCATAAATAGTTTAAATCAATTGGAGGGACTAAAGAGTAATCATGGATAACTGATTGGGCTAATGTTTGAACAAAAGTACCCATTACATTTTCTCCAATTCATCAGAGATTATCCTTAAGTCGTGCTCGGACAGTGCTGAACCATCACTTCTGGCAGCAATACCGATATTAATGTCTCCAGTGAGGCTGATTAAATCTTTCTTGTTAAAACGCCATTCTCGACCACATTTATACGCTTTTAGTCTCCCTGATCTAATCATGTTATAAATAGTTTGAGTGGTTACACGCAGTAAATCAGCAGTCTCTGAAACATTTAGTAATTCAGGCCTTTCGCTTCTTTCGGAAAGTCCTCGTCCAATTTCTTGGATCATTTTAACTTCATCTGGAGCATAGATAACTTCTCCGCATTTTGGGCAAACATATCCTTTAACTCCATCTATAATTAACTTATATTTACCCCATCCAGCCTTAATTTGTGTTTTCTTTTCCTCCATCTCTGTATTACACTTATAACAAATAAAGTTTGACATTTACTTACTCCCTAAATGATTATATTGAATATCCGGTTATTCATTTTTCCTATATACGGTTACAACTTGACATGGTAAACATGCTGCTATTACAACACAAAAATCTCCTTCTTCATCGTAAAATATTAATTGCCTGTCTTTTTCGGCCAGATCTTGAACCTTATCTAATTTACCGTTTCTTAAACATCGCCAAACCCATTCTTCTTTTATTTCTCGCTCAAGCATCCGTTGTACAGCATGTTGTGAAAATGCAATATCATTGCTTTTTATACTATTCCGTATAAAAGCCAGAGCCATTTCGCACAATTCCAATACCTCACATGATTTATTATAAATTATTATAAGTTATTATAAAATGTGCATGCATCATTGTCAATAATATTTGTTCTAGTATTCCTCACCACCCGCCCAACAGATATTCCTCGTCCACATCCGGCAGCGCGGACTCCGGCTTGCGCACTTGAAACGGGGCATAGTCCGCGGGCAGGGGGCGCTCCGGCGTGAGCTGACGGCGGCTGCACCAGTAGCGCAGGGCGTCCGGGCTGTGCGTGATATCGTGCGGCTCGGTGGCGGCGTCGCATACGTTGCGCTCGTCGTGCTGCAGCAGCGGCAGGCTGCGCAGGATAGGCTGGCACGAGGAAAAGAAGCGCATGCGCGGCGCGGTCTCGTCGGCGCGGAGGTACTCCTTAACCCCCAGCCACCCGTCGATGCGGCTGTTGCCCGCCTTGACCAAAGGCACGCCGTTGTCCGCGAAAATTTCGGCGGCGCTGCGCCCGCTGTCCTGCCGCCGGTTCCAGAGGTCGGGCGGCGCGATGGTTTCCTCCACGACCTCGCTTTGGGCCGCACGGAGGGCGGAGGCCGCGGCGGAGATGGTGAGGTTCGGGCGCTCCAAGCTGCGGTAGCAGAACACCTGTCCCTCCGGGCTGACGGCGAACCACAGCACCGCCAGCATATCGAGGCCGTAGTCCAGCGCGGCGCTTTTGCGCCACGTATCCGGGATGGGGAAGGGGTCCACCACGTGCGTCTCCGCGGTGAACTCGCCGAAGTACTGCCCGGCGAACGCGTTCCAGTCGCCCTCCAGCCACGCGCGGCGCAGCTCCTTCGGCAGGTTCTCCAGCTGGCGCACGCAGTCGGCTTCCAGCATCGCGCGGCGGCGGCGTTCCGCCATGGGCAGCTTCTGCTTTTTCAGCGTGGCCATGGCCTCCAGATAGCCCGCATCGTGCTCGAACAATGGCTGGTTGTCCCAGATTTTCGCGGGGATGAACGCAAAGTCGCGCCCGCGCTCGCTGCGGCGGTAGTCGCGGTCGATGAACAGCCGCTTCACCCACGCGTGGCCCACACCGCCCGGATTACACGTCAGGTACGTACGCTTGGGGTATTCCTTCGTGCCGCGCACGCACGCGTCGATCCAGCCGAACTGCCGCTCTGAGAGCTGTGTGGCTTCGTCGAGAAACACCACGTCGTATTCCTGCCCCTGATACTGCAGCACGTCGCCTTCGCTGTCGCAGTACCCCAGGCGCAGGCGAGAGCCGTTGGGAAATTGGAACGAGCGGTCGTCCGATACGTATTTGGGGCGCATGTCGTCGGGCAGCTCGCGGTAGGCGCGCAGCAGCCGATGCACGTGGTTTTCCTTCAGCTCCACCAGCGTGCGCCGCACGATGAGCATGGAGATGCCCGGATGCTCGAACGCGAGCAGCGAGGCCTTCATGCGCACCGCGTGCGATTTACCGCCGCCCTTTGCGCCGCCGTAGCCCACGTACCGCGCCGATGCCTTCAGAAACTCCTGCTGTTTTTTCGTAGGCTGGCCGAACGCCAGCGCCATCACATCGTCCAAAGAAGCCTCTCCTTTTTCTGAAAAGCGTATACCCATCTCTGAATCAGCGGCGCTCAGATTTTTGGCACGGCGGCAAAAAAAGAGCTGCCGCGCTTTGCAGGCGGCAGCTCTGGGAGAGTTTCGAGTGCTATTCGAGGGCGAGGGTGAAGGTGAGCGTCACCGTATTGCCCGCCTTGTCCGTAACGGTGATGACGTATACGCCGTTCTCCGTCAGCGGGATGGGCAGTGTGCCGTCCCACAGCAGCAGCGCTTCATCCTCCGGCAGCAGCGGATACTTGCGGTATTCCGCTCCGTCCAGAGTGATGGAGAGCGTATCGAGGTTGGCTTCGACGAGGCTCAGCGTGACGCCATCGGCAACCGTGCTGGCATCGAGCACCGGCGTGACGCCGTCCGCCGAGAGCACCGCCGTCAGCACGGGCAGCGTGGAGTCCAGGGTGAAGCCCAGCGAGGACTCGTTGCCCGAAGCGTCCTCTGCCGTGATTACATAGACGCCGTCCTCTGTGAGGCTGTCCGCCCAGTCGATTTCCACGCCGTCCTTCGTCAGCGTTTTTTCGGCTTCGCCCGAAACGGCGAGGGCGACCGGCCCCGCGGTATGGCTGTCGTCCGCGACGGCAAGGCCGCCGCTTTCCGCCGTGATGGCAGGGGGCAGATCCAGCGTGAAGGAGAACACCGTCTGGTTGCCCGCCGCGTCCGCAGCGGTGACGACATAGTCTCCGTCTTCCTCCGCGAACACGCCGTCCGCCGGGTAACCGCAGCTCACGCCGTCCCGCGTCGCCGTGACGGAGGAGGCGTTGCCGCTGACCGTGACGGTGACGGCGGAATGGCTCAGGGCGGCTTCCTCCAGCGTGCCGTCGCTGTTTTCCGCGCCGATGACGGGCGCGGTCTTGTCGATGGTGAAGGTGAACGTGGTCACGTTGCCCAGCGTATCCCGCGCGGATACGACGTAGAGCCCCTCGTCCGAGAACACGCCGCCCGCGGGCCAGGCGAAGCTGGCGCCGTTCTTTGTCGCGGTGGGCGCGGAGGCATTGCCGGATACGGTTACCGTGACGCTGTTCTTGCTTGCGCCGCCGCCGGCCAGGCTTGTGCCGCCGCTCATCGCGGTGACGCCCGGCCCGGTTTTGTCGAGGGTGAAGCTGAACGATGCCGCGGTATTGCCCGCGCTGTCCTTCGCGGTAACGGTGTAGGCGCCGTCCGTGCTGACCACGCCGCCCGCGGGCCATGCAATCGCCGCGCCGTTGCGCGTCAGCGTCTTGGTGACGGCGGTGCGGTCGCTCACCGTGACGGTGACATCCCGGTTGGTGACGGCCCCGCGCGCCAGTGCGCCCGCGGAGGTCTGGCAGTTGATGACGGGCACCGTGCGGTCTATCGCGAACGTGAACACGGAGACGTTACCCGCGGAATCCTTGAGGGTGACCACGTACACGCCCTCGGTCTTAAACGTGTTGTTGGACGGATACGACATGGATATGCCGTCCCGCGTCACGCTCTTGGTATACTTTGTGAGGTCGGTAATGCTCAGCTTAAGATACGACTCGCTGGTTGCTCCGCCGGAGGCTATTACCTTGCCCGACTGGGTTTTGGCGGTAACGACAGGCGCGGTGCGGTCAATGGTAAAGCTGAACGACAGGCTGTTGCCGTACTTGTCCTTGGCGCTGACCGAGTACGCGCCGTCCGTTGTGAGCAGCCCGTCCGAAGGCCATGTAATCGTCCTGCCCGCCCGCTTGAGCGTTTTGGAGGTCAGGAAGGCGTCGGTGAGCGAGAGGCGCACGGCCTGATTGGTATAGCTGCCGCTGGCGAGCGCGGTGCCGGTGGTCTGCGTGGTGACGCTGAGCACGGGCATCTTGTCGATGGTGAACGTGAACGTAACCGTATTGCCGGACTTGTCCGTCACCGTGGCGACGTATTTGCCCTCCAGCGTGAAGGTGTTGTTCGCGGGCCAGGCGTAGGCCGCGCCGTCCCGCGTAACCGTCTTGGACGCCACGTTCGTCTCGCTGACGCTCAGCACCACGTCCTTGTTTGCCGACTTGTTGTTTTTCACCGTTTTGCCCGCCGTGGTTTTGGCGCTGATGGTGGGCGCGGTTTTGTCGATGGTGAAGGTGAACGTCCTCACGTTGCCCAGCGTATCCTTGGCGGTAACCACGTAGACCGCCGCGGTGCTAAACACGCCGTTGCTCGGCCATGTGAGCGCCGCGCCGTTCTTCGTTACGGACTTGGAGCTGAAATGCGTATCCGAAACGGTGACGGTGACGCTGCCTTTTACGAAGGCGTTGTTGGAGAGCGTCCCGCCGCAGGTGGCGGAGACCGTGGGCGCGGTGCGATCCACCGTGAACGAGAACGTGGAGGTGTTGCCCACCGCGTCCGCGACGCTCAGCGTGTACGCGCCGTCCTCGCCGAAGGTGTTGTCGGACGGCCACGCGATGGAAGCGCCGTTCTTCTTCGCGCTGCTGACGCCCGGGTTGGCGTCCGTAACGGTGACGGTCACGGCCTGATTCACGAGCGCGCCGTTGCCCACCGCACCGCCCGTCGGGTTCTTGGCGGCGATGGCGGGCGCCGTCTTGTCGATGGTAAAGCCAAAGCTTGCGGAAACGCCGTTGCCGTCCGTCAGCTTCAGGGCGTAAACGCCGTCCGCGCCGAACACGCCGTCGGCGGGCCAGCTGACAGCCTCTCCGTTGCGGGTGGCTTCTGGGATAAGGTCGGCCTTGCCGAAGAGCTTGACGCGGACGCTGGATGCAAGCAGCGTACCGTCGCTGATTTCGCCGTAGCCGGAATTATACGCGAGAATCCTGGGTTCCGCGGTATCCGAGGCGCGGTAGACGAGTATGGGGTACACGGTGGAGTTGCGCAGATCCTCCGAGGTCACCTTCAGGTAGGCCTTATTGAGCCCTTCGGAGAGCGACAGCGTAGTGCCGCTGATGGGTGTGCTGCAGCCCGCGTCGGAGTACAGCTTCCACGTGGCATAGTCGCTCACATAGGGGCTGACCGTCAGCTGCGTTGTGGAGCTGCCGACATTGGCCGTCAGGAAGTGGCCGTCGAAGCTGAGCGAACCGCCCGTGCTGGTGACCGCGCTGCCCTGCGCCAGCGCGCGCAGCCATACGTCATAGTACTGAACATTGCTGCCGTCGGGCGACGTGCAGGAAATCGAGACTGTCTGATTGGTTGCGGAGGTGACGGTATAGGTCTTGCTGGACTGCACCACACCGTCGATGCGGATGGTGGCCCCCGGCGCGGCCGGTACCGGCGTAATGGTCACGCTCTTGGACGCGACGCTGTCCACCGGCAGCGTATACGAGCCGGTGCCGCTGGCAAACGCGGGAGACAGCGTACCGGCGGAAACGGTGATGTTGGAAAGCTTCGGGTCGGGCGAGAGGTAGGTCATGGTATAGGTCATGGCCCCCGCCGTGCCGTTGGTGTCGATAAAGATGGCGACCGTATCGCCCGCGGTGAAGTACAGCGTGGTGGTGGACGACGCGTTGGTTACCTTGAAGCCCTCTGCGTCGAAGTCGTAAAGCGTCAGGCGCGCGTCGGAGCGGCTGCACGTAAAGCGGTAATACCCGCTGACGCTTGCCTGGAAGGCGTTGGTGGTGAGCTTGTCGCCGGCGGTCAGCGTGGTGTTCACCGGAACGCCATTGTTCATGTGGGTGTTCCCCTCCGCGTCCATGGAGAGCGTATAGGTATCGGTTTTGGAGCTGTAGTTGGTGAATTGTATGGCCATGTGGTACGTGCCGGGGGGGAAGATGTCGAAGTCGTAGGTTTCGCGGTCGTTGCTGAAACCGTAATACGCTTGGTAGTTCTGGTCGAATATCACCGCGGTGAATTCGCAGTTGGCCGGGGTGGTGAGGTGGAACGAATAGATGTCGGTGTTGCTGACGGTGAACGTGAAGGACTGTATCCAGCCGTACGCATTTCCGTTGGACTTCACCGTGTAGGCGGAGGTGCCTAGCTGCAACGGCGTGGTCATCACATAGCTGAGGGATTTTGCGCCGATGACTTCCATGTAGATAGTATATTTGTAGCCGGCTTTTAACGGGGTTAATAGGGAGAAGGAGGTGAAAATCGTCAAATCATAATCTATTTCTTTTCCGGTTGAATCATAGATGATGATTCCGGAACTATTCGAGGTATTTAAATCCGCAAAATAGTATAAGCCGGTTACCGGCGCGACGTAAGAGAAGGATGTATTGTATGCGTTGTAGCCGTCAAATTTCAGACTCTTCGTGTATTTGACCGCGCCTGCGACGGGCAGCGTGCTCGTCGTGGCGGCGGCGGTATACGAGCTGGCGGAGAAGGAGGCGGAGCCCGAGGGGTCGGCGGCGGGCTGCACGTTCACGGAGACGTCTTCCGCCTGCGCGGCGAGTATCGCCGCGGGCTGAGGCGCTTCCGGCGCGGTTTCCGGCGTGTCGGCGAACATCGCGGCTTCCAGTTCCGCGTCGGCCCTTGCGGGGGCGGCGTCCTGCCAGGTTTCCGGAGACTGCACGATTTCAAGAGGGGTTGCCGCCGCGGGCAGCACGGCTTCGAAGCCGGAGGCGGCGGGAATCAGGAGCATCATCACGAGCATGAGCAGCAAAGCGGCTTTTTTCATAAATCCTCCGTCAGTATGAAATTAGGGCGAACATATTGTCGATTTATGCTATCACAAATTATGCAAGATGTAAACAATAAAAAGCGAAAATGGATGGGGATGGTATACCCAAAAAACGGACTATAGCATCCCGCCGATTGTGTTATAATGCAAAAAAAGCAGGAGGATGCCCATGCAAAAATATATCGCGCTGCTGCGCGGCGTCAACGTGGGCGGCAACCATATGCTGCCCATGGCGCAGCTCTCGGCGCGGCTGACGGAGGAAGGCTTTTTTGAGGTTTCTACCTATATACAAAGCGGCAACGTGCTGTTCTCCTGCGAGCCCGAAGCGCCCGAGGCGCTGCAGACCCGCGTCAGCGCGGTGATAGCGCGGCACTTCGGATTTTCCGTGCCGGTGTGCGTACTCTCCGCGTCCGAATTATCGGAAGCGATGGACGGCGCGCCGCCGTGGTGGGACGCCGATAAGGAGTCCAAGCACAACGTCATCTTCGTCGTCGCGCCCGCGTCGGCAGAGGACGTTTTTGCGCAGGTGGGGCAGCTGAAGCCCCAATACGAGCAAACCGCGCATGTCGGACGCGTCATCTTCTGGTCCGCTCCGGTGGCGACGTTTTCGCGCACGCGGCTGTTGCGCGTGGTGGGCACGGCGGTGTACGATTTCATCACCATCCGCAACGCCAACACCGCGAGAAAGCTGCTGGAATTGGCGCGGCTTTGAGGGAGCAACGGGCATGGAGGAACGGTGTATTCGCAAGGCACGCAAATCACCGGAGCGCCTGTTCGGGCCGGATTTCCCCGGAAGGGAGACGCGGCGCAAGCAGGCGGCGCGGGAATATGCCGAGGCGGTTTCAACAGCGAATGACGGGGAGAGAATCCACCGCATCGGAAAAAAGCATCTGCAGCTTGTGGAAAGCATGCTGGACGGAAAACAGTTTTCACTGTTTCTCACTCACGGCTTCAAGCTTGAACGCTTCTTGTAGGCTGACGGTTTTGGCAGCGCGTTCGGAGGGAGCGCGCTTTTATTTTCGCTTGACATATATAGATTGCCGATATATCCTATAGATAGATAGTCTATATATAGGAGGCGGAATGCGGCGATGGAAAAGGGATTGCTGGCGGGGAATACCACCATGCTGATACTGAAGCTGCTGGAGAACCAGGATATGTACGGGTATCAGATGATCGAAGCGCTTTCCGAACAATCCGGCAACGTTTTTAATCTGAAGGCCGGGACGCTGTATCCGATTCTGCACAGCCTGGAGAATGAAGGCGTAGTGAGCGCTTACGACGATCACGCGGACAGCGCGAGAATCCGAAAGTACTATCACCTGAGCAGCAAAGGAAGAAGGCTGCTTTTGGATAAACAGCAGGAATGGGCGGCGTATTCCGAGGCAGTCGAAAAAGTACTGCGCGGAGGTGCAAGCTATGCAGCCGTTTGAAAAGATTAAAGAATACTCGCTGACGGTCTGTGAACAGATTCATTGGAAAAAGGCGCATCCCGTCATTGCGGAAGAAATTGAGAATCACATGATGGATCAGCGGGACGCGTACATGGCGGAGGGCGCGGAGGAAGCGGCGGCTACCGACCAGGCTATTGCCCAGATGGGGGACCCCGTCGCGGTGGGAACCGCGCTTGACCACACCCATCGGCCCAAACCGCAATGGAGCATGCTCGGCTTGACGGCGGCACTGATGCTTACGGGGTGGCTGATCCGCATATTCTGGGCAAGCGGTGACGGGCAATGGCTGACGCCCGCGGTCATTTCGATGGCCGCCGGGCTGGCGATGATGGCAGGCGCATATTTTATGGACTTTACCCTGATTGGAAAGCATCCCAAAACGGTTTATTTGATCATACTGGCGTTGACGGCCGCGGCGATTCTGTTGACTCCGAAAGTCAACGGAAGCTATCGCTATGCCGGTTTTTTGACGCTGCTGTTCCCGCTCGGGTATGCGGCAATCGTATACGCGGCAAGAAACAAAGGCTATTGGGGGATTATACTTTGCGGATTGGGCTTTCTGCTTCCGGCGGCGCTGGCCTTCCTGATTCCTTCCACATCGGGCCTGCTGCTTTTCGCGGTATCGGGGCTGGTGATGCTGTGCCTCGCCATTTCGAAGAACTGGTTCAATGTCAAGGTGCTGCGGGGATACCTGCTGGTATGGATACCGGTTGTGCTCGTGCTGCTGCTGGTTTTTGCGGTGCTGTACGGAAGCTATCGGTGGGAGCGGCTGCAGGCCGTGTTCGACCCATCCTCCTATCGCACGGATATGGGCTACATCGCGGCTCAGGTGAGAACGCTGCTGGCGGGCTCCAGCCTGATAGGACACGGCGCGGTTTCCGGCGGAACGTCGGCCGTCGCCTGGGCGGGCGGCAGCGCGGATTACCTTCTGACCTATCTGATTTTCAACGTCGGATGGGTAGCCTTGATCGTCATCGCGGGCTTGCTGCTTTTCTTCATTGTAAAAGGCTTTATGCTGTGCTTCAAACAAAAAAGCGTTCTGGCGCTGCTGGTATCAACGTCCGTCATGATGACGTTTACCATGCAGGCGGCGGGCTATGTCATGGCGAATCTGGGGCTTCCGCTGCTCGCGCCCATTTCGCTGCCGCTGATCTCACATGGCAATATGGCGGCCATCCTCAATTTAACATTGATAGGGATGATGCTGTCCGTGTTCAGAATCGGGGACATTATAAAGGATAAAAATATCATTCGGAACCCGAACTTCATTACGGTCAGCGAGGGCAAGCTTATCATTTCTTTGGGTAAGAAGTAGTTTGCAACAAAAAGCAGGGATTGAAAGTACACGGAACATGGGATCTAAGAGCCGGGGCAATGACATCCAAAAAGTCGACGCCCCGGCTTTTATGATGCCGCGCTGTGCAAATTCCGGTTTGAAAGCGCTTCAGAAAGGCCTTTAAGCGACTTAACCAGAATTTGGAGCGGTTCGCGGGGTTGACGCGAACGTAATAAAGTTGTAACATTCGTAACATCCAAGCAACAAACGCTTGGAAAAAAAGCAATGGAGGTTCGAGATGAAGAACAGCAAAAGATGGGCGATAGTACTCACCGCCGTGATGGCGCTGGTGGTAATGGGCTCTGTGATGACTGTTGCGCATGCCGCAACCTTTAATACAGACGGTTGCACCGCGGGGGTGGTATCGTGTGCCGGCGCAGCCATAACGGGCTGTCCCGCGACGGATACCGGCGCTGCCGCCGCAGACGCCGCGGCGACGGATACCGGCGCTGCCGCCGCAGACGCCGCGGCGGCGGATGTGAACGACTCTGCCGCGAAGGATGTCAGCGCCGCTTCAACGGATGCTGCCGCGACGGATGTCAGCGCCGCTTCGACGGATGACACGGCGACGGATGTCAGCGCCGCTTCCACAGACTGCGCCTTGACGGGCACCTGCCCTTCGACAGACTGCACCACAGGCAGCTGCGCGTCCAATGACTGCGCGGCGACAGGAACCTGTCCCGCTTCCGGCGGCTGCACCACAGGCAGCTGCTCCGCCGCAGACTCTGCAGCGTTAGCCGCGGCCTGCACCAACGCGGGATGCCCGGTTTCCGCCTCGGATGCCGACGCGCTGAGCGCGGCGTGCCAGAGCACGGGATGCCCGGTTTCCGCTTCCGACGTGGCGGCGGTCATCAGCTCCTGCCAGGGCTCGGGCTGCACCATCAGCGCTTCCGACCTTGCGGACGCCATCGCGCAGTGCCAGTCGGGCGGTTGCACGGTGAACGCGGCCAATATCTCCGGATGCCTCGGCAACTGATATCGTCCATATGCGCAAACGAAGGGCGTCTCCGAATGGGGACGCCTTTTTGTGCATCATCGAATTTTATTTGTCGGAATCGTCGGTGGGAATGCTTCTTTCCTCGACGATGTGCTTATACAGATCCACCGAGTAATGGTAGAACACATCGTCCGTTTTGTTGAAGATGTATTTGAAGATGATCGTAATCAGGCTGATGATTCCCGCCAGCAGCACGGTGAAGAAGGACAGCTGAAACACCGCCGACAACCGTCCGGCGATTCCCCAGCCGAATACGAAGGCCAGCACCGTGAATATCAATATCAAAAAGAGCAGTATTGAGAAAGCGAACAGTATGCGCACCAACGCTCTTTTAATCTTTCGGTCGTGCTCCCGGTTGAACTTGAAATCCTTGATGACTTCGGTTCTGAACTCTCCGAGATAGGATTTCAGCGATTCCTTATATACGGAAAGCCGGATTTGGGCGGACTCGTTTTTGTTGACGGCGCGAGCAATTATCTGGCTGAACTCATCGCTGCGCACCACACGAGACAATATTTGAGAGTAGATGGAAGCAACGCTATCCTTGCCGTCAGAACTCATTTAAGCCTCTTTTATGCAATGCCTAAATACTGCAGCCGTGCAATGACAAATTCTTTACCGGTAAAAAAGTAATCGGATAACTCGGAAATAATTCGGTCGGTTTTATCCCCATGCGTATTGCGCAGGATTTCGTAGGTGCTTCGGATTTTGTCCTCGGGCATCAGCAAATTGTACGCGAATACGTCCGCCTCCTGCTCTTCCCTGGGCAATTGCTTGAAGAGGTGGATGTAGTTTCTGCTCCGGTTTCTGAACTGCGGTATCTCCTGCCCGGAGACATAGTGCATGAAATGATGGCCCACCTCATGCGCGAGATAGAAGAAAAGATCGTCAGGCTCGACGTCCTTATCGATAAATACGGTGGAAGATTTCGGTTCCGGCTTGTCGCCGAATTTGATTAACCCGACCAAGCCGGGCTCAATCTCTGAAAGACCGGACCCCAGTTTCACTTCGATACCGCTGTCTTCAACCGCCTTCAGAAAGCTTGTCAGCTTCTCGTCCGGCATTTTGGATTTGAACTCGTTAAGCGCCGCGGCGATCTTCCGGTCGCTTGTCTCGCCAAGCCCATAGCCAGCCAACATGGCGCGTCCTCTTTTTCTCAGCATTCTCCTACCACCCAGCCCTCATCCTATTTTTATTCGGGCAGCGGCCTCTTATGTGCGTAAAAAAATGCTTAATAATAAATTCCTCTCTCATTATACTCAATATATGTAAATTGTCAAACTCGCGGCTTCTTTCCTCCGCTGCCTTGATTATATATGGCCCGATTCCCGCTTTTCTACGCGTTTATTGTGAATATCCGGTTAAGAATGAGGGAAGCCGTGGCACCGCGGCGGGCGCGCTTCGGCGGAACCTTCGCGCGTTTGCGCGGCGAAAAGCGAAAGCCCTATTCCGCCGCTCGGGCTTTGCGGATAACCGCCGCCCGGTGCTGCAGGTGGATGCCGATGTGTCCCACGCCGAGGATAACGGATGCGACAATCAGCCAGATCACCTTTCCGTACACGCCGAGCAGCAGGAACGCCGCGACGGGCAGCGTCGCGCCCGGCACCGGGATGCCGAGAAAGCTGCGGTAGAAGCTGGCCTGCGTGTGCTCGCCCGTAAAGTAGCGTATCCAGAAGCCCTCGTACAGCAGCATCAGCGCGAACGAAGCGATCTGCCACAGCGTCCGCGCGGTGAACGGTGCAAGGTTGGTGTCGGAGAAGAGCAGCAGGCTGGCGGTGCAGGCGGCCTGTCCGGCGCGCTCCAACACGGCCAGCACCTTATTTTCCTGCGCGGGGCCGTAGTCCGCAGGCTTGTTTCTGGCCCAGATGATGTTGGGAACCCACAGCATCAGCAGATAGATGAGACCGACGTAGGAAAATCCGAAATGGCCGAGCATAGCGCCTCCTTGAAACAGATAGAGATTGACTGGATTTACGGCAGCACGACGGCGGGGGATGGATTGCTTTACCCGTCATTGCGAGCGACCGGGGCCCCCAAAAAGCACAGCTTTTTGGGGTGGGTGAGCGAAGCAATCCAGCTGCCGAAGCAATTCCTGATGCAGGGTTTCTGTATCGAGGCAGAGCCAATGGATGCTGCCACTGTATCACCCCGGCTGTTTTTGGATTGCTTCGTCGGCTGCGCTTCCTCGCAATGACTAGTGCGCGTCATTGCGAGCGACCGGGGCCCCCGAAAAGCGCAGCTTTTTGGGGTGGGGGAGCGAAGCAATCCAGCTGCCGAAGCAATTCCTGATGCAGGGTTTCTGTATCGAGGCAGAGCCAATGGATGCTGCCACTGTGTCGCCCCGGCTGTTTTTGGATTGCTTCGTCGGCTGTGCCTCCTCGCAATGACTAGTGTGCGTCATTGAGAGCGATCGGGGCCCCCGAAAAGCGCAGCTTTTTGGGGTGGGTGAGCAAAGCAATCCAGAAACTACAGCAGTTCGTTATATAAGTCCTTCCACTCAGGGTTATTCTGCTCAATCAAAGCAATCTTCTTGCTGCGTGAACCGCCTTTTATTTGCTTTTCCCGCGCGATAGCCTCGGTGATGTCTTCAAAGATCTCATAGTGCCCTAACTTATCCACGCTGTACTTTGAAGTAAATCCTTCTGCTGATTTATTCTTGTGCTCATAAATGCGCTTGATTAAGTTCGAGGTGACACCGGTATACAAAGTGCCCTTTCGCTTGTTGAACAGTATGTAGACGTAACCTTTTTTCTCACGGCTTATCATGGTATACCGCCTTTTCTGGATTGCTTCGTCACTACTTTCATCGCAATGACGGAGGGGCGGGATTGCTTCGTCAGCTGCGCCTCCTCACAATGACGGAGGGGGCATTACCCGTCATTGCGAGCAGAGCGAAGCAATCCAGCTGCCGAAGCAAGATTTGACGCAGGGTTTCTGTATCGAGGCAGAGCCAATGGATGCTGCCACTGTGTCACCCCGGCTGTTTTTGGATTGCTTCGTCGGCTGCGCCTCCTCGCAATGACGGAGGGTGGCGGGATTGCTTCGTCAGCTGCGCCTCCTCACAATGACGGAGGGGGCATTACCCGTCATTGCGAGCAGAGCGAAGCAATCCAGCTGCCGAAGCAATTCCTGATGCAGGGTTTCTGTATCGAGGCAGAGCCAATGGATGCTGCCACTGTGTCGCCCCGGCTGTTTTTGGATTGCTTCGTCACTACGTTCCTCGCAATGACGTAGGGTGGGGGGATTGCTTCGTCGGCTGCGCTCCTCACAATGACTAGTGCGCGTCATTGCGAGCGACCGGGGCCCCCAAAAAGCACAGCTTTTTGGGGTGGGTGAGCGAAGCAATCCAGCTGCCGAAGCAATTCCTGATGCAGGGTTTCTGTATCGAGGCAGAGCCAATGGGTGCTGCCACTGTGTCGCCCCGGCTGTTTTTGGATTGCTTCGTCACTACGTTCCTCGCAATGACGGAGGGTGGGGGGATTGCTTCGTCGGCTGCGCCTCCTCGCAATGACGGAGGGGGATAAAAATACTTATAGTAGTTAAAGCGGCGCGCCGGTCAGCATACGAACAAAAACTTCGAGCAACAGGCCGTATATACCCCACAGGGGAATCAGCGTCCACAGGCTGTAGCCGCGCCGGAAGATTTTGAACCGCGAGTCCGCGTAATAATCCCACGGGTAGAATCCCAAAACCTTGTCCATCAGGAAGCCCATCAACGCTTCGGTGAATACGAACAGTATCCCCCAGATGGCCCAGCGCAGCGCCCAGTGCAACCCGGCGATCAAAAAAACCATGGGCTCGAAGGCGAACAGCACGCCAAAGCCGTGGATGGGTATCATGTATAAGCTGACAAAGCCCTCCAGATACTTGCCGGGTACGCGGCGATGCACCTTTGCGCCTAACGCGAACTCAATGAGGAATACGGACGAGATGATCTCGCAGCTCAGTCCGAGTGCGCTGTAGACGATAAACCGAAACCATGCATCCATAGCCCCTCCCGCGTTCCATTAATAAATGATATAAACGAAGCCAGGTTTCCGGGCGTCATCCCGCCTGAAGCTTATCCTCTCGCGTAGTGGTTGTACAGCTCCTCCGTGGCGAGCGATATTTTGGTGGCGGACCACTCATCCGTCTTGGGGTAGATGTAATAGGTGTCGTGCAGGGTGGAGAGGTCGATGCAATCGCCGCGGCCCATGTAGTCGTACTCGATGTGGCAGGAGTACATGGAAAGCGGGTCCTTCTTCAGCAGAAAGGGCTGCCCGCCGAAGATGCCCTCCAGCGTGAAGCCGTTCATGTCGTGCGTCAGGCGGCCTTCGCCGAGGCGGATGTAGCCGTCGGCGTTGGGCAGGCTGTCCACCACGACCTCGGAGGAAAAGAAGTACTCGCCTTCCTTGATGAGCTGCCGCACGTCCTCGCGCAGCGCCTCGTACCAGCTGGGGATGTGCACGCGCTCGGCTTCATCCTTGGCTTCCAGCTCGCCGTACTCGGTCATGGTCCATTGGCTGCCGCATGCGTCGCACCACAGCGTGGCGCCGTCGGAACGCATCTGGTATTCCTCGCCGCAGTGGCGGCACTTGTAGAGCACCTTGTGCAGGCCCTTCGCGCGGTCCTTATAGTTGATGCGGATGCCGTTCTCCTTCTGCCAGAGGTATTCGTCGTAGAAGAAGGCGTCGTTGATGCGCTGGAAGATTTCGTCTTTCGGCAGCGTCTTGATCTCGTCCGCCGTGATGATCTGCCGCAGGTCCGCGGCGAGCGGGATATGCCGTTTGTGCAGGTTCCACACAGGCGAGCGCAGAAAGTTGCCGTGCATGCTCAGCGTCACGACCGGCACTTTTAAGAACTTGGCGAGCTTGCCCAAGGATTCCGGCAGGCAGGCGTTGGTGCCGATGAGCGAATAGCGCGCCTCCGGGTAAATCACGAGGATATCGCCGTTGTCGATGACCTTGCGCAGGTGCATCACCATCTGCACGTCGTTGGTGAACTTGCGCTTGCAGATGCAGCCCACGTTGCGCAGCAGCTTTTCGCGTCCGATGAAGCCGTCGATGGCGACCACATAATTGGCGCGGTGGGGGAAGATGCACGCCGTGGTCACCATGAAGTCGATGAACGACTTGTGCGTGCACAGCAGCAGATAGGGGGGCTTTAGCCCCTTCATGTTTTCGCGGTTGATTTTGAGCCGGTTCGTCCACACGATGGGGAAGCTTAAGAACCAGGTGAATATTTTCAGCGGGGTTTTCTGGCGTTTGGGAGGGGCCTTCATATCAAAGCGAGTCACTTCGTCCATAGGTCACCTCGATGCGATATTTTCGACATTATACCACAAAATGCGCGCGTATGGCGCCCGGTTTTTAATATGAGCCTTCGTATTGTGAACAACAAAGAGCACGCACAGATATGGAAATATCAGGCGCGCATTGGAGCGCACTCCAAGCGGAACGCGCCAACCGCTTGTAATTTTTTTGCGAAATATCATCATTTGTTGAGAAAAAGTATATCAAATTATGAGCAGAGTTGATATAATCGACATATCTTCAATGCGTATTTATGATTGACATAAAAGGCAACACTAAAAAAGAATATGGACACGGAAAGGAGTTATTCATGAGAGCGTACGTGGACTCTTCGTTTTGCATGGCCACCGACATACTGTTTGGCAAAGGAACGGAGGCGCAGACCGCTGTTAAGATACGTCAGCACGGCGGCACAAAGGTGATGCTGGTGTACGGAAGCGGAAGCATCAAACGCAGCGGATTGTACAATACCGTGACGGATGCGCTGAATGGTGCGGGCATACCGTTTGTAGAGCTGGGAGGGGTTCAGCCCAACCCACGGCGATCGCTGGCACAGCAGGGCTTCCAGCTGGCACAAAAGGAAGGCGTGGACTTTCTGCTGGGCGTGGGCGGCGGAAGCACCATCGACACCGCCAAAGCCATTGCGATGGGGCTGGCCGATGGCACCGGGTTCTGGAGGTACTTTCAGGGAGAAAAACCGCGGACCATGGCCAAAGTGGGAACCATTCATACCATATCCGCAGCGGGCAGCGAGACGAGCGGCTCCGCGGTACTGGTGGACGATCTGGAGACAGGGCTGAAAAAAGGCATGATGTACCCCGATGTGCTGCGTCCGGTATTTGCCATCATGAACCCGGAGCTGACCTATACGGTGTCCGCCCGGCAGACCGCCGCAGGCGCTTCAGACATATTCTCTCACTCGCTGGAGCGGTACTTCTCCGTTCACAGCACCTTTCTGGCGGACCAGTTCGGCGCGGGGCTGATGCGCTCTGTGCTGAAATACGCGCCCGCCGCGCTGGCCCGCCCCGGGGATTATGAGGCGCGCGCAGAGCTCATGCTGGCGGCCTCGTTCGCGCACAACGGTGTCACCGGCATCGGAAAGCCGGACGAGATGCTCATGATACACGGACTGGAAGCGTACATCAGCGGCACATACGATACGCCGCACGGACAAGGGCTGGCGGTGCTGATGCCCGCGTGGCTGCAGTTCATCGCAGAGCGCTGCGACGCGGAAAAGGCGGCGCGGGCGGCGCAGTTTGCCGTGGACGTGTTCGGCGTGCAGCCGGATATGCAGGACGTGAGGGCTACCGCGATGGAGGGCGTCCGCCGCTTCCGCGCGTGGAACAAGGCCATTGGCATGCCGGCTTCGCTGACAGAGATGGGAATACCCGCTGCGGATCTGAAAAAGCTGGTGGACAACAGCCGCTATGGCGCGGACGGCGTAATGCGCGGGTATATTGCCCTGGACAAAAAAGACGTGGAAACCATTTTCCAAAGCATACTTCTCTAAACTCTGCGATACTCCTTCCCGGCGGGCGGCCGCCCGCCGGGGAAGCATGATGAAACCGAAAGGATCGGCTTTTCCGGGGAGGGATACCTCGCCTCTCTCAGGAATGAACGGCAAGAGCGCACACGGCAGATGGAAGTGTACCGCCGTCTGCTTTTCCGGGGGGTGTTTTTGCGTTGCGCAAAATCGCTGAGAGGTGAAATAATATAATAATATACCTTGACTATGCACAGGATAGGTGATAGACTTAGCCAAAAGATAACCAAAACAAAACCAAAATCGCAAATAAATAAATCATAACAACAGTAAAATAACTACATTATGTGCCATAAGTTGGACGCATCGCAGCGAAGGGAAGGCAGTTATGAGAGCATTGGTTAAGTTTGCGGCAGGAAAAAGCGGCATGGAGATTCGTGATGTTCCCGAACCGGCGCCGGGGGATTTTGAGCTGAAGGTGAAAGTAAGCGCGGTGGGTATATGCGGAACGGATATCCATATCATGCGCGACGAATACCCCTGCCAGAAACCGGTGATTATGGGCCACGAATACGTGGGCATTGTCACCGAGACCGGCGCGTGCGTAACCAGATTCAGCGCGGGAGACAGGGTGGTTTCTCTTACCGCAAAGCACACGTGCGGAAGCTGTGTTTATTGCCGTCAGGGGTTGTATATGCTGTGCGCGGAGCGGAAGTCCATCGGGTCCGGTATGGACGGTGCCATGGCGGAATACGTGACGATTCCGGAACGGCTCGCCTACAAGGTTCCAAAGGATGTTCCCTACGGAAACGAGCTCGCGCTTTCAGAGCCTCTGGCATGCTGCATTCGCGGTCTGCTGGAACGCAGCACCATTACCGCGGGTGATGTGGTGCTGATAAGCGGCCCCGGGACCATCGGTCTGCTGTGCCTGCAGCTGGCTAAGCTGGCGGGCGCGAGGGTGGTGGTGGCGGGTATCGAGAAGGACATGCCGCGCCTGGAGCTTGCCAAAAAGCTGGGTGCGGATGCCATCGCCTGGACGGCGGAGCAGGTGCGGGAGGCCATATACGCAATGGACCCGCTGGGTGCGGATGTCGCGGCGGAGTGCGCAGGCGTTGCCGCTTCCGTAAAGACCTGCGTGCAGATGCTCAAAAAGCAGGGGCACTATACGCAGATGGCCCTCTTTGGCAAGGAGGTGCCGGTCGATTTGGACAGCCTTCTTTTCAAGGAACTGACGGTTCATACCACCTATGCGCAGGAGCCGACGTCGTGGGACAGGCTGATGGGCATTTTATCTCAGGGACGGCTGGATCTGGCCAGCCTGTTTGACGACAGCCTCCGCCTGGAGGACTGGTCCGAAGCGTTCGACCGCTTTGTCAACCAGACCGGCTTTAAAATCGCCATGCGCCCATAGCGCCCGGTCCGGCGCGAAATCATCATCGACAGCAAAGCAGTACTGGCAGAGAGGTATCATTATGGTAATTGACATTCACAGTCATTTTCTACCCGATGTGCTCGTTGACTATATCCGAAGAAAGGGTGACGCGCTGGATACCCAGGTCGTCATCGAGGACGGCAGGGAATACCTGTCGCATAAAGAAGGCTTCAAATATCCGGTGTTCCGGGAGTTTTACGATTACGGCACGCGCATTGCCGATATGGACAAAATGGGCGTGGACAAGGCGATACTCTCGCTGTCTCCCAGCGTATTCTATTACTTTATCGACAGGGAAGAGGCCGCGGTAACCTCCGCAATGTGCAACGACTGGCTGGCGGATTTCGTATCGAGGCATCCGGACCGGCTGGGCGGCATGGCCACGCTGCCCATGCAGGATATCGCGCTGAGCCTGAAAGAACTGAAGCGTGCCCACACTGAGCTGGGCATGAAGGGCATCGAGATAGCGCCCGTCATACTGGACAGGCAGCTGGACGACGAAGTGTTTTTCCCGATATACGATTATTGCGCCTCCAACGGCATCGTGATATTCCTGCATCCGTATTATCCCGGTTATCCGGAGGCGCGATCCGAGTACGCCAATTACTATAATAAAAACCTCGTAGGCAACGTGTATGAAACCAACTGCGGCCTGAACCATCTGGTGCTGGGCGGCGTGTTCGAGCGCTTCCCCGCGCTCAGCGTGATTGCGTCCCACGGCGGCGGGTATTTTCCGTATCAGGCCGGAAGGCTGGTGCATGGCTACAAGGTGCGTCAGGAGCCCAAAGCCCTCATTCACCAGTCGCCGGAGCACTATTTCAAGAACCTCTACTTTGATACCATCACCCACTGGAACCCCGCGCTTCAGTTCCTTTCGGACAGCTTTGGCGCGGATCACGTGCTGGTGGGTACGGACTATCCTTTTGACATGGGAGATGATGAGCCGGTGACGCACGTCAACGGGCTTCGGCTGACGCGGCAGGAACGGGAATCGATTCTGCACGGCAACGCCGAAAAGCTCTTTCTGTAACGGGTGCTGCCCATGGCGTCGCGTCGATACACTCGGAAATATTTTTTGAAAGGATTTACGATATGTCTCAGAGAGAATTACCGGTTCTGAGGACGAAGTGGTCATCCAACCGACCGGAGGATCAGTTTATCGTCGAGAATCCCGCCACTGCGGAGCCTATTACCATCGTTCAGGGCGGCGGGGCGGCAGAGGTGGACGCGGCTGTGAAGGCTGCCCACGAAGCGTACCAGAAATGGCGCTGGGTATCGCCGCACGAGCGCGGCCGCTATTTAAAGCAGGCGGCGGTGGTCGTGCAGGACCACTTTGAAGAGATTGCCCGGCTGGAGACGGAAGAGGAGGGCAAGCCGCTCTTCATATCCCGCGGGGACACCAAGCGCTGCGTGGAGGCATTTGAATACTTCGGCGGGCTCATCGGGAATCTGCCGACGGATCTGTTCGATCTGGGCCCGGTGTACGCTTCCGTCATACTGGAACCCTACGGCGTTTTCGCGGGGATTATCCCGTTCAACTGGCCGCCGCTGCACACCGCCGCGAAGGCCGCACCCGCGCTCGCCGTGGGCAACACGATCGTATTAAAGCCGGGGGATCAGGCGCCGCTGACCATCATGAAGATCGTGGAGCTGCTGCAGCAGGTGTTCCCGCCGGACGTGCTGCAGGTGGTAACCGGCCCGGGCGTGGAAACGGGCAAGGCGCTGTCGTCTCACCCGCTGGTGCGCAAGATTTCGTTTACGGGCTCCAGCGGTTCGGGCAAGGCGATACTGCGGCAGGCGGCGGAGAACCTGACGCCCTGCATCATGGAGCTGGGCGGAAAGAACGCCTTCATCGTACTGCCGGATTACGACATCGACGAGCTGCTCCCCATCGCATACGAAGGCGCGTTCTATAACAACGGACAAGCCTGTACGGCAATCTCACGCTTCATCATCCACCGCTCCAGATACGACGAGTTCGTGGAGAAGTTCTCCGCGGTGGTACGGAAGATACAGGTAGGCGACGGCATGGATCCCGCGACGCAGGTCGGCCCGCTCGTCTCCCGCCAGCAGCAGCAGCGCGTGCTGAGCTACCTCGAAATCGGCGTCAAGGAGGGCGCGAAGCTTGCGGCGCAGGCGAAGCTGCCCACGGACGAACGGCTCCAAAACGGATTTTTCGTGCCGCCCACGCTCTTCGCCGACGTCCGTCCGGATATGCGCATCGCGCAGGAAGAGATGTTCGGCCCGGTGACGTGCGTAATACCGTACGACGATGTGGAGGAAGCGGTTTCGATTGCCGACAACACGGAGTACGGACTGGTCGCCGTCGTGTATTCCAAGGACTACGAGAAGGCGCTGCGCATCGCGCGCCAGCTGGATGTCGGCACGGCCTATGTGAACAACTTCTACCGTCTGGGCCTGGACTGCGTGCCCTTTGGCGGCAACAAGGCGAGCGGCTTCGGCCGGGAGCGCACGATAGAGACGCTTCACGAGTTTGGAAGAAGCAAGACGATCAAGTCGCTTTCGGGTATCGGCGACGTTCCGGTGTTCATGGCTAAGGCGGACTGAGCGCGGAAGCTGCCGCAAGTTTTTTCAATACGGACAAGCCCGGAGAGGGCAGACGTGTTGGCTTTGAGAAAAGAATTTTCCGGACAGGCTTTGACGGGTTCCAAGTCATACGGGCTTTGCATGCTATATGAGCGGCCAAGGCCGTATGGGGTGGGAGGCGGCGATACTCCGCCCGAAAAGGATTTTCTCTTGTCATAAATAACAGTATGGAGGAAAGACCATGAAGAAATTTTTGCCTTTGGTGCTGTGCGCAGCGATGCTTTTAACACTGTTTGCGGCATGCGGCAGCAAAGAACCCGCGGCGGAATCTGTTTCGCAGCAGGTATCGGCAAGCCAGGCTGCTCCGGATACCTCGGGATCGACGGAGTCTCAGACGCCGCTGGAACTGAAAAAGGGCTTGAAGGTTGCCTATTCCGTGGGCTACACCGGCAACGCATGGAGAAGCCAGCACGTGGCGAGCCTTCAGGAAGCCGCGGACGCGTACCTTGCGGACGGAACGCTTGCCGAATTCCAGATCGTGGACGCCGGCAACGACAGCACGACCCAGATCAGCCAGTGCAACGCGCTGCTGGCCGAAGGTCTGGACGCGCTGCTGATCTGCGCGGTTTCGCCGACGACCATGGCCTCCGTGGTGGAGATGGGCAAGTCGATGGGCACGCTGGTGATTATGGCAAACGATCCGGCGGTGTATGAAGGCACCTACTGCGTCGTCAACGACGCGTACAAGTACAGCATGCTCATCAACCGCTGGGCGGCGACGAAGCTTCCCTCCGGCTCGAACGTGGTGTATATCTCCGGCAACCCCGGCAACGGCACCGACATGATCCGTGACCGTGCCGTGCACGATGCCATCGACCAGTTCGGCTGGAACCTCCTTGCGGAAGCTGCCGGAAAGCGCAACCAGACGGAAGCGACGAACGTCATGTCCACGTTCCTTTCCACCTATGACAAAATCGACGGCGTTATCTGCCAGAACACCACGTTTGAAGGCGTAAAGGCCGCGTACGACAACGCGGGCATCGAAATGCCTGTGGTTTGCGGCGACGCGGTGCTCAGCACCAACCGCATTTGGGGCGAGATGGGCGACTATGAGACGATTGGCGTCACGAATTCCCCGGCTATCTCGGTTGCGTCCCTGCACTTCGCGGTACTGATGCTTCAGGGCTACACCGTGAAGTCGGACGTGCTGGTGGCCTGCCCGGCGGACGGCGGCGAAGCCCTCATCAACACGGTGATGATAGACCCGCCGGTAGCCATCACGCTGGATGGCACGCTGCCGGACGACATCATGGCCGACTACCCGAACCTCACGGTTTACTCCCGCGACGAAGCGCTGGAAAAATTCGCGGACAAAGAGGACACCTATGCCCCCGATATGCCGCTTTCCCGCGAGCAGTGCATCGAGCTGTGGTTCAACGCGCCCCAGGCCTGACAAGTACCTTTGACGGCCTAAAATAAAAAAATGACGGAGGAAAGACCATGAGAAAAGTGTTACCGTTGCTACTGTGTGTGGTGATGCTTGTCAGCGTATTCGCGGCATGCGGCAGCAAAGAACCCGTAACTGAGTCTCCTTCTCAACAGGTATCGACAAGCCAGGCTGCTCCCGAAACTTCGGCCTCGACAGAATCTCAGGCGCCCGTGGAGCTGAAAAAGGGCCTGAAGGTTGCCTATTCCGTGGGTTATACCGGCAACGCCTGGAGAAGCCAGCATGTGGCGAGCCTTCAGGAAGCCGCGGACGCGTACCTTGCGGACGGAACGCTTGCCGAGTTCCAGATCGTGGACGCCGGCAACGACAGCACGACCCAGATCAGCCAATGCAACGCGCTGCTGGCCGAAGGTCTGGACGCGCTGCTGATCTGCGCGGTTTCGCCGACGACCATGGCCTCCGTGGTGGAGATGGGCAAGTCGATGGGCACGCTGGTGATTATGGCAAACGACCCGGCGGTGTATGAAGGCACCTATTGTGTCGTCAATAACGCGTACAAGTACAGCATGCTCATCAACCGCTGGGCGGCGACGAAGCTTCCCTCCGGCTCGAACGTGGTGTATATCTCCGGCAACCCGGGCAACGGCACCGACATGATCCGTGACCGTGCCGTGTACGATGCCATCGACCAGTTCGGCTGGAACCTGCTGGCGGAAGCCGCCGGAAAGCGCAACCAGACAGAAGCCCAGAACGTCATGTCCACGTTCCTTTCCACGTATGACAACATCGACGGCGTGATTTGCCAGAACGTGACGTTTGAAGGCGTAAAGGCCGCGTACGACAATGCGGGTATCGACATGCCCGTGGTGTGCGGCGACAGCGTGCTCAGCACCGTCCGTATGTGGGGCGAGATGGGCGACTATGAGACGGTCGGCGTCACGAATTCCCCGGCTATCTCGGTTGCGTCCCTGCACTTCGCGGTACTGATGCTTCAGGGCTACACCGTGAAGTCGGACGTGCTGGTGGCCTGCCCGGCGGACGGCGGCGAAGCCCTTATCAACACGGTGATGATAGACCCGCCGGTGGCTATTACAATGGATGGCACGCTGCCGGACGACATCATGGCCGACTACCCGAACCTCACGGTTTACTCCCGTGACGAGGCGCTGGAGCAGTTTGCGGACAAAGAGGATACCTATTCTCCCGACATTCCGCTGACGCGCGAGCAGTGCATCGAGCTCTGGTTCGACGCGCCTGTGGCCTGACGAAAACAACCCTGCTTCCCGGGCGGATGCCGGCGGTGTCCGCCCGGAGAGGCAATCCCTTTGACATTTGCCAATTCCCGATACAAGTATCCCAATGAGGCTGCCCAAATTTATATGGTTAAGAGGAACAGAAAATGAGTTTGCGATGTCAGTCGATTGTAAAGCATTACGGTTACGTCGTTGCTTTGAAGGACGCCAGCATAGATGTGAAAAAGGGTGAGATTCGCGCGCTGCTGGGCGGTAACGGCTCGGGCAAAAGCACCCTGGCTAAAGCGATCGGCGGAATCATAAAGACCAATTCCGGAACGATAGAAATAGACGGCAAGCCGGTAGATTTCAGCTTTCCGGAGGAAGCCAAAAAACACCGCGTGGTGGTTGCGTCCCAGGAGCTCAGCTTGTTTCTCAACCTGACGGTTGCGGAAAACATCATGGCGTGCTCTCTGCCCAAAAAGTATGGATTTGCGCTGGATCGGGCCGAAATGCGTAAGAAGACGCTGGAGGTGTTAAGCCGCCTTGGCCTGGAGAGCATTATTGATACGCCGCTGAAGCGGCTGCCTCCCAACCAGAAATACATGGTGGAATTCGCCAAGACGCTGGTTCAGGATCCGTATATCCTGATACTCGACGAAATCACCTCTCCGCTGTACCGGGAGGACGTTCAGATCGTCAAACGCGTCATGCATGAACTGAAAGAGGAAGGCCGCATCATTCTCTTCATTTCCCACCGGATGCACGAACTGTTCGATATATGCGACTCCGTCACGGTGATGAAGGACGGGGTGACGATTGCCAACAAACAGATAGAGGAGACCACCGGCACAGAGCTTCTCTCGCTGATGACCGGCCTTAGCATCGAGGAGCTGGAGGCGCGCAACGCCATCGAGGAATGCGAGAATGCGGCGGAATGCGGCGACGCGCGCGACGTACTGCTGAAGCTGAAGGATATGAAGCTGGCGGACTTCGGAACGAACATCAACCTCACCGTGCGAAGAGGGGATTTCGTGGGAATCGCCGGGCTTCAGGGGCACGGGCAATCCGATTTGATCCGGCAGATATACGGGCTGCGCGCCACTACGGCATTCGAGTACAAGGGCGGCCCGTTTACCAGCAGCTCGCCCCGCAAGTCGGCCAAGCGCAGTATGGCGTTCATCTCCGGCGACCGTACGGGAGAGGGCATCTATCCCGTCCGTTCCGTTTCGGAGAACGTGAAGAGCGTAGGAAACCTTATCGTTAAGAAGAAAATCAAAAAACCATGCGAGGTGCTGGACAGGTTCGGAGTCAAATACAACGGTCAGCCCAAGAACTACATCACTTCGCTTTCGGGCGGCAATCAGCAGAAGGTGGTGGTGGCGCGGTGGCTGGCCACCAATCCGGAGCTGCTGCTTACCGACGACCCCACAAAGGGCATCGACGTGCAGGCGCGCTACGATCTTCACAGGACATTCATCGACCTGGCGAACAACGGCTCCGGCGTCGTCATGGTTTCCAGTGACGATGAAGAGCTGGTGGAGATCTGCCATATGACCGCCAATTCCCGCGTGCTGATCATGTACGAAGGAAAGATTGTAAAAGAGCTGACAGGTGAAGCCATAACCGCTGAAAATATACTGGCTTACTCCTTCGCGTAAGAAAGAGGTGAAAAGCAAGTGTCAATTGTAAAATCCGCATTCAAACGATTCCGCAAATGGACTTCACTTCCGGCTTTGGTTTTGTTTTTGGTGCTGCTTATCTACAACAGCATCATCAATCCCGGCTTTATGAAGCCGGCGTCCTTCTTCAATTACATGCTGACCAGCGCGCCGATACTGTGCGTGGTGATGGGCATGTGCGCGTCCAAGATTATCGGCTGCATTGATATCTCTCTGGGCAGCCTGCTCAGCCTCATCAACGTCACCATGGCGACACTGTTCACGGAGTACAAGATGGGCATACTCCCGGTGCTGGCCATCGGGATTGGCATGGGCCTTGTCGGAGGACTCATCAATGGCATCGCGGTGGGCATACTCCGCGTGAATCCGCTGCTGGCGACGTTCGCCACAAGCTCGGTCTACAGCGGCCTGGCGCTGTGGGTGATGCCCAATCCCAGCGGCTTCGGCATACCGGCCAGCCTCATCAAATTCATCATGAAGGTACACTTCGGATTCCTGCCGAGCTGCATCCTTTTGATGGGCATTCCGCTGCTGATATGGATACTGTACATGAACTCCAGCCGCCGGGTTTCCTTCTACGGCATCGGGCGCAACGAGATGAGCGCGTATATTTCCGGCATGCCCGTGGCAAGCACGAAGGTGTACGCCCACCTGTTCGGAGGGTTGTGCGCCGCCATCGGGGCGATCATCGCCACCGGCCTCATCGCCTCGGGAGACCCGAACATCGGCGAAAGCTTCGGTCTGAAGGCCATTACGGCGGTCGTCATCGGCGGCGTGGCGCTGAACGGCGGCGAGGGAGACATCTGGGGAGCGCTGTTCGGGGGCCTGTTCCTCACGATTATACTCATTACCATCGTCGGCTCCACGGTGGAGACCTTCGCGCAGAATTTCTGGAATTACATGATCATGATTATCGGCCTTGTGGTTGCTGTTATCGTGAAGCAGCTGGGAACGCGGGAGCGTAAGGCGGTCAGAGCGGGAGGGGAAGCGAAATGACAGACGGCAAGCTGAGATTGGCATTTAACCGATACAAGGACTATATTCCTTCACTGGTGGCTTTGGTCATCATACTCGTTGTTTGCCGGATGCGGATAGGCGGCTTCTTTACCGCCAGCAACCTGGGCTCCATATTCCTCCAGACCAGCATACTGACGGTGGTGGCGATGGGCGCCAATATCACCGTTATGGCAGGTGACAGCGGACTCGACCTCTCTACAGGCTCCCTCATGATAGTGGGCGCGGTACTGGGGCCCTCGCTGCGGCTGTTTGGGCAGGAAAGCCTGGTGTTTGGTTTTCTGGTTGTCATGGTGGTGGGCGCGCTGATAGGCAGCATCAGCGGGCTGTGCATTTACTACCTGCGCATCCCCGCGCTGGTGATGACCATGGCGATGTCGGGACTGGTAGCCGGCGTGATGATCATGATTACAAAATCGCAGATCACGCTGAACATTCCGCAGGCGCTGTCGGATCTCACACTCCCGGTGCTGGGGCCCTTCCGACGAATGGTGGTGTTGGTGCTCATTGTGGTGATCGTGTTGCAGTTCATACTGAGCAAGACCAGAGTGGGTCAGTATCTGCTGCTGACAGGCAACAACCGGGACGCGGCGAGAATCAATGGCCTTCCGGTTGCGCAGGTCGCCGTGGGCGCTTATATGGCCAGCGGCGCGCTTTCTGCGGCGGCAGGCATGCTGCTCGTCGGATACTCGGGGCTGGTGCATATCGACATGACCGCGAGCTTCCCGATGCGGGCGATGGCCGCGGTGTTTATCGGCGGTGCGCACGCCGCGGGAGGCAAAGGCAGCTTCGTCGGCTGCATCATGGGCGCAATGGTGCTGGTCATACTGGACAGCCTGCTCATCGCGTTCAACATACCGACCGGCGCGCGCGTGTTCTTCCAGGGTATGGCGCTGCTGCTGATACTGTTTATCAACAACCGCGCACCGAGGCTTCGGCAGTAGCCCGCGGCGCGGAGAATACCGAATTACAGCTTGCTTCACATCAGGGCCGTGAAGAAATTACAGCAATATGATATACAGCATGTCACGGGCCTGATGTGGAACAAACAGGCTTGGCGGAAGGTACGGAAGAAAGCATGAAAATTCTGTGTGTTGGGGAAATGGTCGCCGACGTGGTGGTAAGGCCGGTGCCGGTGATCGATTTCAACACCGACAGCGTCATCGTGGAGGAGATATCCATCCGCAACGGCGGGGACGCGCTGAATACGGCGGTGGGCCTGGGGAAGCTGTCCGACGACGTGGTGTTCGTCGGTCGCGCCGGATGCGACATGTTCGGCAGGCAGATCGTGCAGATAGCCAAAGAGGCGGGCGTGGATACGGGCCATGTGGTGTACTCGCGCACGGAGGAGAATTCCAAGGTCATCGCGCTCATTCGCGCGGACGGCGAGCGGTGCTTCCTGCATCGCGTGGGCTCCAACCGGGAGTTCTGCCCGGAGGACGTGGGCGTTTCCGTGATGAAGCGCTGCAGCCACCTGCACATCGGCGGCACCTTCCATCTGGACGCCTTCGACGGCGAGGGCGCCGCGGGCGTGCTGAAAACCGCTGTGGAGCTGGGTCTTACGACCAGCATGGACGTGGCGTACGACCACTCGGGCCGATGGTTCGAGCTCATACGCTGCTGCATGCCGTACCTGACGTATTTTGTACCGAGTTTGAACGAGGCCCGGCATATGCTGGGCTCGGAGGACTGCGCCCTCGCCGCCTCGGAGTTTAAGAAGGCGGGCGTCAGAAATGTACTGATTAAGCTGGGAAAGGATGGCGTGTATTGCCTGCCCGAAACCGGAAGGGCGTTCCGGTGCGGCAGCTACGACGTGGAGGTCGTGGATGCCACGGGCGCGGGCGACGGCTTCATGGCCGGACTGCTGAGCGGCCTTGCGGAGAAACGGCTCCTCGAGGAATGCGTAATCCGGGGCAGCGCCAACGCCGCGTTCGTGATACAGGCGGTGGGCGCGACAAGCGGGGTACCCGACAGAAAGACACTGCTGAATTTTATTGACAAACAAAAGAAGCCGGAGATCGTATATGAATGACATGCTGAAGGCGGCGCAAAAGCAGGGGTTTGCCATTCCAGCCTTCAATTACTCGGACATCTGGGAATTCCTTGCGATTGTCGAGTCCGCTAAGCAGATGAACGCGCCGGTATACGCCGCGTCCGCGATGGTGACGGTGGGCACCCTGGGCCTCGATTACTGTGCGGCGCTGGGAAGGGTAGGGCATCAGAACCACTGCGGAAAACTGTATAACCATCTGGATCACAGCAACGAGGTGGGCCTGTGCAAAACGGCGGTGGATACCGGGTATCACTCGGTAATGCTGGACGCCTCGCGGCTGCCGCTGGAAAAGAACATCGCGCAGACGCGGGAAGTGGTATTGTACGCGCACCGCGCGGGCGTGCTGGTGGAGGCGGAGCTGGGGCAGATACTGGGCCGCAGCGACGAGACCGCGGGCTGGGCGGAGGCGGAGGGCGAGCGGCCCACTCCCGAGAGCTGCGTGCGGCTGGTGCGAGAAACCGGCATCGATTCGCTGGCGATAGGCATCGGCAATCAGCATGGGTTTTATCACCGGGATCCGGAGCTTAACATCGGCCTGCTGCGGCAGGTACACAAGATGATCGATATTCCGCTGGTGCTGCATGGCAGCACCGGGCTTTCGGAGGATGACGTGCGCCAGTGCATCGCCGCCGGCGTGTGCAAGGTGAACGTCGGCACGGCGATACACCACGCGTACAAAACCGCCGTCGCCGGGGCGATATTGGGCGAAGGCAGGGACAGCGGCATCGTGGAGCTGGCGCTGCTCGCAAAGGAAGCCATGAAGGCCGTAATCATGTCATGGATACGGATTTGCGGCGCGGAGGATAAACTGGAAGCGGTATAATCCCGGCGAAGTCTATGCGGAGGATGCGGTGGGCAAGGTGAAGGTTGCGGTAGCGGGATACGGAACGGTGGGACAGCGCCTGGCGTATGCCGTTACCTTGCAGGAGGATATGGAACTGGCAGGTGTGGCGGATATCGCGCCGACGCTGCCGGTACGCGCGATGCACGAGGACGGAATGCCCTACGCGTTATACCTGGGCGAAGGCGGGAATCCATCAAAGTTCGCGGAGTACGGTATCCCGGTGGCGGGAACGATGGACGAGCTGCTGGACGAGGCGGATATCGTGCTGGACGCCACGCCGCGCGGCGCGGGCGCGCGCAACAGGAAGCTCTACGAGCGGAAGGGCATCAAGGCCATATTCCAGGGCGGGGAGAGAAACTCCGTCGCGGAGGCGCTGTTCCACAGCGGCGCGAACTACGGGGCGTGCGTCGGCCTCAGCTACCTTAAGATTACGTCGTGCAGCACGACCGGACTGGTGCGCGCGGCGGACTGTCTCGATGCCGCCTTCGGGCTGGAAAAGCTGTCGTTCACCATCATCCGCTGCGCGGCAGATCCGGGCGATTATCACCGGGGGCTGACGAACGCGCTGCAGCTGGAGAAGGCCCCGCCGCATCAGGCCACAGATTTGATGACGCTGATGCCGCACATCAAGGCCTCGGGGCTGCTCGTATACACGCCCGTGACGCACGGCAACATCATCACGGTCATGGCGAGCGGGCGGCGCAAAATTCGCCGGGACGAAGCGGTGGAAGCGCTTCGCGCCCATCCGCGGGTGCGCGTGGTGTCCATCGAGCAGGGGTTTAAGGGCAACGCCTCGCTGTACAAGTACGCGCGCGACGTGGGCCGCCGCCGGGGCGATATGTACGAGGTTGCGCTGTGGCGGGACAGCGTGGCGGAAAGCGGGAACGACGTACTGTTCGCGCTCCACATCCCGCAGGAGAGCGTGATCATACCGGAGACCATCGACGCCGTCCGCGCCGCCATGGGCATGCAGACGGACAGCGCCAAGGCCGCCGCTGCGACCGACCGGTATCTGAAAGACGGCAGACCGGGCAGGTAACCGAGGGGAGCACAAGACCTGCCCATGATATAGACAAGCATCAAAGAGAAACAAAAATACTTAGGAGGTATTTCAATGAGCAAAATCGGAGTTGGAAAATGGAAGCTGACGACCATCGACTGCGGATGGCATATCGCCAACAAGGTAAACCTGACGCCCGGCTGGGACAACATGTCCATCAAGCTGCCGTATCTCGCCTTCCTGCTGCAGGACGGGGAGCGGAACGTGCTGGTGGACAACGGCATCAACGAGCGCTTTCTGATTGACGGCAAGGCATGGGGCGGCGCTCCGGCGGACTGCGGCGAGAAGGATCTCGTGGGATCGCTGGCCAAGGCGGGCCTCAAGCCGTCCGATATCGACATGGTCATCTACACGCATCTGCACAACGACCACGCGGGCAACTCGCAGCTGTTCATGAAGACGGTGAGCTACGCGCAGAAGGACGACCTGGACAACCTGCTGAACCCCTGCTTCGCGGAGACCCCGCGCCGCGACTTCGACTTTGATGTGATACCGTTCATCAAGGGCAACCGCGACCTCATCCTCGTGGACGGCGATCTGGATCTGCTGGAAGGCATCCGCCTTATTAAGACGCCGGGCCATACGCGCGGCTCGCAGAGCATCGTGGTCAATACCGTAAACGGCGTGCGCGTACTCGTGGGCGATCTGTTCCACCTGCGCTGCCAGTGCTTCCCGCAGATGACGGAAATGATGGACTACGACGGCAAGATGGTGAAGATTACGCCCGCTCCGGAGAGCTGGCCGACCATACCGTCCACGCTGGTGTACAACTACTACGCATACTACGAGAGCTATCACAAGGTACGCAGCTACCTGCCGGAATGGAAGCCGGAGTACATGATCTGCGGACACGAGCCTTCGCATCTGCACGGAGATATTTAACCGATGGGAGAGCGGGATATGAAACTGCAATACGGCACCGCGTGCGACATCTTCAGCGTAAAAGGCAAGAAGGCGTTTATCACCGGCGGCTCCAAGGGACTGGGGCGCGAAATGGCCGTCTGCCTGCTGGAAAACGGCTGCGACGTGTACCTGACCAGCCGCAACGTGGCTCCCTGCGAGGAAGTCGCGCAGTACGCCAAGTCGATAGGGCGGGAGTGCTGGTACGCCTCCTGCGACGTGACGCAGAGCCCTTCGGTGATTGAGACGGTGGAGGACGCCATCGCGAAGATGGGCCGCATCGACATTCTCGTCAACTCGGCGGGCGGCTGCATCTTGAAGTTTTTGGCCGACATGGACGACGACAGCTGGGACAGCGTGATCAACATGAACCTGCGCTCCACGTTTATCGTGACGCGCGAGGTGGTGAAGCGCGCGATGAGGCCGCAGCGGTACGGCAAGATCATCAACATCTCGTCGATGAAGAGCGTGTTCGGCACCGCGAAGACCGGGCATTCGGCGTACGCCGCCTCCAAGGGCGGGGTGAGCATGCTCACCAAGCAGCTGGCGTGCGAGACGGCGGCGGACAACATCACCATCAACGCCATCGCGCCGACGTTCATCAAGACGGCAATTAACGCGTCGCTGCTGGACGATCCTTCGTTCCGCGATCCGCTGGTGGCGCGCATCCCCGTGGGGCGCATCGGCGAGTTCCGGGACATGATGGGCCTGACGCTGCTGCTGGCGTCGGACGCTTCGCAATTCATCACGGGCCAGACGCTGCTGCTGGACGGCGGCATCGCGGCCCGGCAGGAGTAAACAGAGGTATCAGGGAATACGAGCCGGCGGGAGCGTTTGACTGACGCGATCCCGTCGGATGCTGCTCTGCGTTTGGGCGCGCGGGGTTACCGGCTGTGCGCAGCCGCGCATAGCCGGTAACGGCGGCACCCGGGCGGCGACAGGGGAAGGACTGAAGAGATGGCAACAATGAAGGCGGCAGTGGTGCACGGCGACGAGGACATCCGCTGCGAGGACGTGCCGCAGCCGGAGGTTTCGCGCGGCGAGGTCAAGGTGCGCGTACGCGCGACGGGCATATGCGGCTCCGACGTGCCGCGGGTGTTCAACCACACGTCGTTCTTTTACCCCATCATACTGGGCCACGAGTTTGCGGGCGAGGTGGCGGAGGTGGGCGAAGGCGTCACCTCCGTGAAGGTGGGCGACAGGGTGGCGGGCGCGCCGCTGGTGCCGTGCATGAAGTGCGCGGACTGCCTGAAGGGCAACTACGCGCCGTGCAAAGACTACAGCTTCATGGGCTCCAAGCAGCAGGGCAGCATGGCGGAATACATCGTGATGCCCGAGATGTGCGCGGTGCCTTACGGAGAGGGCATCTCCTTCGAGCAGGCCGCGATGTTTGAGCCCGCGACGGTAGGGATACACGCGCTGTTCTGCGCGGGCTATCAGGGCGGCGGCAATGTCGCCATCATGGGCGGCGGCACCATCGGGCTGTTCGTGCTCCAGTGGGCGCGGCTGTTCGGCGCGAAGACGGTGACGGTGTTCGACATCGACAACGAGCGGTTGGAGTTCCTGAAGGGCTACGGCGCGGATGTGACCGTCAACACCAAAGAAGAAGGATATTACGAAGCCGCGATGGGCGTTACGGGCGGCAGCGGCTTCGATTTCGTATTTGAAACGGCGGGACAGCCATTCACGATGAACCTGGCGTTCCGCATCGCGGGCGTCAAATCGAGCGTGTGCTTCGTGGGTACGCCGCACACGGATCTGACGTTTTCGCCGCTGACGTGGGAGCTGATGAACCGCAAGGAGTTCCGGCTGACGGGCTCGTGGATGTCGTATTCCGCGCCGTACCCCGGGAAGGAATGGTCTCTCGTGGCGCATCACCTCGCGAAGGGCGAGCTGCGCATCGGCAGCGATCTGATATACAGAACCTATCCGCTGAGCGAAGCCCGGGAGGCGTTCATGAACTTCAAGCACGGCCCGGTGCGCGGCAAAGTGATACTGACGAATGGCTGAGGGGTCTTTGAGATGGCACATATGATGAAATCGGTGGCGGTGCTTGCGCCCGGCGTGGTCAAGCTGGTGCACAACGTACCCATACCGGAGCCGGAGGACTACGAGGCGCTGGTGCGCATTCGGGCATGCGGCTTCTGCAACGGCACGGACCTTCAGATCATCAACGCGACGCTGCCCGCGCACGAGGGGATGCAGCCGCTCCCCACGCTGCTGGGGCACGAGGCCGCGGGCGAGGTCGTGGCGGTGGGCAAAAAGGCGCGCAACATCAAGGTCGGGGACCGGTTTCTGCACCCCAACCTGCGCATGGACCCCGGCAACGGATACACGCGCGCGTACGGCGGGCTGTCGGATTACGGACTCGTCGCGGACCATCCGGCGATGATCGAGGACGGCTATACCGGGCCGCTGCCGTTCTACAAAAAGTTTCACCGGATTCCGGATGGCTTCGATTTCGTGGACGCGGGCGTGGTGCTGTCCCTCTGCGAGAGCATGAGCGCGGCGAGAAACTTCGGCGCAGGGCCGGGCAAGCGCATCGTGGTATACGGGGCCGGGCCGATGGGGCTGGCGCTGATGAAGTACATGCGGCTGCTGGGCGCGGACGAGATCGTTGCGGTGGACCGCGATCCGGCGCGGCTGGACAGGGCCGCGGCGCTGTGTGGGCTGGACAGAACCGTCAACAACGCCGAGGAAAGCGTGACGGACGCGCTGGGCGGCGGGAAGTACGACATCGTGGTGGACGCGGCGGGTTTCTCCGAAATTCTGCTGGAAGGGAGCAGGCTGCTGAAACCCTTCGGCAGGGTGTGCTCCATGGGCGTGCTGAAGCGCGGCGATACGAATATCGACGTAACGCGGCTGCAGAACAATACGCTCTTCCAGCTGCTCAACCTGCCCTACGGAGAGTACGACCTCATGGAGGAGAACTTTGCGCTGATGGCGGAGGGCAAAATTAACCCGAAGGACTTTTACTCGCACGTGATGCCGCGGGAGGAAATCCACGAGTGCATCCGGCTGGTGAAGGAGAGAAAAGCGCTCAAGGTCATACTGACCATATAAATATTTTGACGCTATGAAAGGAGAGACACGATGAAACAGTACACCATCAGGCCGCTCAATACCGGCTTCATCCCGACGTTCCCGAAGCAGTACCACTTTCATCATTCGGTGGTGAAGTACATCACCGGCATCAGCGACGAGAAGGAGGCCAGCCCGTGCTTTGCGTTCCTGCTGGAGAGCGACGGCCATTACGCGCTCGTCGATACGGGCATGGCGGCCACCGAGCGGGCGAGCAAGTACCATCATCCCGGCTCGTGGCAGGACCCGGGCCTCGCGATTCACGAGCAGCTGGAGAAGTTGGGCATCGGCTGCGGGGAGATAGCGCTTATCGTACTGACGCACATGCACTGGGATCACGTCTACAACATCGAGAAGTTCCAGAATGCGCGCATCGTGGCAAACAAGACCGAGTTCGACTTCGCGATGGACCCCATACCGCTCTACTACAAAAGCTATGAGGCGCCGTTCCTCGGCATCAAGCCGCCGTACGACGGCATGACGATAGAAACGGTTTCGGGCGAAGTACAGATAGCGCCCGGCATCACCGTGTTCGAGACGCCCGGCCATTCGCCGGGTCACATGAGCGTGGAGGTGGACACCTACGACGGCAAGTACATACTCTGCGGCGACAGCGCGTTCCGCATCGACAACTTCATGCCCATCCCGGAGATAGGCTACACCATCACGCCGCCCGCGCGCTTCGCGGATATCGTGTCGTGCTGGAAGAGCATCGAGCTGCAGAAGGCGCGCTGCGAGAGCATGGACAGGCTGCTGCTGACGCATGAGGCGAGCCTGCTGGATCGGTGTAAGGAGACCCCCGTTTTCGGGCTTCCGAAGAAAGGGTGAGAAAAGGGTGGGCCGAGCGATAGCCATCGTCTGCTCCCTGGATACCAAGCACGCCGAGGCCGCGTTTCTGGAAGCGCGCGTCCGCGCCGCGGGCTTTGCGCCCTTCATCGTGGATTTATCCACCAAGGGACGCAGGCTGTACCGCTCGGACGTGTGCGCGGAGGACATACTGCGCGAGGCGGGGCTGAGCATCGCACAGAGCGCGGGGTTTTCCCGCAGCGAATGGGTGAGCGCAATGCGCGAAGGGCTGGCGCGGCTGCTGCCGAAGCTGTACGAGCAGGGCTGCTTTTGCGGCGCGGTAGCGCTGGGCGGGCTGCAGAACACGCTGATGGCGACCGGCGGGCTGCGCGAGCTGCCCGTGGGCGTACCCAAGCTGATGCTGTCCACCGTGGCTTCGGGACAGCGCATACTGGACCCCTTCGTGGGCACGAAGGACGTGACGCTGATGCACTCCGTGGCGGATCTCTCCGGTGTGAACCCGGTGACGGAGATCGTGCTGGGCAACGCGGTGTCGGCGGTAATCGGCATGCTGGAGCACGCGGGCAAAACGCTGGCGGAGGTCGGCGAGCCGCTCATCGGCGCGACGATCATGGGCGTCGTGGGGCCGTGCGCCGCGGGTGTCATCGAGCGCATCGACGCGGCGGGATACCATGTGGCCGCGTTCCATTCCACCGGCAAGGGCGGCAGGGCGATGGACGAGATGACAGCGTGCGGCAAGATAAAAATGGCGATGGAGCTTTCGCTGCACGAGCTGGTGTGCAGCGATATCGTGGGCGGAGGCTACGCGATGGGCGCGCCGAACCGGCTCTGCGCGGCGGTGGACAAGGGTATCCCGCTGCTGGTGACGCCGGGCGGGCTGGACTTCATCGATTACTCCAGCGAGGATTTTTTGAAGGGAGCGGGCGGAGGCCCGGACGGCGGCTGCAAATACGTATACCACAATCCCAACGTCGTCCACATCAAGCTCGATCCCGAAACGGCGGCGCGTGCGGCCTCTCTGGTGGCGGAGCGGCTGAATCAAAGCCCCGCACCCGTGACGGTGGTGCTGCCGCTGCAGGGCTTCCGTACCGAGACGCGGCAGGGCGAGCGGCTCTACGCGCCCGAGACGGACGAGGCGATCCTCGAAGCGTTCCGCGGCGGGCTGGCCCCGCAGGTGCGGCGCGTGGAGGTGGACGCGAACATGAACGACGAAGCGTTTATCGGCGCGGTGGTGCGCGAGGCGCTGGCGCTGCTGGCGCAGTGCGATATTCCGGTAAAGGCAGGGGGATTACATGATACCAACAGATAAGAACAGCGCACTCGTCGCCGAGCTGACGACGGCGGCGCGGCGGGCATACGGACGGGGAATGCAGACGGGAAGCGGCGGGAACCTGAGCGCGCGCGTTCCCGGAGAGGAGCGGATGATCATCAGCGGCTCCGGCAGCTCGTTCGCGGACTGCGAGGCGTCGGGCAAGGGCTGGGTGGTAACGGACTTCGGCGGTACGCAGAAGGGCGAGGACGGCGTCGCGCCCTCCAAGGAATCGCGGCTGCACGGCTACCTCTATCAGCAGCTTCCCGAGGTAATGAGCATCGTACACTGCCATTCCGCGTGGGCCATCGCGTGGGCCAACGCTGCGGAGGAGCTGCCGTTCGTGTCGTGGCAGTCCGTGTTGAAGCTTAGGTACCCGCTGCAGATATTCGGGCAGGGGCAGTCTGCGGTTTCCGCAGAGGAGTGCGAAACCATCGGCGCGGCGCTGAAAAAAACGCCCGGGGCCACCTGCTTTCTGCTGAGGGAGCACGGGCTGGTCGCCATGGGAGGCTCGCCGCTTGCGGCGGAGCATCAGGCGGAATTTGTGGAGGAATGCGCGAAAATTGCCATATTGAAGAGGCTCATCGGTGCGCCGCTCTTTACGGGCGAGGCATGATGGTGAATACTCTGAAAGGTGATGGGTGATTTTTAGACAGAACTTGGTCAACTATCGGGGTAAATTGAGTGAATACGCTTGCGAAAATGCAATGGATTTTATACAATGTCTTACTGAAATAGGAACATTAAAAAATTCATGAGGTGAATAGTATTGAGGTCTTACAGACTGAACGAACTGGAAGCGTATATACTCGCAAAAAGAACGGTTTCGATCGACGAGGTGTGCAGCACCTTCAACGTATCGAAGAACACCGTGCGCCGCGATTTGGCCGAGCTGGAGAAGCGCGGGAACGTTTCGAGGGTTTACGGCGGGGTAACGGTGACCAACGCGGGTGCGCTGGCCCCGTTTGAGGAGCGCGAAGCCCAGAACAAAACGGGCAAAGAGGAGATAGGCGAGCTGGCTGCGGGGTTTGTGGAAAACGGCGATACCATCTTTGTGGACAGCGGCACGACGACGGTGGAACTGATACCGAATCTCGTGAAGCTGAAGGACGTGACGGTCATCACGCACTCCATGCTGGTGCTGTCGCTTGCGACGAAGTACCCCAATCTTACGGTGGTTGCCATCGGCGGGCAGTACAACCCGAGCACCGCTTCGTTCTTCGCCTCCGAAACGATGACCGAGATAGAGCGGTTCTTCATCCGCAAGGCGTTTATCAGCAGCACAGGGCTCACCATCGAAGCGGGCCTGACGAACCACACCTATCAGGAGATGATGGTAAAGAACAAGATTATGGAGCGGAGCAACAAGCTGCTGCTGATGGTCGACTCCTCTAAGATAGGAAAGAACGCATCGCGCAGCGTCTGCCCGATGTCGGTACTGGATGTTTTTATCACGGACCGGTGTCCGCCGAAGAACGTGCTGGATCACTGCCGGGAGCACGGCATTGAGGTGATCTATCCCAAATCGGCCAGCGAACTGAAAAAACGCAGCGAGCAATAACAACAGACACCCCCCGTGATGCGACCGACTGAATTTTGATGCCAAGATACTTGAAATAAAGCTAGGGGGATACGCATGAAAGAAATTCAGGAAGCGAAGCGTTTCGCCGCGGAGATCCGCGTGGAAACGCTGAAGGAATTGGCCGGATTGGGTTTCGGGCATATCGGCGGTGCGATGAGCATCGTGGAAACGCTGGCGGTGCTGTACGGCGGCGTGATGAAGATAGACCCGCAAAACCCGCGGTGGGGGGACAGAGACTGGCTCGTATGCTCCAAGGGGCATGCGGGCCCGGCAATCTACGCGACGCTGGCACTCAAGGGGTACTTTCCGAAGGAGATGCTGGCGACGCTGAATCAGGGCGGCACCAGCCTGCCGAGCCATTGCGACCGCAACAAGACGCCCGGCGTCGACATGACGACGGGCTCTCTCGGGCAGGGCATGAGCACGGCCATCGGCGTGGCGCTGGGCAACCGGCTGGACAAAAAAGATAGTTACACATACCTGATTTTAGGCGACGGCGAGCTGGACGAAGGCCAGGTCTGGGAAGGCGCGCTGTTTGCAAACCATTTCAAACTGGACAACCTCATTACATTTGTGGACGCCAACAAGCAGCAGTTGGACGGGCTGACGGACGACGTGATGTCGCTGGGAGACATCGCGTGCAAGTTCAAAAGCTTCGGCTGGCATGTTCAGCGTATCGACGGGCACGACATGGAAGCGATTGCGGCGTCGATTGAAGCCGCGAAAGGCGCGAAGGGCGCGCCGTCGGTGATCGTGCTGAACACCGAGAAGGGCAGGGGCTGCACGTACGCGGAAGGCATCGTGCCGAATCATCATATGACGTTTACAAAGGAGCAGAGCGCGCAGGCCATCGAGTCGGCGTGCTGCACGCTCCGCGAATGCGAGCAGGAGGTGCGCTCATGAGCATTACCGTTGCGAAGGAACTCAAGAAGGACAGCAGGATGATGCGCGCCGTGTACTGCGATACGCTGATGGAAATGGCGGAAACAGACAGCCGGGTGGTGGCGCTGGACGCCGACCTCATGAACTCCATGGGCATGAAGCCGTTCCAGAAGAAGTTTCCGGACAGGACGTTCAACTGCGGTATCCAGGAAGCCGACATGGTAGGTATCGCGGCGGGACTCTCGGCCACGGGCAAGGTGCCGTTCGCACACACGTTCGGGCCGTTCGCGAGCCGGCGGTGCTTCGATCAAATCTTCATCTCGGCGGCGTACGCGCAGCTTAATGTGCGCATCATCGGCAGCGACCCCGGAATCACCGCGGCCTACAACGGCGGCACGCACATGCCCTTCGAGGACATGGCGCTGCTGCGCACGATTCCGGGCGCCACGGTGCTGGAGCCAACGGACGGCGTGATGCTGGAGAATCTGCTGCGGCAGGTCAAGGACCTCTACGGCGTGTTTTACATCCGGCTGCTGAGGAAAGAGCCCGTCATGATCTACGAGCCGGGCAGCACGTTTGAAATCGGCAAGGGCGTGGTGCTGCGCGACGGCACGGACGTGACGCTGATATCGAGCGGTTTCCTGCTTCCCGATACGCTGGAAGCGGCGGAGCTGCTTCAAAAGCGGGGCATCCGCGCGCGCGTGGTGGACATGTTCACGTGGAAGCCCATCGATACGGAGCTGATTGTGAAGTGCGCCAAGGCGACGGGCGCCATCGTGACGGCGGAGAACCACAGCATCATCGGCGGCCTCGGCAGCGCGGTGGCGGAGGTGCTGGTGGAGAACGCCCCGGTGCCCATGGAGCGCATCGGCAGCGACCGGTTCGGCGAGGTGGGCTCGGTGGATTACCTGAAAAAGGCATTCCACATGACGGCGGAGGACATCGCGGCAAAGGCCGAAAAGGCTGTTCAAAGAAAAAAATAAAATCAGGGAGGGTTTAGTATATGTCTAAGGTTAAGGTCGGCGTCGCGGGATACGGCGTCATCGGGCAGCGGCTGGCGGACGGCGTGGCGCGCCAGGGGGACATGGAGCTGGTGGGCGTGGCGGACATCGCGCCGACGCTTTCGGTG
>JAEWRI010000035.1 GCA_023460085.1 Bacillota bacterium | reverse complement strand
CACTCAGCCGGGAGCATTAAAAAGTTCATAAATTTCCGGTGGCGATAGCTAAGGGGATCCACCTGTTCCCATACCGAACACAGAAGTTAAGCCCTTATACGCCGATAGTACTTGGCTGGCAACGGCCTGGGAGGGTAGGTAGCTGCCGGATTCAATTTTCCTCAGTAGCTCAGCGGTAGAGCATCCGGCTGTTAACCGGAGGGTCGTAGGTTCAAACCCTACCTGGGGAGCCAGATAGAAAAGCAGGCCATTAGTGCCTGTTTTTCTATCTGATGAAAAATAATTTGGATTGAAACGAGTGCGCCTCATCCAGAGGATGGTGATAAAGGCACACGAGATGCCCGAAGGGTAAACCCTCTTGGGGAGCCAGACAGGCCATTAGTGCCTTTTTTTGATTCAGGCAGTATGATGAGAAATACTAGTGAGTCGTACAGGCCTAGTCAAAAAATGATTGAAAGCTTTGAATAAACGTCAGCAGCGTTTCTCAAACACTAAATTGCATGTAGAATGACAAGAGAAATTTGATGATTATGATATTTTTATAGTATAATTTCGTAATTACATCTGCGTATATTTGCGATATAATAACTACGATTAAAATATAACAGCGTTAATAGCACAACTATTTGGGAGCTGTTATTGTTATGAAGAATAAGTGCCTCATGAGGGAAGGATGCAGTAATATGAAGCTGAAAACAATGCGGTTTCCCCATGATATGCGTGCGATTTCATTGACGGTAATTGCGCTGTTGGGAGGTTGGATAGTATCCGTATCCTCCGAGGGTTATATGCTGTATGGCATGGCAAAGCGCATTCATGCAAACTCCCGCGACTTGTTAACGCTTTCTATGATTGCACAGACGATCGGTTTTTTGCTGGGCGGGCTCTTGATTCGGAACATGCGGGCTTCCAGAATTTTATTGATCATTTCATTTTCTATTTGCATTTTTGCTGGTTTTATACTTGCATTCGCACCGTTTTGGGTTTGTGTTATATCTTTAATGGTGTCCACTGCATTGGCATGCGGGTGCTTTGCATCATGTGGGTATTTTGTAAAAGAACTTGTTCCTACGCAACAGCGATTCGGCACAGCGGTAAATTTGATTATTTCTATTTCAGTAATTAAGACCTTAACGAATCTCAATACATTGTATATTTCGTTTTATGCAGGAATTGCATTGATGCTCGCTATTCCGCTGCTTGGAATTATCACTGCGAGGAACTTACCCATAAAAGAAAAATCTGAATTAGTGATATCCAGAACTGAAAAACGAAAATTGGCCAGGGCAATGTTGTTTTTATGTTTATTTATACTGGTAGTTTCTTTGGACTTTGGTATTATGATGGGTTTCATCGGTCCAAAATTCTATCATATTGAATGGCTGAAGAGTTGGTATTGTCTGGTTCCCTATGTTTGTTCAGCTATCATCATAAAACGTTTGATCCGTTCTGAGGATCGCGACAATATACTTTATGTTGCAATCAGTATGATAGGCTTTGCGTTTGTTGGCTATTTACTGTTTCAAAAAACTGAAGGCGGCTTCCTGTTTATATTTACTTTGCTGATGGGTGGATGGGCGATCTATGACGTTTTTTGGTGGGGTATGCTGGGGGAAATGCTGGATACGCCTAAAAATGCGGCATTGATTGTCGGGCTTGGATTTGGCGCAAGTGTGGCAGGAAACTTGGCGGGAAAGGCAATTGCTTATTATGGCGCTTTCATTACGGACATGAAAGTAACCATCATTATACTGGCACTTATTTCGGTAACACTCGTAATATTACCTTTGCTTCATCGTTCGCTTTCTTCATTATTGAAGCAGGGGGCCGATGCAGCACCAACGGCTATATCGGAACACTCGGAAGATGGCATAGCGGCAGGAATGGATGGGCTGACGGACAGAGAAAAGCAAATTGTATCATTGATGTTGAAAGGAAAGACGTGTAAGCTGATTGCGGATGAACTTTATCTCAGTGAAAACACTGTAAAAACACACATCAAAAACGTTTATTCAAAGCTGGGGGTTCGGCGAAAATCAGAATTGTTTGAAAAAATGATGTTATAACAAATGTTAAGTTTTTGTGAAGTAAAACGTATGTCTTCTGAAATCACCTTTTTCGGGTGAAGATTTTTCGTTCGTACTGAATTATGATATATACTGGTTATACACTGGAAAAAGCATATTACTTTTTGTTTGCGCGATGACCCCCCAGAATTCGCGCATATCATCTCCCCACCGGCGCGGCGCCGCCCAGCGGCGGCGCCCGTAACGCCGGCCAGCGCGCTACAAGCTGCTTTTATTTAAATTGTGGGGCATGGCAGATTGGTCATGTCTGGCTTTTGTACGCCCAAACAGTTGCCTTGCGGGGTGTGCAATGGTAGAATATACGCATGCGGCCTCAGCCGTGGAAAAAGGGGAAACTATGGGATTTATCAGAGATGTATTGTCCGGCAGTAACGAATCCAGAATTAAAAAGCTGCGGCGCATTGCGGACAAGGTGGAAGCCTTGGCCCCGGAGTTTGCAGCCCTAAGCGACAGCGAATTGAAATCCAAAACAGAAGAGTACCGGAAGCGGGCGGCCGAGGGCGAAGCCCTGGACGATCTGCTTCCGGAGGTTTTTGCACAGGTACGGGAAGCTTCCGAGCGCGTGCTGGGCATGCGCCATTTCTACGTGCAGCTCATCGGAGGCATCGTGCTTCATCAGGGGCGCATTGCAGAGATGAAGACAGGCGAAGGCAAAACGCTTGCGGCTACGCTGGCAGTGTGCCTCAACGCGCTCACCGGCAAAGGCGTGCATGTCGTGACGGTCAACGATTACCTTGCCAAGCGCGACTCCGAATGGATGGGTAAGCTCTACACGTTTCTGGGATATACGGTCGGTCTGGTGATACACGATGTTCCGCCTGACGCGCGGAAGGACAGCTATGCAGCGGATATCGTATACGGAACCAATAACGAATTCGGCTTCGACTACCTGCGTGACAATATGGTGATTCACAAGTCCCGCATGGTCCAGCGCGATTTAAACTTTGCGGTTGTGGACGAGGTGGACAGCATACTCATCGACGAAGCAAGAACACCGCTGATCATATCGGGCGCAGGAGACAAGAGCACCGATATGTACATGACGGTCAATCGCTTCGTGAAATCGCTGCGTATCGAAGAAGATTTTGTGATAGACGAAAAGCTTAAGGCTATCAATCTGACGGAAGAAGGCGTTGCCAAATCCGAAAAGGCGTTTGGTTTGGAAAACCTTTCTGATATTGAAAACACGGAGCTTAACCACCACATCAATCAGGCGCTCAAGGCAAACCATATCATGAAGCGCGACATCGACTACGTCGTAAAGAATGGTGAAGTCATCATCGTGGATGAGTTTACGGGGCGTCTGATGTTCGGCAGGCGCTATTCCGAAGGGCTGCACCAGGCAATAGAGGCCAAGGAGGGCGTGCGCGTGGAGCGCGAAAGCAAGACGCTCGCTACGATTACCTTCCAGAACTACTTCCGCATGTACAAAAAGCTTTCGGGCATGACGGGTACCGCCAAGACGGAGGAGGATGAATTCCAGGGCATTTACGGTTTGGACGTCGTAGAGATTCCGTCCAACAAGCCTATGATACGTTCCGACAACAACGATGTGATCTACGCCACAGAGAAGGGCAAGTTCCGCGCGGTGGTAGAGGAAATCAAACGCGTGCACAGCACTGGCAGGCCGGTGCTGGTGGGTACCGTGTCTGTGGAAAAGTCCGAGATGCTTTCGGGCATGCTCACACGCGTAGGCGTCAAGCACAACGTGCTGAACGCCAAGCATCATGAAAAGGAAGCGATGATCGTCGCACAGGCGGGCAAGAAGGCCGCCGTTACCATCGCGACGAACATGGCTGGACGTGGCACAGATATCATTCTGGGCGGCAACCCGGATTTTTCCGCGCGTTCCGACATGATGCGCGAAGGTTATACCGACGAGATGATAGAGCAAAGCGTCAGCCACGCGCCTACCGACGACGAGGAAATCCTGAACGCCCGCAAACGCTTCAGCGAGCTGCTGGAGGGCCATAAGAAGAGCATGCAGCCGGAACACGAAGAGGTGGCATCGCTGGGCGGTCTGCACATTGTGGGTACGGAACGGCACGAGTCTCGCCGAATCGATAATCAGCTGCGCGGCCGCAGCGGCCGCCAGGGAGACCCCGGCTCGTCGGTATTCTTCATATCGCTCGAGGACGATCTGATGCGCCGCTTTGGAGGGGAACGCATACAGGGCATACTCTCTTCAGTGAGCAAGGAGGACGATATTCCGCTCACCTTCGGGCTGCTGACCAAACAGATAGAGGGCGCGCAGAAGCGTATTGAATACCGAAACTTTGAGATCCGCAAGAGCGTGCTGCAGTACGACGACGTGATGAATAAGCAGCGCGAGCTGATATACTCCCAGCGCCGCACCGTACTGACGGGCGCTGATGTGCATGACAGCATCATGGACATGCTGGAGACCCTGACGGACAGCATGCTCTCCGTGTACTGCGGTGAAGGCGCATTGCCGGAGGAATGGGACATTGCCGGCCTGACAGAGTATTTCGGGAAGATCTTTTTGCCCAAGGGCAAGGAATTGTTCCACGGTGTGGATGTGAGAAATCTCAGCCGCGAAAAAGCACGGGAGCATATTCTCGAAATGGCGCATGATCTTTATCAGAAGAAGGAAGAGGAGATTGACTCTGTCGGACAAAGCATGCGCGAAATAGAACGCATACTGCTGCTGCGCGTGGTGGATCAGAAGTGGATGGCCCATATCGACGCCATGGATCAACTGCGTCAGGGCATCGGTCTTCGGGCTTACGGCCAGCGCGACCCCATCATAGAGTATCGGCGCGAAGGCTTTGATATGTTTGAGGATATGATCCGCGAAATCCAGCAGGATACGCTGACCATGCTTTATCATGTTAAAGTGACCAGTAGGCCGGAGCACAGGGAAGCGCCCAAGGAGATTACACCCGCGCCCAAAAAAGCCATGGATTCGAGCGGCAACAAAGTGGGCCGTAATTCGCCCTGCCCGTGCGGGAGCGGTAAAAAATACAAAAACTGCTGCGGAAAAGAAGAGACAGCATAGGAGAGATTTGTGTTACAGATAGATGATGCCAAAATAAAGCTCAATGAAATCAGGACGCTCGCAAAGGAAACCGAAATGGCATTGGGCGTAGCCGCGCTCACAAAGGAGCTGACAGACCTGCGCTCGTTGATGGAAGCTCCGGATTTCTGGAATGACGTAGAGCAGGCAGGCAAGGTCAATCGGAAGGTCAAACCCATCGAGGACAAGCTGCAGCAGTTTGATAAACTGCAGCGCCGAATTGAAGACGCGGACGTCATGATAGACCTGCTGGAAGAAGAGTACGACGAGAGTATGGCGGAGGAGCTGGGAAGGGAACTCATACAGCTCGGGAAGGACGCTTCGGAGCTGCGCCTCAAAGCGTTGCTGCGCGGGGAATATGACGCCAACGGCGCCATATTATCGCTGCATGCGGGTGCGGGCGGCACGGAGGCGCAGGACTGGGTGGAGATGCTCTACCGCATGTATACGCGCTGGTGCGAGCGTCATCGTTACGGTGTGCGCGTGCTGGATTTGCTGCCGGGCGAGGAAGCGGGCGTCAAGAGCGTAACGTTCGAGGTGGAAGGCCTCAACGCATACGGGTATCTGAAAGCCGAAAAAGGCGTGCACCGGTTGGTACGCATCTCTCCGTTTGACGCGTCCGCGCGGCGGCATACGTCCTTCGCGTCGCTGGATGTAATGCCGGATCTCGAGGACGATGACAGCGACATCGAAATACTGCCTGACGAAATTCGCGTGGACACCTACCGTTCCTCCGGTGCGGGCGGTCAGCACGTCAATAAAACTTCCTCCGCGATACGGATCACGCATCTGGAGACGGGAATCGTGGTGCAGTGCCAGAACGAGCGCTCGCAGATACAGAACCGTGAGACGGCGATGCGTATGCTGCGCGCCAAGCTGCTGGAAAAGCGCGAGATGGAAAAGGCGCAGGAAGTGGCGGAGATCAAGGGTGAGCTGAAGAAAATCGAGTGGGGCAGCCAAATCCGCTCCTATGTATTCCACCCGTACAGTCTTGTGAAGGATCACCGTACGGGTGTGGAAAACGGAAACGTGAACGCAGTGATGGATGGTGAAATCGATATGTTCATCAACGCTTACCTCGCGGGGTCTTAAGACCGTGTACCGCGCGGTGATATTCTTCTTCAGCGGTACGGGCAATACCTGGTGGGTCGCCGACCGCATCAAGAAGCAGCTCGATTTGGCGGGCATTAACGCCGACACGGTATCGGTGGATACGCTGACGCCCAAAAAGGCCGACTGGTGGGTGAAGTCCGCCGATTTGGTGCTGTTCGGCTGGCCGGTTTACGGATCGGATATGCCGGAACCGATGAAACGGTTTCTTGCCTCTCTGCCCGTCGTGGAGAAGGGCAAACACGTGCATATTTTCTGCACGCAATCCGCTTTTTCGGGGGATGGCGCGTGGCATGCACACCGCCGCTTCGAGGAAAAGGGCCTTGCCGTAGACAGCGCCGAACATTTTATCATGCCTTCCAATAAGGATGGATCGCGCAGCGACGCGCATTACAGCCGCGCGATGGATCGCTGCGGACGCAGTGTGGAACGCTATGTCGGGCGTCTGCTTGCGGGTGAGGCCCGCATCCGGGGGCATTACAGCGGCGCGCTTGGTGCGGTTCAGCGGTTGCCGTTCGGCGGTTATCTGCACCGTGTTCAGGCCCGGGCACACGCCGATGCGTCAAAATGCACCGGCTGCGGCATGTGCGCTGCGCTCTGCCCGGCCGGGAACATCACACTGAAGGACGGGAAGGCCGTTTTTGCGGGCCATTGTGAGCTATGTATGCGCTGCGCCGCGTTTTGTCCGGCAGGCGCAATATCCATACCGGGCGCAAAAACGCCCTATGTGCTTCGTGACAAGCGTTTTAAACCTGTCATGCTGAAGTAACGGTTCAGGCGTTCGGCGGAATACTCAGATCCGGTGTTCCGCAAGCAAAACCGACAGCAGGTATTCCAGTGCGTCAGATTCCGAAGGAAAGCCGACGCACTCCATCTCCGCGCCCCTTTCGTGAAAGTACACCTCCCAGCGGTAATAAGCTTTTCTCACGCAATAACACTCGCTGACGGTTTTTCCGTCAAAACTCACCCGAACATTCGGGATGTTGTGCTCTTTGAGCCTCTGGTAGAATTCGGAGCGGTTCATTGACGGCCTCCATGATTGGTGAGTTAATTATACCTTCTCTGCATAAAGAGTTCCATCAACTTATTCTGTGACGACCGCCCGGCGCATGTCATCCCGGGCATATTCGCGTATACGGACTTGTCTCCTTACATATACATTAGTGAATAAGCAGGATGAAGGAGCAGGGATATGTATATTGAAGAACAGAAAGAAAAACCGATGAGCACCGCCCCGCACAAGGTGGTGATAGACTCGCGCAAAAAGCTGGTCATTACCGCCGTCGAGGATGTGGACAGCTTCAACGAGAATGAGGTGATACTGCTGACCAACCATGGATTTATCACCGTTACGGGTGAGGACCTGCATATCAGCCGCCTCAATCTGGAGGAGGGGCAGCTCATCATCGAGGGCGGCATACAGAGCCTTGATTACGCGGATCATGAAGAACAGCGGCAGAAGCGCGGCGGCCTTGCTAAAATGTTCAGGTAGAAGCGTATGGACACGACCACGGCTCAGCCCTATATCTTTCTCGTCACCATTTATGGAGGTATGGTTGCGGCGGCGGTGTACGACGTGTTTCGAGGCATTCGCCGCGGGATGCATCGCGGACGCTGGTTTGCCGCGCTTTTGGATACGCTGTTCATACTCCTGCTGGGGAGTGTTGTGGCCTTCGTGCTGTATACTGCCAATATGGGAGAGCTGCGGTTGTACACATTCGCAGGGTTTGCGCTGGGCTTTGCGCTTTATATTGGCGGGCTGTCGCCGGTTGCGGCTTATTTAGTGATGCGTATCCGGGAGCGCAGGACAAAAAAATCCGGAGAAGTTGAATCAAAAAAAAGGAACTGAGTGTGGGTGTGTCGAATATCAACAAACCGGTTATATATACGAGATGGGATACCATCCGGGCCGGTTTGTGAGGGGTTATGAAAAAAAGGACAGTGAAGCTGAGGTTTAAGCTGATAGCGCTGGTCGCGTTTTTAGTTGTCGCGGGTGTTTCAATATACGCACAGCAGCAAAATATCTTCCAGCTGCAGACGGAACAGCAAACGTTGAACGCACAGTACGAGCAGGCACAGATAGAATTGCAGCGTCTTCAGGATCAAAAAGACTATATGAAGACAAAGGACTATGTGGAAGACACGGCGCGGGACCGGTTTGGCTACGCGTATGAAAATGAGATCATATTGGATGAGGGCGATAATACCAACTGACAACCCAAAAGCGCTTCGGCGCTTTTTTTGTTGCCTTTTGCGGTATACGGCGCTACTATGGGACCAAACGCTTCAGGGGAGGACATCGGGATGAATTATTACGCGGTGGTGGATCTGGGCACCAATTCTGCGAGGCTGATGGTAGCACACATCGCGTCCGGGCGTGTTGTATCCGATTTTAAGACGCTGCGCATGATCCGCATCGGAGAGGGCATGGTGGAAGAAGGCAGGATTGCACCGGCAGCGATAAGCCGCGCCGTTCAGGCCATCCGAGAGTTTCAGGAAATTGCCGCGCGCTACGATGTGGGCAGGCATTTCTTCTGTTTTGGCACCAGCGCGATACGCGAAGCTTCCAACCGCGGGGAGTTTCTGCACGCGGTTTTGGAAGGCTGCGGCGTGCAGGTGGACGTCATATCAGGCGAAGACGAGGCATCTCTGGGGTTTGCGGGCAGCATCGAGGGGTATGGCGGCATGTTCGACATTGGCGGCGGCAGCACCGAGGTCATGGTGGGCAGCATGCAGGACGTATGGTTCCGCCACAGCTTTCTTATCGGCACTGTGCGATGCTATGGGTTGTTTCCGGGCGCGGACAACGCAAACCCGGAGGCGTTTACCGCAGCGCACCATCACGCGGCAGAGATATTCTCCGCCATTCCCGATCCGGGAGAGCTGTCCTTCACAGGCATCGGGGGCACGGCGACGGCCATTGCGGCTGTCGATCTGGCGCTGGATACCTATGACGCGGCGCGCGTGCAGGGCCACGTATTGTCGCTGGAACGTGTGCAGGAAATTTGCCTCATGCTTGAGAGCATGACCAGGGCGCAACGCGAAACCATTGCGGGACTGGAAGTGAAACGCGCCGACGTAGCGGTGTTCGGCGCGATCATCATGCTGGAATTTATGAAGGCGGTGGGTGCGGCACACATTACCGTCAGCGACAGTGATAATCAGGAGGGGTACCTTGCGCTGAAGCTCGGGCTAATTTAACCGACCGGATTGCCGGTGATGTTTTCGATGGCACTGCCCCATTTGTGGATGGATACGCGGGGGTTGTCAAATTGCACCAGATATTCCGCAGTGCCGTGGCGGAACATGAGGCCGCTTTTAAAATTGAGCGCAACGCCGCTCATTTCCTCCAGCGGGAAGCATAGGTTTTGCAGTATGAGGGCGCTGCGCGTCAGCATCAGCGTGCCCATCGCGATTTCCTTCATCTTATTGGTGTCATCCTCGCGGCAGCTGAGCCGGGCGCAATCGTCCCGCAGAAGAATTTCGCCGGCAGCTTCCGCAATATAACAATGAAAGCGTTCCTTTTGCCACGCGCTGAGATCAGCCGCGTTGTCGGCAGGCAGTTTTCCGCTGATCGCGCGGATACGCCCATAAACGTCCAGATGATATTCCGCGCCGCAAGCGGTGCATGAAATCCGGTGGCGGTGGGTAATCATGGTGCCGATGCAGCCGCACGAAGGGCAAAGATACAGCAGCCGCTCGAAACCCTCGGCCAGTCCTTTGCCGCGAAAGGGGATTTGCTTCTGCGCTTCCCAGGATGCTTCGTCGTGATAAAGCGCTTCGGAGATACGGGCGGTGATGTCGGAGAGGCTCATGCTGCGGATGGCCTGCCCGTCCAGCAGCGTGGTAAGTTTCACCTCTACGCGCCCGCGCCGGGGCGTATTGGCCCAGCGGGGGCCGGAAAGATACGAGCCCATGATTCGTGCCGTGACGACGGGAACCTTGAGCATCTGAATAAGCTTAAAGGTCCCGGGCGATATGGCCACAGATCGTCCGTCCCAGCTCCTCATGCCCTCGGGGAAAATGCCGACGACGCCTCTGCCGGCAATCGCCTTGATGATTTGCCTCACGGTGGAAACATCGGCGGAGAATTTGCGCTTGGGGATAAAGCCCACCCACGAGAACAAACCGCCCAGCAGGGGCTTTTTGAATACGGTATCTGTAATGACATACCGGATAGGGCGAAACAGGAGGCACTGCAGGAAGAGACCGTCGAAGTTGTTGCAGTGGTTGCCCAGTAACACATACGGGCCGCGGGGCAGTTTGTCTGAATCGGGTGTGCGCCGCAGGTTGTAGGCAACGCGCAGATATAAACCAAATGTCAGATGATAGAGCGTCAAAAGCGTGTATTGGGATATGTCCTTCAGAACATCTACAATTAGCTTTCTGTGCTTTGTTGCCACGTTTGCACCCCTTTACAAATCCTGTCGCCGGTTGCTTTCCTTATAATTATATACCAGATAGGATTTAAAAGTATAGTACAATCCTTTGCCTCAGTATCTATTCCTTTTATATGCAGGGAATTTGATCGGCAGACGGTGTTTTTTGGATGTGTTCTCTTTACGGCACGCGCCTCAGATGGTATAGTATTCAGTAATATAATGCAGTCAGACCGCATAAAGCGGCGACGGTGTCTCAGAAGGAGCGGGCATTGAAGCGGATTGGGCTTGCGTTGGGCGGCGGCGGCATCAGGGGCATTGCGCACATTCTGTACCTTAAGGCCATGGAAGAGGCAGGGGTGCGTCCTGCGGTGATTTCCGGCACATCCAGCGGTGCCATTGCGGGTGCGATGTACGCGGGCGGCATGAAGCCGGACGAGATGCTCGAAACATTGCAGGGTTTGCTGAACGCAGGGCGCGTGCTGTCGGCGGCGTTCCATCGTAAGGACAAGCGCGTGGGAGGATCCTTAACAGCGCTGGCCAAGCGTACGCTGGAGGGTATCCTGCCGGTAAAAACATTTGAGGAGCTGGAGATTCCGCTTCGCATCGTGGCGACCAATATGCATACGCTCGGGGAGCGTGTATTCTCGGAGGGTCCCATTATCGGGCCGTTGATGGCGAGCGTGTCGTATCCAAGCGTATTCTTCCCTCAACTCGTGGACGGCGAGTATTATGTGGACGGAGGCGCTACGAATATCGTGCCGTTTGATATTCTGAGGCGCGAGTGCGATGTTCTCATCGCAATAGACGTTTCTGCCGTAAGGGCGAATCGTGACGCGATGCCCTGTATCAGGAGCGCGGTGCATGCCACGTGGGCGGCCACCCAGGAGACGCTGATTTCACAGAAGCTGCAGCAGTGTCCTGTGGATATTTTTGAGAGGCCCGTTTTTGGGGATGTGGGGACTTTTGAATTCGGACTGGCAAGACAGATCATCAGCCGGACGGAAGACGGTATGTCCGGCTTTAAACAAAAACTCACGAGATTATTAGAAGGGGAAAAGACATGAGCAAAAGACTGGGTATCGCATTTGGAGGAAGCGGCGCGGAAGCGATTGCGTGTGTCGCGTATGTTCGCGCTCTGGAGGAGCTGGAAGTCAAGCCGGACGTGGTTTCCGGAACGGGCGTGGGCGCAGTGGTCGCGGCGATGTATGCCGCGGGCATGAGCAGCGCCGCGATGGTGGATTTTCTGAAGGAGATCGACTTTCCGGGAGCGAAGCGCCCGATACAGCTGTCGAAGCTAAAGGACGCCAAGCAGGGTATGCTGGATGGTCTGGGGCTTGAAGAGTATTTCAAGATGGTAGTGCCCATCAAGGTTTTCGACAGACTGTATTTTCAGCTCAGGGTAGTCGCTGCCAATTATGAAACCGGAGAAGAAGTCGTTTTTGCCGATGGCGACGTAGGCACAGCGGTGCGCGCGGCGGTGTCGGTGCCGGGGATATTCTCGCCTCATGAAATCGGCGGTGCCTATTACCTCGACGGATCCTGCGTCAATCCGGTGCCCTTCGATGTGATACGGGAAGAGTGCGATGTGCTGGTGGCGATTGAGCCGTCAGTCGTGCAGGATATGGGTCAGACAGGCGGCGGCGTTTTCGCGGTGCTGATGAGTGCATATGAAGCGTCAAAGAAATCCCTGACGATAGAGAAGCAGGCTGCGTGTGCTGTCGATCTGCACGAGCGCGTGGTGGTGGACGAAATCTCTTCCTACGACTTTGCCCGCTACGAGGACATTATCGCCTCTGTGGGAGAGAAGACGGAGAGCTTCAAATCCGCGCTGATGGAAGTCATGAAGTAAGTTCCGTTCGACATTGAACGGCTTAAAAGTTTAAATAGAGCGCGCAGGGTACATCCTGCGCGCTCTTTCTACAAAAAACACTTGACAAATTAAAGCAAATGTGTGATAGTAAGCATGGAAAATTGAATACGTACATGATAACAATATTTACAGTTTATTCAGAGCATTGTTTAGTGAAAGGCAAACTCGTGCGAAAGCCGGGGACGCAAAGCATGAAGTCTAAAGCGCAGGAGCGCTACGATGGTTCGGCCGCCTCAATGATTGAGTGCGGCATTTTTATTCGGCGGGTTTGGGGGCTCAAAGGCTTAAGCTGTAGATAGTTAAGGTTTTTGTGCGAAGCTGTGAAAAGCAAACCCGAGCGAAAGCCGGGGACGCAAAGCATGAAGTCTACGCCCGGAATACAATACGCCCGATGACTCAGGAATTGTATGAAGGTTATGATGGTTCGGCCGCCTCAAGAATTTTGAGTGCGGCTTTTTGTTTATCGGTCAAGCGTAAAGCAAAGGAGAACAGAAATGAAAATGAAGCGGATATTGTCGTTTTTTCTGACGATTGCACTCGTCAGCACCATGTTCGCTCCCACGGTCCTCGCGCAGGACGGTGCGGGAGCCGGGGAAAGCGCGGCGGTTTCCTATACCGTCGAATTTAAGGATTGGGACGGCACATTGCTGGCACCCGCACAAGAGGTTGAGCCGGGTGCGGACGCGGTGGCGCCGGAGCATCCCATGCGGGACGGTTACGAGCCGGACGGCTGGGACACCGACTTTACAAACGTGCAGAGCGATCTGACGGTGACCGCGTTGTACAAGCCGCTGGAAACCTATACGCTGACCATCAATTACCTTTTCGAGGATAATGGCATCGCGGCGCAGCCATATATCGCCACTGTCAAAAAGGGCGAAAGCTTTGCCTATGATGTGGATTCTCCCACGGTAACAGGGTTTGTGCCCAGCGAGACCAACGTAAACGGGTTGCTGGACAACGAGGACGTGACGGTAACGGTTTTATACCTGCCTTACGGTTCCACCGCCTATACCGTCAAATATTACACGGAGGATCTGGACGGAGAAAATTATACGCTGCATCACAGCGAGACACTCTCCGGAACCACGGGGTCACTGGTTACCGCTCCGGCACCCGGTATCGAAGGATTTACAGCGCCCTCTATAATGCCCACCGGACGGATTTCCGCCGACGGCAACATGCAGCTCGCGGTTTACTATACACGCAATGCATATACCGTTTACTTCATCACAAACGGAGTATACATCGATCCTGTCACTTATAAATTCGGAGCGAACGTGACCGCATGGCCCGCTGTCGCAGTGCGCAGCGGTTACACCTTCGCGGGATGGGATACCGCTAATCCCGGAACGATGCCGGCGCACAACATTACTGTAACGGCGCAGTGGACCGCCAAGACGGTGGGGTACACGCTGGTGTACTGGCTGGAGAATATCACGAGCACCGGCTATGATTATGTGGGTGCAGCTTCGGCTTCCGGGACGGTGGGTGCCGCGCCGACGGTGCCTTCCAACGTGCCCGGCGGCGTGGTCTTCCCGATAGGGGCAAGTTACTATGCGTACGACAGCACAAAGACCAACGCCGAAAAGCCCGCGGCGATCGCGGGCGATGGCACGACGATTGTCAATGTCTACTACAATCGCAACACCTATACGATTACGTTTAACCTGAACGGCGGTACCATGGTGATAGACGGGGTCACGTACAACAACGCGCGGCCATATACCATTACCGCAAAATTTGGCGCATATATCGGGGATAAATGGCCCGCGACATCTCCCACACAATCCGGGACAACCTTTACGGGCTGGGTTAAGTCTTCTGGGACAAATTATGTCACTCGTCAATACTTTATGGATACCGGACTTTCGGGAGCAACCCTGAATGCACAGTATGGCAGATCCAAGTCGGTGACCATTTATTACTGGTTCGAAAATCTGTCAGGGAACACAAGCGGCACGCATCTTGGATCCCGCTACTATACTGAAAACACCGCGTACAGGCAAACGGTGAATACCGACAGGGATACAAGCGGCTGGCAGGCCAAAACCTTTGACGGCTTCACAATACTGAGCGGATATGAAACCGTAAATCTGGTAGACAATACGGCGACATTTTACTACACGCGCAATTCATACACGCTGAGTTTTTACAGCAGCGGCAGCCTGATTAATTCTACCACTTACCAGTACCAGGCACCCATTGCGTCCATAGGAACGCCGGCAAATACGCCTGCCGGATATCAATTCGGCGGGTGGTACAGCAACGAAAGCGGCTATGGCAGCGCGTATGTTTTTGGCACGATGCCGGCCAATAACCTGATACTTTACGCCAAGTGGGTGCCCATCGTGTATACGGTGACGTTCGATTCTCAGGGCGGCAGCAATGTGGACGCCCAGCAGGTGAGCAACGGCAGTCACGCGGTGCAGCCCACCAATCCCACCAAGGAAGGGTACATTTTCGCGTACTGGTATATTTCCACGGAAGGGTATCAGTTCGTGTTCGATCGCGAGATCCATGCGGGCATCACCCTGACGGCCAAATGGATACCTTCCAACAATATCAACTACATCGTAGAATTCGTCGACGACGATGACAACCAGCTGCTTGCGCCTGTAACGGTTACGGGGCAGACGATGGGTTCAACGGTGTATGCGGAGGCGGAAGTCATCGAAGGCTATCTGCCCGATCTGGTGAGCAAGAGCATCATGCTGGGTGCGCACGACAACAATATCATATTCGTCTATACGCCGTTTACGACAATAGACTATACTGTCCGGCATGTGGCGGCGGATGGTTCCTTCGACGTTTCCGGCACTGTGACCACAGGCAACGCGGTGGTGACGGCCAATTACGTGAATCATCCGGGATATTCGCCGGATGCATATCAGAAGACGCTGAAGCTCTCCATTGACCCGGCGCAGAACGTGATTACGTTCTACTATACGAAAAATGCAGACAAGGCATATACCGTGAATCACTATCGGCAGAATCTGGGTACGGCCGGGTATACGCTCGTGGATACCAGTTCGCTGTCCGGTCCGCTGGGATACCATGTATCCGCGGCGGCCAACAGCTACACAGGTTTTTCGTATAACGCTGCCATCAGCACTTCGTCCGGGACGATTACCAGCAACGGCAATCTCGTGCTGAGCCTGTACTACGACAGGGTTACATACGCGCTGAACTATGATGCCAATACCGGAACCGGGGCTATGGCTCCTCAGAGCGGAAAGTATCAGAGCACTGTAACCGTAGCGCCCAATGGATTTACAAAAACCAACTATATATTCACCGGCTGGAATACCGCTTCGGGCGGCGGCGGAACGGCTTACAGCGCCGGCAGCAGTCTGACGCTCAACGGAAATGTAACGCTGTACGCACAGTGGCAGGAAAAGTCAAAGTATTCTGTGAGCTATAATGCCAACGGCGGTTCCGGCACAATGAGCGACGTCAACAGTCCGTACTATGACGGCGCGTCCTTCACCGCGCTGGCAAACGGCTTCAACGCGCCTGCCAACAAACACTTCACAGGCTGGAACTCTCAGGCAAATGGAGAAGGGACCGCATATGCGGCGGGTTCCTCCTATGTCATCGGCGCAAATGTTACCCTGTATGCCCAGTGGGCGTTCAACGACCAATACTCTGTGACGTACTATGGAAACGGCGGTACGGGCACGGTCGTTGACAGCGGCAGCCCATACTATGACGGAAACAGCGTTACGGTGAAGCCCAACGGGTTTACGTACTTTGGCTACGTATTTACCGGCTGGAATACCGAATCGGACGGCGGCGGTACGGACTACGCGGCGGGCGCTATATTCTCCATTACGGACGATATGGATCTGTTTGCACAGTGGGAGAAGGACGACAGCCTGTGGTACGACGTGACGTACAGCGGCAACGGCAGCACGGGCGGCACGGTGCCGAGCGATACGACGGAGTACCTGTCCGGGGCGACGGTGACGGTGAAGACGGGCGTACCGACGAAGACGGAAGCGGTGTTCCTGGGCTGGAGCAGAACGCAGCACAGCCTGATTACCACGCAGGCGCAGGCGGACGCGGTGGTGTTCGTGGGCGGAACGTTCATTATCCTGAATGACACGACGCTGTACGCGGTGTGGGCGCAGGATGCGAACGGGCCGGACGGCGACCCGGACGACGTTCCGGATTACCAGCAGTACGCGATTGCGTATAACGGCAATGGCGCCACGGGCGGCATCGTGCCGGTGAACAACAATATTTACAGTCCGGACGCTCCGGTAACGGTGGCAGGCAATACGGGTGCTCTCGTTCGTACCGATGCGGTGTTCCTGGGCTGGGGCACTACTCAGACCGCACTCATAACGCAGGCCTCTGACGTACCCACCCCGATTTACACGGGCGGCAATACCATTTCGATGGTCAACGGCGGCATTACACTGTACGCGATATGGGCGGAGGATAAGAATGGTCCGGACGGCGATCCGGATGACGTACCGGACTATCTCGAGTTCTCAGTGATTTATTATAAGAACAGCGCCGATGCGACGGGTACGGTGACAGACGGCCACCTCTATCCGGACAACTATATGGTGACGGTGCTTGCGAACAGCTTTACGCGTACGAACTACATGTTTGATCACTGGAACACCCAGTCCAACGATACGGGTACCAGCGCGAATCCCGCCAGCACATTCAGAATCCATGACGATGCGGTATTCTACGCAATTTGGGAGCTTGATAAGAATGGCCCGGATGGAGATCCGGACGATATTCCGGATAAGATAGAATACAGCATTACATACAATGCGAACGGCGGAACGGGCAGTGTACCGGTAGACACGCATATCTATCCTGAAAACTATGACGCACCGGTGAAGTTCAGCCCCGTTCCGACGAAGACGGGCTACGACTTCCTCGGCTGGGCGGAGACGTCCACGGCGACGGCTGCGGCGTACACGTCGGACGGCACGACGACCGTGGAGATGGGCACGGGCAGCGTGACGCTGTACGCGGTGTGGGCGCTGCACGACTTCACGATTACGT
>JAEWRI010000034.1 GCA_023460085.1 Bacillota bacterium | reverse complement strand
CGTCCTCCCGCTTCAGGCCGCGGAGGAGGAGGCCGACGTTGTCGCCCGCCTGGCCCTCGTCGAGCAGCTTCCGGAACATCTCGACGCCGGTGCAGACGGTCTTCTGGGTGTCGCGGAGACCGACCAGCTCGACCTCCTCGCCCACCTTGACCTTGCCGCGCTCGATGCGGCCGGTGGCCACCGTCCCGCGGCCGGAGATCGAGAACACGTCCTCGACCGGCATCAGGAAGGGCCTGTCCAGCGCCCGGACCGGCGTCGGCACGTAGCGGTCGACCTCGGCCATCAGCTTCTGGATCGAGCCCTCGCCGACGTCGGAGGCGTCGCCCTCGAGCGCCTTCAGCGCCGAGCCGCGGACGATCGGGATGTCGTCGCCGGGGAACTCGTACTCCTTCAGCAGCTCGCGGACCTCGAGCTCCACCAGGTCGAGCAGCTCGGGGTCGTCCACCATGTCGACCTTGTTCAGGTAGACCACGATGTACGGCACGCCGACCTGCCGGGCGAGGAGGATGTGCTCCCGGGTCTGCGGCATCGGGCCGTCGGCCGCAGAGACCACCAGGATCGCGCCGTCCATCTGCGCGGCGCCGGTGATCATGTTCTTAACATAGTCGGCGTGGCCCGGGCAGTCCACATGCGCGTAATGGCGCTGATCTGTCTCATATTCGACGTGGGCCGTGTTGATCGTGATGCCGCGCTCTTTCTCTTCCGGCGCTTTATCGATTTCATCATACTTCATGACCTGGGCTTTGCCTTCCTGTGCCAAGGTCATCGTTATCGCAGCCGTAAGCGTGGTCTTGCCGTGGTCGACGTGACCAATCGTACCGATGTTTACGTGAGGTTTGTTTCTCTCAAACTTCGCTTTTGCCATGGGTTTCTCCTCCTAATCATTCTTTGATCATTTTAAACGTTCTTTTATGGCCTGTCAAATGCGCTTTTTCAAGCCACTTCAGGCCGTTCCTTCGGCTTTGCTCAGCCTCCGGTAATCTTTTCAGCAAGGCTTTTCGGCACCTCGCTGTAATGCGAAAACTGCATCGTGAACATGCCGCGGCCCTGCGTACGGCTCCGAAGATCCGTCGCGTAGCCAAACATCTCCGACAGCGGTACCATCGCACGGATAGCCTGCGAGCCCGCACGGATTTCGGTGCCTTCGATACGCCCGCGGCGTGCATTCAGGTTGCCCATTACATCACCGAGATATTCCTCCGGCATCAGCACTTCCACCGACATAATAGGCTCTAAAATCACCGGGGCTGCCTTGTGCATACCCTCTTTGAAGGCCATCGAACCCGCAATCTTGAACGCGATTTCGGAGGAGTCCACCTCGTGATAGCTGCCGTCCACCAGCGTGGCACGGAAATCCACCACTTCGTAACCCGCGATAACACCGTTCTTCGCGGCTTCTTCGATACCCTGACCCACCGCGGGGATGTACTCTTTCGGCACTGCGCCGCCCACAACCTTGTCGACGAACTCGAAGCCCGTGCCCGGGGGCAGCGGCTCCAGCTCGATAACGGCATGACCGTACTGGCCGCGTCCGCCCGTCTGCTTCTTGTACATGCCGACAGCCTTCACCGGCTTCGTCAGTGTTTCACGGTACGAAACCTGCGGCTTGCCGACTTTGGCTTCCACCTTGTACTCGCGCATCATGCGGTCCACGATGATTTCCAGGTGCAGCTCACCCATACCCGCGATAATCGTCTGCCCCGTCTCCGCGTCCGTATAGGTACGGAACGTCGGATCTTCCTCTGAAAGACGCTGCAGCGCTATCGCCATTTTCTCCTGACCCGCCTTCGTCTTGGGCTCTATAGCCACCTCGATAACGGGCTTGGGGAATTCCATTTTCTCGAGTACGACGGGGTGCTTGTCGTCACACAGCGTATCGCCCGTGCCGATAAGCTTGCAGCCCACCACGGCAGCGATATCGCCCGCATGCACCTCTTCGATTTCCTCTCGCGCGTTGGCGTGCATCTGCAGCAGCCGTCCGATACGCTCCCTCTTGTCTTTCGTGGAGTTATAGACGGTCGATCCGGACCTCAAAGTGCCTGAATACACGCGAATAAACGCCAGCTTTCCGACGAACGGATCCTGCATGATCTTAAACGCCAGTGCCGCAAACGGCGCGGCGTCGTCCGCCTTGCGCTCCTCTTCCTCGCCTTTGCTGTTCATCCCCGTGACAGGCGGGATGTCCAGCGGCGAAGGCATAAAGTCTACAATGGCATCCAGCAGAGGCTGAACTCCCTTGTTGCGGTACGACGAGCCGCACGTCACCGGCACCATATCCAGCGCGATGGTAGCCTTACGGATAGCCGCAATCAGTTCGTCACGGGTAATCTCTGCACCCTCAAAGAACTTCTCCAGCAGCTTATCGTCGTGCTCCGCAGCCGATTCGATGAGCTTCTCGCGGTATTCCGCCGCAAGCTCCTTCATCGCGTCAGGAATGGGAACGCGCTCCAGCTCCTTGCCCAGCACGTCGTCATAAATGATGGCGTTCATCTCGATCAGATCCACCATTCCGACAAAGTTCTCTTCGGCCCCGATGGGCAGCTGTATGGGCACAGGGTTGGCCTTCAGCCGGTCTCTCATCATGGCGACGACATTGAAAAAGTCGGCGCCCATGATGTCCATTTTATTGACATACGCGATGCGCGGCACGTGATACTTGCTGGCCTGCCGCCACACCGTCTCGGACTGCGGCTCTACGCCGCCCTTTGCACAGAAAACCGCGACAGCGCCATCCAAGACGCGCAAAGAGCGTTCGACCTCCACCGTAAAGTCAACGTGGCCGGGTGTGTCAATGATGTTAATGCCATGGTCGCGCCAGACCGTGGTGGTGGCAGCAGACGTGATCGTAATGCCACGCTCCTGCTCCTGCTCCATCCAGTCCATAACAGCGTCGCCATCGTGCACCTCGCCCAGCTTGTACGTGCGGCCCGTATAGAACAGCACGCGTTCCGTCGTGGTCGTTTTGCCCGCGTCGATATGCGCCATGATGCCAATATTTCTTGTTTTTTCCAGCGGGTATTTTCTGGACAAAGTCTCCTCCTCAGGCTACCAGCGATAATGCGCAAATGCCTTGTTGGCTTCCGCCATCTTGTGCATATCTTCGCGCTTTTTCACGCTGCCGCCGGCGCCGTTGTAGGCATCCATAATTTCAGCAGCGAGCCGCTGTTTTGCCGTTCTCTCGCTTCTCTTGCGTGTATTCGCCACCAACCACCGGATGCCCAGCGTCTGCCGTCTTTCCGGCCGCACCTCAATAGGCACCTGATAGGTAGCGCCGCCGACCCTGCGCGCCTTGACTTCGAGTACCGGCATGATGTTACTCATTGCCTTCTCAAAGACTTCCAAAGGCTCCAGGCTCAGCTTTTCCTTAATGATATTAAAAGCGTCGTAGCAGATTGTCTGCGCCGTCCCTTTCTTTCCGTCGAACATGATCTGGTTAACCAGCTTCGTCACAACGGTAGAATGATATATCGGGTCAGGCAGAACATCATGCTTCGGAGCGCCTCCGCGTCTTGGCATGGTTTCTCCTCCTCAATTACTTTTTGGGACGTTTGGCGCCGTACTTGCTGCGCCCCTGTTTTCTGTTCGTCACACCCGCGCTGTCCAGCGCGCCGCGCACGATATGATATCTTACGCCCGGCAGATCCTTCACCCTGCCGCCCCTGATAAGCACCACAGAGTGCTCCTGCAGGTTGTGGCCGATGCCCGGAATGTACGCCGTACCTTCCATACCGTTTACCAGGCGAACCCTTGCGATTTTACGCAGGGCGGAATTCGGCTTCTTCGGAGTCATCGTCCTCACCGTCAGGCACACGCCGCGTTTCTGCGGGCATTCCTTCAGGATAGGCGAATCGCTCTTCATGGCCGTCGTTTCCCGTCCATGCTTCACTAATTGATTAATTGTTGGCATAGCTTGATGCATTTCCTCCTTTCCTGCGTACTCCTATATGGAAACCCCTCGCAACCCTTGAGGGGTCATTGCCGCTTCAGCACGCCCGCGCACGCACTGCCCACTTCAAGACCGCATGCGCTGCCTATCTGGTGCATCGTGTGCGTCATATCAAAAGCGATGCCCTGTTTGTCACACACAGTGCGCACCCGCGTCACGATATCCTCGTCTGCATCGCGCGCAATATACACTCTGGCCAGCATCGCCAGCCGCGCGCAGCGCAGCACCTGCTTCAGGCCCGCCACCCTTTGTTCGGGGTGCGAAAGCTCCTCCACCATGCTCAATGCTTTTCCTCCGTCGCGCCTCTGAAAAATGCACAGCGGTGCTATTTTACCATCCGGAAAAACGCTTGTCAATCAAACAATGGCTTTACATTTGGCTTTCTTCCGGCTGGTAGCCAATATCTTCCAGCTTTCGTGTATACGGCTTATGGGAAAACAGCACACGCGTCACTTGACCGTCATCCTGAATCGTAAACCATCCCAGCTGCTTCATCTCTGCGCCCACCTTGGTATCGAACACGTTGAACACCATACGCCTGCTCTGCGCGTTCACATATGCCGCGGACAGCAGCTTTCCGAGGAAGTACCCGAGAACGGCACCCACCAGCACCACGCCGATGGGCAATGCCGGGCTCACCGCGCTGATCGCCTCGCCGATGGAAGGAACCATCAGCAGGCCCAGAGAAACAGCGAACAACGCCAGTATGCTCAGCCACTTAATCGCTTCGATGAGGCGCAGCGCCCTGCGGCACTTTTTGCACACCGAAACCGAAACGGGCATCATTGAGCCGATGCGCTGGCGAACCCTCTTGCCAAAGCCGAAAAACATGCCCTTCTTGTATTCCGGCTCGATGTGCGCCAGATCTACAATGGCATAGCCATCACGCGCGTTTTTCTCCCCTTTGCAGAAGCAGCACTCATCTCCCTGAAGCGCGTCAAAATCCGCGGGAAGCAGGGAGAGCGTGACGTCGAAGTTTTTGGCCATCTGGTCCACTTCGCCGTCTTTCTTCATCGCGTGGATGTAACAGTCCTTGCAGTCCTTGTCCAGCCATTTGCACAGCAGGCTGTCCGTAACAGGACAGCTCTCGTTTTTCGCCATGACCTCTCCCCCTTATTTTGCCGCCGTTTACAGCTCGACGCGCAGCCCCTTGGTCTCCACGTATTCTATCGGCTCCGGCTTCGGGGCCACGCGGATGTCTTCATTCAGTATGTTCTTGATAACGTCAATGTTCTTGTACCGCTTCATGCCCGTGCCCGCCGGTATCAGCTTGCCGATGATCACGTTCTCCTTGAGACCCAGCAGCGGATCGGTCTTCCCCTTAATGGCCGCTTCCGTCAGCACGCGCGTTGTCTCCTGGAACGACGCGGCCGAAAGGAACGAGTCGGTGGCAAGCGACGCCTTGGTAATTCCCAGCAGCACGCGCTTTGCCGTCGCGGGCTTCATGCCCTCCATAATCATGCGCTCGTTCTCCCCGTCGAAGTGGTGGATATCCACCAGCTGGCCCGGCAGCATGTCGGTATCCCCGGCGTCCTCCACCTTACACTTCTTCAGCATGGAGCGGATGATGACCTCGATGTGCTTGTCAGAGATCTCCACGCCCTGCAGACGATACACCATCTGCACTTCCTTCAGCAGGTACGCCTGAACGCCCTTTGCGCCCTTGATCTTCAATATGTCATTCGGGTTGATGGAACCTTCGGTCAGCTCGTCGCCCGCTTCTATCGAATCGCCGTCCTTCAGCTTCACGCGGGAACCAAACGGAATGGGATAGATCTCCGCCACGCCGTCCTCGCCCGTCACCGTGACCTCCAGCTTCTTCTTGTTGTCGCCCAGAGATACCGTACCCGCGATTTCGCTGATGACCGCAAGGCCCTTGGGCTTGCGCGCCTCGAAAAGCTCCTCGACGCGCGGCAGACCGTGCGTGATGTCCTCGCCCGCGACGCCGCCCGTATGGAATGTTCTCATCGTCAGCTGCGTACCCGGCTCACCGATGGACTGCGCGGCGATGATGCCCACCGCTTCACCGATAGAAACCGGCTTGCCGTTGGACATATCCGAACCGTAGCACTTGGCGCAGACGCCGTGGCGCGTACGGCACGTTAATACCGAACGGATATAAGCGCCCTTGACGCCCGCCTTCTTGATTCGGTCGCAGTGCTCGTGCGTGATAAACTCGTTGGTTTTCACGATCACCTCGCCCGTCGTCGGATCCGCGATGTCCGCCGCGGCATAGCGCCCGCCGATGCGGTCGATAAACGGCTCGATCACTTCCTTGCCGTTCATGATGTCCTCGGTCCAGACTCCGCGCACGGTGTCGCCTTCCTTCAGGCAATCCAGCTCACGGACGATCACGTCCTGGCTGACGTCCACGAGACGGCGCGTCAGGTAGCCGGAGTCCGCCGTACGCAGCGCGGTGTCGGCCAGGCCTTTGCGCGCGCCATGCGTTGAAATGAAGAACTCCAGAACCGTGAGGCCTTCACGGAAATTCGCGCGAATCGGAATCTCGATGATTTCGCCGGACGGGTCGGCCATCAGGCCGCGCATTCCCGCCAGCTGGCGAATCTGGTTCGTGGAACCACGCGCGCCGGAGTTGGCCATCATGTACACCGGGTTGAACTCGGACAGGCCTTTCATCAGCGCGTCCGTCACCTTGTTGGTGGTATCGGCCCATACGTTGATGACGTTTTCCTTGCGCTCGGTGTTCGTCAGAAAACCACGCTTGAACTTTTTCTCAATATCCACAACCTTTTCTTCGGCCTTGGCGATAAGCTCCGCCTTCTCCTCGGGGATCACGATGTCGCTGACGCTGATCGTGATGGCGCCCAATGTGGAGTAGTGGAAACCGAGGCGCTTGATTTCGTCAAGCATCGCCGACGTGGCAGATTCGCCCTTCCTGCGGTAGCAGAAATCGACGATTTTGCCCAGCTGCTTCTTACCCACCAGAAAGTCTATCTCGAACAGAAACTCGCTGTCCGGCTGCGTCCTGTCCACAAAGCCCAGATCCTGCGGAATGGCTTCGTTGAATATGATGCGTCCGGGCGTGGTTTTAATCACGCGGCTTTGCGGTTTCCCGTTAATCTCTTTGCTGACGCGCACATTCACCATTGCCTGCAGACTGATCTCTCCCGTCTGATAGGCAATCACCGCTTCCTCCGGCGTATAGAAATAGCTGCCCTCACCCTTGGCGCCTTCGCGGTGAATGGTCAGGTAATAGCTGCCCATAACCATGTCCTGCGTGGGGCTGACCACCGGCTTGCCGTCCTGCGGCTTCAGTATGTTGTTTGCGGCGAGCATCAGGAACCGGCACTCGGCCTGCGCCTCTACCGAGAGCGGCACGTGCACGGCCATCTGGTCGCCGTCGAAGTCCGCGTTGTACGCGGTACACACCAGCGGATGCAGCTTTAATGCCTTGCCTTCCACCAGCACCGGCTCGAACGCCTGGATGCCGAGGCGATGCAGCGTCGGGGCGCGGTTCAACAGCACCGGATGATCCTTGATGACGTGCTCCAGCACGCCCCAGACCTCTCCGCGTACGCGCTCCACCATGCGCTTGGCGCTCTTGATGTTATGCGCAAGGCCGTCCTCGACGAGTTTCTTCATCACGAAAGGCTTGAACAGCTCCAGCGCCATCTCCTTGGGCAGGCCGCACTGCGTCATTTTCAGCTCCGGCCCAACCACGATAACACTTCGGCCCGAATAGTCCACGCGCTTGCCCAGCAGATTCTGACGGAAGCGGCCCTGTTTGCCGCGCAGCATATCCGAAAGGGATTTGAGCGGGCGGTTGCCGGGGCCCGTCACCGGGCGGCCGCGACGGCCGTTGTCGATGAGCGCATCCACCGCTTCCTGCAGCATGCGCTTTTCGTTTCTGACAATAATGTCGGGCGCGCGCAGCGCCAGCAGACGATTCAGACGGTTGTTGCGGTTGATCACGCGGCGGTACAGATCGTTTAAGTCGCTTGTCGCAAAGCGGCCGCCGTCCAGCTGCACCATCGGGCGCAGTTCCGGCGGGATGATCGGTATGCAGTCGAGTATGATCCACTCGGGCTTGTTGCCCGACTGGCGGAACGCCTCGACGACTTCCAGACGTTTAATGGCGCGCACGCGCTTCTGGCCGGAGCAGGTCTCCAGCTCCTTCTTTAACTCTTCGCCCACCTTGTCAAGGTTCAGCTTCTTCAGCATATCCTTGATGGCTTCTGCGCCCATCTTGGCGGTAAAGGTATCGTCGCCGTAGCGCTCCTGCGCCTCGCGCAGTTCCTTGTCCGTAAGCAATTGCTTGTAATCCAGCGGCGTATGACCCGGGTCGGTCACGACGAATGCCGCAAAATACAGCACCTTCTCAAGATCGCGCGGAGACATATCCAGCAGCAGTCCCATGCGCGACGGAATCCCTTTGAAATACCAGATGTGCGATACGGGCGCGGCCAGCTCGATATGGCCCATGCGCTCGCGGCGCACCTTTGCACGCGTTACTTCCACGCCGCACTTGTCGCAGACGATGCCCTTGTAGCGTACGCGCTTGTAGCGACCGCAGTGGCACTCCCAGTCCTTCGTCGGCCCGAAAATGCGCTCGCAGAATAGACCGTCCTTCTCGGGCTTCAGGGTGCGGTAATTGATGGTCTCGGGCTTTTTGACCTCACCTCTCGACCACTCGCGAATCTTCTCGGGAGACGCGAGCCCTATCTGTATGGAATCGAAGTTGCCCAGTTCAAACAATGAATCCCTCTCCTCTCGTATCTGAAAGCCAAAAACTTTTATTCGTCCCTGTCGTTGTCGTCGTCGTAATCGTCGAACAGGCCGTCGTCGTCATCCTCGTGCTCCGCCTCGCTGTCGATGAGGCTGTCCAGCGACTCCAGATCGATGTCATCGAAGTCTTCATCCGCAAAGTCGTCCTCATCCTCAATGCTGGGAACAGGCGTGGTGCGCGGATGCGCAGGCTTCTTTAAAGCCTCCGGCTCTTCCGTCTCGTCGTCTTCGTCCACGTCGATGTCGTCCAGATCGTCCAGCTCCGGCACGTCCAGCTCGTCGAAGCTGATGTCGGAGAAGTCTTCCACCGGGCGCTTTTTGGCGGCAGGCCGCTTCTCGCCCGTTTCCATCTCCACGCCCTCAATGTTGACCTCGAGGCCGGTTAAGTCGTCGTCCACGCTTTCACGCAGCGGAATCTCCTCGCCCACATCGCCCAGCACCTTCACGTCCAGCGCCAAGGACTGCATCTCCTTGATAAGCACCTTGAAGCTCTCCGGCACGCCCGGTTCGGGGATGTTTTCGCCCTTGACGATGGCTTCGTACGTCTTCACGCGGCCCACCACGTCGTCTGACTTGACGGTCAGAATCTCCTGCAGCGTATTCGCCGCGCCGTAGGCTTCGAGCGCCCAGACTTCCATTTCTCCGAAGCGCTGCCCGCCGAACTGCGCCTTGCCGCCCAAAGGCTGCTGCGTAACCAGCGAGTACGGGCCTGTAGACCGCGCGTGGATCTTGTCGTCCACCAGGTGATGCAGCTTCAGTATGTACATGTATCCCACCGTCACGCGGTTCTCAAACGGTTCGCCGCTGCGGCCGTCGTAGAGCACCATCTTGCCGTCTTCTTCCAGCCCCTGCTCGCGGAACAGCTTCATGATGTCGCGCTCCGTCGCGCCGTCAAAGACGGGGGTGGCGACGCGCCAGCCCAGCGCCTTGGCCACGTAGCCAAGGTGAACCTCGAGCACCTGCCCGATGTTCATACGGGAAGGAACGCCCAGCGGATTAAGAACGATGTCCAGCGGTGTGCCGTCCGGCAGGAAGGGCATATCCTCCACCGGCAGTATGCGCGAGATAACGCCCTTGTTGCCGTGGCGTCCCGCCATCTTGTCTCCCACGGAGATTTTGCGCTTCTGTGCGATGTAGCACCGCACAAGCTTGTTGACACCCGCGGTCAGCTCATCCTTGTTCTCCCGCGTGAACACCTTGACGTCCACGACGATACCCTCTTCGCCGTGCGGTACGCGCAGCGAGGTATCGCGGACTTCTCTGGCCTTCTCGCCGAAGATGGCGCGCAGCAGGCGCTCTTCCGCCGTCAGCTCGGTTTCACCCTTGGGCGTTACCTTGCCGACGAGTATGTCTCCCGCACGCACCTCCGCGCCGATGCGGATGATGCCGCGCTCGTCGAGGTCCTTCAGCGGCTCCTCGCCGACGTTGGGGATATCGCGCGTAATCTCTTCCGGCCCCAGCTTGGTATCGCGGGCTTCGCATTCGTAGCCTTCAATATGGATCGAGGTAAAGACGTCGTCACGCACCAGCCGCTCGCTGATGAGTATGGCGTCCTCGTAGTTGTAACCTTCCCAGGTCATGAAGCCAACGAGCACATTGCGCCCGAGCGCCAGCTCGCCCTGCTCCGTAGAGGGGCCGTCGGCAATGGCGTCGCCCTTTGCGAGCTTCTCGCCGCTCTTCACGATGGGGTACTGGTTGATGCATGTGCCCTGGTTGGAGCGTGAGAACTTGATCAGGTTGTACTCACGCAGCCGGTCTTTCTCCTGAACGACCACCTTATCCGCGGAAACGCTCTTGACCACGCCTTCCTCATAGGCAAGCGACACCGCGCCCGAGTCCCGTGCGGCCTTGTACTCCATGCCGGTGCCTATCATCGGCGCTTCGGGCCGAATGAGCGGAACTGCCTGGCGCTGCATGTTGGAACCCATCAGCGCGCGGTTGGCGTCGTCGTTCTCGAGGAACGGTATCATCGCCGTGGCGACCGAGACGACCTGCTTGGGCGAAACGTCCATCAGGTCCACCTCTTCGCGCGCCACTTCGACGATCTCCTCCATCCGGCGCGACATAACGCGCTGGCGCGCAAAGTTGCCGTCCGGCCCGATGGGCTCGTTGGCCTGCGCCACCACGTATTTATCCTCCTCATCCGCCGTGAGATAGACGATCTCGTCGGTGATGAGCTGCTTTTGTTTGTCAATAACGCGGTACGGTGCTTCAATAAAGCCGTACTCGTTGATCCGCGCGTACGTGGACAGCGAGCCGATAAGGCCGATGTTGGGGCCTTCAGGCGTTTCTATCGGGCACATGCGTCCATAGTGCGTATGGTGCACGTCGCGCACATCGAACGAAGCGCGCTCACGGTTGAGGCCGCCCGGCCCCAGGGCCGAGAGACGGCGCTTGTGCGTCAGCTCTGCCAGCGGATTCGTCTGATCCATGAACTGCGAGAGCTGGCTGCTTCCGAAGAATTCCTTTATCGCCGCCGTTACCGGGCGGATGTTGATCAGATTGGAAGGCGTCGCGACGTCCATATCCTGTATGGACATGCGCTCGCGCACCACGCGCTCCAGCCGGGAGAGGCCCACGCGAATCTGATTCTGCAGCAGTTCGCCCACGCTGCGCAGGCGGCGGTTGCCCAGATGGTCGATATCGTCCGTGCGGCCGATGCCGTACTTGAGCCCTATCTCGTAGCTGACCGAGGACATCACGTCGTCCACGATAATGTGGCGCGGTATCAGCTCGTCGATGTGCGCCTTCAGCTGCTTTTTGAATTCCTTCTCGTCCTTGCCGTACTGCTCCTGCAGCGCGCGGAACGTCGGGAAGTGAACCTTTTCGTTGATACCCACTTCGGCGGCGTCGAAGGGCAGCAATGAGCCCACGCGCACGAAGTTGTTTCCCACGACCTTCACCTCAACCTCGCCCACGATAACGGTGACGCTGTTGATGCCCGCCAGTTCAATTTTTTCCGCCGAAGCGCGCGAAATGATCTCGCCCTTCTGGGCCAGCACTTCGCCGTCTTCGCTGATCACGTTCTCGGCGCACTTCTTGCCCTCGATACGGCCCGCGATAGAAAGCTTCTTATTAAACTTATAGCGGCCCACGCGCGCTAGATCGTAGCGGCGCGGGTCGAAAAACAGCGAGTCGATGAGCTGCTTTGCGCTTTCGACCGTGGGCGGTTCGCCCGGACGCAGCCTGCGGTAAATCTCAATGAGGCCGTCCTCCACGCTCTGTCCGCCGTCCTTGCGCAGCGTCGCCTGCAGGAAGTCCTCGTCGCCGAACATATCGAAGATTTGGCGGTCCGTGCCGAGGCCCATCGCGCGCACCAGCACCGTCATGGGCAGCTTTCTCGTCCTGTCCACGCGCACCCAGTAGCAGTCGTTGCTGTCCGTCTCGTATTCCAGCCACGCGCCGCGGTTCGGAATCACCGTCGCGGAATAGAGCTTCTTGCCCGACTTGTCGATGCCCATGTCGTAATAGACGCCGGGGCTGCGCACCAGCTGGCTGACGATAACGCGCTCCGCGCCGTTGATGATGAAGGTACCCTTCTCGGTCATCAGCGGGAAGTCTCCCATGAACACTTCCTGCTCCTTCATCTCGCCCGTCTCCTTGTTGGAAAGACGAACGATAACCTTGAGGGGCGCGGCGAAATTCACATCGCGCTCCTTGCATTCCTCCACCTCATACTTGGGCTTATCCTCGAGGTAGTAGTCGATGAATTCAAGTATGAGATTTTCCGAGTAGTCGGTGATCGGAGAGATATCGTTCAGTACTTCACGAAGACCATCCTTAAGGAAAGAGTTGTATGAGTCCTTTTGAATCTCGATCAGGTCCGGCATATCGAGGACTTCCTCAATTTTAGAGAAGCTCATCCTGTTTCGCTTGCCGATTTTGACTTCATGCACCATAAGCTTTAAAATCACTCTCCTGTTATGTTGAAATTATGAATTTTTCATAATACAGGCACTCGCTGATCATTCCCAAATCATGGAGGAATTATACCGGTGTTTGTGCCGAGGCGTGGGTTAAAATTTTTTGCATCCAGACTCCGATAGGGACACGTCCCCTATTATTTGCACGTTAATGCAATATAACATATTAATACAAGGGAAATCCCTTGTCAACATCCTTTTACAATAAATTTCGTTTTGTCCCACTCGACGGTAAATTTACCGTCCGAATCCTTACCTATTCTATTATAGCGATGCTGTCAAGCCTTTGGCGGTATAAATCAGCGGTCAATGAGCAATATAGAAGGTAAGCAGCGCGTCTGTTTGGCGGTTTAACGCAAATAGTTTACAAATTCAAACGCGTATGCTATGATAGTCGCTGTCTTGAAAACAACCGTTTACGCTGTTTGCGCGAATATCCAACGCCTTTCATCGTTCACGGGGCTAAATCTTGAGGAGGAAAACATGGATAAGGAAACCAAGTCGGGCATCATCACCAAATTCGCGCTGCAGGCAGGCGACACGGGCTCTCCAGAGGTGCAGATAGCGCTGCTGACAGAGCGCATCAATCACCTCAACGAGCATCTCAAAATTCACGCGAAGGATCATCACTCGCGGCGCGGGCTGCTCATGATGGTCGGCAAGCGGCGCGGGCTGCTGAACTACCTGAAGAAGAAGGACATTGAACGCTACAGGGAAGTGCTCAAGAACTTAAACCTGAGGAAATGACACGTTGGATAGAGCGGGAAACCGCTCTATTCTTTGTACCGGCACGGCAAATATTGCCTCCGGTTTATGGGCCAGGCCAAAGGCCGCCCTCGGTACGCGCAAGGGTGCGCGGAGCCGCGTTAAGGAAGGATGGAGAAAAACGAAATGGAACACAAAGTATTCACAATGGAGCTCGCCGGCAGAACGCTGACGATCGAAACGGGAAAGTACGCGCAGCAGGCCAACGGCAGCTGCATCGTGCGCTGCGGAGACACCGCCGTGCTGGTTACGGCTACCGCCTCCAAGCAGGCGCGGGAAGGCATCGATTTCTTCCCGCTGAGTGTAGAGTTTGAAGAGAAGATGTACTCCGTCGGAAAAATTCCGGGAGGCTTCATCAAGCGGGAGGGCCGTCCCTCCGAGAAAGCGATACTGACATCAAGACTGATAGACCGGCCCATCCGGCCTCTGTTCCCCAAAGGGTATCGCAACGACGTGCAGGTGGTCTGCACGGTGCTGTCCGTTGATACGGACATTCCGCCGGCAGTGTACGGCATGATAGGTTCGTCTGTGGCGCTGTCCATTTCGGACATTCCGTTCGCGGGCCCCACGGCCTCCGCCATGGTGGGCATGGTGGACGGCGAGTTCGTACTGAACCCGGACAACAAACAGCGCGAAAAAAGCGTGCTCGACCTTACGGTTTCCGGCACGCGTGACGCGGTCATGATGGTGGAAGCGGGCGCCAACGAGGTGACCGAAGAGGAAATGCTGAACGCCATACTCTTCGCGCACGACGAAATCAAGAAGATCATCGCGTTCATCGACGGCATCGCCGCGGAAGCGGGCAAGCCCAAGATGGAGATTACGTTGCATCTTCCCAGCGAAGACATCTCTGCCAAGGTGCGCGAGTATGCGTACGATAAGGTGGCATGGAGCGTGGATACGTTCGAGCGCAAGGTGCGCGAGCAGCGCACCGAGGAAGTCTCCGCCGACGTGCAGGCGCACTTCGCGGAAGAATTCCCCGGCGGGAAAGCAGACATTGAGGATACGCTGTACAGCCTGCGCAAGGAAATCGTGCGCGACCGGATCATCAACAAGGGCCTCCGTCCCGACGGGCGCGCGATGGCTGAAATTCGCCCGATTTGGTGTGAGGTGGGCGTCTTCGCCCGCACACACGGCAGCGCCGTGTTCACCCGCGGCGAAACCCAGGCCATGACGCTGACGACGCTGGGTGCCATCAGCGATGCACAGCGGCTTGATGGCCTCACCGATCAGGAAGAGTTCAAGCGCTACATGCACCATTACAACATGCCGCCGTACTCCACGGGCGAGGCGCGCATGATGCGCAGCACGAGCCGCCGCGAAGTCGGCCACGGCGCGCTGGCAGAGCGTGCGCTGCTGCCGGTGCTTCCGGACGAGCAGGAATTCCCCTATGCCATCCGCACGGTGTCGGAGTGCATCAGCTCCAACGGCTCCACCTCTCAGGCCAGCATCTGCGCGAGCACGCTGTCGCTGATGGACGCGGGCGTACCTATCAGCGCCCCGGTGGCGGGCTGCGCGATGGGCCTCATCAAGGATGACAGCACAGGCAACATCGCTATTCTGACCGACATTCAGGGTCTCGAGGACTTCTTCGGGGACATGGACTTCAAAGTGGCGGGCACGCGCAAGGGCATCACCGCCATTCAGATGGACATCAAGATAAAGGGCATCAACCGTGAGATTCTCACACGCGCACTGGCGCAGGCACGCGACGGCCGTCTGTTCATACTCGACAAGATGGTCGCCGTGCTGGCAGAACCGCGTGCGGAGCTCAGCAAATTCGCGCCGCGTATCATGCAGTTCACCATCGATCCGGAAAAGATCCGCGAGGTTATCGGCTCGGGCGGCAAGGTCATCAACAAGATCATCGCTGACACGGGCGTCAAGATCGACCTCGAGGACGACGGCCGCGTGTTCATCACATCGCCCGATCTGGAGGCGGCAAACCGTGCCAAGGCGCAGATCGACGCCATCGTCAAGGACGTTCAGGTGGGCGACGTGTATCTCGGTAAGGTCGTGCGCATCATGAACTTCGGCGCGTTTGTGGAGCTTGCGCCCGGCAAGGACGGCCTCGTGCACATCAGCAAGCTGGCGAATGAACACGTGGCGAAGGTGGAAGACGTCGTCAACATCGGGGACGAGATCCTCGTGCGCGTGGTGGAAATCGACAAGCAGGGCCGTGTAAACCTGACACGCAAGGGTCTGCTGCCAGGCGATAAGAAGGACGACGGGCATGCCGAAAGCCGGGAAGATTCCCGGCCCCGTGAACCCCGCCGTGACGGGGATCGGCGCGGTTTCGACCGCCGCGACGGACGCAGGAGTGAAGGCCGCCGCGACGAAGCGCGCCCGGCTGAAAAGAAATACGACGTGAAGTGGCCGGACGAAAAGAAAGCCGAAGCGCCGAAGACGGACGAAGAAGAATAACTCAAACGCAATACGCCCCTCGCGGGGCGTATTTTTTTGTTTGCAATTCCCGCAATTACGCGGACGAAATTAAAAAGCCGCCGCTTTTATTGCCTGCGGCAGCCTATCCTCATATTGATAGTATAGAATTTTACGCGCTCTTTTTGGTGAAATACGCCCTGTCCTTTTCTGCGTAAACGTCCTTCCGGCCCTGCGCGGAAGTGCTGTGTATATAGGCTGTGTGATAGGCAGGGAGCCGCGTGAGCACAGGCTGCAGGTTTTCCTGAATGCCTGCCATGGACAGCACCAGCATCACCAGCACACCCGTCTGTACGTTAAAGGGCGTGGAATCCACCAAACCGTGCAGCGCCACACTCGACAGCAAGCCCAATGCCAGCCCAAAGCGATCCCCGTCGGCGTTGCTGCGACGCATCCTCCATATCGGAGTAAGGTTCTTTTTCAGATAAACCAATATCAAAGCAGACCCGGTGATGCCAAAGCAAAGTATCGTTTCCAGATAGATGTTATGGGCGTGAATAATGCGCAATCCATTCACGACGAAGCGGAAGTTCGAAAAAGCCAGAGCGCCTTCGCCAAAGACCGGATGGCTCGCAATCTCCTCCAGCGCCTTGTGCCATATCGCAAGACGGGTACCCATGTCGTTGCCCAGCTGATCCATGCGCGGAAATACGCCCGGCAGAAAGGTCATGCCTGCAGCCAGAAGAACGCACAGCCCTGCAAAAGCGGCCAGCGCCTTGTACCGGTTATAGCACAGCAGCATCAGCGCTACCCCGGCGAACAAAGCAAACAACGCCGTACGGCATCCCGAAAAATACATGCCTGCCGCGTTCATCGCAATCACCGCTGTATAAAAACCAACTTCGGAGAGACTCTTTGCCCGGTGAAGCTTATAAACGGCAAACAGCACAACGATTTCCACTACCGCTGCATAGTAATTCGCGTTGATGAAAACCGAACTTACCCGGTTCAGACTGCCGTCAAACGCCAGATACTGTATCAACGCAACCACGAAAGCGACCAGGCTTCCAGCGCACGCAACCATAATAACCTTGTCAAACAGTGCACGCGTCATGACTGTCCGAGCGTAGGCGCCTATCAGAAAGCCGCCCGCCAGCGCCACCGTTATCAACGCGCCGATATCATTGTTATTGACGATCGCCGCCGCCAAACCCAGCGCACATAACGTCCAAAGGTACTTTATCCCGGGCGTATACATCGCAACGTCCAAGATTTTATCCTTTCGGATCAGATATGCGGCTGTCACCACCATCATGGCCACGGTCACATATATGGACAGAAAAATGGATGCCGCAATGCCCAGCACGACCCATTCGTCCATTGAATTTTTGCAGGAGATCTCCTTCATCCTGCGAATTACCATACTGATATTAATGTCCTCCCAATGCTGCCGAAACGGCAAGAAGCCGAATCTCAAGCGCATGACCACCCTATTCCTTACGCAACGCTACACATAGTATCACAAAAAGAAGATAGAATTGTGTCAATATTGTGAATTTTATATCCTTCCAGGCTCTTTGTGCGGTAATCTTACAAAACTGTCACGCTTCACAGTACATGGCGGGTTTTTAGCCGCCGCACGCATATTTGCCCCGGCCCCACAATACAAATTAACCATATAATAACGTTCATTTGAGGCGGTGTGATTATGCGCATTTTCGTCGTAAAGAAGAGTACCTTGATACGGGCCGCGGTGTTCCTGCTGCTCGTCATCGGCGCCATCGTGTACACGCAGGTGGCATTCGGAGACGCGGCGGCTGAACCCGCGTCCACAGAGACCTCGGTGATGCCCGTATGCCGTGTTGCGACGGATGAAAAGGTGGTGGCGCTCACCTTCGACACCGCCTTTGGCGATACCGACTGCACGGCGCAGCTGCTTTCGGTGTTGAAGGACGAGGGCGCGCCCGCGACGTTCTTCGTCATGGGTCTGTGGGCACAGCAGTATCCCGCTGAAGTAACCGCGATGGCACAGAGCGGCGCCGAAATCGCCAGCCATTCCATGATGCACACAAAGTATGTGGAGCTTACGGAAACGGAAATGCTTGCCGATGCCTCAGACGCGGCGGAGCTGCTGTTTGACATGACCGGCTATGACACGGAGATCCTTCGCCTGCCGTACGGTTCCTTCGATGATCAAACGATTATGGCGCTTCAGGCGCAGGGCTACGTACCGCTGAAGTGGAGTCTGGACTCCAAGGACTGGGCGGGGGGCAGTGCAGACCAGATTGTGAAAACGGTGCTGAACAGTGTGGAGAGCGGCGATATCATCATGTTCCAGAACAACGTTCCGGCTACCGTCGAAGCACTGCCTGCCATCATCGCGGGCCTCAAGGAACAAGGTTTTACGCTCGTAACGGTTTCCAACCTGCTGCTCAGCGGCGAATACTACGTGGACGAGGATGGCACGCAAAGGGTACTCGCAGATTAACACTTGAGGACGAAGGATATGATTGATACGACCAACAGCGTAGGCGTGGCGGGCAAACTCTCCGGCCTTTCGCTGTCGCACCGGATATACGGCGAAGCCTTTTATACGTTTTCTCTGGAGTGCGACCGGCTGAGTGAAAACACCGACGTACTGCCCATTACCGCGTCCGAAAGACTGCTCGCAAGGCATCCCCTGGGCGAGGGTGCGATGGTGGGGGTAACGGGGCAACTGCGCTCGTACAACAAGCTTGTGGACGGCAAAGTCCGGCTGTACCTCACGATATTCGCGCGCGAGCTTACGGACTGCACTACGCCCGCTAACGAAATCTCGATGCTGGGCTTCATCTGTAAGCCGCCCGTATACCGCGTGACGCCCTTCGGGCGCGAGATTACCGACATGCTCGTTGCGGTTAACCGTGCCTACAACAAGAGCGACTACATCCCCTGCATCGTCTGGGGCCGCAACGCGCGTTACGCCTCCGGCTTCGTGGTGGGCGACAGGATCTCCGCCTCCGGCAGAATACAGTCGCGCCAGTACGAAAAACAGCTGGACGACGGCACCCATATGCTGCGCACTGCCTACGAGGTGTCCATCTCCCGGCTGCAGAAAGAGCCGATATAGTCCGCAATATAAAAAGGACGGCTGATGGATGTCGTCCTTTTTCGTTGCTGTTTACCGCTCAGCTGATCTCCGCCTTCTCAGGTTTTTGCAGCAGGTTCTTCACCGACACCCTGACCAGCTGTGCGATGGTTTCGGAAACAAACTTGCGCGTCTCTGTATCGATGCTGCGTATGGAGTCCAGCACCAGCCCCGCACCTTTGCGCCAGCTGCCCGTCAGTTCACTGAATGTGGAGGCGTCCGTGCCCTCCAGCACCTGAAACAGCGCATCCACAAACATCTTTCTGCGCTCGTCGGAGAGCGAGCTCAGCCACTGATCCAGGGAGCGGTTCATCAGCGTCGCGCTCGCGCTCATTTTTTCCAGCTCCACAAACCCGCCGTCCCCCACGGACCACGAAAACGGATCGTGCTGCATGATGCCGCCCATGCGGTTGCTCTCTACGATGGTATAGCGCTCGTGATCGTGCAGCAGCATGCCAATCAGCGACGACTGCGGCAGGGTCTTGTGTATACGGCTTTCTATGCGCCCGAACTCCGGGCTGAGCAGCAATTCTTCGCGGAAGCCCGGCCCGTCGTGGCTGAACACCTGCGTAATCCTGTCCTGTACCGCGGGTTTGCACTTCATGGCGGCATAAACCGCCAGATTGCCGCCCTTGGAGTGTCCGCCCACCTTCAGCCGCACGGAACGCGGCAGCAGCGACGCCGCCGCGGAAAGATACGCCGCCGCCTCCGTCTGCGAGGGTACGGGCGTAATATAAGCCATGTTGAAGTCTTCCTTCCACCCGACGAACGTAGAGTCCGTGCCGCGGAAGGCAATATACGCGCTGCCGTCATCCAGCAGGAAAGTAACGGCGGAAAACTGCTGCTCCCGCTTTGCATCGGTTTTGCTCACGTAATAATTGATGGCGATAGTGCGGAAGCGCGGGCTGGCAGCCAGCGCAAACAGCAGCGCGCGGTTGTTCTCACCGTTATGTCCGCAAAACATGAAGCCGAAATGCTCCGCGCACAGAAGATCCGCAAAGCGTACCGGTTTGGACCAGCGCGACAGCGTAGGCACCAGCTGCTCGAATCGCACATAGGACAGCTGCGCGAGCACCAGGCTGTCCACGGCGCAAAACGGCTTCTCCTTGAACGGCTTCATTTCGGTTTCGACGTATCCGATGATGTTTTTCATCACGCAGCCTCCCGCAAAAGCATATCGATGCTTCACTTATACAATACACTTTTTAACCGATTTTACAATCGGAAAATTGCAGAAAATACCTTTCCGGCCCGGCTTTACACCCTTTTTTCGTACTCGCCGCACCGGGGTCTTTCTGTATGCCCTTTCGTGTGCTACAATGGTGATATCAAACCGCATCAGGAGAATGGCATGAGGATTGCAAGGGTGCAATACAGGGAACAGGTTTTTTACGCGGTGGCGGAGGACGGCGTCTTCCGGCGCATGAAGGGGCTTCCCTACGATACGATAGCGCTGACCGGAGAGGCGTATTCCCCGGAGGACGTGAAGCTGCTGGCCCCCGCGGAGCCCAGCAAGATTGTCGCGGTGGGCCGCAACTACGAAGCGCACGCGCGGGAAATGCAGGCGGAAGTGCCTCCGCTCCCGCTGCTGTTCATCAAGCCCTCCACGTCGGTGCTGGAACCGGGCGGCGAAATCGTCTGGCCGGAGGACTCGCAGCGCGTGGACTATGAAGCGGAGCTGGGTGTCATCATCGGCAAAACGTGCCGCAATGTTTCCGCGGAGGAAGCGCGCGATTACATCTTCGGGTATACCGCGCTGAACGACGTGACGGCGCGCGATCTGCAGAAGGCCGACGGCCAGTGGACGCGCGGCAAGGGTTTTGATACCTTCTGCCCCTTCGGGCCTTACGTCGATACGGACTACACCACGCGCGGAAAACGCGTGCGCAGCGTGCTCTGCGGCGAGGTAAAACAGGATGGCTGCATGGACGATATGATTTACACCCCGGAGGCGCTGGTGGCATTCATCAGCCGGGGAATGACGCTGCTGCCCGGTGACGTGGTCGCCACGGGCACGCCGGAGGGCGTCGGCCCCATGAAACGGGGCGACACGATAGAAGTGCGCATCGATGGGCTGGAGCCCCTCGTCAACTTTGTACGATAGCGGAGGAGTTAATATGTACGAATCCAAACTCAAGTCAGAGGATATGGACCATTTGTTCAAAGCCGTGCTGACGCTGAAATCGCTCGACGAATGTTATATGTTCTTCGAGGACATCTGCACCATCTCAGAGCTGGAATCCATCGCCCAGCGGCTGAAAGTCGCGGGGATGCTGCGTGAGAAGCGCACCTGCAACGACATCTCTCACGCCACAGGCGCGAGCACGGCAACCATCAGCCGGGTAAATCGCTGTCTGCTGCACGGCTCCGGCGGCTACGGCCTCGTGCTGGACAGGCTGTAAGGAGGGCGGATGGATCTTACCGGTTTGAATGACAGGCAGCGCGAGGCAGTGCTCGCGCTGGAAGGGCCTGTGCTCGTTCTGGCGGGCGCGGGTTCCGGCAAGACGCGCGTTTTGACGACGCGCGCGGCGCTGCTGGCGGAAAAAGGCGTCCCCGCGTGGCAAATCCTCGCGATTACATTTACCAACAAAGCCGCGGCGGAAATGAAGCAGCGCATCGAGGCCGTCACCGAAGACGCTTCCGAGATGTGGGTGTGTACTTTTCACGCGATGTGCGCCAAGCTGCTGCGCATCGAGAGCGACCGCCTCGGTTATTCGCGCAGCTTCTCCATCTACGACGCGGGCGACGCGCTGACCGTGGTCAAGGAATGTTTAAAGGAACTGAATGTCGACAAAGACTTTCTGGATCCCAGAGCGGCGCGCAGCCTCATCAGCAAGGCCAAAAACGCGGGCGTATCCCCCGCGCGCTTCCGCGAGGTCTACGGCGAGGGCGATATTCTGAAGTACGCCGCGTGGGCCTACACCCGATACGAGGACAAGCTGAAGAACAGCAACGCGCTGGACTTCGACGACCTGCTTTTAAAGACACAGCAGCTGTTCGCGGACAACCCGGACGTGCTGGAAAAGTACCGCCGCCACTTTGCATACATCATGGTGGACGAATATCAGGACACCAACACGGTACAATATAACATCGTGAAGCAGCTGGCAAAGGGACACAGCAACATCTTCGTGGTGGGCGACGACGATCAGTCCATCTACGGCTGGCGCGGCGCGGACATTACAAACATACTCAACTTCGAGCGCGATTTCCCGGGCGCGCGCGTCATCCGGCTGGAGCAGAACTACCGCTCCCATCAGGGCATACTGGACGCGGCGAACGGCGTCATCCGCAACAACCGCGGCCGCATGGGCAAGGAGCTGTGGTCCAGCATCCGGTCCGGGCAGAAGCCGCTGGAATTCGAAGCGCGCAGCGATCTGGAGGAGGCGCAGTTCATCGCGGAGAAGGCCGCCAGCCTCATCTCGGACGGGAGCTACCGCGCGGCGGAAATCGCGGTGCTGTACCGCGTGAACAGCCAGTCGCGCGTGATTGAAAATAAAATGAAGGAGCGCGGCGTGCCGTATGTCATCTACGGCGGCCAGAGCTTCTACGAGCGCAAGGAGATAAAGGACATACTCGCGTACCTCACGCTGGTGTGCAACCCCAGCGCCGATCTCTGCTTTGCGCGGGCCATATCGGTGCCGCGGCGGGGCGTAGGCGACGCCGCGCTGGAGAAGCTAACGGCCTACGCACAGGCAAACGGCCTTTCTCTGCTGGCGGCCAGCCGCGAAGCCGAAGCCGCCGGGCTGCCCAAAAAGACGGCGGGCGCACTGCGGGGCTTTTACGACGTGATTACGCAGGCAACGGAAGCCGCGCCGCAGCGCACGGTGCTGCAGACGACGGAAATGCTGTTCGACGGGTGCGGCCTGAAGGACGCGATGCTGGCCGACGACAGCGCCGAGGGGCGCATGCGCGTGCTGAACGCGGAGGAGTTCTTCCGCAGCATCGCGGAGTTCGAGGAACAGACACCCGGGCCCCACACGCTGGAAGGATTTCTGGAGCGCAACGCGCTGCTGTCCGACATCGACTCTTTGGGCGACGACGACAGCGCCGTGGTCTTAACCACGCTGCACGGCGCGAAGGGCCTCGAGTTTCCTGTGGTATTTATGGCGGGGCTGATGGAGGGCATGCTGCCTCACCAGATGAGCTTAAACGACGGCGACGTTGAGGAAGAAAGGCGGCTCTGCTACGTGGGCATGACGCGCGCCCGAAAGCGTCTTTATATGACGTGGAGCAGCACGCGCGGCGTACGCACCGGTGCGGGCTTCGAATATTACCCCGCACTGCGTTCCCGGTTCCTGGGTGAAATTCCGGACGGCTGCCTGGAGGCAGCTGTGGTGAGGCGCACCTCGTCTTCGTACCACGCGCCGGAAGCGCCCGTGAGCCGCAGCGCCTTCTCGTTTGCGCGCGGCGGCATCGCGACGCCGCCCAAGCCACAGTCCAAGGCGCAGCACGCGCCCGACGCGTTTTCACCCGGCGCTCGTGTGGAGCACCCCAAGTTCGGGCCGGGCTCCGTACTCTCTGTCAACGGCGACGGTGAGGAGAAAATTGCGGTAATCCGATTCGACACAGCGGGCGAGAAGAAGATGTTCGTCGCCTTCGCGCCGCTGAAACTGCTGTAAGGAAAAAGGCCATGGAAGACAGGAAACCGCGTATCGACGCGCTGGTGGAAGAACTCACGAAGCACATGTACCGCTACTATACGCTCGACGACCCTTCGGTCAGCGACGCGGAGTACGACGCGCTCTATGACGAGCTGGAAAAGCTGGAAGCCGAAACGGGCTATGTTCGTGCGGATTCCCCCACACGGCGCGTGGGCGGCGAGGTGCTGCCCGGCTTCGAGAAGCAAACCCATCTCGCGCCGCTGTACAGCCTGGATAAGGTGCGCAGCGCGGAGGAACTCCTTGCGTGGGAAGCGCGCGCGCGTAAGTTTTCGGACGACGCGTTTCGATACGTGGTGGAATACAAGCTGGACGGGCTCACCGTCAACCTGCGCTACAACGGCGGACTGCTGGTTTCCGCCGCCACGCGCGGCGACGGTGTCACGGGCGAGGTAATCACCGCGCAGGTGATGACGATTAAGAGCGTACCGCTTCGCATTCCCTTTACCGGCCTGCTGGAGGTACAGGGCGAGGGCATCATGCGGCTCTCCGCGCTGGAGGCGTATAACGAAACAGCGGACGAGCCGCTGAAGAATGCGCGCAACGCCGCGGCGGGCGCGCTGAGGAACCTCGATCCCGCCGAAACCGCGCGTCGCAGCCTCAGTCTGTTCTGCTACGGCGTGGGCCATAAGGACGGCGCTCCCTTCGAGACGCACACCGAGATGCTGGCCTTCCTGCGCGAAAATCATTTCCCGGTCAGCGAATTCGTCCGCACGGCGGAAAGCCTGGACGAGGCCCTGCGCTGCATTGAAGAGGCGCAGCACTCGCGCAGCGGGCTGGATTACCTCATCGACGGCGCGGTCATCAAAATCGATTCCTTCGCGACGCGGCAGGAACTGGGCTTCACGCAGAAGTTCCCGCGCTGGGCCGTCGCGTACAAATTCCCCGCCGAGGAGAAGACCACGGAACTGAGAGACGTCGTGTGGCAGGTGGGCCGCACCGGCAAGCTGACGCCCGCCGCGATGCTGGAGCCGGTGGACATCGCCGGCGTCACGGTCTCCAAAGCGACGCTGAACAATATCGGCGATATCCGCCGAAAGGGGCTTAAAGTGGGCTGCCGCGTTTTTCTGCGGCGCTCCGGCGACGTCATCCCGGAGGTCATGGGCGTAGCGGAATGCCCAGCGGACGCGCGAGAAGTGGAGCCTCCTGCCGAATGCCCTGCGTGCGGCTCGCCCGTGACGGAACGCGGAGCGCACCTGTTCTGCGAGAACGCGCTGGTGTGCCGCCCGCAGCTGACACGCGCGCTGGCGCACTTCGCCTCAAGAGACGCCATGGACATCACCACGTTTTCCGACAAGACGGCCGAAACCTTCTACGACGAGTTAGGGCTTTCGGATGTGTCCGACTTATACTATCTCGACTACGAACGCGTTAAAACGCTGTACCGTTTCGGCGAAAAGAAAACCGACAACCTGCGCCGTGCCATAGAGCAGAGCAAGACGCGTCCGCTGGGCAGCTTCATCTATGCGCTGGGAATTCCCGGCGTGGGCAGCAAGACCGCAAAGGACCTCGCAGCGCGCTTCGGCAGCGTGGAGGCGCTGATGTCCGCGGGCGGGGAAGATTTTCTTTCCATCGAAGGCGTAGGTCCCATCATCGCGCAAAACCTCGCGGAGTTCTTCGCCAACGAGCGCGCGCGCCGCATCGTGACGCGCTTGCTGGAGGCGGGCGTCTCCCCCGCCGCGGAAAAGACCGCGCGCAGCGATACGCCGCTTTCCGGCAAAAAAGTCGTGCTCACCGGCACGCTGGAGAAGTATACGCGCAAGGAGGCTTCCGACATCATCGAGCGCCTCGGCGGCGAGGTGTCTTCCTCGGTCAGCAAAAATACGGACTATGTGCTGGCGGGTGAGGCCGCGGGCAGCAAGCTCGACAAGGCACGCGCGCTGGGCGTCTCCGTTATCAGTGAGGCACAGTTCGACGAAATGGTAAGCAGTCATGTTTGAAAACGATTATATACTGCGGCAGATTGAAAACCTGACTGCGTTCCTCGGAAAGGTTATATTTCATAAGGAAAGAACCATTGAAATCATCGACGGGCAGGGCGGCATATCCGCCAGCGGCTTGCTGTACCACCGGCTGACGAGCCTGATTGCCGATCGGAAACTGAACGAAGCGGAGGATCTGCTTTTTGAAGCCCTGGAACAGGACCCTGCGGCGCAAAACGCAGAGGTTGCCGTTCAGTTCTACAGGGATCTTCAGGGTCTTAGCGACGAAACGCTGAATCGTGCATCGTTTCCGCGTGAGGAAATACTGGGCGGCATGGAGGCTGTCAAAAAGCTCTTTCTGGACGCGCAGCACGGCGGAACCGTATCGCTTTAACGCGGTGAAATATACTCTCGGTCAACGTATCCATTGCTGTATCTGCGGGTTTCTTTGCAGTTCCGCCCGCATTGCGGCAGACGGTTTGAATTTTGATCATAATATAAAAAGGAGCTTATCATATGGGAACCATGCTGACGGCCACGGCGGAGCTGAAAAATGACAAGATGATGTTTCTGGGTGAAGCAGGCGGCAACACGGTGATGACCGACTATGTGCCGCCCTACGGTGACGGGCAGGGCTTTACGCCGCTGCAATTGTTTCTGGTGAGCCTCTCTGCATGCCTCGGCGGCACGGTGCAGTTTCTTGCCAAAACAATGAAACGCAGCGTGGAAGGCATGACGGTATCCGCCGAAGGGGACCGGCGGGAAACGCACCCCACCCTGTTCGAGAAAATCCGGCTTCACGTGCGCATAACCTCCGGCGATATCACGGATAATGATATGCGCGGTATGCTGAAAAAAGCGGAGGAGACGCTGTGCCCCGTAGTAGCGATGATCAAGTCGACGGTGCCGCTGGAGATAACGTTCGAAATCGTCCGCCCTTAGCCCTGCTTCGCAATGGAAAACGCCGGCTGTATAATAACCGGCGTTTTTTGATTCATTAAGGCAATATGGTATCCCTTGTCAGCTGTTGCTTACCGGAATATCCACCAGTTCGGAATAATGGATATAGCCGTAGATATCGATGAACTTGAAGCCGTACTGATATGTGCCGTCGGGCAGCCAGATGAGCTCAACGGAAAGGCCGTCCGCACCCAACGTGATAGACGTGCCCTCCCAGTAGCCTTCGTAGCCGTCCGGCGCGGAGATAGTGTTGTAGATGGGCGTCACCGTATCGCCCACAGCCACCGTAACCTCCATGCGCGTATCGGGAACAGAGTATTCGTCGTTGGTCAGGAAAACGCCGTTCACCACATAGTAGCCGTTCTCATCATAGGTGTCGTCCCATACCCAGGCGCATTTGATCACCGCCCGCTGACCGTTGTAAAGTATGGGGATGTTGTAGAGGAGATAATCCTCTGTCTCTTCCAGTATATACAGTGCCACCGGCTGATCGCCGATGCCCGTCCATCCGCCGTCAAAGTCGTCGCGAATGGTATTGGTTTCCGCGTCATACGAAAGGTCGCTGTCGTCGCCGAGATCGATCAGCGTGCCGTCGTCAAGATACCACCCGAGCGTGCAGTACACGTAGCCCAGATAGTCCAGCTGTTCGTCGGTCAGCTCCACATAATACGAACCCACTTCACTGAAGTCCTCGTCCTGACCGATGTCGGGCACCTCAAACACGTCCGTTTCCGTGTACTCAGGCACCTCCGCAGTATACGTTTCATCGGTGATGCACGCGGCAAAGTCCGCGATAAACTGCTGGTATTCCGGACAAAAATCGAGCTTTTCGTAAATATTCAGGCTGTAGTCAAAATAATCCTTTTCGACGAAGGGAAAATAAACGGACAATCCATATGAATAGATACGCTGAGAACCGCTGACCTCGTATACCACTGCGTCCTCAATGGCGGTTTTCAGCGCTTCCGCTGCCGATACATCAGCACTCGGCTGCTGCTCTACAAAGCTGTAAAGGTCTATCATATCAAAGGAACTTCCGCCGTCATCACCATAGCTTTCCGCGTTCTGCCGCGCAGAGGACAGCGTCTGCATGGAGGTGGGCTGCACAATGGCGCCAGAGAGCCCTTCTGAAAAGTCGCCGAGGCTCTGCTCCAGCACAGGCAGCTTTTCAAGGTCTATGACTGAGCAGGTGATGTAGCCTTCTGTAGGTGTATATTTGTACTTGTCGTAATAGCTGTCGGTAATGGAAATACCCAATTCCTCGCCCGTCATTTCGGGCTTCAGGGAAAGCTGGTTGAATGCGGAGCGGTAATCCCAGCCGCCGCCCGGCTCCACCTCCTCCGAAGCAACCATCGTTCTGGCGTAGGGTGCCAGCACGCTGGCTGTCTCCACACTGGCCATCAGACACGCGTCGAATCCGATGAGATCGAAAGGCGTGCCGTCGTAGCTGGCCTCCATCGCATCCGCAAGCTCGTAGAGGTACAGTCCGTCATATCCGAACCATTCATCCGAGCCAAAGCCCATCACGCTGCCGCCGCCATGATCCCAAAGGATGAGGGCTTTTTTATCGTAGGGCGCGCAGGTCTGCCCAAAGGTCAGAAATTCCGCCAGCGTGGCGGAAAGGCCGATGCTCTTTTTGCCCATGTCCTGCAGCAGCACGAGGCCGCCGTCCTGTACAAGCCAGATCTGATTCTGGCTGGCGTCGATTCCGCTGTAATCCCAGTCCTTGGTGCCTCCGGTATAGACGAGTACGCGGATATTATCAGGAATGTGCACGCTTAAAAGGCTCTGCAGGTTTCTCGTCGCTTCGCCATTTTCGCTCTCAAGGTCCGAGCCATTCAGGTAAATCATCACCGTCCAGACGTCGCCGGACGACTGGACAGGAGGAAGCGATACAACAGGCGCGGCGGAAGGCGTGGAAACGGGAGCAGCCGTTGGCGCCTCAGTACCAAAGAAAGCCACATTCTCGTTGTTGAATGCTTTCCGGGTACACCCTGAAAGCAGCAATATCAAAAGTACGGAAATCGCGACGACCTTCTTTGTATGCATAGCCTCTCCTTCAGGCGCTTCGGCGCCAAACAGTGCTTACCGCAATAATACCATAAAACCCTCTTTACGCAAATATTCACACACCCCTTCATGGCCGGAATCATGTAAATTTTTTATATTATGGGTTGACAACATATGTGGCAAGTGCTACTATCAATTCGTAACTATTACGAATAAGAGAGGCGCACTGTGAACGCTGACAAGGTGCAGGTACGGAATACGCAGCAGCGGAAATATATGCTGGAACTGCTCCGGTCCACGAATACGCATCCCAATGCACTATGGCTCTATGAACAGATGAAGCCCTGTTTCCCGAACCTCAGTTTCAGCACGGTTTACAGAAACCTGGGCATACTGGAGCGGGAGGGTGAGCTGCAGCGGCTTTCCTGCGGCAATACGTTTGACAGGTACGACGGCAATACTATGCCCCACTCCCATTTTTTCTGCCGTAAATGCGGCGAGGTCTACGACGTGAGTCCCGGGGCAATGGTGCGCGCGGCGCTTTCAGAAATTCAGCACTGTCAGCACAGCGTAGAGGGCTGCAGCGTGACCTACTACGGCGTCTGCAAAAACTGCCTGAAGGCAGAACCAAATAACCATTAATAAAGAAAGGGTGATATCATGACGAACTATGGAGATTTTTATCATTGCGAGCTTTGCGGCCACGTCGTATCCGTGGTGTATCCCGGAGCGCCCACACTGGTGTGCTGCGGACAGCCTATGAAGCTTCTCAATGCCAATACCACGGACGCAAGCAAGGAAAAACACGTACCGGTGATCGAAGCCAAGGGCGCATCTACGCTCATCAAGGTCGGCAGCGCGCCGCATCCGATGACCCCGGAACATCACATCGCTTTCATTGAAGTCGTGCTGAAGAGCGGCAAGCGCTGCCGCGCCAAACTTGACCCGGCGGGCGCTCCCGAAGCCGAGTTTGCGGTACAGAGCAGCGACATTGAGGCGGTATACGAGTATTGCAACATCCACGGTCTTTGGAAGGCCTGACAGCAGAATATCATTTGAAAAGGAGAGGTATCATGAAAAATTTGAAGGGAACAAAGACAGAGCAGAATTTGATGGAAGCGTTTGCGGGCGAATCCATGGCGCGCAACAAGTATACCTTCTTCGCCTCCAAGGCGAAAAGCGAGGGATACGTGCAGATATCCAACTTCTTTACCGAAACCGCGGGCAACGAGAAGGAGCACGCAGAGCTGTGGTATAAGCTGTTTGCGGGAATCGGTGACACTGTGGAGAATCTGAAAACCGCCGCCGCCGGAGAAAACGGCGAATGGAGCGAAATGTATCCGCGCATGGCAAAGGAAGCCCGCGAAGAGGGCTTTGACGACATCGCGTTCCTGTTTGAAGGCGTAGCCGCGATTGAAAAAAATCACGAGGCTCGCTATAAGGGGCTGATGGCCAATGTGGAAAGCGGCGAGGTGTTCAAGCGGGACGAGCCGGTGGAATGGAAGTGCTCCAATTGCGGTCATCGCTTCGTCGGCAAGGAAGCGCCCAAGAAATGCCCCGTCTGCGCACATGAGAAGGCGTACTTCGAGCTCTATACCAAAGCGTATTAATATCCAAGTTTATACCATATTAACACCACAGTTGGTACTATATTGACACTACATATACGCACAGCCCCGGCAAAAGCTGCCGGGGTTGTTTTATGGTACGATTTCCTGTTCGCCCATTATTGCTCAATTTGTCCATATATTAAGCGGGCGTAACCATGTATCAGAGCGCATACGCGCAAAAAAGTAATTATTCCGTAACATATTCGTAATGTATATCTTTCAAACATGGCTTATCGCGCCTAAAACGGCCCGGTTTTTTTGAGCCGGCGAACATGCTTCCTGTATAATTGATACTACACAGGAGGTACGCAGATGAAAACGATGACACGAAACCCAAAAACGCTTCGAATTGCCGTCGCGGTGCTCTGCGCAGTATTACTGCTGGCATCGGTAATGCCAACCACAGCATTGGCGGCAAGCTCTGTGCTCAAACTGGGCAGTTCGGGCAGCGAAGTCACCGAGCTTCAGGAGAGACTGCTGGAGCTCGGCTATCTCGATTATTCCGGCGCTACAGGCTACTACGGCAGCGCCACCAAAACCGCCGTCACGCGTTTCCAGCAGGCAAGCGGCCTTACAGCGGATGGCATCGCGGGAAGCAAAACGCAGACCGTGCTCTATTCCTCCGGCGCCAAATCCATGGTGCTGAAGTTGGGCAGCTCCGGCGAAGCGGTGAAAGCGCTTCAGCTGAAGCTCAAAGCGCTGGGGTACTTCTCCGGCACGGGCACGGGATACTACGGCAGCGTTACCCGCGCCGCGGTACTGAGCTTCCAGCAGGCCACCGGCCTTACGGCGGACGGCGTCGCGGGACCGGCTACGCATAACAAGGTATTTTCGGGCAGCGTCAGCGCCGCCAGTACGGTCAGCAGCAGCTCCAGCGCTTCCACCAGCGCTATCGCAGAGATCGCGCTGAATCAAGTGGGTAAATCCTACGTGCTGGGCACCCAGGGTCCGACCACGTTTGACTGCTCCGGTCTCGCGTATTACGCGGTGACGCAGGCAGGATACTCCGCCACACGCATGTCCGCCGCGGCATACTTCACGTATTCCGCATGGGCGTCGATCAGCTTCTCCAATCTGCAGAAGGGGGATCTCATCTTCTTCCGCTCCGAGACGAGCAGCAGCATCACGCACATGGGCATCTACATTGGGAACAACCAGTTCGTACACGCTTCGTCCGGACAGGCCAAGGTGATGGTCAGCACCCTCAGTACCTATTGGACAAACCTGTATATGGGCGCACGCCGCGTCAGCTGAGCTGACGTTAACCACACCCAACGCAAACAGGGGATACGGCACCGTATCCCCTGTTTGCATGCCGGTTTGTCAAACCGCCTCGACAAGGAATATCACCGGGCGGACACCGTCGGTGCAGCACAGCACCTGTATGCCATCCCGGTTGTTCCAGGGTGCATAGCTTGCGCCCGCGGAGAGCGCGTTGACGCTGCGGTAGATATCTATCCATGCCCACGGGCAAAACCCCGCGGGCATCACCGCGCCGCCCTCGTAGACGTAAACGTCGCCTTCCTGCAACAGCGGGCAGGGCCCGACGGCGCGACCATCGGTCAGTGTCTCGTCCGCCAGCTCTGCGAAAAAATGCTTTTTCAGCACCGTAATTCTTACTTGTTTCATACTGCCCTCCTGCTGTCAGCGTAGCATATCTGTACCGTTTAAGTCACGCCTTGCGGACGATACGGAGAAAAATGTTACATTCTATTCATCACTGTTTCGTGCGCCCAGCCGTATGCGTGGTATAATAGGCATTATGCAAAGGAATATGAAAGAAAAACAGGAAACCGATAACGCAGTACAGCCGCACGCCGAGCATTTTAAAAAGACAAAGAAGCCCCCGAAGCCGCCCGAGAAGCGGCTGTTCCACCGCCCGGTGACCACCCGAAAGGTGATCGTATACGCGCTGCTGTTGTTTCTGGCTGTCATACTGGCCTGGACGGCCCATTTCGTCTATGTAGCCGTACTTCATCCTGCATCCGCGTTCGGGAATCCCCCCGCGCAGCCGACGCCCGGCGCCAGCCCGTCTCCCGGCCAGACGATGTCCCCGGAGGAAGCCTTCACCATAGAGAACGGCACCGGCTTTATGAAGGATCGCGTCAACATACTGCTGGTGGGTATCGACTATACCGACGAACGCGGCGATACGGGCCGCACGGATTTCCGCACCGACACCATCATGCTGATGTGCGTGGATTTTGCCACGGGCCGCGTGGACATGCTCTCTGTGCCGCGTGACAGCTACGCCGACATCGCGTGGACAGACGAGCGCTGGAAAATCAACGGCGCGTACATGACGGCGGGCGGCAAGGATGGCCGCGGCTTCGAATGCCTGATGCAGACCGTATCCACCACACTGGGAGGCATCCCTGTCAATTATTATGTCGCGGTGGAGATGGAAGGGCTCAAGGATATCGTGGACGCCCTCGGCGGCGTGTGGTACGATGTGGATTATGAGATAGAGCTGGACGACGTGCATCTGTACCCCGGCTATCAGCTGCTGGATGGAGAGCAGGCGCTGCAGTATTGCCGGGCGCGCAAAAACATCACCTCCGGAACGGACATCGACCGCATCGACAGGCAGCAGCGTTTTCTGCTCGACGTGTTCAGCCAGTTGAAAGAACAGGCCAAGCTTACGGACATCCCGAAGCTGTACGAAGCCGTCTCGGACGAAGTGTACACCAACCTGAATCTGGAGCAAATCGCCGCGCTGTCCGTGTTTATGACGAAGCTCGACGCGGACACCGACATCGGCCGCAACGCGCTGACGGGCGAATACCTGGATATATTCAACGCCACATACTACGTGCTGGATCACACGTACACCGTGCAGGCGGTCCATGAAATCTTCGGCGATAACGTGAAGCTGAGTATCGACTGGACCTACAGTCTGGATTATCTGCAGGGTGACAAGGACACCGTAGCGCTTGTGGACGCGATGATTGCGCTGCGGGATTACGTCAACACCGACGCGACGCTTCTTCAGGCCCTGGCGGACTATCCCGTGTGGACGGAGCTCAACGAGCTGCTGGATCAGGCGGATGAGCAGATAGACGAGGCGCAGGCGCTGCTGGAGGCACGCGAGACGGATGAAATGAAGCAAACCGCCAAAGCCCTGCGCGACACGCTCAAATCCCTGAAGGCGCTCGTGAAAGCCGGCATGGATGCGGAATAACAGGAGGACGGCATGACACACGTACACGTAAACCCCGGGGTATGCGGGTTCTCGACGGAAATCACCGCGCAGTCGGAAGACGGACAGACAGCGAAGCTCGACATCCGCACCGCATGTCCCAATCTTCAGGCTTTTTCAGCTAAGCTGAAAAGCGTTGACGGCTTTGCCGAATGCTTCGGCAAGCTCTGCGACTCCGCGGTGTATCAGGCGGCACAGCAGTATTGCAAGCATCCGGCCTGCCCTGTCCCCTGTGCCACAATCAAGGCTGTCGAAGCGGCATGCGGCCTCGCGCTGCCGCGTGACGTGGAAATACGCATCGAAAACCGCTAAGGGAGTTTTTATGGATACGATACCTCAAACCACACAGACGCTGGCACGCTTCATCGCGCTGGTGGCCAAGGTGATGCCCGACGACGTGACGGAGGCGCTGGAGAAGCTGCGCGCCGAAGAAACCGCGCCGCTGGCCTCCGCCGTGTACGGCTGCATGATGGACAATCTGGAGCGCGCGCAGGCGCTGAATCGCCCCGCGTGTCAGGACACGGGCGTGCTGCAGTTCTTTCTGCGGGCGGGCGCACAGTTCCCGCTGCTGGCACAGATGGAGGACATCTGCCGCGAGGCCACGCTGGAAGCCACGCGCACCGCGCCGCTGCGTCACAACGCGGTGGAAGCCTTCGACGAAAAGAACACCGGCACCAACACCGGCACGCGCAACCCCTGGATAGAGTGGGAAGTGGTGCCGGGCGACAGCCTGGAACTCACCGTCTACATGGCGGGCGGCGGATGCAGTTTGCCGGGCCGCGCCATGGTGCTGATGCCCTCCGCGGGCTACGAGGGCATCGTGCGCTACGTTTTCGACACCATCGTGGATTGGGGCATCAACGCGTGCCCGCCGCTCATCGTGGGTGTCGGCGTGGGTACGGACGCGCCGAGCGCCTCCAAGCTCTCCAAGAAGGCGCTGCTGCGCCCCATAGGCACCGTCAATGCACACCCGCGCGCGGCCGACATGGAGCGCCGCCTCAAGGACGGCCTCAACGCCGTGGGGCTGGGGCCGCAGGGTCTCTCCGGAAATGCCACCGTGATGGACGTACATATCGAGTACATGGCGCATCATCCCTCCACGCTGGGCGTGGGTATTTCGGTGGGCTGCTGGGCCACGCGCCGCGGCGTCATCCGCTTCAATGCAGATTTAAGCTACGAAATCATCTCGCATAAGGGGGCGGCATTATGAAGAAGATACTGACCACGCCAATCCGCGACGAGGACATCGCTTCCCTGCGCATCGGCGACATCGTATATTTAACGGGCAGCCTTGCCACCTGCCGCGACGAAGGCCATCGCCGCCTCGTGGAGGCCGGAATTTGGCCGGAATTCCCGCTAGCGGGCGGGGCCATTTTCCACGCGGGCCCCATTGTGAAGAAGACCGACTCTGGCTGGCAGATGGTGTCCATCGGGCCCACCACCTCCATGCGCATGGAGCGCTTCGAGAAGGACTTCATCCGCCTGACTGGGGTCAAGCTGATCATTGGCAAGGGCGGCATGGGCGCGGACACCGCGCAGGCCTGCAGGGAATACAAGGCTGTGCACGCCGTGTTCCCGGGCGGATGCGCCGTCAGCGCCGCCGAGTGCGTGCTGGAGACGCCCGGCGTGGAGTGGGAGGACTTCGGCATGCCCGAGGCTTTCTGGATCATGCGCGTAAAGGAGTTCGGCCCGCTCATCGTCTCCATCGACACGCAGGGCGGCAATCTCTTCGAGAACAACAAGAAGGAGTTTCGCGCGCGCAAGGAGGCGCAGATCGAGGAGATCAGCAGGCATGTGCATTTCATGGGGTAAACACCCGAAAATGCGGTTTTGATGGGATCTGTCATCATGGAGGAAGCGAACGATTCAAAAAGAAAATGGAGTATATTGAACGCGTTATCCGGTGCGCTTCTGATCTATCAGACCGTCCTTCTTATCCTTGCCAATGCCCAATATCATCCGCCAACGAATGCCCAAAGCGGGTTTTATGCAGTATGCTTTGTACTGATATGCAACTACTTGTTCATAAGCTTCGCCAAAGGCGTCTGCGTCGGCTGGAATGAATTTTTGATACGGTTGCTCCTCGGCCCGATCTATACCTACGATGCGGAGCGGCTGTACCTTCGGAGAAAACGCACCATTCTGGTTATGCTGATAATCGCCGCAGTGGTTTCAATCTTTCTCGCAGTCAGCACCCTCATTCCGGGATATCGTATGCTCCGCCGGTCTGTTTTTGGATACATCGGGATTTCCGCGCTGCTGATGCTGATGCTGTCCGCCGGTTTTTCTATTGCCCTGTTATTTCAACGCATCCGAAACCGCGAAGCCTGCCAGACAAAGGGCTGTCTGCTGTTCAAGCTGCTGACTCTTCAGAACTTTCTGACGGCGTCTTCCATACTCGGCGTACTGGCCAGCGCGCAGGTCTAGCTGCGCTCGACAAACGCCAGATGTTTTCGCCACATCCGCCGGGCCGCCTCGGAAGTCGGCCCCTACGCAATACCCCAAGCTTCATCGTAGGGCGAGGACTCCTGTACGCGCCGATACAACCTCTCGGGTTATCACAATCGCTATGTTTTGCCACGTCAGCCGATCCGCCTCGGAAGTCGGCCCCTACGCAATACCCCAAGCTTCGTCGTAGGGCGCGGCATCCGTGACGCGCCGATGATACCCTGCGGATTACGCAAGCGCCAGATGTGTTCGTGGTACTGCTACCATTGCCCGGCATTCAATCCGCGTTGATCCACTGTATCTGCACCGCGTCCACCGGCTCCGCCTTGACCAGCTCGCAGCTGGTTGTAAACTGATGCTCCTTCTGCCCTACCTCGCCTACGGTCAGTTCCCAGGCAACGTTCGTGCTGCCGATTACGCCGCCGTCCGCATTCAGGTAGTTGATCTTAAAGGCGATATCCGTCCGCCAATAGTCCCATTCCGCCACCACGATGCTGTCCACCTGCAGCCCCCGCTGGTCCACGGTAACGGTCTTCACGACGGAAGTCCCGCTGATGTTATTGATATCGTAAATTTCACTCACGTACAGCTCATCCCGGGCCTTCAGCTGAGCTTCCAGTTCCTCATTCTCCTGCGTCAGTGCCTCCACCCGGGAAGCCATCTCATCATACTCCGCGCGGCTGATGCCCGAACAGCCGGACAAAGCCGCCGTTATCAAAACGAGCAGCAGGCATATCCACCTCTTCATACGCTGTCCCCCATATCCCATGTCATATATACGAAAACCATTATATAGGGAATCCATTGTATGCGCAATGAAGGTATGGAATCACGGGCATATAAAAAGGCCGCGTAACGCGGCCTTCGTTTCTGTCAGTTGCCCACGTACATGTTGCCGTACGGGCGCTTGCTCTTGGGCTGATACTTTTTGAAATCGGAGATTTGAACGCTGGAAACATCCGCGCCGAAATAGTCGGTATAGCGCTTGATAACACCTTTTAAAAACGCCTCGTCCTCCGCGTCCAGCGGCGACTGCGCAATTTCGCGGCCCATCAGCGCTTCGTTCACGCTGCCGCGGATGAACATCTTCCCGCCGTGCATACCCGTGCCGAAGAACTTGCCTGCGGAAAGCTCGCCCTCCGCGAGACCGAGGCCCAGTACCACGATGCGGCCGCCCGCCATGTACTCGCCGAGGAAGTCTCCGCCCTTGGCGCCCACCACAATGAGAGGCACCTTGTCCATGTATTCCTTCATGTGGATGCCGGAGCGGTAGCCCACATAGCCTTCAATGAACACCTCGCCACCGCGCATCGCGTAACCCATGATGTCGCCGCAGTTTCCGTGCACGATGAGCCTGCCGTCATTCATGGTGTTGGCGATGCCGTCCTGTGCGTTGCCGAACACCTCGACGGTCGCGCCGTCCATGTAACACGCGGAATCGTTGCCCAGCGTGCCGTGCACGGTGAGCTTGGTGTGCGTCTTTAAGCCGCAGCCCATATAACGCTGTCCGTATACCTCATGAACAACAATCTCGCCCGGCTTTTCCGCGATGGCCTTGATGCTGTTGTTCAGCTCGTTGTAATGGATATCCCCTGCGCGCAGCTCGGCGCTTTTCATTTCCGTACTCATGATGAAATCCTGTCCTTCATTCGCTCGTAGCCCAGCGCCATCAGCCCGAAACCGTCGTCGGTCAAGCCCTTCTCCAGCGAGGAGAGCGCAATCTTCTCGCTCATCAGGTACGTGTAGATGCCCGCCCTGTCCACCTCGCCGACGAGTATCATGCCGACCAGCTTGTCGTCCTTCACAACGAAGCGCTTCATGCTGCCCTTCTTCGCGTCGTCTTTGGAGAGCACCTGCGTGCCCTCGCCGCCCTGCAGCCCCGCCGTGATGATGGGCAGTCCGAAGAAGCCCACCGCGTTCATCGGGAAGACGCCATCGAAATCGTCCGACTTGCCGCACATGTCGTAGCCCGCCGCGCGGCCCTGAATGTACGCGTTGGGCCACAGCGCCATAATCTTCGCCTCACCGGAGATGAGATCCTTGCTTTCGGTAACGTCGCCCGCCGCCCAGATATCCGCCACATTGGTGCGCGAGTGTTCGTCGATGAGTATGCCGCGGTTCACCGCAACGCCCGCTGCTTTGGCTTCCGCGACGTTGGGCCGCACGCCCACGCCCATCACGAGGATGTCGCACGGCAGCTCTGTGCCGTCCTTGAGGATGACCTTCTCCACATGCTTCTCGCCCACCACCTGCGCCACCACGGTGCCGAGGTGAAAGGTGACGCCCTGCGCCTCGATGCGCTTCTGCACCGGCGCGGCCGCCGCGTCGTCGAGTATCATCGGCAGCACGCGCGGAGCCATCTCCACCACGTGCACGCTGCCCGCCACCGGCGCGATGCCTTCCGCGGCCTTCAGGCCAATGAGACCTGCGCCCACGACCACCACGCGGCTTTCTTTTGTCAGCAGCTTCTCGATGCCCAGCGCATCGTCATATTTCAGGAACGTGAAAGCGTTGTCCTGCCCGGTCAGTCCCTCCGTGGGCGGCACAAACGGCGAGGATCCCGTCGCAACGAGCAGCTTGTCGTACGGTACGGCTTGCCCGTCGTCCAGCGTTACCGCCTTCTTTTTCGCGTCGATGGAAACGGCCTTCTTGCCGAAGATCGTTTCCACGCCGTATTTCCCGTAAAAATCCTTCTTGCGGTACACCATATTCTCCGGCACGACTTTGCCCGCCAGGTAATACGATATCAGCGGGCGCGAGTACACGTGATGCGTCTCGTCCGAGATCACCGTGATGCTCGCCTCGCTGTCATATTTACGCAATCCCTCGATGCAGCCCACCGCCGCGGCGGAGTTGCCGATGATAACCACTTTCATCGTTTCACTCCCCCCTGTCTTCGTATTTGAGCGCGTTATTCGGGCAGTGCTTCACGCATTCCGGCTCGCCCAGTGCCGCGCAGAGGTCGCACTTGGCCGCAACCTTGTGCGCGCCCTCGTCGCGCACGATGGCGCCGAACGGACATACCAGCACGCACGTCCAGCAGCCCACGCACCGCTCCGTGTCGTTGAGCACGAGGCCCGTCTCCGGGTCCTTGTGCATCGCGCCGGTGATGCAGCCCTGCACGCACTTGGGATCGTCGCAGTGGCGGCATTGCAGGGCGAAGTTAATCTTCGCGCCCGTCTCAATGTGCAGCCGCTCCACAGGCTTCGGATCCTCCAGCTTGTGCGCCTTGATGATATCTTTTGTGGCCGAATGCGCCGTGCGGCAATATACCCTGCACAGCCCGCATCCCAGACACCACTTTTCGTCCGCGTAAACTTTTTTCATATTGCCCTCACTATTCTCCCGCGTGCATGATGCCCAGAATGTCGAGCTCCTTCTGCGAAAGCCCCACACCGCGCAGCATCAGCCGGTTGCCGCGCAGGCTCTCGATGGCGTTGATGCCCATGCCGCCCAGCATCTCGTCGATCTCGTGCTTCCATCCGGTAATCATGTTGATAAGCCGCTCCGCACCCACATCGGGATTGAGCCGCTTGACGAGGTCCTCGCGCTGCGTCGCGATACCCCAGTTGCACTTGCCCGTGTAACACGTCTGGCACATATGGCAGCCCAGCGCAATCAGCGCCGCGGAAGCAATGTACACCGCGTCCGCGCCCAGCGCAATGGCCTTGACAACGTCCGCGCTGCTCCGGATGCTGCCCGCCACCACCACCGACACCTCGTTGCGGATACCTTCGTCCCGCAGGCGCTGGTCGATAGCGGCCAATGCCAGCTCCACCGGTATGCCCACATGATCTCTCGTCCGGGTCGGCGCGGAGCCCGTGCCGCCGCGGAAGCCGTCGATAGCAATGACATCCGCGCCCGCGCGCGCGATACCGGAGGCAATCGCCGCGGCGTTATGCACCGCCGCGATTTTGACACAAACCGGCTTGGTATAGTTGGTCGCTTCCTTCAGCGAGTATATCAGCTGCCGTAAATCCTCTATGGAATAGATGTCGTGATGCGGGAACGGCGACAGCGCGTCGCTGCCCACAGGAATCATCCGCGCCCGGGAAACCGCTTCATCCACCTTCTGGCCGGGAAGATGCCCTCCAAAGCCCGGCTTCGCGCCCTGGCCGATTTTAATTTCGAGCATCGCGCCCGCGTTCAAATATCCCGGGTGCACGCCAAAACGCCCCGATGCTACCTGTACAATCGTGTTGGGTCCGTACTTGTAAAACTCCTGCGCAAGCCCGCCCTCGCCCGTGTTATAAAGCGTACCAAGCGCCGTTGCCGCGCGCGCCAGCGACTCGTGCGCGTTGCCCGATATGGAACCGAACGACATCGCCGAGAACATGATGGGTACCGCAAGCTTGATCTGCGGCGGCATCTTGGTCTTCAGGCTGCCATCCGCGTTAAACTCCAGCTTCGCGGGCTTACGGCCTAAGAACACACCCGTTTCCATGGGTTCGCGCAGCGGATCGATGGAAGGGTTCGTCACCTGCGAGGCGTTGATCAACATCTTATCCCAGTAGATGGGATAGGGCTTCGGGTTGCCCATGCCGGACTGCAGCACGCCGCCGGTAGCCGCCTGCTTGTATATCTCCTTGATTGCGTCGGACGACCAGTTCGCGTTGGGCTTAAAGTCCAAATCGTTGACGCGAATCTTCAGCGCGCGCGTGGGACACATCACCACACAGCGATGACAATCCACGCACTTCATCTCGTCCGCTACCATCTTGCCCGTATCCGGATCGAGGCGGTGCACCTCGTTGGCACACTGCTTCGCGCACACCTCACATTGTATACAGCGGTTTTCATCCCGCTCGACCAGATAATCCGGCCATCCAAGCTGCAAACTCATTTTTTGCCCTCCACCAATCCGATGACCGGCTCTCCGCCGCTGGGTGCCCAAACCCTGTCGGGATTGGAGCAAATCACGCGGATCGCCGCTTCCTCGCTCGCGACATACAGCGTGTCGCCCTTCTCCGCAGCCACCAGAGGCCGCAGTTTAATTCTGTCGTTAAGCGCCATCATGCCGCCCGAAAAGCCCAGGATTACCGAGAACGGCCCGTTGATCAGCGCGCTGGCGTACACCGCGCGAATGGCTTCATAGCGCTTGCGCTCCTTCTCGTCCATTAGCTCGATCTCGCGCCAGAACGGAGCGGCCACCACATCCACCGCTTCCTTCAGGCTCATACCGTGCTTGCGGATCAGCAGATCGAACAGGTATGTGATGACTTCCGTGTCGGTCATCAGCGTACATTTGTACCCAAACATCTCCACGAACCGTCTATTGGCGTCGTAAGAAGAAATCTCGCCGTTGTGTACGATGGACCAGTCCAGCAGCGTAAAGGGATGCGCGCCGCCCCACCAGCCGGGCGTATTGGTCGGAAACCGCCCGTGCGATGTCCACAGGTACGCATCGTACGTCTCTATCATATAGAAGCGCCCGATGTCCTCGGGATAGCCCACGCCCTTGAAAGCGCCCATGTTTTTGCCCGAAGAAAACACGTACGCGCCGTCGTATTCTCCGTTGATGCGGAAAACGCACCGCGCGACGTACTCCCGCTCGTCGATCTCCGATTCCTGCATTTTAAAGCGGCGCGGCGTCACGAAGTAACGCCAAATCAGCGGACTGTTGTCCACGTCCTTGGTTTTGCGCGTGGGTATTTTGCCCGCGCTTTCCACCTCGAAATGACGATTGATAAACTCTTCGGCGTTGGCTTTCGCGGTCAGGTTGTCATAAAAGACATGCAGCGCATAGAGATCCGCGTACTGCGGATAAATCCCATAAGCGGCAAAACCGCCGCCCAAGCCATTGCTGCGTTCGCGCATCAGCGCTATCGAGGTCAGTATGGTCTCGCCCGAAAACCGGTCGCCCTTGCGGTTGAGTATACCGCTTATCGCGCATCCGGACGGTATTCTCTGTTGCCCCTCTTTTAACATGCTTCTCCCCCTCATCCGCCGCGTTCTGTGATACGCTGCGATATGAAAAATAAAGACGCCAAGCCGGGCTATTTCACAGCCCATCTGAAACGTCCTTGTTTCTTCTTCCATTGCTCACTCATATGTTGGGGCATAAATCCCCGTGCTGGCTGTACCATTATACAATCCGATATATAAAAAATCAATAGAAAACAAGCCCAGCTTCGACGGAGAAAGGTAAAAATATTGCATTATCTTTTAGAAACAGCGCAGAAATCGCGGCTCTTTAGCCCAAAGATGAAATTGGTTCGTCCGATTCCTGCATAACAGCCGTATACCTGCCCAAAGCTGCGTATACACAAAAATTGCATCAATATTTATGTGAAAACTGCGCATAATAGGGTTGTAAGAATGTGTTGCCAGAGCCGGAGCCATTTGCGGCGTTGCGTCATTTAAACCAAGGCCATGGCGCTGTAAGGCTAAAACTAAACATCGTTTGGGCGAGAGGTATTTCAGGCCATCCGGATGCGCCGGCTGCCGATGAGGCCAGGATCCGCAGGCGGGACGACCGCTTTGAGCATCGCCCTTGCGCACGCCGTCTGACGGCAACATATACTTCGTGAAGAAGCGAGTGGCACGGTACCGAAAATACCGTGCCATCTGCTTATTATTGCACTTTTTCAAGACGGGCAATATCGGTAGCCTGTCCGACGACAATGAGGGTATCTCCCTTATGGATCACGTCATCGCCTCGCGGCAACGTATTCAGCTTTCCGTCCTTGCCCTTGATTGCGATGACATTGGCCCCGTATTTCATGCGGAAATCCAGGTCCATCAGGCTCTTTTCGGCCCATATATCCAGAGCACCTACTTCCAGCACGCTTAAATCCCCCGAGACCTGGATATAGTCTATGACGTTGGCGGCCGCCAGGTTGTGCGCCAGCCGCATGCCCATATCCCTTTCAGGAAATACCACCTTGTCCGCGCCGATCTTCAGCAGTACCTTTGCGTGCAGATCGCTCTGTGCCTTGGCAACCACAAACCCCACGCCCAACTCCTTGCACAGCAGCGTCACGAGTATGCTGGCCTGGATGTCGTCCCCGATGGTGACAACCGCCACATCAAAGTTGCGCAAGCCCAGCGCGCTCAGCGTCTTCTCGTCGGTGGCATCCGCCTGCACCGCGTGCGTAACAAAGGGAGCAATGTCGTTGATATTTTCCTCCCCTTTATCAACGGCAAGCACCTCCTTGCCCATAGCCGTAAGGCAGCGCGCCACGCTTTGTCCGAACCTTCCCATGCCGATTACAATAAACTGTTTTCTTTCCATATCTACCCTACCATAAATCTCGCTTCCGGATAGCGAATATTGAGTTCGTCCTTATGCCTGCGGCTGGAGAGTGCGACGACGAGCGTCATAAAGCCCACGCGTCCCGCAAACATTACAAATATCAGTATCAGGCGGCTTGCCGCGCTGAGATACGGCGTCAAGCCGCAGCTGAGTCCCACCGTGCCAAACGCCGACAGCACTTCAAAGAATATGTTTTCAAATGTAAACGGCCCGCCGCGCCGTCCCTCTACCGCGGTGACGGCCAGGAAGGCCACGCCCACCAGCAGCAGGCTCAGTACCGTGATGGTAACCGCACGGCGTATCGTATCCGCCGCAAGTCGCCTGTCTAGCACCTTAGGTTCCTTGCGTCCCAATACCGTGGAAAGGGAAAAGAGCATGACCACGGCGAACGTGGTGGTTTTGATACCGCCGCCCGTACCGGAAGGGGACGCGCCGATGAACATCAGTACCATCGTCACCAGCTTGCCCGCAGGCGTCATGGCATTCTGATCGAACGTATTGTATCCCGCGGTACGAGGTGTTACCGACTGGAACAGCCCGCCTACAATCTTCCCTGTCACGGTGAGATCCTTCGAGCCAAGCGTATCGGGATTGGGCAGTTCAAACAGCCAGAACATTCCGGCACCCAGCACTATCATGATACCGGTAAGCAGCAGCACGAACTTTGAATAGCGCGTCAGCTTCTTGTGCTGGCGGATACGGACCGGACTGAATATATCCGCTACCACCATAAACCCCAGGCCGCCCGCGACAATGAGCGCCATAATCGTACCTACGATGACAGGATCGTTGGCAAAGGCAGTGATGCTGGAATACTGGCCTGTTACGCGCCCGAATACATCGAACCCCGCATTGCAAAAAGCCGAAATAGAGTGAAATACGCTGAAGTAGACGCCCTTCAGGCCGTACATGGGAACAAGCCTTGTACAGAGCGCCACCACCCCAAGCCCTTCGGCTATCAGCGTTACCCTGATGACGCGGATAATCAGTCGCACCATGCCCGAAAGGTTGTCCTCGCCCAGCTGATTTTGTATCAGCAGACGTTCGCTCAGCGTAATGCGCTTGCCAAGGATGATGAAGACCGTGGACATTACGGTCATCACCCCGAGCCCGCCTATTTGAATCAAACCCAATATCACAAGCTGACCAAACAGCGTGAAATGTGAACCGGTATCCACGACTACAAGGCCCGTCACGCAGACCGCGGATGTGGAGGTAAACAACGCATCCAGAAAGGAGGTGTGTTCCCCCCGATACGTGGAGACAGGCAAGCAAAGAAGCACCGCGCCGAAAAGTATCAGCAGCGCAAAGCCTCCGATGATAACCTGCTCTGGTTTAAATTTCATTTTATTTAAAAGCGTTTTCATCATCAATTACACCATGAGCCGCATTATATCATCGGCTGCTGACACAAATCAAGCTTAAGGTTACGCGATAGCGCCCATAAAAGCCTTTCGGGAGCCAATCAAACGAAACTGTGGCGTTGCGGCTGATTGGCGGCAGTGCGGGCATCGTATTACGCTATCGGAACGAACCGCGGCTTTCGCGCATCGAACGCGCATACATAATTGAAGCCCACTTCCTTCAGCAGCGCCAGCGTTTCCGGCACCGCATGGCCCACGACGGATTCATAATGCGCGTCGGAGCCCACCGTGACGATCTCTCCGCCTAGCGCACGGTAGCGACGGATGATGGCGGTCTCCGGCATGGTCGAGGATGTCATGTAAAGACCGTTGGTATTGACCTCAAGGCCTTTGCCCCGCTCGACCAGAATACGCAGTATCGCATCAATGGCATCTGTGAAATCAGTATAACGCATCAGCTTGTCCGGATACGGACAGAACTTGGCGATGTAACCAAGGTGCCCCAATACATCAAAGTAATCACAGCCCTGAACGGAGCGCAGCGACTCCTGCAGATATTCATCATAAATCTGCCGCTGGGGGCGCTTGTCCCAAATTTTCTGGTAATAGGGATCCTCCCCATACACGAGATGCTGCGATCCTATCACATAGTCCAAGCCGGTAAGCTGGGGAAGGACGTCATCCTTGGTGCGCAGATCAAGCCCCGCTTCAATGCCCATACGGAGGACAAGCTGCGGGTATGCCTCACGCGTTTCCGCAAACGCGGTGCAATAACGCGCAAAATCCACGGTAAAGTCCGGCGCGTCGACCAGCCCCAGATCGATGTGTTCGGTAAAGCACACCTCCCGGATACCCGCTGCGGCTGCCGCCGCTGCCATGTCCGCCATGGGAACACGGCAATCGGCCGAGATATCCGAATGGACGTGGTAGTCTATCATGCCTTATCCTTCCCGCGCTTCAGAGCCCGCATCACCGCCTTGGCGATCTCAGCCAGCGGTACGATTGCGGCGGAGAAACCCGCGACGATCAACCATTGCGCCGCAGAGAGCGGTACCGCCCGGAAAAACGCAGCGACGGGCGTAAATGCCGCAACTGCAACCTGCAGCAGCGCCGACAGCGCGAACGCGCCGTGCATCCAAGGATTGAGGCCAAAACCGGAGAATACCGTGCGGTGTCCTGTCCGAATGTTGTACGCGTGGAACAGCTGTACAAGCCCCAGCGTCAGGAACGCCATCGTGGCGGAAACCTCGTGGTCACCATACCACATCAGCGACAAAAAGTATATGCCCAGCGTAAGCGCGCTCATCACCGCACCGTAAAGCCCCATCTCCCACGCCATGCCGCCCGCGAAGAAGCTTTCGCCCGCGCGTCGCGGCTTTTGCTGCATCACGTGCCTTGGTGCTGGCTCCATGCCCAGAGCCAGTGCCGGCAGTGTATCGGTAACGAGGTTAATCCACAGTATCTGCACGGGATACAGCACGGTCTGCGCCGCCAGCGTTCCCACCAGCAGCGTGACCACCTCCGAGAGGTTCGTGGAAAGCAGGTACTGCACCGCCTTCTTAATATTACGGAATATGCGGCGGCCTTCTTCCACCGCCTTCACGATGGTCGCGAAGTTATCGTCGGTCAGCACCATGTCGGACGCGCTCTTGGAAACCTCCGTGCCGGTGATGCCCATTCCCACACCAATATCCGCGGCCTTCAGCGCCGGGGCGTCGTTGACACCATCGCCCGTCATCGCGACGATGTTGCCCTTGCGCTGAAACGCTTTTACGATGCGTACCTTGTGCTCCGGCGCTACCCGGGCATACACGCCGATATGCATCAGTTTTTCATCCAGCGCCGCGTCGTCCAGCGTATCCAGCTCCGCGCCTGTCAGCGCCGCGTCGCCTTCGCCCAGTATGCCCAGCTTGCGCGCGATGGCGACCGCGGTCAGCTTATGGTCTCCTGTGATCATCACCGGCCGTATGCCCGCGCTGCGGCACAGGGCTACCGCCTCACCTGCCTCGGGCCGCGGCGGATCTATCATGCCCGCCAGCCCCAGAAACACGAGGCCGTTCTCCAGGCCTTCCGGCTTGTGCGGCACCTCCTGAAGCGGCCGGTATGCCGCCGCCAGCACGCGCAGCGCTTCCGCCGCCATGCCTGCGTTGGCCGCGTCGATGGCCTCGCGGTACGCCTGTGTCATCTCCGTCACCTGTCCGCCCCGCGAAATGTGCGTACACCGCGCCAGCAGCTCGTCGGGCGCGCCCTTCACGTACAGCACAGGCGACTCCGCGCCGTTGACGGTGCTCATCAGCTTGCGCTCCGAATCGAAGGGAATCTCGTATACGCGCGGGTACCGCCCCAGAACCTCCCGCGCATTTCCGCGCCGCCCGGCAAATGCGTACAGCGCCGTCTCCGTGGGATCCCCCACGAGCTTCGCCTGCCCGTCCGCCCGTGACTCCTGCGTGTCGTTGCAAAGCAGGAAAGCGCGCTCCAGCAATTCAAGCTCCCGCGAGTCTCCGGGCGATTCCGAGCCCGTTTCCGCGCCGTCTGCGTAGATCTTCATCACCGTCATCCGGTTCTGCGTCAGCGTACCGGTCTTATCAGAGCAGATAACGCTCGTGCTTCCCAGCGTCTCCACCGCGGGCAGGCGGCGGATAATCGCGCCGCGCCGCGACATCTTCTGCACGCCCATCGTCAGCAGCAGCGTCACCACCGTGGCAAGCCCTTCCGGTATGGCTGCGACGGCAAGGCTCACCGCGACGAGGAACATATCGAGCGCGGTGCGGCCCGTAAGCAGCCCCGCCCCGAATACCACCGCCGCTATCGCAAGCACCATCACGGACAGCGTGCGCGAAAGCCCCGACATGCGCTTTTGCAGCGGCGTCTCGCTCTCCGCCGCGCCCTGCAGCGCGTCCGCAATCTTGCCTATCTCCGTATCCATGCCCGTAGCGGTAACAACGCCCACGGCGCGCCCGTACACTACGCTTGTGCCGGAGTACGCCATGTTGATGCGCTCGGCCAGCGGCGTTTCGTCCTCCAGTGCGGCTTCAGCGGATTTTTCGGCGGGCACCGACTCGCCCGTCAGCATGGACTCATCCACACGCAGCGATGCGGAGGATATGAGGCGCATGTCGGCGGGAACAAAATCTCCCGCGGCCAGCAGCACGATGTCCCCCGTTACCACTTCCGACGACTTTACAGTATGCGCTGTGCCGCCGCGCAGCACGTTGGCACCGGGCGCGGAGAGTTTCTTCAGCGCCTCCAGCGCGGCCTCCGCGCGGCTTTCCTGCACGGTGCCCATCACCACGTTCAGCAGTATCACCGCGAATATGATGACAGCGTCTGTAAAACCGCCCTCTGGCTCGGCCACCAGACTGATCACCGCGGCAGCGGCCAGCACCAGTATCATCAGATTTTTAAACTGGCTCAGTATAATGGCAAACAGCGTGCGCTTTTTGCCTTCCTTCAACGCATTGGCGCCATGCTCCTCCAAACGGCGGAGCGCTTCCGGTTCCGAAAGACCTTGCTCGCCCGTCCCGAACGCCGCGAACAGTTCCTCTTTTTTCATACCATGGGGCCGCATTTGCAATCCATTCCTTCCTTGTCACACGCTCCGCAAAGAGCGTCTGTTGTTATTGTTGCCCCTTTTTATTTTTCTGCGCAAAGGGACCTGCACCCACCCCTGAAATCTTCTAATTTTAGGAATACCAGGTAACCCGCCCCTAAAATCTTCGATTTTTGGGGTCCCTGGTAACCTACCCCTAAAATCTTCGATTTTTGGGGTCCCCGGTAACAAAAAAACTCTTAATGCTACCGCATTAAAAGTCTCGCAATTACCGCACGGCCGGCTGCAGTGCAGCGTGTTGACGGCCGGGCAACCCCGGATGGGAGCTACTCCCTTTTAACGCGCTGATTATATCACGCGCCTTATTTGCTGTCAACGCACACCCCGCGCAAAACGGGGACTGCGCCGCAGCCCCCGTTATTTTTCCGAACAGTGCAATTCAGACGTTACGTATCGCTTTCCTCAGACGTGCTCTCTTCCGGCTCCACCCCCGGCACTACCAGAGATATGGCGTTGCCCGCTTTCTTTACCGAGTGGCTTTCGTAGAGCACGGTGATGGAGAAGTATATCTTCTGGCCCGGGGATGCGCCGATGTCAGCCGCATAGAAGCTGCAGCCCGTCGTGGAAGCATCGGTAATCCAGCGCGCGTAATCGCAGCCGCTCTCGCCATATACTGGCGTGGAATCGCTGAACGAATACATGACCTTGTAGCCCTCAAACCCTTCGCAGGTTACTTCTCCCCAACTGAGGCGGATCTTTCCCTCCTCCGTAATGCTGCCGCTGATGTTCGTGGAAACATAATCGCCCGACGAGGGCTCTTCACTCTCCGGTATCGTCAGAGAAACAGTGTTACCCGCCTTCTTTACGGAGTGGCCTTCATAGAGCACGGTGATGGAGAAGTATACCGCCTGTCCCGCCGACGCGCCGATTTCTGAAGCATAGAAGCTGCAGCTTGTCGTGGAGGCTTCGGTAATCCACCGTACATAATCGCAGCCGCTTTCCCCGTACACGGGCGTAGCGTCGGAGAACGAGTACATCACCTTATAGCCCTCGAAACCGTCGCAGGTCACCTTCCCCCAGCTCAAGCGGATTTTTCCTGCATCCGTAACACTGCCGCTGATATTTGTGGAGACATAGTCCCCGGAGGGCGTCTCGGACGGTTCTTCACCATCTTCCCTTTCAGGCACCTTCAGGCGCACCGCATTGCCCGTTATGGAGGTTCCGTCCTCATAAAGGTAGGTAATGCTGAAATAATAGAACGTATTGCCCTTGAGATCGCCGTATCCCTCGTAAAGTGTGACGCTCGTCGTACCCGCGTTGGTAATATATTTTAAGTACCCGTCCGCAGGATAGCTGGGACTCGCGTTGTTCCGGGACGCCACCACCTTGTACCCCGCGAGGGTGCCGGTGGTATCCTTGTCCCAGGTGAGCACCACGCTGTCGCCTGAAACACGGCCGCTTACGGTATGCCCTGACGCCGGGGGTGTTGCGCTCTCCCCGGGGCTCTCCGTCTCGGAGGGCGCTGGCGTGGGTGTGGCTTCCGCTTCCGGCAGCGTAAACCGCACCACACTGCCCGCCACCGTCACACCGCCATACTCCGCACAGATACCATAGTAGGTTGGAACGCCCGGGGTGATGCCGCAGTCCGAAAGCTTCAGTTTGATGGAGGTTGTCTGTGCGCCATAGGTATAGAACGCAACGGTTCCCAGCGTACGCGCATTCATCGCGGATATCTCCGCCGCAGAGTCCGCGGTGACAATATGGTACTTGACTTTGCCTACGTACCCCATTTCATCAAAATTCGTCTCACTCCAGGAAAACCGCAGGTATTGAGCGTCACCCGCCACCGAGAGCGCGGGTGTGCTGTAACCCGGCTGGTTGGCCTCAGTCACCTTGTTCATGACGTCTCCTACCTTGTCATCCGCGCCTACCTTGCCTTCGCCCGCCAGCTGGCTCAGCTTTAAAAGCCCTGCGGAAACACTGAGCGCATCCGCCGCGTGTTTATCCTCCAGCGTACCCGACACGATCAGCAAATCCACCATATCGCCGAATTCCGCCTCGAGCCGCGCCTGTAAATCCCCCACCGCGCCCTGCGCGTTCACACCAAAGCAGCCCACAAGCACATAGCGCTCTCCGTCCTGAAAGTATCCCGCCGCCTGCGCGGCCGCGACGATCTGCCGGATGGCGTCGCTTACCGGCTTTCCCTCGCACCGTACGCTGTCCAGCAGCGTTTTGGCGTCATCGTTCTGCCCTACCACCTCCGTCACTTCACCATCCGCATTTACACCGATGCCCACGCTCGGGTTGATGTCGATGGTGTAGTAGGCCACTGTCTCCTCCTTCGCGCTTCCGAAAGCGAAAAACTGGAGCCCCAGAAATACGCCGACGGCGATGACCGCCGCCGCGGGCAGCGCTATCAGCACAGCCCTCAGCACATGCTTCTTTTGCACGCGCCGCGCCCCTGCGCGCGTCTGCGTTTCGGCGCAGCGCCGCTTCGTGCGCTCCACCAGATCTTCGCTCGGATTCACCTCGCTCAACCGGATTTCACCCAGGTATTTATCGATATCAAACATACAGCTCACGCTCCAATTCGCCTTTCAGCCTGCTCCTCGCAATGCTGATCCTCGATTTGACGGTACCTTCCGGCACGCCCAGCACCGCTGCGATTTCAGAAAGCTTCATGCGCTGGTAATAGAAAAGCACCATCGGCACCTTCTGATGCTCCGGAAGTTTGGCAATATGCGCGACCAGCAGCGCCTGAATGTGCCGTCTCTCCACCTGATCCTCCACCGACTCGCCGCTGCCCACGTTTGTCAGCACATAATCCTTGACGCTCGTCGTCTCAAACTCCTCCACAAGATGCTTCTTTCGGCGCGATATCTCCTTGAGGTTATCCCGATATTGATTGATACAAATTCGCATCAGCCAGGGGCGAAAGTCGCGATGCTCATAGCGTTCCGCGTTTTTCACTGCCTTTATCCACGTCTGCTGAAAGAGATCCTCTGCGTCCTGCCGGTTGAATGTCAGCCTGAAGCAAAGGTTGTAAAGCTCGTTTTTATACGCATCCACCAATGCGCTCATCGCTTCCACCTCTCCTTTTGAAAACCGTTCGTATGTATCCTCCGGTACCTGTACCATTAATTCCTCCTATGCGTATAACGATTGGTGGCGAAAAAGGTTCATTTTTGTCGGATATTCAAAAAGATACATATATATACCCCGGTCCCCCACGGACTAACAGGCACCGAAAAATGCAAAAACCGCGATACAAAAAGCGGCCGCAAATCTGCGGCCGCAACGATGATACTTCGTACTATTTCAGCAGCTTGGCGGTTTCCACGTTCACGCTGCCCGATCCCAGCGTAACCACCACATCCCCCGGGGAAGCGTGCTGTTCCAGATAGACGTTGATCTCTTCAAACGTCGGTATGTATTCGCACGGGCTGTGCGCGCCGATGGCCTGCACGAGGTCCCGCGCGTGAATTTCACCCCGGTCGATGTCCCGGCCGGGAAAGATGTCCGGCACAAGCACCATGTCGGCATTGCCGAAGCACAGCGCGTATTTATCCTTCAGCGTCTTGGCGCGCGTATAGCTGTTGCACTGGAACACCACCCAGAGCTTTTTATGCGGATACTTGGATGCTGCCTCCAGGCACGCCTCTATTTCCGCGGGATGATGCGCGTAGTCGTGAATCACTTTCACGCCGTTCTTCTCGCCCATCAGCTCAAAGCGCCGCCCCGCGAGGTGATAGTGTGCCAGCGCATCTGCCGCGCACTGCATATCGACGCCGAACACCTCGTGAGCCACAACGATGGATGCCAGCGCGTTGCTCATGTTGTGCCGTCCGACAACCGACAGCTTTACATGCGCGCTGCCCTTTGGGGACACAACGTCGAACTCCGGACAGCCGTTTTCGTCGAAGCGCGCGTTTTCGGCCACATAGTCGGCGTCCTCAAACCCGTAGGATATGGTACGTCGCCCGCATTCCTCCGCGAGGCGAACGGTCAGCGCGTCGTGCACGTTGTAGAACAACACCCCGCTCTCCGGCATTAAATGCGCGAATTTGAGAAACGTGCCGTATATTTCTTCGATGTTTTTGTAGTAATCCAGATGGTCGTCGTCAATGTTGTTGACCAGCTCGTAGGTTGGCCGCAGTTCCAGAAAACTGCCGACATATTCGCAGGCTTCGGTCAAAAACGCGGGGTAGCTGCCCACCGCGACGCCGCCGCCCAGAAAATCCACCATTCCGCCCACGTGCACCGTGAGATCGACACCGCACTCGCGCAGCACCAGCGCCGTCATCGAGGTGATGGTCGTCTTGCCATGGCAGCCCGCAATGCCGATTACCGTGTCGTACTGACGGCTGATTTGCCCCAGCAGCTCCGCGCGCGTCAGCATGGGCACGCCGCGCCGCACTGCTTCGTCGTATTCCGGATTGCCCGGTTTAATCGCCGCGGAATACACAACGAGCCTGGCGTCCCCCAGGTTTTTCGCTTTATGCCCGATCGAGAAAGGAATGCCCTCCTCTTCCAGCTTGCGGGTAAATACCGACTCGTTTATATCCGATCCCTGAGGAATATAGCCTAAATCTTTCAGTATGACGGCAAGGCCGCTCATGCTGCATCCGCCGATTCCGATGAAATGAACGGCTCCATCCCGATATTGCTGCAAATCCACCATATTTCTACCGCTCCCCAATGCTCCCGTGCTGTTTTACACCCGTAACATGCATTATACTTCAAAATGTGATACAATAGCAACCATAAGGTGTCGAATTGGCCGCCTTACAGGCTATGAAAACCCTTATCAAAATATGTATCGCGTCGGCGCGAGGTGAACGATCATGGAAAAGACGGACAGAAAAACACGGATGGCAGCGGCAGCGGCGCTGCTTACCAGAAATCCGGGCCGTACGTTTTCGCTGAAGGTATTTTGCGACATGTTCGGTGCAGCCAAGTCCACGATGAGCGAGGACTTATCGATGCTGCGCACCGTGTTTCACGAGTTCGGTCAGGGCGATATCGAGGTTATTCTGGGCGCGGGCGGCGGCGTGCGCTACATCCCGGCACTAAGCGCCGCACAGAAGGACGAGGCGCTGAGGGACATCGCGGAGCGCCTTTCCGATCCGTCGCGTATACTGCCGGGAGGCTTCGTCTACACTGCGGACATATTTTCCAACACACGCTTCGTCGCGCCCATGGCCGAGGTGCTCGCGGGAATGTATTACCGCACCAATCCCGATGTGATCGTGACCGTGGAGACCAAGGGCGTACCGCTCGCGCTGCTCATTGCGCACGCCATGGCAAAGCCCCTCGTGGTGGCCCGGCGGGACGTCAAGATCACCGAAGGCTCCGTCGTGACTTTTAATTACCTCTCCGCCAACTCCAGCCGTATGCGCACCATGTCGATGTCGCGGCGTGCGGTTTCCCCGGGTCAGAAAGCATTGCTCATCGACGACTTCATCGCAGGCGGCGGCACGGTGTACGCGCTGTGCGAGATGATGAAGGAGTTCGCCGTTACCGTGGTGGGCTGCGGTGTCGCCATCGCCACCCGCCAGCCCGAAAAGAAGCAGGCGGAAAACTATCGGGCGCTCTTCACGCTGGAGGAAGTCGACACGGCGGCAGGCCGCATCTCCATTCATCCCGCGTAATTTACAGCGTGCTTTCCATGCTGAGAATATGATCCACACAGCCGCGCAGCATACCCAGCTCGCGCAGCGCCTCCGCAATGCTGTAGCGCTTGCGGTAATCCCCGGCGCACAGCAGCGTCTTTTCCATTCTGGAGGCGTCGATACCCGCTTTGGTCGCGCTGTTCGGCACGCCGAAGCGTCCGAGTATTGCGTGTATGGCGCGGTAATCAGGCAGTATCTCCGAGTCCTTCAGATACTGCTCGCGGTACGCCTGCAGCGCACCGATTCGCCGATGCTGCTCCGTCCAGCCAAAATACCAGTCTTCGTTCGTCTTCATCACGTCTTCGCCCACGCCTGCCGGATAGGTATCCAGATACCATTGCCGCCGCTGTTCGCGTGACGTGCGCTGTTCTTTGACCCCTGCGAGATCCACCGCCCAGTCCGCTTTTCTCAAATAGTCATGCATCATCAGAGAATAAATGAGGTTGATGCCCACACTGACACCGTGCGACGGGCACACGCCGCCCCAGGCCAGATGCGCCATATCCCAGTAATGCGCCATATTGTGCTCGCACGAGGCGACAGAACGCGTAGTGCCCACAACCAGTACCGTCAGTCCGGCATAAATCAACGACTCTATCAGTGCATCCATGCCGCGCGGAGTACGCAGGGCAATCTCCTCCACACTGGACGCGCACCGCTCCACCGCCATTTCCAGCAGCTCTCCGCAAAGCGGACAAAAAACCTCGTCTGTAACCGCGCGGCCAAGCTTCCAGTCTACCAGCACGTTGTACTTGGCCAATACGTCGCCCACACCCGCAGCCTGCATCGGCAGCGGCGCGGAGGCCAGCACGTTCGTATCAAACATCAGCAGCCGCGCGGCCTGACCGTATTGGGTAAGCTTCATCCCGTCTATCATCATCGACGACGTGATCGACGTATAGCCATCCATCGAAGCCGCCGTACCAAACACCGCGAAAGGCTTATCGGTAAGAAACGCAGCGCGGCGCGTCAAGTCCGTGACGACGCCCGAACCCACCGACAGCAGAAAATCCGCATCGGCCGCCTGCGCGCAGATAAGATCCGCCATCTGCGGGGTAGGTTCAATATTGTCTCCGGGCAGCATGCAAAGCCTCACGTCCCTGCCTGCGGCGGAAAGACGCTCCATCACTTTACCCGCTGCCGCCCTGTACGTGCGCTCATCCGCCACTACCAAAACGCTTCCCGTCAGCCCGGCAGAAGCAATACACTCCGCGCAGTCCTCAATCAGGCCCTCACGGATGTAGATATCCATCTGCGGCATCGCATGATCGTACCCGCAGTTACAACTCAATTCTCCCAATACCAGCTTTCCGTCCCTGCGTTCTATTGTCACTGTCCGTTCCTTTCCCGGCCGTACCGTCCCCATGTCGTCACCATCATAATGCCCATTCTCCTTTCTGTCAAAGGGACAGTTTACTGAACGGCGCTAATTGACTATTTTTGTCGAATTCATGAAAAAAAGGAGCATTTATTGTATAATTCTAAAGATAATTGCGTTATAGAGTAACAGGGGGAGTATGGGGCGAATGCACGACGATGCAACGGGGATGACGCAGCCTACAGTGGGATTCACAGGACCTTTTCTGGAACACAGCGCACATACCGGAGAATATGTGTATCAGGAATGCGGAACCATCACCGCCTACCCGGGCGGTTCCATTGAGCTTTCAGTATTCAATGCCGTCAGCAGCGGCTCAAAAAACACCATCACCGTATGGGATACCACGCCGGATGGGGGCTTTACCCTGCGGTATGCCAATCCGCTGGTATTGCGAATGATGAAACGAACCGCCCAGGAAGCCTTCGGTAAAGACCTTGCCGATGTATTTATGCCGGATACTCGAAAGCTCATGCAAGAACGTTTCACCGAGTGCGCACAGCGCCGCTGCGAAGTGGAGTTCATATACAGCCATTTCGGCGGTCGCATGCTGGTCATGCGCCTCTGCCCTCAAGTCGCGAATGAACGCACCGTTCGTATTATCAGCACAAGTTCCGATATTACGGATTATATCCGGGGGCAATCCCGGCTTAAGACTGAAAATGCTCGGCTCCGGCAGCAGGTGGCGCTGCTCAACACCCGTCTTTCGTTCGAGTCCCTTGTCTCCGGGGCGCTGAGTGATTTCATGGACGCAGGCAGTGCAGGCTTCGACTGCTGCCTGAGCGGTCTCAACCGCGATCTGGGCATGCTTCTGAACGTGGATCAGGCCTATATTCTGCAGCACTACTCCGAGACGCTGTGCATTCATAAGGCGCGCTGGGCACGCGAAGACAGCGACTCTTATATGAGCATTGGTCATATCCAGAGCAGAGACCGCGGCTTTGCGCAGCTTACAAAGCTGCTTGTGATCAACGACACCCTCCGGGAACAGCATCTTCCGTTCTCGCGCGAGCTGCTGGCGCTGGGCGTTCATGCCCTGCTCGCGGTTCCCATCCGCCGTGAAAACCAGATATTCGGGCTTGTCTGCCTGGTGCAAACCCATGGGCCCCGTGCATGGACCACCGCAGAAATCAGCCTGACGAGAGGAACTGCGGCATCCATCATGAGCGCATACCTGCACATACGAACGGAAAGCAACCTTGCAGAGAACGTGCGCGTACTGACGGAGTACGACGAGGCACTTCAGGATATTCTTTCGCAGAAGGAAACGCTCGCGGACATCTCCTGCGGGTTTCTCCGCGCAGGCGCGCAGGGGTTCGACGCTTACGCGGACAAGGCGTTACAAGAGGTCTCCCATCTTTTGTGTCTGGACAGAGCCTGCGCTATTTTCCGTGAGGAAGCGGATATCCGGACATACGAGTGGCTGGAAAGCGGACTGCCGCGTTCCATTGTCTCCCGGAACGGCGCGCTGCGCGAAGCGGCGCTGCAAGCTGTACGACGCGCACCCGCCGCCATCAACGATACCTCGGAGGATTGCTCCGCGCTTGCAAGGGCCGCCGCCGCGGAGGGCTTGCGTTCCGTGGTTCTTGCGCCCATCCCCTGCCTGAACGGAAGCCGGGGCGCGCTGCTTGGCTGTAAAGCGATCGGCTCAAGATTTTGGGAGCATAGCGAGACCGCCGCAATGGACGCAATCGCGCGGGTTTTCGCGGATGCCTATCATCATGCGCGGGAATACAGAAGTTCTGCAAAAACGGAATGACGAGGTGTCAGAACTCGCGTTTTCGGCTGCGCATGAACAGGCTGTCGAAGCATTCCGAGGGCGTGCGCCCTTCAAAGAGCATATCATAAACCGCCCGTGCGATGGGCATATCAACACCTAGCTTCTTGGACAGCGTCACCAGCGCGCGCGTCGTATATACGCCTTCCGCAAGCCTGTCCAGCTTCTTACCCTGTATAAACAGCTCGCCGTACTGACGGTTATGGCTGTAGGGAGAAAACAGCGTGGCTTCATAATCCCCCAGGTGGCAGAGCCCATAGACGGAGAGCGCGTCGCCGCCCATCGCGGCAATCAGACGCGCCACCTCGCGCGTACCCCGCGCCATCAGCGCGCCCTTCAGGCTCGGCATGCGCAGGCCGTCCAGCATCCCCGCCGCGATGCCCACCACGTTCTTCGCCGCCGCACCCACCTCGCTGCCCACAATATCGGTGCCGTAGTAAAAGCGAAGCTGCCGGGATGAAAACTTATCGCAGAGCGTGCGCGTCAGCTTGTGGTTCGCCGAGTCGATGACCATACAGCCCGGTATACCCGCCGTAAAATCCTGCACGTGCCCCGGCCCCAGCCACACCGCCACGCGCGACGCGTCACCGATGGTTTCTTCCGCGACGATGCTGAGCCGCTGGCCCGTCCGCTGTTCCAGCCCTTTGATGCACAGCACCACGGGCTTGCCGTCTATGCCGCACAATGCCAGTTTCGTCAGCAAATCGCGCAGCCCCTGTGCGTCCACAGAAACGACAATCGTCTTCGCGTGGGCCGCAGCGGCTGCCAAATCATCAGTCAGCGCGATGTCTTCGGGCAGCGTCAGATACTCATTCGCACGCGTTTCACGAAGCCTCCGCAGGTTCTGGGACTCCGGGCGCCCCCACATCATCACGTCGAAGCCGCAGCGCGAGAGATACCACGCAAGAAACGCCCCCCACCGGCCACAGCCGAGCACCGATACCCTCATTCGTCCTCCCCGCGATTCGCCTTGCCGCTGATGCTTTCAATGTCCACACGGACAACCGCCACCCTTGGCAGGTATTTTTCGATCACTTCCTCAGTGCGCGCCTGCCCGGGGACAAGCGCCTCGCACAGCTGGCGTAACCTCTTGCGCAATTCGTCCTCTGTTTCCACGAAGCTTGCGCGTCCCTGCACGATTACACTGGAATATCGCGTGGTAAAGCGCGGCGCGTCCACATCCCAGCGGCCTACCACCGTAAACGCCACACGGCTTTCATGACGGATGCAGTCCAGCTTGCGGCCCGTCCGCGCACAATGAAACAGCAGCGTGCCTTCGTCCTCCAGAAAAGCATAGTTCAGCGGCACCCCATAAGGCGCGCCGTCCGTGTCCGTCAGAGACAGCACACCGAATGTTCCTTCTCTCAGCAGCGCGGAAGCATCCGCGTCATCCATCCGCCGTTCTTTTCTTCTCATTGTCTTTCGCCTCCCTTGTCTGCCGCGTCAAAAAAAGCGCACCGTTTCCAGTGCGCTTTCCGGCACAGCTCAGTCGTTGTGGCTGTTCAGCCTGTCGTAGTAATAGGTGACGTCCGCCGCGTCCAGCCACTGCTGCGTCAGTTCGTCATACTTGGCGTCCTGCGCGTCGGGCAGCAGCGCGGTCTTTATCTTCTCCTTGATATCATCGAACGCCACCGCGCCGGCTTTATACGTGTTGATGCACTCCAGCACGTGTATGCCCATATACGTTACCGTCGGTGCGGAAACGTCGCCAATCGCCTTCAAGCCCAGCGCCGCCTGACTGAATTCCTCTACGTACGCCGTGGTCGACTCGCTGACCAGATAACCGTAGGTCTTCCCCGGGCTGGAATCCATGCCCGGATCTTCGCCCAGCTCCGCAATCAGGTCGTCGATATTCTCTCCGTTCAGCAGCCGCTGCTGCACTTCCTCCGCAATCGGCATCAGCGCTTCGATCTGCGGCTGAAGCAGCTCCCACGCCATCTCTTTCTGGTCGTTGGTATACAGCGCCTGGGCTTCCTCCACCAGGTCAGCATCGGGGAACTTAAGCAGCACCTGCTTCACCGCGACGGTATCCTCCGGCACGTAGGTGACGATGTTATTGCCTTGTATATAGTCCTCAAAAACGGATACGTCTTCCTTGACAGCCGCTGTCTGCTGCTCCAGCATGGTATCGTACCATGTTTTTGCCTGCTCGTCAGTCACCACAGCCTGCTCGTCAATCCAATCCGTCAGCTTCTTAATCAGGTCACTCTCATTGAGTTCCTGATAGTAATCGTCCGCCGAACCATAGGTCGCGACGTATTCCGCATAATTATCGCTCACTTCAGCCTGCTGAAACGCGTTCAGCGACGGTGTGGGTGTCGGGCTGGGCGTCGCGGTAGGACTGGGCGTAGGCGTAGCCGTCGGCGTCGCGGTGGGCGTGGCCGTCGGCGTGGCCGAAACCGCGCTTTCCGTCGTGCCGCTCGTCTCAGCCGTCCCGGAAGGCGTCTCCGTGGGTGTCGCGGTCGGCGTTGCCGTAGGCGTCGCGCTGGGCGTCGCCGCAGCTGTCGCGGAAGGCGTCTCCGTGGGCTCCGGTGTGGGCGTGGCAACCGCGTCCTCGATGAAGCCGTCCATCACGCTCTTGTAGTACTCATCGGCCTGCGTACGGTTCTCCGCCAATTCCTCTTCGGTCAGCGCAAAGTTCATCTCTTTGGCCTTCTGCAGCAGCACCTCGTTGAGCACCAGATTTTTAAGCATGGCTTCCCGCGCGTCCTGGTACATCTGTGCCAGTTCGTCCGCGTCCAAGTCCTCAGAGGTCATGCCGTAGGTATAGTAAAGCGACATTTCTACGTTATATTTGACCTGGTCTTCACTGATTTCTTTCTTCAGTATCTGCACGCCGTTTACGGTGGCGACTACCTGATTATCGACCCTTTCCTGATCGACGCTTACAAGCGAGCATCCCGAAAACAGCAGCATGCACACCAGCGCCAGCGCAACGAATCTGAACCTTCTCATCGTTTGTACTTCCTCCCAACAGCCCCGTTTTTGGCTCTATCCGAACTATTATACTTGATGCCCGTCAATTATGCAACGCCTGATGTCCTTGAGAAAACGCAGTAATTCGTCGATGCTGCCGTCCTTGGGACGCAGCACAATATATGGCGGTTCGGCCGCTTTCAGCTGCGCCACATCCTCGTATTGCGCAAGTACGCTTAGCAATCTATTCACATCCGGTCCGCGCTCCGGCCCGTATTTGAGCGTGTAAACCTTGCCGGCGCGCGTCACAGAAGCAAGCCCCGCGCGTGCCGCAAAGCCTTTGATCAGTGAAATGAGGATCAGGTTCTCCACGGGCCTCGGCGGCTCGCCGTACCGGTCGGTCAATTCCTCGCGCACGCGCTTCGCGGTCTGCATGCCGTCCACCGCGGCAATCTTCTTGTACGCTTCAATGCGCAGCATCTCATCGCCGATGTATTCCGGCGGTACGTGCGCCGAAACGCGAATCTCCACCGATGTATCGGCAATACGCTCTACACGCTTACCGCGCAGCTCCGCAACCGCCTCGCGCATCAGACGGCAGTACATGTCGTAACCGACCGCCGCCATCTGACCGGACTGCTCCGGGCCCAGCATGTTGCCCGCGCCGCGGATTTCGAGATCGCGCATGGCGATTTTGAAGCCCGCGCCCAGCTCAGTGAATTCGGAGATGGTCTGGAGCCTTCTCTCGGCGTCGGGCGTCATGCGTACTCCCGGCACGTAGGTCAGGTATGCGTAGGAGGTCTTCGTGGAGCGCCCCACGCGGCCCTTCAGCTGATACAGCTGCGCGAGCCCGTATTTGTCCGCTTCGTAGATGATGAGCGTGTTGACATTGGGGATATCAATGCCCGACTCGATGATCGTCGTGCAGAGCAGCACGTCGAACTCGCCCGCAAGGTAGGCCATCATCACCCGTTCCATGGCGTCCTCGCCCATGCGCCCGTGTGCCGCGGTAACGCGCGCTTCCGGCACCCAGTGGCGCAGGTCACCCGCCAGCTTGTCTATCTGCCCTATCTGCCGGCACACGAAGTATACCTGCCCGCCGCGCTCCATCTCCTTCATCACCGCGTCGCGCACCAGCTGGCCGGAATACTCCATCACATAGCTCTCGGGCGCGCGGCGCTCCTCGGGCGGCGTGTCGATGGTGCTCATGTCGCGGATACCCGTCAGCGACATCTGCAGCGTGCGCGGTATGGGCGTGGCGGAAAGCGTCAGCACGTCCACCGTGCGCTTTAAATCCTTGATGCGTTCCTTGTGCGATACGCCGAAACGCTGTTCCTCGTCGATGACGAGCAGCCCGAGATCCTTGTACACCACATCCTTCGAGAGCAGCCGGTGCGTACCGATGACGACGTCGATGGTGCCGTCACGCAGACCGGCCAGCGCGGCCTGCTGATCTCCCGCCGATACGAAGCGCGACAGCTGCGCAATCTTCACCGCGAAATCGGAGAAGCGCTCCTGAAATGTATGAAAATGCTGCCTCGCCAGCAGCGTGGTCGGCACCAGCACCGCGCACTGGCGGCCTTCCATCACGGCCTTGAAGCACGCGCGCATGGCCACCTCGGTTTTTCCGTAGCCCACGTCGCCCAGCAGCAGCCGATCCATCACCTTGTCGCTGCGCATATCCTGCTTGATCTCCTCGATGCTCCGCAGCTGCCCCTCGGTTTCGTCGTACGGAAAACCCTCCTCGAACTGGCGCTGCCACACCGTGTCCTCACCGTAAACGAAGCCCTTGCCCGCTGTCCGCTCGCTGTAGATGCCGATGAGATCCTCCGCGAGCTCCTTGACGGAGGCCTTGACGCGCGCCTTGGTCTGGCTCCACTCCTTGCCGCCCAGCTTGCTGAGACGCTCGTTGTCGCCGCCCACGTACTTCTGCACGCGGTCTATCTGGTCGGTCGGGATAAACAGCTTGTCGCCGTCGCGGTACTCCAGCTCCATGTACTCGCGCACGATGCCCTGCAGCTCGCGCTTCACCAGCCGCACGAAGCGCCCCTTGCCGTGTACGTCATGGATGATGATGTCGCCCACCTTGAGGTCGGTGAATATGTCCATACGGCGCGCCGCGGAGACCGGCTTGCGCTTCTTCGCGAAGCCGTAGATCTCGTGTTCGCCCAGGAAATACGTCTTATGTGTCGTGAGCTCAAAGCCGGAGGGCAGCTTGCCGGCGTAGATGCCCGCCTCGCCGTGCTTCAGCTCGCGCCCGTCGGCGATGACGGGCACCATCAGCGTCTTGTCGGAGAGCACAGGCGACAGCTTTTCCGCGCGCTGCGCGCCGCCGCACAGCAGATACACGCGCCAGCCGTTTTTGACGCGCGCCTGCACGTCCTCCGCCAGCAGCTCCAGCTTGCGGTTGTACGAGAGCGCCCCGCGCGTCTGAAAGCCCAGCTCGCTCTTCGCGGAAATCTCTGCGGAGCGGCTGATGACGCACAGTTCCAGTACGTCACGCCCTTTTGCGCGCTGCCGCACCGGCGGCAGGTACAGCCCGCGCTGCGCCTCCACGCCCTCGCCGCTTTCGATGAGCGCGGAGAGCGACTTCCCGAACGCTTCCGTGCGGTCCTCCGTCATCTCCGCGATCCGTTTGTATTCGTCGAATACCACCACGGCATCCGGCAGATATTGCAGCAGGTCCGCATCGGCGCACGCGAAAGCGTAGCTCTCAATGTCCTCGAACCAGCGCCGTTTGGAAAGCTGTTCCTCGTAGTTGCGGAAGCGCTGAGCCAGCACCTCGGTTTCGGGCTTCGCGGAAGCAAAGTAGCCCCTCGCGCGGTCCGCGGCCTTCTCGCCCAGCACCAGCTCCACCGCGGGCGGCAGCACGGCCTCCGCTCTGCGCTTGCGGCTGCGCCGCTGCGTGCCCGGGTCAAACTCGGCGATGCTCTCCACCAAGTCATCGAAAAAATCGATGCGGAGCGGTGCGGGGGCGCCGGGGCAGAACACGTCGAACACCTCGCCGCGGCGCGCCGCCTGTCCGGCAGCCTCCACGGTCATCGTACGCTCGTAGCCCGCCAGTACCAGCTTTTCCATCAGCTGCTCCGGCGGCATCACGTCGCCCTCGCGCAGCGTGAGATGCGCGGCGCGGAAATCCTCCGGCGCGGGCAGCCGCGCGTCCAGCGCTTCCTCGCTGGCAAAAACGACGCGCGCGTCCCCGCAGAGCAGCCTGGAGAGCGCCTCGATGCGCGCGAACATGCGCTCCCGGCTCCGCGCCACCGACGCGCGCAGCTGCAGCGCCCGGCGCGGCAGAAACACTGCGCTTGCGTCCCCTTCGGCATGACGCTGCGCGTCCTCATCCGTCGCGCATACCACGACGACGGGCCTTTGGGTACACGAATGCAGCGCGGAAGCGAAGTGCGGCTTCACGCTGTCGGCAACGCCAAAAATCGAGCAGGGAAGCTTCCCTGCCCGTATGTTATCCAGCAGCTTCGCAAACTCTTCGAGCTGCGCGATGTGATCGGCAATCCTCATGATCCGTTGCAGCGGTTCTGCGCCTCCAGCACGCCCTCCTTCAGTATGATTTCCACCGCGTCCGCCGCCTTTGTCAGCCCGGAAAACGCCGCTTCCTTATCCTTATATTCTCCCAGCACGTGGTCGATGATATCGCCGTCCGGTTTTCCGATGCCCACGCGCACGCGCACAAGCTCGTCGGTCTGCAACTGATAGACCACAGAGCGCATGCCGTTGTGCGTACCGGCGCTGCCGCGCGCCTTGACGCGCACCGCGCCTTCCTTCAGATCCACATCGTCATACACCAGTATCAGCTGATCCGCCCGCGCGCCCAGCGCCGCGCACAGCTCCCGCACGCTCTCGCCGGAGTTATTCATGTACGTCTGCGGCAGCACCAGCAGCACGCGCCTGCCCGCAATCTCGCCCTTGCCCAGCGCCGCCTGAAAGCGGTGCATGCGCACCGGAATGCCGTGGCGCTGCGAGAGTATGGCAATCACGTCGAACCCCGCGTTATGCCGCGTGTGCGCGTACTTGCCGCCCGGGTTTCCCAGTCCGATGATATAGTATTCGCTTTTTAGATCTCCGGCAGACCCTTTACGAACTCTGCCAGCGCCGAATAATCTCCCTTTTTGCATTCAGGCGCGTCCTCCAGTTTCCCAATGAGCTGGCTGGTTACGAGAAAGCCCTCGAACCCCAGCGCCACGGCACCCATGTCCTCTCGTACATCGTTGCCGACGATGTAGCATTCCTCCGCGTGAAGGCCCGTGTTGCGCAGTATTTCGCGGAAGTAGTCCGGGCTGGGCTTGCACCAGCCGGAATTGACGTAATACGAGATATACTCGAAGTCGTCCGGGGAGAGCCCCGCCCATTGCACGCGCTGGTTGGTAGCCACGGGCGGAAACACCGGCTGCGTCGAAAGTATCAGCCGGTAGCCCTTTGCCTTCAGCGTCGCCACGATTTCCGGAACGAGCGGCTCAGGCTGCGTGCTGTCCTTCATGCGCGGATAGCTGCCCCGATAGAACTCGTCCATCACCGTCTCGAAGCTTGTCCGCGATACCGGCGAATAGCGGCCGATGGTGCCGAAAAAAACATCCGCGTTGCTTGCCTTGCCATTGTTGCCCAGCATCGCGTAAATCCCTTTTCCGAAGATCTCGTGGCCGTTTGTGGGATGAATATGCTCCATGACGCCATGATCGTCTACCGCCGCGTAATACAGCCGGGAAAACTGTGCCATGTCCATGGGCAGCAGCGTTCCGTCCAAATCGAAGAATACGGCCTTCCTCACTCTTCCCTCCGCTTCTTCGCCCAGCCGGGTTTCACCGTCTGACGGCACCGCGCAACGCACAGCGCGTCGCCTTCCACGTCCTCCGTCACGGTGGAGCCCGCCGCCACATACGCGCCGTCGCCCACGGAAACCGGCGCGATGAGATTTACATTGCAGCCTACGAATACATCTTTGCCCACCACAGTGCGGTACTTCTTCTTGCCGTCGTAGTTGGAGAACACCACGCCACAGCCGATGTTGCTCTTCTCGCCGATCTCGCCGTCACCAATATACGACAGGTGAGAGACCTTCGCGCCGTCCTTGATCTGCGCGTTTTTGACCTCCACGAAGTCGCCCACGCGGCAGCCGTCGCCGATGTCCGTGCCGGGCCGCAGGTATGCGTACGGACCGATGGTGCTGTGCTCGCCGATGCGCGCGTCCAGCACTACGGAATTTTGCACCGTTGTGCCGCGCCCTACGATGCTGTTCTCGATGCGGCTGCCCGGGTAGAGTATGGCGCCCTCGCCGATCACCGTGCGGCCTTCCAGCGTAACGCCCGGATAGATGACGGCGTCACAGCCCACCTGCACATCCGCGTCGATGTACGCCGCGTCCGGGTCGATAAGGGTAACGCCCGACTGCATCAGCCCCGTGTTGATGCGGCTGCGCAGCACCTTCGCGGCGGCCGCCAGCTGCGCCCGGTCATTGACGCCGAGGCACTCCTGCGCGTCGGCCACCAGCGCCTGCACGCGCTTGCCGCTGTTTACAATATGCTCCACACAGTCGGTCAGGTAGTACTCGCATTGTTCGTTGTCGCAGCGCAAGGCGGACAGCGCCTCGCGCAGGGCGGGAATGTGGAAGCAGTATACCGAGGTGTTGACCTCGCATATCGTCCTCTCCTCCGCCGTCGCGTCGCGGTGCTCCACGATACGTCGAATGTCGCCGTTTTCACGGACGACACGGCCATATCCCGCGGGATCGGGCAGTACCGCCGAAAGCAGGCAAACGCCCAGCCTCTCCGCCCTTGCCGTATCCACGGCGCGCTTCAGCGTCTCCGCGCGCAGCAATGGCATGTCGCCCGCGATGCACAGCGCGTAGCCGTCTCCGGCGAGGAATTCCTGCGCGGCCATCACGGCGTGGCCTGTGCCCCGCTGCTCCTGCTGCTCGGCATAGCGCACTTCATCGTCGAAGTATGCGCGCACCTGCTCTGCGCCCACGCCCACCACGAGCACCGGCGCGGCGTTCGTCGCCTCCCGCGCGGCCTTCGCCACCCATTGCGCCAGCGGCCTGCCCGCGGCGCGGTGCATCACTTTGGGCAGCGAGGAGTGCATCCGTTTGCCTTCGCCCGCGGCCAGTATGACGGCAATACAATCTTCCATGGCTTTCCGTCCTATCTATTCAAATTTGAAGCGCCTTGCGGCGCTCATCAACTTTATTAAACCATCCTCATATTAATTTATTCTGCGGGGCGTGTCAATGCAACGCGCCGGGTCAGTGCCGGAAGCGTATTCTCACAAATTGATTTTTTCCGCGGCTTAAAACGGCATCTCCGCTCACGGTGAGCCCTACGTCTTCCACCGTCTCCCCGTTCAGCCGTATGCCCCTGCCCTCTATCAGCCTTCTCGCCTCCGAGTTGGACTGCGCAAATCCCGCCTCCCGCAGCAGCGCAACGATGGATGCCCCACTTCCATTCACCGAGATGACCCTCATGGTTCCCGGTGCCCTGCCGGACGCGACGGTTACATACCGCAGTTCCGCGCTCGCGGCGGCATCGCTTCCGCAGTACATCCGCGTGATTTCCCGCGCGTACAGAAAGTGCGCCTGTCGGATATCCGCGCTCAGCAGCGGCCTGTACGTTTCCTCCGGCACGTCCGCGGTCAGACGGAAATAGTCCTCCAGCAGCACATCCGGCACCCGCATGCATTTTTCAAAAATGCTGTCCGCGGGTTCGCCGATGCCGATATAGTTGTCCAGCGACTTGCTCATTTTCTCCACGCCGTCCAATCCCGGCAGCAGCGGAAACGTAATCACCTCCTGCGGGGTTTGCCCGTAGTCGCGCTGCAGTTCGCGCCCCACCAGCAGGTTGAACGTCTGATCCGTTCCGCCCACTTCGACATCCGCACCCAATGCGACGGAGTCGTACCCCTGCATGAGCGGGTAAAGCAGCTCGTGCAGCCCGATGGGATGGCCCGCCGCGTAGCGTTTGGCAAAATCGTCGCGCTCCATCATCCGGGCCAGCGTGTACTTGCCCGCAAGCTTCAGCACGTCCGCGAAATCCATCCGCCCCAGCCACTCGGAATTGTACGCGATGCGGGCTTTTTTCGTGTCCAGTATCTTGCCCACCTGCTCAAAATAGCTTCGCCCGTTGCGCCGCGTTTCCTCAAACGTCAGCGGAGCACGCGCCTTGCTCTTGCCGGAGGGATCTCCTATCATGCCCGTAAAGTCACCGATCACGAATATGATTTCGTGCCCGGCATCCTGCAGGCGCCGCAGCATGCGTAGCGGCACGGTGTGCCCCAGATGCAGATCCGGACGCGAAGGATCCGCGCCGAACTTAATCTTTAAGGGCCTGCCGCAGCAAAGTCGCTCCTCCAGACTTTCGGCGGAAAAGATGTCCACCGCGCTGCGGCATATGGTTCCAAACACTCGCTTTCCATCCTCCATAAAATCCTCCCAAAATAAAAGCGGCCCCAGGCGCATAAGCCTTGAGCCGCCGATTTGCCATTCAGTCACGCATCATGGCAAGGGCAACCAAGGCCTGCTTCCGTAATAATAGGAGGCCGGCTGAACGCGGTATGCGGCTGCCTTCTGCAATGCGATCATCTTAAATCCTTTCAGATTCTGTAAGGTCAGTATAGCAGAGCAAATGCCGGGAATCAATACGAAACGTCCGCGCCGAAGGACCGCAGAGATTGATTTTTACCGCGCGGGATGGTATCCTTCATACGGGAATGAAGTTCTCCCTGCGCCTTCGGGCCGAACCGCTGACAAGGCTGATGACTTCTGCAGTTTGAGTGCGGAAGCGTCGGCTTTTTCGCATCAAGGAGGGAATTGACATCGTAATACTGTACATCGGACTCGGAGGTTTTGTGGGCGCGTGCTCACGGTATCTGCTGAGCAGCGCGCTGAGCGCCGCGCTGCCTCATTTTCCGTACGGCACCCTGCTGTCCAACGCGCTGGCCGGGTTCCTCATCGGCTTCATCATCGGCATCGAGCGCCAGACCACGGCGCTTCCCGCAAACGTCAGGCTGTTCCTCACCACCGGACTGCTGGGCGGCCTCTCCACGTTTTCCGCGTTCAGCCTGGAGACGGTCACCATGATTGAAAAAGGCTCGTACGGACTGGCGGGAGCCAACGTACTGCTGAATGTGGGGCTCAGCCTGCTGTTCGTTTTCGCGGGGCTGGCGCTGGCCAGACTCGTCCGCGCGCACGCATAAAAACGCCCTGCCGAAGCAGGGCGTTCCTGTCTATTTTGCTTCCCCGAAGCTCACGCCGATGTCATGCCCCACTTCCAGCAGGTGCGCGTCCAGCGGCACGTTCTTCGTTTTGCCCGCGACATCCGACATCAGGTTGGACGTCACCTTGCCGTCCTTTACGGCCACCGTTTCGCCGTACCGCTTCTGCTGAATGAGCTTCGCGGCATAGACGCCCATCTCGGTTGCCAGCAGCCGATCGTACGGACACGGCGGGCCGCCCCGCTGATAATGCCCCGGCACGACAACGCGCGTATCGATGTCGATGACCTGCGACAGCTCGTCAGCCAGTTTATAGCCGATGGAATAGTGCTTACCCTTAAGGCTGGTGCCGGGCTCGTCGGTGACGCTGCGTGCGCCCTCCGCCACGACGATGATGGAATACGGTTTGCCGCCCTCGTAGCGCTCGTAGATGGCGTCCGCCACCGCCTGAATGGCATAGGGAATCTCGGGGATCAGTATCACGTCCGCGCCGCCCGCCAACCCTGCCGAAAGCGTCAGCCAGCCCGCCGTATTGCCCATCAGCTCGATAATCATCACGCGCGAGTGCGACATCGCCGTGGTATGCACCCGGTCAATAACGTCCGTCGCGATGTCGACCGCGCTTTGATAGCCAAATGTCACTTCCGTGCCGTAGATGTCGTTGTCTATGGTTTTGGGAAGGCCGATAACGTTCAGGCCGTGCTCTGCCAGCATCCCCGCTGCGGTGTGCGTTCCGTTCCCCCCCAGCGTCACGAGGCAGTCCAGCTCCATCTTCTCGTAGTTCTTCGCCATCATGCGAAACATATCCAGATAGCGCCCGGTGTTCTGATGGCCCGCCGCGCCGCCTCCGCGAGAGGTACGCAGTATCGTGCCGCCCAGCGTCAGTATGCCGGAGAACTCCTCCTTTTCCATCACACGGTAATGCCCGTTGATAAGGCCCTCATAGCCTCCCATGATGCCCACTATTTCGGCATCGTTAAAAAGCTGGTACGACGCCTTGGCCACCCCTCGGATGGCGGCGTTGAGGCCGGGGCAGTCTCCGCCGCTCGTCAATATTCCAATGCGCATCGCGCTTCAGTCCTCCTTCTTGGTTTCCGTCTGAGTATACAATAATGCTTCCGGGGTTTCAACAGCGGCTCGGAAAAGCCGGATACAAAAATGGGGCGGAATACCGCCCCGTGCTTTGCGCTTACCAGACGTAAGAGGTCACCGTATATGTCTGCGGCTCGGTTCCATACAGCAGCTGGTCCGCGATTGCCATTACGCTGTAGTATCCGATGTCGGTTGCCGAGAAGTACTCGTAGGTTACATAGGTATTAACCATAATCGGACTCATCTTCTCCATGACCGGCTCGTAGGTAAAGCAGAGCAGATCGCCCGTGAAGCCCGCGGCCTCCAGCGCCGCCAGCGTGTCATAAGCCAGCTCCGGATCCGTACAGACGAAGGTGGCAAGATCCGGATACGAGGCAAGCACTCCTTTTACAAACGTCGCAACATCGCCCTCTGCGGGCCCGCTGCCTACCAGCTCGATGCCTTCGTAATGTGCAATGCCGTAGCTGCTGTCGTTGACCAGCGCATCGGTAACGGCATCCGCGGTGGCGTCTGGTCCGCCATCTCCGTCAAGCACAAAGGCTTTGCCGCTCTGGCAATAATACGCCAAATCCGCACCCGCGTGCGCGAGATCAAACTGTACCGCGGCCATGCCGCCAAATATCTCTTCGCCTTCGTCCAGCAGCATCACGCAAATTACACCCGCGTTATCGCATTCGTCGGCAACCCCCTCCACGTAAACGCTGTCGAATCCGTCCGGGTCGACGATGACCGCCTCCACGCCCTGCGCGATATAGGATTGCACAATTTCCACTGTCGTATCCGGCGAGTCGCTGATGCTGGTGATGACCTCCCATCCATAGTAAGACGCTTCCGATGCGATGCTCTCCGAAATCAAGTCCATATAGCCGGTATCGTCGTCAGGCAGCACCACGCCGATGGTAACATCGCCTGTAACCACCGGCGTCACAGGATCGGCGGAAGCTTCCGCCGAGGGGATCCCTGTAACGTCATTGTAGCCTGTCAGGCCGCCCACGCCCGACCCAAGCGCTTCTCCCACATCGGTGATTTCCGCATCCGCGGTATCGATGTCGAAGCGGCTGTCGTCCTCCACCTTGTTTTTGGGCATGCCATACTTTACCGTACCGCTGTAGCTGATATCGAAAGAACCTACGCTGGCGATGGATACCGTACAGTCGCCCTCTACATCCCCGTCTTCCACGGTTTCGGTACCCTTGACCGTAATGGTGTCGTTCGTTTCGCCGCCGCTGACCGTAAGCTCACCGTCGTAATCCGTATCAATGCCGTCGCGGCGGATGCTCAGCGATCCATCCACGGTGGTTCCCATCGCTTCCATGCTGAGGCTGATATCCCGGCCGTCTTCCTTATCCTCGTAGCCGAAATCCATATGGACCTCGTCCGCGCCTTCGCTGAAATCAAGAACAATCCCTACGGGCGTTCCGTCCTCGTACGAGACTGTCATTATGAGCTCACCGTCGGAGTCATTCTCCTTGGCGTTGTCGATGCGTTCGTCAAGGTCGATGTCAAGGTCTTCAAGGGCCTCCGCAAGCTCATCATCCTTCTCGGCCTTCGCCTGAAGCGCTTCCAGCATCGCGATGATATCCTCCTGCGTCAGCGTCAGGGTGGTACCGTCACCGCTTTTTTCAAAGCACTTCTCGTCGATACAGTTCACCGCTGCCTCAACGACGATAAGGGTTGCCTTGCTGTCCTTGCCCCCGAACCCTTCCGCAAGCGCGTTTAATCGGGCTGTCAGCGTCATAGGCTGAGACAGATCCACATCCGTATCAAAGCGGTAGCCGTTAACCTGTCCGGAGATATCGGTATACAACGTATCCCCGCTAAGCAGCATAACGACACTCTGTCCCATCGCATCCGCCGCCACGCCGAGCGTTTCTTCATCGTAAACGGCATTCAGCGTCACCTCCACCGGGAAACCCTCGATGCTGGTGCTGAGCTTGATATCGATATCGAAGGGCTCTTCGCCCATGCTGCCTTCCTCCGCTCGCCCCAGACCGGAGACAGCGTTTTTAAACACCGCCGCGCCATCGTTGACAAACTTCGTCTGCATGGTGGTTCCGCTCAGCGGCCAGCCCGCTTCCGCGCCGCCGCCCCCCACCTTGAATACTACGAACAGCAGTATCGCCGCCACGGCGAGAAGTAGCACACCGCCGCCAATCAGCAGCCAAAGCTTAAGACTGCCCTTCTTAGGGGGACGCGGAGAGGGCGGCTGGGCGCCCTGATTGTAAGTCTGAACATAGCCATGGGCATATGGCGACTGGGCATAATGCCCTCCGGATTGAGTCCCGCCGTATTGCGGCTGTCCATACGAAGTCTGCCCGGACTGCGGCTGCTGCGGCTGCACCGGCGGCGTTGAAGGCGCTCCCTGCAATTTTGCACCGCAGACCGTACAGAAAGCGGAGCCGTCCGGCATGTTTGCGCCACAATGAGAACAAAACATAATCGCCCTCCTGCATTGAATTGATACGCATGATTTCTTTCTATTTTACAATATTAATCGAATATTTACCATATGCATTACGTTCAAACACGGTTTACAGTACGTTAAATGTGATGTCATAAATGAAACCGCCTGATTACCGCATATGCTGTCACCCACCGCCATGTGGAATCATAGTATATGCTGTCAGGCCCAATTTAACGATAACCTGAATAAAACAAACAGGAGGCAAACCTATGTCTTGCTACCATCGCAGTGGTTGCTATCACGGCTGGCCGAGCCAGAGCCAGGGGCAGGGCCAGGGGCAGGGCCAGCTCCAGGCGCAGCTTCAGGCGCAGGCTCAGGGTCAGGAGCAGGAAACTGATCAGACCCAGAGAACGGTTTTCCGCGATATCGGCAACGTGGATATTGACATCGATAACGAAAATATACTTGTCGCGGTGCTCGTAGTGGTCGCCGTGCTGACGGGCGCCCTGGACGCCACCGCTGTCCGCAGCCTGCTGGACAGAGTTCTGGCGAAGTAAAGATAGTGCCTGCAGAATACGTCAATCCTTTTGCTGCCCCCAGCGGGGCAGCTTTTTTTGTCCGCGGCAGTCCCCGCTTCAGTACCCAAGATCTTTGGAGAAATGCTGGTAGTCCTTATCGCCGCTCCAGTCGCCCCCCCATGTCCATCCCCGCTCGATAAAAAGCCGATAGCACAGATCGTCATGGTCTATCATTCCAGGCAGTTTAAGCGAGCGATCCACATACATCGCGCCGTTTTCAGGCGCGACGCGGTCCCCGTCAATGTAGGGGTTGTACAGCGGATTGATATCAATCGCCGCGCCATAGCTGTGACGCGAAAGCTTCGCGGAACCCGTCACCTGCCGGTAGCAAAACGCGGAGGTGTTGTTAGCCTCCATGGAGAGCGTATCGTCGGCAGGCTGACCGAAGTCATCCACGAGCCGGATGGAGGTGAAAGGATATTTTTGCTGATACAGCTCATAGAAGATCTGGGCCACTTCCTTCGCGACGCGCTTGTTGACAATGAGCTCGCCGTCGTTGTGCGCGTTCCCTTCAAAGTCGTAATAGCGCACGCGGACATAGCGCAGATCGCTGTAATGGATGGCGGCATTCGAATCGTCCGCGGGGTAGCTCATCCCCGTAATGCGCTCCCGGACTGCTTCGCTGAGCTCCACATAGTAGAAACCCTCGGCGACGGTCACTCGCCCGTCATCCGGCGTCGCGGCGGGCGTGGGCGTAACCAGCGGCGTCGGCGCGATATCAGGGGCGGTGGTTGGCACGGGCGTCGGAACAGGCGTCGCGGCAGCCACCTCGGGCGCAGCGGTAACTGCGGGCGTTGGCGATTCGGAAATCGTCCCGTCCGATCCTCCCGAGCATCCGGTCAGCCCGAAAAGCAACAAAAGCATCATCATCTGTACTCCTCTTGTCCTGATGTTTCCCACTCCCTGCCCCTCCTGTTACCGCCGCATACCGGGCGGAAACATTGAACCCACGGCGCGTTTACGCCATTGTGACCGCCCTGTCCGACAGCACGGCGCAGCGGCCTCTAATTGATTTCATTATAACATCCCATCGCTCTGCTGGAAAGAATATCGCTTCTGCCCCGGTTTCGCATACTTCGCGGCACAGGCGGCGCATATCCATTATTGATTGTACATTTTGAAGGATCACGCATGAAGAAACATTTTCTGGCCAACACGCTGATGCTCACGCTCACCTCGCAGCTGCTGCGCGTCGCGGGCATATTCATGACCGCGTACCTCACCAGCCGTATCGGCGCGGAGGGCGTGGGATTGTACCAGCTCATACTGTCTGTATATTCGCTTGCCGCGGTGCTGGCTTCGTCGGGTATCGGATCCACGGTAGCACGGCTCATTGCGGAATCGCTCGGCAAAAGCGGAGGAAAATCCGTATCGGATGTGCTGCGCCGCGCGATTTTCGTCAGCGTGGCGCTGGGCATCGTTACAGGAGCCGCAGTATACCTGCTGGCAGACTTTTTCGGCACCTCTCTCCTCAGCGATGCCCGCGCGGTGCCCGCCATACGAATGCTCGCCGCGGGTCTGCCCTTTATGGCGCTGTCCTCCTGTATGCAGGGTTACTTCTTCGGGGTACGCAAGGCGATGCAGCCCTCCGCGCAGATGCTGTTCGAGCAGGCGGTGCGCATCGGGCTTACCGTGGCCGTGCTGGATATGTTTATTGCCCGCGGCCTTGCGGCCTCCTGCTTCGCCATCATACTGTGCTGTATGATTTCCGAGGCTTTGTCGTGCGCTTTTGCTTTTTTGCTGTATGCCATCCATGTGCGCCGATCGCGCATCGCGGTACGGCACGAAGCGGATATTGGCAGACAAATGCTGCGCATCGCAGCGCCGCTCGCACTCACGGGGTACCTGCGCGCAGCGCTCCGCACCGCAGAAAATATACTGATTCCCTCCGGCCTGCGCGCTTACGGTGCTACGGAGGCGCGCGCGCTGTCGCAATACGCGCAGGTAGGAATGGCGGCAATGGTGCTGTTCTTTCCCTCGGGACTGCTGGGCGCGGCGGCCACACTGCTGATGCCGGAGGTATCGGAAGCGCGTGCCGCGAAACGCACACCGCAGGTGCATCGCATTTTCTCGCGCACGTTTCAGTTTACCGTGCTGTACTCACTGCTTATCAGCGCACTCTTATTGTCCCTCGGGCAGCCTCTGGGCAGCGCCCTGTTTCCCAACACCGAGGCCGGGCAGCTGATTGCGGCGCTTGCGCCGCTCGTGCCGCTCATGTACTTGGATTTCGTGGTGGACTCGCTGCTCACCGGTCTTGGCGAACAGATGCGCACGCTGCGCATCAACACGGTGGACTATGCCATCCGCATCACGCTGATATTGCTGCTGATACCCCGTCTGGGGTTTGTCGCGTATGTCGTTGTCGTCTATGTAAGCACGCTGTTCAACGCAGTACTCAGCATCCGCCGCCTGCTGATAGCGAGCGGCTGCCGGGTACGTTATCCCGAATGGGTGCTGGGACCGCTGTTGTGCGCCGCCATTGCGGGCGTTGCCGCATCGCTGCTGCAAAAGCTGCTGCTGCCGGGTATGGATATCGCGGGAGCGCTGCTGAAAGCGGGGCTGATGACCGGATTGTACTTCGCGCTTCTGCGCGTTACGCGCTGCCTGACGCGCGAAGATGTGGCGTGGGTAATCGGCATTGTCCGGCGCAAGCCCGCGCGGGAGAGCTGACGCCTTGCCCGTCGTACGCTGGAGTGTTACACTGTATGAAGAGCATAAAAGCGGGGTGATAGTCATGTTACAGGCATTGCTTGCAGAGCAGCGCAACGAAATCACGTCCTACATCATCTACAGACGGCTCAGCCGCATCGTGCGGGACACCAATAATCGCGAAACGCTGAAACGTATCAGCGACAACGAGCTGGAACACTACGAAACGCTGAAAAGCATTACCCATACCGATGTGCCTCCCCGGCGGTTGTATGCGTTCTTTTTCTTTGTCATCGCGCGGGTTTTCGGCCTGACGTTCGGCGTAAAGCTGCTGGAACGCGGCGAAACGGACGCTTTGGGGTCGTATGGCCGTTTGAGCGGTGAGTATCCGCCGGTCGCCGGGTTTTTAAGCGACGAGGAGGAGCACGAGCGCAAGCTGATCGACATGATTAACGAAGAGAAGCTGAATTATGTTGGTGCCATCGTGCTGGGCCTCAACGACGCCCTTGTGGAGCTGACGGGCGCGCTCGCGGGCTTTACCTTCGCGTTCCAGAACACGAAGCTCATCGCCTTAACCGGCCTCATCACGGGCATCAGCGCCTCGCTGTCCATGGCGGCGAGCGAATACCTCTCGGCATCGCACGAGACGGGCAGCCGCAGGGGCGCGCTCAAATCGGCCGCGTACACCGGGGCGGCCTACGTGCTGACCGTGGTCATCCTGATACTGCCCTTCCTGCTGATTGCCAATCCCTTCGTCAGCCTGGGCGTGTGCCTCGGCGCGGCGGTACTCGTCATCCTCGTGTTCAACTTCTACGTTTCGGTCGCCAAGGATACGCCGTTCCGCCGCCAGTTCTGGGAGATGGTGCTCATCAGCCTCGGCGTGGCGGGCGTCTCGTTCCTCATCGGCATTCTCGTCAAGAACGTATTCGGCGTGGACGTGTGACCCTCAGACAGAAAGCAAAAGCGGCGTGCGCCGCTTTTCAGCTTGATGACAAACTTTTCGCGAGGGCGCTGCCCTCGCACACCTGCTTCTTTTCTTGAAGAAAAGAAGGAAAAGACACGTGGGAAATGCCTTTAAAGGCATCTCACTGATGGGATTCTTAAGGGATGTATCCCTTAAGCGGTGGTTTGGAGGCAGAGCCTCCAAGAGATACCTTTGTCAGCAGTCCAAAAAGCGGCTCCCGCCTCTTTTTGAATTCGGAAGCCTTCACACCCGTGCTGGGGGAAACGCCCATACCAGATGCGCAGCGCGTACACCATGGCGCGCCTGTATATTGGCCAGCTCCTTGTATTCCGGCCGCCCTGCCGTATCGCGCAGGTACGCGGTATGCGTCGCGCCCGGCCTGCGGTTGCCGTTGAGCGCCCGCACCATCTGATCGGCGGTTTTGATACCCACGCCGTGCCCGTAGTACAGTCCGTCCGGCAGTACAATCACATTTTCCCCCTGCCACTCGGGCGTCTTGGGATTGACGTCCGGATTCTCGAAATACTTTCTGTCACCCGGCAGTACGTCCAGCGCGCGCCGCGGAGAAGCAACCGACTGCAGCAGCGGATCTACCCCGTGCCAGTTCATCAGATAAATGTTGGGGAACAGCTCGTTGAAGAGCGATTCACCGAACGTTTCCAGCATTGCCTTATAGAACACAATGAGCATCGCGGTGGCGCATTCCGTGGCATAGGCTTCGCCGTTGGTGTAGATATCGCTGATGGCAGCGGCAGGATTCGCGCCGCTTTTCAGCCGAAATCCGCCGTTGGGCATTCTGTCCCAGTACTTCTCGTTGCACCGCGATTTATGGAAGGTGTCGAAGGAAAACCAGCTGCGGTGCAGCGCTTTCGCAGCGTCCACCGTTTCCCTGCGCAGGCGCAGCTCGAACTTGAGCTGTTCCACAGTATCATAGCGGTAGTTTTCGGCGCTTTGGGACATGGTTTCGAGCACCTGGCGCTCCACGCTGTCCCGAGGATATGTATCCGCCAGCGCGGATGCGTCAAACGAACTTCCCGAGACCGTAATCATCGATATTCCCCCTGCTCAGTTTTGCGGTTTGAACCTGTTCCTCAATGGGACTGCGCACCCATGTCTTCCATCCGGACGCGTCGCGGGCATGCAGCTGATGGGAATAGCGCGACAGCAGCGCCCTGTCGTCCGGCTTCAGCGCGGCAAACGCCGCGAGCGCGTTGCGCTCACCCATATCCGCCGGTGAAACGGGCTGTCTGTCGTAGCGGGGCGTACCCCTCTGAATGTATTTGCGCTCCAGATCGACGGCGCAAACCGCGGGACGGCTGGCATACTGGAGGCTCTCTCCCGTGAAGTACAAATAGGGATCGTTTTCGTTCAGCCAGCGCAGATAAGCCTCGTGACGCTTCTGATATTCCGCCGCGGCGCCGCCCGCCGGCTCATCAATCCCCAGCAGGCTGCAGGAAAGCCGGGCGTCGGGCTCATCCGCGGTATGAAGGCGCTGCGCAATCAGCTTTAATACCTCCGGACTGCGGCTTTGGAAAGCAGCCCACACCAGGCTGTGAATGTTATGACCCTTGCGGCTTCGCTCGAAAATCATATCCACAACAGACGGAAGTATGTCCGCGTCGTGATATGTATTGATCAATACCGAAGCTGCCCGCTCCAGCGCCGCTTCGAAGTCGTCGCTCATGCCGTCGTCCGCGCGGCCCGTCTCCAGCATCCATTTAAGCGCAGCGCGCTCCGCGTCGTTTCTCCCCGGGGCGATTCCGCCCGCCAGCCCCGCGGCATGCAATGCTGCCGCATTGCGCGGGCTCAGACTCCGCGCCAGCCCGTACTGCGCTATCTGCGGCGCCAGTATGAAAAGGCTGCCGAATGTCAGCTGCGGATCATTCAGCATACCCGCCGCCTGACGCCGATCGCTTTCACAGGCACTGCCAAAAGCCCTGATACACGCGTCCGCGCCTTCATCCCGCCGAATGGTATCCAGATAAGCGGTTCCGCTGCCGCCCTGCTGTGGCATATCCGTCCCCTCGCCTTCATGAAATTGCCCTTGATTAGATATGATATGAAAGCGGCGCGGCGTTTGCTAATGCGGATGCAGCCGTTGGGGAATATATTAAAAGGGGCGGCGAATGATGCCGTCCCTCTCAAAACCTTCCTGTTATTTTCTTCCGCACATTTTTAATACGGCAGCGGTATGTCTTAAATCACGAGCGACGGTGGCGCGTAGACGCGCGCACCCATTTCGCTGTCCAGCATGTACAAACCCTTGGGATCGCCGCCAAAAAGCTCGAACTTTTTAATGTTTGACTCGGCGTTCTTCTCCTCCTCGCCCTGTTCCTTGACAAACCAGTCGAGGAACTGCATCGTGCGAAAATCCTTCAGCGCATACGCCGCGGCGTAAATATTGTTGATGGAAGCCGTCACCTTCTGCTCATGCGCCAGCGACGCGGTCAGCGGCGCTTTAAAATCCTCGAACGTGATATCCGGCTTCGCCACCGCCGCCAATACCGGCCGCTCATTGTTATTCTGCAGATATTTGAAGAACAGCAGCGCGTGATCGCGCTCTTCCTGCGTCTGCACGAAAAACCAGTTGCCAAAGCCGTTCAGTTCCTGATCGATATAATACCCGTGAATATCCAGATAGAGATATGCCGAGTACCATTCCATGTTGATCTGATCGTTTATAAGCTTCACCAATTGCTTATCCAACATCGTAATCCCTCCTTCATCCGGGGCACTTGCGTACCCCCTCGCTTATTGTGCCGGGGTTCTTCCTTTTATTTATTTATATCATAGCACAAAGAAGGTTTCCGTAACATTGTCACCTCCAAAATATTTCCTCATTCGAATACAAAAAGAGCACGCGGAGCGTGCTCCTCTGCTTCAGGACTGATGCCCGTGCTGGCATCCGCAGCCTGCGCCGTGGCTATGCGGTCCTCCGCAGGTATGGCGCTCCCCGTCCGTAATCCGTGCCTTCTTCAGGCTGCCGCACTTGGGGCATGGGATCTCATAGCCATGACGGCCATCCTCCCCGCAGGGCCCCACTTCCCACTTTTCGCCGCAATCCAGACACTCGAACGCGCGGTTTCCCATAATAAAATGTCCTCCTTCAATGATGATGGAGCGACCCTCCGCCAGCGCCATAGCCACCTTTTTTCGCGCGGAAGCCAACACGCGCTGAAACGTGGGGCGTGTCAGGCTCATCTGCTGCGCGCAGCGCTCCTGTCCATACCCCAGCATGTCCTTCAGCCGAAGCGCTTCGGCTTCCTCTACGCCAAGGGTTACGGGCGGCCCGCCCAGCGGTGAAATAAATTGCCTGCTGACCGGGTAATCATCCACCCGTCCGCAGCAGCGTTTTCTCGGCATTGTTGCTCCTTTTTGAGCATATGCTCAATTCATAGTATAGCCAGTCGCTTGCGGAAATTCAATACCCTAATCAAAAAAGCTTCGCCGAAAATCCGGCGAAGCCTCCGCGTCAGTTTTTCAGTCCAGCTCGCTCTGCATGGACTGGTAATCGTAATACGTGCCGCTGACCTTCTTCGTGCCGGAGCCATCCTCCGCGACGAGATACGTTCCCTTGTACATCTGAATGCCCTCGGAGGTGGCGAATATGACAATGATCGTCACCTTGCCGTCCGCCACGCCGTCGATATCCAACTGCATCTCGCGGCCCGAAGCCAGCTTGCGGTTAAGTTCGTCCGTGTCGGGCAGCGCAATCGGCAGCGCCTTCACATTCTCAGCCGCGAAATCGGAAACGTATACCGTGCTGTCGCCCGCAATCGTGAAGTAAAACTGCTGCGCGCCCTCCGGAATAAACCGCGTCGACATGCAGCCGTACTCCAGCCTGCGCTGATCCGTGCCGTCCTGGTTCATCCTCGTGGTGTACCATGTCAGTATGCCGTCCTCATCAAGGTCCGGATAACTGGAATCCAGATATAGGTAATCCCCGATGATATCGAAGGAAAAGCCGCGCAGCCCGAGATTTTCGTCTCCGCCCGTTTCACTTTGCCGATGCAGCGGCGGGTCTTCGCCATAGTTCACCGTGGCCGCGTCATTCTCATCAAGGTAATAATACCATCCGTTCACGGTAGCAGCCACTACGTTGGGATTAGGCGTAGCCGTAGGCATTACATCGGGCGCCGTCGTGGGTACTGGCGTACCCGCCACGCCGGAAGCGCTTTCGCCCGGAGAGGCCGAAGCGCCGGTTTGACTGGCACAGCCGCCCAGCAGGGCCGCCAGCAGCACCGCTGCCATTATCTTATGAAGTCCATTCCTCATGCCGCGCCCCTCACACCCTTCCGGAGTCGATATACGCGTCCAGCTTGGCCGCGTTCGCAAAGGCTTCCATGATGCACGCCTGATGAGCCTCGTCGATGTGCCCGGAGGAATGAATTTTGCTGCCCCGGAAATGCAGGCAGATCTGCCCGTCCATGCCGTTGGTGCTGATGGTATCGGTGTTGTGAACAAACCCCATCAGGCTGGCCGCGTAATACTTGCCGCCTATCTTCACCCACACCGGTCTGCGCGTCGGATTCAGCTCGCCGCCCCAGGCCTGGGTCATCTTCGCGGTATCGTCCTTGGTCATCGTTTCCACATCGGCGTGCCACAGCGCGGTAACACCGCCGAAGCGCTGCATATTCCAGTGAATGCCGGTGCGCACGTCGATCACCTCGAAGGGCTCATAGCGCGTGCAGATATCTTCCATACCGTCAAACCAGTCCACCAGCCATACGCGCCCACTCTGCTGCGGAGACTGCGCGTCCATCTCGGAGCGATAGTTGTTCCACAGCTTGCCCACGTCCGAGGAGCCGAACAGCAGCAGCAGCGTCTGCGTTCCCGCAATACCGTCCGCGTCGAGATAAACCGATTCCTGAAACTTCTTCACCGCGGCCCGCGTCGCGTTGCCGTACACGCCATTCGCCGCGGTATGGAAGAACCCCTTCTTGCGCAGCGCCACCTGCAGCGTGGTCACCGCCTGACCCCGCATTCCGGGGTGTATCTCCGTTACATACCGTCCGGAGGGCATGGTATATGTAAGAAAATCTCCGCGCACATATCCGATCTGTTCCTTATATTTGATCTTCACCCAGTGATCCTGTATGCTGTAAACCGTTACGGACGTGCCGCCCTTCATGCTGGCAAGCACCTCACCCGAGGTACTGGGGATGCTGCGCAGATTCACGTTGGAAGAATTCAGCTTGGCGCTGAGGTTAACCATCATGATGTTGTATTTGTGTACGCAGTTCTGCGGCGCGAATCCGGTGACGCTGCCCGCTTTAAGCTGATAATAGCTTCCGTAGGTGCCGGTAATGGTCACCTGCGAGTCCACGTTCAGCGTTTGCAGCGAGGCGCTTACCGTATCGGCCTGCTCCCGCAGCGCGGTTTCCGTAATCACCACGCCGGGTGCCGAAAGGCCTGTGACGAGCACATCGATGAAGTCCGAACGAACATATCCCGTTGTGGTCCCGTACATCACCTTAAGCCAGCCGTCGCTCTCGTCGCCCTGCACGGTAACGGAAACGCCCTTCGCCATCGTCGCCAGCACTGCGGACGCAGTGGTGGGCTGCTCGCGCAAATTGGTCCCCGAAGCGTTCACCGTGCCGGTGGAACCGGTGGCCGCAGATGCGCCTGGGGTATCGCAGATAAACGCTGAGAGCACCAGCACAACCGCCAGCGCTGCCGATATCCACTTACGTGTTTTAAAACCCATACCCATCCCCATACAGCCTCCCTTGGGAGGAAATTTCACCACCACGAAACCGCCGCCGGATGCGGCAAAAAAACCGGCAAACATAATGCTTGTCCCTATTATAGCTTTCGTCCAGCATCCTGTCAAAAACAAAACCTGCGGCATAGACGCGCCTGAAGGTACATGTGTTCCGGTGCAACCTTTTAATTCGTATAATTTCAGCTTTATGAATTCCTGCAAATACAGGCTGTTTGACACATTCAAAGTGTTCAGTGCGCGGCAGTTTCTTCCATACCCATCGCGTTCCGGCATACACCTGATGCACTTTTTTATATCCGCGGAGAAATCGCGCATCATAAAAGCCGCCGCCCGGCATATGGAGCCGGACGGCGGCCTCTCGAAAACCGCTTAATCCTCAAATACGGTAGTGGAAATCACGCCGTCTGCGCAATCAAACTGCACAGGATCCGAATAGGCATAGTTACCCGCGGCGTCCCACATCACAAATGTCATGCGGTAGCTCCCGTCAAACAGCGGAGCCTCAGAGAACGCCGTTTCCGCCGTCACCGCAATGGTTTCCGCCGTGTATGTGGTATAGTCGTCCTCTCCGGACAGCGACGCGGACTTCCACAGGGTGGTGATCTCGTCCCCCTCCTGAAGCAGGCGCAGTTCTTTATCCGCCATGCCGTTCTCATCAATACCTTGCCATGCGCCCAGTATGCTCCAGGTTTCAGCGGCAAAATCGTAGGCAACCTGCAGGTTGTATTCCTCTCCGTTCAGCAATATCGGAACGGAGTATAGGTTATATCCGTCTCCTTCGACGCTCAGCTCCATATAGACCAGATGACCATCGATTGCGCCCCATACGCCGCGGAAGTTGTCATAGAACACGCCGTTCTCCCAATCCGCAACGATGTCGTTGTCCGTGCCCAGCAGCATGGCGGTATCGCTCGCCTCATCCACATACACCAGCTGAAAGCTGATTCCCGCCAGTATATTCTGCGCTTCCGGCCCCAGCGTCAAAAAGGCGGTTCCTTCTTCATTCAGATCCAGAGGAGCGCCATCCCATCCCGCCGTAGCGAGATTCTGTATCTCCGGCAGCGCGGAAAGATCCAGGCTGGCGAGATATGCCATGCCCGTTTCGTCCAGCTGCCCTGTCAGGCCGTACTCATAATAGTACTTAAAGGCCTCCCCCGCGCCCAGCGCGGCATATCCATCCAAATCATCGGTGTCGCCGTTGTAGGAATAGTAGCAGGACAAGCCGCTGGCCTGAGCGCGGTAGGGTCCTCCCACCTGATAGAGCACGCATGCGTCCAGCGCGTCCAGCACGCCCTGCGCGGATGCCATGGTGCCGGATGAATGCCTTGCCAGATCGCCGAGATCCACCATGTTCGTGTAGCCCTGCTCCTTGGTATTGCCTCCGTAGTTTTCGCTTTGGTACGCGGCACGGGCAAAGGCGGAAAAAAACGCAGGATCCGCGCAGGCTGTGGTCAGACACTCCGCGCCGAACGTTTCGTAAGCCTCCAGCAGCGCCTCCGTCTTCGACAAATCGGTCAGAGAAAGCGTGACGCTCTGCTGCGTGCCCACGGCCTCGCAGCCCGCATAATAGCTGTCGCAAATCACCTCGCCCAGCGCCTGTCCATCCATCGTCGGGTCGGCTGCCAGCGCGCCCACCCACTCCGAATAGTACCAGCCGTTGGCAGGCTCCACTTCCTGTGAGGCCACCATGTACCTGGCGATTTCGGAGAACGTCCGGGCAACATCCACTGTCGCCATGAGGCAGGTATCAAAACCGATCAGTTCCAGCGGCGGAGCTTCCGCCGACGCTCCGAATACTGTGGAAAAAGCACCGTACAGCTCGTCCAGCGTCAGGGAATCGCCGCCGTACAGCTCGTCAAATGCCGCGCCCGCCACGCTGCCGCCGCCGTGGTTCCAGAGAACCACCGCCGTCTTGTCCCCGGGGTAATTGGTTTTCGCGAAATCCAGGAATTGTGTCAGCGTCTGCGAATCGCCCATGCTGGCGGACGGCTGCTCGTCCACCAGACTTAAGCCCTCGCTGTTGTACACATAGCGCTGCAGCAAGCTCGCGTCCACAAAATCATTATGCCAAGCCGAGGAACCGCCCGTCTCGATAACCACCTTTACGTTTTCGGGCAGCTGAACCTGAAGAAGTTCCGTCAGATCGCCTGTGGCGAAGCCGCCGTTGCTTTCCAAATCGCTTCCGCACAGGTACCAGTATACCACCCAATCCGCAGATTCCGTCTGGGCGGCAGGAACAGATTCCGTCTGGGCGGCGGAGGGCTCCGCTTTGCTACCGCAGGCGGCCAGCGAAAACAGCAAACAAAAAGACAACAGTATTGCGATGAAGGGTTTCATGGGTTCTCCTTTAAAATTTTTAATTGTAAATGCCTGCCCACGGCACACAGACGTACAGAAGCCGGGCTTTCAGCCCGGCGTCGGTTTCTCGTATCAAGGGGGATTCGGGAAAGAATAACCTCCGGGCCTGTACTCGCGCAGCGCCCGCTTCCTTCCCTTGTCAGGATATTTACCGCACCAGTATAACGCAATCCGCAGAGGACGAACGGGAGCGGCGTGAAATGTTAGTTTTCCGCCCTGAAATGTAAACCCGCATGTGCGAGCCTTCCGTGCCCGTGCTTCACGAAAAACTGTCTGCCAGAAAATCCAGTATCGCCTGGCTGAATTCGGTATCCTGCGCCGGATCGTTCACGAACCGATCGTAGCAGATAAAATGCTCGTCACCTTCCCGAATGAACGTGGTCACATTTGCGCCGCTCTTTTCCGCCGCATTCAGCAGCGTCTCAAACTCCGAATACGGAACCTGCGTATCCCCTGTGGAATGCATCATCAGTATGGGGCGCTCACCCAGCTTCGCGATTTCTTTCACCGGGGAGTACTTCAGCGCGTCAAAACCAAAATGAAACCCAAGATACAGGTTGATAAACGGGATATCCGGCACGCCGATGACCTTGGGAACACCCATCATCCCCATGTTGTCCACAAACAGCTGAGACCACGACGAAAACGCGGAAATGGAAATCACGGCATCCACCTCCGGCAGTTCACCCGCCGCGATAATTACCGTGCCGCCGCCCATCGAAGTCCCCATCGTGACGATCGGCAGCTCCTTTACGGCAGCGTCCGTGCTGAGAAAATCCACCCCGGCCTTCACATCCAGCCATTCTGTCATTCCGAATCCGATTTCTTCGCCTTCGCTTTCGCTCCTTGCGCGCATCTCGATGAGCAGGGAATCCCAACCGTTATCCGCAAGCATTCTGGCATAGCCAAAGAACGCCGTTACGGAAGGATTCTGTATCCCCGACAATAGTATCACCGTGCCCTTGGTTTCTTCCGCACGGACGCGCCACGCGGCGAGATTCAGCGCGTCATCAGTCGCCAGCGTAATCCGCTCCGCAGTAACGCCGAAATCCTCGGGGTCGTACTGCTTCTGCTCATACCGCTGCCCCAGAAACATCGGCATCACCACGAAAGGTGTTACCGCAAGCGTCACAATAAATAAGGAAACCAGTGAAACGGCGATGATGATAATCGCTTTTCTGGCCCTGGATTTCTTCGGCTTTTTATCTGCGGAGTTATTCTGCATCACGAAGCTCCTTATCCACTAACATCGATACTATAGGTATTATCTTTGAGTTTCACGCGTAGGTCAACATGTGGCTGTAAATTCTGTTTCCTCGCACACAAAAAACAGCAGAGACATCATCTCCGCTGTTTCCGCGAAAGTCATATTTCTCCTCTGTTGAACCTTTATGCGGCGGGAGTCAATTCAGTTTCAACATTTTCCTCCGAGTATTCATTCCATGCCGCATTTTCTTTTGCGGCCTGTTCATTCTGGAAAGCATCGAACGATTCTTCAGAGACCTGCTCTGTTCCGATATAGTACGACAGGGTCATTCCCGTATCGGCCTGGACTGACTGACTATACGCCATCGTTTCGGTGGTGTACGCATCGGCATCAAACCTCAGCCGACCCCACCCGTAATCCGCCGCCCCGTTGGAATATCCGAAGGTACCGTCGGCTTTCAGCTCCTCGAGACCCCTGTACACCATCAGGTATCCGAAAACCGTACCCTCCGTCTCATGAAGCACCTCAAAAAACTGCGGTTCGTTTCCCACCGACAATTCCAGAACCACTTCGGCCTTTCCGTCGCCGTCCATATCAAGCACCGAAAAGCGGGTAATCGTAAAGTCCGTTTCATAAATCTCACCGTTGGTTAAGAAGTCTTGCAGGCCGATGCTTTTCCCGGTATCCGTGCAAAAGAATTCGGCTTCATTCTGCAGCACCTGCCGATACAGTTCGAGCGGCGAATCATTGAACTCCGCCTGCACCTTGGAAATGCCGTCCCCTCCCGACACTGCAGCCGAAGGAGACTGCTCATCCGCAGCATCGGCGGAAGCAGAAGCTTCAGAGATTATCACATCGGAATTCTGATATCCCACATTCGCCGCGCCCAGCGCCACGCTGCAGCCGGCAAGCGCCAGGGTTATAACCAGAGAAATGGCAATCATCAATACGCCTTTACGCTTAAATGTCATGATACTTTCAAGCCTTTCTTTCAATTCGCGTTTTTCCTCACACAGGGTGGTGGTAATGATACCGGCGGGAATGCGCTTGTTTGAAGCCAGCGCGAGGAGGGTTTCCCCATACTCCTGCCGTTCAGCCACGGTCAGATGGCGTATCACCGCTTCGTCGCAAGCCAGCTCGCAGCTGCGGCCGATCTCCCGCCGGATGAATAGCATCAGCGGATTGAACCAGTGCAGAGAGCTGACAAATACCGCAAGCCATTTATACACCAGATCGCGGCGGTAAAGATGCGTCAGCTCATGCTGAATGATGTGCTGTAACTCAGCTTCCATGCCGTTCGCAGCAAACGCCAGCTTCGGAATGATGATTTGCGGAGACAGAAACCCAATCAGCATGGGCGTATCCACATACGGATTGCACGCAAGCTGTACGTGAGTATTGCCGCGCAGCTTTTTAAATACTTCCGCATCCCGGCGGTGCGGCGGTACGCAGGTTTTCCTTACCTTGCGGCCAAAGCGCAGGTACGCGATGACAAACCAGCCGAAATGCAGCGCCGCGCCCAGAAGCCACAGAGAGAACTGATGCTTTATGATGAAATCCCATGCAGCCAGTCCCGCGCGCCCGAGCGCCGATGGGTTGTTCGAGACCGCTTGAGTGCCGCCGTTTTCCCCCGTACCGGATAACCCATCCGCCTGCGAGATACCCGGGCCGCCGCCCTGCGGCACGCCCGCTTCCCCTGTCGGCGTCAACCCGCCTCCGGACGCGGAAACCGCAGGGGTCTGCGCTATCATCGCCTGCGGCAGAATCAAATCCACGAGACTGCCGCTGAAGGACACCGGCAGCGCAAGTCTCAGCAAAACCAGCAGCCAGATATAGTACTGGAACGTCTTGGACACCCGGTTCTTCAAAAGCGGCCGCAGCGCAACCAGTATCAGCGCAAGGATTGAACCGGATATGCTGAGCGAAAGAATCGTCACGAGTACGCTGCTCATCGTTTTATACCATCCCGCAGCATGCGCTGCAGCTCGGCGATATCCTCCTCGCTCAGCTTCCTTGAGGACACAAACGAGGCGACCAGGTTTTTTACGCTGCCTTTATAGAGCTTGTCGAGCAGCATCTGCGTCGAATACTCGTTGTATTCCTCCTCCGTCACACAGGGAGAGTAGTAATATACATCCCGCTTTTCCTGTACCACCACGCCCTTGCTTTGCAGGCGATACAGCAAGGTTTTCGCGGTGGAACCCTCCCATCCGGTTTTCTGACAGATTGCTTTGCGAATCTCCGCAACGGGCAACGCGGTCTTTGCGTCCCACAGCACCCGCATGACCTCCAGTTCGGCGTCCGCGATTCTTTCAGCCAGCTTACTCATAAAACCCCCCCTAACTCAGACTACTTTTGTAGCCCATATAATATAGCCACAGATTACATCAGTAATCTTATGTTGTCAAGACAGAGAAACAAAAAATTTAACAGGAATTCTGCAGGCGTAAAAAAAGCCCAAAAATAGACTGGCTGCAGGAGACAACGACCGCACGCATGTTTGCCCGGCAGGGCCGGAAAGTCTGGGAAACTATCAATTCAAAGTCAATCACCGGACGAACTTACCAATACATGTTTCATCGTCAATAAGCCACAAGCTTCTGTAGAAAAAGAGATGGATTACATGGTTTCGAATTGTTTCCGGACGGTCACCCGTCTATTTTCTCATATTCGTAGTGATCTTTGATGTTTGCGTTATACCAGCGGCCAAGGGAATCGGCAGCGATAAATTGAATCCATTCACTCTCGGGAAAATCCGAATACATGTAGACAGCACCACTGTCCCTGAACCGGACGACAAGAACCTCCCAGTCAGAATCATACCCAATTTCACTGAAGCAGTAGGAATCCGGCGTGGACTGCATGGTAACGTCGTCAACATCAAAAACGGATGGTGTCAGTGTCGGCGTCACGCTTTCAGCGTCATTATCGCGCGGTGTCGGCACTGCTGTCATTTCAGGCGTCGGTGTTACGTGAGGGATTACGACAGCGTTTGTACTGGCTTCTTGTTTTGTTTCGACACATCCCACCAGTAATAAAAGAATTAAAAGTGGCAGTATGCAGCATGCGATGCGTTTCATGGTGGAAGCCCCATTTCATTGTCATTGCGCAGTGGTTACTACACGTATTTACTGACCGTATATACCATGCTGGAACTTAGGAACATTGACATAATGATATTATATATAATTATTTTTTACAATAGTCGGTGTGTTCCTTCCAGGACTGGAAATATGGGAATACTGTCCATCTGGCTAGAATAACGCTGCCTGCTAAGAACTCGTGCTGCGCTGACGCTTGCTCCCGTCTCTTGCAGCGTTCGGCTTTGGTTGCACGCGAAAGCGGTTTTTACCGCTCGCTTCGATCCCGCTGTATATAATAAAAACACCCGGTTGGGTCCTTTCTATTTTGGTGGAGCGTAACGGCACTGCCGTCTTCCTGCTTCTGATTCGCGTCCATCGCCGTTCGGTTTGCCTGTCCTTGGGTGCTGCCCGTCTCGCTGAAAACGTGCCACGGCACGTTTCTCTACGCTCCTTCGATCCTACCACACATTTGATTCGCGTCCGTTGCTGTTCGGTTTACCTGTCCTTGGGTGCTGCCCCGTCTCGCTAAAAACGCCACACTGTGGCGTTTTTTTAACGCTGCTTCGATCCCGCTATGCATTTGTTCGCGTCCGTTCCCGTTCGGTTTGCCTGTCCTTGGGTGCTGCTCCGTCTCGCTAAAAACGTCACACTGTGGCGTTTTTTTAACGCTCGCTTCGATCCCGCTATATCAAAAATAAAAACACCCCGATCGGGGTGTTTTTATTTTTGGTGGAGCATAGCGGGATCGAACCGCTGACCTCTGCATTGCGAACGCAGCGCTCTACCAGCTGAGCCAATGCCCCATATGATGGCGGAGAAGGTGGGATTCGAACCCACGTGCCGGTTCCCCGACAAACGCATTTCGAGTGCGCCCCGTTATGACCACTTCGATACTTCTCCACACAAGGGTCATTCTGATACGATCTGTCGTGTCCCGACTTTCCGTTACGGATGCTAATTATAATGCATTTGCGTAATGAATTCAAGCACTAAATCATAATTTTTTACGCGTACTTGCTATCCCCTGCTGCAATGATATAATGAGCGTGTAATTGGCAGTTATGGATATTTTTTATAAAGGAGACTCGCCATGAAAAAGACATTGACGATAATCCTCGCGCTGTGTCTTCTCTGTTCTTTCAGCGCCTGCACGCCCGCGCCATCCACATCCCAGAGCGATGAAGCCTCGCCCGGCAACGTGATCAGCGCGCTCAACACCCCGCAGCCCGAGGAATCGCTTGAAGACTCTCCCGAAGACTCCGTCGAAGTCCCCTCTGCCGCAACGGCCTCCGCGTCCGAAGCGCCGTCCGGCCCGGAGATCTATTCCAGCTACGCACGTCTGGTCTCGTTCGACCCGTCCACCGGAGTGGCGCAGTTCGATTACTTCGAAATGCTGCGCGGCGACGAGGCGGTGCAGTACCTCGTCGAGCACGAAGGCTACACGCAGGAGGATGCGCAGGAGGAAGTGGACAATTACGCGGATGGTGAATATGTAGAGAAGAATGACAATCCCCAGCTGCGGGACATCAACTTAACCACCCTTTCGCTGAGCCTGATGTTCCAGCCGAGCGGCGCCGAAGTGACGGACGCCACGCCTGTGCCCTCCAGTTATTCGGATTTTCTGGCCATCTGGACGCTGGACCCCACGCTGCTGCGCGACACGTATTTCTACTATATCCACGTAAGTGATGCGGGCAGCATATCCCTTGTGGAGCAGGTGTTCTGGCCGTAATACCCGGCTGTCCGGGAAGACATTTCAATATTTCTCCGCATCACTTCCGGGTCAGCTTTTATTGCCGCCCCTCCGAAAAACTGGTGCAATGGCACGAACGGCTTCAGGAGTACCTCGGCCGGCACTGAACAGGCGTACATAACCCAAAATCCATATCGTTGGAAAAGGCGTGCCGCAGTCCGCGACACGCCCTTATTGTCATACAGGGTTCAACTCATCGCCACCCCGTTGACGTACAGTGTGTATCCGTTCGTTACCACGTTGTCCATACTCCCGTTGAACGCCGTCACGTAGCTGTCACCGGTCAGCGTCCAGGTGCTTGTCTCGTCCAGCGTAACCACCAGCGAAGCGGCTTGTGTGCCGTCAGCGTTGACAGCGCCGGTGTACGACGAGGCATCTGTAATGTTCATGGCCAGCTCCGATATGGCGTCCACCGCAATGTCCCCTTCGGCCGTCTGGCCCGCGATGTTGAATTCACAGACTCCGCCGTTGCTTCCCGCTTCGCCCCAGCCGCGTTCTCCGTCGTTGCCCGCAACGACCAGCAGATTGGTTCCGTCCGCCAGCGTCAGCGCTACGCCCACCAGCGTAATGACGCTGTCGGTATTGGTCACATAGAACATATCACCGTTTTGGGAGACCAGCGTACCACCCGTCATCGTGAAGTTGCTGGTACCTTCCTCCGCGTCGCCCGACATGCTCTGATACAACATGACGTTATGGATGTTCTCACCGCTGTCCTCGCCGTAAGTACCGCTCATGTTCCCTGTTACATCGCAGTTCATCAGCGTTACGGAATTCAGTCCTTCCACCACCACCGCTTCAGAATCGTTTGCGGTCAGCGTCGCGTTGCTGACGGTGATGTCCGCGGTGCTGTAAATGGCCGGGGCCCCGGAACTGCCGCTGGTCGTATAGGTGCCCCCGTCCACCACCATGATACCGCCGCCCCTGTCGCTGCGGATTGCGGCCTTCACCGTGGAATTGACCGTCAGGTTGGTGGCGTACATGATGCCGCCGCCCGCCACCTCGATACCGCCCGCGTTGCCGCCGGTAACGTCTATCACCGTATCGCTGATATAGATGGTCGCATCGTTGTAGGCAAACACCCCGTTGGCGCCTTCCGCCGTCGCAGTCACCGTACCGCCGTTCACGGTCAGCGTCGCGCCGTCCAGCGCCAGCACCGCGGCGTTCAGCCCGTAAAAGCTGCTGGCATCACTGCTTGAAGCGTCTCCGCCCGTCTTTTCCACTGTGACGCCGTCCAGCGTTGCCGTAACTCCTTCTGCCCTCACGGCGTTCTCGTCCGCATTTACAGAGCTATATGTTCCGCCGGAAAGCGTCTCACCCTCCGCCAGCAGGGTTGCGCCCGTTCCGGTATCGGCGCTGTCCGATCCGCCGCCGTTATCGGGAGGCATCTCCATGCCGCCCTGCTGCGTTTCGGTTTCAACCGATACGATAGCGGACGAGACTGCATCCGTCGCGGTTTGTGAGGACGTCCCGCACCCCGCCATAGCAGATATCATGAGCATCCCCGCGCATGCGGCAGCCATTACTCTTTTCAGACGTTTCATCGTTGTACCCCTTTCAGATTCTTTTTTTAAATATGCGCCCTCAATCTAAACAGAACTTAACGAAGCGCGAAACATTCCGGGCAGTATCGTTTGGCGATTTTTACTGTAATAAAAAAGGGGAGATGGTTTTCTCCCCGTCCGGTTATGCTTCCAGCGTTTTTTCGTAGATGCGGTATGTCTTGCAGTGCTGCATCCCCAATCGCTCCAGCGCGTTCTTGATGTGCAGGTTATCCTCCAGGATATAGTTGGCTTCCATACGCACGCGCTTCTCGATCAGGTTCCTATACAGGTGGATATACATCAGTGCATCCAGCGCCTTGCCGTGCCACTCCGGACTGACCGCAAGACCGAACAGTCGGTAGTCACGCAACTTTTTGACTCCCAGCAGCAGTCGCGCCCAGCCCAGCGGCAGCATATGTCCGCGGATACGGCTCAGCAGAATATTGATGTCCGGAAAGCCGAGGCAGTAGCCTACCGGCTTTCCCTCATATTCCACCATCCATACCGCGTCCGGATCGACGACCGCCTTGAGTTTTTTAAGCATATCCTCCATCACGGGCAGCTCCAGCGGTACATAGCCCCAGTTGTCCGCCAAAGCGGTGTTGGAAATCTCCCAGATGGCGCGCGCGTCCTCCCTGATGCGGCGCATATCCAGCCGCCGTATTTCGATGCCCGGATACCGTGCCAGAAAGCGCTCCACAAAATCGTTGAAGCGGGCAGGCAGCGCATAGCCCTTCTCAATGTCGGCCTCGTAGACCATCAAGTCCTTGGCTTTGCCGTACCCCGAATCGGTAAAGAACGCGTGATAGTATTCCGGATTCCAGGGCGACATATAGACCGGCGGCGTATCGTACCCCATGCACACGAAGCCCCAGTTCTCCGCGACGGGATGAATAGGCCCGCGGATGGTCTTCATACCCTTCTCCCTCAGCCAGCTCTCCGCCGCTTCTATCAGCAGCCCCGCCGCCTGCGCGTCGTCCGTACACTCAAACGCGCCAAAGAAGCCCATGCGGACGTCATAATAACGGTTGAACGTAAAGTCGATGTAGGCAATGGTGCGCCCGACAGGAACCCCGTCGTCGTCCAGCGCGAGAAACAGCTCGAAATCGGAGTTCTTCAGTATCGGATTGTTCTTCCCTGTATACGCCTTGTTTTCATCCATCCATATCGGCGGCACATAACACGGATTCTTCCCGTGAATGGTGTGCGGCACGCGCACGAACGCGCGCATCTGCTTCCGGTCCTTCACCCTGACAACCTTCATGATACGCTCCCCCAAACCCGCATTTTACCCTGTTGAGCGCAGTATATCAAATACCGTGAAACAATACAAATGCCCGCATCAAGCGGGCATTTAATTGCTTGGAACTATGCAACCGGCCGGCTCATCCGCGGCGCAGATGGTACTCCAGCGCCGCGATCGCGAAGCGCGCCGATACGGTAGCCGGACCGCCGCCCATCCCGATTCCTACGCCGATGGCCTCCATCACCTGCGCCTTGTCAGCCCCCGCCAACAGCGCCTGCGCGATGTGCCACTCCATACAAGACTCGCAGCCCTCCGTCACCGAAATGCCCACGGCGATAAGCTCCTTTGTCCGCTTATCCAGCGCCCCGGCGGCAAACGCCGCGCGTTCCATGGGCAGAAACGCCTGATACACCGTTGACTCCGCCATGAGGGCGGCGTGCGCAGTCTGCCGCTTCGCAATGATGGCTTCTATTTTTTCGCGATAGTCCATCCCCGCCTCCTCACCAGAGCGGGTGCACATCGGCGCGGATATACGCGTCATAGACGCCGCGCACCTTGGCCATCGTCTCCGCGCTCAGCGGGGCCATGTCCGAGACACTCATGTTCTGCTGTATCTGCGCGGGGGTCTTTCCGCCCGGAATCGCACAGCTTACCGCGTCGAACATCAATATCCACTTCAGCGCGAACTGCGGCATCGTCATGCCTTCTGGCAGACAGCGCTTCAGTTCGTCTACCGCGGCCAGGCCCTTTTCATAGTCCACGCCGGAGAACGTCTCGCCCTTGTCAAACTGCTCGCCGTGACGGTTGTACTGCCGGTGGTCATCCGCCGCGAATACGGTGTCCTTCGTCATCCTGCCGGAGAGCAGCCCGCTTGCCAGCGGTACGCGCGCAAGGATGCCGACATCGCGTTTCTTCGCTTCTGCAAAGAATTCGTCCGCGGGCTTCAGCCGGAACATATTAAATATAATCTGCACCGTGCAGACGTTGTCGTATTGCAGGGCGCGCAGCGCCTCGCTCACCTTCTCCACGCTGACGCCCAGCTTAGCTACCTTGCCGTCCTTCACCATCGTATTCAGCTGCTCGAAAAGCTCCGCGTTGTCGTATACCGGCGTGGGCGGGCAATGCAGCTGCAGCAAATCGATACAATCCGTATCGAGGTTTTTGAGGCTTCTCTCCACAAACGCGGTGATGTTCTCAATGGTATACCCCTCGGTCACGTGCGGACTGAGCCTTCTGCCCGCCTTGGTGGCGATGATGATGCGCTGCTTCTTCGATTGGGCCAGCCGCGCGAGCAGCTTTTCGCTGCGTCCGTCACCATATACGTCCGCCGTGTCAAAGAAGTTGACCCCTTCATCCAGCGCTGCCTCCAGCGCGCGCAGGCTCTCCGCGTCGTCCACTTCTCCCCAGCTGCCGCCGATGGCCCACGTGCCAAAGGATACCTCGGACACCTCATACCCTGTTTTCCCCAGAACTCTGTACTTCATAGCCTTCCTCCTTTTGATATTGGGCCCGGCACCGCTTACGCGATACGCTTGTCTCAATTATAGCAGACAGCGGAAAAAGTGAAAATAAAACGTCCGCTGCACCGTGGAATATCTACAAAACTGCCGAGTTCCATGGTATAATGATCCATCATCTTGCATTCCATCTCTGCACGCAACCGGTTCGGCAGCATCGTTCATTTGTGAGCTGGAGGTATCCTATGCCAAATTGCAGTTACTGCGGCGAGGAGCTGAGACCGGGACTCAGGTATTGCTCGTCGTGCGGAGCGCCGGTGGCGGAAACGCTGAAGCGAGAAACGGTGGACTGGCAGTCCACCTGCCCGTTATGCGGCGGGAAGGTCCACCGGGAGGAAGGGTTCTGCGGTGAGTGCGGCAAGCCGCTGCCCGCGGACTACGAAGCGTACGTAGAACAAGCGGCTCGTGCAAAGCGATTTCAGAGAAAGCATGGCGCGCTTCACCTGCTTTGGATATTGCTTCCGTTCACGCTTACCTTTGGGTATTCCTATCTTAACCAATGGGTATGGGACTCTCTGGACAGCGGCCGGCTGCCCGAGACATTGCGCCCCACTTTGTGGTACTATGAATATGGTCTCCACCTGGACCTCATCATCCCGATTGTGCTGCTGGCGGCGCTGGTTGCCGTGCCGATCATCTGGGGCATTCGCAGGGCGCGCGCTTTCAAGCGGCTGGGCATGACGCACAGGGGATACCATCGGCTGCTGAGAGAATACAGCCGCCTGCCGAAAAGCGACGTCAGCCGCGCGGCGGAAACGCTGTGGCCGCAGCGCGGACAGGCAAAGCCGCTGTAATCGGTACCTGACGGTATATTAAAATAGCAGGGATATCCCTGCTATTTTTTTACGCAGCGGCGCTTGGGACGGCTCTTTTTACAGCTGCCCGCGTATGGACAGGACGCGCAACCGCTGCAGCCCTGCCCGGAGCGGCGGATGTATACGATCGCCAGCACAAGCAGCGCGGCGATTACGGCAATCAGCACATAGTCGATAAAATGCATTCCGGCCTCCTAAGCCAAAAGGCGGGCGATTTGATAGAATACGACCGCCACCACCCAGGCGATGGCCGTTTGATACAGCGCCACGCCCAGCGCCGCCCAACCGCTGCGCATCTCGCGCTTTACCGCCGCAATAGCCGCCACACACGGCGAATACACGAGCGTGAACACGAGGAACGCCAGCGCCGCGACAGGTGTAAACAGCTGCGAAAGCGCCGCGGGCAAATCCGCCGCGCCCGCGCCCGTCAGCACCGCGAACGTGCTGATAACGGCTTCCTTCGCCATAAAGCCCGTAATCAGTGAGGTGGAAGCGCGCCAGTCGGAGAATCCCAGCGGAGCGAACACCGGCGATACCAGCCGCCCGATGCCCGCGAGCATGCTGTCCGCGCTGTCCGCCACCACGTTGAAGTGCCAGTCGAACGTCTGGAAGAACCAGATGACCAAAGTCGCGATGAAGATCACCGTAAACGCCCGCGACAGGAAATCCTTTGCCTTATCCCACAACAGCCGCAGCACGGTCTTGCCGCTCGGCAGGCGGTAGTTGGGCAGCTCCATAATAAACGGCACCGGGTTTCCGCGATACACCGTTTTGTTGAGCACCAGACCGCTGATAACGGCCAGCAGCATGCCCAGCACATAGAGGCCTATCATCACCAGCGCGCGGGAGTTCGGGAAGAACGCCATCGTGAACATGCCGTATATGGGCAGCTTGGCGCTGCAGCTCATGAAGGGCGTCAGCAGCATGGTCATTTTGCGATCGCGCTCGCTGGGCAGTGTGCGCGTGGCCATAATGGCGGGTACGCTGCACCCGAAGCCGATGAGCATCGGCACGAAGCTGCGGCCCGAAAGCCCTATCTTGCGCAGCAGCTTATCCATCACAAAGGCAACACGCGCCATATAGCCGCTGTCTTCCAGCAGCGATAAGAAGAAGAACAGCACCACGATGGTGGGAATGAACGACAGCACGCTGCCCACGCCCGCAAATATGCCGTCCACCACCAGCGATATCATCACCGGGTTGAAGCCGCCCGCGGTCAGCGCGCGGCTGGTGGCTTCGCTGACCCATTCGATGCCGCCCGCCAGCAGATCGCTGAGGAAGCTGCCGATGACCCCGAAGGTCAGCCAGAACACCACGCCCATGATGGCGAGAAAAAGCGGCATGGCGAGATATTTATTGGTCAGCAGGCTGTCGATGCGCACGCTGCGCGCGTGCTGCTTGTTTTCTTTGGGCTTCACGACGGTATCGGCACAGAGCTTTTCGATGAAGCTGTAGCGCATGTCGGCGATGGCCGCCTTGCGATCGGTCTGCAGCGCATCCTCCATCTCCTGTATGCTGCTGTCGATGGAGGTCGTCTCCTGCTCCGAAAGCGCCAGCGCGTCTATCATGGGCTTATCGCCCTCGATGACCTTGGTTGCGGCGAAGCGCGGCGGCACGCCGATGCGCTCGGCATGGTCCTCGATGAGGTGAGCGACGGCATGCACCGTGCGGTGCGTCGCGCCGGAGCAAAAGTCCTGCCGTTTGGGCTTGATGCGCGCCGAAGCGGTTTTAATGGCAACGTCGATGAGTTCGCTTACGCCCTCATTTTTGCTCGCGGAGATGGGCACGACCGGAACGCCAAGCTCCTGCTGCATGGCCTCCACGCGGATGGTGCCGCCATTGGCGCGCACCTCGTCCATCATGTTGAGTGCGATGACCATCGGAACGCCCATTTCAATCAGCTGAATGCTGAGATACAGGTTGCGCTCGATATTGGTGGCGTCCACAATGTTGATGATGCCGTCCGGGCGCTGTCTCGTGATAAACTCGCGTGTGATGATTTCCTCGCTCGTATACGGGGAAAGCGAATAGATTCCCGGCAGGTCTACGACGGTGGCGTCCTTATGGCCGCGGATGATGCCGTCCTTGCGCTCTACGGTGACGCCAGGAAAATTTCCCACGTGCTGATTGGACCCCGTCAGTTGATTGAACAGCGTGGTTTTCCCGCAGTTCTGATTCCCCACCAGTGCAAACACCATGGTTGTGCCTCTCAATTACGATATTTTTTGCGTCGCTGCTGCGCAGCGTCAGTTCGTACCCCCGCAGCGTCAGCTCGATGGGATCGCCCATGGGCGCCACCTTGCGCACCATCACTTCGGTGCGGGGCGTCAGGCCCATATCCAGCAGGCGATCGCGCAGCGCGCCCTGACCGCGCACCGCGACAATGCGCGAGCATCCGCCAATTTCCAGCTGATCGAGCGTCATGGCTTCCGGGCTGTGAAGATGTTCATGGTGTGCATGACCTTCATGCGAAGGGTGTCCTCCGCGGTATTCATGCCCGTGGTGCTGCTGCGACATAAGATGCCCCCTAAAAGTTTACCTTTGCTAACAATTAGTATACCACCCGTCCCCGTTTTTGCAACATGGATTTTATGCAAAAACTGCGCGTCGGAACCAAAATCAGCCCATTCCAATACGATATTATATGGAATACCAGAAAAGGAGCGTATTTTCATGTGCGACTGCATTTTTGACGAATTGCGCAATAACCTCGACACCATGGTGATACTGCACACCGAAAGCGGATGCTTCCAGGGGTTGTGCGTCGAGGTGGACGAAAACTGCTGCAAGCTCATCAGCTGCGGCAACGCCTCGCGCTGCGGCTTCGGCCGGGTCACCATCTGCCGCCTCAGCGACGTAGAGGCGGTCACCTTCTGCTGCGCCTGCCGATAGGGCAGCAGTGCACAAATGATTACATACCGAAAAGGCGATGCCCGGCGGCGCGACGCCCCCGGGCATTCTTGTGCATTTCCCGATTCATTTCTCCTGCGGCAGCATCAGTACCGCAGCAGCTTCCTGCGCTACGACGCTGCGAGAGGGCTTATATACGAAACCACATATCAGCGAAGTCAGCGGCGAGACCAGCACAATGCCGATGCAGCCGATAAACGTATGCAGCAGCTCCGCAGCGAACATTTTAGAGTTGAGTATGTTCATCAGCGGCGTGCCCTGAGCCATGTAAACCATCATCACCGAAATGTACCCGCCCATGTAGGCCAGCAGCAGCGTGGTCGTCTGACTGCCTACCACCGATTTGCCTATCACAAAGCCGGAGTGCATTAATTCCCTGCGCGTGATTGCGGGTTGATGCAACACCACTTCGTCCAGCGCGGAAGAGATGTCGATCGCCAGATCGAGCACCGCACCCGAGCACGCAAGGTATATGCCCGCTTGAAATATCGCCGTGAGGTCCAGGCTCTCAAAGCCCGCGTAGAGCAGCGACTCCGACCATTGCATCACCGCGCCGTGTATCCTGAAGGCGCTGCCGCAGACCACAGCCAGCAGACAAGTGAACAGCGAGCACGCCACCGCGCCCGCGATGGCGCTCCACGCTTTCCGGGAAAACCCTGCCACCAGCAGCAGTGTGGCCACCGTGATCACATTGCCGACGAGCATAGCGACCAGTATGGGGTCGTATCCCTTGAGCATCGCGGGTATCAGCACCTTCCAGATGCACAGCAGCGCGAACGCGAAGGACAGCAGCGTGCGCAGCCCCGTAAACCCGGAGAATATCACGAGGCAAAGCGCAAACGCCGCAATGAGCAGCGCTTCGCCGGATATGCGGTAATGGTCTATCATATTCGCGAACGTGATGCTTCCGTCTGTCCCGCGCTCCAGCAGCACCCAGGCCGAATCGCCCGTCTCGAACACCTTGTCAAACTCCAGCTTGCCGGTATACAGGTTGGTTGCCTCCACCTCTTCGCCCGCGTGGCTGCCTGTTTCAATACGGATTACGCATTGCTGCGCGCCCTGCTTCACCAGCCCGGTATTGTACACCCCCGAGTTGTCCACCGACAGCACCGTGGCGCGGACGCCTTCGCTGTTGTAATAGATCTGCTTCTCAAAGCCGGTGGGAAGCAGCGCCAGTACCGCCGTCAGCACGGCAAACACCAGCGCAACGGCGATATTCTTGCGGTTCCAGTTTTGTTTCATCCTCCGAAAACCTTTTTTGATACCCAATGGTAATTCCCCCTCCGGTATTGCAAAGCAGGCCGGGCACTGCCCGGCCTGCCGCTTCATGCGGTGCGTTACAGCCCGCACACTTCCATCAGCTTCTTGAAAATATCCGTGTTGTCGTATGAACCGCCGAAGATCTCCGCGCCTACGCCCGTCGCGTACACCGCAACCGGTGTGCCGGTGTGCGCATAAGACGTCCAGCCCACGCCCGCCTTGTTGTTGATAATATGCGTCAGCGTGACGGAGAGCGGGTCGTATCCGCCGTACAGCAGCTCTGTCTCGGTGGTTTCCGTACGCTCTTCCTCAGGCTTCATAGACTCCGCGAAGGCCGCCTCCAGCTTGGCGTACTCGTAGTCAGTCAGCACGAAGGCCGCGTTGGCTTCCACCGCCGCATCCGGGTCGTCCGCCGTGATGAGGCCGAAGTTCTCCTTGATTACCGGCAGTACGTCCGCCAGCGTCAGCGCCGGGTTCGCTTCCTTCATCTCGCCGATGAGCTCGTCGAACGCCACGTAGGACATCTTCTGTGCGCCGAGGATATCAAACGCCGTATCGTAGCCCGTCGCCGCGTAGCCAATCGTCAGACCGCCCGTCTCATGGTCGCCGGTCACCAGTATCAGCGTTTCATCGGGATGCTCCGCCGCAAAGTCGAGCGCTACCTGTATCGATTCCTCAAACGCCAGCACGTCGGTGATGGCACTCATGGCGTCGTTGGCGTGGCAAGCCCAGTCTATCTTGCCCGATTCACACATCATGAAGAAGCCGTTCTCGTTGTCCAGCACATCGATGCCCTTGGACACGAAGTCCGCCAGCGTCAGCTCGTCGTCGCTGATATCCAGCGCATACGGCATGGAGCCCGAATCCTGCAGCACGGGGCTAACCGCGTACACCTTGCCGGAGGTATTGTTCAGCGCCAGTATCTCTTCCTTGGTATCCGCCACGGTATATCCGCTGCTTTCCATCACACCGTAAGCATCCGGATCCGCACCCTCGTTGCCGGTCGCCTTATTGATGGAGCCGCCTCCGTAGTAATCGAAGCCGCTTGCGGCCATCTGCATGGCGATCTGATAGTACTCGTTGCGCGACTCGATGTGCGCGTAGAACGCCGCAGGCGTCGCGTGGTTAATCGTCACGTTGGAGACGATGCCTATCTTCATTCCTTCCGTCTTCAGCATTTCCGTGATGCTCTCAGGTTTCGTGACTTTGTCCACTTCGAGGCCGAGCACGCCGCTGTGCGTTTTAACGCCGCAGGACAACGCCGTGGCTGTGGACGCGGAGTCCGGACAGAACGACGTAGAGTCGTACGTGGTCGCCACTCCCGCATACGGGAACTGTGTGAAATTCAGGCTCTCCGTCTGCACTTCACCCGTGGTGTTGTTGCCAAGGTACACCTGCGCCGCGTTCACCTGCGCATACGACATGCCGTCGCCGATGAACAGAAACACATACTTGGGCGTCTTGCTGTCCTCTTCGGACGGCTTTACCACCGCTGCCGAAGCACTGTTCTCCACCGTCGTGGTCTGGCCGCACCCCGCAAGCGCGGAAACCGCCATCACAACGCACAGCGCCAGAATCGTCATCCGTTTGAACACCTTCATTGGAACCTCCTGTTAAATTAATAATGGAAACCTTACCGCTCCATTATAGAGGCTCCGGCAGCACGGGAAATCAGCCCGGGGTTAAATGCGGGTTAATCGCAAGTATGAATTGTGTCATAGAAATGCAAAGTACTGCTCTTTCCCTACGCGAAAAATGCGAGCGGAGGCAGCGGAAAGCTACTCAGCCAAAAGATCCGGCAGCATGCGCTTTGCGAGTTCTCTGCCCGCAGCTGTTTTGATATGCAGCCCGTATGCGCGCGCAAACGCCTCGGGCGTAAACTCCCCTTCCTCCGCGTTGACGATGAGATCCGCTTCTATCAGCACTCGGTGATCGATGTCCCGAACGTCCTTCAGCGTATGATGGTGCGCAATCAGCCAGCAGACGCGCTCCACCATCTCCGCATCCTTTGTATGCTTCTCCAGCAGCGGCCGCGCAACGCCCGGCCCTTCCTGCTCCTGCAGCGGCCCTGCGCAGGAACCGTATTTCTGCTCGCACCGCCGTATGGCGATATCGTGCAATACCGCCGCGGCTTCGATAATCTGCCGCGTACGCTCCGGTGTCCCCTCGCACCCGGCAATGCATTTGGCGATGCCGTATACCTTGAGTGCGTGGTTGATACGGCGCGCATCCCCTTCGTTCACGCGAACCATCTCGCGAATCAGCTCTTCCGTCATGGGCCCCTCCCTGCGTGTACTCCTTGATTATATTACCTCACGGGACTATAATGATCCAAGGGGCAGTTTGCGCGCGCACCTGAAATCCGTTATTATTTTTTTATATCCCATTCCCCGCACGCCTTTCTTCCCCGAGTTTACCGCTGGGAGTTTTTAATGAATATCCGCTATCGTCTCAAGAAGGCGCTGATTCGGCGCAGTCTCGAGAGGCGCAAAAGTGCGCACCCGTTTGATACCGAGGCTGCGGAGCGCTACGCGCTGCCCTCAGACGCGGACGAAACCCGTATCAACAGCTACTATTTTTCCGGCCACGATATGGCGGGCCAAAGCCTGCTGGTGCGCTTTGCGCAGCGCGGCGGCGGCAAAACGGAGGTGTGGTTCGCATACCGCGATGCCTCCGGCCGCGCATACGTCAATACGCGCACGAGCTGGGACGGCGAGCCGCCCGCGGGCGTCACCTGCGTAGAACCGGGAAAGCAGTGGGCTTTCTTCTTTGACGGCGCGGTGCGCCGCCTGACGGACGGCACGGTGGTCCGCGCGCGCTTCGCGGGGACGTTCGAAGCCTCCGGAGCGCCCTTCGATTTCAGCTATCATATGGACTCCTCCGTGCTCGCCGGCGCCATCGCGCGGCAAAAGTGGAACCGCGGGTTCTTTGACGAGCTTCAGCAAAACAATCAGGTTCATTACGAGCAGCAGGGGCGCATTACGGGCGCGCTCAGCGCGGACGGGCAGCAGATGGAAATCAGCCTGCCTGCCATGCGGGATCACTCCTTCGGACGCCGGGACTGGGGCTACATGCAGCGCCACGTCTGGCTGATGGCGCTGATGGAGGACGGCAGCGCGCTCAACGTCAACTTTGTCAGTTACCCGAAGCTGCGGCTGCACACCGGATATCACGTTTCCGCACAGGGCACGCGCTGCGTCACGGACGTATCGCTGCCGCAGCCCGCTTCCGGCAGTGTGCCGGGTTCGATGATGTACCGCGTAACGCTGTCGGACGGAACGGAGGTGCGCGTCGCGTGCGCTAAGGAAGCGGAGTTCGTGTTCCCGTGCGGCGAAGCGTATACCATACACGAAGGCATCGGCGCGTTCTCCTCCGGCGGCACCATGGGGCGCGGCATCATGGAGTTCGGGTGGAACAACGGCCCGTCCGAGGGAGACCCGGCATGAATATCTTTGCGCTGGGCGAGATCCCGGAAACGCTGCTGCCGGGCGTTGGCGGAAAAGCGAGGGGGCTGCAGGCGCTGCTGCGCTGCGGCCTGAATGTGCCCCGGGGCTTTTTGCTGGCGGACGCCGCCACGGACGAAGATGCGCGCTATGCCGCCGCGTGGTGGGCGCGCAGCGGGCTGGGCTGCGTCGCGGTGCGTTCCTCCGCGTCGGCAGAGGACGGCTCGGACTTTTCCTCCGCGGGGCAGTATCACACCTCTCTCAATATATCCGATGCGCAGGCACTGGTAGACGCCGTCCGTGCGTGCATCGCCTCGCTGGCCTCGGACACCGCGCGGCAATACGCCGCGTACTTCGGCGCGGAAAGCCGGGGCATGTGCGTGGTCGTACAGCAGATGATAGACGCGGACGCCGCAGGCGTATGCTTTACGCGGGACGAAACCGGCGGCATACGCGTGGAAGCCGTGCGCGGTCTGGGCGAAAGCCTTGTTTCGGGCCACGCGGATGCGCATACCTACCGCCTGAACGGCGCTCCGCAGGGCGATGATCTGCTGAGCGCGGCGCTGCTGGCGCAGATAGAAGCGGATGCGCGCAGGGCGCGGGAAGCATTCGGCCTGGAGCTGGATATGGAATGGGCGGTCAAGGACGGCGAGCTGTACTGGCTGCAGGCCCGGCCCATCACGGTATCGGACGCGCCGGACGCCTTCGAGCTGGATACGCAAAGCGTAGCGGATACCGACGTGCTGACGACGTGCAACGTCGGCGAAATGCTGCCCGGCGCGGTAACGCCTTTGTCGCTCTCCACGAGCGTGGCGGGCATCGACTATGGCATGCGCAGGATGATCTGGAAGGCAGGCGCGATACGGCGCATTGAGGAGGTGCCTCCGCAGGCCTGCATCGCCAGCTTCGGCAATCACCTGTTTATCAACTTATCGCCGCTTTACCTTATCGGCGACCACGTGCTGGGCGCCTCGCGGGAGGGCGTGATGCTGAGCCTGTGCGGGCGCACGCTGCCCGATATTCCGCAGCCGTCCAGGCCTGAGTATTCCCGGCTGCACAAGGTGCGCTGCGCCCGGAAATACTTTTCCATACTGCTGGGCGTGGGCGGTGCGTGCCGGAAAATCCGCCGTCTCGCGGACAAACGGGGCTTTTTAGAAAGCAGCGACGCTGCGGCGCTGCTGAAGGAGATAGACGGGCGGCTTTGGGAAATCGACGAGGCCTTCTGGCTGCACTACATCGCCTCGGCATATTCCGGCAGCATGAGCAGCGCGCTGCAGACCATACTGCTGGAGCAGGGCCGCGACGAAGAGGAGATCAAGGGGCTGCTGGCGGAGGCGCTGGAAGACATCGACGGCATCGAAAGCGTGGATATACTGCGCTCTCTGCGCCGCCTTGCGCGGGCGCTGCAAACGGAGCACCCCGAAGCCGCCGATATGGACGCGGCACAGCTGGCTACGCTGCTGAAAAGCTGCGGGCCGGAGAGCCGGGCTGCGCTTTCGGCGTTCCTTGGGCGGCACGGCCACCGCGCCATCCGCGAGGCCGAGATGCGCAGCAAGTCCTGGCACATGGACGAGGAAAGCCTCTGCGGCTACCTGAAGTCCGTGCTGGCGAGCGGCGCGCAGGAGGCGGAGAGGCCCCGCGAGGCAAAGGCGGAACCGCGCATACTCCAGGGACAAAACGGCGCGCTGCGCCGCATGATGCGCTATATCGTGGCGCAGGCGCGGCGGGGCGTGGTTCACCGCGAATGGACCAAATCCATGAGCATCAAGGTGCTGGATCGCTTCAAAACGGCGTACCGGCGCGCGGGCGATCTGCTTGCGGCGCAGGGCCTGCTGCCCGATGCCGATCTCGTATTCTTCCTGACGCACAAAGAGCTGATGCGTCTGTCAGAAGGCGACACGGCGCTCGTCAAAAAGGCGTCCGCACGGCGGCGCGTCCTGGAAACGCAGAAAACGTTCCGCTTTGAACAAATCGTCGTGGGACGCCCGCACCCCATTCCGCAGCCCGCTCCGGAGGGCGCGCGCGTACTCACCGGCTCTTCCATCAGCCGCGGCAGCGCCACCGGCCCCGCGCGTGTGGTGCGCAGCGTAGAGGATGCGGGCGCGCTGCAGCCGGGGGAAATCATGGTCGCGGCATTCACCGACATCGGCTGGTCGCCGTACTACTGCATGCTGGGCGCGCTGGTGACCGAAGTCGGCAGCGCACTTTCGCACGGCGCGGTGGTGGCGCGCGAATACGCGCTGCCGCTGGTATCGGGCGTCACGCTGGCCACCGAGACCATCCGAACGGGCGACATGCTGCGCGTCGACGCGGACAACGGTCTGGTGGAGATCATCGCGTAAATCCATCCGCACAGAGAAAAACAGGGAGGGACATTTGTCTCTCCCTTCATACTAAGGGGGTCTCATTGGTCTGGGGTACGCTTCCATCATAGCGGATGGGCTATCCTGAAAAGCGGACTGTTCGCTCAAAGGAAGAAAATGAGCGCCTCTTTTTTAATTGTCCCCTTTCATATTGGGCCTCGCTTGTCATATTATCAGAGTATGGTATAATGACAGCCATAACAAAGGAGTTATTGATTTTATGTCTGAATTTTTAGAGGGTCTGCGGGATTTTCTGACCGGTTCCAGCGTGTGGGTGTACCTGATGATTTTTCTGGGCAAAATCCTGGAGGTCACAATAGGAACGCTGCGCATGGTCATGATCAACCGCGGCGAGCGGGTACAGGGTTCCATCGTCGCATTTTTTGAAATTACACTGTGGCTTTTTGTTACGGGAACCGTGCTCTCGGGCTTCATCGAAAATCTGGACGTAATCCGCTGGCTGGTCTTCGCGGTCGCTTTCTCCCTCGGCAACTATTTCGGTTCCTGGCTGGAGAGCAAACTCGCGTTTGGACTCAGCTCCATACAGGTCATCGTATCGCAGGATACGCAATGGGAGTCTTTGGTGCACGAACTTAGGGACTGCGGTTTCGCGGTGACGGTGCTGGAGGGCCAGGGCAAGGACGGCGCGCGCGAGGTGCTGATACTGCATCTGAAGCGCAAGCGCATCCCCGGTGCCATCGCCATCGTCAAAAAGCGGCTGAACAACGCCATGATCACGGTGAACGACGTGCGTGTGGCCAACGGAGGATTTATTAAAAAATGACGGACATATGCGTATTCGCTTCCAGCAGCCCCCGGCTGGCCGCGCCGTACTACGAAGCCGCTGCGGCGCTGGGCCGCGGCATTGCGGAACGCGGCTGGGGCGTGGTGTTCGGCGGCGGAACGGACGGCCTGATGGGCGCGCTGGCACGGGGCGCGGCAGAGAAGGGCGGCCGCATCACGGGTATCATCCCGGATATGATGAACGTTCCGGGCGTGGCCTTCGAGGGCTGCACCGAGCTTATCGCCACGCGGACCATGCGCGAGCGCAAGGCCGAAATGGAAGCGCGCGCGGACGCTTTCATCGCGCTGCCGGGCGGCTTCGGGACGCTGGAAGAAATACTCGAAATCATCACGCTGCGCCAGTTGGGCTATCATACCAAGCCCGTGGCGCTGGTCAATACGCTGAACTTTTACGGCGATCTGCAGGAGCTGTTCTCGCGGATTACAGAGCAGCACTTCGCGTCGCCCGAGTCGCTCTGTGTTTTCGGCGTGCTGGACACGCCGGAGGAAACGCTGCAATACATTGAAACCGCTCAGCCGGTAGCCTACGTGAAAAACGCGCTCTACGTTCAGCCGGCAAAAAGCAACATCGGAAAAGAGGCATAAAAATGAGGGCAATCGTTACGGTTACAGGCAAGGATAAAACCGGCATTATCGCGGGTGTATCCGCATGTCTCCATGAATACGGCGTCAACATACTCGACATCAGCCAGACGGTGCTGCAGGAATACTTTGCCATGATTATGCTCGTCGATCTCGCGGGCTGCACGGCGTCCTTCTCTCAGCTCAGCGACGGTCTTGGCGACGCCGCGAAAAATCTGCATATGGACATCCGCGTCATGCGCGAGGAAATCTTCGACGCCATGCACCGCATCTAACCCGCCGGAAAACGATACCGGCTCTCAGAAGTCCGGCGCTTTGCCGGAGCGATTCACCGTATAAAAACCCCGAGAAGCAGCGCTTTTCGGGGTCAGTTTTTGTTGGCGCCGCAGCGCGGAAGGCGTAACCCGCCGCGCCGCTGTCGGGCGCCGCAGCCGCAGTATTTGCGGCCTATCCCATGATGAGTACCTTTTGCCCCGCGTTCACGGCATTATCCAGCCCCGGGTTAGAGCTTCGGATGGCTTCGGGCGTAGTCGCGTACCGCTTGGCAATATCCCACACGTCCTCAGTACCGTCCGCGAAATAAATGGTGATGCCCTTGCGCGGCGCACGTTTCTCATCGGTATCCTTTACATCGGATACCATGGACAGCTCGGTCTGGGTAAACGCCCTTATTTCCACGTCCATTGTAAACTTCACATTGATGTCGCGGCCCGCGCCGTCGAATGTGCAGCATTCCACGTCGGCAAACGCTTCCACCTCCTGCGAGGCATTCAGCCCCTCCAGCTGCGCTTCCGCCTCGAAGGGCACTTCGCCGCTGTAGCTCCACATTCCCTGCGGAGAAGCGTAGCATACCGTAAACATCATCAGTCCCTCGAGGTACACGCGATCCGTTCCGGGCGTCGCCGCGGATATCATGGGCGCGGCTTTCATGCAGATCACGCGCGATACGGCGGGATGCGTCTCCGGTATGCTGATGCCGCTGCGCGCAATGGCCTTGGCACAGCCCGATACCGCAAGGCAGCGACAGGGCTTCGTGCCCGTAACCACGTCCAGCTTGTTTTTGAGGGAATAGGCATCCTGCATCAGCTCATTTTCGGTTTCAGAGCGCACCGCGCAGCGCACCGAGACCTTCGCGGACAGCCTCATGATATCCGCCGCGTCGTCCGCCAGCTCCACGTTCACATCGTGCAGCTCCGCGTCGCCCGTAGGCATATCTCCCGGCATCACGCCTTCCACATTGAATATCTGCCCGAAAGGCAGCGTCTCGTAAAAGTTCTGAAGCGGCGCGGCCTTATCCTCCGAGAGATAGAGCACCATCAGCTTGATGTCGCCCTCTACCACAACCTTCATATCCTCCATGTGCACCGAGCGTACCACCGCGTATGCGTCATTGGAGAGTATCTTCTCCGCGCGCGGCATGCTCTGCGGCACACGGATATCCTCCCGCATATTGACGGTTTCACGGCGCACCTCTCGCGTGTGCGGTACGCGCTGCTTTGCCACCTTTACCTGTACATCAGGCGCATCGACGCCTGTCACCGCCTCTTCACCCGCTGCGATATCCCCTTCAAGCCGTATGGATACGATGCCGCGTACAAACAGCGTGCGTTTGTCTTCCATCTTGTATTCGATCTCACGCATGTTCCCTTTGGCGAATACGTTCATGCCCGCAGTCGCGCCCGGCATATCCTCCGCGTGACGGAACGGCGACGCCGTATCGAAGGAATTGATATTGCCCTCGTTATCGGCATACACTACCGTAAAGCGTACGGTGCCATCCATGAACACGCGCCCGTCCGAGGGCTCCGCGTTCGCGTGCACGCCTCCCTGCACCAGCATTACGCGCTCGATATCTGCTTTACCCGCAGGCAGCGACAGCCTTCCGTCCGCGACACTCTCGCACCGCCTGGCGTAAGCCGTTTCCGTCATTAAGGATGTTTTTTGCAGTTTCATATCCATACCCTCTCTTTTTATGATCGTTCTCCCTAGCATATATACATATCATTTCATGAAAATATGCGCGCCTATACGCCGGGAAACAAAGAAAAGGCACGGGATTTGTGCCTTTGGTCCGGATTGTCCGATAGAATTTTATATTGCGTCTATGAGCCTTGCAAAGCCTCTTTGGCCCGCGTCGAAGAGCACCCATCCGGGCGCTCCCAGCAGCAGCGGAAACGCGTACAGGCGGCAGCGCCGCTCCAGCTGCCGCGCGGCGACGCCCTCGCAGTGCGGCAGATATCGGCGGATATTGTCCGCGTCCGCAAGGAAGGCACGCAGTACGGAAGCCTCCGCCTGCGCGGGCTCCGGTACCCCCCGCGGCCATGCACCGCCCTCGCTGCGGCGGCACCAGTCGTACGCAAGGACCTCCATCGCCGCTTCACCCGAATCCCGGAAAAGCGCAGCCAGCAGCTCAAACGCGCGCTGCGGCGGCTGCGGGCTGTCAAAGTAACCCCGCTCCCCGAAAAACTCCGATACGCGCTCAAAGAACGCGAACGGCGAGGCAAACGCGGGAACCAAGCGCTCCAGCGTCATCTCAAACCTCCCGGAGTTGTACAGCACGTCCACAAGCTCCGCGACGCGGTGCAGCGCGGACAGCTCCGCATACGAAAGCAGCGGCGTGCGCAGCACCTCGTACGGCGGATAGTCCGTATAGACGAGGCCCAGCTTCCCCGCGTCGCGGCGCAGGGCGGAACCGCGCAGCAGCTTCAGAAAACCCAGCTGAAGCGCCGCAGGCCGCAGTGCGTATACATCGTCAAACGAGCGCGCAAAGCGCGCATAATCCTCCTCCGGCAAGCCTGCGATGAGGTCGGTGTGTACGCGGAGATGACCCATTGCGCACAGCGCGGCGGCATTGCGCAGCACCGCCTGCGTATCGTGGGCGCGGCGCACGGCGCGCAGCGTATCCGCATGCGTAGACTGTATGCCCACCTCCAGCTGCAGCAGCCCTTCGGGCGCGGAGGCGAGTATATCCATCGTCTCATTGTCCAGCAGGCACGCCGATATTTCCACATGAAAGCCCGTGGGCGACTGCGGATATCTACGCTTCAGCGAAATCATGGCGCGCAGTATGGCCTTGGCCCGCTCCTGCGGATAATTGAACGTGCGGTCGACGAGCTTCACCTGCCGCACGCCCGCGCGTATGAAGTATTCCAGTTCTTTTTCCACCCGGGCCAAATCGAGGTACGACATCTTCTCATCCGCGGAAAGGCAGTAGGCGCAGCGGAAAGGGCAGCCCCGGCTCGTTTCATAGTAGACGATACGGTGCTCAAACGCTGCGAGGTCACCGTACATAAAGCGCGTATCGCCCATATCCCAGGGCGGCGCTTCGGGGTTGCGTCGCAGCGCGCCCTTCTCGCGCACCCACGCGGAAGGCGTATCCGAAACATCCAGCCCCGCGCAGAAACGCTCCGCGAAATGCGCAAACGGCGCTTCGCCCGCCCCGCAGACGATCATATCCACGAAGGGATGCTTCTCCATCCACTCCGGCGCGTCGTGCGAAACCTCCGGCCCGCCCAGCAGTATGAAGCAGTCCGGCAGCACCTTTTTGACGGTGGACGCGACCTTCAGCGCGTGCTCCACGTTCCAGATATAGCATGAAAGCCCCAGCGCGTCGGGCGCGTCGCGCAGCACTGCGTCTGCGATGGACTGTACGCGTTCATTGATATTGAACTCCCGGAGTTCGATGGGCAGGCTTTCCGGCGCGGCGTATTTCAGGCACAGCGGCGCGAGGCTGCTGTGCGAATACCGCGCGCCCAGGCCCGCGAGCAGAATGCGTTTCATGCGCTTAGTATACGCGGCGAGTCCTCCGCGCGCAAGGCGCCACAAAAAAGACGGCCGCAAAACGCAGCCGCCCGTACCCTTCACGTTAAAGCGCGAAGTCGTTGTTCCGGGTGTCCTTTTTCCCTCGCGGCGGCGCTTTTTCCGCAACAGCCCGCACAGGAACCAGCGCCGTATCAAGCGACAGCAGTATGCCCTGAGCCCATGCCGCCGCCACCGCAAACCAGCCAATGAGCGCAAACGGCACGACCAGCAGCCGCCCCGCGCCCTGAACATCCTCAAAAAACACGCGCGCCATGCCGCCCATCAGCATAAACGTACCGGAGGCAAGGCAGAGCGCCCCTGCGGCAAACGCGACTATCAGCGAGGCAGTGCCAAAACGCTGCTTTTCTCCGCCGCGCAGGGCATCGACGATCTGAAGCACGCAGAAAACAAACGCCGACAGATAAAATGCAGTGACCACAATGTAGTGATACTGTGGATAGTTCAGCGTGAATATGCCCTGCGCCGCGGCCAGTATACCCGTCAGTGCGCCCGTAAAACCGATGGCAGCGGACAGCGTTGTCTCCCCGCGTCCTCCGCGGACGATCATCAGCAATCCGAAAGCGAAGCCGAACACCACCAAACCGATGTTGAAATACAGCGCCGATGAAACAGAAAGATAGCCTTCCGTATATTGTCCCAGTTCTGTCACAAAACAGCTCGCGGGTGAATACACGCCGCGCTCGAAGCTCACCATCGCTGCGATTATCCCAATCAGCAGCAAGGCGGTGCCCCCGAGTCCTGCGAATCCAAAAATCTTTGCGTTTTTGGTCATCCGATCCTCCTTAAAACATCATGCAATCGATATACTTCTCCATAAAATACGCATCCGTGCTGAGTTCCACGTGCTGCGCCGCATCGGCAATATGCCGGTGCTCGGCTAAGTATTCGCCTTTGACAAGCGCCATTCCTGCCCCTGCGCCCGCCGCGTTGCCGATATTTTTCAGAATCTGTCGGAATTCCGGAGAAAGCAGCCCGATAGCGATGGCGCTTTCACCGTCCATGTAGTTGCCAAAGCCCCCCGCCACGTATACGGCATCCAGTTTGTCCACCGTCAACCCCGCGCGGTGCAGCAGCGCCAGCACGCCCGCCGCAATGGCAGACTTGGCGGTTTGTATCCGCCGCACGTCCCGCTGCGTCACCAGTATGCCTTCCGCAACGCGGAACGCGGGTGCGCCGTCCACCTCCACCGTATGCGGGCCTTCCAATATGCGCCCTGTCTCATCCATCGCGCCGGAGGTCTTCATCAGCGCGATCGCATCGATAACGCCCGAGCCGCAGAGACCCTTCGCCTGCGCTCCACCGATGACGGAGGTTCTAATCTCGCCCGAGAGCGCGTACACCGCGCTTGCCGCACCCTTTACCGCAGCCATGCCGCACGAAAGCTCCGCGCCCTCGAACGCGGGGCCCGCCGCCGTGGAGGTAACGAATAGCCTGCCGTCCGCGTACAGCGCTACCTCGCCGTTGGTGCCGATGTCCATCAGCAGCGAGGCCTTGTCATTCCTCATGCCGGAGGACAATATGGCCGAGGTGATGTCCCCGCCCACAAAGGCCGAAATGCACCGCGCGAGGTATACCTGCCCGCCCATCGGCAGCCCCAGCAAAGCGGCGCTGCGCGTATCCCCGAAATATTCGGGGACCGTAAACGGCGCTTCGCCCATCGGGGAAGGATCGACATCAGCGAAGAGGTGCATCATCGTGGTGTTGCCGGTTACGGCCATTTCGCCCACCTTCTCCGGCAATACCCCCTGCCTTTCGCACAGCGTCCGGGAGAGCGCGCCGACGCAGGCGCGGATGGATTCCGCCAGCTCGTGCACGCCGCCCGCCTTGTCGCGGCAGTATTTAATGCGCGATATTACGTCCACGCCGAAGGAGACCTGCGGATTGAGCGCGCTCTCCACGCCGACGCATTCGCCTTTCTCAAAATCGTAAAGGTATGCGGCGACGGTGGTCGTGCCAATGTCTACCGCGATCCCAAAGCCCGATTTTCCCGTAGGCCCTTTGGGCAGATTGCCCGCCGTGAGTATGGACATCTCCGCCTTCAGCGTGCGGTGAGGGCCGCTTTGGCTGTATTTCACACAGGTTTTGTTGGGACACTTGCCGAATATGCACGCGCCCGTGCAGATGGGTGTATCGCTCATTGGTCCTCCTTGAAGCGCGGGCACGCGCGGATCACGCGGCCCCCAAAATCCTGCGCCAGCATCTCGCCCGGCCGCGCGACGGCGAAGCGGTCGTCGTGCCGCCCCGAAAGCAGGTCTGACAGCCAGCCGGGATCTCCTTTAACCACATCAAAGTTCCATCCGAAGAAAGCCGCCGCCTCGCGCGAGTACCGCTCGTACTCGGGAAAATCGAGGCCCTCCCACGCGACATACGCCGCGTGGGTATAATTTCGCGTGGTGTTCTGTGCATCCACGAGATACTCCGCGTTGTCTTCTCCGTATTTCTCGGTGTACTCCTCCAGCAGCGCCTTGCGGTTCTGCTCGGAAGGCGTATAGGCGTTTTCAATCCACGAGGCATTGTACCAATAGGTGCCGGGATGGGCGTCAAAATACGCGCGGTATTTGGCGTATGAACCCAGAAAAATTCCGATACAGTCGTCGGTGCGCGGCACAACGAGCTTGTGTTTTGGGGACGACACGCCCGCCACTCCGTTGGAGCACAGCCCGTAGCCCAGCAATATGGCGTCGAACTGGCGGCCGTACCGGGCTTCGTTGGTATGCACGTCGCAGCCCTCGTCCACCGCGTCTATCTCCTTTTGCAGCGCGGCCCGCAGCAGATCGGGTGTATCATGCAGCCCCTGCCTCAAATACGTAACATCCAGAACGGCGTCGGTATTGGCGGCCAGCATACTGATTTCCCGGAAAAGCGCCTTGCAGGCGATCACCTTAAAGCGCATGCGCGTCCCATCCTTTTCGTATAAAAATGTAGCGTATGGATGCATTATACCATGCGCTGCAAAACCAGCCGTAGAAATATCTTGCGATTCTTGGTGTTTCTGCGCCGCGGAAGCGATGGGAAACTGCCCTATTTAACAAATGGGTGAATGATAATATGCTTCTAAAATAGGTTTTTCGTCATCTCCTCCGTTTGCCATCAGCGCAGGTATGCTCTATTTCCGATATCAAAAAAGGGATACAGCGTGAACTGAACCCTGCCGATTGGACACGAATAAAGGGCCCTGTCGCAGAGAATCAAAAGATTAAGCCAACTGGCGTCGCTTTTCAAGTGGCGTCAGTTTTGTTTTGAGCTGAATCCGCTCGTAGTTGTAGAAATGTATGTAGTTGTCAATGAGCTGTCGGGCT
>JAEWRI010000033.1 GCA_023460085.1 Bacillota bacterium | reverse complement strand
AAAGAAGACAGATAATATGGAACCGACAAAGAAAATAATTGCATGGAACCGTTATATCAGGGGCTTTGCAGGAGTTGCAGCAGCAGTTGTAATCGTAGTAGTCGGATATAATTTGGTACAGAGAATGCCATTTGGTATGAAAAAGTCCTCAGATTTGGCTGTGCCTGAATTTGCGGTAACAATGGATAATGCCAATGAGTCAGCCCCTTCCCAGGTAACAACAGAGGAGGAAAATCAGACCTTTGATGCCTCTACCTTAAAAGAGAAGGAGGATGACGTGCTTTATACAATCACAGCTGAGGCTGGTGCATTAGAGAGTGAGAGCACAAACGATGAATACGGTACTGTAGCCGATGCTGCGGGAACCGGAGAAGTACCGGCTGCAGAGAATGAGGATCAAAAAAGTGATGACCGGATTATGAGTCAGACTCAGGAATTTGCAGCGAAAGAACCCAGCGCAGATAATATGCTAGCATATAGCTTCCGTGAGATATTTTTACCGACTCCGGAGCAAGCAGAATATATCACCATATCAGATAATCGGAGCGACGCAACGGTAACACTGACTCAGCTGGAAGATATTGAAGCCTTCTATCTTATCATGGATAGTTATCAGTATAGCAATTCGGGGACGGATTCAATGATTGACCCTAACTATACCGTTGAGGTGAATAGTTCGGATTTGGGGTCCTTGTATACGATACTGGTAGGAAAAAATCTGACAGTACGCCATACCCAGGGAGAAAATACATTAGAAAATATATATTATGTAGTAGATGACACTGAGTTTAAGAAGGGCTTAGAGGAATTCTTTGTAGAACATACGGAATAGAATGATGTGTAAACATTAAAATAGGTTCGAGGCTGTTTCAAAGTCCGTGTAAACTCAAAAAACTGATATAAAATTTGATTGTAATTTATGGGCAAGGCCATTTTTTAGTGGTTCTTGCCCATGCTTGTATTATAAATCTGTTTTTGGGGTTGTCAAGTAAAACTCCCCTTCGGCAGTCTTAATACCTTTATTTTACGTTTTTTAGGATAACCTTTCTTCAAAGAATATCTCCAACTGGGAATGGATCTGTCCCCAGTCCTGACGGTGCCCTGTCCATTTTTTCGTTATGTCCATCGTGGCCAGATACAGCATTTTCAGTAGACTGTCGTCTGTTGGAAATACGGTCTTGCTTTTAGTGACCTTCCGGAGCTGCCGGTTAAAGCCCTCTATGGCATTTGTGGTGTAAATAAGCCTGCGAACTGCCTCGGGATATTTAAAATACGTAGAAAGGTTTGCCCAATTGTCTCTCCATGACTTTGCTATTTTCGGGTATTTTCCTCCCCATTTCCCGTCAAACAAATCCAATTCGCTTAATGCGATATCTTCCGTAGGTGCTGCATACACACGCTTTAAGTCGACCATGAGTGGCTTGATATCCTTGTAGGATACGAACTTCGTCGTATTACGTATCTGATGGATAATGCATTGCTGGATTTCTGTTTCCGGGAAGACTGCCTCAATTGCCTGAGGGAATCCGGACAGACCATCAACACAGGCAATCAGGATATCCCGTACCCCACGGTTCTTTAAACCATTCATGATGGACAGCCAGAACTTTGCACTTTCATTTTCTCCGACGTACATTCCAAGGACATCCTTACGTCCATTCATATCAATCCCGACGGCAATATAGACCGCTTTTTTTACAATCCGGCCTTCACTTCTGACGTGAAAATGTATGGCATCCATGAATACTACAGCATATATTTCTTCCAGGGGCCGTTCCTGCCATTCCTTCACAATAGGGAGTATTTTGTCTGTAATGCGACTGATGGTACTGTCTGAAATATCTACTCCATAAAGCTCCTGCATATGGCTCTCAATATCTCCGGTTGTCATTCCTTTGGCATACATGGATATGATTTTTTCCTCCATGTCCTGAGTCAGAGTGTTTTGGTACTTCTTAACGATTTTAGGCTCAAACTCCCCATTTCGATCACGAGGAACGTCCAGTTCCATGTCGCCGTAACTGGTATGTAATGTTTTTGAGTTATAGCCATTTCTGCTGTTATCAGTTTCTTTGTTCCGGAAATCATACTTGGAGTAACCCAATTCCTCATCCATTTCGCCATCCAGACTGCCCTCCAGAATAACTGACATCATTTCTCTCATGAGAGCATTGACGTCAGTTCCACTTTTAACCGGATTCTCTTTCAGGTATCCATTAACCATTTCACGTAGTGCCTGTCTTTCGGGAGATTCGTCCCTTCTTCTTTTTGCCATAAAATAAAACCTCCAAACTGAGTAATTTTATTTTACATCAGTTTGAAGGTTTACACAAACTTTGGGATGCTCCCTCCACCTCGAATAAGGATGAGCAAAGACCGATCGAAAACAAGAATGATAAACCTTCGAAACAAACCGAGGATGTGAAAGACAAGGACAAAGCTTCATCTGATTCCCATAAAAACAATAACATGACCAACCAAAGAGCTTCCAATCCCGACTCCCATGATGATAATCTCAATGATGTCGACATTAGTACTCCTGATAATTTAGACAGCTCCGGTAATTCTGGCAACTCCGGTAATTCCGGTAATTCCGGTAATTCTGGTAATTCCGGTAATTCTGGCAACTCCGGTGGTCATAAATAATGCTTAAATCTTAATTCGATATATTATCCATTCCAACAACATTGGATAATCCCCCCACAATCTGAAAGGGATGTATCAAACAGCACATACTGTTCTGATACATCCCTTTCAGATTAATTTATCTTGTTATCACAATCGAATTTTGCTAAGCAAGCTATCTATTATCTTCCAGAAGTAAGATATACTTCAAACTTCTTAATATGCTCTTTATCACCGACCAATACTGCGATATCGTTCTCTTGAAGAACAAGATCCGGTGTAATCTCAGTAATAGTTTTCTTATTCTGCTCCAATGCTATGA
>JAEWRI010000032.1 GCA_023460085.1 Bacillota bacterium | reverse complement strand
ATGTCTTTCCCGCTGCCAACACAAAGATGTCAGACCTGATGCAAAATTCTGATGTCAAACTAAGCTGTCAATGGTGCCGAAGGCGGGACTTGAACCCGCACGGTATCGCTACCACCGGATTTTGAGTCCGGCACGTCTGCCAATTCCATCACTTCGGCATAATGGACTTTTGTTAATATAGCACACCCGCTTAGCGGCGTCAAGACGCGGCGGCGCATCGCATTGCCGCGCATTTTACAGAAAGGCGTGCTTTTGGGCGAATGCTCTGGTATAATAATTCGCAGCAAAAAAGAGGAGCATACAATCATGAAAATAGTTGTCGCGCCTGATTCGTTTAAAGGGTCGCTGAAATCGCTCGAGGTGATAGAATGCGTGAAAAAGGGTGCGCTGAAGCAATTCCCGCAGGCTGAAATCGTGGAGGTTCCCATCGCGGACGGCGGAGACGGCACGGTGGAGGCGATGGCCTGCGCAACGCACGGCAGAGTGCTTCCTGCAGAGGCACGGGACCCGCTGGGCCGCACGATACCCTGCGTATGGGGAGAGGCGGGCGGTGCCGCGGTCATCGGAATGTCCGAAGTAAGCGGCCTCGCGCTGCTGAAGGAGGAGGAGCGCAGCGCCACACTGGCGTCCTCCCATGGCACAGGGGATTTAATCCGGCAGGCGCTGGACGCGGGATTTACGGATATTCTCGTGGGGATTGGCGGCAGCGCCTCCAACGACGGCGGTACGGGTGCGATGCAGGCGCTTGGCGTCCGTTTTCTGCGCGCCGACGGCGGGGAAATCGTGCGTATGTGCGGCGGGGAATTGACCAATGTCAATAAGATAGACGCCGCGGGGATCGATGCACGGCTGAAGGGCGCGCGCATCACGCTCATGTGTGATGTTACCAACCCGATGACGGGACCGCAGGGCGCGACATATGTATACGGTCCGCAGAAGGGCGCGGATAAAGCGCAGCTTGACGCGCTGGAGCGCGGCATGATTCACTTTGCCTCGCTGCTGGACGACTATGCGGGGAGAAAGGTATCGGAACTGCCCGGAACGGGCGCGGCGGGCGGGATCGGCGCTGCGCTGGTCGCCTTCGCGGGCGCATCACTTCAGAGCGGCATCGACGCGGTATTGGAACGCGTACAGTTTGCCCGATTGCTGGAAGGCGCGGATATCGTGGTCACGGGCGAGGGCCGCGTGGACTTCCAGTCTGCCTTCGGCAAGGTGGTGCATGGCATCACCCGCTATGCCAACGCGGCGGGGGTGCCGGTCGTTGTGATTGCGGGAAGCATCGGACAGGGTGTGCAGGCCGTGTTCGACATCGGCGTGCGCGCCATCGTTCCGCTGCCGGATAAACCGATGGCGCTGGATGAATGTATTGCCGACGCAGGTCGCCTTGTTGCCGAAGCAGCGGAACGCGCCTTTGCGCTGATGGCGCTGGGGCAGGGCCTGCGCTCCTGATTTATTCCTGCCGCAGCGCCTCCACAGGATCCAGCTTGGAGGCCTTGTACGCCGGGATAATGCCGAATATAATGCCTATCGTCGCGGAGAAAAGCACGCTCAGCGAGGCCGCCGAAACCGAAACGGTGGCTTCCACACCGATCATCTGACCTCCGAAGTCTGTGAGCAGCATGCCCAGTCCCACGCCCAGCAGGCCCCCGAGTATGGCATAGAACAGCGCCTCGGCGAGGAACTGGCCCAGGATATGATGTTCTCCCGCACCCAGGGCTTTGCGGATACCGATCTCCCGCGTGCGCTCCTTGACGGTAACGAGCATGATGTTCATGATGCCGATGCCGCCAACGAGCAGCGATACTGCCGCGATGCCTCCCACCACGACGGTGAAGATGTCGAGTATGTTCTGCGCATTGGCAAGCTCCTTGGTCAGGTTGATGATCTTGATGGAGCCGTCACCATATTTGCCCAGAAGCAGCGAAATGCTGTCGTCGATGACGTCGTCCAGCGTCTCCGTATTCTGCGCGGTGACGGAGATCTCATCCACGTAGCGCGTGGAGAACATATCGGAAAATGTGGTGATGGGGATATAGCATTTGCCGGAGAAAAAAGAAGCGTATATCGACTGATCCTCCTTTTCTACGCCCACCACCGTGAAGCTCTGGCCGTTAATGCTCACCTTCTGTCCGTCGGCATTTTCGTCGCCGAAAAGCTTATCCCGCGCCTCTTCGCTCAGCACCACCACACGGCGGGAGTACTCCACATCCTTGTCGGTGAGGCCGCGCCCCTCGAGGTATGACATCTGTTCAATGTCAAACAGCGCATCAGTAGTGCCCACCACATCGGAAGTGACGCCCACGTTGCCGTTGGAAAGCAGCGCCTTCTCGTACGCGGAGGGGGCGACGTCATTGACGCCGTGCACCTTCTGCAGCATTTCCACATCGGACAGCACCAGCGTATTGCTGGGACCCTGAACGTCGTTGGGAAACAGCCATACGCGGTTGACGCCGAACTTGGCGAGCTCGGAATTGATCATGGCTTTGCCGCCATCGCCCACCGAAATAACCGTAATCATGGAAGCAACGCCGATGACGATGCCCAGCACAGTGAGCACCGTGCGCATCCGGTTCTTCTTGAGCTGGTGTGACGCGATGCCGATATAGTCGTTCAGCCTCATGATTCCTCCGAAACAATGCGGCCGTCCTTCAGCACGACCAGTTCCTTGGCATACTCCGCAACGGTTCGCTCGTGGGTGATTAACACGATGGTGGTTCCGTTGTCGTTGAACCCTTTCAGCATGCGCATGATGTCCTCGCCCGTGTGCGTGTCGAGATTGCCCGTCGGTTCGTCCGCGAGTATAACGCTGGGCGAATTGACCAGCGCCCTGGCGATGGCGACGCGCTGACGCTGTCCGCCCGAAAGCTCGCTGGGCAGATGAGAGGAGCGTGCGGAAAGACCGGTGATGTCGAGCAACTCATTGGCCCGCTTTCGCCTTTCCTTGGGAGGCACACCCGCATAGACCATCGGCAGTTCTACGTTTTGGCGCGCACTCAGAGAGGGCAGCAGATAGAAGGACTGGAATATGAATCCGATACTGCGGCTGCGCAGCGTGTCCTTGCCTTCGCAGGAAAGACGGCGTACGTTGGTGCCTCCGAACCAGTATTCTCCCTTGGTGGGCGTATCAAGGCAGCCCAGTATATTCATCAGCGTCGTCTTGCCGGAGCCCGAGGCGCCCATAATCGCAAGAAAGCCGCCTTTGGGGAGTTTGAGCGATACGTTGCGTACCGCGTGAACGCATGTATTTCCTCTGCCATACGTTTTACAGAGATTTTTCACTTCAATCATGAGCAACCCGCTGACCTTCCTCTATGTTTTTGGGCGAAAGTATCACTTCCTCACCCTCGCTGACGCCGCTCAGTACCTCGGCGTTGTACATATCCATGAACCCTGTGAGTATAGAGCGTTTCTCCGCTTCGCCCTCCGCGTTTACCACGTATACGCAGCCGTCTTCCGTGATGCTGTCCAAAGGCACAGCCAGCACGCCCTCCTTGCTGCTGAGCACAATTTCGAGATCAACGACAGCCCCCGGCATTCTGTGGAAGCCGCTGCCCGGTGTTATCTGTACCTTCGTCATGTTTTCGAACGAGGTGACGCCGCTCATTCCTGCCGTAGACGCGGCGATGCTGCTGAGCGTGCCGAAATAGTAGCCTTCCTCCGTGTAGATCTTGCACTGCTGGCCTGCCGCGAGACTCGCCACATCCTTTTCATACACGTATCCTTCGATAACGGTGTCCTCCGTGTCTGCGATGACGAGTGCCGGAATGCCGGGGGACAATACTTCACCCTCGTGTATGCCCACGGCAATTACCGTACCATCAATCAGGCTGGAGTAAGACATCTTCTCGATGGCAAGCTCCAGATTCTGAACCGCAATTGAAGCGGCCTGAAGCTGCTGCTGGGCTTCCGCCGGTACGCTGCTCTGTATATTCTGCAGATCATCCAGCGTGACGCCGCTGAGCGAGGCGGCCATGGTGTCTGCCGCATCCTGCGCCTGCTGGGCAAAGGCTTCGTTCAATGAGGAATAATCGTAACCGGTGGTCTGTGACAGGGCCAGCGCTACTTTGATTTGCTGTTCCTGCAGCGCACGCTCGGTGCTGTCCAAACTTCCGCTCTGCGCCATCACCGTTTGCGCCGTGGAATCCACCAGCGCTTCGTATTGTGCCTGCGCCTCGGACAGCTGGTTTTCCAGCGTTGAAGTATCCAGCGCGAACAGCTTGTCACCCGCTTTCACGGTATCCCCTTCGGATACATATAATTCATCTACGGTGCCGCCTGTCTCACTCATGACATTGTACATGTGTACAGGGACCACCTCACCCGAGAATTCGAGTGTGTTGCTGAGATCCGTCTTTTTTACGGTGCTGACGCTGACTTGAGATACCTGATCGGGTTTGTGAAAGTAGAGAAACCATCCGGCGGCGATGACAGCCAGTACAACGACCAGCAGTATCACTTTCCTCATATAAATACCCCCTTGGCGCGATTCTTTGTTTGTAGTTTGGCAGAATTGCCGACGCGTTATTCTGAAAAAAGGGGTTGCATTAATATGCATTTTAATGTATATTTATTAGTACCGGGAAGGAGGCGCTTCAATGATTAACGTAAGCGTAGTCGGTGCGACGGGATATGCAGGCGAAGAGCTGGTGCGGTTGCTTTCGCATCATGGAAAGGTGAAAATCGCGCATATCGTATCGAAAAACTTCGCGGGAAAGCGCATGAGCGAGGTGTATCCAAGCGTGGCGTCGAACGATCTGCCACTGGAGGATGTGGACGCGCAGCGTCTTTCAGCGGACAGCGAGGTTGTATTTTTATGCTTGCCGCACGGTGCGTCGGCGTCGATTGCGCCTTCGCTGCTGGAAAACGGCATTCGCGTTATTGATTTATCAGCGGATTTTCGCTATCGCGATGCTGCCGTTTACGAGGCGTGGTATCCCGTTTTGCATCCCGCGAAGGCGCTGCTTTCTGAAAGCGTTTACGGCTTGCCGGAGCTTTACCGCGAAGAGATCGCAAAGTCGCGGATCGTCGGCAACCCGGGCTGCTACACCACTTGCGCCATATTGGCGCTTGCGCCGCTGTTGAAGGCGGGTGTGGTGGAACCCGATGGCATCATCATTGACGCTAAATCGGGCGTCACCGGCGCGGGCCGCAAGGAAGCGCTGGAGTATGCCTTCTGCGAGGTGGAGGGCAATGTGAAAGCCTACGGCGTGGGCACGCACCGGCACACCTCGGAAATTGAGCAGGAGCTGTCGCTGGCAGCGGGCCGGGAGCTCGTGGTATCCTTCACCCCGCAGCTGCTGCCCGTGAAGCGCGGCATCATCGCCACGATGTATGCCACGCCCATGGCAGGCGTATCGGCGGGCGATATCCTCGCGGCCTACGCGATGTACGAAGGGGAGCCCTTCGTGCGCGTTTACGGCAAGGGCCTGCCGGAGCTCAAGCATGTGGTGGGCAGTAACAGCTTTGCGGTGGGCTTCGTGCTGGATGAACGCGTAAACCGGCTGGTGGTGGTGGCGTGTCTCGACAACCTGATTAAGGGAGCGGCCGGGCAGGCCGTGCAGAATATGAATATTTTAGCGGGCTTCGGCGAAACCGAGGGCCTCAGCGATATGGGATGGTATCTGTAATGGATAAATACATTGAGAAGGCGAATATACTCATTGAGGCGCTTCCGTACATCCGGCGGCTGTCCGGAAAGACGGTGGTGATAAAATACGGCGGCGCGGCGATGCTGTCTCAGGAGCTGTCCGAGAAGATCATGCAGGACATTACGCTGCTGAAGTACGTGGGCGTCAATCCCATCGTGGTGCACGGCGGCGGCGGAGACATCAATAAGATGCTTGCGCTGTATGATATCAAACCGCACTTCCACAACGGACTGCGCGTGACGGATGCGGTGACGATGGAAGTGGCGCAGATGGTGCTGATGGGCAAAATCAACAAGGACATCGTGGCGCAAATCAATGTCGCGGGTGCTAAGGCCATCGGCCTGTGCGGCAAGGATGCCCAGCTCATTCAGGCGGAGAAGCTCAAAACGGAGGATGGCTTCGATATGGGCTATGTCGGCAATATTACGGGCATCAACACAAAGCTGCTGAACACGCTGACGCAGGATGAGTACATCCCGGTCATTGCGCCCATCGGCGTGGGCCAAAACGGCGAGAGCTTTAACATCAACGCGGACACGGTGGCGGGTGAAATCGCCGCGGCGCTGAACGCGGAAAAGCTGATGTTCCTCACGGACATCGACGGCATCCGCAGTGTCCCCGACGACCCGGACACGCTGATCTACGAAATATCCGTGGACGAAATCTACAAGTACATTAATAAAGGCATCATATCGGGCGGAATGCTGCCCAAGGTGGAGGGCTGCATCAATGCTATCAAGAGCGGCGTGAAGCGCACACACATTCTCAACGGTACGATTCCGCATCCGATACTGCTCGAAATCTTTACAGACTCGGGTATCGGAACGATGGTGAGGGCATGACGATGAAGCTGGAAGAGATCATTGCACTGGAAAAACAGTACTACAGCCCCGTGTTTGGCCGTGCGCCGGTGTGCTTTACGCGCGGCGAAGACGTATACCTGTTCGATACCGATGGAAAGCGCTATACGGATTTTCTGTCGGGTATCGCGACATGCTGTCTCGGATACTCGGACGAGGGCTTCAAAGCCGCGCTGCATCATGCGGTGGACAATCTGCTGCATACGTCGAATCTCTTTTACATTGAAGCGCAGGCGAAAGCCGCGAAGCGGCTCTGCGAGGCGACGGGCTTTGACAACGTGTTCTTTGCCAACAGCGGCGCGGAGGCCGTGGAGGGAGCGCTGAAGCTGGCACGCAAGTATCATTACGCCGCAGGCAAGCCGCGCGCGCACTATGTGACGCTGCAGGGCAGCTTTCACGGGCGCACGCTGGCGACGCTGGCCGCGACGGGGCAGGAGAAGTTTCACGAGCCGTACAGGCCGCTGCCGGAAAGCTTTACGTACGTGCCGCCGGGCGACATTGACGCGCTGGAAGCGGCGGTGACGAATGGTACCGCGGCGGTCATCGCGGAGCCCATACAGGGCGAGGGCGGCGTGCAGCCGCTTTCCGCGGAGTACTGGCTGGCTATCCGCCGCGTATGCGACGCCCACGGCGCGCTCATGATCGCCGATGAAATTCAAACCGGCATGGGACGCACGGGAGAGTTCATCGCTTCCCCGGCGCTTGGGGCGCTGCCGGATGTTCTGATACTCGCCAAGTCGCTGGGCAACGGGGTGCCGGTGGGCGCGTTTCTTGCGCGCGGCAGGGCCGCAAAGGCGTTCGGCGCGGGCGACCATGGCTCCACATTCGCGGGGAATCATCTCGCCAGTGCGGCGGCGTGCTATGTGACCGAGAAGCTGATGTACAGCGATCTGCTGGCGCATGTGCGGGAAACAGGAGCCTATTTCGCGGAAAAGCTTATGGCGCTGAAGGCGGAATGCCCTGTTGTGAAAGAGGTGCGCGGGCGCGGACTGATGCTGGCCATTGCGCTGGGGGATGTGCGGCCTGCGAAAGCCGTACAGGTAGCGTTGCTGGAAAGCGGCTTTGTCACTGCCACGGCAGGCGGCAACGCGATCCGATTCCTGCCGCCTTATACCATCGGGAAGGATCACATCGACGCGGTCTGCGCCGCGTTGAAAGCGATATTGCAGTAAACTGCGGGAGTGTATATGCCCAAGCGGAAAGACCTGAAAAAAATTATGGTGATAGGATCCGGCCCCATCGTCATCGGGCAGGCCGCGGAGTTTGATTATTCCGGCACGCAGGCGTGCAAGGCGCTGCGCGAGGAAGGGTACGAGGTGGTGCTCATCAACTCCAACCCCGCGACGATCATGACCGACGCCGAGATGGCCGACCGCGTGTATATCGAGCCCATCACGCTGGAAGCCGTATCCGATATACTGCGCAGCGAACTGCCGCAGGGGATCATCGCCACGCTGGGCGGGCAGACCGGTCTCAACATGGCCGTGGCGCTGGCAGACAGCGGCATACTGGATGAACTGGGCATAGAGCTGCTGGGGACGTCGCTGGCCTCCATCAAGCAGGCGGAGGACAGGGAACTGTTCAAAGAAGCGATGGAGCGTGTTGGCGAGAAGATTGCGCGAAGCCATATCGCGACGTCGGTGGAAGAAGCCGTGGCGTTTGCGGAAGAAAACGGATTTCCGGTGATCGTGCGGCCCGCGTATACGCTGGGCGGTACGGGCGGCGGTATTGCGCGCGATATGGAGCAGTTAAAGAACATCGCCGCGACGGGCTTCGCGTTTTCGATGATAGGGCAGGTGCTGCTGGAGCAGAGCGTGGCGGGCTATAAGGAAATCGAGTACGAGGTGATGCGCGACGCCAAGGACAACTGCATCGTCGTGTGCAACATGGAGAACTTCGATCCGGTGGGCATCCATACGGGGGACAGCATCGTGGTCGCGCCTTCACAGACGCTGTCCGATAAGGAATATCAGCTGCTGCGCAGCGCGTCCATCCGTATCATCCGCGCGCTCGGCATCGAGGGCGGGTGCAACATACAGTTCGCGCTGGACCCGGACACGTTTGAATATGTGGTCATCGAAGTGAATCCGAGGGTCAGCCGCTCTTCGGCATTGGCCTCCAAGGCCACCGGATACCCCATCGCGCGCGCGGCGGCGAAGATCGCCGTGGGCTATGGACTCGATGAGATCATCAACCCCATCACGGGCGAGACGTGCGCCTGCTTTGAACCGGCGCTCGATTACGTGGTGACCAAGGTGCCGCGCTGGCCGTTCGACAAGTTCGTGACGGCGACACGTACGCTGGGTACGCAGATGAAGGCGACGGGCGAGGTCATGGCCATCGGCCGCAGCTTCGAGGAGTCGCTGCTGAAAGCCATCGACAGCCTCGACGTCAAGCTGGACTATCAGCTTGGCATGAAGAGCATCGCCGCGTGGAGCGACGAGGCCATCGAGAACTCGCTGAAGAACCCGGACGACGAGCGCATCTTCGTGGTGTCGGAGGCGCTGGAGCGCGGCTATACCGTAGATGAGATTTTTGAGATTACGCGCATCGACAAGTTCTTCATCAGCAAGCTGCTCAATATACTGACCATCGCGCGGGAGCTGCAAACCCACACGATCGATACGCTGCCCGTGGCGCTGCTGAAAAAGTGCAAGCGGTACGGCTTCGGCGACAGCTATGCCGCCAATCTGCTGGGCTCTCAGGAGGCTGCCGTCAAGGCGCTGCGCATCGCGCTGGGCATCCGTCCCACGTTCAAGATGGTGGATACCTGCGCGGGTGAGTTCGAGGCGAAGACGCCCTACTACTATTCGTGCTACGACGGAGAGGATGAGTCCAGAAACAGCGGAAAGCGCAAGGTGGTGGTGCTGGGTTCCGGTCCCATCCGTATCGGGCAGGGCATCGAGTTTGACTACTGCAGCGTGCATTCCGTGCTGGCGCTGAAGCGCATGGGTGTGGAATCCATCATTATCAACTCCAACCCAGAGACGGTATCCACGGATTTTGATACATCGGATAAGCTGTATTTCGAGCCGCTGACACGCGAGTGCGTACTGGACGTCATCGAGCGCGAGAAGCCGGAAGGCGTCATCGTACAGTTCGGCGGGCAGACCGCCATCAACCTCGCCGCGCCGCTCGCGAAGGTAGGCGTCAAAATACTCGGCACTTCCGTGGACGGCATCGACAGGGCGGAGGACAGGAAGCGCTTCATGCAGGTGCTGGAGAAGCTGGGCATACCGCTGCCGGAGGGCGGCACAGCGTTTTCTCAGAGCGAAGCGTGTGCCGTCGCGGTGAAGATAGGCTTTCCCGTGCTGGTGCGCCCGTCTTACGTGCTGGGCGGACGCGCGATGGAGATCGTCTACAATACGCAGGAGCTGGATGAATACATGGGCGCGGCGGCGAAGATTTCACCGGAGCACCCGGTGCTCATCGACAAGTACATCCTCGGCAAAGAGGTGGAGATAGACGGCATCTGTGACGGAAGGGACGCGATGATCGTCGGCGTGATGGAGCATATCGAGCGCGCGGGCGTACACAGCGGAGACAGCATGGCGGTGTATCCCACCCAGACGCTGGACGCGGACATCAAGCGCACAATTGTCGAAGCCGCCATGCGCATCGGCGTGGAGCTCGGCATCAAAGGGCTCTACAACATTCAATTCGTCGTGGACGCAGCGGGCAAGGTATACGTGCTGGAGGTCAATCCCCGCGCAAGCCGCACCGTGCCCATACTTTCCAAGATTACCGGCGTGCCGATGGTGGCCGCCGCGACGCGCGTCATGCTGGGGGAGACGCTTGCCCGCATGGGCTATGCCGCGGGGCTGCATCCCGAAAGCCGCCTTGTGACCGTGAAGGCGCCGGTGTTCTCGTTCTCCAAGCTGACTACCGTGGATATTTTCCTCGGGCCGGAGATGAAATCCACCGGAGAGGTGATGGGTACGGACGAAACCTATCTCGCGGCGCTGAAGAAGGCGTTTTTGGCCTCCGGCGTGCGCATGCCGAAGAAAGAAAAGCCCATACTGTTTTCTGTCACCGACCGCGACAAGGAGGAAACGGTGGGGTACGCCCGGAGCATGTCGGACATGGGGTTTGCCATCGCCGGCACCGAAGGAACCTGCCGGTATTTTCAGGCGCATGGCGTGGCGTCGTGCGAGTCGTTTTCCCATGAGGAAGCGCTGGCGGCCGTCAAGGGACAGCGTTTCGAAATGGTGATCAATACGCCCGAGCGCGGCAAGCAGCCGCTGCGCTTTGGGTTCCGTCTGCGACGAACGGCGATGGAGTTCAATACGCCCTGCATCACGTCCACCGATACGCTGGGCGCATTGCTCTCCGTAATGGACGCAAAGGACATTCAAACCCGGCATATTCCGCTCAGCGAATACCTGAGCCAATCATAAGGAGGCCAGTTATGGAATTAATGAATTACCAGCCGAAGAAGGAATTCGGGCAGAAGCATCTGCTGCGCCTGTCCGATTATACGCCCGACGAAATACTGCAGGTGCTGTCGCTGGCGGTGAAGCTCAAAAAGCAGCTGAAGGAGGGAGTGCGCCCGGCGCTGCTTCCCGGCAAGGTACTCGCGATGATATTCACCAAGAGCTCCACCCGCACGCGCGTATCGTTTGAGACGGGCATCTATCAGCTGGGCGGCAAGGGCATGTTCCTTTCCAGCAATGACATTCAGCTGGGCCGCGGCGAGCCCATTTCCGATATGGCCAAGGTGCTTTCCAGAATGGTGGACGGCATCATGATTCGCACGTTTGATCAGAGCGATGTGGACGGCCTTGCGGAGCACGGAACCATTCCGGTCATCAACGGCCTGACAGACCTGCTGCACCCGTGCCAGGTGCTGGCGGATCTCATGACCTACTACGAAGCCAAGGGAAGCTTTTCCGGAAAACTTGCCTACATCGGAGACGGCAACAATATGGCCAACTCGCTGCTGGTGGGCTGCGCGAAGCTGGGCCTCGACATCAGCGTGGCCTGCCCGAAGGGCTTTGAGCCCAGCACGGAAGTGCTGGCGCATGCGCGGGAGGCCGCGAAGCAGAGCGGCGCCACGGTGGTCGTCACACACGACCCCAGGGAAGCGGCGGAGAACGCCGACGCGGTGTATACCGACGTCTGGGCGTCGATGGGGCAGGAAAGCGGCGCGCAGGAGAAATACAAGCACTTCGAAGGCTTTCAGGTAAACGGGCAGCTGACGGCGCTCTGTAAGAAAGAGTACATTTTTATGCACTGTCTGCCCGCGCACCGCGGCGAAGAGGTATCGGCGGATATCATCGACGGGCCGCACAGCGTGGTGTTTGACGAATCGGAGAATCGGCTGCACGCTCAGAAAGCGGCGATGGTGCTGCTGATGCAGGATAAGCACTGATGGAAAGCATCGTGTTCGCCAGGGCATGCCCGGAAGATCTGGCCGACGTGAAGAGCGTGACGCGCAAGGCGTTCACGCAGTACGCCAAAGAGCTGCGCAGGGAAGAGAACGTTGCGGCGCTGCATGAGACGGATGAAGCGATACTCTCCGACATACTGCGCAAGCATGTATATCTGTGCCGCGTGGACGGGGAAGCCGTGGGCGCGGTGCGCTTTGAGGTGCTCTCGGCGAACATCGCATACCTCTCGCGGCTCGCTGTCGACCCGGAGATACAGTCGCTGGGTATCGGCGGGCTGCTGCTGGAGAAGGTGCGCCGCGAGTGCGCAGCTCTGGGCGTGCGTGCCATCGCGCTGCACACCGCCAGCCGTATGCGCTCCTCGGTGGCGTTCTACCTGAAAAACGGTTACTACATACACTCCATCACGCGCGACAAGGAATACATCCGCGCGTTCATGGTGTGCGAACTGACGGAGATGGATGAGCTGTTCGATTATGAAGTCATCGTGGGGCAGCGGTGAAGGTCGAAGTTGAGAAAACGCGGTTTATCGGCGGCGCAGGCCCGGATATGAAGGGGTCTGCGCCCCGGTTATTTTATTGTGCTTTTTTCGTGTCAATCAGCTTAAAGAAGCCTTCCATCACCAGGCAGACGATAATCGCCGTCGCCATGCCGTTCTGGAAGACATATTCGCACCAGTCGGGCAGAAACGCCAGCGTGTCGGCGGGCAGCACGAGAACGCTCACTCCGGCCATCAGCGAAAATCCGACACAGATGGCGTGATTGGTGTTCATCTCCAGACGGGCGTATTCCTTCAGCCCCATGCCCATGAGCGAGGCGGAGATAACGAAGAAGATGGTGTAAAGCACCGGCAGCGGGATGCTGACGAGCACGGCGGATACGGGAGGGAACAGCCCCAGCGCGGCGAACAGCGCCATGGAGACTGCGAAAACCCGGCGCGAAGCAACCCCGGTAAGCTCCACGAAGCCGATGCAGGAATTGAGCGGCGTCGTTCCGACGGATGTAAATATCCCTCCGAACAGCGTGGATATGCCGTTCAGAAGTATGCCCCGGTTCAATTGCTTTTTGTCGGCGGGCATGCCGGTCGACTCCGCCATTCCCTTGATGCCCGCAATGGAAAGCATGAAGGTGACGAAAACGACGACCACCTGACCTATCAGAATGCCGGTGTCAAACGACGGCGCGCCCAGCTCAAACGGCGCGGGGATGTAGAACTGCGTGGAGACGCCGGTCTGAAAAGAAACTTTCCCAAAGGCCAGATATACCAGATATCCGAAAATCAAGCCAATCAGTATGGATATGCTTCCGACGAATCCCTTCACCTTCACTTTAATAACGACAATGATGAGCAGTACCAGCAGTGATACGATTGCCCCGAACGCGTCAAACCCGCCGCCGGTGAGACCCAGCATGTTGACAAGGCAGCTGGTGCCGAACTGCAGAGAAAGCATGATGAGCGCGGTGCCGAGTATCATGGGGGAGACGAACTTTCCGAGTTTGGCCGAAAAACCGAACACGGAGATGAGTATGATCAGCAATCCGCAGATGATCATGGCCAGACTGAAGCTTCCCATTGCCGCGTGTGCGCTCTGCCCCAGGGCGATGGCGCTTGCCGCCACGCTGGAGGTTACCGCAATCCATATGCCGGAAGGGCCTTCCAGCAGGGGGAGCCGGTGGCCGAAATACACCTGAAGAAAAGAGAACAGACCGCAAAACAGTATCGATCTTTGGAAGAAGGCTGCTGTCTCCGCGGGGTTTAGGCCAAAAGCCGCGCTTACAATGAGCGGAAAAGGCACAATAGAACCAATGGTGAAACCAAGCCACTGCAATACGTAGATTGCGAAAGCGCCTTTACTGCGAATAGGGCTGTTAAGACCGTAGATGAAAGATTCCTGCTTGATGATGAATTCCTCCTTGGCGACTGCCCCCGCGATTCGGCTGAATCGCGAAAAGGCACCGACGCGTTGTCATGCAATGATGGTCGTGGTTTTGAGATATTATATATGAATGTATCCGGTAAATAAAGATGCAATTCCATGGGCGGGGGAATAAAAAACAGGTCCCCCGATTTCTTGGGTCACGGACTGCGGGTGTTGAGGGGACTGAGCATGGATAATGCACTGTGGCGTCAGCGGTAGGACGCGATCAGCTTTTCCAGATCATCGGGATGCACGGGTTTCGGGAGTTTGCCGTCGCAATATTCTTTATGCTTTGCCCGGAGGAAATTCTGTACGCTGCGGATATCGTCGGTGTTCCGGACGAACTTTTCAAAATCGATCACCACATAGCAGTTATTCAGTATACGGCGATATGTGTCGCCGAAGTTGGAGACCATCCCAATGCTGTTGGGAAGGCTTGCGTCCACCTTGAAGCCGTTCCGAATGGTCATTTCGAGGTCGTGGAAGCAGATCATGCACTCCCGATCATCCGTAATGATCATTTCAAACTCGTTGTTCTGAAACGTGACCCCAAGCAGAAACTGCTTTGCACCGCAGAAGTCGTTGACGATTCTGCATACGCCGTCGATGCATTTGGCAGATTTGTGGGCAAGGCAATGGACACGCGTGCACATGACGGACGGTGACATCGCCTTATGCTTGACTTCGCACCAGTAGTCCGATTCCGTACTGATATCGCCGGAAGAGAACCGCGTGGACATCACTTTCTCTTTCGACTGACGGGTCATCGTACACAGCATTTTAAATGTTTCTTCTTTGGTGGGGTAGAAGATGAGGTTGCCCATGCCTGAAACCTGATCCTGCAGCTTCGCCAGCACCATGCCGAGATCCTTGCGGGACTTGAGCGTGGCGAATGTGCCTGTGATACCGGTCACACCGGTAATCAGGCAAAGCACGGCGATGAATATCAGTACGGGGCTGTTTTTAAAGAAATCGGATTTGACGAGCATGAGTACAAGCGCGGCGGCAATGGTAAGCACCAGAGCCAGCAGTCCGGCGTCGACGTTGATTTTCTTTTTGTCCGGAGGCCTTTTTTTATTAATGACCCAGATCACCGTAACAGCAATGATGACAAGTATACCGACAATGATTTCCAATGCGCTGATTTCCAGTGTCATAATCCATATCCTTTTTAAATAATACAATAACAAGCATATAATATCATAATATAACAATCCGTCAATGGCTGAACCGCGTATTTGGACGCGGGGGGAACCATGAAGACGCAAAAAACGCACCGGTGAAGGTGCGCTTGAAAATAACGGCAAGATTTTATGGACGCCCAGCGGTCCCGGCAAACTGCTTGCCGTCCTGACCGGAGGAACAGAATATCTCTACCTGATCTCCGCGCTTTATATCCGTCAGGAAGGTACTGTCTGCGCCGTTGACCCGGAGTATGATGTTTCCTGACGGGTGCTCCAGATCGATTCCGGACAGTTCCAAAAAATCCATCAGATAGTACGGTGTGCCGTCGGGTTTTCTGGAGAGAGTGACAGGGCGGTGATTCAGTACGAATTCGACGGAATCCGCCGGGCGCGGCGGCGCGGGTTCTGCAGCGGCATGGTCTGTCTGTGCAGCTTGCGGCAAGCAATCTGCCGCCTCGGGCTCTTCGGATGGCGCGGTCTGCGGCAGTGCGGCTTGCTCGTATTCTCTGTCCCCGGAGGCGTCCGATACAGGCTCCGGAACAATCGTCACCGCGTCTCCTGTCTTCAGCGGTGTTTCCGGCGGCAGTATCTTTCCGTTGACGGTGGCAGACTGCCCGGGGTGATCCGCCAGCAGATCCTTCAGACAGTATTGTGCGGATTTGCCGTGTTCGGCAGGAACGAACTCAATGCGGTCTCCCGTTTTCACCAGATCGGAGATTCTGGCGTCTTTGCCGTTAAGCCGCAGTATGGCCGCCTCGCCGGGGGCACCGTAATAAATAACCTGCTCCCCATTGACTGCCAATATGAGCTTATTGCCCGTGCGCGGCAGTATATCCCGGTAAGAGAAGCCGTTCATCGTCAAAATATCCAGTACGGTCATTGTGCCGTTGCGGAAAAGCTTGGCGCGGCTGCCGTTCAGCGTCACGTTAAAACCATCGGCGATCAGGTTCATGCCTGCCGAAATGGCAATGCCAAGCGGGGTGGCGTATTCGGGATCCTGCAGCTTGTACGTGTCCGAAAAAGCATATGTCTGAAAATAGTTTCCGGCTATGGCTACCCGGTTTACATCAATTTTCATATGTCTGGATATCCCTGCCCGGATGCTCGCCAGCTTACTGCCGCCTCCGGCCAGAAATACGGCGGAAACCGGACCGCCGTTTACGGCGCAGATATGCTCTGATATCTCCCGGCAGAGGTTATCCGAGGCACCATCAATGCTGTCCAGAAGGTCGCTTTGCGTAATCGTGTGTGTGTTTCCCAGAATATCGGTGACGCTGACCGTGTTTTGACAATCCAGCTGTGTCTTAATCGACTCCGCGGTATCGAAATCGAGGAGGTAGCGATTCATCAGCGCCTCCGTGATTTCATCCCCCGCCACGGTAGCCATGGTATACCCTACGATGCCGCCGTCCTTGCATATGGCGATGTCGGAGGTTCCCGCGCCGATGTCCGCCAGCGCAAGGTTCAGCAGCCGAAGATTCTGAGGGATCGCCGCGTTAATAGCGGCAATGGGCTCCAGCGTGAGGTTCGCAACCTCTAGATCGATGCGGTTCATGGCAAGATACAGGCTTTCCACCACCGCGCTCGGAAGATACGTAGCGATGACGTCTGCCTGTACATGCCGCCCCTGATGGTCCAGCAGGCTGGAGATGGGGTAGTTATCCAGATAGTACTGTACCACGGTATGTCCCACCAGATAAAACTGACGGGTATCAATTTCCACGCTGCGGGTAAAAGCAGCCTCCGCTTCCGCGATAGCTCCCGCCTCCAGCCGGCTGATGATTTCGTCATTCAGCCTTTGCGTCTGGGAAAACTCCATGGAGAATGAAGCGCGCTGGGTTTTCAGCGCCCGTCCCGCCGCGGCTACGCATACCCGCTTCAGCCGGCAGCACAGCGTGTCCTCCAACCGGCTCTTGACTATTCGGGCCACTCTGGCAACCTGATCGATGTTTTCAATCTGGCCGTCGATCATGGAGCGCTGCGCCTGACTCTCCTTTTCCATGGCGATAACGCGAAACCGCCCGTCCTCCATGATACCCGCAATGCCAATGATACTGCGCGTGCCGATATCAAGCGCGAATATCATGTCGTTTGGTTGCGTCTTCCAGTGTCTTTTTGGTGATCCCGCCATAGCTGCCCCCTTGATCATCTGTCGGATTGCATAAGCATGAGGATATACTCATCCGTATAAATAACCGCTTCAATGAGCGGTATAACAACAAATGTACAGAAAAGTTTCTCGGATTCCATGCGGAACTTAACGGACGGGAATTCAGGACAAAGGAGGGTTAAGAATGGGGACTGCCTGCTGCTGCGGCATTTTCAGCTGTGATTTTCGTCGCGGAATTGTTGCGCTGCCGCAAGAAAGACTATAGTATGGATTCAGCGCGTTGTGCTGCAGCGGTTAAGGAAATCTTAAGATATTCATAAGTGATACGCTGCCGCATTTGCAGATAAAGCATGCTATGATGGATGATGGGTGGTACAGCAAGGAGAAGCGCGTTTATGGGTGCAAACGTAATGATCGTTGATGATGAACAGGCGATAGCGGATTTAATCGAGGTATACCTGAAAAGCGAGGACTACACGGTCTATAAGTTCTACAATGGCAAGGATGCGTTAAGCTGTATCGACCACGAAAAAATCGATCTGGCGATACTGGACGTTATGCTGCCTGACGAGAGCGGCTTTGCGATTTGCCAGCGCATCCGCGAGAAGCATAATTTTCCGGTCATCATGCTGACCGCAAAGAGTGAAGAAATTGACAAAATAACCGGTCTCACGCTGGGCGCGGACGACTATATTACGAAGCCTTTTCAGCCGCTGGAGATGATAGCGCGCGTCAAGGCGCAGCTTCGCAGATTTACAAAGTATAATACAGCCGAAGCTTCCGCCGAGGAAAATACCCTCATGTTTTCCGGGCTGGTGCTGGACAGAAATACGCATGAATGCACGCTGAACGAAAAGAGGCTGTCATTAACCCCGACGGAATTCTCCATACTTTGGGTGCTGGCAGCCAACCGAGGCCGGGTGGTCAGTTCGGAAGAGCTGTTCCACGTGGTATGGGGGGAAAAGTATTATTCCAGCAGCAATAATACGGTTATGGTGCACATACGGCATATCCGGGAAAAGATGCACGACAGCGCGGAACGTCCCAAATATATTAAAACAGTATGGGGGGTCGGCTACAAAATTGAGAATTAGCGCTAATTTCAGATCCACACTGATGAGAAGCATGCTGCTCCGCTGCTTGATTGCTACGGTTACTGCCGCCTTCGTGCTGATTGCAGGCTTCTATTTTGCCCGGTATATTGCAAGCAGATTTACATGGCAGCCCAGTCCGCTGTACGATTTTCTCAACTCCCTGGACAATTATTCTCCGCTGGTACTTATCTGCGTGTGGCTTGTTGTGCTGTGCCTTGTGATATATCACTACTGGAACAAGACCGTCAAATACATTGAAGCGGTTGTGGAAGCCAGCGAAGCCCTTGTTATCCCCGATAACGTGCCGATTCACCTGCCTCCTTTGTTAAGGGATGTGGAAGCCAGCATGAATCAGATCAAGCAGGCAGCCATCAGAAACGAGCGGGCGGCCCGCGATGAGCTGCAGCGCAGAAATGACCTGATCGTTTATCTGGCTCACGATATCAAAACACCGCTGACCTCTGTCATCGGGTATCTGAGCCTTCTGAATGAAGCGCCGGATATGCCGCCCGCGCAAAAAGCCAAATATGTCGGCATTACGCTGGACAAAGCCTATCGGCTGGATCAGCTCATCGACGAGTTTTTTGAAATTACCCGCTTCAACCTCCAGCATATTGAGGTTACTATGGCAAGGATTAATCTCGCGCTGATGCTGCGCCAGATGGCCGATGAATTTTACCCGATGCTCGCACCGCAGAACAAAACCGCTGTCGTTTATGCCGCGGAGGATCTTACCGTCTGGGGCGACGCGGACAAGCTTTCACGCGTGTTCAACAACATTTTAAAGAACGCAATCGCGTACAGCTACGACAACTCCACGATCACCATTACCGCACTCAATAAGGGATACAATACGGTGATTACGTTTGCAAATCAGGGCGATCCCATTCCCGCCGAAAAGCTGGGGAGAATATTTGAGAAGTTCTTCCGGCTGGATTCCGCCCGATCCTCTCATACCGGCGGCGCGGGACTGGGACTTGCCATCGCGAAGGAGATCGTCGAAGCACACGGGGGCGGAATATCGGCTGCGAGCGACGCAAACCAGACAGTGTTTACGGTGGTGCTGCCCGGTGTAACCGAACAGTCCGCGCCAATTGTTTCTGTAAAATAAGCCTTTGATCATCAATTCTTAAGGTATTCATAAGCCATAATTCCAATATAGCCTGAACGTTTGCGATACCATGATGCTGCGCAACACGGACAGGCTTTTTGTATTGCAGGAAGGTACGGGTGTTTTGGAAGCAGGCGGTTTGCGCCGATTACTCCGCTCCTGCTGTCCGCCCGCAAGGTATCAGGGAAATGCGCTCTGCAGAAAAAACACTGCGGACCTGCGCATGGAAAAGTGAGGCAGCGAGTAATGAATTCATCGCAAAGGAGTCATGCAATGAACAGAAAAACCGTGGCGGTATTGTTTGGGGGCTGCTCGAGCGAATACGAGGTTTCGCTGCAGTCAGCCGCTTCCGTCATACAAAGTATTCGCACAGATAAGTACGAGACCATTTTGCTGGGCATCACACAAGAGGGTGTCTGGAAAAAATACGGCGGGCCTGTGGAGCGGATTTTCGATGATACATGGACACAGCACCCATCCTGCATCCCTGCGTTCATCTTGCCCGACAGAGCGGCTCATGGACTGCTGGCGCTGAAGGACGGAAAAGCCGAAGTGATTCCGATTGATGTGGCGTTTCCGGTATTGCACGGAAAAAACGGTGAAGACGGCACGGTGCAGGGGTTGCTGGAGCTTGCGGGAATCCCCTGCGTGGGATGCGGAACGCTCAGCTCGGCGATTTGCATGGATAAGGACATCGCCCATCGGTTGGTGGCATCGGCTGGCATTGCGGTTCCGCAATCGGTGGTCATTGATGCGCCGCCGTCGCCGGACGCGCTGTGCAGCGCTGTGTCGAATCTGAAATACCCGCTGTTTGTCAAGCCGGCTTGCGCGGGATCTTCCTTTGGTATCACCAGGGTATCCAGCCCGGAAGGACTTCCGGATGCGGTGGGCGCGGCGTTTCAGCACGACCGAAAAGTTGTCGTCGAGCAGGGCGTGGAAGGCTTCGAGGTGGGGTGCGCCGTGATGGGCAATGACGAGCTCACCGTGGGAGAATTGGATGAAATCGAGCTGTCCCACGGCTTCTTCGACTATACCGAAAAGTATACGCTGAAAAGCTCCAGAATCCATATGCCTGCCCGCATTGATCACGATACATCGGCGAGAATTAAACAAACGGCGAAAATCATCTACAGGACTCTGGGCTGCCGCGGCTTCGCCCGGGTGGATATTTTTCTGACGCCGAAGCGGGAGATTGTCTTTAACGAGGTCAACACCATCCCCGGCTTCACAAGCCACAGCCGCTACCCCGGAATGATGAGGGGCATTGGCATGAGCTTCGAGACCGTTGTGGATACGCTGATCCGTTTGGCGGTTGAGCCATGAAGACGCTGAAGCTTCACGGAAAAAGTGTCCATCACGGCAGCCTTGTTCTGGTGAACCGGGACTGGCCGCTGAAAACCGAACCGGACGAAGGCAGCCTGATGCCGCTAGAATGCGGGAGGGAGGCTGCCATGCTGGAACGCCAGGCGGCGAAGATGTTGGACAAGACCATGGCGGCCATTAACGGCGGCGGCGACATCGTGGCGATCAGCGGTTTTCGGACGACGCGTGAACAGCGCCGGATATATAACAAATCGCTGCGGGAAAACGGGAGGCAGTTCACGCGTGATTATGTAGCGATGCCGGGCTGCAGCGAACATCAGACCGGGCTGGCAGTCGATTTGGCTTTAAACGGGGCAGACATAGATTTCATCCGCCCGGATTTCCCCTATGAAGGCGTTTGTCAGCGGTTTCGCGAAAAAGCGGCGGATTATGGTTTTATCGAACGCTATCCGGCGGGCAGAGAACACATTACCCATATTGCGCACGAACCCTGGCACTTTCGGTATGTGGGTTATCCGCATTCGCGGATCATCACGAATAGCGGGATAACGCTGGAGGAATACATGGACGATATCCGGCAGCATGACTTTCTGCGCAACCGGCTTGCGTTTCGCGGCAATGGTCCCCGCTGCGAAATCGGCTTCATTTCAAGCTCGGATACCGCGATGGAAGTGCCCGTGCCGGATTGTGCCGCATATCAGTTTTCCGGAAACAACATGGACGGCGTGGTAGTGACGCTGTGGGAGATTGGCAGTGAGCAGTAAGCAGGAAACGAGGGAAAATTACACCCGCACGCATCAGGGCCGCAAAGACCGCGCCTGGGCGGAAGTCAACCTTGATAACCTGTGCCACAACGCCAGAACTTTGCAGGAGTTGCTGCCTGGGGAATGCGCGATCATGGCCGTTGTAAAAGCCAATGCCTATGGACATGGCGACATTGAGGTTTCCAGCGCCCTAAACCATATCGGTGTTCGAGCCTTTGCCGTTGCAACGATTGATGAAGGCATCCATTTGCGGCAAAACGGCGTTCATGGAGAAGTACTAATTCTGGGATACACGGATCCCCGCCGGGCCGCGGAGCTTTGTCATTACGGTCTGACCCAGACGGTGGTGGATGCCCGCTATGCGGATGGGCTCGGCCTTTCCGGCAAGCAGATCCATGTTCACATAAAGGTGGATACCGGCATGCACAGGCTGGGCGAAAGCTTCGAAAACGGTACGCAAATTGCGGAAATCTTCCGCAATAAACAGTTTAAGGTGGATGGGATATTCACACACCTATGCGCTTCCGACAGCATGGATGCTGCCAGTGTGGCATTGACCAACCGACAAATTGAGAGGTTTTTCAGTTTGCTGGACGCGCTAAAGATACGGGGTATTAAGATCCCCTGCACGCACCTTCTCAGCAGCTACGGCGTTTTAAACTATGGCAATACAGCTGCCGATTACGCTCGCGTGGGTCTGGCGCTATATGGCGTCACCTCTCGAACAAATCAAGCGGGCGTTGCTCTGAAACCGGTATTGTCCCTCAAAGCGCGGGTCGTATTAATCCGAATGGTTGCGGCGGGGGAAGGTGTCGGCTATGGCTGTCAGAATGTTATGAAACGGGATACGCGAGTCGCCATACTCCCTATCGGCTATGCGGACGGGCTGCCAAGAAATCTGGGTAGCGAGCAGGGCTGCGTATTGCTGCATGGGCGTCGTGCGCCCATCATCGGCTGCATATGCATGGATCAGCTTATGGTGGATGTGACGGACAATCCGGAGGTCACATGCGGCAATATCGCAACATTGATTGGATGCGACGGGGGAGATGAAATCCTTGCGGAAGAACTGGCTGTGCGTGCGCAAACCATCACCAATGATATATTGAGCCGGCTCGGCAGCCGGCTGGAACGGGTATTTATATCACATCAAACCTATGAGGTTCTCGTGTCTTCCAAACAATAACGATATGGAGGCATCTTTGATTAAGCCACGCGTTTTGCTAAAAACGCCCGCACGGGGCGTTTTTCCCGCTGCGCGGGCCGCTCGCGTTCAAATCCCTTTGTTCATTAAAATAAAATGAGCCCCCTTGATGCCAGACTCATTTATATGGCGGAGAAGGAGGGATTTGCTCCGCCTGCGAAAGCAGGCTATCACGCCATCTCGCTAAAATCGCCCGCACAGGGGCGTTTTTTCCCGCTGCGCGGGCCGCTCGCGTTCAAATTCCCTTTGTTTCATCATAAAAAACGAGCCCGCCTTGATGGCGAACTCGTTTTTTATGGCGGAGAAGGAGGGATTTGCTCCGCCTGCGAAAGCAGGCTATCACGCCATCTCGCTAAAAACGCCCGCAAAGGAGGATTCGTTTGGGGATATACTGAAAACAGTCTTAAGCGGGCAGTTACCACCTTGAAAACCACACGGCTTTTTGGAACTCCGAAATCAAAACCAGACATTACATAAAATGCCTGGTTTTTTAGTTTGAATCTTCAACTCGACAAAAGAGCGATATTTTGACTATCTTACCAGCAATTCTTCAATCGTTATATCAGGATTCCGGTATCTTAGCTGAGCTTGAGTTTCCTTCCCGTATTGAATTCCCTTCAGAGGACAAGCATGAATGCAGGCAAGGCAAAGTTCACAATTATGGTTCCATACTGGTCTCTCAGAAGAGAGTGTTATATTGCCTGCAGGGCATATTTGTACACACAAACCACATTGATTACACGTATCACAGAAGAAGCCGTCATCGTTTTTTTGAGCATTCGATCTCATTTTTATATACATCTGCCTGCCGATGAATTTCAATAGTCTGGCCGGATTTTCTATTTTATTGTCTTTTTTTAGTATCTGTCCGGCAATGAAATCTACCTTCTTTAGCGTCTGCTCCATGATAGCGCGCTGCTTTTCTGCAGATATGATATCATACTTCATGATGAAGTTTCCCACCATATTTATATAAGTAACGAAATTAACCTTCTTGTTATATTGCACAAGGATTTTGTTCATTTGCTCTTCAACGAGCCCGGGTGATTTAAATTGCGATTTTGTCACTACCGCAAAGATGTAATCGATTTTTTGAAAATTGACTTTACTAATAAAAGAAGCGACTATATTCGGCAAGCCGGCAAAGTACAGGGGAAACACAAATCCTACAATTCTGGAGTCAGGAATAATTTCTGTTTGATTCACCAATTTTGCCATTGGTTCCATCGAACAATCCGTCAACTTTTTTTGCAGTTCCTTACAGACCATTAGTGTATTGCCTGTCGCCGAAAAGTAAAACAAGTTTGTATTCATATGTTAAGCCTCCATCTCAAATTATTTGAGTTCTTGATAATTTGAGCGTATACTATTCCCTAAGGGGAGTGTCAATAGAATGAAAGAAAAATTATTCTCAATTGGTGAAATTTCAAAAGCGAAAGGCATTACCGTTAAAGCGCTGCGTTTTTATGAGAAAATAGGATTGCTGATGCCCTTCTATACCGATCCTGTCACTAAATACCGATATTATTCAATGAACCAGTTTTGGAAATTGGATATTATTAAAGCCTCCCGTATCATGGACATAAGCCCAAAGGAGATTAAAACCGTCCTTGATAAAAAAGATACCGATTTCGTGCTGGATTACATGGATAGGCAAAAAGAGAACGCCCGAGAAAAGATATTGGACATCAATCGAAGAATATTTGTTATGAATGCTTTTCAACGCTATGTTCAGACATCAAAAGAATCTATTTCGAAGTCGGAAGTCTACTATAAGGATATCGTGGAGCGGCATATCATCACTATAGCGGTAGATAGTCACATCAATAAGGAATCCGCATATCCGGTATACGCAAAGGCCTGTAAAATCGTTGAGGAAAACAGACTGCTCAATACTTTTGAAAACGGCTTTATTTGCGGGGTAACAAATAATCAATTTGTTCCGGTTGAATTATTTTGCTCGGTCGGAACAGATGATTCATCGGAAACCTCCTTGTTGTCCAGTATTCAAGCAGGCAGTTATTTATGTGTGTGTTTCAATGAGCATAACGCTCGGGAACAACAGGACAAGTTATGTCGATATATTGAAGAAAACAAACTCGCACCCAAGCAGGTGCTTCTGGTCTTGTTAATGGCAGATCTGTTTAAAACAGATCTGCAGAGTATAGAAATGCAAATGTTGATATAGTATCGTATGAACCCCAATGCCACAGGAAACCAAACTGATGGCAACTATTTATCACTTGAAGGCTGTTCACATAGGTTAATCAGGTTGGTTCTCAAAATCCCTGATAGACCGCTCCAAAAGGGGCGTTTTTCCCGCTGCGCGGGCCGCTCGCGTTCAAATCCCCTTTGTTTCATCATAAAAAACGAGCCCGCCTTGATGGCGAACTCGTTTTTTATGGCGGAGAAGGAGGGATTTGAACCCTCGCTACGATTCACTCGTACTACTCCCTTAGCAGGGGAGCCCCTTCGGCCGTACTTGGGTACTTCTCCATACGTTCAGAAACTAGTACATTATAAGAGATGGGCGCGCCGCTTGTCAACCACAAAAGGTGATTTTGCATGGTATAAGATCGGCACATACTTATTCGCCTAGCCGGATGACGCGGCAGTCGATTTTATCCGCGATGGAGAGGTCGTGCGTGACGAGCACGACTTTTTTTCCGGTTTCGACGCTTAACCGGTGAAACAACGCAATCATTTCGTCGTTCAGCTGCTCGTCAAAACCCTTAAACGGTTCATCCATCAGCAGCAGCTCCGCGGGATAGCAGAAGGTGCGCGCGAGCGCGACACGGCGCTTCATACCGCCGGAAAGCGCTGAAGGCAGCTTGTGCCCGTGACCGGAGAGCTGTACCGCATCCAGCATGCGCGGAACGGCCTCACGTATCGCGTCCGCGGGCATTGCATCCTTTAAAACGAACTCAATGTTGGCGTATGCGTCCTTCCAAGGCAGCAGCCGATCCTCCTGAAACATGAACGACACACGCTCCGGCATACCTTCGACGGTGCCCTCAAAGTCCGCGTCGAGACCTGCCAGTATCCGCAGCAGCGTGGTTTTGCCGCAGCCGGAGCGGCCCGCAATCACGGCGGGCTTATCCAGCGGTATTTCAAGCGACAGCCTGTCGAACAGCAGATGATCCCCGAACCGCTTGGTGAGGGTTGCGACGCGTATGCTCATAGCGCGTTTCCTTTCGGCAGCAGCCGTTTCAGGCCTTTTTCCACAGCGAGGCTGATCACGATGATCGCCAGCGTCCACGCGAAGAGCTCCGGCGTCTCCAGGTATAGCTTGGTTTTATAGAGCTCGTAGCCGAGCGAGTACTTCGGGCTGGACAATACCTCTGCCGCGACGATGGATTTCCAGGAGAAGCCGAGGCAGATGGACAGTGCGGAATAGATGCCCGGCATCACGGAAGGCACAACAATCTCCCGCAGTACGCGGCTTTTGCGCACGCGGAATACGGCGGCAAGCTCCAGCAGCTCCTTGTCCACGCCCTGTATGCCCGCCAGCGTGTTGGCAAAGAAGATGGGGAAGCATAGCAGCACACACGATACGATGGGTACGGTGGAGGAGGAGAACCATACCAGCGCCAGCACGATAATGGAGACCACCGGCGTGGATTTGACCGCGGCGACCACGGGGCGCAGCAGGCTTTGCAGCGCCTCCGAGCGCGAGGCCACCAGCGCCAGCAGCACACCCGAAACCAACGAAATGGCGATACCCACGACCACCCGGTAGAACGTTGCGCCGATACTGACCCAGAAATGGCTTTGCACGGCGAGCCCGCCCAGCGCCGAGAAGGTTTCGGCGGGCGAAGGCATCAGCAGCGGCTTGCCTACGGCGACGGCGGCGGCCTGCCATACCGTAAACCAGAAGGCGGCGATGCAGGCAACGCGCGCAATGCGCCGCGTCCAGCCTGCAATGAGTGAGAAGGCAGAGAAGAAGACGGCCAGCCAGAAGGCGGGATCGCAGACGAGCGCCAGCGCCCATACAGAGACATCGCCGCCGTGCAGCATGGGCTGCCCGCAAAGCGACGTGAAAAGCTGCCACAGCGCGAGAAAAGCCGCTGCCGCCAAGGGCGTCAGCAGGGACTTCAACAGGGGATTGTTTTTGGATTTTCCGCGTTTCTCCATACGCTGCTCCGTCTTTTTTCAGAATTATATCACAGCCCGGTGCGCTTGTGTGGGGCAACTTTGGAAATAGGCGGCTGTCCGCAAATTGGTTTGTATGCGCGGGTGATTTCATGTATGATAGGCATATGGAGGCCACGCGAATGGAGTTTACCCACCTGCATCTGCATACCGAATACAGCCTGCTCGACGGCGCGGCGCGTGTCGGCGACGTAATTGACCGTGCGAAAGAACTGGGCATGCGCAGCATCGCCATCACCGACCATGGCGTGATGTATGGCGTTGTCGATTTTTATAAGAAAGCCGCAGCAGCGGGGATTAAGCCCATACTCGGCTGCGAGGTATACGTTGCGCCGGGACGGCTGTCCGACAAAACCAAGGAGATGAAGGAGTACTCCCACCTCGTGCTGCTGGCGAAAAACGGAGCGGGGTATCAGAACCTGATGCGCCTCTCGTCACTGGGCTTTACACAAGGATTCTACCATAAGCCGCGCATTGATTACGACGCGCTGGAACAGCATAAGGACGGGCTCATCTGCCTTTCCGCGTGCCTCGTGGGCGATATCCCGCGCATGCTGCTGGCGGGCGACGACGCGGGTGCGGAGCGGCTGGCACAGCGGCTGCACGGCATGTTCGGCGAAGACTTCTTTCTGGAGCTGCAGGATCACTCGCTGCCGGAGCAAAAAATCGTCAATACCAAGCTCATCGCGCTGTCGAAGAAGCTGGGTATCCCGCTGGTTGCCACCAACGACGTACACTACACGCGCCGCGAGGATGCCGAGGCGCAGGACGTGCTGCTGTGCATACAGACGCGCACGTTTATCGACGACGAAAGCCGCATGAAATTCGGCACCGACGAGTTCTACGTGAAAAGCGCGGAAGAGATGGCGGCACTGTTTGCGCACGTTCCGGAGGCCATCTCCAATACGCAGATCATTGCGGACCGGTGCGACGTGACGATGGATTTTTCCACGACGCATCTGCCGGTTTTCGATACGCCGGGCGGACAGGATCACCCGGCGTACCTGAAGCAGCTCTGTGAAGACGGCCTCGCACGGCGTTACGAGGTCGTTACGCCCGCGCTGAAGGAGCGCCTCGATTTTGAGCTTGGCGTAATAGACCGCATGGGCTTCACGGATTACTTCCTGATCGTGTGGGACTTCATCAAGTTCGCGCACGACAACGGCATTATGGTCGGCCCGGGGCGCGGTAGCGCGGCAGGAAGCCTCGCGGCTTATGCGCTGCGCATCACCGATGTCGACCCCATCGAATACAACCTGCTGTTCGAACGCTTCCTCAACCCGGAGCGCGTCAGCATGCCCGATATCGACATCGACTTCTGCATCGAGCGGCGCGGCGAGGTCATCGACTACGTCGTGCGCAAGTACGGCTCCGATCGTGTGGCGCAGATCATTACATTCGGCACGCTGGGCGCAAAGCAGGTCATCCGCGACGTGGCGCGTGCGCTGCGCGTACCGCTGGCCGACGCTGATCGCATCGCGAAGATGGTGCCCTTTGCGCTGAATATGACGATAAAGCGCGCGATGGACGAGAACCCCAAGCTGATGGTTGAGTACCAGACCAATGCGGATACCAAGCGGCTCATCGACACCGCGCTGAAACTGGAAGGCATACCGCGCCATGCGTCCACGCACGCGGCGGGCGTGGTGATATCCAAGCTGCCCATTACGGAGTACGTACCCCTGCAGATCAACCCGCGCGACGGCAGCGTGATCACACAGTTTCCGATGGGCACGCTGGAGAATCTCGGCCTGCTGAAGATGGACTTCTTAGGGCTCCGCAACCTTACGGTGCTGCGCAACACCATGGAGATGGTGCTGGAGAACCGCGGTGTTGAGATACATCTCGAAAAGCTCAAATTCGACGACCCGAAGGTGTACGCATTAATCGCTTCGGGCGATACGGACGGCATATTCCAGCTGGAAAGCGCGGGCATGCGCAGCCTGATGCAGAAGCTGCGCGCCACGGATCTCGGCGACATCATGGTGGGCATATCGCTCTACCGGCCCGGCCCGATGGATTCCATACCGGCTTACCTTGAAGCCAAGGCGCACCCGGAGCGCATCAGCTATGCGCATCCGCTGCTGAAGCCCATACTCGGCGAAACGTACGGCTGCATCGTCTATCAGGAGCAGGTGATGGAAATCGTGCGCTCTCTCGCGGGGTATTCGCTGGGCCGCAGCGATCTTGTTCGCCGCGCCATGGCCAAGAAGAAGAAGGACGTTATGGAGAAGGAACGCCGCGTGTTTCTGCTGGGCGACGAGGCGACGGGCGTGGAGGGCGCGGTGAGGCGCGGGGTTCCCGCCGCCGTGGGAGAGAAGCTGTTCGATCAGATGATGGACTTTGCCGCGTATGCGTTCAACAAATCACACGCGTGCGCGTACGCCGCCATCGCCTACTATACGGCGTATTTCAAATGTTACTACAAGGTGGAATACCTGACCGCGCTGCTCAACAGCTTCATCGGACGCGCGGACAAGATCTCGGCCTATATCCAGTATTGCACGAGCGTGGGCATCCGCGTGCTGACGCCCGATATCAATAAATCGAAGTACCTGTTCTCGGTGGAGGGGGACGCCATCCGTTTCGGCTTCGCGGCCATCCGGGATGTAGGACGCGCCGCGGAGGATATCGTCTCGGAGCGCAGCAAGGGCACGTACAAGAGCTTCCGCAGCTTTATCAACCGCACGTCGGCGAGCGTCAACAAGAAGATGCTGGAGGGTCTCGTACTCGCGGGCTGCTTCGACAGCCTCGGGCTGACGCGCGCGCAGCTGATGTCCGTGAGCGAGCGCGTGCTGAAGGCCGCGCAGGACTCCAGCCGCCGCAATCTCGACGGACAGGTGTCGCTGTTCGACTCGCAGCCCGATGCGGGAGGCGGAGACCAGGACGACTATCCCAGCGTACCGGAATACTCCAAGGACAAGCTGCTGGCCATGGAGAAGGTGGCCACGGGCGTATACCTCTCCGGCCATCCGATGGACAAGTATAAGAGCGATCTGGACGGGCGGGAGGTCAACATCTATAAAATCCTGTCGGCAGCGGACGACGTCAATTCCGCGCGCTACTTTGAGTCCCGGCTGGTCGACCTTGTCGGCATACTGAGCGGCGTGAGAAAGCGATCCACCAAGCAGAAGAAGCTGATGGCGAACGCCCTGCTGGAGGATCTCTACGGCATGATCGAGATCGTCATCTTCCCGAGCGTCTACCAGAAGTGTGAGGCGCTGCTGGTGGACGATACCATCGTGCGCGTATCGGGCCGCGTGGATTTGCGCGAGGACGAGGTGCCGCAGCTGCTCGTGGAGAGCGTGATGCCCTACGTGCGCGAGGACGCCCAGTATCAGGGCCGCAAGCTCTACGTGCGTATTCCGAAGGACATGGGGGACGATACCGACAGGCTGCGCCGCATACTGCAGACCTCGCCGGGAATGGAGCCGGTCTCTGTGGCGGTGGAGGCCACGGGCGAGAAATTCCGTACGAGCAACGGCCTGCGCGTCACGCTGAGCGCCGCGCTCGTCGGCAGCTTGACCGCCGCCTTTGGCAGCGAGAACGTGGTGGTCAAGTGACGCCCATGCGCAAGGAAGCGGTTTTAAAGCAGGTTTTCGGCTATTCCTCCTTTCATCCGGGACAGGAGGAATTAATTGACGCCATACTCTCCGGGCGCGACGCGCTCGGCATCATGCCGACGGGTGCGGGAAAATCGCTGTGCTTTCAGATCCCCGCGCTGATGCTTCCGGGCATCACACTCGTCGTGTCCCCGCTGATTTCGCTGATGAAGGATCAGGTGCAGTCCATGGTGGAGGGCGGCGTGCCCGCCGCTTATTTTAACTCCTCGCTGACGCCCGCGCAGATGGCGAAGGCGCTTTCCAATGCGTGCGAGGGGAAATACAAGATCATCTACGTCGCGCCGGAGCGGCTGCATACTCCCGGCTTTCTGCGTTTCGCGCAGCAGGCGCATATTTCACTGCTAGCCGTGGACGAGGCGCATTGCGTCTCTCAGTGGGGGCAGAACTTCCGTCCGGCTTACCTGGAGGTGGAACGCTTTATCCGCCTGCTGCCCGAAAGACCTGCCGTTGCGGCATTTACCGCCACGGCCACGTGCCGTGTGCGTGATGATATTCTCGGCCTGCTGGGGCTGCGCGATCCCCTCGTGCTGGTGACGGGCTTTGACCGTCCGAACCTCTATTTTGAGGTACAGCATCCAAGGGACAAGTTTGCCGCCGCCATCGCGTATCTGAAAGCCAATCCGGGCAAAAGCGGCATCATATACTGCGCCACGCGCAAGGCGGTGGAGGAGGTCTGTGATCGCTTATGCCGGCTGGGCTACGGCGCGACGCGCTATCACGCCGGGCTGGAGGGCGCGGAGCGGACCGCCAATCAGGAGGATTTTCTGTATGACCGCAAGCCGCTGATGGTGGCGACCAACGCCTTCGGTATGGGCATCGATAAGGGCAACGTCTCGTTCGTCATCCACTACAACATGCCCAAGGACATCGAAAGCTATTATCAGGAAGCCGGGCGCGCGGGCCGGGACGGGAGCTCCGCGGAGTGCATATTGCTCTACAGCGGTCAGGATGTGATCACGCAGCAGTTCCTGATCGAGAAGAGCGGCGAACAGTCCGAGCTGGACGCCGAAACACTGGCGCAGGTGCAGGAGAAGGAGCGCGAGCGTCTGAAACGCATGACGATGTACTGTCATACCGTGGAATGCCTGCGCGCGGCGCTGCTGGGCTACTTTGGCGAAACCGCGGAAGGACGCTGCGGGAACTGCGGAAGCTGCCGCGCGGATACGGAGGAAACGGACGTTACCGAGGCCGCGCGGCTGCTGCTGGATACAATCCGTTTGACCGGGCAGCGTTATGGCGCGGGCACGGTTATCGACGTGGCGCGCGGAAGCCGAAGCGAAAGGGTGCTGCGCCTCCGGCTCGACGGCATTCAGACCTGCGGCACGCTGAAACGCGAGGACGCGGGTTTGCTGCGCGATGTGCTGCGCCAGTTGGAGCGGGAGGGACTGCTTTGTCAGAGCGAGGGCGAGTATCCGGTGCTGAAGCTGAAGCCGGAGGCGCGCGAGGTGCTGGAGGGCAGGCGGCGCGTCGTCGTGAAGCGACTGAAGGAGAGGACGCAGACGAAGACACGGACTGGGACGGCCCAAGCGACGGTGGCGGCTGCGGACGGCGAGCTCTTCGCGGCGCTCAAAAAGCTGCGTTCGGGCATTGCGGAAAAGAGCGGCGTCCCCGCGTTTGTGGTATTCTCGGACGCTGCGCTGCGCGACATGTGCCGCAGGAAACCCCGCAGCACGGCGGAGTTTCTGGAGGTATCCGGGGTAGGACAGGCAAAGCTGGACCGCTACGGCAGGGCGTTCCTGGAGGTTATCCGCCGATGCGCGGATTAACGCTCACGTGGCCGGAATTCTATTGTAGGCGGACCGGAAGTGTGGTAGAATAACGATAGAAATGGAGATTCGCGTATGGATACAAACCACGAGCCCAATGAATATTCTCAGGACTATGTGATCATCAAGGCGCTGGAGGACGGCGTCAATATCATCGGCATGACGCGCGGCCGTGATACGCGCTTTCACCACACCGAGAAGCTGGACGCGGGAGAGGTGATGATCGCGCAGTTCACCGAAAACACTTCGGCGATCAAGATTCGCGGCAAGGCGCAGGTCATCTCCGCATACGGTACGGTGTATTCCGGAAAAACGGAACCATAATCCGGGAGGCGCGTATGTGGATGGTGGTGGGCATGGCCGGTTCCGCCAAAAAGGCGGCGCAAATGCTAAGATCGCTTGAGGAGGAAGGCATACTCGTCAAGCTGCGCAACGTTTCCGCCAAGGCGCAGACCAACGGCGATACGATTGAGGTGCTGGTACTTCAGTCGGAAGCCGACGCGGCCAGAGAAATACTCGTGGAAAACGGGTTTTAAAGATAGGGGGGCGCATCATGGTTTCGGTGGATTGCAAAATACGTGTGCGGTATTCCGAAGTGGGCAGACAGGGCTTTGCGCATCACGCGCACTATCTCAACTGGTTCGACGTCGCGCTGGAAGAGCTGATTCGGCGCTGCGGCATGAGCTATAAGGAAATCGAGGATTTGGGTTACTTTTTCGCACCGCTGTCGGATCGCTGCGAATACCATCATCCGGCGCTCTACAACGACGAGCTGACGGTGCGCGTATCGGTGGCAGACGCAAGCTCCATCAAGATTCGCTTCGCGTATGAGGTGATGTGCGAGAAGGATGCCAAGCTCATCGCCAAAGGGCAGACGGAGCATGTGTTCGTAGACAAGAACTTCCGTCCGCATTCGCTGAAAAAGGTGGTGCCGCGGCTGTACGCAATGATGGGTGAGGAATAACGGATGACAAAGGGTTGCTTGCGCAGCCCTTTTTTATTTTCCCGGAACGAAAAAGGAGACAGGTTGTTGGATTGCAGAGGAAAGCTGTTCTTTCAGAAGGATCCCTATCGCGTTTCAAGCGCGCTTTTTGTCGAGGCGGTAAGAGACAACATCCGGTTTCAGGCGGCGCACTGCGCGGAGTATGCGGGGCTGCTGAAGGCGCAGGGGCTTCAGCCGGAAATGCTGCGTACGGAAGCAGACCTTTGCCGGATACCGGTTATCCCGACGCCGTATTTCAAACGAAACCGGCTGCTTTCGATGCCGGAGAAGGATATCCGGCTTTGGGCAACCTCGTCCGGCACCACGGGAGCGCACAGCGTCGTCGGCTTCGACAGGCGCAGCTTCTTTTACGGCCTCGCGATGGTGTGGCGCTTCTTTTCGTACCACAGGCTCATCTCCGCCTGGCCCGCGAACTATATCGTGCTGGGGTACGAGCCGAGCGGGCATAACCGCATGGGCGCCGTCAAGACGGCATTCGGCGCGACGCGGCTGGCCCCCGCGCTCCACCGCGAATACGCGCTGAAGGATACGGGAAGCGGATACACGCCCAATCTGGAGGGTGTCGTGGACGCGCTGCGCAGATATGAGAAGCAGCACTTTCCGGTGCGTTTCGTCGGGTTTCCCTATCTGATGTACCGATTGGCGGAGGCGCTGCGCGAGCAGGGTATCTCGTTCCGGCTGAACCAATCATCAAAGGTCATACTGGGCGGAGGCTGGAAACACATGGACCATCAGGAGGTGGACCGGGACCGCTTTTATGCGCTGATAGACGAGAGGCTCGGAATCCGGCGCGAGAACTGCCTTGAATTCTTCAGCGCCGTGGAGCACCCGATACCCTACTGCCGGTGCCAAAACGGGCATTTTCATGTGCCCGCGTACAGCCGGGTCATCATCCGGGACGTGAACACGCTGGAACCGCTGCCGATGAGGCAAACCGGGCTGCTGAGCTTTGTGACGCCGCTTGTGTACAGCATGCCGCTGGTGAGCGTGATGACGGACGACTTGGCGGCGCTTTATGACGGCAGCGCGTGCGGCTGCGGAGCGCGCACGCCATATTTTGAACTGATGGGCCGTGCGGGAGAGCGGCATATCCAGACGTGTGCCGCGGGCGCGGCGGAGAGGCTGGGAGGTGAGGCACTATGATACGCCCGGAGAGCAAGCCGGATATAGAAGAGCTTCAGCGGCGGATACTGAGGACGTTGTCGGGTCCCGCGCTTTCGCCCGAGGCCGTTATCGCCGCGTGTGACGCGCTGTCCGGGAAATTGGATGAAGCGGAGCTTCTGCCCACGCTGACGGCGCTGGGCATGCCGCAAGCCCGGGCGCGCCGCGAGCTGGAAACGGCGCGGCAGACGCTGTCTCGCGGGTATTTGGAGGAGAGGCTGTCGCGCGAGCTGGGGACGCTGCCCACCGGACGCTTTAAACCGTACGGAACGGAAAGGCGGGTACGACAGGAATGGAAGCCGCTGGGCGTGCTGCTGCATGTTGCGGCAGGCAATGCGGACGCGCTCCCGGCATACAGCGTGCTGGAGGGGCTGCTGACGGGCAACATCAACGTACTGAAGCTGCCCGGCGGGGGAGACGTGCTGTCCGTGATGCTGCTGCAGGAGCTGGCCGCTCTGGAGCCCGCCATCGCGGATTATGTCTATATCACCGGCTGCCCCTCAGAGGATACGGATACCATGAAGACCCTCGCGGCGGTGGCCGATGCCGTAGTGGTCTGGGGCGGCGATGCCGCTGTCAGCGCGGTACGCGCGCTGGCTCCGCCCAATGTGCGGATTGTTGAATGGGGCCACAAGCTGAGCTTCGCGTACGTGACAGCCGGCGGGGCGGCGGACGAGGCGCTCGCGGGCGTGGCATACAACCTCTGCGATACGGAACAGCGGCTGTGTACTTCCTGTCAGGGACTTTTCGTGGACGGGAATTACGCGGACGCGGTGAAGCTGGCGGAACGGTTTGCGCACCTGCTGGAGGCGCAGTCGGGGGCTATGCCTGCCGGGGAAGATATTCGTGCGGCCGCGCGGCGCACGCTGGAGCTGTATACGGAGGCGCTGGAAGCGGTGGCCAATGGAAAGTCGGTGTTCCGGGGAAAGGGCTGCGGGGTGATAGCCAGCGCCGACAGCCGCCTGGAGCTTTCGTATATGAACCGCGTTTGCTGGGTGAAGCCGCTGCCGCGCGCCCGTCTGCTGGAGGAGTTGACTCCTCACAAAAGCCGCTTGCATACCGCGGCGCTGCTGTGCGCGGATACAGAGCGCGCGCCGCTGGAATCGCTGCTGTTTCGGGCGGGCATCGTGCGAGTCACCGATGGCAAGAGCATGTCGGAAGGCTACTGCGGCATGCCGCACGACGGAGAATTCTCTCTGCGGCGATATGCGAAGATAACCTCCTGTGAGTACGAATAAGCGGCGGTGAGCGCCGCCGCTTTACTGCGTTATTCGGGGATAGCGCTGCCGATACGCTGATCCAGCCGCCATTGCGGCGCTTTTTCGTCGGCGCCCCAGTATTCGTCCAGCGCCGCGATACGGCTGCCGCGAAATTCAAAGAACGATACGGCATGAAACGAGAGCGGCGCGTTTTCCTGATATACCCGCACTGCGGTGATAACGGAATTGCCCGTGCTTTCCACCCTGACAATGTCCGTCAGCCAGTCTCCCGGATACGCCTCGTTGATTCGTATGAACTCGTTTACCGTGAACTGCTCGTTCGTGTTGTGCCAGCGAATCACCGCATCGGCGTGAAAATATGTCGAAAGGGCACTCCATCGCTGGTTGCAGATATCCATCCAGAATTGGCGGACCACCTCGGTAAGAACCATCCCATTTCCTCCCGCTATGCCCGAAGCCTGAGCAGCACGTCGGCGATGTTCTCGCCCAGCGTCACCATGGTCTGCATGCCTTCCGCGTCGTTTTCAACGTCGCCAATCTCGCGGCCGACGCCCTGGTTCCAGTAGGTGGATCCCACGACGATGCCCTCGGAGAGGGTAAACAGGTTGTTCATGGAATTGAAAGCCGTCAGCGCGCCGTTTCTCCGCGCAACCGCGACGCTGGCGCACACCTTGCCGCGCAGCAGGTGGTGCGGGCGGGAGGCGTATCCCACGCGGTCGATAAAAGCCTTCATCTGCGCGGTGATGCCGCCGAAGTATACGGGGGAACCAAGTATCAGCGCGTCGGCTGCGGCTATTTTTCCGAGGCTCTCGTTGACGATGTCATCATCGAAGGCGCAGCGGGGCACCGTGTTCTTGCGGCACGCGCCGCATGCGGTGCAGCCGTGAATATCCCGGCTGCCTGCTTGGATGAGCTCCGTCTCAATGCCGTGCCGCGCAAGCTCGGCCAGCACGGTTTTCAGCAGCAGGGCTGTGTTGCCCGCTTTTCGTGGGCTGCCGTTTACTGCAATCGCTTTCAATACATATCCCCTTTCCGCAGGGCATCGCAAAGCCCTGCCACGCTTTCAAACAGGTAGTCCAGGTTTTCGCCGCCGCGCGAAATGTCCTCACGCGTCATTTCGCCGGACAGCACGCCGATGGCGCACATGCCGTTGCCGAGGGCGAGACGCATGTCGGTGTACAGCCTGTCGCCGACGATGGCCGTCTGTGCCGCGGGTATGCCGGTATACCGGACGATGTACTCCGCGGTTTCGGCAAACGGCTTGCCGAGGAACTTCGCATCCACGCCTGTGGCGTGTGTCAGCAGCGCGCAGATGCTCGCGCAGTCGGGCATCACCGCGCCGCCTTCCAGCGGGCAGACCGCGTCGATGTTGGTCGCGAGGAAGGGCACGCCCTCCTTTATCAGCGTGGTGGCCCTGTCGCACTTGGCGTAGGTCAGTGTGGTGTCGAAGCCCACCAGTACGCAGTCGGGGGCCGAATCATCCATGCGGATATCCGCCTCGGCCAGCTGTGTCTCCAGAGAAGGCGTGCCGACGACGCAGACACGCGCGTTCTTTCCGAACCGCTTTGCGATATAGTCCGCCGCGACGTCCGCCGAGGTGACAATATCCCTGCGCGTGTATTCGCCCAACCCCAGCCTTTTCAGCTTGGCGATGTAGTCCTCCGGCGATTTGGAGGAATTGTTCGTGAAGAAATAAAACGGGATGCGCCGCTCGCTCAGCAGCCCGAGCAGATCCAGCGCGCCGGGAAGCACGGTCTCTCCGAGATAGATGGTCCCGTCCATATCAAATATATAGCATCGTATATCCTGTAGTACTGTCATGTGCAACCATCCCCAATCTTTAGTGGTTTCATTCTATCAGATAAGCTCCACAGGGGCAACTCCGGGGCTGCTTTTGCATGCGAAATATGGATTTTAAAGATTGCAAATCCCATCAATATCCTTTATGATAAAATAAGTTTTTGTTAATCTTCTTTAACGATACCGCAGAATGCTGCTCCGTGCAGATTCATATAAAGTCATACCCAACCGCGAAACACTACAGCCATTGGCTGATGGACAGGAGGGCTTATGCGGCAGATCAGCTTGCGCATTCATACAGACGGGAAAATAGAGGCGGAGACGCATGGCGTCAAGGGAAAGGCCTGCCTTGATTACATTCGGATCATCGAGCAGCTGACGGGCGCGCGCACCGTCGATTCAGGCTTTACAGGGGAGTATTACGAAGGCGAAGCGCAGATGGCTGCCGAAGCCGCGGAGGAGGTTAACGCCTGATGGAAGCGCTGCAACAGGACGGCGCATGGCGTCGTAAAAACTCTCTGTGGCTGATATGGGCGGCGATACCGCTCGTGAACAATATTGCTTTCTTTTATATCGGGTACAAGGCGCAATACAAACGCTGGACGAGGCTGGGTGTGCTGTACGCGGCACTGACGGTACTAGTCCTGTTCTGGATGGTATACAACTCCATAGACGATCCCCTGCCCTATAATTTGAGCGGCTTGGGCGTGCTGCTGTATCTGGTGCTGCCGATATCGTATATCGTCTGCCTGATCAGCGCGTTCATTGTTCGTACCGCGTATTTGACGCGCCTTGCGGTGTTGCAGCAACGTGAGCTGCGGCCGCACCGGCTGTGTGCGGATGGGAACTGGCGCAGGCAAAACTCGCGTTGGCTTCTTTGGGCGTATATTCCTTTTCTCGGCGGTTTCAGCCTGCTGCACATCGGAATCCGTGCTAATGTTGAACGCTGGAAACGCGGGGGCATGTTGTATATCGCTGCGGGTTCAGTCTGCTTGTTGATGATTGTTACCCAAGGTGCTGCCCATATCGGCACTAATTATCTCGATTACGGAATGATTTCTATAGTGCTTGGATTGTTTTGCTCGGCATTGTTATACGTCGCTATGCTGGTGCACAGCCTGACGCTGCGCCAGCCTTACCTGGAAGCTATCGCACCTGGCTGGGAGGAGGCTCATAGGATGCTTCCCTGCCTCAACGACAAGGGTTGGCGTTTCCGCAATTCGCTCTGGATGTTCTGGTCGCTGCTGCCGTTCTGCGGCGGTGCGAGCTTCCTGCAGGCCGGAATCCGTGCGCGTAGAGGCCGTTGGACAGTGATAGGGTTGCTCATTCTGGCGGCGGATATCACGATGGGTTTTCTGTCGGAAACGATGTTGCAATATCGATCTTCTTTGTCTGATGATTTGGATATACGCGGGTATTATTACGTAATCGTCACGATGCTCTATATCGGTGCGTTCATCGGCTGCACCATTATCCGCCCACGCTACCTTGAAACCGTCGCGGCGACGTATAGGGGCGATGCGGACGCGGCAATCCTCGCCGATCTTAATGTGTCCAGCGATCAGGAACGGTTCCGACAGACTATCGGTGCACAGCGCGTAGCGGTGACGCAGTCCGTGAACGAAGCGGAGCCGACGCAAGCGCAGATGCAGCCGGTGATTCCGCAACCGTCCCCCGCTGCTAAACCGGCGTCCGCCCGGCCTAAAGCGGGTGCTGCGGCGGTGAAAGAAACCGCCGGCAAAGTGAAGGATACCGTAAGCAGAGCGGCGGAGCTGCTCGATATCAACGCGGCGTCCGAGCAGGATCTGCTGTCGCTGCCCGGTGTTTCCCTTGCGGATGCCAAGCGCGCGCTGAGCCTTCGGGATCTGCACGGCGGCTTTGCCTCCATAGACGCATTCATTTCCGAGCTGGGCATCAAGCCGCACTTTGCCGTGCAGCTGTTCAAAATGGCGACGGCGCTTCCCAAAAAACGCAAAGCCGAACAGGAAGTTCGTCCGCGCCGCACGCTGGATATATGATACGAATTCACCGCGTCGTCCGGCGCACCTGCGCGGAAGGGCCGGGCGTACGCTTTTGCATCTGGACGCAGGGATGCGCCCATCAATGTCCCGGGTGTTTTGCGCGGGATACGTGGGATCCGCAGGACGGAGAGGCTTGGAATGCCGACGAAGTCATCGCGGCAATACGGCAGGAGGCGGCGCATATCGAGGGCATTACGCTGCTGGGCGGAGAGCCCTTTGATCAGGCGGCAGAGATGGCGGAAGTGGCGGAGGCCGCACGGCGCATGGGACTTTCCGTGATGGCGTTTACCGGGTATACGCATGAGCAGCTGCGGCAGCGGGCAGATGCGGCGCGGCTGCTGGCGGCATGCGATCTGCTGGCAGACGGGCCGTATATCGAGGCCCTGCGCAGTTTTTCAAGGCCATGGGTCGGATCCTCCAATCAACGGTTCGTCTTTTTGACGGATCGTTATGATGAGTCGATATTGGCGTGCGGCAACCGGATGGAACTGAGGGTGGGCAGGGACGGCGCGCTCTTGCTGAATGGCATGGGCGAGCTGGACAAGCTGCAAAAAATACTGTGCTCCGGCTTGGCGGCGGGGGAAAGGGGTCATCGTGACAGCATTTGAACAGGATTTTGCAAATCTGATTAACGCGGGGTTTCCATACGTTTATATCCCCACCTACGAAGAGGAGCGAATCGTCGAGACGATTGGACGCGTCAACGAGAATCCTGAGCTGATAAAAGCGAAGCGGAAGATTTACGTGTGGACTCAGACCAACGGCTTCGTATGCGGCGGCGCGCGTCTTAAGGAAACCATGCAGCCCATGGCGGCTATCGATTTTATTGCGCATAACGAGGAGAACGCGCTCTTTATACTCAAGGATTTTCACGTTTACTTCGGCGGCGACAGAAACGCGCGCCCCGAGTACGCGCTCATACGCAGGCTGCGCGATATCCTTCCGGTGCTGAAAAGCAGCCGCAAGTGCGTCATCTTTATTTCACCGCATCTTATCATTCCATGCGATATGGAGAAGGAAATATCGGTACTGGAATTTGCGCTCCCCTCTCCGGAGGAGATTGAAACGGTGCTGGATAGCCTGCTCGCGGGGCTCAGCCCGGAGAGCATCCGCCTGAGCGCGGAAGAGAAGCAGCAGCTGGTACGCTCCGCGCTGGGGCTCACGCTGCAGGAGGCGGAGAATGCGTTCTGCCGCGCCATCGTGCATGACAAGGGCATCAGCGCTTCGGCGCTCAGCATCATCCACGAGGAGAAAAACCAGGTGGTGCGCAAAACGGGCGTGCTGGAGTTTGTCAAATCCGACCTCAGCATCGATGATATCGGCGGCCTGGAGAACCTGAAGAAATGGCTGCTGCGCCGTAACCATACCTGGAATGAGAAAGCCAAGAGCTATAATATCCCCGCGCCCAAGGGCGTACTGATTACCGGCGTGCCGGGCTGCGGCAAGAGCCTCACCGCCAAGGCGATGAGCGCCATCTGGGGTCTGCCGCTGCTGAAGCTGGATGTGGGCAAAATCTTCGGGAGTCTCGTGGGCAGCTCCGAGGAGAACATGCGCAAGGCCATCGCCACCGCCGAAGCCATATCGCCCTCCATACTGTGGGTGGACGAAATCGAAAAAGGCTTTTCCGGCACACGCTCCGACAGCGACGCGGGTACGTCGTCCCGTGTGTTTGGCACATTTCTCACGTGGATGCAGGAGAAAACCGCGCCGGTATTCGTAATCGCCACTGCGAACGACATCAGCGTGCTTCCGCCGGAGCTGCTGCGCAAGGGACGTTTCGATGAAATCTTTTTCGTTGATTTGCCCAGCAAGCGCGAACGCGAGAAGATTTTTGAGGTTCATCTGAAAAAGCGGCTCGCGAGTGCGCATGTCTCGCATGAGGTGACTTGCACGCCGGAGCTGTGCGCGCAGCTGGCATCACTGACGGCGGGGTATGTGGGTGCGGAGATAGAACAGATCGTCATCGCGGCGCTGTACGAGGCGTTTTACGGGGAGCGCGGTCTGCGCAGGGACGATCTCGTCAAAACCATACAGGAGAGCGTAGCGTTGTCCGTTACGCAGAGCGAGCAGATACGGGCGCTGCGCACCTGGGCTGCGGAGCGTGCGGTACTGGCCACCGCGAAGGAGGACCGGGAGGCGCATGACGACGGCAAGGACAGCGGCGAACTCGTAAAAAAGCAGGGCGGCCGCATTGTGGATTTTGAGCTGTAGGAGGGGACAATGTCTGTAACACTGGTATTAATACCGATGGCCGTGGCCATTGGGATGTCGCTGGGTTCGTCGGGCATCGCGGCGCTGCTGGGGCTGAAGCCGAAGAATCAAAAGAATCTGGATCCCGTTGAAACCATTTTCAACGACGCTTCGCTGCTTGTAAAGACGCTTTCGGAGCATGGTCTTGCTGTAAAAGAGGACGGTGAGAACGAATTCCGCATAGAGACACAAATGGGGGTGCTGCACTATTTCCGCGCTTCTCAGGAAGCGCCGTTCTCTCTGGAGGTGCGAAACGTGGGCGATATGGACGAACTTCTCGGGTCGCTGCAGTCGCTGGAAAACGAGTATGGCCGCAACGTGCAGGCCTTCACGTATGCAAAAGTGATGGAGAGCCTTTCAGAGCACGGCATGGCTGTTGCGTCCGAAGAAGTGCTGGAGGATGACTCCATACTGCTGACGATCAACACGTGAAGCGTTTGTAAACTTTCCGGGCGCATGTAAAATCGCGCTGGACAAACCTGAGCTCGTGTGATATCGTATGCACAATAAAAGTCCTTTAAACGGTCCAGTGAGTCCGGCAAGGCATATGAACATGGTCTGTAACCACAGCCTTGCCTTGCGGCAAGGCTTTTTTGATACGAAGGGCTGAATAAGGGAAACGTACAGAATTGGATGAGGAGGTGCAAAAGTATGGACAAAGCGTTGATCATGGACAGCGTGGCGCTCGACAGGGCTTTAAAGCGCATTGCGCACGAGATTGTCGAGAAGAACAAGGGCGTTGCGAACCTCGCACTGATTGGCATCCGGCGGCGCGGCGTACCCATCGCTAAGCGCATCGCGGGCTATATCGAGCTGTTCGAAGGCGCGAGGCCTGAGATAGGGACGCTGGACATCACGTTTTATCGCGACGACCTTTCGCTGCTGTCCGACCATCCGGTGTTCAAGGGTACCGATATCGCGTTTGACATCAACAAAAAGACCGTGGTGCTGGTGGACGACGTGCTTTACACCGGACGTACCGCGCGGGCCGCGCTGGATGCGCTGATGGACATCGGCAGGCCTAATTTCATACAGCTTGCCGTCATCGTGGACAGGGGACACCGGGAGCTGCCCATCCGTGCGGATTATGTGGGGAAGAACCTGCCGACATCCAAAACGGAGGTCGTTCATGTGCGTGTCACGGAAATAGACGGAGAAGACACCGTCGTCATCGCTGATCTGCCCGAGCCGAAAAACCCTTAACCGGGGTTTTTTCATACCGGGAGATAATAAGGGGTAAGGAATAAACATGGTACTTTCATCAAAGGACGTATTGGGCCTGCACGACATGCCCGCGGAAGAAATCCGCTACATACTCGATACCACCGGCACGATGAAGCAGCTGCTGATGCAGAACGCCAAGAAGATGCCGCATCTGCAGGGCAAGTCGGTGGTGGCGCTGTTCTACGAGAACAGCACGCGCACGCGCCTCAGCTTCGAGCTCGCGGCCAAGTTCCTCGGTGCGTCGTTCAGCAACTTGGGCGTGTCCACCAGCAGCGTCAATAAAGGGGAGACGCTGTTTGACACCGGCAAGACCATCGAGGCCATGAGCACCGACGTGATCATCATCCGGCACCCGCTCTCAGGCGCGCCCAAGTTCCTCGCGGACAACTTCTCGGGCAGCGTCATCAACGCGGGCGACGGTATGCACGAGCACCCGACGCAGGCGCTGCTCGACATGTTCACCATGAAGGAACGCTTTGGCAAAATCGAAGGCCTCAAAGTGACCATCGTGGGCGACATCTATCACAGCCGCGTGGCGCGCAGCAACCTCTGGGGGCTGACGAAGCTGGGCGCGAAGGTGACGCTGTGCGCGCCCGCAACGCTGATTCCCGAAGAGCTGCACAGAACCGACGCGGTCATCACGAGCGACCTCAAGACTGCGCTGCGGGATGCCGACGTGGTGATGGGGCTGCGCATACAGAAGGAACGGCTGGAGGGCGCGTTCCTCTCCACGCTGCGCGAGTACCATCGGTACTTCGGTGTCAACGAGGAAACGCTGCAATACTGTGAAAAGGACGTGCTCATCATGCACCCCGGCCCGGTCAACCGCGGCGTGGAGCTGTCGAGCGAGGTCATGGACGGGGAGAAATCAGTCATCAACGAACAGGTAACGAACGGTGTGGCAGTGCGCATGGCGCTGCTGTACCTTCTGACGAGGGGGAAAAAGGATGAGGCTTAAGATCACGAACGGCACCCTTGCCAACCCGGCGGGCGCCTCGGGCAGGCTGGACATATTGATTGAGGACGGTGTCGTCAAAGCGGTTGGGACAAGCGTCGGCGAAGCGGACAGCGTACTTGACGCAACGGGAAAAACGGTGTTTCCGGGCTTCATCGATTTGCACTGCCACCTGCGTGAGCCGGGGCAGGAGTACAAGGAAGACATTGTGTCAGGCGCAAAGGCAGCGGCCAAGGGCGGCTATACCGCGGTATGTTGCATGCCCAACACCGTTCCGGCCATCGACAGCGCTTCGGTATGCGCGCTGGTGCTGGAGAAGGCGCGCCGCGCCGCCGTGAAGGTCTACCCGGTGGGCGCGGCAACGAAAGGCCTCGCCGGCAAGGAACTCACCGAGATGGGCGAGCTTGCGGAGATGGGCTGCGTGGCGTTCTCCGACGACGGCAAACCCATATCGGACGGCGGCATGATGCGCGCCGCGATGCAGTACGCCGCCACCTATGGGCGCTTCATCATGGCGCACGAGGAGGACCTGGGGATTAAGGGTACCGGCGTGATGAACGAAGGCTACAACGCCACCATACTCGGGCTTGCGGGGATCTCCCGTGCGGCAGAGGAAACCATGATATCACGCGACTTGCTGCTGGCTGAAACCTACGGGCTGCATGTGCACATTCAGCATGTATCCACGCGCGCCGGGGTGCGCATGATACGCGAAGCCAAAGGCCGCGGCGTGAAGGTGACGGCGGAGAGCGCACCGCATTACTTCTCCGCGGATGACAGCTATTGCCTCGCATATGACGGGCGCGCGCGCGTCAACCCGCCGCTGCGTACGCCGGATGATGTGGAAGCGGTGAAGGAGGGGCTGCTGGACGGCACGCTGGACGTCATCGCGACCGACCATGCGCCGCATCATAAGGACGAGAAATACATCGAGTTCCCTCTCGCGGCGTCGGGTATCATCGGCTTCGAGACGGCGTTTTCGCTGACAGTGACAAATCTCACGAAAGATACGGCGCAGATTGCGAAGCTGCTCTCCGTAAATCCGGCGGCGATTATTGGCAAGCCGGGCGGTGTGATTAAAGAAGGCGTTCCCGCAGACATTACGATTGCGGATATGGAAGCGGAAACGGTGCTGACCGAGGAAAGCATCGTATCGCGCGGAAAGAACACGCCGTTTATCGGACAGAAACTGCGCGGCATGGTGACACACACCCTTGTGGAAGGCAAGCTGGTATACGACGGAGGCAAGACATGCAGATAGACGCCCTTTGCGAGGCCATACAAAAAACACAGTGCCCGGTATGTGTCGGGCTGGACACCGAGCTGTCGCACCTGCCGGAGGCGTATTCTCCGAAGCAGAAGAGCATGACGGCGATCACGGAGAGCGTGCTGCGGTACAATTGCGACCTCATGGACGCCATTGCGGGCGTGGTTCCTTCCGTTAAGGTACAGGCCGCGTACTACGAGCAGTACGGCGCGGCGGGCATGGGCTGCTTTCTCGAAACCATGAGTTCTGCAAAGGACAAGGGGTTTGTGGTCATCGCGGACGTGAAGCGCAATGACATCGGCTCAACGGCGCAGGCGTACGCGAACGCCTACCTGAAAAACAGCGCGGCGGACTTCATCACCGTCAATGCGTATCTCGGATTCGACGGCATTCAGCCGTTCGTGGAGGCGTGCGCCGAAACCGGCAAAGGCATATTCGCACTCGTCAAGACCTCCAACCCGACAGGCGGCGAGTTTCAGGATCTGGACGTGGGCGGCAAAAAGCTCTACGAAGTCATGGCGGACAAGGTGGCAGCGTGGGGCGAGACGGTTAAAGGCCGGTATGGTTACAGCAGCGTAGGCGCGGTGGTGGGCGCGACATACCCCGCCGAGGCAGAGGCGCTGCGCAAGCGGTGTCCGCACACCTTCTTTCTGGTGCCGGGCTACGGCGCGCAGGGCGCGGGCGCGGACGACATCGCGGTGAACTTCGGCGCAAACGGCCTGGGCGCGGTGGTCAACTCCTCGCGCGGCATACTGCTCGCGTGGAAGAAGGAAGCGTATGCCGGGATGAACGCGCCGCAGGCGGCGCGGCAGGCGTCGCTGGACATGAAAGAGGACATCTTGCAGGCGCTCAACCGGCGCGGCATGCAGTTTTAGGAGAGACATATGGCGATATTGACACTGGAGGACGGCACGCGGTTCGAGGGACAGGGCTTCGGCGCCGAGAGCGACGTGGCGGGCGAGGTCGTGTTCAACACGGGCATGACGGGCTATCAGGAGGTGCTGACTGACCCATCGTACTGCGGACAGATTGTGACGATGACCTATCCGCTCATCGGCAACTACGGCGTGAACGACGCGGACCCGGAAAGCGCGCATCCGCAGGTGCGGGCGTTCATCGTACGCGAGGTGTGCGACGCGCCTTCCAACTGGCGCAGCGAGGGCGGCCTTAACGCCTATCTGGTAAAGCACGGCATCTGCGGACTGCAGGGAATTGACACGCGCGCGTTGACGCGCATCATCCGCGAGAAGGGCACGATGCGGGGCATCATCACGCAGGGCGAGCCCACGGCGGCGCAACTGGAAGAAATGCGCGGCTATGTCTGCGAGATGCCGGTGGACCAGGTGACGTGCCGCAACCCCTATATTTATTGTGAAGGCAGCCCCAAGGTGGCGGTGCTGGATTTTGGCCTGAAGCGCAACATACTGCGCAGCCTGAAGAAGAGGGGCTGCGGCGTAACCGTATATCCGGCGCGCACGGGCGCGGAAACCATACTGTCGGGCGGCTTCGACGGCCTGATGCTGACGAACGGGCCGGGGGACCCCAAGGATAACGCGGAGGTCATCGCCAATATACAGCAGCTGATTGGAAAGCTGCCCATTTTCGGCATCTGCCTGGGGCATCAGCTCACTGCCCTTGCATTGGGCGGCGATACGGAAAAGCTGAAATACGGACATCGCGGCGCGAACCATCCCGTGAAGGATATCGCCAAGGACCGCGTGTACATCACATCGCAAAACCACGGCTATACCGTGATTGAAGCCGCGCTGCCAAAGGGCGCGGCAGTCAGCCATAAGAACTGGAACGACGGCACGGTGGAGGGCGTACGCTACGACGGCCTGAACCTGTTTACGGTGCAGTTTCACCCCGAGGCCTCTCCCGGGCCGGAGGACACGGCGTACCTGTTTGACGAATTTGTCTGCAGCATGAGGAAGTAGGATGCCAAGAATTCAGGATATCAAAAAGGTGCTTGTCATCGGCTCCGGCCCCATCATCATCGGGCAGGCGGCGGAGTTCGATTATGCGGGCACGCAGGCCTGCCGCGCGCTGCGGGAGGAAGGAATCGAGGTGGTGCTCGTCAATTCCAACCCCGCGACCATTATGACGGATACGGACATCGCCGACAGGGTGTATATCGAGCCGCTGACCGTGCCGGTGATTCGCAACATCATCGCAAAGGAACGGCCTGACAGCATGCTTGCCACGCTGGGCGGGCAGACGGGCCTTAACCTCGCGATGGAGCTGGCAGAAGCCGGGGTATTGGCGGAGTTCGGCGTAAGAATGCTGGGTACGGACGCGGCGTCCATCCATAAGGCGGAGGACCGCGAGGCGTTCAAAGCGCTGATGGATGCCATCGGCGAGCCGGTCATTGAGAGCGTCATCGCGACCACTGTGCAGCAGGCGCTGGACTTTGCGGCAATCCACGGCTATCCGCTCATCATCCGGCCTGCGTACACGCTGGGCGGCACGGGCGGGGGAATCGCGGCGGACGAAGCGGAGCTGCGGGAGATTACCGCGAGCGGATTGCAGGCCAGCCGCGTGCACGAGGTACTCGTGGAAAAGAGCGTGGCGGGCTACAAGGAAGTCGAGTACGAGGTGCTGCGGGACGGCAAGGGCAACTGCATCACCGTATGCAATATGGAGAATATCGACCCCGTAGGCATCCACACGGGCGACAGCATCGTGGTCGCGCCGTCGCAGACGCTGCGCGACGCGGAATACCAGCTGCTACGCAGCGCGTCCATCCGCATCATCAACGCCTTGGAAATCAAGGGAGGCTGCAATGTGCAGTTCGCGCTGGACACCGACAGCATGAGGTACTACGTCATTGAGGTTAACCCGCGCGTCAGCCGCTCCTCCGCGCTGGCCAGCAAAGCAACGGGGTATCCCATTGCGCGGGTGGCTGCGAAAATCGCGGTGGGCTACGGCCTCGACGAGATTCAAAACGGCGTTACGGGAAAGACCTACGCCTGCTTTGAACCCACGCTGGATTACGTGGTCGTCAAGTTTCCGCGCTGGCCATTTGATAAATTCACCACCGCCAACAAGCAATTGGGCACGCGGATGAAGGCTACGGGAGAGGTCATGGCCATCGGCGGCAGCTTCGAAGCCGCCTTCCTCAAGGCGGTGCGCTCGCTGGAGCTTTCGCTCTGGTCGCTGGAGTTTCCGTTTGCGGACGGCCTTTCCGACGAAGCGCTGCTGGAACGCATCCGCAAACAGGACGATGAGCGCATTTTCCTTGTGGCGACGGCGCTGCGCCGGGGGATGTCCGCCGAAACGCTGCACGCGCTGACGAAAATCGATTTCTGGTATCTCGGCAAGCTTCGCGATATCGTGGAGCTGGAGGAAGCGCTCAAGGCGGGCGGAAGGCCCGCGCTGACGAGGCAAACGCTGCGCAAAGCCAAACGCATGGGACTTTCGGACCACGCCATCGCCGCGTTTGCGGGAATGGCGGAGAAGGAGCTGCGCGCGTTGCGCCTGTCTCTCGGCGTGCGCCCCACCTACAAGATGGTGGACACCTGCGGTGCGGAGTTTGACGCAGTGAGCCCGTACTATTACTCCACCTACGACGATGAGAACGAAGCCGGGCCCGCGGGCAAAAAGACGGTGGTCGTGCTGGGCTCCGGGCCCATTCGCATCGGGCAGGGCATTGAGTTCGATTATTGCAGCGTGCATTGCGTCGGGGCGCTGCGGGCCGCAGGCTATGAAACCGTCATCATCAACAACAACCCCGAAACCGTTTCCACCGACTTTGATACCTCCGACCGGCTGTACTTTGAGCCGCTGACGCCCGAAGAGGTGGCGGGTGTGCTGGAACAGGAGCAGCCCGTGGGCGTGGTGGTGCAGTTTGGCGGGCAAACCGCCATCAAACTGGCCAAGCATGTCGAGGCGATGGGCTATCCCATCATCGGCACATCATTGAAGAACATCGACGCGGCGGAGGACCGGAAGGAATTCGACGCGCTGCTGGAAAAGCTGGACATCCGCCGTCCCAAGGGAGACACGGTGTTTACCGAGCAGCAGGCGGTGGACGCCGCCTCGGCGCTGGGCTACCCGGTGCTTGTGCGTCCGTCGTACGTGCTGGGGGGGCAGGGCATGGAGATAGCCTGGAGCGAGGAAGACATCCGCGAGTATATGCGCGTCATCAATCGCTATGAGCAGGAGCATCCGGTGCTGGTCGATAAATACATGACGGGACAGGAGCTGGAGGTCGACGCCATCTGCGATGGTGTGGACGTGCTCATCCCGGGCATCATGGAACATATCGAGCGCGCGGGCGTGCATTCCGGCGACTCCATCTCCGTTTACCCGCCGAAGCGCCTCGGCAAAGCGCAGCAGGATGAACTGATTGAAATCACGAGACGGCTCGCGCTGGCGCTGGACGTGCGGGGCGTTGTCAACGTGCAGTATGTCATTTCGGGCGGGCAGGTGTACGTCATCGAGGTGAACCCGCGCTCCAGCCGTACCGTGCCGTACATCTCCAAGGTCACGGGCATTCCGATGATTCCGCTGGCGGTGCGCGCATCGCTGGGCGAGCCCCTTGCCGCGATGGGCTTTGGTACGGGGCTTTATCCGCCGCGCCGCATCACGGCGGTCAAGGTACCGGTGTTCTCATTTGAGAAGCTGCAGGGTGTGGAGGTGGGCCTCGGGCCGGAGATGAAATCTACCGGTGAGGTGCTGGGCATCTCGGAGGATTACAGCGAAGCGCTGCTGAAGGGCATCATTGCGTCCGGCATGGCACTGCCGAAGGAGAAAGGCGCGGTATTACTGACCGTCGCGGACAACGACAAGCAGGAGCTGCTGTCCGTCGCCGCCGTGCTGGACTACCTCGGCTACGACATTTATGCCACGCCCGGCACTGCCAACCTGCTCAACTTCAATTTTGTCGCCGCCAATATGGTGCCGAAATTGTCCGACGGACCGGGCATCCGCGAGCTGGTGGAGAGCGGCAGGCTGAAGCTGATACTGAACACGCCGACGAAGGGACGCAGAGCGGACCGGGACGGATTCAAGCTGCGGCGCATGGCGGTGGAGCACCGCATCCCCTGCATCACGTCTCTCGATACGGCGCGCGTGCTGCTGCAAAGTATGAAATCGGGGCGTACCGACGCGGATTTGTGCCCGCTGTCGCTGCAGGATATACAGGAGTAAACGGATGATTTATAACGGCGCTGTGCGCATCGCACACAATCACCGAATTGCGCAGGACATCGTTGAACTCGCGCTTTACTGTCCAGAGGCGGATTTATCACCGTTCGTGCCGGGACAGTTTGCGCAGGTGGAAATTCCCGGCCATGCAGAGCTGATACTGAAGCGCCCCATCAGCATCCACGCTGTGGATGCGGCAGCGCACACCGTGACGATCATCTACCAGAAGCGCGGCAAGGGTACGCACGCGCTGGCGGAAGCGCCCGCCGGGACGCGGCTTCAGGTTATATTGCCGCTTGGTCACGGGTTCGATGTAAAGCCGGAGCATAAAACGGTGTTTCTTGTGGGCGGGGGCATGGGGGTGGCTCCGCTGCCTGCTGTGATGAAGCGCTGGCCGGACAGGCGCTATGTGCCGCTGCTGGGTTACCGCTGTGCAAGCGCGGCCTACTGTGCGGAGGGCTTTTGCGGCTGTGAGCCGCATATCGCATCGGACGACGGCAGCATAGGGGGGCAAGGACTGGTGACCGCGCTGGTGGAAGCGGCGCTGGCAGAAATTACGCCCGATATCGTGCTGGCCTGCGGGCCTGCGCCCATGCTGAAAGCATTAAAAAGCCTGCTATCGACGCGCGGCATCCGCGCCCAGTTCTCCATGGAGGAGCGCATGGGCTGCGGCTTTGGCGCGTGTGCGGGTTGCGCGTGCGCGGTGCAGACCGCCGATGGTTTAGACTACAAGAAGGTCTGTGTGGACGGGCCGGTATTCGATATGGACGAGGTGATGTTGTAATGGCTGTCGATATGTCGGTTGCGCTGTGCGGCGTGACACTGAAAAACCCTGTCATTGCGGCATCGGGTACGTTTTCGTTCGGGCAGCATCACGCGCAGTTTATCGATATCACCCGGCTGGGCGGGATCGCGCTCAAGTCTGTTACCCCGGAGAAGCGCGTCGGCAACAAGCCTCCTCGCGTTGCGGAGACGCCTTCGGGCATGCTGAACAGCGTGGGGCTGCAAAATCCGGGCGTGGAGACGTTTATTGCGCAAGAGCTGCCGGAAATAGAGAAACTGGATACGACGGTCATCGTCAACGTGGCGGGCAGCCGCGTCGAGGATTATGTCGCAGTAATTGAGCGTCTGAACGGCGGGAGCTTCTCGTTCTATGAGCTGAATATTTCCTGCCCCAACGTAAAACTGGGCGGGGCAAGCCTCGGCACGGACCCGAAGAGCGCGGCGCAGTGCGTGGCGGCGGCAAAGGCCGCGGCGAAGAAGCCGCTCATTGTGAAGCTGACGCCCGCGGCGGGCAACGTCGCCGCGGTGGCAAAGGCCGTACAGGACGCGGGTGCGGATGCGGTTTCGCTCATCAACACGCTGCCCGCGATGGCGGTGGATGTGAAGAAGAAAAGGCCGATACTCGGCAACGTAACCGGCGGACTTTCTGGGCCGTGCATCAAGCCGGTCGCGCTGAAGATGGTGTATGACGTGTCGCGATCCGTGCAGATTCCGGTGGTCGGGCTGGGCGGAATCATGACGGGTATGGACGCGGCGGAGTTCATGCTTTGCGGCGCTGCGGCGGTGATGGTGGGTACGGCGGGGCTTGCGGAACCGGCGGCTCCGGTGCGCATCATCGGAGAACTGGAGAAAGTCGCGACGGAGATGGGATTGAGTAAAATAACCGCGCTTACGGGCGCGCTGGAGGTATGATAATGACCAGAGAAGAAATTCTGACGATTTTTCGGGAAACAGGCGTAATGCTCGAGGGACATTTTCAGCTGACGTCGGGGCGGCATTCGGATAAGTACATGCAGTGCGCGCGATTGTTCCAGTATCCGGACATCTCGGAGCAGTTTGCAAAGGAGCTTGCGGAGAAGTTCACGCTGGTGAGTCTCGTAATCGGCCCGGCGGTGGGCGGCATCATCCTTGCCTACGAGGTGTCGCGGCATTATGGTGTGAAGAACGTGTTTGCGGAGCGCGAGAACGGCGCAATGACGCTGCGGCGCGGCTTTGAGATACCGCACGGCGCGCGCGTGCTGGTGGTGGAGGACGTGGTCACCACAGGCGGCTCCGTAAAGGAAGTGATCGAGCTTGTGCGCCAGTTGGGCGGCGAGATCGCGGGCGTGGGCTGCATCGTGGACCGTTCGGCGGGCAAGGTGGATTTCGGCGTACCGTTTGCCGCGGTGCTCTCTATGGAGGTGGAATCGTGGGAGGCGGACAAGTGCCCGCTTTGCCGCGAAAGCTGGCCGCTTGTGAAGCCTGGCAGCCGCACCATGAACGTAAAATAGCACGCTGTGTAGCGTCATGGATACCGTCATACCGCGCTTGTTTTTATCAGGCGCGGTTTTTCTTTGTGCTCCGATGCGAATACTAATACCATCTTTTTGGGGAGGCAATGCATGATCAGAACGGACTTGGCGAGAGAAGCGGTTCAGGACGCGCCGGACATTCCGGGCGTAGAGGTACGGGAGGACGACGCGGCGCAGGGTGTGCACCGCGTGCGCGTGACCATTACGTCCGATGAGGGCGAACGCGCCATTGGGAAAAAGAAGGGGACGTATGTGACGCTGGAGGCGCCGGAGCTGGCACGCGGCGATACGGAGATTGACGAGGGCTGCTCCAGACTGCTGGCGGAGGAAATCAAAAGCATGGCGGGAGACGCGGTGCAGGGGGTGGTGCTCGTCGTGGGCCTCGGCAACCGCATGGTGACGCCCGACGCGCTGGGCCCGGCCGTGTGTGACAACGTGTTTGTGTCGCGCCACATCCACGAGTACGCGCCGGACGCCATCGACGCGCGTATCGGCAATGTCAGTGCCATCGCGCCGGGCGTTCTCGGCATCACGGGCATCGAGACAGGTGAGATTGTAGAGGGCATCGTGGAGCGGCTGAAGCCTGCGCTGATCATCGCTATCGACTCTCTGGCGGCGCGCAATATTGACCGCATCCGCACGACGATACAGCTGGCGGATACGGGCATTGCGCCGGGAGCGGGCATCGGCAACAAGCGCAAAGCGCTGGACAGGGAGACGCTGGGCGTGCCCGTCATCGCCATCGGGGTGCCGTTGGTGGTGTACGCGTCCACCATCGCGCAGGAGTTGGTGCAGGCTGCCATGGACAAAGGCCCGGTGGACGCAGCGCTGCGTGACAAGATGGGAAAGACACTGGGCGGTGTTGCGGAGGTGGAAGGAGCGGACATGATAGTGACGCCCAAGGAGGTGGATAAGGTGGTTAAGGACGTTTCGCGTATCATCGCGGATGGGCTCAACATCGCGCTGCATCAGCATATCACACTGGAGGAAGCGCACCGCTACATGCACTGATGACAATGTAATGTATACATGAGTGACGCCTCGCATACATTTATCGCGAGGTGGCAACATGATAGACGATGGTTCAGGGAGTCCGGGCGGAAGACGGCGGGGGCGGCGCGGCAGACACAGCGCTCCTGTCGAAAGGGGAAAATGGCTGAAGGCCATACTTTGGGTGGGCATCGCCGCGTGCCTGCTGGCTTCGGTGCTGCTGGTGACGGGCAACGGCCGGGTGGGCGGCATAGAGGTAAGCTCCTTAAAGCTCAGTGCGGGCGATGCCTCGGGGGACGCGGCGCAGACGGGCAATATCTTTGAGGACAGCCTTATCGACCCGCGGCTGATTCTCGGCACGGAGATACCGGTCATCTACGGTATTGACCTCGAGGAGGTCAATCCGCGCAGCGACGGTTCCATCTCGGAGATCAACTTCGATGTGATCCCGGAAGACATCCGGATGGAGATACTCAAGTTCTCCGACGAGGAGCCGCCGCCCTTCAGCGTGGAGGGGGACGGGCCGCAGATACTGATCTACCATACGCATACGCAGGAGGCCTACAACCCGACGGATGAGGACGCTTACGTGGCAAGCGGTTCATGGCGCACACACGATGAGGATCATTCCGTGGTGGCGGTGGGCGAGGTGCTCAAAAAAGAGCTGGAGAGCTACGGGTTTTCGGTCATTCATGACACTACTGACCACGAGCCGCCTAAGCTGAGCACCGCGTATTCGCGCTCCTTAACCACGATGCTGGAGTACCAGCAGGAGTACCCCACGCTGCGCGTATTCATCGATTTGCACCGTGACGCGTACAACGATATCGAGGCAGGCAGCAAGGATTATGTGACGGTAGACGGGCAGCAATGTGCGCGTGTGATGTGCGTGGTAGGCACGGGTGAAAACTACGAGGGCAGCGAAAAACCCAACTATGAGTCCAACGTCAAGCTGGCGCAGGCACTTACCAGCGGTCTTGAGGATATCTGTGACGGCTTTACGCGGCCCATACGTGTGAAGCCGGGGCGCTATAATCAGCAGGTATCCGATATGTGTCTGCTCATCGAAGTGGGGCACAACGCCAACTCACTGGAGCAGGCGCTCAATTCCGCGCCGTATATCGCGAAGGTTTTGGCGCAGGTCATCGATCTGGGAACATAGATACGCGCGGCGCACAGGAAGAATTAATAAGCTCCGACGCTTCGTTCTGCGGCATGACGGCAGGGATTTCGTCCTGACGGTTATGCTGAGGAGCGGGCGGCGGAGCTTTTTACATCGAGGGCGGGGCTTGGGGGGCTTAGCGTCGGCGCAGGCGCAGTTTCCTTGGCTCCGCGTACTGTGAAAGCGCGGTGCGCAGCGCAGCCTGTTCCTCCGGAGACAGGGATCGCTTGGGCAGCACAAATGCCTGCATGCGCGCGAGGTAAATGTAGTATCCGTGTTCCGACTCGGCGGCGCGGTAAATATTCTGCCACGGGATGTTGGAGTTTCCGAATTCACTGGTGACATGGACACCGGAGGCGTCGAGTACGTACTCATTGGGGACCCGAAGCATGCCGTTCTTTTCAAATTGCTTCCGGACGCTGCGCCGGAGCAGCACGACCATCAGCAGCGCGAAGAGCCCGGCGGCGGGCAGCGCGACTGCCAGGGCGATGACCATCGTCATCCCGATATTGGCGGAAGTATCGTTTTCGAGGTACACCAGCGCCGGAACAAGCACCGCGATAACGATGACCATCTGGATAATCATCCGTTTCATGGCGTACAGATTGTAGGAAAAGAAATCGTCCGGCGTAAGCTGTATGGTCTTTCTGAATTCCATTGCACTGCCTCCTGTTTATTTGCGGTCGCGCAGCCGCAGTTTTGCGGGCTGCAGATGGTGCGCACATAATGCCCGCAGCGTGTCCTCCTCTGCGGGTGAAAGAGAACGCTTGGGGATCAGCAGCGCCTGTATGCGCGAGAAAAAGACATAGTACGCCGTTGCCGATTCCCGTATGTCCAGCACATCCTCCCAGCGGACCACCGTGCTGCCGTACTCACTGCTTTCGCGGACGCCCGCTTCGTCCATGATGAGCTCGCTTTCGGATTGCATGGCCTTGCTGGAGCGGTATTGCTTTTTTGCCGCGGAGCGTACCGCCAGCACGTTGACCAGTGTCATCAGCCCGGCCATCAGTATGCCGATGAGCCCGGTTACGATGAGCATAACGAACCACGAGGAGTCGCCGTTGATCAGCGAAACGCCCGCCATCATGGCCGGAAACAGTACCACGAGCAGCACGGGCATCCATATCAGCCGTTTCTTCAGATAGAAAAAATTGAAAGCGATATAATCTTCCAGCGTGTAGGAAAGGCGCTTGCAGATTTCCATAGTGACCTCTTTCATTTGTTTCGCTGTGATTGCCGCGGGTATTGAAACCGTCCGCCGCGTCATGTATAATGATACCATGAATGAGGCAGATGACAATATGCAAATCTCTGAAAAGCCGGTGGGCTTTTTTGATTCAGGCGTGGGCGGTATCAGCGTGCTTAAAACCGCTTATGAACTGATGCCGAATGAAAACTACGTTTATTACGGCGATAACCTGAATGCCCCTTACGGAGAAAAGAGCGAAGGGGAAATCAAGGCGCTTTCGCTGGAAGCAGGCGCGTTTTTATATTCGAAAGGCGTAAAGGCCATCGTGGTGGCGTGCAATACCGCGACGAGCGCGGCGATACAAAGGATGCGCGAGCGTTTCAGCCTGCCCGTAATCAGCATGGAGCCCGCGGTGAAGCCTGCGCTCAAGGTGCTGTCGGGCGGCAAGGTATTGGTGCTGGCGACGCAGGCCACTGTAACGCAGGCGCGCTATCTGGAACTGGTGGATCGACTGGGCGCGCGGGACCAGGTTGTCAGCGTGGGCTGCGGAGGACTTGTGGAGCTCATTGAGGCGGGAAAAACAGACGAAGCGAGCATCCATGGCTATCTCGAAAAGAAATTGGCTTCCATACATGGCGAGAGGATTGATGCGGTGGTGCTGGGCTGTACGCACTACTCCTTTGTGGAGAAGCCCATAAAAAGCTATATCGACGCCGCGTTTGGGATAGATTGCCCGGTGTTCGACGGGCGGCACGGCACCGCACGGCATCTGAAGGCGGTGCTGGAAGAAAGCGGCCTGCGCCGCGCGTCCGGCATATCGGGCGGCATTACGTTTTACGCTTCTCAGCCGGGATATCCAGTGTCCCGCTTCCGTGATATTTTTTCCGCTTTTAATTCGGAATAGTTCTTGATTCGCCCTATATATTGTGCTATCATTTAAGCCTACTACATGATATAGTTACGGAGGCTTTTTTATGATCATTTCGGAAAACGCGAAAACCGTGCTGGAGCGCCGGTACCTGAAGAAAAATGGAAGCGGCGTGTGCGAGCAGCCGGAGGATATGCTGCGCCGTGTGGCAGATGCCATTGCGGCAGCGGACAAGGCATATGGCGGCGATGTATCCGGGACGGCACGTGAGTTTTTCGAAACCATGGACAGCCTTAAGTTTCTGCCCAATTCGCCCACGCTGATGAACGCCGGGCGAGAGCTGGGGCAGCTTTCAGCCTGTTTCGTGCTCCCGGTTGAAGACAGCATGGAAGGTATATTCGACAGCCTTAAGAACGCCGCGATGATCCACAAGAGCGGCGGCGGAACGGGCTTCTCATTTTCGCGCATCCGTCCGGCTGGGGCAAGCGTCAATTCCACGGGCGGCGTAGCCAGCGGCCCCATCAGCTTCATGAAGGTGTTCAACTCGGCCACCGAAGCCGTGAAGCAGGGCGGCACGCGCCGCGGCGCCAACATGGGCATACTGCGCGTGGATCACCCCAACATTCTTGATTTTATCGCCTGCAAAAGCGATCTTTCGCAGCTGACCAACTTCAACATCAGCGTAGCGCTTACGGAGAAGTTCATGCAGGCCGTGCTGGCAGATAAGAAATACGATCTCATCGATCCCGCCACAAAGAAGAAGACAACGTCGCTGTCCGCGCGCAAGGTGTATGACACCATCGTCGAAATGGCCTGGAGGAGCGGAGAGCCGGGCATCGTATTTCTGGATCGCATCAACGCCGGAAACCCCGTGCCTACAGCGGGGGAGATAGAGAGCACCAATCCGTGCGGCGAGCAGCCGCTGCTGCCCTACGAGAGCTGCAATCTTGGTTCGCTCAACCTCAATGCGTTTGTGCGGGACGGCAAGCTGGATTTCGACGACCTCGGGGCTACGGTGGAAACGGCGGTGCACTTCCTTGACAACGTGATCGACGTGAACCGATACCCGCTGCCGGTGATAGAGCAGACCACAAAGCGTACGCGCAAGATTGGCCTTGGCGTGATGGGCTTTTCGGACATGCTGCTGAAGCTGGACATCCCGTACAATTCGTCGCAGGCCGTACAGACCGCGCGCGAGGTGATGTCCTTCATTCAGAAGACGGCAAAGAAAGCCTCGGAGAAGCTGGGCCGCGAGCGCGGGAACTTCTCGCTGTTTGCGGAGAGCGTATATTCGGCGCAGGGTTATACCGCCATGCGCAACGCCACTGTGACGACCATCGCCCCGACCGGCACGATCTCCATCATCGCGGGCACATCCAGCGGCATCGAGCCCGTGTTTGCCATTTCGTACATCCGAAATGTACTGGATAACGACAAGCTGGTGGAGGTTCACCCCTACTTCGAGCAGGTGGCGCGGGAGCGCGGCTTCTACAGCCGCGAGCTGATGGAGGCGATCGCGGAGAAGGGCTCGCTGCACGGCGTGGAGGGAGTGCCGGAGGATATCAAACGCACGTTCGTTACGGCGCATGACATCACGCCGGAATATCATATCCGCATGCAGAGCGCGTTTCAGGAGGCTACCGACAACGCGGTTTCCAAGACAGTCAACTTCGCTTCTGCTGCCACACAGGACGATGTGCGCGCGGCGTATGATCTTGCTTATCAGCTGGGGCTGAAGGGCGTCACTATCTACCGCGATGGCAGCCGCGCCGGGCAAGTGTTAAGCGTGGGCAAGCAGGCAGAAAAGGACACCGAGGATGGCAGGCTGATGCCGCGTGAACGCCCCGAAGTGACGCGGGGCCTGACAGAAAAAGTGCGTATCGGCTGCGGTAACCTCTATGTCACCGTCAACTACGATTCCAAGGGAATCTGCGAGGTGTTCACCAACGTCGGGCGCGGCGGCGGATGTCCGTCCCAGTCCGAGGCGACCAGCCGCCTTGTATCCACGGCGCTGCGTTCCGGCATTGAGGTGGAGAGCATCATTGAGCAGCTGCGCGGCATACGCTGCCCGTCAACGCTGCGCCAGCCGGGGCTGAAGGTGTTGTCTTGCCCGGATGCCATCGGGCGCGTGCTGGAGCGTGTGGTGGCGCTGCGTGACGAGGATAAGCCGCCTGTCGGCAAGCCGGCAGCGGGCAAGTCCGGAAATGGCGGCAAGTGTCCGGAGTGCGGCTCTGCTCTGGAGCACGAAAGCGGCTGCGTGGTATGCCGCTCATGCGGATTTTCAAAATGCGGCTGATGCCGCGAAGGAGCGGTCATGTGCGGGAGATACGCATTTACCGACATTGAAGACGTCTATGAGGCGCGGCGCATACTCGAGGAGGTTGCACAGCGTCTGGGGGATGAAGTTGCCGAATCTGTGAAAACGGGTGAAGTTTGCCCTACGGACAACGCCGTCGTCGTGGCGCAGCGCCCCGGCGGCTCCCGTGCCGAAGTGATGCGCTGGGGGTATCCGATAGGCGGCGGTCTCGTGATCAACGCGCGTTCCGAGACGCTGGGCGAGAAACCCGCGTTCCGCCGCAGCCTCGGGGGTGCGCGCTGTCTCGTGCCCTGCACGGGCTTCTTCGAATGGAAAGCGGAGGGCAAGCACAAGCAGAAGTTTTTGATTCATCCCGAGGGGGATCGGTTTTTCTACCTCGCCGGTCTGTACAGCCGGTTTGTTGTGGAGGGCATTTCGCGTGACCGATTCGTAATTGTGACCGGGGCAGCCAACGAAGCCATGAGCGCAATCCATCCCCGCATGCCGCTTATGGTACCGGCGGGGCAAGCCGGTTTGTGGCTGGAGGGCAGCGGAGCGGACGCCGTACGGCGGATCGGCGGGCTCGCAGAAGCGCTCCGCATCAAAACGGTGTGAAAAATCGCCCGAAGTGTATCATCAAACGCCAAATACGGCGTTTTTTGGTTGTACAGGGGTGAAATTTGTAATATAATTTTCAAAAAGAATGTCGTTGTGGAACAAACATTACCGACACAGCGTCTTAACCATTGAAAACAGATCATCAAAGGTGTGGGTGGAATGGATTGCAGCGAAGTCAAAGAAAAATTGAATTTGTATGTTGACGGCATGCTGGATGATGCGGAGAAACAGAGCCTGGAGGCGCATGCCGCTTCCTGTCCGCAGTGCGGGAAAGCCCTTTCCGACGCACTGCGCCTGAAGCGAAGCCTGGCTTCTCTGGGGGAAGTGGAACCGCCTGCGGGGTTGGCTGCTTCGGCTATGCGAAAGGCGAAGAGGCGGCACGTGCCTTGGTATGCATATAGTGCGGCGGCAGCTGCGGCGGTGGTCGCGTTGGCGTTTGCTCTGTCACCGCTGATGACACCCGGCGGTGTGAATATGAAGAGCTTGGATGAGGAAATCGCCTACTCTCAGGCAGCAGGAGCGGCAGAAGATGCCCAGACGGGGGCCGAATCCGACGGCAGCTGCCCGCTTTCCGAAACGCTCCGGATGAGCGGCACGGCAGAAAATGGGGAAACAACCATGCAGGGTCAGAGCGCGGATGTGACGGAGAGCGCAGAGGCTTCTCGCGATATGGTGACAGTAAGCATGGCCCCGGTTATCTATCTGAGCGAAACGGAGTACGCCGACGCGCTGCGTGCTGCGGGCGCCACGTCATATTACCGTTTCCCGACGCCGCCGGAGGGCGCGACGCTGCTCCAAATCGTGGCCGGCGATACTGCTGCGCGCTGGGAGTATACGCTTTCTGACGGCAGTATCATTGCTTTCGAGTGGCTGTCTGCCCATACGGAAGAGGATGTACAGCGCTGGGACGAGCAACTGACGCTGCGCAGTGATAACACCGCTCATTCCTTCAGCCACAGCAACGGGATGTTCTGGTCCTCCGAAGCGCGCATCAATGAAAACGGAGAGACCGAGGCAACGGACGGGACGGTTCTCAACGTATACTGGGGACAGTTGGGTGCCGCGTTTCATGCGGAACTGCCGGCTTCTTTCACGGAAGAGCAGATGCTTGCATGCTGCACTGTCGAACAGGTTGTCCTCTAAAACGGTATGGATATGAATGAAAATGAAAAGCTGGCCCGCGGGCCAGCTTTTGCGATGTAACGAAACTTATTGCTGTTCGCTGTCATTCTCTTTGTCTTCGCTAAGGTTTTCTTCGCTTTTTACACCATCAAGCTCACGCATCATCTCGGCGATCTGCTGATCTATCGTGCTCGGGCCATGGCTTTCCTCCGCTTTCTTTTCCGGGTCTTGCTTCTTTTCAGGTACGCGGATAGGCGGCACAGTACCCTCTTTCTTGCGCTTGAGATAGCGCAGCAGCGGCATGCCGATGCCAAAAGCCAGCAGCAGCACCGTTCCGCCGATCAGTATCACCGTTCTCCATACGCCCAGCTCGGAGAACTGAGAGGCGAACAGCATAAACAGCAGTATGCCGCCCATCAGGCCGTCTATCATGACGAGGCTGAAGAAGTTGAGCCGGAGCCTGAACTTGTTCTCCACCCACCTGCGGCCGAACATGATGACGAGGAATACGATCAGGAACGTATACTGCAGCAGGCCGCCCTGCGACGAAGAATCGTCCGTGCTAGGTCTGAGCAGGAACAGCGACAGTACCAATGCGGCCGCGGAAATCAGACCGGCGATCGCCTGAAACACCCTGAGTTGGGTATCGCTGAACTTCTTCTTGGTATCCTGCGGCTCCTCAGGTGTCGTATTTTCAGTATTTTCGTTGAAGTCGCTCATGGAATTTCTCCTTTTTGATTCGTTATCGTATTATGGCATAGTTCTGCATCAATTTCCAGACCAAAAGGGAAAAATGTATTTATTTTTTAAGGTTCATCTGTTAGAATAGACGCTGATCACTTAAAAATCAGTATAAAAGCTACTGGTTGTATTTGTTGGAGGAGAATATGAAGTTTTTCAAGACGGACGATATCCGAAACATTGCGCTCGTAGGCCACGGCGGGGAAGGAAAGACGACGCTGGCCGAAGCAATGCTTTTTCTCAGCGGCGCGATCGACAGGCAGGGCAAAACGGAGGATGGCAATACCGTTCTGGATTTTGACCCCGAGGAAACAAAGCGGCATATTTCGATCAGCACTGCGGTAGCGTCTGTCGAGTGGAAGGGCGCAAAAATAAACATCATCGATACTCCCGGATATTTCGACTTTATCGGTGACGCAACGTCGGGGTACTACCTCGCCGACAGCGCGCTGATACTCGTCAGCGGCCTTGGCGGCCTTACCGTGGGCGCGGAAAAGGCATGGGACGCCTGCGATAAAGCGAATATTGCGCGCGCGTTCCTGATTGGTCAGATGGACAAGGAGCATGTGGATTTTGATAAAACCGTAGACAGCATCAAAGCAAAGTACGGTACGAAGGTGACCGTGATGCAGCTGCCGATGGGCCAGGGGCTTAATTTCAAGGGCATCGTCGACGTGCTGGACATGAAGGCATACGCATTCGACGGCAAGGGCGCGAAGGAAGTGCCCGTTCCTGCCGATCTGGCTTCCAAGGCTTCGTCTATCCGTGAGGCGATCATCGAGAACGCCGCGGAGAACGACGAGAAGCTGATGGAACGGTATTTTGAGGGCGAGGAGCTCTCCAAGGACGATATACTGAAAGGCCTGAAGCTGGGCATCGCGCAGGGAAGCGTCGTGCCTGTGTTCGTTGCGGCGGGCGCGCCCAACCTTGGCGTGTCACTGCTGATGGATAACCTCGTGGCATTCATGCCCGCGCCCAACCAGGTCATTCGTATTAAGGGGAAGACGCCTAAGGGCGAGGAAATTACCTACAACGCGGATCCGTCGCTGCCCTTCGCGGCGCAGATTTATAAGACGATTGCCGACCCGTTCATCGGCAAGCTCTCCATATTCAAGATTCTCGGCGGCGAGCTTTCCGCCGGACAGGCAGTTAAAAACGGCAACACCGGAAAGAGTGAAAAGTTCGGCCAGATCTATTCGCTGTTCGGCAAGAAGCAGGTGAACGTGGATAAGCTGACGGCGGGTGATATCGGCGCGCTGGGCAAGCTGCAGAATTCCGACACCGGCTCCACGCTGTGCGACGAAGCCAAGCCCGTTGTTTTCCCTGAAATCGAGTTCCCCGAGCCGTGCATATCTCTCGCGGTTACTGCCAAGAAGCAGGGCGAAGAGGAGAAGGTGTTCGCGGGGCTGCACCGCCTGGAGGAAGAGGATCCCTCCTTCCGCATGGTGAAGCAGACGGAAACGCCCGATACGCTGGTGTCCGGCCTCGGCGAGCTGCATCTGGAAGTCATCTGTAAGCGCCTGTTCAACAAGTTCGGCGTAGAGGCTCAGCTGAGCGATCCGCAGATTCCGTACCGTGAAGCGATTCGTAAAAAGGTGCAGGCACATGGCCGTCACAAGAAGCAGTCGGGCGGACATGGTCAGTTCGGTGACGTGCACATCGAGTTTGAGCCTATATTCGATTCGGATGAAAACTTCGAGTTTGTCGATAAGGTCGTGGGCGGATCGGTACCGAGGCAGTATATCCCCGCGGTGGAAAAGGGCCTGCGTGAAAGCATCGTAAAGGGTGTGTTGGCGGGCTTCCCGATGGTCAAGCTCCGCGCTACGCTGTTCGATGGCTCCTCCCATCCGGTGGACTCATCCGAAATGGCGTTTAAGGTTGCCGCGAGTCTGGCGTACAAGCAGGGCTGCGCGGATGCGAACCCGACTTTGCTCGAACCCATTTACCGCCTCGAGGTTACGATTCCCGACGAATACATGGGCGACGTCATCGGCGATATCAACCGCCGCCGCGGACGCATACTGGGCATGAACCCGCTGGGCGGCGGGCAGCAGCAGGTGGTGGCGGAGGTTCCGCTGGCCGAGGTGTTCAAGTACGCCACAGACCTGCGCTCCATGTCGCAGGCCAGAGGCTCGTTTAAAATGACGTTCGAGCGATACGAGGAGCTTCCCGGCAATCTCGCCGAAAAGGTGATCGCGGCGCACAAAAAGGACGAGGAAGAGGAATAACCCGGCGCATATTGAATACGGACGCAGGCTGGCCCCGCTGGCCTGCGCCGTTTTATATTTGCGGCTAGCATGAAAGGAGTTTGACATGGCACTGATATTTCAGCAGCAGGTTGCGGAGGACGCCGTAGTGGCGGCCGCTTTTCAAATCGCGAACGCGGCGCGCACCGCTCCCAAGGGGCGCGGTATCGATAACCTTGTGATTGCGGTGGCATATGGCGAGGAGTTGGAGATGATCGCGCATAAAATGCATCATTTGGCCGCCGATGGTGCCGCCCCGGCATTTTTTGAGCGCGACGCAGGCAATCTCGGCGTTTCACAGGCGCTTGTACTCATCGGTACCCGGATCAAACCTATGGGGCTTAAGCAATGCGGCTTGTGCGGGTATGGCGATTGCGCGCATAAGGAAGAGAATCCTGACGCGCCCTGTTTTTTTAATTCGCACGATCTGGGGATTGCCGTCGGGAGCGCGGCCAGCAAAGCCGCGGACATGCGCATTGACAACCGCGTGATGTATTCCGTAGGGGTTGCAGTACGTGAGTTGGGGCTGCTTGGCGAGGAGGCTCGCATCATTATGGGGATACCGCTGGCCATTGCTTCAAAAAGCCCGTACTACGATAGAAAATAACCATCTTGGTTGACATTGGAAGAAGCCGAAGGCACAAACTGCCTTTGGCTTTTTTATATTGTTTCGGGCTCCCTGATAATTTACAATCCGTCTCATGGAATTCGAACGCATGCTGTGATAGAATACAACTGTATTAATTTATCTGCAGGGGTCGAAACGGATCGAACTATGAAAAAAGTGATATCGATTATCATTGTAGCAGCGCTCATTGCTGGCTTGGTCATCGTGCTGCCGAAACTGATGGGGAGCGGGGATAATACCACGCCTGCTTCGGCGACTGCGGACGGCATCATCATCAGTGAGGTGATGACCAGCAATCAGGGAGCGCTTGTGGACGACGCCGGAAATACCAGTGACTGGGTGGAGCTTTACAATACCACCGACACCGCGATTCGCATGAGCCGGTTTACACTGACTGATGACGAAACCAAGGTTGACAAGTGGACATTTCCCGGGATTGATATTGAGCCGCACGGCTATTTGATTGTGTACCTTACGGGAGATGATCAATCCGTGGTGTCCAAAGGTATCGTGCACTGCAGCTTTAAGCTGAGTTCGGCCGGCGAAACGCTTTCACTTTTTAACGGTTCGGGCAGCAAAGTGGACTCGGTAGTGATTCCGGCATTGTCCGCAAACGCTTCCTACAGCCGCGTCGAAGGCGGATGGCAGCAGTTGGGCTATTTTACGCCGGGTTATGAAAACAGTGAGGCGGGCTATGCGGCTTATCGAAGCAGTATGACTGTCGAGAACGCTCCGCTGCGTATCAACGAAGTGATGGCGTCCAACGCGATGACAATCAAGGATACGCTGGGCGCGTACAGCGACTGGGTAGAGATTGTTAACATCAGCGGCGAGGATTTCGATTTGCAGGGCTGCGGTCTGTCCGACGACGCCGAGGCGCTCAAGTGGCGCTTCCCGGATGTCACACTGGGCGCGGGACAAACACTGCTCATATTCTGCTCCGGGCAGTCGACTGCGTACAGCGGCGAGGGTCCACTGGAGGCCGATTTTAAGCTGTCCGCGCTGCATGCGGAGGTGAAGCTCTCCGACGCGGAAGGGCGGCTTATGGACAGCGTTACGTGCGATGAAATGCCGTCGGACTGGTCATACTCGCGCGAGGTGCAGTCGGGTGCTCCATCGGATACATGGAAGCTGGTCAGCCAGCCGACACCCGGCTATCCCAATACTCCGGAAGGCTTTGCGGAATTTCTGCAGGCCAATCCATCCCCCGCAGGCGATATCGTCATTTCGGAGGTGCTGACCTCCAACAATAAAATTGATTTTGAAGATGCTCAAATAAGCACCGATTATATCGAGGTGCAGAATCGAGGAACCCAGGCGGTTAACCTCTCCGGATATGGTTTGACCGACAACGCGGGCAACCCCGCAAAGTTCCGCTTTCCGGATGTCACGCTGGAGCCGGGAAAATGCCTCGTCGTGCTGGCGGCGGGTGAAGAGATTGCATCCGGACATACGGTTAACCTCTGTGCGCCTTTCAAGCTGAGCCGCCTCGGCTGTACAGTGGCACTTTTTAATGCGGAGGACGCGCTGGTGGATCGCTGCTTTATCGGCGAGGTACCGCAGAATATCTCCGTGGGCACCGTACAGGGCAGCACACAGCTGCTCTATTTCCCGACGCCCACGCCGGGCGCAGCCAACGGCGAAGGCAAGGCGGGTATCGCATCGGAGGTTTCCTTCAGCCAGACGGCCGGGCAGTATGACAGTGCGGTTGAGCTCACCCTCTCTTCGTCCGATGGCTGTGATATTTATTACACCACTGACGGTACGACGCCGACGGAGAGTTCGCAGAAGTATACCGGGCCGATATCAGTAAACCAGACGGCGTCGGTGCGCGCACGCGCCTTCAGGTCGGACTACATCCCCAGCAATACCGGCACTGCGACCTATCTAATCGGCACAGCGCATACGCTGCCGGTCGTCTCCATTACCACCGAGTACGCAAAGCTGTTTGATCCTGCGACGGGTATCTATGTAAACAGTGACAAGGAGACCGAAGTACCTGCGTCCTTCGAGCTGTTTGATGAGAGCGGACAGCGTGTGTTTCAGCAGAATATCGGGCTTACGATGACGGGCGGCATGACGCTGCAGCTTAAAGAACAGAAGTCCCTTGCGATACACGCGCGCAGTCAATACGGAGAGAGCACGATGGCGTATCCGTTTTTTGAAAACCGGGACTATACCGAATACAAGTCACTCATACTGCGTACTGCCGGGCGCGAAGGCGGCATGGTAACAAAACTGAATACGTACGTTGCGTTGGGCCTCGTTGACGGACAAATGGACGTGATGACGCAGGCCGCAAAGCCTTGCGTGGTATATATCGACGGGAAATACTGGGGAGTATACTTCCTGATGGAGAAGCGCAACAAGAATATGGTCGCGCAGCATGAAGGGATAACCGACTCGGCCGCTATTGACAGCATTAACCTCGTGAAGGGCAGCGGCAAACTTGTAAACAATGGTTCCGGAGAGGGATACAAGGATATATACAATTATATAGCCTCGCACGACATGTCCTTGCAGGAGAATTATGACTGGGTGGCGGAGCGACTTGATACCGACAGTTTTATGGACCTGATGATCAACGAGCTATACATTGCCAACAACGACCCAGGCAACATGCAATGTTATCAAGTTCCGGGGGGGAAATGGATACAGATTTATCAGGATCTCGATATTGCTTTTTATTCGTTTGATACGGTTGCGCTGCGTATCGATCCGGCTACTGCCGGCTCCGATATTTTCAACGCCTTGCTAAAGAATAAGGGCTGGCGGGACAAGTTTATCGAGCGCTTTGCATGGGCCCTCGAAAACATATACAGTGTTGACCGGGTTACTGCGGCAATTGATGAGGCAGCGGCGCTGATTCGCGGCGAGGTGGAAGCGGAACACGCGCGATGGAGCAGCGAACGGCCTACGCTGGAGGCGTGGGAAGCCGGCGTGCAAGCCTTGAAGAGCTTTGCGCAGAAGCGTCCTGCGGCGATGGTTGATTTCCTTAAACAGCATTTTGCGCTGACACAGGACCAGATAAACATGCTGAATAATGCGATCAGCTAGTCTCACTTTGCACAATCTTAGCGGAAATATAACATAGGGGTTTCTCATCTGCGTTGCTGCTCCCGGTATATGCGTGCTAGAATCAGAATAGCAATGCAGGGGAGGGATGCGGATGAGGACCCTTGTGTCTATTGTGGCGATCATATTGCTGGCCCTTGGTACCGCCGGTCTGGTGGTATACTTAACAGTAACCGAGAAAGCGGATGCGCTGAGCGCGGCGGAGAGCCCTGTTGTTATCAGCGAAGCGATGTCCGGCAATAAGGGCGTATGTCTGGACGATAAAGGCAAGAGCAGCGACTGGGTGGAGCTTTACAATCCGGGGGATGAAGCGGTAAGCCTGAAGTATTTTGCGCTTTCTGACGATGAAGAAGACCTGGAGGCTTGGACGTTTCCGGATGTGTCGCTGGAGTCCCATGGTTATATGGTAGTATATCTTTCGGGCAGCTCGCAAAAACGAGGCGCGTTGCACGCTTCTTTCAAGCTGAAAGCCGAGGGAGAGCAATTGGTGCTGTCGGTTGCGGGTATCGTAATGGATTCGGTAAATCTGCCCGAGATGCCGGATAATGTTTCGTACAGCCGAACGGAGCAGGGGTGGATGCTTACGGAAGACCCTACGCCCGGAGCGCCTAACAATATCGAATGAACGAAGGGGGCCATCTGACCCGGGGTCCGGTTCGGATATGCTTCTGCGGACGGAGAGAATTCCGTCTTGTTTTTTTTTACCGCATGCTATAGAATGTTACGCGTACATCCGCGCCACGCGGGTGCATTTTATGAATGGGCCCCCGGCGTTGAGTTTTTTGGGGGGATTCCATATGGGGAGTTTGGGATGGCAAAGATAAAAATGCCCAATCCGATCGTCGAAATTGACGGCGACGAGATGACGCGCATTATATGGAAGATGATCAAGGACTACCTGCTGGAGCCCTTTATTGATCTTAATACCGAATACTACGACCTCAGCCTGATGGAACGCGACGCGACGGACGATCAGGTGACAGTGGATGCCGCCAATGCTATCAAAAAGCATGGCGTGGGCGTTAAATGCGCGACGATTACGCCCAACGCGCAGCGCATGACAGAATACGATCTGAAGAAGATGTGGAAGAGCCCGAACGGCACGATTCGCGAAATTCTTGACGGCACCGTTTTCCGTGCGCCCATACAAACCGCGGGCATACTGCCTTCCGTGCGTACGTGGGAAGCGCCTATCATCATTGCCCGCCACGCTTTCGGAGACATATACAACGCGCAGGAGATCGCCGTGGACGGTGAGGGCGCGGCGGAGATTGTCGTGACGCGCCGTGACGGAACGGTGGAGCGCAGGACCATTGCCAATTTCGACGCACAGGGCGGTGTGGTGCGGGGCATGTACAATACCACCCGCTCGATTGAGAGCTTCGCGAAGAGCTGCTTTAATTACGCGCTGGATATCCGGCAGGATCTGTGGTTCTCTACGAAAGATACCATTTCCAAGCTGTATCATCACCGCTTCAAGGATATCTTCCAGACCATTTACGACACGGAGTATAGCAAAAGGTTTGCAGACGCGGGAATCGAATATTTTTATACGCTTATCGACGATGCGGTGGCGCGCGTCATCCGCAGCCGCGGCGGTTTTGTTTGGGCGCTCATGAATTACGACGGCGATGTGATGTCCGATATGATAGCGACGGCATACGGAAGCCTCGCGATGATGACGTCTGTGCTGGTTTCGCCCGACGGCTACTACGAGTATGAAGCCGCACACGGTACGGTCACAAGACATTATTACCGGCATCTTGAGGGGAAGGAGACTTCTACCAACTGTATGGCTACGCTGTTTGCATGGACAGGCGCGCTGCGCAAGCGCGGGGAAATGGACGGCAATGCCGAGCTTGCCGCGTTTGCCGACAGGTTGGAGAAGGTATCGCTGGAGACCATTGCGGATGGTGTAATGACGCAGGATCTGTATATGCTGAGCGAGCTTCCGAATAAGCGCAGCGTGTATACCGAGGAGTTTATTAAGGAAATCCGCACAAGAATGATTGCAACGGAGGCATAACAGTGAGTCTATTCAGTCAATGGAAGGAGCTCGCACAGGCAGAGCGCACAGAGAAGGAATATAAGCAGTTCTGGGATGAATATTTTGATATCGAGAAGGAAGCCTACCGTAAGATACTGGCACGCGGAGAAGGCTGCTACGAGGGTATGCTGTCTGAGCTCGCTGCCGGATTAGATATGGACTGCGCGGTGTTCGCGGGATTCATGGACGGAATCAACGACAGCCTGAAGGAAGCATACGATCTGGATAAGCTGGGGGAAAGCTCAAAAGTAAAGCTGGACATCGATACTGAGAAGCTCTACTATAACATGCTTGAAGCCAAAGCAAAGTGGCTTTACACGCTTCCCGAGTGGGATGGTATCTTTTCCGAGGACGAGCGCAGGCGAATCCGGGAGCAGTGGCGCAACGATAAACAGGCGGTTTCCAATAAGGTTGGGCGAAACGACGCCTGTCCATGCGGCAGCGGAAAGAAATACAAAAAGTGCTGCGGCAAGGATGAGTAAGCCACAACCGCTTGTTTTAATAAAAAGTGCGGGCAATTGCAAATAGGTTATTGACGAAGTATTCTGCAGGTGATAGAATACCAAAGTGCCAAAAATGGCGGCCTGAAAGAAGGCCTCGCGCGGGCGTGGCGGAATTGGCAGACGCGCCAGACTTAGGATCTGGTGCCCTTGTGGCGTGGGAGTTCAAGTCTCTTCGTCCGCACCATGTCCCGACAGTATGCGGGAGTGACTCAGTGGTAGAGTGCGACCTTGCCAAGGTCGAAGTCGCGGGTTCGAATCCCGTCTTCCGCTCCAGGCAAAGGTTACGGCGCCGAGGGGGACCGAGGCGCCGGCAGCCACAAACCGGCACGCGTTGGGTATAGCAATGCGCGGGTGTAGCTCAACGGTAGAGCCCCAGCCTTCCAAGCTGGTCGCGTGGGTTCGATTCCCATCACCCGCTCCATGCTAAACATCGTATGCGACTGGATGCGCAGACGCTGGAGACAGCAGAAGCGATGTTGGGAATCGAACACGAGCTAACCGCCGCCGGTGATAGCTGAGCGACCGCTGCCAGTGGCAGATGAAGAAGCGAGGTTATCTGTGAGCATGAGGTGAATGCAAACGCAAGTGAAGCATGCGCCCATAGCGAACAGAGAAGATGAAGGCAAGCGAGGCGGCGTGATAGCTCCCGTAAGGGAGCGGAGCGATTCCCATCACCCGCTCCAAGCTAACCATCGGATGCGACTGGGTGCGCAGATGATGGAAACAAAAGAATATGGACGATTAGCTCAGTTGGTAGAGCACCTGACTCTTAATCAGGGTGTCCAGGGTTCGAGCCCCTGATCGTCCACCAGTACAACCCCTTGGGACAGCGCTTCCAAGGGGTTTTTGTTTTAGTCGATGCTGAAGGCGGCTACGTGCTGGGTGCAGCGCTGGCGCAGATGGATTTATATGCGCTGGTGGAGGTAGCCTTTGCGGCCCCTTGTGCGGGGATGGGGCTTCCGGTCGCCATGTTTTCCAGCGGTATGAACTACGCGTCGGATTTTTCGACGATGGCACAGAGTACTAAAGTGAAGAGGGATACTTTCCTCCTCCGATGCTGGGCTGTGCGCGTTCTTCTCTTGGCAGTCATTCTTCCGGACCGTGTTTCCCCGAGGCTTTTTACCGTTTTAAATGTAATATGACCAAATGCAAATTCTATTTAAATATCAATACAAAACAAAGACATCATACAAGTGAAACATAAAAAATGGCGATATTAAATTAAAAATGGGCTCACTATTGACAAATGAATATAGAATCATTAAAATTACCATGACAGACATCATACAAGTAAACTGATGTTAATAGGATGGTGCATGACGTTGAGCAGAGAAAATATCAATGAGATGGTTTATAACAAAATCATGGACAGGATACTCAACAGAGAATGGCTTCCGGGGAGTCAGATACCGTCCGAAAATCAATTGACTGCAGAACTGGGGGTAAGCCGGGTATCGGTTAGAGAAGCGATTGAGAAAATGGTTGTGCTGGGGATCCTCAGCAAGCAAAGGGGGAAAGGTACCTTTGTGAACGGGATATCGCCATCCTCTCATATGAACAATCTGCTGCCTTTTGTGCTCCTTGAAGATATCGATGTAATAACGGTGCAGGAGTTCAGAGAAATTATTGAGGTGGACAGCGCGAAACTCTGCGCGGAGCGATGTGACGACAACACAATCGAGCAGCTGGAATACTATTACAAACAAATGTGTGAGCTCAGCGAATCCGGGAAGGAGTTCGCTTATGCCGACTTCCAATTTCACAAGACGATTGCCGAGGGGACCGGAAATTCGATACTGATCAAAGTCATCAGCATATTAACCGATATGCTGCGGTTTCAGCAGACAAAGACCAATGAGTACCTGGGGCCTTCAGGCGGTCTCAGTGAGCATAAACAAATCCTGAATGCCATCAAGAACCGGGATCCGGAACTGGCGGGCATATTCATGAGAAGACATATTGAAATCACGTCGGAAAAGATAAAAGCAATCAATATGCAGAAAACATCCGAATAAAGTCAAAAATAAAAAACAATCGGTTTTGTTATTCACCTCGAGTAACAGAAAATATATATTTGGAGGAGAGAAATGAGAAAATCATTGCTCGTATTGCTAGTAGTTTTGTTGACCGCAGCTCTTGTTTTTACAGGATGCTCGCAGAATGCTCCGTCCAGCGAAAGCTCCTCGGGCGCGCAGGATACCGCGAAGACGTCGGCATCGGCGGATCAGTCTTCGGGAACAGGTGAGGCCGGCGGCTATGTCATTGGTTTCAGCAACTTCTCAGTGGGTAACTCTTGGCGCGTTCAGATGGAAGCGGAATTTAAAGCGGCTGCCGACAGTCTCAAAGCTCAGGGCGTTATCAGCGAATACATAATGACCGATTCCAACGGCGACATTTCCAAGCAGATTGCCGACATGAATGACCTCATTACCAAAGGCGTTGACGCGATTATCATTACTGCCGCTTCCCCGAGCGCATTGTCGGCGGTATGCGAGCAGGCGATTGATGAGGGCATCGTGGTCGTGTCCTTTGACAACTATGTGGATACGGATAAGGTTACTGCAAAGGTTGGTATTGATGAGAAAGAGTTTGGCAGAACAGGCGCTCAGTTTATCGTGGATCAGCTGAACGGACAGGGCAAGATTGTTGTATTGAATGGCATGGCCGGAACCGGCACCAATCAGCTGCGTTACGATGGCGCGAAGGAAGTCTTTGACGCAAACCCGGGCATCGAGATACTTGGCGAAGCATTTGCGGACTGGGATTATGCGAAGGGCAAGACCGCGGTGGAAGGCTTCCTGTCTGCGTATCCGCAGATTGACGCGGTGTGGTCTCAGGGCGGTGCGATGACACAGGCCGCGGTGGATGCATTCGTCGCAGCAGAGCGTCCGCTGGTACCGATGGCGGCGGAAGCCAACAATGGCATGCTGAAGGAATGGAAGCAGTACGCTGACCAGGGATTGACCAGCATAGCTCCCTGCTGCCCCACGTACGTCAGCGCCAGCGCGCTGGAAGTGGCCATTCAGGCTCTGAAGGGTGAAACGGTAGAGAAGACCACCTACATCGAATTGCCGGTGATTACGCAAGACAACCTGGATGAGTACGTGAAGCCGGATCTGCCGGATAGCTATTGGAACATCACGAAGCTGTCGGATGAGCAGGTGGCGGAGCTGTTCAGCAAGTAATACGGAGCCGGAAAATCGGTTCTGATAATAGGAAACTAATTGATATGCGGCGAATTAGAGAGAGAATCAATTAGGTTCTCTCTCTATTCAATGCAGGGGGATATATGAAAAACGAAATCGTACTGGAAATGAAAAATATATCCAAGCGATTTGGCGGAGTAATCGCTTTACAGGATGTCAGTTTTTCCTGCTGCAAAGGCGAGGTTCATGCCCTTGTGGGCGAAAACGGGGCGGGGAAGAGCACTATCCTGAAAATTCTGTCAGGCCTTTATAAAGCGGACGCCGGCAACATCATTATCAATGGCGAACAGGTCAGCTTTAAAAATCCGGGGGATGCTCAAAAAAGCGGGATCGCGATGGTATATCAGGAGCTTACGCTTCTGCCGGAACTGACGGTCGCGCAGAATATTTTTTTGAATAATGAGCCGCTGCGGAAGAGCAAGACAATTAATTTTAAGTGCATGTACTCTGAAACGAAGAGAATGGCGCAGGAGTACAATATCGATGTTAATCCAAACGACCTGGTTGGGACGCTGCCCATTGCAAAACAGCAAATGGTCGAGATATTAAAAATATTGAAGCGAAACCCGGAAATCATCATACTTGACGAACCGACTTCATCTCTTGCGAGGGAAGAAGTGGAGAAACTGTATGATATCATTAAGCGGCTGGCTGCGAATAACAAGACGATAATTTTTATCTCTCATCGATTTGAAGAGGTCTTTACAATATGTGACCGGGCCACTGTTTTAAAGGACGGTCATTTTATCAGCACTGTCCGACTGGAAGAGACGGATCAGGATGAGCTGGTGAAGCTGATGGTTGGAAGAGAACTGCTAGATCTGTTCCCGCCAAAGCTTGACACCGCAGGCAAGGATATTGTATTTGAGGTGAAAGGGCTGGATATACCAGGGCAACTGCACAACATCAGCTTTGAAGTCAACCGCGGCGAGGTCGTAGGAGTCGCGGGGCTGCAAGGACACGGGCAGACCGAGCTGCTCAACTCCATCGCCGGAATCATTCGGAAGGACAAGGGGCGGTTCTTTTTGAACGGAGCGGAGATATCAGTGAAAACTCCCGGGGATGCCATCAAAAAGCAGATTGCGCTGGTCCCCGAGGATAGAAAGACGCAGGGACTTCTGCTGACGCTGACTGTCAGGGAGAACCTGTCCGCCTCCAGCATGGATAAACGTTGCCGTATGGGATTCATCAACAAAAAGGAAGAAAGCTCCTTCGTTCTGGAGTACATTAACGCGCTGTCGATAAAAACACCAGGGCCCGAGCAGGTCGCCGGAAATCTGAGCGGCGGGAATCAGCAGAAGGTGGTACTGGGAAAAGGGCTGGCGATTAAGCCCAAACTGCTGCTTTTCAACGAACCGACCAGAGGAATCGACGTGGAAACGAAACGGGAGTTCTACAGAATGATTCGTCAGCTGGCCAGTGAAGGCATCGCTGTAATTATGGTTTCCAGCGACATGATGGAGCTGGTCGGCATGAGTGATAAGCTGCTGGTAATGTACGAAGGTAAAGTAACGGCCATTCTTTCCGGAAGTGAAATCAACGAGGAAAGCATCATGACGGCGGCGGTTGGCATGAGGAAGTCAGGAGGGAAGGCATGAGAGGTTCCGGATATAAATTGTTTTTCAAAAAGAATTCGCAGGTCATACTTATCTACATTTTTCTGTTGATTCTCATTGTGGTATCGGCCTTTCTGGATGAATTGTTTTTGAGCAGGAGGAATATCAGCAATCTCATTATCACCACAATCCCTTTGCTGCTGGTTTCCTTCGCGCAGACGATAGTGCTCATTACCGGCGGCATCGATTTGTCTGTGGGATCCATCATCAGTCTGTCCAACGTGCTTTGCGCCACACTGTTTGTGAAGAGCCCGATGAGTTATCTATACAGCTCCCTTGTTGCCGTAGCGGTGGGAGCGCTGGCGGGATATATGAATGGCCTGTTTATCGCTAAGGCGAAGCTGCAGCCCATTATCGTAACGCTGGCGACTTCTTCGGTAATAGGCGGCGCGGCCTTGGCCGTTCTGCCCAGCCCGGGCGGCACTGTCAACGCGCAATTTGCGAGCACCGTAACGGGGAATCTCTTTGGCATCAGCGTACCGCTTATCATCGGTCTGGTGGTTTCCGCTTTGCTGTGGATACTGCTGATTAAAACCCCTTTCGGCGTATCGGTGTATGCCGTCGGCGGCAATGAGAACTCGGCATTCAGCACGGGCATCATGGTCAACCGGGTAAAAATAAAGGTCTACGTATTGGCAGGCATTCTCAGCGCGCTTGCGGGCGTATTCCTTTCCGCGCAGATGTACTCGGGAGATCCTACCGTAGGCGTGAACTTTACGACAAAAGCGATAACCGCCGGCGTCGTCGGCGGAACCAGCCTCATGGGCGGCAATGGCGGCATTGTAGGCACAATCGCCGGCGTCTTCATACTGGTTATCATCAATAACATTCTGAACTTTATCGGAGTCCCTTCGTTCTACCAGTACATATTGCAGGGCGGCATTCTGATAGCAGCCTTGGCAATCGGCTCGATAAAAACCCGGAGGTATTAAAATGGGTATAGAATTCACCATTTTGTCTCATGGCACCATTGAAAATGATATCGCATGGAATTTGTCCGTGCCCAACCCGGCCAGCAAGTATGACAAGAATCCCGCTGCACAGTGGGTGAGCGTACCGTCCTTTTCCGTGCTGATAAAGCACCCTCAGGCGGGTTACATATTGTATGATACGGGTTCCTGCCCCGGAGACGAGAAGGACAGGAGGCCCGAATATGCGCAGACATACTTTCCGTTCTACGCGAACCCGGAAGATTTTCTGGATGCCCGGCTTAAGGAACTGAAATTAACCGTGAACGACATCTCGACGATTGTGGTATCCCATATGCATTGGGACCATTCCGGAGGCCTGCAGCTGTTTAAGGGCACCCCAGCCGGACAGAATGTGCAGGTTCACCGTAAAGATTTCGAATACGGCCTGGCAGAGACCCACCGCTCCTCGGATATTCCGTTTGCGGGCGGCGGGTATTATAAGGGCAACTTCGAGTTTGAAGGGCTGAGCTACAATTTCGTTGCGGAGGATCAGGAGCTGGCGGAAGGCATTGAAATCATCACACTGGGCGGACATACACCGGGGATTTTAGGGCTGGTGGTTCATCTCGACAGCGGAGCCTATATCTTTACTTCGGATGCGGTTTACATGCAAAAGAACTATGGCCCGCCGGTGATTGTGCCGGGTATCGTTTACGACACCCTGGGGTTTTTTGAAGGGATCGACAAGCTCAGGAAACTCGAAAAAAGGTATAACGCGAAGATCATATTCGGCCACGATATCGAGCAGTTTGCCGGGCTGAAAAAGGCGCCGTATTTCTACAGGTAATGAATTCATCAGAAAGGCAGAAAAATCGATGAAAACTGAAAGGTTACACCTTTTTTCGCGAATTAAAAACAAAACCACGATTTTGGTTTTTGGAATAATGATAGCGATGTTCATCATTTCGGAGATCATTTCCCCCGGATTTCTGCAGTATAGCCATCTGGAGAGTGTCGTCAGACAAGCGGCATTTTTAGGCATCGTGGCTATCGGTCAGACGTTTGTTATTTTGCTGGGAGGCATCGACCTTTCCGTGGCAGCCGTGATCACGCTGTCGAATGTGGTGGCGGCTCAGATGATGGACGGAAAGGACCAGAACGTATTCGTTACCGTCATTGCGGTGCTGCTGATTGGGCTGGCTGCGGGTGGACTCAACGGCCTGGGTATCCGCTTCCTGAAAATACCGCCGCTTATCATGACGCTGGGTTTCTCCAGCGTGATTCAGGGAATATCGCTGATTTACTCCAAGGGAGCCCCAAAGGGCGCGACCTCGCCATTTATTGAATTTGTCAGCACGGGCAGGATTGGCGGAACGATATCGGGAATTATCGTGATATGGATTGTATTATCCGCGGCCGCCATACTGATTTTGAGACGCAGTATATACGGCAGAAGCATTTACATTCTGGGCACCAATCCGGTGGCAGCAAGGTATTCCGGGATCAACATTACGAAAATAACGCTGCTGACGTATATCATTTCCGGGGTCATGTCGGCAATCACCGGCCTGCTGTTGGTGGGGTACACAGGTACCAGCTATCTGAACGTAGGGGATGTCTATACCATGAGCTCGATAGCCGCGGTGGTTATCGGCGGAACCGCGATTGTCGGCGGAGCGGGAGGATATTTGGGGACGATTCCGGGGTCGCTAATTATGATCGTTATCAACAGCATATTGACCATTGTCAGAATCCCTGAATCCGGCAGGCAAATTACGCAGGGCGTTATCATATTGCTCATCGTTCTGCTGTTTGAGAGAAGAAAGAACAGAGAAAGGGCATAACGGTGAAACAGAAAGTATTGATAACACCCAAATCATTTTCACGGTACAGGGAAGAAGCTCTGGGCATTTTATCGGCGTATGATGTCGAGGTGATAGAGAATAAAAAGAACGCGACCTATACTCTGGAAGAGATGCGGGAGTTGTGCCGGGACATCCGCGGAATTATCGTCGGAATTGACCCGATGGACCGTTCGGTGCTGCGAGAGGCAAAGAATCTGAAAGCGATCTCCAAATACGGGGTGGGTCTGGACAACATCGATATGGACGCCGCGAACGAATATGGCATTAAGGTCTCCCGGACAGCAGGTGCCAATTCGGAATCCGTTGCGGAGCTGACGGTGGGGATGTTCTTCGTGCTGAGCAGGAATCTGATGTTCTCGCTGAACAGCGTCAGAAGCGGCGGCTGGGAGAGAACCATCGGAACGGAAATACGGGGGAAGACGGCGGGGGTTATCGGCCTTGGCGCAATAGGGCGCGAGGTTGTCAGAATGTGCGGGGGCCTCGGCATGAAGGTTCTGGGTTATGATCCTTATTTCAGCGACGATGAATGGATAACCGCCAACAAGGTGACCATGGGCGGGTTGGACGACGTGATCCGGGAGAGCGACTTTGTTACGCTCAATATACCGTTGACGGACTCCACCCATCATCTGATCAATAAGGAGCGGCTGCAGCTTATGAAAAAGACCGCTTATCTGATCAACAATTCACGGGGCCAGCTGGTGGATGAGGACGATTTATATGAGGCGCTGGTGATTCAGGAAATAGCCGGCGCGGCGCAGGACGTTTTCTCTCAGGAGCCCGCGGGAAAGCATCGGCTGCTGACGCTGGATAACTTCCTGTTGACGCCGCATATCGGCGCGTTCACGGAGGAATCGACAAAGAACATGGTCCTGATGTCGGTAAACAACCTGACGAATATGCTATTTAATTAATACTGGCAGCTGGGAGATATCAATGAGACGAGTATACATAGGCGCCGATATAGGAACGTCGGGGGTTAGAGCAGCGGCGTTTGACCTGTCGGGGGAACAGATTGGGTTTGATTATCAGGAATATAATATGATCTGCAAGGAGGGAGGGGCGGTAGAGCTTTCTCCGGAGGAGATCTACAAATCCTTTGTGGACGTTATCAGAGGGTGTGTCAAAAAGGGCAGAATCAACCCGGCCGGGATACAGGCCGTGGGCTTGAGCGCACAGATGCACAGCTTTATGTGCGTGGATAAGGACGGGGCCCCGCTGACGAATTTGCTCCCCTGGGCAGACCGCCGTTCGCTCGAGGAATCCCGGCTGCTTGAGGAAGAATTCGATTGTCATTACTTTTACCGGAAGACAGGGTGCCGATTCGAGCATCCAATTTATCATATCAGTAAAATACGCTGGTTTCAGAAACACCAGCCGGAGCTGTTTGAAAAGGTATATAAGATCGTTTCAATCAAAGAGTATATTCTTTATAAGTTGTTCGGCGAATATCTGATAGATATCACGGACGCTTCGACGACCGCCTATTTCAACATCCATACATTCCAGTGGGACGACGAGATACTGAGCCATGTTCTGCACGTGAAACCGGAACGGTTCGGCGAACCGGTGGACTGCAACCATGTATTCAACGGGCTGAAGCAAGCGGATGCCAGCGCGATGGGGATATTGGAAGGCACCCCCTTTGTGATAGGCTCCGGTGATGGAATACTTGCGAACGTGGGCTGCGGAGGCGTTGACAACAAGACCATGTCCTGCACGATTGGCACCAGCGGCGCGCTGAGGATTGCCGTGGATAAGCCGGTGTTTGACAGCAAGGAAAGAACGTGGTGCTACTGTTTCACCAAGAATCAGTGGGTTGCGGGCGGAGCCATCAATAACGGCGGTATCGTGCTGAAGTGGTTTCGGGATCAATACCGCACGGAATTTACCGAGGAAGCCAAACGCATGGGTTTATCCAATATCTATGGGTTGTTTGACCGGTATGTTGCCCAGATATCCCCGGGAAGCGACGGCCTGCTGTTTCTGCCTTATCTGACGGGAGAACGGTCGCCCGGCTGGCACGCGGAGGCGAAGGGCCATATCAGCGGGCTTACGCTGATGCATGACAAGAGGCATATCATCAGGGCCGCGATGGAGGGCGTGATATTCAATCTGTATTCGTTGTTCGAAGTCATCCGGAAGATGAACGGAGAAGTAGACAGTGTGATTGCCAACGGCGGCTATGTCAATTCCAGCGAGTGGCTTCAGATCCATGCGGACATTTTCAACACCGAGGTGAAGGTGGCGCCGGTGGGGGAGGCTTCGGTCTACGGGGCTGCGTTCACAGCCATGGTGGCAATGGGCGAGGTGGAAGGGTATCACGATTTGCTTTCCAACAGCGTGCCGACAAAGAGGATTTTGCCCGACCCGAATAACCGGCAGATCTATGCGAACGCGTACAAGGAGTTTAAGCGCCTGTACGATAAGCTGATCTGCAACCAGTGAGCAAAAGCAGGGGGATAAACGATGAATAAGCAGCAGATAGGCGTAATAGGGCTGGCGGTCATGGGCAAGAATCTGGCCATGAACATTGAAAGCAAGGGCTTCCGCGTTTCTGTATACAACCGTTCCCGGGAGAAGACCGACGAAATGCTTGCCGAGAGCGCCGGAAAGAATATCAAAGGGGTTTACAGTCTGCAGGAGCTGGTGGAATCTCTGGAGCTTCCGCGGAAAATCATTATTATGGTGAAGGCGGGGCGGCCGGTTGACGCAACGATCGATGCCCTGCTCCCGCTCCTGTCCCAGGGCGATATCGTCATCGACGGCGGCAACTCATTTTATATGGACACGATATCCAGAAGCAAGCGGCTGGAGGAACGGGATATCCGGTTCATCGGCATGGGCGTATCGGGCGGAGAAGAGGGCGCGCTGCACGGCCCTGCTTTAATGCCGGGCGGTCCCAGAGACGCGTATTCGTCGCTGGAGCCCATTCTGACCGCCATTGCCGCAAAGGTGGGTAATGACGCCTGCTGTACTTACATCGGTCCTGACGGCGCAGGCCATTACGTCAAGATGGTCCATAACGGCATCGAATATGCGGATATGCAGCTGATAAGCGAGTCTTATGCGCTGCTGCGCCAGCTGCTGGGCTTACAGCCGGATGCGCTGTCGGATATTTTTACCGTATGGAATCAGGGGGAGCTGGACAGTTACCTGATTGAGATTACAAAGGATATCCTCGCCGCAAAGGACGAAGAGACCGGGCACCCGCTGATCGATTTGATATTGGATGCCGCGGGGCAGAAGGGAACGGGCAAATGGACGAGCCAAAGCGCGCTCGATTTGGGCGTCGCGACGCCGACGATTACGGAGGCGGTGTTTGCCCGCTGCCTGTCCGCCATCAAGGAAGAACGCGTCGCGGCGAGCAGATTGCTGACGGGCCCGGAAAAGCCGGTATTTTCGGCGGATAAAGACGGATTTGCGGAGCATATCCGTAAAGCGCTGTATGCCAGCAAGATCTGCTCTTACGCACAGGGGTTTACGCTGCTGAGGGCAGCCTCAGCACAAAATGACTGGGGAATGGATTTCGGCGCGATATCGAGCATATTCAGGGGCGGCTGTATCATACGCGCACAATTTCTAAACAGGATCAAGCAGGCGTACGATCAGAACGCGGAGCTGCCCAATCTTCTGCTGGATCCCTACTTCGCGGGAATCATGCGCGACTATCAGCCTTCGCTGAGAAAGGTTGCGGCTGCCGCAGTGGAGCACGGCATCCCTGTTCCCGCGCACCTCAGCGCAATCACCTATTACGACAGCTATCGTAGCGAAACCCTGCCGGCCAATTTGCTGCAGGCCCAGAGAGATTACTTCGGCGCGCACACCTACGAGCGCATCGACAAGCCGCGCGGAGCGTATTTTCACCACAACTGGACAGGCATGGGCGGAAGCACATGCGCATCCACCTATACGGTTTGAGCCCCGCGGTATAAAAGGAGTTGTTAATGAAAGAAGTGATTATCCAGAATCCCAATCAGGAAGGTTTGTCCGAACAGGACATCGCAAAAGCGATAGCAGAGTCGCTCGCGGATGAATTGGCCGGCCTTAAAAAGGTGCTGATCATCCCGCCGGATTTCACGAGAAAACACTCGGGCGGCGGTAAGCTAACGCAGTATCTGTACCGTCTGCTCAGCGGGAGCTGCCACGTGGATGTGATGCCCGCGCTGGGCACGCATGTGCCATTGTCGGAAAAGCAGTGCGACGAGTTTTTCGGCGACGTTGTACCGAGGGAGAACATAATCACACACAACTGGCGCACCGAGGTCGTTAAGATCGGCCGGGTGGATGCGGACATTGTCCGTGAAGTATCCGAAGGGCTGATGGATAAGCCCATCGACGTGGAAGTTAACAAACGGCTTTTGGATGGATCATACGACCGGATTATCTCCATCGGTCAGGTGGTGCCGCACGAGATCATCGGCATGGCAAACTATACAAAGAACATACTCGTGGGGTGCGGCGGCTTCACGCTGATCAATCAGTCGCACATGATGGGCGCGTTCTACGGCATGGAAAGGATCATGGGACAGGATCGCACCCCGGTAAGGCGGCTGTTCGATTATATTGAGAATGCCTTTCTGAAGGATCTTCCGATACTCTACATGATGACTGTGACCAAACAGCACGATATCGACAGCGACAGCGTCATCCACGGTCTGTTTATTGGCAGGGAACGTGCCGTATTTGAAGCGGCGGTAGCGCTGAGCCAGAAAATGAATCTGATACTGCTGGACAAGCCCATCCGCAAGGCGGTGGTTTACCTCGACGCGGAGGAGTTCCAGAGCTCCTGGCTGTGCAACAAAGCGGTTTACCGTACGAGGATGGCGATGGCGGATGGCGGCGAACTGGTCATACTTGCGCCCGGCATGGAAAAGTTCGGGGAGGACAGTGAGAACGACAGACTGATCAGGAAGTACGGCTATATAGGCAGGGAAAGGATACTGGAACTGGTGAAGACCGAACAGGATCTGAACGACAACCTGTCCGTGGCGGCGCATATCATCCACGGTTCTTCGGATGGCAGATTCAATATCGTGTATGCGGTAAATAAGATGAGTCGTGCTGAGATTGAAGGCGCGAATTACGGATACCTGAATTACGACGATGCCATTGCGCGATATGACATCACGGCAATGAAGGATGGTATGAACATCATGTCCGACGGCGAGGAGATATTCTTTATTTCCAATCCCGCACTGGGACTGTGGGCTTGCAAGGACAGATTCAATAAACCGCAGGAGGATTAATGCGATGAGCAACGTAATGGAGAGAATACACCAATATGGATTGGTTCCGGTGATTAAGCTTGACCGCGTAGAGGATGCGGTTCCGCTGTGTCAGGCGCTGGAGGAAGGCGGACTGCCCGTCGCGGAAGTGACGTTTCGCACGGAAGCGGCGGAGGAATCCATGCGGAGGATCAGCAAGGCCTGTCCGAACGTTCTGCTGGGTGCAGGCACCGTCGTAACGGTAGAACAGGTGAAGCGGGCGGTGGATGCCGGAGCCGCTTTTATCGTATCGCCCGGGTTTGGCCGCAGCGTGGTGGAGTACTGTGTCAAGTCCGGGATTGCGATTACACCGGGCGCGATTACGCCAACGGAAATACAATTCCTGATGGAATACGGGCTGAGTGTCGCCAAGTTTTTCCCGGCTGAGAACGCGGGCGGCGTCGGAATGATCAAGGCGCTGGCAGCACCGTTTCCGCACATGCGGTTTATTCCCACGGGCGGCATTAACGCGGACAACGTGATGAACTATTTGGCGTTTGATAAGGTCATCGCCTGCGGAGGCAGCTGGATGGTGAAATCCGGGCTGATTGCCGAGGGGAAATTCGGAAAGATAAAGGATTTGGTTGCGGAAGCGGTGTCGCTGATAGCGCAGAGGCCGTGACTTCCGGCCGCGATAACGGGGGTCTGAAGCCAATGAAAGACGCGATCCGACTGAGTCAAAAGGACAATGTGGCGGTATGCCTGAGGGACCTCCTTCCGGGCGACGTGGTGACGGTGGAGAGCGGGGTTATCACAGCGCGTCAGGAGATTCCCGGTAATCACAAGATTGCGCTCGGTCGCATTGCCAAGGGGTGCGCCATCGTGAAATACGGCAGCGAGATTGGGAAAGCGACGGAGGAAATAAACGCGGGAGAATGGGTGCACAGCCATAATATGAGGAGCGCGCTCGCCGGTATCGAGGAATATACCTATCAGCCGCGCTGCCCTGAAAACCCGCGTCCGGATGGTTTGCCGGACACGTTTTGGGGGTATGTGCGCGAAGACGGCGGCGTGGGAATCCGTAATGAGATATGGGTGATCAACACTGTCGGGTGCATCAATAAAACCGCGGAAACGATAGCGCGGCGCGCACAGGCAAAGCATCATGGCCGTGTGGACGGCGTTTTCTCTTTCGCCCATCCGTATGGCTGCTCGCAACTGGGGCAGGACCTTGAGAACACGCAGCGGATACTGGCCAACATGGTGCGCCACCCCAACGCCGCGGGAGTGCTGGTGCTGGGCCTCGGATGCGAAAGCAATCATATCGGCGTATTTCAAAAGTTTCTGGGTGCCCTCAATGACAAACGTGTCAAGTTTCTGGAGGTACAAAGCGCGGGCGATGAATATACGGCAGCGGAAGCGCTCGTGGACGAACTGGTGGAGTATGCTTCGTCCTTTAAACGGCAGGAATGCTCCGTCACGAACCTGACCGTGGGGTTAAAATGCGGCGGTTCGGATGCGCTTTCGGGCATTACGGCAAATCCGCTGGTCGGCATGTTTTCCGATATATTGACCCTAAAAGGCGGGACGACGATACTGACCGAAGTTCCGGAAATGTTTGGCGCGGAACAGCGGATGGTCGATCGGTGCGCTGACGCGGATACGTTTGACCGGTATGTAACCGCGATCGATTCGTTCAAGGAATATTACCTGAAGCACGATCAGCCCATATACGAGAACCCGTCGCCGGGCAACAAGGCCGGAGGGATTACCACGCTGGAAGAAAAATCACTGGGGTGCGTTCAAAAAGGCGGCAGCGGCGGGATCGTAGATGTATTGCCGTATGGCGGCACAGTACAAAAGCGCGGCCTGAACATTCTGGAAGGACCGGGGAACGATCTGGTTTCGGCAACGAATCTGGCGTCCGCGGGAGCGCAGATGATCGTTTTCACCACCGGCCGCGGAACGCCCTTCGGAACCTTTGTACCTACGGTGAAGGTTTCCTCCGGAACACCGCTGTTTAATCGAAAACCGGGCTGGATTGATTTCGACGCGGGCCCCATGCTGACGGGCGAGCCGAAAGACATCTCGGAGGAGTTCTACTGCTATATCATCAAGGCAGCCTCGGGCGAGGTTCTGGTGAATAACGAGATAAACGGGTTCAGAGAAATCGGGATATTCAAAAACGGGGTAACGTTATAATCAGACAGGCCGCACTTGTGTCGGCTGCGTACGCCGTTTGGCGGTGGCGGGCATCAGCGGTGGTGTCTGCCAGTCTCATCAAGGAGAGTAGAAATGAAGGTTATCACTTTTGGCGAGATCATGCTGAGGCTTAAAACGCCCGAGCGTGAACGGTTTTTTCAAAGCAGCCGGTTTGAAGCGACGTTTGGCGGAGGGGAAGCCAACGTGGCGGTTTCGCTTGCGAATTACGGAATAAACGCTGCCCATGTTACCGCGCTGCCCTTAAACGAGCTCGGGGATGAATGCATTCGGGAAATGAGAAAATGGAATGTGGACATGTCCTGCACCATACGCCGCGAAGGGCGCATGGGAGTATACTATCTGGAAACCGGGGCCAACCAGCGTCCGTCCAATGTGATCTATGACCGCGATTATACAAGCATCGCGCTGATGCGGAAGGGCGAAATCGACTGGGACGAAGTATTGGAAGGGGCCGATTGGTTTCATGTGAGCGGGATTACCCCGGCGCTATCCCGGAACGCTTGCGAGGTGACGCTGGAAGCCGTTGCGGCGGCACATAAAAAAGGAGTAACGGTATCCTGTGATTTAAATTACCGGAAGAAACTCTGGAAATATGGGAAAGACCCGGTTGAGGTGATGAGCGAAATTGCACGGTATACGGATGTTTGCATTGCCAATGAGGAGGATTGTCAGATGTCGCTGGGCATTCGCGTGGACGCGGATGTAAATAGAGGGACGCTGGATGAACGGCAATATCAGGCGCTGGGTGATGAGGTGCTCCGGCGCTTTCCGGGCATGCGCCTGATCGCCATCACACTGCGGGAGAGCAGAAGCGCCAATCATAACGGTTGGTCGGCATGCCTGAATGATGGGAAGAATTTTTATCTCAGCAAAAAATATGAAATTTACAATATTACCGACCGGGTTGGCGGCGGCGACGCCTTTGCGGGCGGCCTGATATACGGTCTGAATGCTTATCAGGAATTGCAGCAGAGTCTGGAGTTTGCTGTGGCGGCAAGTTGTCTGAAGCATTCGATTTCGGGAGATTTCAACCGTATCTCTGTGGATGAAGTCCGCAAGCTGATGAGCGGGGACGGCACGGGCAGGGTTATGCGATAATTGCGTACGATACCTAAAGTGAACATGCAGAACCCGGCAGCACAGAATAAAAGCTCCGCTAAGGGAGCTTTTACGTTTTTGCAGGTTGACATCCGATACTACAATATCTCGTTCAACTCATACTCCTGTGCGCCGAGCCCCACTTTTTCCAGCTCTGTGAGCTGTATGTACGGGTCTTTGCCGTGCAGACGCTCGAAGAGATGACCTTTGTCGCCGAGAGGGATGCACTGCGACGCGCCGGAGGAAAGCAGATTTTCCGTTTTGATCATATCAAGGCTCGCGCGTTCAATCGCGACGATATCCGTACCGGCGAGCACGCCGATATCCGGAACCAGGGAAGGCGTGGAGAATCCCCAGCAATCGCACATAACGGTGATGTTGGTCAGGAAGTTGATGTAGAATACGCTGCCCGGCGCGAAGGTATCCAACACGGTTTTGGTGCACAGCGCCATGCCCGTCTGGAAATCGGTATAGTTGTGCGCATCCAGCGTGATGGCCCCTGTCGGGCAGACCTTCACACAATGCTGACAGGTGGTGCAGTGATGGTAGAACACCGTGTACTTGCCGTCCTCAAAGCTGTTGGCGTTGTGGTTGCAGCTGGTGATGCATGCCTCACAGTGGGTGCAGAGCTCCTCGTTCCAGACGAGGCCGCCTTCGAGCGCATGGATTTGATTGCGCGTACGATCCGAGACGCATCCCATCGCGATGTTCTTGACCGCACCGCCATAACCGCAGGAGCCGTGACCCTTCACGTGGGAAAGGTCTATCATCACTTCGGCGTCGTGGATATGGCCTGCGATATCCACGTCTTTAAAACTGCGGAAATCCACCTGCTTTTCATAGTAATACTTGTCCATCGCGCCGCACGCCGCCAGGATAGGTGCGCCCAGCAGTGCCTCGGTATAGCCCCTGTCGCTCGCGCTGTCCACGACCTGGTCGGTGATGAATACCTTCGCGCCGTGGCTTTTGAGCTTCTCCACAAGCGTGCGCACGAACAGGGGATGGATCGTGGTATAACCGATATTACGGCCTACATGCATTTTGACGGCTGTCCATTTGTCCTTGACGACAGGCCCCAGATTCATGGCGTCTATCAGCCGTCCGAAGCGCGCGGGCAGCGTCTCGTTCGGGTCGTACTTTTCGAATGTTACGGGTGAAAACAGTATCCTTGATTGCATAGCGCCCTCCAGTATATTTGCGTCCATTATAGCACTGAGAGCGCGGACAGTACAAGCGTTTGCCCTGTAAAGGTATGGTGTCGGATTGTAGGACTACAATACATATTGGACACTGAACCTTGAAAATAGAAGATGCAGGAACGGACTCGTGGGGTATTGTTGAGTTGCAAGACAAAACATTACCGAAAGGAGCCATTGCTGCACCATGAAT
>JAEWRI010000031.1 GCA_023460085.1 Bacillota bacterium | reverse complement strand
TCATCTCTAAAACTTGTAGAATGATGTCCTTTCCAAAATGCTTCCCCATAATTAAAAACCTCCTGCCGTTTTATCCTACGACAGGAGGCCTTTTTTCTCAATGTCTGTTTTCTAGGGTTCAGTTCATCGCATGCATCCCTTTTTCGCTGACACTCAGAACAGTTTCGTTTACGATACGCTATCCTGCACGATAATCGGGATCCCGGGGTCTGGGAACGTGGCGATCAGTTTAGTGCCGTCATATGCTTCAAAGGTGACGACCCGGTCGCCCAGCCCGAAGAAGGTGATGTCTATTTTCCAGGTCTTCACCCCGTCTTCGGCGGAAGCGGGCTCGGTGTATTTGATATTTTGATTTTCACCATCCACCAACGCATAGATATAGTCGATGGAGTCCGGCGTCTTCAGCGTAAAGGTGACTGTCTTGCCTTTTGATATTGTTTTTGAAGTCGATTCCGCCGTATAGTCGAAGGTCACGGTGATCTTGACCGGCGACTCCGGAATCATCACCGTGCCGCCCGACGCCATGGTGCATTTGAACTGCACCTTGCGTGCGCCGCCCACCGTAAAATGGATGGTTGCCCGCCAGATACGGAAGTCTCCTTCCGTTTCGTATTCGGTATAGATTTTGCCCGAATCGCCGTCTATCACCGTCTGAATCTTGTCCACATTCTTCGAGGTGACGATCTTGAAATTCACCGGCTCTCCGGTCAGGGCGCTGTCCTTATCCGTCACCACCTGCGGATAGACATAGGCCCCCGTCTCATCCGTTTCCAGCGGCGGAAATGAGACCACCGGCGTGGGCTGGGGCGTGCTTGAAACGCTGGGCTCCGGAGTCGCCGTCGGCATGATGGTTGGCGATGGCGTCACTGCCGGGGTGGAAACCACGCTCGGAAGCACAGTCGGCGTGGGCGAAGCTTCCGCGCTGCCAGAACAAGCGCCCAGGCCCGCTATCAGTATCCCGATTATCAAGGCTGACCCTAATTTGTGCCATACGCGCACCGAAAAGTGCACTGGTCTCCTTTGCATATCCAATACCCCTTTCCCCCGATTAAGGCTCTATTCAGTTGAACACACGATGTCCTTTTGATTATATCAAACGCCGCTTCATCCGGCAACTTGCGGCCCGATACTGCGCCTCAGGTAATGGTAATGCCTCCGTCCGCCACAAGCACGGCGCCGTTGATATAGCTTGCCTCGGGCGTCGCGAGAAACAACGCTAGGTTGGCAACGTCCTCCGCTGTCCCCCACCGGCGCACCGGCGTCTTCGCCGTCAGAAAGGCCTGTTCATCAAACTCCTTTTTGTTGAGGTCGCTCTCGTATATCATGGGCGTGCGGATGGCGGCCGGCGCAACACAGTTTGTGCGGATGTTGGCGGGGCCGTACTCCACGGCAAGCGCACGGGTCAGCGATATCGTCCCGCCCTTGGAGGTGGAATACGCGTCGCAGCCCGGTATGCCGATGAGTCCGCAGCTGGAGGACGTCATGATGATGCTTCCGCCTCCGTTCCTTTTCAACAGCGGTATCGCACACTTGGTGCAGTACGCGGTCCCAAACAGGTTGATCCGCAGTATCTGTTCGAATACATCCATATCCAGGTTCTCGAGTGCGGCGTCCCGGGTGCCCCAGAAAACAGAAGCGTTGTTATACAGGATATCTATGCCGCCGCTCCCGCCGATTTGCAGAAAAGCCGCTTCAACCTCGTCCCTCTCAGATATATCCACGCGAATGAATTCCGCGTCGCCGCCCGCTTCCTTCACCAGCTGAATCGTTTCTTTTCCGGCAGCTTCGCCCACTTCCAGAACATAAACGAACGCACCCTCTCCCGCAAACAGCAGCGCTGCGGCACGGCCGATGCCGCTGCCTCCTCCCGTGATCACCGCTCTCTTTCCTTTCAATCTTTCCATCGTCCCCGTCGGTTACCGGGCTACGGTAACGCACTCCTTTCGTTTCGATTCCTGAAGCTGCAGCCACAGCTGACATGCGCTGATTCGAACGAACGGCAGATAAGAGCTGGCGGCACTTTGCCAAGCTCGTATCCATCTTCTGCCGTGGGCTATTTCATATGCTCAGTTGATGAAGCACTATCGTTAAAACATCTTCAGCTGGGGGAGCAGATGTATAAAGTATGGGGCATTTAACCCAATAGGTATGTTTCCAGTGCGGGAGTCCCTGCGTCCATTATGTCCCACTTTCCCCATGAGGTCAAGGAATATCCGTACAAACAAAAGCCCCGGCAAGCGGTTGCGTATCGCTTCCCAGGGCTGATTCGGAGCTGCATGGCTCCCTGGCTCCGGTTGGTTTCGGATGCCATTCAACACCGGCGGGGAGGAGGAATTCCCCCGCGGCTCTGCGGATCCGTCCGTGATTCAGGGTGAATTCCGGGCGGATTACCTGTTGACTACATTAACGGGATCCCCCGCGAGGAAGCGAACAAGATTGTCCACCGCGATATCCATCAGCCGCTGGCGGCTCTCCTTCGGAGCCCAGCTGATGTGCGGCGTGATGATGCAGTTCTTGGCTTTCAGCAGCGGGTTATCCCCGCGTATCGGCTCGGAGGATACCACATCCAGACCCGCGGCATACACCTTGCCCGAGTTGAGCGCGTCCGCGAGGTCCTGCTCCGCTATCAGCGGCCCCCTGCTGTTGTTGAGCAGTATAACACCGTCCTTCATTCTGGCGATGCTGTCGCGGTTGATGAGGCCTCTGGTCTCCGGCGTCAGCGGGCAGTGCAGCGCGATCACGTCGGAGGCGGCGAGCAGGGTGTCCATGTCCGTGTATTGGCAGCTATCGCTCTCCAGTGCCGGGTTCTTGTACGCGTCGTATGCCAGCACCTTCATGCCCATCGCCTGCGCGACGGCGCCGGTCGCCTGGCCGATGCGGCCATAGCCGATGATGCCCATCGTCTTTCCGCTGAGCTCAATCAGCGGGTAATCCCAGAAGCACCAGTCCGCGCTGTTTTCCCAGGCTCCTTCGTGCACGGCTTTGTCGTGGTGCCCGATATGATGACAAATCTCCAGCAGCAGCGCGATGGCGAACTGTCCCACCGCAGCGGTTCCGTAGGTAGGGATGTTGCATACCGCAATTCCCTTTTCCTTGGCCGTGGCGACATCCACCACATCAAAACCGGTGGACAGCATGCCGATAAATTTGATATTGGGGCACTCTTGTATCACTTCCCGCGAGATGGGCGTTTTGTTCGTATAAACCGCTTCCGCGTCTCCAATCCTTTCGGCGGCCTTATCGCGCGGCGTACGGTCGTACACAGTCAGTTCCCCCAGCTTTTCAAGACCACTCCAGCTTAAGTCTCCCGGGTTCTCCGTATACCCGTCCAGTATGACAATCTTCATATGCTGCACTCCTTTGTTGAATCTCCGGACTATTCCGGCCTTCTCTCCGAAACGTCGGTTCTTGCCCGTCCTTATTCCAAATTCAGCTTGAACAGGCGATTTGCGTTTTTCCACATGACCTTTTCCAGATCGTCCTCGTTTTTAATGACCTGCCGGTATTTCGCCAGCTCCACCGGTATCTGGTCCAAATTATCGGATGAGAACAGTATCTTGCCGCATCCCACCTCTTCAATCATATGCTTTACGGCGTTGGTGCCGCACCAGCTGGGCTCCAGATACACGTTGTCCAGCGTGCGCGCCAGCAACCTCGCCTGCTGATGAAACGACTCCGAACCCGCGTGCGCCAGAATGACTGTCACGTCAGGATGATCCTTGGCCCCGCGGTATACGCTGGTGGGATCGGCAAACGGGATGCCGTTGCCGGTATGAATCATCAGCGGAACTTTCAGTTCCCTGCAGACCTCGTAAACATGGTAAGCGTCTCTGGAGGACGGGTGGCACGCGTGCGCGATGGGCGTTATCTTGATCGCGACGAACCCCAGCTCCCTGACGCAGCGGCATGCCTCCGCATCATAGTCCTCCGGAAAGAAGTGAGGATTGATGGACGCCATACCGAAGAATTTTTTGCGGGGCGCCATCTTTCTGCAGAAATCCGCGATACGGTCGTGTATTTTAACATGCTCCGAAATATACGGCCTCGGGATAAACGGCTGTATGATGCCGCCGTCGAGATTGAACTCGTCATAATAGCGGATCAGTTCTTCCTCCGTGTTGACTTCGTCGAATACCACGTCTTCGCCCAAATGGACGTGCGCGTCTATAATCATAAAAAGCCCCCCTTTATGAAACCTTGGCCCGCGGTGCCATCTTGTACCGTTTGCTTCTCTCCGAAGCGCCTATCAGCAGCACGATGACGATGAGCAGCCCCTTCACCACGCTCTGTATGCCCGCGTCGGCCCCCATCAGCTGCATGGCGGAAATGATCATGTACAGGAACAGCGAGCCCACCAGCGTGCCCGCCGCGTTGGCGCGCCCGCCCGACATCAGCGTACCGCCCACCACGATGCACGCGATGCTCTCCATCTGATAGTTGTTTCCCATGCCGAGGTATGCGCCCGTCACACGGGCCGATATGAGCGCCCCTGCAATGCCTGCCAGCACGGACGCAAAGATATATGTCAGTATTTCCACCTTCACCACCCGGACGCCCGCCAGCCGCGCCGCGTCCCGGTTCTGCCCCATCGCCAGCAGCGACTTGCCGTAAGTCGTGGATCGAAGCAGGAAATTGATCAGCAGCGCCAGCAATATCACAACGCCTATCATGATGGGAATACCCGCGATCCGCGCGCTCACAAAGCCCTTCAGTATGGGCGGAATGGTGAACACGTTGAAGTTATGGTCTATCAGCATGGTGCCCGTGACGATGATGTAGTTCATCGCCATGGTCGTGATGATGGCGGGGATGCCGAGGTGAATGACCATCATGCTGTTCAGGAAGCCGACCAGCACGCCCGCCGCGATCACCACGAACAGCGACGGAATAATCATGCTGTCCTGTCCGTTGCACAGCCCCATGTTCACATACGCGCCCAGCGTAATCATGCCCGGAATGGACATGTCGATAGCACCGCGCCCCGTGGTGACGACGAGCATCTGCGCAAGGCCCGCAATCGCGAGGAACGACGCGGTATAGGCGTTGTCCACCAGCGATTTGAAGTTAATCCCGTTACCGGCAGCGCCCATGATGATCCACAGCACCACACACCCGGCTGCGGCAAAAAGCCAGATGCCGTTTCGGTTCAAAAAGCCCTTTATCTTCGCATTGTTCATGCTTTTGCACCTCTTCTCTTCAGCAGCCGCAATGACAGTATCGCAATGAGCACCAGCCCCTGTATGGATGCGGTAAAATCGGTGCTCACGCGGAGCAGCCCCAGCAGCACGCTGATCATCGTGAGGCTCACCGCGCCGCACAGCGCGCCGAATATGGTGACCACGCCGCCCGAGAAATAGCCGCCGCCGATGATGACGGATGCCACGGACAGCAGCGTATACGTTCCGGACGCAGACGAGTCGGACGCGTTGTTGATGGCGGACGTCGTAACCCCGGCCATCAGCGCGAAAAAGCCCGCCAGAGAATACACTGCCATATACGCCTTCGTCTGGCTCCAGCCGGAATTCATCATCGCGTTTTCATTGTTCCCAAAGCCGCGCAGCACTGTGCCATAGCGTGAGCGGTAGAACAGTATGGCAACGGCCGCCAGCGCAACCAGCCAGAACGACAGCGTGTTGAGAAACGGCGTGTTGGTATACATCGCAGTACGAATCCATTCCGGGCAGGTGCCGCCGGGCATATCCTGCAGCGACAGCGCCAGGCCGTACCATACAAACGACGCGCCCAGCGTAACGATAATCGCCGGAACCTTGCGCTTGCAGATGATATATCCCATGAGCGGATACATGAGGAACGAAGCGAGGAGCAGCAGTCCGCCCAGCAGCGGGCGCTCGTACAGCAAGGTGCAGCACAGCACGTTCACCAGTCCGCAGAAATTGCCGATGCCCAAATCCACATGGCCCAGCCCGATAATAAACGTCTGGCCGATGGAGCAAAGCAACAGCGACGCAAAGCCCACCACCATCAGCTGTAGCCCGTATTTGCTCAGCAGCAGCGGCGATTGCACCGAGCAGATGCCATAGATTACAATCATCGCGATAAGCGCGAAGGTGAACAGCGGCATGGTGAACTTCTTTTTCGGTTGCGCGACGTCCGCCTGTTTTTTATCGGAGGTGTTGAACATCAGCGACATCATGGCCTCGTGGCTCACATTGTCGAACGCGCCCACGATGCAGCCGTTTTTGAGCACCATCTGGTTGGTGCAAAATTTCAGCTCCGCGTCGTCGGAGGTGCGCCAAATGACCAGCTTGCCGCTGGCGGCCGCTTCGCGGAACAACGCGTAAAGCGCGTTTTTGGTCGGCTGATCGATGCCGCGCGTGGGATCGTCCAGCAGTATGATGTCCGCGTCCGCCACCAGCGCCCGCGCTATCAGCACCTTTTGCTGGTTGCCGCCGGAAAGGCTGGTGATGAGCGCTTCCGTACCGTCGCTTTTGATATGCAGCTTATTATACCAATGCTCCACCGCCTCGGCAAACCACTTCTTGCTGAGGTGCTTGAACAGCCGCCCGCGGGCCGCCTTGGTGATGGCCTGATTGTCGGCAATGGACCAGAGCGGGAAAATGCCTTCCTTCTTTCTGTCCCCGGCCACATAGGCTACCTTGCCCTTCACAGCCATGCCGGACTTCTTTTTTCCGGCCTTCGTGAAAATTTCCTGCAGCAGCTCCAGCTGACCGTTGCCCTCCAGACCCGTCAGTCCCACAATCTGCCCGCCATAGGCGGAGAAGCTGACATTGCTGAGCTTCCGGGAGCAGTAGCTGGCGCACTCCACGCTGACATTTTTATTTTGCGCGGGAATGGTATACTCAGAATTCGCGGAGATTTCGTTATCGCTGTCTATCCCCTCGCCCATGATCCTGACCATATGCTCTTCGCTGGTCTCATGAACTCCGCCCTTCCACTTCTCGTTGCCGTTCTGCATGATGTACACATAGCTGGCAATCTCGGTGACTTCGTTGAGGCGGTGGGAGATATAAATATATGTCATGCCTTCCTTTGCCGTGCGCACCAGATAGCTTTGAAGCTGCTGGGTCTGCTCCATCGGCAGCGAGGAGGTCGGTTCATCCAGAATCATCAGACGCATTTTTTTATCGCTGGTAGCCCGCGCAATCTCCACCATCTGCTGCTGCGCGATGCTGAGCGTATCCAGCCCCGCCGTCACATCGATGGTGTTGCCCGGAAACACCTTATCCAGCGCAGCCTTTGCGAGCGCCTGCGCCTGTTTGCGCCAGCCGAAGGCCTTTTTGAAATTCTGTGCCTGCTCTATATAGAAGTTTTCATAGACCGTCATGTTTTTGCACAGCGACAGCTCCTGGTGCACGACCCGGATACCGAGGTTCCTTGCCGCCGCCGGATGATAATGCGCAAGATCCACCGGCTTTCCATCCACCAGCAACTCGCCCGCGTCACTGCAGACAACACCGGAGAGCATCTTAATCAACGTGCTTTTACCAGCGCCATTGGCGCCTATCAGCGCAAAGATGTCGCCCTGCCTGATGGAGAGGCTCACATCATTCACCGCGACAGTCGGATAATATACCTTCCTCAAATGGTTGATTTGAATTAAAGGCGTATTCTCCTCCGCGGCTGTTTGAACTGTCTTCGTTTTATCGTCCAAACCCTTCACCCCAATCCTGTCTTTCTTAGAAATTCCCTGTGCACAAATCATGCATACAGCTTATACAGCCGCTGCCCGACAAGGCGCAGGCAGCGGCTGCAGCTTCAATGACCAAAGGCTCCGTTGCGATAACTCGCAAGCTCTTCGTTATTTCTTCAGTATGTTCTCCACCACGTATTCGTAGGACATATACGGGCTGGCAATTGAACCGGCTTCGAGATCCGCGTACTGGTCGGTTTCATCCTGCGTAATGTAGATGAACGGCAGGAACATGTTCTGCTCTACCTGAATGCCGTTCAGCAGAGCCACCGCTACCCACAGCGCGCCCGCGCCGCACGACGGCGTGGAGTTGACGGACATCGTTGTATAGCCGTCGGCCTTCTTGGCGTTCCACCAGTTCATGAATTCCGCCGTGTTGTCGCCAATCGTCAGAGGCACTTCCATGTTCATAGACTCAAACGCGTTCACAACGCCCATGGAATCCGCGCCGCAGTGCGTAATCACCGCGTCAATCGTCGGCAGCGAAGACAGTATGTTCAGCAGGCCTTCCTGCGTCTTCGTGGCGTCGGCTTCGCCCAGCACCTCAGCCTGCACCTTAACATCCGGATACTGGTTGATGATGTTCATGATGCCCTCATAAATACCCACATCAGGCGCAGCGCCGGAAGGTCCGCGAACGATGATCACGTTGCCCTTGCCGCCGATCTGATCCATGACAAACTGCGTCTTTTTCTCGCCCATGCTGACCCAATCGTAGTCCATTGTGTATGCGCCTTCAAGGTCGATGATGGAGTCGAACGCAACGATGGTGATGCCCTGATCCATCGCCTGCTTGATAACGTCATTCAGCGCGGTAGACGAAGCAGCGTTGATGCAGATGGCGTCCACACCCGAGAGGATGAAGGAGTTAATCTGAGCAATCTGGGTATTGACCGTTCCATCGCCGTTCTGGATTTCGTAATCCGAGATATAGCCCGCAGCTTTGGCTTCATCCGCAGCTTCGGTGAAGGATTCCACCATCTGCTTGCGCCAGGTGTTGCCGTAGAAGGAATTCGACAGACCGATGACATAATCCCCCTGGGTCAGCGCATACGGATCTCCCGATTCCGCGGTTTCCGTTCCCGCGCTCGCTGAAACGTCCGACGGTGCCGAAGATTCCGTTCCTGTGGAAGGGGCTGTGCTTTCCTTGCCGGTTCCGGCGCAGCCCGCGACAGCCAGCAGCATCACTAAGACCACAAGCAACGCGAGTATACGAGTAGACTTCTTCATTTGTTCTTCTCCTTTTCTTTTTTGGAGCGGTTGCGCCTTTATGACGTCCGCCCAATATTAGAATTCGTTAAAACCTTTTTTTCAATAATTTGCGATTATATCTGCGGGTTTTCCGGATGGAGCATGGTGTCGATGACCTTCTTTAAAACATCATCGTCCCAGATCTTTTTCCAGTCGTCGCGAAGCACCAGGCGATTCCCCAGCCCGATAGCCACCTTGCATGCGTCCGATACCGGCGGCTTGCCCGGTATATACCCCAGGAAATTGGCGGTCAGGTTGTAGATGTGTCCCGTAAGGAATGACACTGCCGCGTCGCGTTCAATGCCCTTTTCCGCTGCCTTTTCCACCGTCTCCGCCATGGCGTACAGGCAGGTTGCGCCCAGCAGCTCCACCAGCGTAGGCTCCAGGAAAGCGATTTGCTCGGAGGTCATCACGTATGCGTGCATCACCGGCGCATACATTTTCTTCGTTACTTCCACCATATCGGCAAACCGCGCGTCGTCCCCCTGAATTTTGGACAGCACAACATCCTGCTTTCCGCCTTCTCCGCCAAAGCGATCCTGACGGGCTTCAAAGGTATCCTGATCGAGGAAATAGGAAGGATGGCAGGGATGCGCCACACCGAAGGTGCAGTCGTCCCGCAGCGACACCTCTTTGGCTACCGCAGCGGCGGGATCCAGTATCAGCAGACCCGCGCCCGGCTTCAGCATGGGAACGTATTTCGCGGACAGCGTTTTGATCAGCGTATCCGGCACCGCAAACACCACCACGTCGGCCTGTACGATCGCCTCCTCCTCCGGAGTCACGGAAAGACCGCGCGCACTAATGCTTTCGATGCCCTTGGGCGAATTCTCCACGAGCGTCAGATCAAACAACTCGGGACATTTGGCCAGATTGTTACTGGTCCGGGTTCCCATTTTTCCGCCTGCGCCCATGACGCATACCTTGAGTTTATTCACAGAAACACACCTCTTTTTGCGATTAATTAACTGCCCTGCTGCCGCCGCCTATTTCAGCGCGGCGTGTACGTCCTGCGCGATGCTTTCGGGCGCAAATCCGTAATCGTCCGCCAGTTCCTTCGCCGGACCGGACTCGCCGTAAGAAGTCAGCGCGATGCGCTTTACCCAGGCGGGCTTGTTCTCACACGCCAGACGGCTGATGTAGGAGCCCAGACCGCCGTTGATGTTATGGTCTTCCACGGTTACCAGCCTGTCGCTGCGCGCCATGACCTTCAGAATCGCGGAAGGATCTTTGCCATACAGAATATTAACGTCCGCCACCGTCACGTTTACGCCCTGCGCCTTCAGCAAATCGGCAGCGGCGAGGACGCGATCCAGCACAAAGCCGCTGGAGAAAAGCACCGCATCCGTACCGTATTCCTTCAAAACCCGGACACCCTGCGCCGAAAATGCCGTTTCCCTGTCGTACACATCCGCTTCGCGGCCGCTTCCGGCGCGCACGTAGACCGGTCCGTCGATTTCCGCAGCCAGCTTCACCGCATGGTAGCACTGGCCGGGGTCAGCAGGGGCAAAGATGGTGAAGTTGGGCATGGTGGCCAGTATGCCGATGTCCTCGTAAAACTGGTGCGTCACGCCCTCGCGCTCGCCGCCCAGCAGCCCGCCGTTCACTCCGACGAATTTCACATTCAAATTGGTATATCCCACGAAGGTGCGCATCTGCTCACAGGCGCGCATCGTCAAAAATCCCGCATAGGTGCCTACAAAGGGCACCAGCCCGGCGCTTGCAAGGCCCGCCGCGACGTCTACCGCGCACTGCTCCGCGATGCCGCACTCCACACAGCGATCCGGATAGCGCTCGCCGAAGGGCACCGCGCGCATCGCCTTTAACGAGTCGGACGATACCATGACAATCTTGTCGTTGACTTCCGCCATCTCCAGCATCGCCGCCGCAAACGCTTCTCTGGTACCTTTAAAATTGGTCATGACTGCGTACCTCCCAGCTCTTTCACGGCAACCGCAAACTGATCGTCCGTGGGGACACCCTTGTGCCAGTCGTTATTGTCTTCCATGTAGCTCACACATTTGCCTTTTACGCAGTCGCATACGATACAGCTGGGTTTGCCTTTCACCGTCTTCGCCGCGGCTACCGCGTCCTTGATGGCGTCCACGTCATGGCCGTCCGCCTCAAGTACGTTCCATCCAAAGGCCCGGAATCGCTCCGCCGGATTGTTGTTGCCTACCGTGTAGTCAATGGTTTTGTAACTCTGCCAACCGTTCCGATCCACAAATACGATCAGGTTATCAAGGCCGCGTCCCGCCGCCATATTGGCGCCCTCCCAGCAGACCCCTTCCTGAAGTTCGCCGTCTCCGCAGATGACGTAGGTGTAGTAACCCTTTTTCAGTATCTTCGCCGCCATGGCCTGTCCCGCGCCGATTGCCAGCCCGTTGCCCAGCGAACCGGAGGTCATGTCTACGCCCGGCGTGCTCTGCATGCAGGGATGGCCCTGAAATGTGCTGCCCAGCTGGCGCAGATGAAAATGCTCCACCTTGGGTTCAAAATATCCCCGCTCGTTAAGCGCCGCGTACCATATGGGACAGGCATGGCCTTTGGACAATATAAATCTGTCCCTGTCTTCCCACTGCGGATTCTTCGGATCCACATTCATGACATCGAAATACAAAGCCGTCACGATATCCGCAACGGAAAGCGCCGGACCCGGATGCCCGTCCTTCCCCTCATACACCATGCGAACGGCTTCAAACCGAAGCTTTTTCGCGGTTTCCTGAAGCTTTTTTGTTTCCACGCTGCATCTCCTATCTGTTATAATAATATCCAACGTAGGACATATAATCGGCACTTTTCCTTCCGGCCATATAACGACCGATTTCGCTATTTACTTTTATACAGAAAGCATAAGGCTTAGTTTGCGTCTTTTAGTACGATATCCCAGTACTTGAAGCAGTAGGTCAGCACGTCTTCCAAGTCTTCCGTACGCCGATTCGCGATTGTCTCTGTCAGCTTGCGGTGAGAGTCCACCATATGGAAGCGGTCCCCGCACGCAATCGTCTGCTCGATGGTGCGCTTGCGGGAGGCCATGCTGGCAAAAGCAATGACGTCGTTAATTCGAAACGCCAGCTGATTGTGCGAGGCTTTGCATATGCTCTCGCGGTACGCGATGTCCGCAGCCAGCATCTCGTCGGGCGTGGCGTTCTCGTCTTCGGCGGTGCGGATGAACGCCTCGGAAGCGTCATAGACAGCCTTCATGTCGTCGTCGGTGCCTTTGTTGATAGCCAATGAGAATATTCCCAGCTCGATGACCCTGCGGATCTCCAGCAGCGCCAGCGAATCCTCATCCTCCAGCAGCAGGCTGCAGGCCCAGGGGTTCAGCATCTTCTCGGAAAAACTGTTTACGACATAGGTTCCGTCCGCCCTGCGAATCTCCAGAAGCCCCAGATGCTCCAGCACCTTAATGGCTTCCCTCACAGAGTTGCGGCTTACATTGAGCGTATCCATCAGCTCGAATTCCGTGGGAATCTTGGAACCAGGCTTCCACTGCTTGCTGCTCACCTGATCCATGATATACTCCATCGTAATATCAACTACTGATTTTCTTCTGTTCATGCGGTAAACAATCTCCAACGTTCAACGTCCTATGTTGGTATTATAGCACGCATCGAGTGTAAGTCAACACCAAAATGCTCGTTATTTTGTTCACAGGTAACCTTAGCCGGCAGGTATGATAATCACCGCATCGCTTATGGCTGCCGTGATAAAAACGCTTCCACTTCTTCGCTGGACGCCAAATCTGCCGCCTGCCCGGCGATATTGACGCATTCCACGTATGACAGCGTGCCGATTTTGCGGCGCATGCGGAGCACGCTGGCCGGGCCCACCGAAAGCTCCTGAAGGCCCATCCCTACCCATACCGGCGCAAGCTTCTCGTCGCCCGCCGCTTCTCCGCACATGCCGCAGAATATGCCATTGTCGCGCGCGGCCCGGGCAGTCATCGCCACCAGGCGGAGCACCGCCGGATGATACGGCGTATACAGATCGGCCACTTTTTCGTTGCCGCGATCCGTCGCCGTCGTATATTGTATTAAGTCGTTGGTGCCGATGGAGAAGAAATCCACTTCCTTTGCCAGCACGTCGGCAATAATCGCCGCCGCCGGAATCTCTACCATAATGCCTACCGGAACCACGGTGGCATACTCCGCCCCCTCCTCGGAAAGCTCTTTTTTCGCTTCTTCGATGATTGCTTTGGCCCTCCGAATCTCCTGGGCGCAGGAAATCATGGGCAGCATGATATGCAGATCGCCGTATATCGCCGCCCGCAGCAGCGCGCGCAGCTGGGTTTTAAATAAATCCGTTCGGTCCAGACACAGCCGTATCGCGCGGTACCCGAGAAACGGGTTTTCCTCCCGCGGCAGTTCCAGCGCGGGCAGACGTTTATCCCCGCCGATGTCGAGCGTGCGCACGATAACGCGTCTGTCCCCCATCCCGGCTACGACGGTCCTATAGGCTTCAAACTGCTCCTCTTCCGTGGGAAGCTCAGGCCGATCCATGAACAAAAACTCGGAACGAAACAGTCCGATGCCCTCCGCTCCCTTTTCCAGCGCGGCGGGAAGCTCCTGCGGCGTGCCGATGTTGGCGGCCAGCTCCAGTTTCCTGCCGTCCGCCGTCACGGTTTCCCGGCCCTGATAAGCGTTCAGCAGCTCCTTCTGCGCAGCCGCCTCGGCCTGTCTGGCCTCGTACCGGGCAACCGTCGCCTCATCGGGATTCACCAGCACCTTCCCCGCGTCCCCGTCGACGATCAGCAGCGCTCCGTCTTCAATCGCTTCAATGGCTTCCCCGACACCCGCCACCGCCGGTATCTCCAGCGCACGCGCCATGATAGCGGTATGGGACGTCCGGCCTCCGCCCTGCGTGACAATCCCCGCCGCATTCGGAATATCCATGGAGGCGGTATCCGAAGGGGTCAAATCCTGCGCGACGATGACCCTTCTGCCCGGCAGGCTTCCGAGATTGCAGCTGCCCCTGCCAAGCACAGCGCAGAGCAGCCGTTCCCTGATATCGCGCATATCCGCCGCGCGCTCGCGCATGTACTCGTCTTCCATGGACTCAAACAGCGCCACGTAACCGTCCATGATGTGCGCCACGGCATACGCCGCCGTTGCATTGTCCTGCTGTATGGCCGCGGCAATCGCGTCCGTCAGCTCGGGGTCCTCCAGTATCATGCGGTGCGCGACGAATATCTTCGCCTGCTCCTCGCCTATGGAGGAAAGCGTTCTTTCGTACAGCGCCTGCGTCTCTTCTATTACGCTTCGGCAGGCGTCCCGAAAGATCGTCAGTTCCAAGTCCGCGCTTTGCGCACGCTGTTCAAACTCCAGCGGCAGCTGCTTCTCATACCGCAGCGCACGCGCAATCGCAATGCCCGGAGAGACCCCTATGCCGGAAATCATGCCTGTTCCTCTTCACCGAGACCCGCCTCAATCGCCGCAGCCAGTCCGCCCACCGCCTGCGCCTCGTCAACCCCGCTCGCACGCAGTTCAATTTCCGTCCCGCATTTAATGCATGCGCCCAGTATGCCCAATATGGACTTTGCGTTAAACTCCTTTTCCATGTAGGCTACCATAATGGTGGACTGATACCGCTGCGCTTCCTTGACAAAATTGCTTGCCGGGCGCGCATGGAGCCCGGACTTATTCCTGACCACAACCCTTTTGCTTATCATGATGTCCCTCCGACTGCCGATAATGAGAGTATAGCGTTCTTTGCGGAATGTGCCTATCGATCCGACCGGATGATAATCCGATACGTATCGGGCCGCACCGCCGCCTCAAACGCTTCGTTCGCCTGCGCGTAGCCGTATACGCCCGAGACCAGCTTCTCGGTATTGATTAATCCTTTTTCTATCAGCTTCACCGAGCGGAAGAACGAGCGCACCGTGGGGCTCACCGCGCCGGTGATGATGGCTTCCGACTTGTGCAGCCAGTTGGGGCTGATGCCGATGGGCTTGTCGGGATGCATGGAGCTGTACATTACGCAGCGGCCCAGATACCCGGTCATTGCCACCGCCTGCTCCGCCACCGCCGCGATGGGCGTCGTATTGAACACCACCTCCGCGCCGCGGCCTCCGGTCAGTTCCTTCACAAACGTGACGGGATTTTTCTCTATGGGGCTGAACGCGATGTCCGCGCCGAGCTCCAGCGCCAGCCTGCGCCGCGCCTCATCCGGTTCGCTGACGATCACGCGCGCGCCCTTGAGCTTCGCGCACAGCACATGCAGCATGCCCATGATGCCCGCGCCTATCACCACGACGTCGTCGCCCAGCGCTATCGCGCCCTGCTCAATGCTGTTTACGACGCACGCCAGCGGCTCCGCGAACACCGCCTTCTCATACGGCAAGTCGTCCGGCAGCAGATACACCTGCGACGTTTTCACGTTCAGGAATTCGCCGAGGCCTCCCGTGCCGGGGATCTCCATGTCCGAGCTGTCCAGGTTGTTCATCTCCACGCACAGGTTTTCCTGATTGTTGCGGCAGTAATAGCACTTTCCGCACACATTGATGAGGCGCGCCGCAACCTTCTTGCCGATGGGGAATTCGTTGGGATCCACCTTTTCGCCCAGTGCCGCTATCTCGCCCGCGATCTCATGACCGCCCACAAAAGGCAGGGGCATTTTCGATTCCCGTGTGTATGCGCGCTGCTCCCAGGTGCAAAGCGCACAGGCGCTGATGTGTATTAAAACCTCGTTTTCCTTCGGAACCGGCTTTCTGACCTCTTTCACTTCCGTCCTGCGCTCATCCACGATCGCAACGACCTTCATCTTTTCGCTCATGGCAGTACTCCTTTTATTGCGTCTGTAATCCGTAGTAGAATTGTTTGAACAGTGCTTCCATTTCGTCGTCATTGGGCTGCTTTGCCGCGCAGAGGATGTTGGCGTCCGCCTTTGCACGCGCGATATAGCCGGGGATCTTCTCCAGATACGCCTTCTCGTCCACGCCTGCCTCCGCCAGCGTCAGCGGCATACCGATGCTGCGGTACAGCTCGAATACCGCCTCCACCAACGCCTGCTGTTTTGTGGCCCCGGCGAAGCCAAGCTGCAGCGCCACTTCCTCATAGAACGGGTGCGGCATCAAAAACTTCATGGTATAAGGCAGCAGCAATCCCGTCACCAGCCCGTGAGGCAGGTTGAAATCGCCGCCCGCACCGTCCATGCCGTGCGCCATGCCGGTGATCGCGTTGTTGATGCCCGCGCCGGCCATGGTGGCCGCGATATGCACCTTTTGCCTCGCCGCGGGTTCACCGGCCATCGAAGCGGGCAGCTGTTTTATCAGCGTCACCGCGGCCTGGCAGCATACCATGCGCACAAACTCTGAAGCCAGCACCGACGTGGCCGCTTCCAGCGCGTGCGCCAGCGCGTCCGTTCCGGAATACGCGATGGCTTTGGGCGGCAGGCTCTGCAGCAGGTCGTAATCCATAATCGCGCAGGTAGGCAAAATCTCATTGCTGAGTATCATTCGTTTCTTTTTATCGTGATCCTTGATCACCGAGCAGCCGGTGGTCTCCGAGCCGGTGCCGCTCGTCGTGGGCACCACGGTGAGCGTTGCTTTGCCGGGGAAGCTCTCCACGGCAAAAGGCACAAACGCCTTTTCCCAGTCGTAGTGCGGCAGCTCCCAGAAAAGCCAAAGCGCTTTGGCGGTATCCAACACCGAACCGCCGCCGATGGCAACGATATGCTTCGGCGCAAAGGCCTGCATCCGCTTGACAGGCTCCTCCAGCATCTCCATCGTGGGCTCTCTGTCCACGTCACATATCACTTCATATTGGATGCCCTTCAGTATTTCACCATACAGCCTGTCTTCCAGCCCCAGCGCGCGCACCACGCGGGCGTCCACCACCAGCGCTACTTTTCCGTCGGTATATTCGCCTATTTTGGCGATGCTTCCGCTGCCCAGCGTATACCGGGTTGTCATAAATGTCGGGTAATTCACGTCGGTTCCTCTTTCCGGTCATTGGATTCGGGGCGTTGTTTCCAACGCCCCGTTTCCCTCGCTGCGGTTATTTCAGGTATTCCATTGCCTGTGCCACCGAGGCGTCCTGATGGATGATGGACGCGATCGCCTGACACATCTTTACGGGATTTTCGTGGCGGTAGATGTTGCGCCCCATGATTGCGCCGGAAGCGCCGCAATCCATCGCGTCGCGCAGCTCCTGCAGCAGGCCCTCCGCATCGCGCTTCCCGCCGCCCAGGATCAACACCGGACGGTAGCAGCCCTCGACAAGCTCCGTAAAGCTCTGCTTGTCACCGGTGTACGGCGTTTTGATGAAGTCCGCGCCCAGCTCGCAACCGATGCGTGCCGCCAGCTTCAGGTTGTGCGGCGTGCGGCAGTCGTCAAACTTACCAAACTCAAAGCCGCGCGGCAGCGTCTCCACGCCCACCGGCATGCTCCATTTCAGTCCGTCGCTGACGAGCTTCGCGATGATCCGGTAATACGCTTCCTCGTTGGATGCGCCGGGGAAACCCATGCACACCACGCCGTCCGCACCCAGACGAATCGCATCCTCTACGCTGACGAGCAGTTCAAACGGCGCGCCATTGACGTTAAGGTCGGAGGTGCCGCCGTCCATCCGGATAAGCAGCGTGCTGCTGCCCACTTCCTTCTGGAAACGTTCGGCCATGCCCACCGGCATCAGGAAACCGTCCGCGCCGCCCTCGCGGCACTGCGCCACTACCTTGCCGGGGTCATTCAGTTCCGGCAAGACGTATACGCCCGTGCCATGGTCCATCGCGACGAGAAAGGCTTTGCCGTCCTCGCGGAGGATGTTGTTCATTCTTCTTTTCATCCGAGTATCTCCTTTATGCTGCAATAATTGTTGACTAGAAAATGCCCAGCAGCCCTCCGACGATGCCCAGCGCGATGATGATGAGCATGATCACCATCGAAGAAACGCGCTTCGCCAGCAGCTTATAGCAGCCCAGCGTCAGCAGCAGCGGCAAAAGCTTGGGAACCAGCACATCGAACAGCTGCGTCTGCAGGCTGAACGGGTCGCCGTCGGTCGGGATTGCGATGGACGTGGACAGCGACACATAATTCGCCACCAGCGCGCCCAGCACCATGCAGCCGACGATACTGGCACCCGTGATCACCCGGTTGATAACGCCGCTTTCCAGCATGCTCATGATGGCTTCGTTGCCCTTGTTGTAGCCCATCATGAAGCCGAAGTACGAGATGCCCACCACGATGGCGGTAATCACGACGATGTAGAGAATCGGGCCGGCCAGATTGCCCGTGCTGCTGATGCTGATAGCCAGCGCCAGAAGCAGCGGAACGAGCACGCCCTGTATCACCGAGTCGCCGATGCCGGAAATGGGACCCATCAGGCCGGACTTGACGGAGTTGATGCCATCGTCGTCGATATCCGCTCCGTTGGCGCGTTTCTCCTCCATCGCCGCCGTCAGGCCGACGATCGGAGAACCGCAGCACGGCTCAGTGTTGAAGAACGCGGTATGACGCTTCATGGCTTTCTTTGTTTCTTCCGGGTTGTCTCCGTAGAGTCTCTTAATCACGGGATTCATGGAGTGGAGGAAACCGATGCCCATGAACCGCTCGTAGCTGTAGCACGCCATGTTGTGGAAGAACCAGCGAATCCACGATTTGCGCACATCTTTTTTCGTCAGCTTCTTTTCATTATTCGTGGTGCTCATTGGCTTCTTTCCTCCCCTTCAGTTGCATATAGATCACGGCAAGGCACAGCGCTAGCAGGCCGATTGCGATGATGCCCAGGTTGAAGTAGACCACCAGAAGGAAACCGACGAAGAAGAACACTTTGATGTCTCCCTTGAAGATGGCCTTCAGGTTGAGCGCAATACCAAGCGCGGGCATCATGCCGCCGATGGTAATGAGGATACCCAGTACGTTGGCGCCGAGGAAGTCGATAGCGCCCTGGATATACGAAGCGCCAAAGTACGCCGCCAGGAAGCACGGCACCGCCGTCATCAGGAAGAGCAGCGCCTGCGGCAGCAGCACGCTGGCCACCCAGACCATCTTCGTGTTGCCCTTCTCCGCAATTCTGTCCGCCATGTGCGCAAAGAACGAATCCAGCGTCATGCGTCCGAACCAGATAAGGGTTCCAATGAGGCCGATGGGCACCGCAATCGCCAGCGCCGCCTCCGTGCCGAGTCCGCCGGTAATCGCCAGCGCCGTGCCGAGCACGCCCGCCAGGCACGGGTCGCCGGGCAGCGCGCCGCCCGCAGAGATAAAGCCGATGTACATAAGGTTAATGGTACCGCCCACAACCGTACCCGTTACCGGGTCGCCCAGCACCAAACCTGTCAGGAAGCCCGCCACCAAAGGACGATAAACTGTGTAATACCCCACCGGGCCCGCAATCAGTGAGCTGTTGCCAAGATAATAGATAACGCCAAGGATTAAAGCCTGCACTACAGTCATCTGTGTCTGCACCCCTTTCCAGAGATTTTTCTCACGTTAACTTGCTGATGTCGAAGGCCCGTTCGTCCGGTACCATCTGAGCGACGATGCTGGTGCCTTTTTCGATGATCCGTTTCATGCACGCCACCTCGTCGTCGCTGGCGGAGATGTTCTTGTAAAACTTCTTCCGTCCCGCCTTCAGGCCCATTCCGCCCAAAACGATGGTCTTGAGTTCCACCCCCGCATCCAGAAGCGCTTCCAATGGCTGCGGCGTTTTGACCAGTATGATGATTTTCTCCCCTTTGACCGCTTCACCCTTCAGCAATTCCGCGGCGTCTGCCACGCAATGCACTTCCACCGAGATTCCCGGCGGTGCGGCGGTTTTCAGGACTTTTTGCATGAAGACATCCTTCACGAGCGCTTCATCCACAATAAGGATGCGATTGCCGTTGGTTTGCTTCACCCACGCCGTCACGACCTGGCCATGGATCAGACGGTCATCAATCCTGGTTAACACGATGTCCCTCATTTGCTCACCTCCTCCATCAGTTTATTAACATCGATAATCGTCGTTTTGCCCTGTTCGACGATGCTTTTTCTGACTTCTTCTGCCGACGTAAAATCGCGCACGCTGCATATCTCCAGCAGCATCGGCAGATTTACGCCCGCGACATGATGAAACGCAAGCTCGGACATCGCCGACGCCGTCACGTTGAATGGGCTGCCCGACATCATGTCCGTGAGCACGAGCACATCGCCCGCCTCCTTCGCTTTGGCGATAGCCTTGAAAACCTGCTCGCGCAGCGCATCCACATCCTCGCCCGGGTGCAGTCCGAAGGTCTGCATGTGCTCCTGCGCGCCCACTATCATCTCGGCGCTCTGACGCATGGCTTTGGCATACTCTCCGTGTGACACGATAATGATTTCAAACATATCATTTCCCCTGTTTTTTCGTATAAAAAACACACCTTTCCGGTGCTTAGTATTCACCAGAAGAAAGGAGCTATTTCTGTTTCGTACTTTAAGGTATCTTGACGAGTATATTATGAAACAGGGAGGTTCACTTGTCAAGGGTAATTTTCATTTTATTTTGTGTTATGAAAATTATTTTCGCTTTGGCAGCGCAGCCTGTTTTTGCTAACCCCAATAAAAAAGCCGGTTTTCACCGGCCTTTAAGCACTTACGGCTTATCCATAAACAGCGAAATCTCACTGTTTTTTTGAGACAGCGGATAGGTTCGTCGGAAAAACTCCATAAACAATATATCCAGCAGATACAGCTGCGCGATTTCCACCGACAGCGACTGCCCCTGAAACAGCCTTTCGTTGGTGCTGCAGATCAGCGTGATATCGGAATATTCCGTCAGCGGAGAGGTCAGGAACCGTGTCAGGCACACGATCCTGGAGCCGTTGTTTTTCGCCAGATGGGCCATGTCCACCGTCTCCTTGGTGGCACCGGAGGAGGATACGATAATCGCCACATCGTTTCTGGACGTCAAAGAAGCGGAGACGTACTGCATGTGCGTATCGCTGAAAATGCTCACCTTCGGGGTGATACGCATAAACTTGTAACAACCCTCCAGCGCGGTATGATAGGAGGAACCAACGCCGAAAAAGATGATGCGTTCGGCTTCAATCAGCCAGTCTATGACCTTTGTGATCTCCTCCTCATTGATGAGATCGCACGTTTCGTTGAGCGCCTCTATGTTTTTGCTGAGTATCTTTTTTGCCATTACGGAGACCGAATCCTGCCGGGCAATGGTGTTGCCGTTCATGTCCGGAGAATCTTCCTCGATGGCAAAGCTTTGCGCCACCGCCAGCTTGAATTCCTGAAAGCTTTTGAATTTCAGATCCCGGCAGAACCGCGATACCGTCGCGTCGCCGATGTTGCACACATTGGCGAGCTCCGTAATCGACTTATACAATACGCTGCGCGGATCGTTTAAAACCATATCGGCCAGCTTTTTCTGTGCCTTCGTAAACGTATTGTAATGCAGCCGGATACGCGTAAAAATATCTTCCATAAACCCACTCACATTGATGATGTTGGAGCCGACTCAACCTGACGATGATATGATTTTAGCACATTGATATGAAAATCACAATATCGATGAGATTTCAAATAAAAATAATTTTCATTTCAAATATTCCTTCACTGCGCAAAACAGAAAAAGCCCGCGATGGTTACGTTCGCAGGCTTGTGTGTACTTCATTCGCGTTCAGGGGCTTGCGTCAGCCTTGCTGCATTACGCCCAGCGCGGCGTAGCCGTTCAGCGCAAACAGCGGCTTCTTTTCCGCGTCGCAGTGCGCCAGTACCACCTCCGCAATGTACATGCAGTGGTCGGATACCTCCACGATATCCGTAAGCCTGCATTCCAGCGCAACGCGGTGTTCTTTGACCATCTGAGTCGTAATAGATCCCCCGTTCATCAGCTCAATGCCGAATTTCTCCGGCTTATTTACCGTTCTTCCGCTGCAGGTGCCGCACGCGAACGCCGCCTCCTTCAGACTCTCGTCTACGATATTGAGCCCAAACTCCCTGTTCTCACGGATCAGCTCTCCCGTATATCCCTTCTTGCTGAGACATATGGCGACGGTAGCCGGACGGTTGGAACCATAAGTCCACCAGGAGAGGGCCATCAGGTTCGCCGTGCCATCCGGCTTGCGCGAGGACACCAGCGCAAAGGGATTGGGCGAAGTCAGCTTTTGTACCATTCCGATGTTGACTTCCATAGTACCTCCTTTCGTACCTGCGGCACTTACCTTCTGCCGCCGGGAATATCACAGCCCCGCTGGAAAACTCCCGGCGAGGCCTTCGTTCTTTCCCTGCCGGGTAACCCGGCAGGGCTGTTTAATTTTCCGGCAGGTTTCTCCTCCGCCGGTGCTCCGCAGTCTCCCCCCACTATCGGCGCTTCGCGGATATGCACGTTTCGCGCATTCCGCCGGGAACCGGGCCGCTGCAAATCGGCCCGGTACTTCCTTCATTCCTTTGCGTCCAGCTCAAATAACTCCCCGAGCGAACTGAACAGTACCTTGTATTTCGCGTACTGCTTTTGATAGACTTCGTGCTTCGCCATATCGGGCTCGAACGTCTTCTTGATCTGCACCATCGAATTCACCGCACTCTCGATGCTCTGGAATACGCCCGCCGCCACACCCGCGAGTATCGCTGCGCCAAGGCAGGCCGTGTCCTGCGCGGAATGCGTGATAGTCAGCGTTTTGCCGGTGATGTCGGCTTTAATCTGGTTCCACACGTCGGACTTGGAACCGCCGCCCATGGTGCGGATCTGCTTCACTTCCAGCCCCATCGCCTCAATCGCTTCGAGGTTGCGGCAGATGATGTAGCCGAGGCTCTCCATGATGCTGCGGATGAAGTGCGCGCGCTTATGCTTCAGCGTCGCACCGTAGAACACCGCCTTGGCGTTCAGGTTGACATCCGGCGCCATGGAGCCCTGCAGATGCGGCAGCGTAATCAGGCCATCTGATCCGGGTGCAACCGTCGCCGCTTCCTTGTCCATGAGGTAGTACGAGTCGAGGCCCGTCGCGCTCTGCATGTTCACCGCGTCGATACAAAAACCGTCGCGGAACCAGCGCAGGCACATGCCGCCCGTCGTGAACGTGTGCATCATGTACGTGTCCGGCGTCGCGAAATAGTGTACCGGCATCAGCCGGTTCAGATCATACGTCAGCTCTGCGGTCGGCACGCAGATGGCCAGCGCCGCGCCGATGTTCTCCGAAAAGATGCCCGGCTTGATATTGCCCACGCCGATCGCGCCTGCCGCCTGATCGAGGCAGCCCGTGCTGATCTGCGCTTTAGGCGATATGCCAAGCGCCTCCGCCATGTTTGGCAATATTGTCCCTACCAGCTCGCCCGATTCATGTACCTCGGGCAGCCACGCCTCGTCGATGCCCACAAAATCGAGTATCTCTTTCCAGTACTTCTTTGTGCGGATATCCCAGTACTCCGTCGAGGTCAGCAGCGAGCCTTCCGCGACGAATTTGCCCGTCAGCAGGTATATGATGTAGTCTTCCAGCAGTACAATATGCCGCACCTTGGCATACAGCTCCGGCTCGTTCTCCTTCACCCACATCACCTTGGATACGGGCCAGCATGCCTCAAAGCTGACCTGTCCGGTCACCTCGTAGCACTTCTCATTGCCAAAGTGTTCGCGCAGCCTGTCCGCCTGTGCGCCCGCGCGGTTGTCCATCCAGACGATCGCGTTGCGCAGGGGCTGGGCGTCGGCATCCAGAAAGCAGAGTGTTTCCCCCTGCACTGAAAAGCCCACCACCGTGATGTCCCGCGTGTCCACGCTGCCCTGAGCAGCGATGACGCGCATGCACTCCTTGATGGAGTCCATGTAGACACCGCACGGCGCTTCCACCACGGTCGTTTCGGGTGTCAGCAGCGAATACTCCACCACGGCGACCGCCTTCTGTGCCCCGCTGTGGTCAAACACCGCAGCCTTTAAGGATGTCGTGCCGATGTCGAGCCCTAGTATCAGTTCAGACATGGATACCCCCTTATTGATGCGGCGCACACGACCACGTGAGGATGGCCTTTTCCTCGCCGATGTTAAACAGCTTGTGGTCCTTGCCCTCCGGAACCAGCATGGCGTCCCCCGCGGTCAGGCGGTAATATTTGTTGTCCTGCGACACGTAGCACAGCACCTCGCCCTGCACGCAGTAGAACACCTCGTGGGCTTCACTGTGGCCGGGGTCTATAGCCCCGACACCGCCCGGCGGCAGCTCGGACATGCCAAAGGTTAACTTGTCGGTCTTGTAGTACTCCCTGCAGACCTCCTGATCCTCCATCCAGATCTTCGCGGCGTTTTTGGGCGTTACGATGACATCTGCCATGGCGCTCACCTTCCTTTGCGTTATTTCTGGTTATCCATACATTCGAGGACAACTTCAAGATTCCTGCGGAAGCTTTCTCCGGCCGCGAACTTTTCCTCGAACAGCGCGGAACCCATCGTGAACGCCCACGGGTTAATGCGGTTGACGAATTCGATGCGCGCGGGGCTGTTGATGCTGCCCGCGATGACGACGGGCTTCTTTACGCGCTTGCAATATTCCTCTGCCAGTCCGGCTCCGTCCTTATGCCGGAACGCGAGCAGGTCGATGCCGTCGACGCCTTTGTCGAGCAAGCCTTCCGCGTCCGCGATGATCTCATCGAACGTGCCTTCCAGCACGCTCGGGCTGCCGTATACCTGCCCGCAGAACGGCATGAACTTGATATCCTGCGTGCTGAGATAATCGAAAACCGATTTGTGATATACCGTACCCATGAGGATGTCAAAGCCGAGCTCCACCGCCGTCTTGGCGCCTACCATGCACTCCTCTTCAGAATAGGATACGACCTCCAGGAACGTCGTCTTGCCGGCCGTCTTCATGGCCCCGATGAGCTTTCTCATTTCGGCCTTCTCCAGCCCGACATCCTTGAACCCCCAGAAATCGATGGGCAGATCCTTGCAGCTTTCGAAGACTTCGAGCGCGCTGCTCACAGTTCTGTCGTTGTGCGTCAGCATGATGATGATTTTTGACTCCATTGTCATATCTCCCTATGTTAAATATTAAGTTTACCCTACCCCAGATAAGCCTCGGCAATCTTCTGGTTGGCCTTGATATGCTCCGATGTGCCTTCATAGGTCACATTGCCGGTCTCCAGCACATAGCAGTAGTTCGCGATTTCCATGGCCATCATGGCGTTCTGTTCCACCAGCATGATGGTCTGGCCGTTCTCCGCAATCTTGCGAATGATATTGAATATCTCCGCGACCAGCATAGGCGCAAGGCCCATCGACGGTTCATCCAGCAGCAGTATCTCGCCGCCCGTCACCAGCGCGCGCCCAATCGCCAGCATCTGCTGTTCGCCGCCGGAGAGCGTGCCGCCCGCCTGATTGATGCGCTCTTTCAGGCGCGGGAACAGGCTGAATACATATTCCCGACGCTCGCTGAAGAGCGCCTTGTTCTTATTCTCATAAAGATATGCCGCGACGCGCAGGTTTTCTCCTACGGTGAGATCCGGAAATATGTGCCGCCCTTCCGGAACATGCACCACGCCCATCGCGGTGATTTTGTTGGTGGGCATGTTGACGATGTTTTTGCCGTCCAGCAGTATCTTACCGCTCTTCACGGGAATCACGCCTGTCATGGCGCTGAGCGTCGTCGTCTTGCCCGCGCCGTTAGCACCCAGCACCGCCACTACCTCGCCCTTGTGCACCTCGAACGATATGCCCTTGAGCGCCGCTATCTTCCCGTACGAAACGTGCAGGGCCTCCACCTTGATGATCGGATTTCCCTTGCTATCCCTGTTACTCATAGTCAGTTCGCCTTTCCGAGATAAGCTTCCAGCACCGCAGGATCGGTCTTGACTTCCTCCGGCTTGCCGATTGCAAGTTTTCTGCCGAAGTTGATGACGAGTATCTCCTCGCAGATTTCCATCACCAGCCGCATCTGGTGTTCCACCACCAATATGGTCAGCCCATAGTGGTCCCGGATGTTCAGTATCAGCTTATTGAGATCATCGATCTCCGCCGGGTTCATGCCTGCCGCAGGCTCATCCAGCAGCATGACCTCCGGCTTGCAGCTGAGCGCACGCGCAATCTCCACGCGGCGCTGCGCACCGTAGGGCAAAGAGCCCGCTTTCTGCTGCGAAAGATGATCCAGCTTCAGGAACTTCAGTATCTCCATGCTGTCCTCTTCCACACGCGCTTCTTCCTTCCGGAACCGTTTGGTGGAGAAGAACGTATCGAATAAGCCGTACTGTGTATGGCTGTAATGCGCGATTTTCAAGTTGTCCAGCACGGTCTGATCCTCAAAAAGCCGGATGTTCTGGAAGGTGCGCGCGATTCCATTGCCCGTGATGTCATGCGGCATCGCCCGGTTGATCATCCTGTCGCGGTAGAAGATTTCGCCCGAGGTAGGGATGTACATGCCGGTAATGACGTTGAACACCGTCGTCTTGCCCGCGCCGTTCGGGCCGATAATGCCGAATATCTTTCCCTTCTCCACGTCGAAGCTGATGTCGTCGATGGCCTTAATGCCGCCAAAGTGCATGCTTACATTCTTCAGGGAAATGACGGTTTCGTTACTCATGGCTCGCTTCCCCCTTGCCCGTCTTTCTTTCCTTCAACTTATCCCGGAGCTTACGGAACACGTCCTTCAATTCCATATAACCGAACAGGCCCCTCGGGCGGATAATCATGATGATGCACAGCAGACCGCCGCCTACCACCCATCTCCAGGTACCCAGGTCTTTAAGTGCCTGTACGAGCACCTGCCAGGCGGCCGCGCCGAATATGGAGCCGGTGATGCTGCCCATACCGCCGAGATACACCATCACGAGGCCGTCCACGACGTTGGTAAAGCCGTAGGCCGAAGGGCTGGTGTAGCCCAGCAAATGGCTGATGAGGCCGCCCGAAATGCCTATCAGGAACGCGGAGACCGCGAACGCAATGGTCTTGTTCTTTCGGACGTTTACGGAAACGAGCATGGACGCCACCTGATCCTCGCGTATGGCTTTCAAACTGCGACCGTATTTAGAATTGATGAATTTCCCGACAACGAATATCGCAAACAGCACACAGCCGAACACCCAGTACAGGTTGGTATATTTGGCGATATTGTTCATTCCCTGCGACGCGCCGACGAAATCCAGGTTCTGCAGTATACTCTGCACAATCAGCGTAAAGCCCAGCGTAATGATGGCAAGGTAGTCGCCCTTGGTTTTAAACGAGGGGATAGCGACCAGTATCCCAAGCAGCAGCGCCGCAAATCCGCCGGCCAGCAGCGCGAAGGGAAACATCCACTCTGCCGTAAAAAAGTACCTGGTGGTCAGTGCGGCCACGTACGCGCCCACCGCCATAAAGCCGGAGTGCGCCAGCGAAAACACGCCGAGATAGCCGTTTACCATGTTGATGCCGATCACAAATATGGAGTAAATTCCGATATACTGCACTATCAGAAGCGTGGTGGTAGAGATGAGCTCCAGCTCCTTCACCAGCACCAGCAGCGCGGCAATGACCAGAACGATGATGATATTTGTGATCAGACTATTGCGCTTCTTTCCCATATTGCCACCTTAAATCTTTTCATTTGCCTTCTTGCCAAGCAGCCCGGTGGGCTTTATCAGCAAGACGAGTATGAGCACCGCGAAGGCCACGATGTCCTTGTAGCTGGATATGGGCAGCACAATGGGGGCGACCACGTTAATCGCGCCAAGTATAAAACCGCCCAGCACCGCGCCGCGGATGCTTCCGATGCCGCCCAGCACCGCGGCAATGAACGACCACCAGATGATCGACTCGCCCACGTTGTAGGCGAAGATGCTGTATGCCGTGCCATACAGGCTGCCCGCGATGGTAGCCAGCACCGCACCGAAAACAAACGACGCGCTGATCACGCGGCTGGTGGCAATGCCCATGAACCCGGCTGCCACCCTGTCCTGCGAAACGGCGCGCATCGCCGTTCCCAGCCTCGTCCTTTTCACGATCAGGTTGAGTGCAATCATGGTGACGATCGCGATCACGATGATCATGATTTTGAACAGTGGAACGGGGATTCCGGCGATGTTAAAGCTTATATTGGGGATCAGGCCGGGCATACGAAGCGCCTTGGAGCCTGCGATGTTCAATATCAGGTATTCCAGAACCATACCCACGCCCACCGAGGAAACGACCACCGTCACCTTGGGCGCGTTCTTCAAAGGAGTATACGCTGCCTTTTCCATCAAAAGCGCTATCAGAGAGGTCGCGGCGCTGGCAACCACAAGCGCTATCACATAGACCAGCCATGCGCTCTCTATCACCTGGAACAGCAGCGTGCTGACAAAAAACAGAATATACATGGATACGCCGAATATGCTGCCGTGCGCAAAGTTGACGAGACCGGCGATGCCATACACCATAGAGAAGGATATCGCAGTGAGCGCATAGATGCTGCCCAGCTGCAGGAAGTTGATAAACTGCTGTAAAAAGATACTCACAATCATTCCCCCGTTCAAGCGATATGGCGGCTGCCGGAAAGGCTCCGGCAGCCGCGCAAACCTGTCTTTTCTGTTTCGCTTACGGCTCGATGGTATCGAGGTAGGTGAACTTTCCATCCGCAATCTTGATGATCACCGCGGACTTGGTCGGGTCGCCATTGCCGTTGTTGAACGTCATCGTTCCCGTTACGCCCACGTATTCCTTGATGCTCTTCAGGCCGTCGCGGATCGCCGTACGGTCGAGGGACTGCGCGTTCTCGATGCCAAGCTTGAGCAGATAAACCGTGTCGTAGTTGAGCGCGACGATATCGTTCGGGTCGCCTTCGGAACCGTAGATGGTGTGATAGTTATCAATGAACTTCAGCGCGACATCCGAAGCGATGTCCTTGTGATAGTGTCCGACGAACAGTGCGCCTTCCAGCAGGTTCTCCGTATCCCAGTCGAGCAGAGAGGTATCGCCCCAGGTGTCGGAGCCCATGAACTTGCCGGTGTATCCCATCTGGCGGGCCTGCGTCGTCTGCGTGATGATCTCCTCGTAGAAGTTGGGAAGCAGCAGGATGTCCGGCTGCGCAGCCGCAATCTTCGTCATCTGAGAGGTGAAGTCGGTCTCGCCCGTCTTGCCGTTGTAGCTTAAGTATTCGACCACCGTGCCGCCCAGCTGCTCATAGACTTCCTTGAAGCGGGTCGCAATGCCTTCGTTATACGGATTGGACATGTCATAGAGGATCGCCGCGGTCTTGGCGTTCTCGTACTCATACGCGTACTTCGCAAGTATGGCGCCCTGGAAATCATCCGTGAAGCAGGCGCGGAAGTACCATTCGGATTCGGTGAGCTTCACCAGCGTGGACCAGGGAGAAATCGCCGGGAGGCCTTCTTCAGTCACAATAGCCTGGGTCGCCATGCACATATCGGAGTCGTTCGGCCCAATCATGGCGCAGATTTCCGGGTCGTCCGCGAACTGCTGTGCGTTCACAGCCGCTTCGTCCGTGTTGAAGCCGTTGTCCAGCGCCTTGTACTTGAGGCCGTAGACTTTGCCGTCCACCGTGATGCCGCCCGCTGCGTTAATCTCGTTCACAGCCATGTCGATGCCTTTGATCGCGGATTCGCCGATGATCGGGTTGGCGCCGGTCAGCTCATAGTTGACGCCGAAGGTGATGTACTGCTCGAAATCCCCCGCCGCTCCGGAGCTTGTCGATTCCTCAGCCGCCTCTTTGCCGCCGCAGCCGACCAACGTCGCCAGCGCAAACGTGATGCAAAGAACAACCAATAAGATCTTTTTCATGCATATCCTCCTATTATAATTTTTTGCGACGCCATCCTATGTTTCCCGGCACGGAATGATTTGTTTTTATCGATTTTGAAACATTTTGATAGGTCACTTCTTGGTTTTTAATATACACCTTCCCCTTTTTCATGTCAATCTTAATGTATGGAATCATTAAAAAAAGCAGATAAACCGCTATTTGTCGTTGTTTATTTCTATATTTTAGTTAAAGTTGACACTTTTGATCCCCTGTGGTATGCTTTTGCTATAGCCGCAAGGCAGACATAATCGGATTATTTGCTGCAAATTATCTCATTTTATCTCAACCAGTTTAGCATCTGGTAAAGGCAGGGCATTATGATTTACGACGCGGTGGTCATAGGCGCAGGTATCAGCGGCGCGGCACTCGCACGGGAGCTGTGCGCATACCGACTCCATGTTGCGGTACTGGAAAAAGGCAGCGACGTATGTGCAGGGGCCAGCAAGGGCAATTCCGCCACGGTGCACTCCGGCCACGACGCGGCGCATGGCACCCGGAAAGCGTATTATAATGTAAAAGGCAATGCGATGTTCGATCCGCTATGTGCCGACCTGAGCGTGCCTTTCCGCCGTAACGGCATGATCATCATAGCCGCGGATGAATCGGATATGGCACAGGCGCACCGCTTGAAGCGCAACGCCGATTTAAACGGCGTGCCGGACGTGCAAGTGCTCAGCCGGGAAGAACTGATCCGGCTGGAAGGCCATTTCGGAGAAAACGTACTTGGCGGACTGTATGCGCCCACCAGCGGCATTGTCTGTCCGTATACGCTCGTAATCGCCCTGTGCGAGAACAGCGCGGAGAACGGCGCGGAGTTTCACCTCAATACGGAGGTGCGAAACATTCAAAATACGCAAGGCGCATTCCGCATTGAGACCGACCGCGGCGTGTTCGAAACCCGGCTTGTATTCAATTGCGCGGGCACCCACGCGGACGAAATCAACCGCATGGTAAGCCAAATCCGCTTCACCATAACCCCCCGCAAGGGCGAACACCTGATACTGGACAAAAAGCTCGCACCGTATTTGAGGGCTACTATAAGCCAGACTCCGAGGGATCTGCCGGGCGGCGGCCATACCAAGGGAATGGGCATGATGCCGTCCGCGGACGGCACCATCATACTGGGTTGTGACGCGCATGACGCTGCGGATAAGGACGAGACGGATACCACGTGCATCGGCACGGGTGAGATACTGGAGTATTTTGAAAAGAACTGGCGGAATTTCCCCATCAGCCGCGCAATCCCGCAGTTTCCCAGGCACATGGTCATCGGCGCTTTCGGCGGCCTGCGGCCTCATCCCAACACCGACGACTTTATCCTCGGCGAGGCACCGGACGCTCCGGGCTTCTGGAATATGGCAGGCATTGAATCCCCCGGCCTTACGGCAACGCCCGCCATCGCCCGCGACATCGCGCAGCAAGCTGCGGCGAAGTACGGGTTTGAGGCAAACCCGGATTTTAATCCGATACGAAAGCGTCCAAAGCCGTTTCGGGAGATGAACCTCGAGGAGCGCAGACAGGCGGTGGCCGCGAACCCGGATTACGGAAAGATCGTATGCCGGTGCGAGCAGGTGACGCGCGCGGAAGTCCTTGCCGCCATCCGCGCCCCCATCGGTGCCCGAACCGTCAATGCGGTTAAAATGCGCACGCGCGCGGGCATGGGGCGCTGTCAGGGCGGTTTCTGCGGGCCGGAGGTTGTGCGGCTCCTCTCCGAAGAGCTTCACATTCCCATGACGGCGGTCACGCTGTGCGGCGAAGGGTCGGAGATCCTCCCCTTTGAGGCGTGCGCGGAGGAAACGCCATGAACAGAGAACCCATCGACATCGCGGTCATCGGCGGCGGCTGTGCAGGCCTCTCGGCAGCGCTGGCCGCGCGGGAGAGCGGCGCGGAGAACATCGTAATCTTCGAGCGCAGTGCGTATCTCGGCGGCGTGCTGCGCCAGTGCATCCACAATGGCTTTGGTATCCACTGCTACGGCGAAGATCTGACCGGCACACAGTACGCGCGCAGGCTGACCGACGCCGCGGCGAAGACGAACATCCGCTGCAGCACGGACACCATCGTGCTGAGTATCGGCAAGGACCGTACAGTGACCGCTATGAACCGGAATGGCATCACGGAGTACAAGGCAGGGGCCGTGATCATCGCCACGGGTTGCAGGGAGCGTGCACGCGGCAGCCTGCTGATCCCGGGCAGCCGTCCCGCCGGAGTTGTCACCGCGGGAACCGCGCAGCGCTATCTGAATATCGAAGGGTTCCTGGTGGGCAGGCGCATCGTGATTCTCGGTTCGGGCGATATCGGGCTCATCATGGCGCGGCAGTTCGTGCTGGAAGGCGCGGAGGTGGCGGCGGTAGCAGAGGTCCTGCCTTACTCGGGCGGGCTGATGCGCAACATCGTGCAGTGCGTGGAGGATTTCGGCATCCCGCTGCATTACAGCACCACCGTGACGCGTATCATCGGCGAAAAGCGTGTGGAAGGCGTAATCCTTGCCGCCGTGGACGAGTGCAGGCGGCCCGTCGCTTCGACCGAGCGCCTTGTTCCATGCGATACGCTGGTGCTCTCCGTAGGGCTCATCCCGGAAAACGAGCTGGCGGCAGAAGCAGGCATCGCAATGTGCCCTGCAACCGGCGGTCCCTTGGTGGACGATTCGCTGATGACCGCTGCGGAAGGCATATTCGCCTGCGGCAACGCACTTCACGTCCACGATCTTGTGGATTTCGTCTCCATGGAGAGCGAACGCGCCGGAAAAAGCGCCGCGCGGTACGCAGCGGGACGGCACACTGCGGGAAAATGTGTGCAGACGGAAGAAGGCGCGGGAGTACGCGGTCTTGTGCCGCAGCAAATTCGGCCGGAAGCCGGCGGCGATATCGTACAGCTTCAATTTCGGCCCGATGCCCGGTATGTAGACCGCCGCGTCACGGTTTGGTCAGGCGGCAGACGCATCGCGCAAAAGAAATATAAAGTATTGACGCCCGGTGAAATGTGTGAGATACCAATAAGCAGGGCAGACATCACAGGAACAGTACGGGTTCAGGCGGAAGGCTGAATGCCGTGGTGTGTTCATTCATCAATACGGCATTCATAGCCATGCACACAAAGCGGTGTGCCAATATTGCCGGGAATTCATCGTGGTGCTTTTCACCGTGTGCAGAGAGGAATGGACGTGGAGAGACATCTTATATGCATTAATTGTCCGATGGGCTGCCGGCTCGTTGTCAAAATCGAAAACGGCAGGGCCGTAAACGTAGAAGGCCAAGGCTGCAGGCGCGGCGCGGAATACGCCCGGCAGGAGGCCGTGGCTCCGCTGCGCGTGCTGACCGGCAACATGAAGGCGCAGGGCTGTACCCAGCCGTTCTCCGTACGGACGGACAAACCCGTACCCAAGGAACTGCTGCTACCCTGCGCGCGGGAGCTGAAGCGGCATCATCCCGTGCCGCCCGTCGCAATGGGCGACATCGTCATTACGAATTTACTCGGCACAGGCTGCAACGTCATCGCGACGCAGGATCTGGCCGCAGAGGTTTAGATACCCCAACGGAAAGGAAGTAGCAGCCATGCTAAAGGAACAGCGCATCGGTATAGTCATGGAGGAGCTCTCGCGCAACGGCATCATCTCTATCGAAAACCTGGCAAAAAAGATGGATGTATCGCACTCCACCATCCGCCGGGACATTGAGGAACTGGAGGCACAAAACTCGCTGCGGCGCATCCGCGGCGGGGCGGTGGCCTGCAACTCCACGACCTCCTTCGAACCGCCATTCTCGGCACGGCAGGATATGTTCTATGACGAAAAATGCCGCATTGCCCAAGCTGCCCATTCACTCATCAGCGCCAACGAAACGCTTCTGCTGAGCGGAGGCACGACGATACACGAATTTTCCAAAACGCTGTACGATATTTCGCCGCTGTACATCGCCACCAACGATCTGATGAGCGCCGTAGAGCTCTCACATTTCAACAATGTAGACCTCATGGTGCTGGGCGGCAGCCTGCGCAAGAGCCACTTCTCGCTGAACGGCTATTTCACCGAAAACATGATCAGCCAGATTCACGCGGACAAAGCGTTCATCGGCGTGGACGCGGTGGATTTTGAAACCGGCTTCATGAACTTCTCCATGGAGGAAATCACCGCGAACAAGCTGATGATTAAAGCCTCGCGAGAGGTCATCGTGCTTTGCGATCACTCCAAGTTCAACAAGGTCGCCTTCGTGAACATCTGCAAATTCGAGGATGTGGATCTGCTGATTACCGACAAGGAAACCGACAGCGAAATTCTGGGCAGGCTCAAAGAGCTGGGCGTAGAGGTCATGACCGTATAGCGGCGAGAATTCTCCTTTCTGATTCCAGGAACCGCTTAGGTACGCGAGCAAAAGCCCCGGCATGCGCCTTGCAAGAGGCACTCCGGGGCTTTTGTTCAGGGGCCGCCAACGCTCTGCATCCGGTTTTCCGCGTTCGTCGGCATTAGCGGGGGGGAGAGGGAGGAGAGAACCCCCGGGGGGTATCCAGGAAACGACTCGTATTCCACAGCGCCGCACCGCCAACCCCTGCGGGCAGGCGCCTATGAGGTCTGACGATGCTGCTGCGGTTATTGTTGTAAGGGTTCCGTTTTGCCGTAATTCTCCGTCACGCGCCGGCAGTATTCCGAATAGCTGATTCCCGTAAACTTCTTGAAACACCGTCCGAAATAATTGGGATCCGGAATGCCTACCGCCGTCGCGGTACAGAACATCTTCTCGTTCAGCTTCGCCATGCTCATCGCCTTCCTCATCCGGCATTCCGTCAGGTGCTCTATGAATGAGCTGCCGATTTCCGACTTGAACCGCCGGCTCAGATAGCTGGAATTGAAGCCGAACGTCTGCGCAATTGAGGTCAGGTTCAAGCTGGAGTCGGTATAGTGATCCTCCACGTACCGGGCGATTCTCCGTACCGCGGACGGCTCTATTTCGTGCTCGCCCTCAGCCTCCCAGTCGGGTTCATCCGCAAGCCGCGTCACCTTTTTGAGTATCTCGTAGATTTCGGTGCGGACGATGGGCTTTAAGATATACCCGTACACCTTGAGACCAATGCACTGTCTCGCGTACTCAAACTCGTCGAAGGCAGTGAGTATGATGATTTTCAAGCGCGGATATCGATTCGCGGCCAGCCGGGAAAACTCGATGCCGCCCATAAAGGGCATGCATACATCCACAAACGCGATATTCGGCCGCAGCTCGTCGATTTTGTTGATGGCTTCGATGCCGCTTCCGGCCTCGCCCACCACTTCCATATCCAGCGAGCTCCAGTCGATGGATTTGCGCAGCAGCATGCGTGTGGGCTCCTCATCGTCGATAAGCATGACCCTGAACATGGCTTCACCTCGCCCTATTTTTTGCCCGGTATGACGATCTCGATCTCGGTGTATTCACCCGGCTCGCTGCGGATGCTGATCACATCGCGGTTGTTGCAATAATAGCGTATCCGCTCGATCGTCCCCTTCAGCCCAAAGCCCGTAAGCGCGTTCTCATCCGCGGCATCGCCGGAGAGCACTTCGTCTATTTTATCCTGCGTCATGCCAAGGCCCGTGTCATACACGGTTACATGCACGGTTCCGTCCACCTCAAAGGCGCTGATGCGAATAACTCCTTTTTCCCCTTTCAGCCGCACCCCGTGGTAAAGGCTGTTCTCCACCAGCGGCTGCAGAATCAGTTTGGGGATCAGCGTATCCAGTATGCGCTCGTCGAGCACATATTCATCGTCAAAGATCTCGCCGTACCGCAGCTTTTGCAGCGCCAGATAATCCTTGACGATCATGATCTCATTGCGCAGCGGGATGTCCCGGCTTCCCTTGCTCAAAAAGTTGCGATAGAAGCTGCCCAGAGTCTCCAGCGCGTCGTGTACCTGCGGCGCGTCGCTTTGCAGCGCCATATAGCTGATGGTTTCGAGTGAGTTGTACAGAAAATGCGGCTTGATCTGTTCATGCAGCGTGCGGATCTCCGCCTTCTGTATGCTCTTCTCCTTTTCTATCAGCTGTTCTATCAGTTCGTGGATGTGCGCAATCATGCTGTTGTAGCTGTCGGCCAGCCGCCTTATTTCGTTGTTGGGCAGCGGCAGATCGATCTTGTGCAGCTCCCCGTTGGCCTTGGTGCTGGTAATCGCTTCCGACAGCATATCGATAGGCCGCGCGATATTGGCCGAAATGAATACGCCGCTGCCAAACACCGAGAGCACCACCGCCGCCACCAGTGTGATGATGATCCATATGGACTCCCACGACTGGAACCCTGAGCCGGAAACGCCGGTGAGGCTGACCAGTACAAGCGGCATTCCTTCTTCGCTGTACGCGGACAGCACCTGCCTTCGCCCGTCCTCTGTTTTCTCCTCCCAGTGGAATCCACCATCCACGAGGCTGGGGGTAAAGTAATCCTTCAGGCTCTCATCCCCCCAAAGCACGTGGCCTTCTTCATCAAAGAAGCATATGGGCCGGTCCTTGTTGAAATCGCGGGTAGCCGCGTACAGCACGCCGGGCGTCAGATTGACCACCAGCATGCCCGAAATCTGCTGCGTGTTGATATCATAAATGTAGCGCGCCATCGTAATCAGCTGTGTGCCCACTTTTTTGCGGAACGCGCCGTCGCCGTTGATCATCACGACGCTGCCGCCCTTGGCCTCGCGAAGCGGCTCCGTCCACTCCTCCGAGGCCATCAGCCCCAAATCCACATACATCACGCCCGACCCGGTGCTGACGTACTCGCCATCCATGCGGTATACATATACCGAGTCCACGTAGCTGTAGATATGGGTGACGCTGAAGATGCCGTTTCGCACCGTGGTGGCGTTATAGACCTTGTGGTTTCCGGAGTCGCGAAGAAAATCCATCACATCGGAGTTCAGCATGATAAGGCGCGACATCTCCTTATATCGCTCCAGGCTGACGCTGATGTTCTTGCTGATACCCGTCAGCGCGATCTCGCTGCCCGACACCTCGTTATCTACCGCCGAACGCATCATGATAATGCTGTAAGACGTAATGAAGATGACGCAGAAAAGCGATAGCACAATCAGAAAGAACTGCCACGTCTTGCGTTTTAAGGAAAGATCTTTTTGCTCCGATGTAGCCGCATGGAGAAACGATCCCATTCGGTTTACCCCACAAGCCAGTAAATCATTCAGTTGTTTGCTGCATCTCATATTCTATCAGCCTGTCCCACGGATGTAAATTACAACTTGCTGCCCGGCCGTCTACCCTTTTATCGCCCCCGCATTAAAGCTCTCATGGATCTTCTTGCTCAAAAATGCGTATACGAACAACGTCGGGAACGTGGCGATAACAAGCGCCGCGCCAATCGGCCCCCAGTCTGTCGTATACGACCCCGAGAGCGTTTGAATGCCCACCGTCAGCGTCCGGTAGGTGTCGCTGCTGATGAATATCACCGCGAACATCATCTCGTTCCACGCCTGAATAAACGTAAAGATGGCTACGGTGGAGATAGCGGGTCTCATCATGGGAAAGATGATGCGGGAAAACAGCCGCCATGTGCCGCAGCCGTCAATGCACGCCGCCTCGTCCAGCTCCTTGGGGATATCCTGCATGAAGCCGGTGAAAATGAGGATGGCGATGGCGAGCGAAAACGCGGCGTAAGGCACGATGAGCGCCTGATACGAATTGGTCATCTTGAGACGCGAGAGCACGATGAACACGGGCAGTATCGCGGCGTGAATCGGAACCGTCATGCCAAGGATGAACATGCTGTTCATCATTTTGCGGCCCCTCCATATCAGGCGCGACAGCGCAAAGGCCGCCATCATTGCCACAAACACCGTAATGACGATGGTCGCCGCGGACACGATAAAGCTGTTCAGAAAGTACCGGCCCATATCGCCCGCCTGAAGCGCGTCGGCATAGTTCTGCCATATCCAGTTGTGCGGCAGCCCTATGACATTCTCACCGAAAATTTCCGCGTTATCCTTCAGCGAGAAGGTGAACATCCAGTAGAGCGGAAACAGATTGATCAGCGCCCAGAAGCTGAGGAACACATATACGATGATTTCTTTTATAGATATTTTTTTCTTATATCCGTTTGACAAAACGGACTTCGCTTCCGCTTTTATACCTGGCGCTTCCATCATTCCACCTCCGTCTTAAATGTCTTGCGGATCACAACCGCAAAGAAGAAGCACAGGAACATGAGAATGATGGCAATCGCGCTGCCCATGCCGTACCGGTTGCGCAGGAACAGCATATCCACCAGCAGAGTGCTGGGCACCTCGGTGGCGTGCGCCGGGCCGCCGTTGGTCAGTATATAGATCAGGTCGAACACCTTGAGCGAGCCGACGATGGAAATAATCGCGCACACCTTCAGAACGGGCTTGATCGCCGGGATGATGATGCGGCGGTTAACCTGCCACTCGGACGCGCCATCTATCAGCGCCGCCTCGCGCAGCTCTGGCGGCACACTGCGGATTGCCGCGTACATCAGCAGCATGTGATACCCGGTGTACTGCCACATGGTGGGGATGAACGACGCCAGCAGCGCCACATTACGGTCGCCCAGCCATACCCGCGTCCAGGAATCGAGCCCCATCGACTGCAGCGCGACGTTCAAAATGCCGTAGTCGGGATTGTAAATCTTCAGCCACAGCTGGCCGATGACGACGGTGGACATGATCACGGGAATAAAATAAACCGAGAGAAAGAACCGGCTTCCGCGGCGCCCCTTAGCCAGCAGCAGCGCCAGCAGCAGCGAAAACGGCAGCTGGACAAAAAGGGAAAGCCCCGCGTATAAGAATACATTGAGAAGCACTCTTCCAAAGTTGATATTGTGACTGGTGAAAAGCTCCACGTAATTTTGAAACCCGATAAACTCCATGTCCGTAAACCCGTTCCAGTTATGAAGGCTGTAATACGCGGACATGATAATCGGTACGATGATGATGCCGACAAACAGTATCAGCGCCGGCGCAAGAAATACGATGGTCGCAGGTGTATTTCTGTATATGCTCTTCATGCTTCATCCCCCCTGCTTCAGAATAAGTCATACGGTGAAGCGTATCGGCCTCCCCAGGCGGGCAAGGCCGATACGCAGTTCACCTTTCAGTTTGCCTTACAGGCCGGAAGCATCGGGTTTATACTCCCAATTGTGCGGCCATTGTTTCGACAAACTGCTGGGGAGTGATGTCTCCGAGGTAGAGCTGCTGCAGCGATTCGAGATACACACCGGTATCCTCCGCTTCCATCAGCGTATCGAACCAGAGCGTAAACGAGGTTGCTTCCGCTACATATCCCGCAACGGACTTGGTCAGCGGATTGACGGCGCTGTCGTCATAGTCTATTTGCCAGGCGGGCAGGCCGCAGCCGGCAAGGTAGCCATAGTGAGATACGCCCCGGGCGATCTCGAACATGGCTTCCGCTGCCTCAGTGGGATACTTCGTGGAGGCCGCAACCATCAGCGAGTCGGACGGGCCGCCCATGAAATCGGTCAGCGCCGCGTTGGCGGAATTGATGACCGGAACGGGAACTACGCCGAAATCATCCGGGTTCGCAGCATCCGTCAGTATGGAACCGCACATCCAGCTGCCCATGATGTACATCGGGACTTCGCCGGAGTAGAAGGTCGCGCAGGCTTCGTCGTTGCTCAGCGCCGCTGCGCTCGGGCTGTAAGCGCCCATGGCCACGAGATCCGCAAACTTCGTGGAAGCGTCGAGGAACGCAGCCGAGTTGTAGCTGTTCGCGCCGTCCTTGGTCAGCACGCTGCCCAGCACCTGCGGACCTACGGATTTCAGCGTGAACTGGTCGTGGGTCTGCGCCAGCACCCAGGTATCCTTCGCGCTGATGCCGAACGGGGTAATGCCGTTGTCGATGAACGTCTGGCAGACGGCCTTGAGTTCGTCATAAGTGGTCGGAGGAGTGAGGCCATACTGTGTGAACATCGCCTTGTTGTAGAACAGCATGGAAACGTTCATGGTGTAGCCCGTGCCGTAGATTTTACCGTCCCAGGTCAGATTGCCCAGCATGGACTGGGGCAGCTGATCCTTGAAGCTGGCATATGCATCATCCACGGCAAGTACGCGCCCGGATTCCACAAAGGATGTGGAGAAGCCGCCGCTCCATGTGAAGAAGATATCCGGGAGCTCGTTGGCAGCAACCGCCGCCTTGATCTTGGTCTTGTAAGACTCGTTTTCGAAGGTTTCCATCACGATTTTTACATCCGGATGCGCAGCCTCATAGTCCGCGATCGCCTTCAAATAAGGTTCGTGATGCGAATCGCTCTCCGTGGCGATGGTCCACATCGTCAGCGTTATGCCCTCGCCCTCGGTCGTACCGGAAGCGGTCTCTGCGCTTCCGCCCTGGGAAGCCGATCCGGATGTTTCGGCATCCTTGGGCTGGCATGCGGCGAGAGGAACGAGCATTAACAGGACAAGAAACAGTGCAATGACTTTTTTCATAACCAGACTATCCTCCTTTTAATTTGGATAGTATCATTGTAAAATCCAGGTTAAGTACAGTAAATGGTATATCCTTACCCGTAGACGCATTGTTTTTACCTGTTGGGGTACCCCGCAAGCACATTTTTTACCCCCAAAAGGTAAATATTTTTCCTGTATATTCAATAAAATCAAGCAAATAAGCGTTTTGGGGGTTCGTCTGTGTGCGGGGGCCACGAAACCGGTATCGTTATTTTTCCGGCAGCCGGATCTCAATCCGGGCACATTTGCAGCCCGTCAGGCCGCAGCTCAGTGCGTCGGGCTGGCTGACGCCCGCATACAGCGTAAAGCTGCTGCTGTCCACGCGTCGCCTTCCCGTATCATCCACCGCCTCAAACGCGGCAGGCGGCACCGCGATGCGCACCGCCTGCGTATCACCCTGTCTCAGATGAACGCGCATAAAGCCGCACAGCTTGGGGTTGGGCACGGCCCATTGGGACTGGTTGTCGCGTATGTACAGCTGTACAACCTCGTCCGTATCATACTGCCCCTCGTTGCGCACCGTCAGTTCCGCCATTCCGCTTTCGCTGTCGTATCGAAGCCCCGCGCAGACCACTTTGGAATAGGTGAGCCCGAAGCCGAACGGATACAGTACATTGTTTTTTGCATACCGATAAGTTCTGTTTTCCATGGCGTAATCTTCGAACGGCGGCAGCAGCTTGTGCGTCTCATAGAAGGTAACCGGCAGCTTGCCGGAGGGCGATACGTCACCGAACAGAATCTCTGCCAGCGCCCTGCCGCCCATCTGACCCGGGTACCACGCGTGAATGAGCGCGTTCGCCGCGTCGGCAAGCGGATTGATGGCGCTGCCCGCGGCCACCACCACCACCGTCGGTTTCCCCACTGCCAGCACCTTTTCCACCAGCAGCCGCTGGCTCCCGGGCAGATACAAATCCGTCTTGTCGCCCGCCGCAAAGGCGTTTCCCGTATCGCCTTGTTCTCCTTCGATCGTCGAATCCAGCCCAACGCAAAGCACCACCGCATCCGCGTGCTCTGCTGCCGTCACCGCCTCCGCAATGCCGTCGCCGGGAAGCGCCAGCGGCTGCAGCCGGTCCTTGAACAGATGGCAGCCCTCAGCGTAATAAATCCGCCCGTCGAACGCTGCCCGAATACCGTCAACGAAGGGGATATACTGGTCCGCTGTGCCGCAGTAGTTGCCGTGCAGCGCTTCAATGCTGGCGGCATTGGGTCCGATGACCGCAATGGATTTCAGCGCGGAGCGGTTCAGCGGCAGCATGCCGTCATTTTTCAGCAGCACCATGGCTTTTCGGGCGCATTCAAGCGAGAGCGCCTTGTGCCCATCACTGCTCACTACATCATAGGCGATGCCATCGTCATCGGCGGACTCGTCCAGGAGCCCAAGGCGCGCACGCGTGCGCATCAGGCGCACCGCCGCTTTGGTGAGGTCATCCTCCGTGATGAGCCCTTCCTTAAGCGCAATCAGCAGCTTCAGATAAGTGCTTCCGCAATTCAGGTCGCAGCCCGCCTTCAGCGCCATGGCGGCGGATTCGGGCGCGGTGGCTGTGACCCTATGCTCGGTATGAAAATCCTGAATCGCCCAGCAGTCGGAAACAAAGTAGCCGTCAAAGCCCCATTCGGCCAGCTTGCCCATGAGGTATGGGCTGGCGCAGCTGGGCTCGCCGTTGAGCCGGTTATATGCGCCCATCATCCCCTCCACCCGCGCCTCTTTCACCAGCGCCTCAAACGCAGGCAGGTAGGTTTCGTTCAGATCCTTGGGAGATATGCGCGCATCGAATCGATGCCGCAGGGCCTCCGGGCCGCTGTGCCCCGCAAAGTGCTTCGCGCACGCCGCCGTTTTCAGGTATGTACCGTCTCCCTGCAAACCGCGCACAAACGCCACGCCCAGCCGGGAGGTAAGGTACGGACACTCCCCATAGGTTTCCTGCCCGCGTCCCCAGCGCGGATCCCGGAAAATATTGATGTTGGGAGTCCACATGGTGAGCCCTTTGTAGATATCCCTGTCGCCGTGGCGCTTGCTCTCGGTATACTTCGCGCGGGCCTCCAGTGCGGCGGCGCAGGCCACGTCATGGATCAGCCGGTCGTCAAACATGGCCGCCAACGCGATAGCCTGGGGGAATACCGTTGCTGTTCCCGCGCGCGCCACACCGTGCAGCGCCTCGTTCCACCAATTGTAGGCGGGCAAATTCAGGCGCTCAATCGCAGGCGCATCGTATTTCAGCTGCGCGGCCTTTTCCTCCGGCGTCATCCGGGCCACAATATCCTCCGCGCGCTCCTGTGCGGATACGTCCGGGTTTTTGTACTTCTCCATTATGCACGCTCCTGTTTTACCCGCCCGCAGCTTTCGCCGATGAGCAACTGCGGTTCCAGTATGATATCCTCCGGCTTGAATTGATCAAGCCCCAGTATCTGTTTGATCAGCGATTCCGCCGCCTTGACACCAATGCCGTTTGTATCCTGACGGATTGTCGTCAGCCGCGGTGAAAAAAGCTGTGCAATTTCGATGCCGTCAAAACCGACGACAGAGATATCCCCCGGGACGCACAAGCCAAAATCCCGCGCCGCATTGACAGCGCCCATCGCGCTGTAGTCGTCGCTGGCGATCACCGCCGTGGGTCTCTCTTCCCGGCTCAGCACCTCCATCATGGATTGATACCCGTCCTTGATAGAGTAATATTTAGACTGCACGAAGACTCCGGGGCCGGGAATTTCCCGCTTTGCCTTCATTGCCTTCCTCAAGCTTCTGATGCGCATATCGGTGATGTATTTGGCTTCGCCGTGCATATAGACGACGCGGCGATGCCCAAGGCTGTACAGGTGATTATAAAGCAATGCCAGGCTCTTATCGCAGTCGGTCATGACGCCCTGGATGTTCGGTCCGGAGTAATCGACAGCAATCTTGGGAATGTCGCTGTTCATGAGCTCGCGTGCGTCGTCCGACTGATGGTTGGTGTTGACGATAAACACGCCATCCACCTTTCTGTATCGGCAGTGACCGTAATAGGAAAACCCCATTTTCCCCACATGGTTGGATATAAAGACCAGGTCGTAGCCGTGCCTTTCCATTACCGACTTAAAGCTTTCGATGATTTCGGCAAACAAATAATGCCGAAGCCCCATCTCTGCCCCGTCCTGACACAGCACGCTGATCGTCCAGGTTCGGTTTTGGCTCAGCCCTTTGGCCCTTCCGTCGGGAATATAGTCGATGCTGTTTGCAGTCTGCCGGACTTTGATGCATGTGGCAGCGCTGACATCCGGTGCGCCGCTCAGCGCCTTGGATACAGTAGCCGGAGACAAGCCGCACATTCTGGCAATGTCATAGATGGTGGCCATTTGCATTCCACCTCCGAAACCGGTTTCGATTCTATTCTAATCCGACTGCCGTATAATCGCCATGCAATAATTTTACTTCATGACGCAAATTCTTTACCTCATTTACCCATTTGAAGATCTGCGGTTGAAGATGTGGATTTGCGGCTGAGATGTGGATTGCGGCGAATCCACTGACCAGGCTGAATCGCCCGCGAAACAAAAAGCCCCTTGAAAGGGCCTTTTGTTTCGCGGCACAATGCCGCCGTGTGCCAAGTATGGAGGAGGGGAGACGTAATCATCGTCCTTTTCATGGCGGACACTTATTTATAGGCTATCCTGTGTCTTTCCGTTCTCGCTGGTTTTTCTGACCGCGCCGCTGCCCTTGAATGTCATCCATTGCGGCAGCAACAGCTTGAAGCCGCTCTTCTTCCCGGCGCTGACCAATACGCTCTGAAGAACGATAAAGGTAAACAGAAACGCGGATGTGATGACTCTTGGCCAGGAGGCGTCAACGATACCCAGCAGCGGCACTACGCGCTCTATCAGCGCGTTGATGAGCACTCCGAAAAGGGCGCCAATGGGCAGTCCTACCCCGCCGCTCAGCATCACACCGCCAATGACGCTGGCCGAAATCGCGTCAATCTCATAACCGGCTCCGTTTCCAGGGTTGCCGGACGGGGCAAACAGCGTAAACAGGAATCCCCCGATCCCTGCGAGCAGGCCGCAAAGCACATGCGCCATGAACTTGGTTTTCTTGACGTTGATACCCATCAAAAGCGCGCTCTGGGGATTGCCGCCGACAGCATACAGAGAACGGCCAAATTTGGTCTTTTTCATCACGACGATCAGTATGATTAACACAATTATGGCCACAATAGCCGCGGGCGTAAGATACGCTACGTCATGCGTGCCGTTCTTGCGCTCATTGAACAAAAACGGAATATACATCTTTGCGCCCGACCAGCTCATGAACGTCGGGTCGGTTATGGGAACCGATTGGGTGTTGAGCACACTGATCATGCCCCGCGCAAAAAACATGCCCGACAAGGTTACGATAAAAGGCTGGATGTCGAGATAGGAGACCAGAAAGCCCTGTACGATTCCAAACGCGATTCCTATTCCCAGTGCAACCGGAATCGTCCATATCGTATTGACTTTGCCTTCCAGCAGCATCATTGCTATCACCATGCCGACCAGTCCCGTCACGCCGCCCAGCGATATGTCTATGCTGCCGGAAATCAGAACGGTGGTAACCCCCAGGGCCAGCATCAGCAGATAGGCCTTGTTGTTGAACAGGTTAAAGAACACCGAGAACTTTGCAAAGCTGCTGTCCACAAACAGTATCGAGGATATCACATAAAGCAGAATAAACAGCGAAACGGTTATCAGCAGCAATTTCCCGGTGTTGCTCAGGTCTCTGCGTTTTTTCAACAGATCAGAGCCCCGCAGCGCGCTTTCTTTTTTATCTTTCATTGCGCCGATCCTCCAACAGTCACGTTCTTATTGAATACCTTGCGGGCTGACTTCGCGATTTTTTCTTTAAACACATCGCTGTTGGCGACAATGATGACAATGATGATCAGCGCCTTGATGACGATGACGTACTGCGAGGGGATATTCTGGCCGCCCACTTTGATATTGTACAGTATCGTCGTAATGGTCTGAATGGTATATGCCCCGATGACAGAGCCTGCTATGCTGAATTTACCGCCGCCCAGCAGATTACCGCCCAAGGCCACCGCCAAGATGGCATCCATCTCTATGCCCTTGCCCAATTCTCCTGAATTAACGGATCCCAGGCTGCTTGCCCCTACGAGTCCCGCCATTCCCGCCAGTATTCCGCAGATAACAAACGCCATAAACTTAATGACGCGGGAGTTGAGCCCCACCAGCCGGGAGGACGAACCATTGATCCCAACGCTCTGTACATAAAGGCCGAAGCTTGTCAGCTTTGTGAACAACACCACAATAACAATCATCACGATGCTGATCAGAATCGTTGTCCTGATCGGCACGCCGGGTATCTGAACCCCCAGCCACTTATACACCGGGTTCATGATATATATGGTCTGTCCAAAGGTGATTTGCTTTGCGATCGACCGCCCCGCCGTAAACAATACCAGCGTGGCTATCATCGGTTGAATCTTCAGGCCCGAAACCAGAAAGCCGTTAAAAGCGCCGCACAACGCTCCCCCCAGCAGCCCGACAAACAGCGCCAAGACCAATGGGCTGTGAAAGACCTCCGTTCTGTATTCCGATCCGTTCAGCATCAGGCCGCAAAAGCTGGCCCCGATTGCCATAATGGCACCGACACTGATATCCACGCCGCCGGATACCGCCACAACCAGCGTCATACCCAGCGTTACAATGATCAGTGTTCCTGCCTCGTCCAGAATGGTCGGTATTCTCCCATAGTAAACGCCCTCAATGATTTTAACGTCAAAGAAATTCGGGATTGTAATGCTGCATAAGCCCAGCATAACCAGCAGTATAGCTACCGAAAATGTAAGCCGACTGTGCAGCAATCTGCCGACCAGCGATTTCTTCGCCGTCGGATTGGCAGGTTTGCTTCCGCTATTCACATTACTCATGGTTGTCCTCACCCCCTGCTATGGTCCGCATGATCCGGCTCTGATTCAGTTCGGACCCCGTCAGCTCTCCGACTTTGTAGCGGTCACGCATAACCACCATCCTCGAGCATGTTCTAAGCATTTCATCCATCTCGGAGGAAATGAACGCCACGCTCCTGCCTTCGCCCGCGAGCTTGAGTATCAGTTTTTGTATTTCTGTTTTGGTACCTACGTCAATTCCGCGGGTAGGTTCGTCCAGTATCATGAACTCGGGGTTGGTAAGCAGCCAGCGCGCCAAAATTACCTTTTGCTGATTGCCGCCGGAAAGGCTCTTGATAGGAGTCTCGATGCCTGCGGTTTTGATATTGAGCAGCTTGACATATTCGTCAGCGTATTTCTCCATGTCCCTCCGGGTCAGCCGCTTGAACATCCCGTGTTTTGCCTGCAGGGCAATGATGATGTTTTCCCTCACTGAAAGCTCTGAAAATATGCCGTCTACTTTTCTGTCCTCCGGTAAATAGGCCATCCCTTTTTTCATTGCGTCTAAAGGCTTCCGTATCCTTGTGGTTTTTCCCTTAATAAACAGCTGTCCCTGAACCGCTTTTTCGGCTCCGTACACTGTCCGCACCAGCTCGCTTCTGCCGCTGCCCAGAAGGCCGGCAAAGCCGACAACCTCGCCTTTATACATTTTGAGGTCGAAGGGTGCGACGTTGGAAGCGCCGCTCGATAAATCGCAGGCTTCCACAATCGGAATCTCGTCTTCAAACCTCGACTCGTCGCGGTTGACATTCAGGTTGGAAAGATTCTCAATTTCTTTGCCCATCATCTTGGTCACAAGCTCCAGACGCGGCAGGCTTTCCACCTTAAATTCCCCCACCAGCTCGCCGTTCCGGAGTACCGTGATGCGATCGCATACCTCGTAGACCTGCTCCAGGAAATGGGTGATAAAAACGATGCCCACTCCGCTGCTTTTCAACTGTCTCATGAGCGTAAACAGCTTGCTTACCTCATCGGCATCCAAAGAGGATGTGGGTTCATCCAGAATTAAAAACTTGCAATCCGTATTCACCGCGCGGGCAATCGCAATCATCTGTTGAATCGCAATCGAGTAGCTGTCAAGCTGCACAGCGGGATCCGCCGAGACATTGAGCTCCTTCAACAGTATCGCGGCTTTGCGGTTCATTTTTTTCCAGTCGATCAGCCCCATCGTGCGAGGCTCACGCCCCAGGAAAAGATTTTCCGCGACCGTGAGATTCGGGCACAGATTCACTTCCTGGTAAACGGTGCTTATCCCGTGTTTCTGCGCATCCTGCGGGGAACGGATCACGACAGGATTTCCGTCCATGCTGATGCTTCCCTCGTCCATGAGATAAACCCCGGTCAATACCTTGATCAGTGTGGACTTCCCCGCGCCGTTCTCTCCCATCAGCGCATGGATCTCGCCGCGGCGCAGCAAAAAATCCACATTGTTGAGCGCGCGGACGCCGGGAAACGATTTCCCAATCCCGTTCATCATCAAAGAGGGGTTGTTTTGTTCTTGCTTCACTGTATCCATACCTCACGCTCACGTTGAAAAATTAAAAAAGTTCACTCCATGGATTTTGGTTCGGGGAGACCCGCAGATCTCCCCGAACCTCGATTCACAATTCGCTTCAGCAATTCCTATGAGCACTTTCCCTTAATAGGGACGGGCATCAATGACTTCCTGAGTAATGGTGTCATAATAGAACGCCGTCTCATCGATAGACTCTTTCTTCTCAGGGGTGCCGCCGCCTTCGATCAGCTGGATAAGCTCGGCAACCTTGGGTCCAAGCAGAGGATTGCACTCAACGTTGCAATTGATCTTGCCTTCCAGCGTCATCTGGAGGTACGCCCTGTTGGCGTCAAAGGAAATGATAGCCACGCCGTCATCTCCGCCCACCGTCTTGCCGGCTTCTTCGAGGGCCTGAATGGCACCGTCCGCCATATTGTCGTTCTCAGCATAGACGCAATTGATTTCGTCGCCATACTGCTGTATCCAGGAAGCCATCACTTCCTTCGCCGTATCGGTGCTCCAATCGCCCGTCTGGCGCGCAACCAGCTTCCAATTGCTGTGCGCGGCAAGCCCGTCATCCAGAGCCTGGCTGCGGCCAACCTGAGCGGAAGCACCCAGCTGTCCCTGCAGATTGACGATGCCGACCTGCTGGTCATCGGTAAACCTTGTCGCGATCCAATCGGTGGCCTTCACGCCTTCATTGTAGAAGCCGCCGCCCAGCCAGCAGATGTAAAGATCTTCGCTGGCGTTGATGGTGCGGTCCATCAGAATAACCGGTATTCCGGCATCCTTGGCGTTTTGCAGCACGGTATCCCAGCCGTCCACGTTAACCGCGGCGATCACGATGTAATCCACTTCGGCATCGATGAACCCCTGAACGTCGGCCACCTGTTTCGCGGCGTCGTTGTTGGAGTCAGCAAGCGTCAGTTCAAAACCGTTCGCTGTGCTAAGCGCATCCTGCACAGACTTCGTGTTCGCTTTGCGCCAGTCGGATTCGTCCGCTTTGCACTGTGAGAATCCCACGCGGATCAATTCGCCGGACTTTCCGGACGCGCCTGCCGACGTACCTGCATCCTTGGCGCACGCGACAAGGCCCAGTGCCATTACGACGACAAGGAGAACAACAATGAGTTTCTTCATACTTCGATTTCCTCCAATTTTAATGTGGTAAACGAATTGCGTCCGCTGAAATTTGCGTCCGCTACCTTGCTTATAGCACAGGAAAAAATGAAAACCAATATCCGCACAGGAACCACGGAAGAATACCAACCATCTCGATCAGATAACCTACGCATCGGGATAATCTTCGCAAAACCGCCGATTAAGTCACCGTAATTTTTCTGACATGAACCATAAAAAAACAAACGCTGATGCTGCGCACTACCCCGGGTTGAATTTATCGTATGAAAAAGGGCCTGTCATGCAGGCCCGAAGAGGCGATTGATGGCACTGACCCCGGCTTAATACCCCCTGGAGTCTATGATATCCTGCGTGATGGTAGTGCTGTCAAACCAGGTTTCCCCAATGTATGTTTCCCTGTCAACGAATTCGCCGCTTTCCAGCCGCTTTATCATCTCATCCACATACGGGCCCTGAAGCGGATTACATTCCACATTGAGCGCGATTTTTCCGTCCAGACAGTACGTAAGCCCCAGTTTGGTGGCGTCAAACGAAATTACAATGACGCCGCCGTCCACGTTACATTGCAGCCCTGCCTTCGCCATGGCGTCTATCGCGCCCAACGCCTCACCGTCGTTCTCACAATAGACGACGTCGATATCATTCGTCTGTGTTAGTATTGCGTCCATGACCTCGTAGGCCTTTGCCCGCGTAAAATCGCCGCATTCCTGCACAATGATATCCCAATTGGGGTTGCGGCCTATCGCCTCCTCCAGCGCGGCAGTACGCCCTATCTGCGCGGAAGAGCCCATCGTTCCCTGTATGTGAACGATCCGTACGGACTCCTCTGCCCTGCCCTGTTTTTTCAGCCGATCCTCCAGCCACTGTACGGCTACTTCACCTTCCCTTTTGAAATTCGAACCGATATACGCCGTGTACAGATCCCTGTCCTCCACCTTGATATCGCGATCTATCACGATAACCGGTATACCCGCTTCCTTCGCTTCCTGAAGTATGGAATCCCAGCCGGTCTCCAGTCTTGGCGCAACAACGATATAGTCTACGCCCTGCTGAATGAAGGTACGGATGGCACGAATCTGGTTTTCCTGCATATTGCGCGCGTCGTCAAAGAAAAGCTCATACCCGTTTTGTTCACTCAGCGTTGCTTTCATGCTCTCAGTGTTGGCCACGCGCCACTCTGATTCGGCACCCACCTGTGAAAACCCGACCACGATCAAATTGCCCGCGCTTTCTTCACCGGCGTCCTCTGAAGATTGTATAGTATCCGCACAGCCGCAAAGCAGAAAAAGAATACACGCGAAAGCGGCAAGAAACTTTTTTATCATTTTTCCATCTCCTTGTCTTTCGTTTGCATGGGAATTGTCATGATGATCCTTGTGCCAATGCCCTGCGCGCTTTCCACAGTCAGACCATATTCCCCGCCGAACAGAATTTGAATCCGCTGATGAACGGTCCTCAGCCCGAATCCTTCGCGTCCGCCGTCTGTCAGGGACGCCCGCACTTCTTTCAAGCGTTCTTCCGTCATGCCGCTCCCGTCGTCCGCCACTTCCAGCGTGAGGTTCTCGCCCTGCGCCCTGCCCACGACGCGGATCAGCCCCTTGCGCCGTCTGATTTTAATTCCGTGGTACAGCGCGTTTTCCACCAAAGGCTGCAGGGTAAGCTTCGGCAGTATGAAACTCTTCAGCTCCTCCGGAATATCAATTTCGTAATTCATCAAATCCCGGTAGCGAATCTGCTGTATCTTAAGATAGCTGCGAATATGCTGCTCTTCTTCTGCAAGCGTAATCACGTTTTCCCCGCGGCTCAGTGAAAACCGGAAATAATTCGACAGGCTGTCCACCATCGTCACCGCTTCGGAGATCTCCGAGGACTCAATCAGCCATATGATGGTGTCCAGCGTATTATACAGAAAATGCGGATTAATCTGCGCCTGCAGCAGTGCCAGTTCGGTGCGCCGGCGCTGCTTCTCCTGCTCGGTATTCCGGTCTATCTGCCGCTTCAGGCGCTCCACCATGTCCTCTATGCCATCAGAAAGCAGCTGCACCTCTTCCACATCGGCCTGTATTGGCTCCCGCACAAGCAGCCCGCCCTTGCCTATCGCTTCAAGGCGCTCGCAGAGTTTGTCCACCGGGTCTACGATGCGCTTACTCAGCCTTCTGGAATACGCCAGCAGGAAGTACAGCAGCAGCAGCGAAAACACCACGATCAGGGTCATTAAAATGACCATATTCTTAATCATCGCCGTCTGCAGCGCATCCAGATGCACCGCCTCATAATATACGTACGTATACATATATTCCTGAATGAGATCCGTCATCATATAGATGTCGTCTTCCAGCTGCGCCATACGGGAGTCGTACCCTTCCGTCTGTGCGATCTGGTATATCTTTTCTTCAAGGTTATGGCACAGGTTCAGCACACTGTTGATGGGGCGAAGGCTGTCCTTCTCCGTCGTCGTCTCGATGAGCTTGCGCGCGATAGTCTCCGCCGAATTGACATCCTCGATGGGCAGCCCTTCGGAATACTGGCTGTCAATGACGTAATAATACATCTTTAAATCAACATTATATTTGAAATCCCGGTTGAAGTCTGAAGCGGTGGCGACGTTGTTCAGAATCGCGCTGTACTGAAGCGCGTATACGATTCCAATGGATGAAACCACAATGATCACGATCATCAGCGGGAGCGCGACCGTCAGTATCATCTTCCAGAGCTTGCTCTGCATGGCTATCTTTTGGGTTTTCCCGTTTGCGCAGAACCATCTGCTCACAGCTTTTCTCCTCTGCGGTATTCACTGGGGGTGCAGCCCGATACCTTTTTAAACACGAAGCTGAAATAGTGCGGGTCCTTATATCCCACCGCGAACGCAATCTCGCTGGATCGCTTGTCCGTCTGGCGAAGCATTCGTTTCGCTTCGCTGATGCGTTTTCCGGTGAGGTACTCTATAAAGGTCTGTCCGACTTCCTGACTGAACATCGCGGAAAAGTAATTGGGGCTGATGTTCACTTTCCGGGCCACGCGGTCGAGTGATATCGTCTCATCGGGATAATGCCTGTCGATGAAACCGATTGCCTGGCTCAGCAGATCGCGCTGCTGCTTTTTGCTCTCGTGATCGCGCAGCTCCATGGCGCGCACCATTATCTGACGCGCATAGCGCCGCACCTCCTCCGGGGTGGAGATGCTGTCCTTTGGCCGGAGCTCCGGCGGCCAGAAGCCCATATTGCAGCCTATAGACTCCAGATACCCCGTCGCCGCAAAATAAACCGTCATAATCAGATATCTGCAGAACAGCGGAAGCGACGCGGCTTCCTCCCCGGCGCTTTGCAGCAGTTGTTCCACGAAGTGGTCAATTTCTTCCCGCATGCCGCTGCTCAAAAAGCTGCGGATGCGCTCCTGATCGACTTCCTGATTGCCCAGATCCGTCTTTGCGCCATCCCCAATCCGGACGTCCCGGATGCTTGCTTCGGTCAGTATGTGCTTCTCCGGGCACAGGTACCGATAGGACAGTATGCGGTTTGCTTCGGTAAAGCAGGCGGGAATGCCGCCCAGACGGGATACCGGCGCACCGCAGGCGATATGCCAGTCCACGTCAGGTCCGGCTGCCGCGCAGATATTTTTTATTTCTTTAATACAATCCCGTGTTTGCTGTACGATGCCCTCGCGGTCACCCTTTATCAGAACGGCGTGCGTCGTTACATTCCACCGGAACAAAATCAGCTCCGGCTGGCTGACAAAAAATTGCGTGATGCTGTCCTGCACCCGGGCGATGGCCTCCGTATAGCTTTCCGGCGTGCTTCCGTTGTACTCCGCGCTGTTCAGCGAAAACAGCACAATGTTGTAATACAGCGCGTTGAGGTCGATATCCATCGCTTTCGCGGTCTCGGATATTTCCGTTACGCTCAGCCCTCCGGTGACGAGCTGTTCAAAAAATCTTCTGCGGGAAAACGCCTCATACTCCTGCGCTTCCCGCTGGAACTTCGCAAGGTATTCCTCCTGCTGCCGCTCCGCTTCCATCTTCTTTTGCAGCGCTATCAGGATTTCCACCATCTTTTCCTTCATTATCGGCTTAAGAAGGTATTGTTCTACGCCCATGCGTATTGCATGCTGCGCGTAAGAAAAATCGTCATAACCGCTGATGATGACGATTTTGGTCTTGGGAAGCTCTTTGCGAACCATCTCGCAGAGCGCCAGGCCATCCATAAAGGGCATTTTGATATCGGTAATAATCAGATCAGGCTGCACCTGGCGAATCATGGGCAGCGCCAGCTCACCGTCCGAAGCATCTCCGGCATAGGAAAAACCATACTGCTCCCACAGAATGTTCTTGCGTATCCCTTCGCGCACCACGATCTCATCCTCAACAAGAAAGACCTTAAACATAAAATCGGTATCTTCCTTTCCAATGAACGTGTATGTTATTTTAAATCGGATAAGCGCAATCGCCCTCTGTATTATGAATCATACTGTTACGATATCCAATGGATTATTGTTTGAATTCAGTTCAATTTTCTATTGGATATTGTTCTCGCGCTGTATCGAACCTTGTCCGTTTGACGGAAGTACGAATCCACTCCGGAACCCACAAGCAGTTTGGGCCCACTCATTATACCCTTTTTATACTGATTGTGCAAAAAAAGCGACACCATCGGAGGCTCGCTTTTTTGCTAGCAGAATACTTAGGCATCAAAGCCTGTCGCTAATCCAGTTTTCTCAGCACCGTGTGTACAAGATACCGTGCATCCCTGAACTCATAAGTGCAGGTGGAAAGCGTGATGATGCGATCGAGATCCTCCACCTCCACATCTGACACAAAATCGGAGCGCTCTGCCGCCTCTTCCACATAAGCCTGCCTGTCCGCCGGGCTGTCAAACCAGAGCGGAATTTCCTCCGCAGTCGGCTCACAGACATATCCGCTGAACACCTCCAGACGATAGTCGCACTCGGGCGTCAGGAGGTATAGTACCGGATGCGCCTCGTAGTATGACGGATCCCGGTATCCGACAAGACATGCGAACATCGTGCCTTTTCTCATATGATGCCCGTATATCACCGACTGATCGTCCGTGAAGTCCGGGCGGCTGCGCCAATCCAAAAACAGCGTGCCGCTTCGATTGCTTTCCCCGTTAAAGAGATGCCGCAGGTAATACGAATTATCGTCGCCCTGCACCACGGGGTAGTTAATCGGCGTATCCTCACAGTACAGCCAGCCCACGACGTCCGGATTGACTGCGCGCAGCCCGTCAAAATCGATCGAAATGGGAGCGCGTTCCGGGGCGGGCTCGTCCGTGGCTGCCTGTTCCGGCACCCCCGGCAGCACCACAGGCGGCATGGCGGCCACCGCCGCCTGCGCGACGGCCTCCCGCTGCACGGCGTCACTGCGCGCATCCTCCGCCAGTATACCATACGCCTGGTATCCGCCGTAAAACATCAGCATGGCACATGCAGCACCCAGCAGACACCACAGCCACTTTTTCATATGGATCCTCCCGTCCGCCAAAACAAAACAGCCAGCCGCAAGGAGACCCCTTACCCGCTGACTGTTTATATCTATATTATCCGTCCATCCGGCTACATATCAGCCTGACTGTCTTTTTTATGCGCCCGTCTCTGCCGCAGCATAAAGATCGTCAGCAATCCGCCCAAACCGACTCCCGAAATGCCCATGTACAGCCACAGACGCGCCGTATCGTTCGTATCGGGGTTGTCCGGATTATCCGGTATCTCCTCCGCGGTAAATACCCAGCGAATCAGCCCCGTCTGCCGCTGAAACTCGTTGCCCATCTCCAGCGGTACTGCCAGTGAAACATCCAGCTGCACATCCGCACCGGAGCTGAAGGTACCGAGGCACACGTTGGACGCCAGACCATCCTGCTGATCCGCCGCTGCCTGAAACAGTGTGGAACCGCCGTCCTGAACCACTTTCAGCGTCATTTGACTCAAAAAGCTTCGATAGTTCTCCTCCACTGCCTCCGCGCGAAGGTATATCTTTACCTTGTATCCGCTGGGCGTATTGTTCTTCACCGTAATCTGCTGCGTCAGCGTATCTCCCGGCATGACGCCCTTGAAATTCTGGAACAGATCCGCGCTCGGAAGGAATACAAACTGATCGGCATTGCCTTCATACGTCACAGAGCTTCCCGCAGCCAGTGCGCCGCCGGAAAACGCCGTCAGCACCAGCGCTGCCGCGATGAGTATCGCCGCTCTCTTTACCAGTGTCTTCATTCCTCCACCTCCAAAGTCCCGTCCGTCTTCACGCCTGTCACCGCGCTGTCCCAAACATCCGTAACCGCTGCCGCCGGCAGCGCCTGTATCGCCTGCGCGGATATCTGCAGCTCAAACTGATAATCGCCGAGAGCGTCTGCCGTGCATTCATCAATAAGCAGCGGCGTACACTGGCCCGCCGGGACAGGGATCGTACAATAATAGTAGCCATCCGCGCCCGGCACCCAGAGCGTACCGTACCCGTCACTCCAGTCCATTTCGCAATCGGAGAGAGATGCGGGCACGCCCGCCACCTGATCTCCCAGCTTCCACACCGGTATCAGCGCTGCACGGATATACGCATCCATGGTACCGGTATTGCGTATGCTCACGTCGCTTTTTACGCCGCCGGAGAACGTTTCCTCCACCGTACACGTCACTTCCGCAATCCCAAAGGTGTTGCTCAGCGGCGCGCTTCTTGCCTCCAGCCACGCCACCGTTGCCCCGGCTGCCGAAAGCAGCACCAAAGCCGACGCCAGCGATACCAGCCAGATCCTCTTCAGGCGCAGCCGCCTCACTGCGCGGCTTATGTCAGCCCGTTCCATGCCATTCCCTCCGTTTCTCAGTCTGACAGCGGGAAGCGATTAACTGCGTGCGCATCCCCGCCCAGCCATTGATCATTCGTCACTGTGTTGTTTACGGTTACCGACGCCGAAGGATTCGTACGGCTCAGCGTCACCCCCGGCGCGGACGCGCCGTACCGCCACGACCAATCCGCGGCTTCGTGGATAGTGTACGCGCCCACCGGCAGCCCTACGATCGTCTGGTTTCCGTTGCCCTGTACAGATACGCGCAGCGTAAGGCCTCCGCCCGTTACCGTGAATATGAACGTATCGGTCGGATCCTGTGCGCCCGTTTTGATAATGGTCAGCGTACACGTTTTAATGTGCACGATAAACTGCCCCAGCGCCGGATCGAACGTACAGCCGGAATGGGTACAAGCCGCATGCGCAAACGTGGTATAGCTCGTCACCTCCGCCGCGCCAATGAATGCCCGCGCGGACACATAGGTATCTGCCGCAAACGCCGCAGCCGCGGGTGTGAACTGATACGACAGCGTCGGCGCAGCACCGGAAGGCAAAGGCACCCCCGCCGTACTGTTCTTCCATGCCACAGAGGAATAATTATCCGCATAGTTGGCCGTTTCGCCGAGGTATATCTCAGTATCGCGGAACGTCACCTCCGGCTTGAAGACATAGACGGTGGGTGAATGGGCTACCGTCAGCGGCGATACCGGCCCGCTCACGGGTGTCACCGTGCAGCTGACGGTATACCCGGTATTGGCTGTCAGGCCGGAAACCGTCAGCGCGCTGGTATTCCAGGTGCCGGTTACGGATCCGGCGGGTATCGTATAGGTGGCCAGCGGCATGCCGCCTGCCGACTTCACGGTATACACGATGTTCACGTAGGCATTGTTAATGCCGTCCGCCACAAACCCCGCCGCCGTGGTAAACAGGGCGTCCAGAGCCGTGTCCTGCGTAACATAGATGGATTGATTGAGCGGTGTGAACTCATAGGTGACGGGGATGTCCACCGTAGGTATGGGCAGCGCCTCCACAAACGCCCCGTCGTCATATACGCCCGAAATCGGCTTGTTGGTGGGCACCGTGCCCCCAAAACACGAACCGGGGATATACGATATGGGAATTTCAATGATCAGCTTCTTTCCCTGATAGCCGGTGATTACACCGTCCGTTTCGATAGCGGCATAGTAATTGTCGGCATAATCAAAACCCGAGACACCAATGGTCGTGCGATCCCCGCTGATCTCTACGGTGCCGCTGAACGGCTGCCTTGCCAGCCACGCGCCCGTATCCTCGTCGGCTTCCGACGTATACAGGTGGATGTCGTCGGCGTCCGCGCCCGCGGGCAGCTGAAAATACGGCGCAATCACGTCATTGATAACGGAGTCCTCATCCAGCGTGACCGACGTACCGCCCGTCTCAATGTTTTCCGATATGGACTGGAATATGCTGTTCAGCCCCGCGGTGTTGGAGGCCGACAGGTAATACCCCGCATTGCTGCCCGTCCCGGGGCTGGACATGCTCACCGCGTTCGGGTAGTTCGACGATACGAAATGCATAAACTTATTTTCGTTGGTCGCAGAACTGATGGAAACCGTGGGATCGGCACCCACAAATATGCCGATGGAATACACCGTAGCCCCGCAGCCCGCCGGTGACGCCGTTGTCGCCGCCTTCAATGTTTTGGCGCTGGCGACCGCATCGTTTGCAACGGGCTCCTGATACGTGCCGCCGCCGCTCGCGCAGGGCGCACCGTCTGTGAAAAATACGACGACCCGGTTGCGGGGTCCGCTCGTATCGGGATAATCATTCTGGAATATACTCACCGCTCTTTGCAGGCCGAGATCCGCGCGCGTATAGCTCACGGTATCCAGCCCGTTGATGGCGTTCTGCAGCGTATTGATTCCGCCCGTATTGCTGTGAACATTGACAAACGCATTGCCCGCGCTCCCGCCGCCGGAAATTATCGCAGCCGCCGTGGAATACGTCACCACCGCGATGCGGTGGTCCACTCCCGCGCCCGAATTCGCCTTCGCCTCTATGGAATCGATGAAGCTGTTGGCTGCGGCTTTCAGCGCCGCAATCCGGGTCGTCGTAGTGGCTTTATAAAATGCCCAGCTCGCCGGAGGAGACCCGCTGGACCCGGAAGAGTTCGCGATAACCTGGCCTCCGCTGCCGGTATACTGGTAGGTATAGGTTCCGCTAGCACTGGTGCGCGTAATCGTCACTGAATAGTACTGATTGTTAACCCGAACCAGCATACCTTCCCGGTTGGTGTACATCTGGTTATTCGTGGTATACGTAACCGGCGTGTATCCTGAAATCATGTCGTTTCCGTCCATGCTCAGAGACATGTCCAGCACCAGTATGATATCAGCCGGCACCGGGGTCTCCCCGGTTGTAATGTTCACTTCGCCGGTCGCATAGGCTTCGATGGTCAGCATATAGCTGCCGTCCGCGCCGCTGACCCACTTGTCCAGCACCAGCGCGTCCTCTTCGTCCTCAGCGCTTAATGCCTGCATCGCCGCGAACCCGCGCATGGGCAGCTGCACGTACACCGGGTCTTTGAAAGGTGCGGCGTTTGTATAGTTCCGGGCGGGAGAAGGCAATTCCACCGCCTGCTCTGCCAAACTCTGGCAGTAGGCATCCAGTGCGGCAAGCTGTTCCGCCGTCAGCGTGGCAAGCACCGCCTGAACCTCTTCATCGGTTTCAAGCGCCGACAAATAATCATACAGCTCTTCCGGAGTCATATCCGCAGCGCTGATTTCACCGGGATTTTCCTCTCCCTCTGACACTTCAGCCTCGCTGCCTTCAGAGGGTTCCTCGCCTTCCAAGGCTTCTGTTCCGTCGTCTGCGGGGCTTTCCTGCGCATCGGGCGCCACAGAGGTATCCTCGCCTTCCAGCTGTTGTCCTCCAGCCGCAAACCGTTCGCTCACTGTTGCGTGCGCAACGGAAGGATCGACAGTGACGGCGAGTATCATCAATACACAGAGCAGTAACGTTACCGCTTTTCTCATAATCTGCACCTTTTTTCCTTTCCAGACTATGCCGCAGGCCAGCCCGCCGCCTGCCAGACGGTAGCGCCGTTGTTAGCCTGCTGCACTGCCTGTGCCACTATCTCAATGCGCACCTCGGCGTTCATATATCCGTTTCCCATCTCCGGCGAGAATGTAACCTGCGTAAACAACGGCGTGGTTTCGCCGTCCTTCTCTACCGGGGACAGATAATAATACCAGCCGTCCGATCCCAGAGCCCAGTTCGTATCGTCGATATCCAACTGAATTTTATCCGCGTCCAGCTCGCTGCCCTGCGCGGAGAGCATGATATTGTCCAGCCGAACACGCGTATAAAAGGCGTTATTGCCGACGTTTTCCACGTAAACGACTTTGCCTGCGGTATCGCCGGGCATCAGATCGTGAAGACCGTCCGCCGGAAACACCGTACCGTCAGGCAGTTCGTCATGCAGCAGCATACTGACGCTGCCTGACGTGATCACATTAACCGCCGTCTTTGCCGTCGTAAAATAGGCCAGCGTACCGATAGCTGCAGCCGAAAGCATCGCCGCGGCAATGATGAGTATCAAAATTCTCCGTTTCATATCGCTGTTACCGCCTTTCCTGAGAGCGTCTGTATCTTAATACGGGCAGTGCCCGCGTGCTTCCCAAATTATCAGCCCGGATTTGCTGTACTGCGGCCCGGGAACCCGGAAACCGTCCGCTTATGAGTGCCTGTCCTCAACCGCGCGGGGAGAGACCGCTCTCCCCGCGCCATACCATTTCTCCCATGACAAGCGTTCACGAGGCGTCAGTCACTCAATGGCCAAACGCGCTGGTGAACATCTGCTTCACGAGATCGAATTCTATCGTAGAGCTGTAGGTGGGCGGCGTCGTCAGGCTGATGCCGTCCGACATATCCGCATACTTGGAGAAAATGCCCTGCGCCTGCACGGCCTCCGCCACGACGACGATGTTATACGCGGTCGCTGCGTCGCCATTCTGCAGATCGGTCGGCATGACCACCTGATCGAACAGTGCGTCCGTCGCTTCGGTAAGGCCCAGCGGCTTCAGGTAATAGTAATAGTCGCCGTCCTTATACCAGTCGTTACCCAGCTTGTCCGTCACATAGTCCGTACGGTACTGGATTGCGGATGCTCCCGCGGGCAGCGTCGGCCAGGTAATCTTGATGCGCACGACGCACGGATTGGCACCGGTATTCGTAACGATGGGATCCTTGGCCAGCGGCTCGCCCGGATACGCTTCAGGCGCATCCACCGATCCGGATGACACCCAATGCGGCTCCGTCAGCGTAATCTTGACGTTGCCGACGGTGAAGGTATTGGTCGCCGTCTTGGTATCCGAGAAATAAGCCAGGGTTGCTCCGACCGCAAGCGCTGCGACGAGCACTGTGGACAGAATGATAATAAACATCCTTTTTTTCATTGGTTTTGCCTCTTTCCTTAAATTCATTTATTCATTCCTTATATTCAGATATAAGGTTATGGAGCGTTAAATCAGGCGAGCAGGAATGCCAGCGCCGCCGCGTCCGCAGCACTTTCCGTGGTCGCGTTGTACTGGTGGGCATATGCCTTTATCCCTATTGTCTTGCCGTCAAGCAGACTGATGTTGGCCTCCGTTACCACGCTGGAGCTGACCGTAACTCCGGTGAATACCGGCGTTAAATTGGTGGCGGTCGTGCTCTGGGGAACGGTGGCATGATACCGATAGACGGTCTTGCTTCCGGTCGTGGTGATGAGCGTCCAGTCCGCATTGATATTCAGCGATACCGCGCCGGGCAGCGCCGCGTTCAGCTGGTTGTCCACCATTACGTAGACATAACACACTTCACTGTTCGCCGTGACTGTAACCGTCGGGTCTTTGCTGATTACCGCACCGGGATAGATTTTGCTGCTGGGTGTCCAATTGGGCTCAGCCAGCGATATTCCGATCTTCCCTACCGTGAATGTGTTTGTGGTTTCCGCGGAAGCGGTCAGCCATGCTATCGTGGCCCCAGCGGCCAGCAGGCAGACCATTACAGCGACTATGCCGATGATGAGTGGCTTTTTCATAGGTTTATCCTCCTTATTATTCCGAAAGTATTTACTTTACGGTTTTTTACATCAACTCGCCGCGCCCTTCATTCGATGCAGGCGCTCCTTGGCTGTTTCGGCCGACGTCAGCGGCTTGTCGTCTTCCTCTTTGGCCTCCATCTTTGCGATGCCGGGCAGGAACGACAACAGTATCACCGCCAGTACAACAATGCCCGTAATGCATAGCCCGAACGGCGTTGCGATAAAAACGGAGATATATCCCAGCACCGGCATTGCAAACACCGGAGAGCCGATGAGCTGCGCGAAATAAACAGGCGATGCGTCCGCGTTTTCATTGGCATCGCCTTTTGTATAAAAGCATTGGGATTGCGTGTCGATCTTGACCACACGGTGCGTGGCAACGGTAGAGCCGTCGCTCATATAGAACGTAATCGCATCGCCGGCTTTTACCTCCTGCGGCTGCACTGTCTCCACATAAATCAGCGCACCCACCGGATAAGCGGGTGACATGCTTCCGCTGAGTACCGCGTACGGCTTCAACCCCACCAACCTGACGCCCGCAAGCAGTATTGCCAGCAGGGCAATGACGGAAATGAGGACGATGGACACTGCGTTCCACACTTTTTTCAGCACAGTGCAGTTTCTCCTTTGTAGCAACCCGTTCTACGAGTCCATGAATCATTATAAAATGGTCGGTAAATATTGTTAATGACTTTTTATGTCAGTTTGCGTGAGAGGTTTTATCTTTTTTAAAGGGAAAATAAATGCGGAAATAAAAAAAAAGAAAGAAAATAAAATTTACTGCCAAACAGTTATTATTTTACATTCAAATCTACAGATGGAGGTTGCTTTGCCGCGGGTGCTTCCAACGCCGGAGCGCGATTCCGCCTTCTCTAATCAGCGCGGGAATCGCCGCTTCACCAACAATACCCTGGCAGGGCTACGCGAAAAGCAAACACCCGTGTTTAGCAGTTACAGAACGCCGAGATTCCGTAACGCTCAGCAGCACGCGCGATTCCGCATTCCATAAAAATGGTACCGGGCCTCTTCTTGCGCGTTGACCCAAGAAGTTATGAGGCTCTTTGCATACAAAAAAGCCCCGATATGCTTTTATTAAGGCATATCGGGGCTTCAGTACTGGAGCCACTAGTCAGATTCGAACTGACGACCCCTTCCTTACCATGGAAGTGCTCTACCTACTGAGCTATAGCGGCTTGTCTCCCGCCGACAAAGTGTCAGCGAATGATATTATAAAGCATCCATCATGCCAATTCAAGCACTAATTTTTCAGAGGCAGAGGTTCATGCCTTGCGCGCCGCGATAAAGAGATTGGGCGGCGCTTCGTAAAGGCTGCACGCTTCAATCATCTCGAAACCACCCGTACGCACCGCTGCTTTCAGACTCTCCGTCGTATACAGTTTTTCGTATGGCACCTTGCCCAGCCTCGCCATCAGCCATATGCCGAGGCGATATTTCAGCCCGCTCTCCGCCAGGCAGTCCGTGGCGGATATAAACATGCCGCCGGGTTTGAGCAGCGCGCCTATCCGGATGAATACTCTATCCTGCCGGGGCAGCGCAAACAGCACATTGAAAGCAAGCACCACGTCATACGCGCTTTCCCGAAGGCGCTCATCAAACAGCGTTGCGCAGTCGAAGCGTACATTTTGAATACCCTCACTGCCGCACTTCCGCTGCGCCACCGCCAGCATTTTGGGCGAGATATCCACCGCGTGGACGGACTGCACATCTCCCGCAAGCTGAACCGTCGTCAGCCCCGTACCGCAGGCAAAATCCAGCACTGCGTCGTCCTTCTTCAGGTACTTGCGGCTCAGCATCACGGTATCCGTATACGCCTGCGCGTATTTTTTCATTGCGTAACCGTCGTAAGCTTCTGCCATGGCATCCCAGAATTTTGCGCTGTCCATACAATTTCCCCTCCGCATCCTGTTTCCGATATGGATTTCGGCATCGTCAAACAAATCTCCTGTTTCAGTTTCAAACTATGGATTGTGTGCATGACGCTATCCGTAAATCCATATACATCATATATACAGTGAATTGGGAGGAAGCCATGGAAAACACGCAGAAATCGGTGATGCTGCTTCGGCCGGATGCGCATGTCATGGGCCGGTGGGAAGGCGGCGCGACACTGAAAATACATCCGGCGGCAGGCGGCGTTTCGCTTTCGCTGAAAATGGACGCGCGCTCCGGACAGGGCGGAACGCTGATGCTGCTGATGCGGGACGGTACGCTGCGCCCTGCGGGAGAGCTGAGCGGAGATGCTGTCAGTATTACACTACACGGCATTCAGCCTGCGGATATTGCGGCGGCCGCACTCGTGCGGGAGAACAGTTTTGTCCTTAAATCATCCTGGGCTAACTGGCCCTCCGTCGTCGCGCAATACCGCTTTGCGCGCGCGCAGGCCGCGCCCGGCGGGTCTGCTGCGGGTGCCGTGCCCCTTGAGACCGCTGCGGAAGCCATACCCGCTTTTGCCCCCGTCGGTGAGCCGCTGCCGACAGAAAATGAAAAAGACGCCTCAGCGCCCTCTCAGGAACCCGAAACCACGGATGGCGGAACCGTACAGGAACGGCCGTTCGATCCGGAACCACAGAGTGACATGCCAAATCCCAGAGAAGAAACAGGGCGGCCCGCAACGCACCTAAGCGATGCTGAGTGCTCCGCGGGCATCCGCCAGAACAACATCGATCCATTCCCGGGCATGTATCCGGGCAGCGAATGGGTGAAGATATCCTACCCCGGACCGATGGGCTGGTGGCACTACATCTTTGGCCGCGTGCAGCTGAATGGCCGCGAGGCGGATGCCATTGGCGTGCCGGGTGAGTACAGCATGACGCCGCCCGCTTGGCTGGACGGTTTTTCCACGTGGACCCGCTGCACCTCAGGCGACGCACGAGGTTACTGGCTCATGTTTCAGGACGCGCAGACGGGGCAGTATCTGGATACCGGCCGATCTCGACGTGGCGTGTAAGCACCTCCGAATAGGAGAAACAATACCGCCGCCGATAGCCGTGCTCTTTAACCAGCACTGTAAACACCTCGGGGTAAAGCCCTTCGAGTATGCCGTCCCGCTCGTACCCCCCGCGACGGCCGTTTCTTGCCCGCAGCATAACGTGCGCGCCTCTGATTTCCCGCATCTCGGATTTGATTTCTTCAAGGCTGTCGTGCATTCCTTCCACCGCCTTAATAGGATTTGCTTTGAGCATACCCCAAAAACGAGAAACTTAATCTTGCTGCGGAATCAACCCGCCGAATATTATTCGCTATTCGTGCATAGCTATCCGGCAGGTCTGAAGGCGTGAGGGCAGAATGTAAACCCCTGCCGCCGCCCTGCTGCATAAAATTCATGGCGCAAGTGCATAAAGTTATCCACGTTATCCACAACGTTTTCCACAGAACGTGAAAAAACAAGCCTGAGTGACCAGGGATAAGATCATAAAACTCCTGCCCAATGTTAAAAATGTATAAAGATTTTTTTTGAACAGATGTTCAAAGGCACGCTTTCCTCATATTTATCCATACCCATTCCCCGCCTTTGCGAATTTGTCCGCGGGATGATATAATGGGGTCAGGAGCAGCGCATGAGCATGAAAGAAAAGTGGCGGGAAACGTTGGAGCGGATCCGCAACCCGGAGCACGACGAGCATGAAAAAGAGTTTATCCGACAGCTGGGCTTAAAGCGGCTTCTCATATTGCTTCCTTTTTTGATCGCTGCGCTCGCGTTCTGGCTGTTGTCGCTCAAGTAACTTTGTTCCGAAAGGGACGCAATTTTTCCAGGATGGTGGATATATGGGATCCAGCGAATCGGTGGAGATGTATCTGGAGGCAATCGTCGAACTGGAAGCGCAGAGCCGGGAAGTACGCTCTGTGGATATTGCGCGCTATCTGGGTGTAAGCAAACCCAGCGTCAGCCGCGCCATGTCGCACCTTAAAAGCTCCGGCCTTATACTGCAGGAGCCCTATGGGCGCGTCTCGCTGACCGATGAAGGACGACGCCAGGCGGATCGCGTCCACAGCCTTCACCATATGATTACCGATTTCTTTATGGACGCTCTGGAACTGGACGCGCAGGCGGCAGAGGCAGACGCCTGCCGCATCGAGCACGTGATCTCACCGGAGACCGTCGCCGCCATCAGCGCCTACCTGAAAAAGAAGCGGCAGCCGTAACTGCCGCTTCTGCGCTATTCGTACATATCGAGGCTCTGCTGACAGTCGCCGCAATAGCCACTGTGCAAATCATAGCAGTCCTGACACATATACGAGTTGCACCCCTTGCAGTTCTGCATCGAGCGCGAATCCATGGCTTTCTTACAGCATGAGCAATTCATCTTTGACACGACAAAATCACCTTCCTTCGTTGATGGATATATTATGCCCCTTTTTTCGTTTCATACGCAGGGTTGATGAAGCGTTTCCTTCATGATATAGTAACGCATATTCAATATGAGGAGGCCCGCCATGCTGCGACATTTTTATTTTTATCGCTCCGACTCGCCGTGCCCCTGGCGCAATCTGGCGCTGGAGGAGTACGTGCTGAATAACCTGCCGCCGGAAACCTGCGTGCTCTACCTCTATCAAAATGAGCAGACCGTGGTCATCGGCAAGAATCAGAACGCCTGGAAGGAGTGCCGCCACCAGCTTTTGGCTGACGAAGGAGGAAAGCTGGCACGCCGCATCTCGGGCGGCGGCGCGGTATACCACGATATGGGCAACCTGAATTTCTCATTCATCGTCAGCCGTGAAGACTACGACCTGAATCGCCAGCTGAGCGTTATACTGAACGCGGTAAAATCGCTGGACATATCCGCGGAGTTTTCAGGCCGCAACGACATCCTGTCCGAAGGGGCCAAGTTCTCCGGCAACGCGTTCTGCTTCCGCAAGGACAGCGCGTTCCATCACGGCACCATACTCATCGGCGCGGACATGAGCCAGCTCGCCCGTTACCTCTCGGTATCCAAGGACAAAATTGCTTCCAAGGGTGTGGAGTCGGTGCGCTCACGCGTGTGCAACCTGTGCGAAAGGAACCCCGCCATCGACGTGGACCGCATGGCGGAAGCGCTGAAAAACAGCTTTGAACAGGTATACGGCCCGTGCGAGCCGCTCGTCATCGATCGTCCGGAGGAAGTGGACGCCATCGAGGCCCGCAACGCCACCTGGGAATGGCAGCTGGGACAGTCTCCAAAGTTTGATATTGAGACCGGTACGCGCTTTTCGTGGGGCAACGCGGAGCTGCAGTTCTCGCTGCAGAACGGCGTGGTCACGCACGCCAGCGTCTTTTCCGACGCGATGGACGCGGACTTCATCGCCGGCCTGCCCGAGGCGCTTACCGGCTGCGTTTTCCGCTCCGATGCCCTCGCGCAGAGGCTGCGCGCCCTGCCCGGAACGCCGGAGCAGCGCGCGATGGCCGAGGACATCGCCGCATTTCTGACGGAGAGGGGATATTAAGCAATATCACCGCCACAGTACAGGAAATAAAAATACCGCAGGGCTTGTCCCCGCGGTATTTGCTATATACCCTGTCAGATAGGATCCCCCGAGAAATCGGTATCGCCAAACCAGCCGGGCAGCGCAACTTCGCCGCCCGAGATGAATTCCAGCGCCACGCGGATCATATCGCACGCCTCGTCCACTCCCTTTTGCAGCATGTCCTGCATTCCCTGATACTCCTCCCGCGAAAACCATTGCTCGCTGCGCCGCTCGGGATACATCATGGCACCCACGTCGAAACCGCTGAGCGCACGAATCACCCGGATGAGAATCCGGCCAAAGCGGTTGATGTCCACCAGTCGGGCCTTAATGCGCGCGAAGTATTTCTGTGCGCGCGGCACCGCGCTTCCGCCCATGCGCTTGCCGTACACCTCTTTGGCTACGGCGCTGTAGCAGCCGCAGATGCCTTCGCCCACCTTTTCGTCCATGATGTCGGAATAGATATCAAACTGCTGCGGCTCGATGCCCCACTTCTCCTTCGCGGCAAAGCTGTCCCACATCAGCTCAATACGGTTGTGCAGGCTGGTATTACCTCCCGCCTTGCCATAAACAAAGGGATGCGTATTTTTATCCACCGCATAGTGCGTAATAAAGCCGGTGAGATACGCGATTAACTCGTCGCGATCGGCATCCTCGTACTGGCGCGCGTATTCTAACGCCGCGAAGAACAGATCCCGCACGCGCTCCTGATGCATGCGCAGCCCGAGGCGCAGGCTTTTCATCGGCGCCCGCCACGGCTGAAAATCCCGGAAGAACAAGATATCCGGCCCCTGGCAGCCCAGGAAAAATGCATGCTTATTCGCAACCGCTTCTGGAAGCTTGTCCAAAACCATCTCACCCGCCACCCTGTGCGTCAGGTATGCCGGCATATTCCTCACTCCCCCTACTCTTCGTCCGGAAAATTACTCTCCGGAAACCCCCGCCATAAAACACTGCGGCTCGTGCCCCTCTGTCGCGCCCACGCTCATCAGAAACGCCTCGCAGATGACAGGCCCCGCAAAACGGTATCCCAGCCGCTTTAAGTCCGCCGAAAGCGCCTCACCGCTGCTGTGCTCATACACGTAGGCAGAAAAGCTGCCTTCCTCCGGAAACAGCACGAGATGCCGCTGCGCGTTGTGGATGACGGCCTCCATCTTTCGTCTGCAACGGATGATGCGCGCGTCGCCCATCAGCGCCGCCACATCGTCCTCCGTCATCGCAGCCACTCGGGCGGCGTCGAAGCTATAAAAGCACTCCCGCAGCGCGTCGCGTTTATACAGCACGGTGCGCCATGACAGCCCAGCCTGGAAGCACTCCAGACACAGCTTCTCAAACAGCGCCGCATCGCCGTGCTTTTTCCTTCCGTATTCCTCGTCATGATACTGGCGAAGCAGCAAATCGCCGCCGTTCGCCCAACCACATCGCTGCATGGAATCATTGTAGCATAACCGCGTTCTTTTGTTGTTGTTATTATTTTGTGAATTTTATGATATGATAGAAAAAAGGCTGCGCAGCGCAGCCATAATAGCAAGCATGGGTTTGGAATTATCGCACGGCAACGGGAGGCAAATTTGCAGAACTTTTTAAGCAGCAGGGCGCGCGTGACCGCGCCGTACACCGCGGGTGCACAGCCGCAGCAGCAGGAAATGATCAAACTGAATACCAACGAAAATCCGTATCCGCCTTCCCCGAAGGCGCTGGAAGCATACCACAGCTTCGACGCTTCGCGCCTGCGGCTCTATCCGCACCCGGAAGGCGGTGAATTGCGGGAGGCGGCGGCACAAATCGCAGGACTTCCCGTATCGCACGTGTTCTGCGGCAACGGCTCCGACGAGGTGCTGGGCTTCGCGTTTCTCGCATTTTTCGACGGCAACGTTGTTTTCCCGGATGTCACATACAGCTTCTACCACGTCTGGGCGGAGCTCTATAACATCTCCTACACGCTGCTGCCCGTTCGGGAGGATTTCACGATTCCCGTGAGCGAGCTGCGCGCCCAGGGCGGCATCGTGCTGGCCAACCCCAATGCACCCTCGGGCATCACGCTGCCGCTGACGGAGGTGGAAGCCATACTGCAGAACAACGCGCACTGTGTGGTCATCGTCGACGAAGCCTACGTTGCGTTCGGCGGCGAGAGCGCGGACGCGCTCGTAACCCGGTATCCCAACCTGCTGGTGGTACACACGCTGTCTAAATCTCACGCGCTCGCGGGGCTGCGCGTGGGTTATGCCCTGGGTCAGCCGCACCTCATCGACGGACTGACGCGCATCAAGGACTGCTTTAACTCGTACCCGCTGGACATGGCGGCGCAGCACATGGCCGCCGCGGCGCTGCGCGACACGGCATACTATGCGGACATCACGGGCCGAATCGTCGCCACACGCGAGCGTACCGCACAGCGTCTGCGCACACTGGGCTTCAACGTGCTGCCCTCTTCCACGAACTTCGTATTCGCCGCGAAAAAAGGCGCGGACGCGCCGCGCCTCAAAGCCTGGCTGGAGGAGGACAATATCTATGTGCGCCACCTTTCCGGGCCGCGCACCCTGCCTTACCTGCGCATCTCCATGGGTACGGACGAACAGATGGACCGCGTTCTGAAGCGCATCGAGGCGTTTCCCGGTTAAGCCAGCAGCCGCTGCGCGTCGGCCGCCAGCGCCGCCAGCAGCGCCGCCGAGGCCTCTTCGGTCGCCTCGCGGACACCGCAGTATACGCGCACCTTGGGCTCCGTGCCGGAGGGTCGGATCACCAGCCAACCGGACGGCAGCGCAAACTCCAGCGCGTCGGTACGCGGGAAGTCGTAAGGCTTTGCGCATACTCCGTCGTCCATCGTACCCGCTTCGTAGTCAATACGGCAGACGACACGCTGTCCGCCCAGCATTTCGGGCGGCTGGGCGCGCAGACCCGCCATGATCCCCTTGATTTTTTCCATGCCGGATAAACCCTCGTACGTCGCCGCGATGACCTTTTCCTTGTGCCAGCCATAGGTTTCATACAGTGCGTTCAGATGTCCGAGCAGCGAAACGCCCTTCTTTTTGCATTCGCAGAGCACCTCCAGCAGCAGCAGCGCCGCCATGACGCCGTCCTTCTCACGCACAAAATCATCCGCGAGAAAACCGCAGCTTTCCTCGAAGCCGAATACGAAATGATCCTGCGGATGGGTATGGATGGCGTCGGAGATATATTTGAAGCCCGTGGGAATCGTCATGCAGCGTATGCCGAAGCGCCGCGTGATGTCGTCTGCCATGCGTGTGGAAACAAAGGACTTGACGATGAAGTCGGAAGGCCGTATCTGCCCCGACTCGGCACGGCAGCGCAGCAGGTAATCCGTCAGTATGCAGCCCACCTGATTGCCCGTGAGCATCGTGTATCCACCCGCGCCGTCGGGTATCGCCGCGCCCATCCGGTCCGCGTCCGGGTCCGATCCCAGCGCGATATCCGCGCCCGTTTCCCGGGCAATGCGCATGGCCTCCGCCATCGCGCGCACATCCTCCGGGTTGGGCGCGTCCAGGCCGGGGAACGCCGGGTTGGGCTGCCGCTGGCTCTCCACCACGCTCACGCGGTACGGCAGCTTCAGCGCGGTCGCTTCAAACGTGCGCATGCCCGTGCCGTACAGCGGCGTGTACACCGCCTTGATTTGGCTTCCGTACTGCTGAATATTCTCGGGATGCCGCGCCATGCCCAGCAGCCGCGTATAGTACGCCTCATCTGTTTCGCTGCCCAGCACGGTAAGCAGGCCGCTTTCCAGCGCGTCCTCGCGCTTCATGGTCCTGGTATCGCCAAAGGAAATGGCATCGATCCGGCGCATCACCTCTTCGGAAGCGTCGCCCAGCAGCTGACCGCCCCAGGACGCGAACGCCTTGTAGCCGTTATAGTCCTTGGGGTTGTGGCTCGCGGTGATGGCCACGCCGCCGAATGCCCCCAGGTGCAGTATGGAGAACGACAGCTCCGGTACGCTCGTCGGCTGGCTGAACAGATACGTCTTCACGCCGTTTGCCGCAAAGCACAGCGCCGTCTCCCACGCAAAAACATCCGAATTTTTACGCGTATCGTAAGCCACAACCATGCCGTCCCCTTCGCCGCGCTGCGCCTTTACGTACGCGGCAAGGCCCTGTGTCGCGCGCCCCACGGTGTAGACGTTCATACGTCCGGGACCCGCGCCGAGACGGCTGCGCAGCCCTGCCGTACCAAAGGACATTTCCACCGCAAAACGGCTTTTGATGGCCTCGTCGTCCCCTTCAATATCGCGTAATTCCGCGCTTACTTCCGCGTCCTTCGCCCACGCGCGCCAGCGCGCGTACTCTTCCATATAGCCCATACCGTACCTCCAGCGTTATTATACAACGTTCCCGGCGCGCGTAAACCCCCGAATCGTCCCGCCGCGCACCGTACTTGCGGGGAAACCCCTCATATAAAAAGAGAGCGGCATTCCACCACTCTCCCCATATGTTGTGTTTTTCAGTCCTGCGAATAGGGCAGCAGCGCCATCATACGGGCGCGCTTCACTGCCATCGCCAGCTCGCGCTGGTGCTTCGCGCATACGCCGGAGGTGCGGCGGGGCTGAATCTTACCGCGTTCCGTCAGGAAGCGGCGCAGCTTCGCCGTGTCCTTGTAGTCGATGCTCTTGGACTTATCCGCACAAAAGGCACAAATCTTGCGCTTCGGCCTTCCGCGGCGCATCTTCCTTTGACCCTTGTCATCGGTATTCATATTGGCTGCCATAGCTAAACTCCTTTTTTACTCAGAAGGGCATCTGCTCGTCATCAAGCGGTTCAAAATCTCCCTGCTCATCCCCGAACAGGCCCGCGTCATCCGGCGGCGGCGGCACGTCCTGCATGCGCGCGCTGCTTCCGCCCTCACCCTTAGGCGATAAAAACTCGACATCGTCCGCGACAATTTCGGTGACGTAGCGCTTTTCACCGTTTTGCGCGTCATAGCTCCGCGTCTGTATCCGTCCCGATACGCCCACCTTGCGGCCCTTGGCCAGGAACTTCCCGCAGTTTTCCGCGAGCGCCCTCCAGGTGACCACCGGCAGGAAATCCGTCTCCTTCTTGTCTCCGAAGCCGCGGCTTACCGCCACGGTAAACGTGCAGACGGAAATGCCGGAGGAGGTGGTTCTCAGTTCCGGATCGCGCGCCAGATTTCCAATCAGTATCGCCCTGTTCATCGCTCTACCTTCCTTTACAGACGGATAATGTTGTACCGGAGCACGCCATCATGAATGTTATAATTGCGTTCCAGCTCAAGCGGAAGCGATGGCGAAGCTTCGAATGTCATCAGCACGTAATAGCCTTCCGAGATATAATTAATCTCGTACGCCAGCTTACGCGTGCCCCATTCGTCAATCTTCTCAATTTTGCCGCCGTTTTCCTCAACGAGGTTTTTGAAACGCTCGACGATAGACTTTCTCGTCTCCTCGTCGATGTCCGGCTTCAAAATGTACATGCTTTCGTACTTGTTCATCGTGTGTACCTCCTTATGGACTCTCTGTACCGAATCGCTTCGGTTCAGATGTGGCCCCGCGACAGGGCGCGGAGCAAGAAGCGCTACGCTGAATGATTATACCATCGTAAATCTTCAAATACAACTGAAATTTACAGCAGGAAGTGTTTTCATCCCAACTTCAGCAGCGTCACCAGGCCGGGTTTTGCATCTCAGCAACGCTTGAAATATTAAATCCGTATTGCCCACAGGCAAATACATCAGTAATCCGCCAAATATGAAGCCGCATGCCACTGAATATCGAAAACGGATCGGATGCTCCAAAAAATAATCAAATACACTTTCTTACTTCTATATACCGGTTTGATGTTGTCGTTACAGCATGATACCATACACAGTTGTACTATAAGGAGAGTAATACATGCAATTGTTTGTATGGGAAAACCGTACCCGAACTGACGGAGCGCGAGTTCATTTCCCTGGTCGCCTGCTTCATTGACCCCGAGGGCCTAAACCCGGAAGAACACCCTGCCGAAAACGCACAGCGGGTAAGCCGCATTGAAAAACTGCTTGCCGGAGACTATACGCCTCAGGGCGTTTTCGATATTACGTACGAAGACGCCGGATGATAAAAACAGGAGACGGCATTCCGTCCCCTGCTTTGTGTGTAAACCTGGCGCAGCGCTTACGCGGTGCAGATCTGAAGCGCGATATCCGATGCCGATGCCGCGTCGGACGCATAATAGTCCGCGCCGATAGACGTTTTGTAGCTCTCGGTTACCGGCGCGCCGCCTACCATAATATGAATCTTATCGCGCACGCCCATTTCCACTGCTTTTTCCACAACGTCCTTCATTACGCCCATCGTGGTCGTCAGCAGCGCCGAGCAGGCAACAATATCCGCTTCCTGATCCAGCGCAGTCTGTATGAACTTCTCGGGCGAAACATCGGTGCCCAGGTCGATAACCTCGATGCCCTTGCCCTCCAGCATGATCTTGACCAGATTCTTACCGATGTCATGCAGGTCGCCCTTGACGGTGCCCAGCACCGCCTTGCCGCGGGATTTGATGTTGCCGCTCGAAAGCGCGGGCTTCAGAATCTCCATGCCGGCGTTCATCGCGCGCGCCGCAATCAGCACCTCCGGTACATATACTTCGTTATTCTTGAACTTTTCGCCGACGATGGCCATGCCGGACAGCAGACCCTCGTTGAGAATACGACCGGCGTCTTCGCCGGCTTCCAGCGCCTGCGCAACCAGTTCCTTTACCTTAGGCGCACGTCCCTGCTGCAGAAATGAACTCATCTCTTCGAATATGCTCATAATATCCCTCCGTTATTTTGTGATGCCCCGCTTTTCGCGGTATTTCCCCGGCGTCATGCCGGTGTGTTTCTTGAATACCTTGGAGAAATAGCTCTGGTCGTCGAAGCCGGTGAGGTAAGCCACCTGAGAAAGCGCGACGCTGCTGTCCTTCAGCAGAAGCTTGGCGTTGCGCACACGCACCTCGTTGATATACGACGTCAGGTTGATGCCTTTCTCTTCCTTGAACATACGGCTGAGGTAAGATACGCTGAAGGCCACATGCTCGGATATATCGTTCAGTGTGATGCGCTTCATATAGTTTGCGCTCACGTACTCCATCACCTTTTGTATCGTGTCGGTGTGCTTCGCATCCGGGGCCGCAAACACAAGGCTCGTAAAGCTCGTGAGCATACCGGAAAGCCACGCGCTCAAATCCTCCAGATTTGTGAACCGCATCACTTCGCCGAGATAGTCCCGGCTCATGCCGAAGATGCGCCCCGGCTCCGCGCCACCCTCTATGGCCGCGCGAGAGAGCAGCACCAGCAGCTCCGTCACGCGTGTCTTAATCGCCGTGAAATCCGCGCCCGAGGCAAAAAAGATAGCGCCCAGTATCTCGTTGAGTGCGCGCTGCGCAGCCGTCTTATCTCCCGAGGCGATGTAGCGCTGCAGCTGTCTTTCCGTTTCCAGCGGATATGCCGCCTCACGCGCGCCCGACTTGCGCTCTTCAAACGCGGAGAATATCTCGTTATACCGCGCGCTGGTCTGCTCTGCCAACCGAATATCTTCGCTGTCGCGATGCTCCGAAAATGCTGTAAGCATGAACAGCATATCCGCCAGCGATGAAACGCGCTTCGCTTCAATATATGGCAGGCGCTTCACAGCCGCCGTAACGTCCTTCGCCGCGCCGGTAAACAGCCCGCCCATCCCTTCGTCGATGAGGTCCTGCGCATTGACCATCAGAAACGGCCCGGCAATCAGACCGTAATCCAGCATTCCCTGCCGAAGACCCGCCGCCGCAATAAATGCCGCGCCCGCGGGGCAAAGAAACTCGTACTTTCCGCCCCACCGCTCCGACTGTACGGTGGCATATTCCATCAGATTTTCACAGCGCACACGCCCGCCCTCGGCCAACTGCTTTGCCTGGCAGCACGTACAAAACTCGCAGCTTCCGCCGATGCTCGTTCCGCGCGACTCCATATCCACCACAAAGCAATTTACGCCTACCGCATTGCCAAAGGTGTGTACTAGGGAATGCGCCGTATCCAGCTTGCCCATTGTTACCGCCAACGTTTTCTTTACTCTATTCTATCATGAGACCGTGATGAATGAAATATTCGGGCCGCGGCAGCCTATACCGCCGGATACTTCCTTATTATAATTGCCGGGCCTGCTTTCGTATTGTACTATCTTTAAATTTTTTGCACAATATTATGATCGCCGTGCAATCTGTGGACTGTGTATATCCTTGACGGAGTGGCCCGCGTTTTGTTATACTGACGATGCTTTGGAGAGGTGTCTGAGTGGTCGATAGTGCCGGTCTTGAAAACCGGTGTTGTGAAAGCAACCGTGGGTTCGAATCCCACCCTCTCCGCCATTTCATATAAATCCAAACGGGTTTTGATCTTATCGCAGGAAGCATAAGTTTGCCAAATGGCAAGGTTATGCTTCCATTTTCGGAAGGCAAACTTATTGTTCCACCGCAGGAATCAAAGAATGAGCTTTTTTTCTTTGCATGATTCAACTTAAGGACTTCCAAAGTTCAAAAAATGGCTTCTCCCTCAAACTAACCGTAGAAGGCAATAGTTTTTCAACATTTTCCCGATTTAGCGGGGCTCCGAGATTCCTAACGTTTATAATAGCCTTCTTTACTTCTTCAAGTCCATCTTCAATGCGTTTTTCTTTCATCAACTGGATTCTCGAGGTATAATTCGACGATAACGCTTTGCACAAACCCGGGAAATGAGAATACAACAATCTTCTATCAATGTTCATTTCCTGAGCTACAGCCTTCATGGATGGAGGGGCAGATTCAGCATTATTTAATATGTCAATAAGATTTTCTTCAACCTTTCTCCAATCGATCTTTCTTTTAACGGCCTTCTGTTTGGAAGATGAGAAAACCGGCTTGTTCATTAAATAAATAGATTGCTCTTTAGATAAGGCAGGTAAAAGATTGGTGTTAACAGAGTAACATATCTTTAATAACATACTGAAAGAAGGCCTATGCAATCCTCTATACCATTCACTAACCATAGATTTAGCTATGCCTAAGTATTTAGAAAAACCGATTATACCACCTGCTTGCTCAATCAATGCATCAATAAAACCTTTAACGCTGCTTATCGTAATATTAGGATTTGGCTGGTTTATTAATAAGTCTTCAATTGTTGATGTAACGAAGTAATCCCAAGAAATATGGTCACTTTCCATTTCCATATCAGGAGTATCCGCAGCACCGAGCCAACGATTACAATGGGAACAGTACCCATTCCTTGACATCCTATTTAAGAGCGGGATTCCCGAATCACATGAAGGGCAATGGGTGATTAGTAACGCATTATGAATTTTACATAACCTTACATCCTTAAAACACCAAACAAGAGGTTCATAGATTGGAAGCCGTTTGCTTTTCCAGTCTTCAAGACATTTTGGGCACCATGCTTTCGTTGGACGAAAAATATTTCTGTCGGGGCATATGTTTCTCCAGGATTGTAGCGTAAGAAATGAAACATCACATCCCGTTAAATTAGATATCACTCGAACGAATTCTTTAGTCAATACCCCCAACCCATTTAAAGCAAATGCATTTTTATATAATTTGCTCCCGCATTTTTGGGAGCTTTCTGTGATATAGTTCTTTCCCAGTTCTTCGGCTATGACCTGACTAATCAGCGTTCCAACTGTAACGTAATGCGCCTCCGCCAGTCTCGACAAATAGCTTGTCAGACTTTCAACCATTTCTGTCCCTATTCCAATAGGTTCGAGACTGTACAATTGTATTTCTATCACCCCTTGAATGATTCTTAATAATATTTTGGCCAAGCCATGGTGATTCATTCAAAAGAGGATAATAAGAGAAATTCACACGCCGAATTTTACTCCATCAGTTCAGTATCTCAAGTTCTTTGCCTCAGGGTTTATTATTTACTTACATAATCTATATTCATTATTGAAAACTTTTGTATACAAGTATAAGTATTTGGATTAATAAAATGCCCAATGTCAAATGTCGCCATTCCAAATAAATGAGCATTTATCTCAAACTCAAACGGAATTCTTATTGGCCATAATGTAGAAATATAATCTTGGGCCATTTCTCCCTAGTGAGTAATGCAAACTATCATTTAAATATTATCTGAAGGTTTCTTTTCAAATGCTCAGCGACTTTCAATAGTGTCTCCAACCTAATTCTTACATCTGCTTGCTCCAGTTTATTAAATTCCCTTTGGCTGATGCCTATTTGAACAGCGAGTTGTTTACTACTTAAGCCCTTATTAATCTTCTCTTCAATAATAAAATTCTGCACTTCAAATAAGGGCTTAAATTGTTCATAAATTTTCTGAAATCCAGGACGTTTTTTTGCATCTTCAAATAGTTCATTTAAATTGCCTTCTTTATAGTGTTTATCCATCAATTCTACCTCGATTATAATGTCCCTAATTTTAACTCATCAGCCTCTGCATATTTGCCTTACTTTTTATCTCATTATAACATATTTACTCAGACACAGATAATATCTACGTTTCGAAGTGTCTAGATTTCTTTTTTACAAAGCCACTGGATTCAACACAATTTCACGGCATATTCTTGCCAATCATTTTGTATCCTTACACTCTTTGAATGCCTAAATCAGAAATAAGTTACTTTAACTTATATGTATTATGGTGTAAAATCATTGCATATCGTGTAAATAAATTGCGTCGCTCATATTATGAAGAGTATGTCTATAATTATCACTTGGGTTGATAAGACTCAATCAAAGTTAATTGTGGTGCTAAGGCATTCTGAATGAGGGTACTGCCGCTGGACATGGTCCGAGAGTGACTGGAGAATAAGGGATAGGACGTGTGTGGCTTGAAAATGTTATACGCAAAATACGCAAAATACAATAGTGCCACAACACCGCATTATTACTGGGTTTTCAGATGTTTTCGCAAATAGAACTCCTCCAATCAGCGCTACTTAAAATCATCATATAAGGTATTATAATCAATGATTAACCGCAATATATTGTAGTTTATACGATATTTGAGAGCAATTATATAGCGGGTATACTTTGTATGTTGACATACGCATATATCAGGTGGTATATTGTGGACAGATTACAAAATAATAAGTGGGGGCTGCTTATATGATTTTATATGATTCCGGTGATTATCGGGCGATGCTGGGAAAGATTAGCGAAGAAATGGTTTGTGCTTCAACTACCTGCATTGCGCAGTGTACGGGATGCACTTGCAGTTGCCGCTGCTCTTGCTCCGGTGGAAGAATTACAGATTTCGAATGGGAGGCAATTTAACATGAGCGCTACAGCTGTCGATTATCAGAAGTTGTTTGGGAATATTGAGAACGATGCGGTTGCCATGGCTCGCTGTGCTTGTGTTGCCTGTAATTCTTGTACGTGCGCGTGCTCTTGCCGTGCCATGCCTGATTTTGGCGATATCGAATGGTAACGTTTTCGCGTTTTACCCATGTGTACGAAGTGGAGGATATGGTTGCTTTGTATCATTCGCTTCGTATGAAGCCAGTATATCTATCTGTGGAAATATATAAGAACTTGCAGGCATGGCTTGCAAGTTCTTCTTGCAATAAATGCAATGACGCTCCAGAGGCAATTCAGAACGAGGTTGCTGAGCTTGCAAAATACAAAATTCTCACTCAAGCGCTGGATGAGGACGAGCGAGTGCTTCAATTTGTTCAATCAAATATCCCTTCGCCCGCCATCAATGTTTGCTATATGATCATGAGTGAGCAATGTAATTTGGCATGCAAGTATTGCTTTTTGGGTAATAATGACAAAGCAAAGAGAAGTAGCTTTTCATCCGAAAATATGTCTATTGAAACCGCAGACAAGGCAATTGATTTTTTCATCCGCCAAATCAAACTCTCCGGTTTAGACACTGCAGAAAACAAGCCAATACTCATATTCTATGGTGGGGAGCCGCTGGTCAATTTTTCGGTGCTAGAGCATGCCGCACTTCGCATTAACGAACTTCGCCAAAAAGAAAAATGTGTTGAAAACATCGAAATGTCGATTGTTACAAATGGTGTTTTGCTGAATGAAGAAAGGCTTACCCGTCTGAGTGAGCTTAGGGTTGCAATAGCAATCTCGATAGACGGATTCACTGAAGAAGCAAACAGCATGCGGGTTGACATTGCAGGAAAACCTGTGTTTTCTCGCATCTTAGCCACATTGGACAAATGTAGAGAAATGGGTATCAACATTTCTCTTTCAGTGACCTTGAGCGAAGAAACGATTAAGGACACTCAAAATATTCTGGCGTTGATTGACACGTATGGTATCAAAGGCTTTGGGTTCAACATCATGATGTCCGATGAAAATTTTGTACTGCCTCAGAGCTATAATGAAGCCGCAGCGCAGTTCATCATTGACGAATTTGTTAAACTGCGGGAACTCGGTGTTTACGAAGATCGTATGATGCGTAAGCTTAAGTCTTTTTCCAAGGCGCAGGTGTATTTTTCCGATTGTGCCGCCACCTCCGGAGGACAGCTTGTTATTGCTCCAGACGGCCGCGTGGGCATTTGCCACGGTTGCTTATCCGATAAAAAATATTTTGTATCGCATATAGCGGACGACACTTTTAACGCTGTAGAGAACGCACAATTTATTGAATGGTCGCAGGTAACTCCTATAAACCATGAAGAATGCTTGTCGTGCCCCGCGCTTGGTATTTGCGGTGGTGGATGCCCGGTGAACGCAATGCATCTTAAGCCGGGCAATACGATTCATTCAATAGATGAGCGCTTCTGTGTCCACTCAAAAAAAACATTAGAGTTCTTCATACGCGATTTATACCGAATTATTACAGAGAGCAGTGAATCTAATGCCCGACACCATTGATATTCTGGGGATTGAAACCAACAACTTGAAGAATATTGATGTTTCACTGCAAAAGGGAACTATTAATTTGGTGATCGGCCCATCTGGCAGCGGAAAATCGTCCTTGGCATACGACACTATTGCACAAATTGGGCAACATGAATTTTTGTCCATGTTTGCTGATGAAATTCCAGAGCCAACCTATCGAGTGAAATCCTACTCCAACATGATGGCCGCAATCCCAATTCGGCAGTCAAACTATAATAATAATATGCGATCAACAATAGGTACTTATTTTGGGCTTAACCGTAATATCGCATTGGTCTATGCCGCGCTGTTGGATTTGAATGAAGATTTTTTTATATTAAACAAAGAGGAAAATCTATGTGAACATTGCCATGGGATGGGTTTTATTAAAGAGCTAGATGAAAACAGAATCGTTGATTATGATACCCCCTTGGAAAAAAACCCGATTAAGTGTTGGAATAAGTATAAGGACTTTTATTCTCAAATTATTAAGAACTTTTGTACAGATTATGGAATTGATTTCAAAAAGAATTTCAGACAGCTTTCAGAAAAAGAAAAAAGACTATTCCTCTTTGGTGAAAGTGACATCAAATATTCAATAAGATATAAAAAGACTAACTCTTTTTCAAGACGCACTACGAAATTCAATGGCATCATGACAGAAAAACCTATGATGGCAAATTTTACTCCTTCAAAGCAGTTTTTCGCAGATAAAGAATGTGAATACTGTCATGGTCGAAAGTATGCATCTGGCCATGAGCAATACAAACTTTTGGGGCTTTCAATTGGTGAGTTCATGACAACTCCTTTCGAGAACCTTTGTCAACATGTTGCTCAAATAATGAAAAGTGAAAAGAACCCAAACTTAACTTTTGCCTTGAAAAACATTTATAGTTTTATAGTAAAGGCGGTAGAGCTTAATCTAGGTCACCTCTTTTTGCACCGCGCCATTCCCACTCTTTCAGGTGGGGAGTTGCAGCGCCTTCGTTTAGTTCAGGTTTTTAATACTCAGCTATCAGATTTATTAATTGTATTGGACGAGCCATTGGCGGGGCTCTCTGGCTCTGAAAAAAATGCTATATATAGAAACGTATTAGACTTATCAACTCATCACACCTTAGTCATTGTGGAGCACAGCGATATTTTCGTTAAAGACGCAAAGGTCGTCATAGCCCTTGGAGAAAAGAGTGGCAAAGAAGGTGGCTCCATTATTGATGCTCGACAATATCTAAAGTCTCAAAGTATTAATAACGATTTTAATGTTGCTACACCAAAGGAAACAGTTTCTATAACACTCGGTAGTCGAATCTACCAGTATTCTGGGGTAAATATCAGTGTCGCTATTGGCTGCTTAAACTTAATAACAGGTAGATCTGGCGTGGGAAAATCAACCCTCTTGCGTGAATATCTGCCACAATATTTTGAGCGGTATTTGTATATCAACCAAAGACCCCTTTTAGGAAATAAAAATTCTTCTGTCGCAACTGTCCTTGATATTTTTAGCCATATTTCAGAAGCTTTTGCTAAAAAACATAATAAGGATAAGCGCTTTTTTTCAAATTTAACGGGATGCGAAGGAGCATGTCCTATATGTTCAGGAGCAGGATTTTTGGAATACGGAAATGAACAGAGTGCTACGGTACGTATGGAATGCCACGATTGTGAGGGGACGGGTTTTAATAAGAATCTAAAGAAGTATATGCTGTTTAACAAAAGCATCTTTGATGTTTGGGAAATGACAGTCGATGAGGCACATGAGTATTTCTTGAAAATTGACAAAAAAATAGTGGAATTATTGCAAAATGCCTCTTCTATCATGTTGGGACATTTAAGAATCGGCCAACCGACATCGACACTGTCCGGTGGCGAAAATATCAGAATTAAAATATTGAAGTCTTCCAGATCTACAGCCAGGATCTTAGGAATAGATGAACCATTTAAAGGATTGAGTAATACAGAAATCTATTGTGTTATTCTTTTTTTAAATCAGTTGGCAAGCAACATGAAGACGGTAATTGTAGTAGATCACAACGAAGCTTCATTTCAGTATTTTTCAAAGCATATCGAGTTGACTGACGAAAATGGAGTTTTGATGGGTGCGGATATATAATCTGAATGAATTTTTGGAAACAATCGGGGCTTATATGGAGAATATTATAAAATGATAAAGGAATACACAAGGATTTCATTATACTAGACTAATCAACATAATGAATACGATGGAAATATATCAATTTACTTTTGCTTAACTTCCCATTAAATAAAACTATTATGTAGAATACGTATTGAAAGTAGAATATGCGCAAATTTACTTGAACTTAGTCAAAACTTGCAGTAACATGTTATAAAATGGTAGCATAGGGGCGAAATAAATGCGAAATCAAACAAATAGTGGGACCTTGGAAACACTCCTTCGCGATAAGGCCAAAGCCGGAGATCCTGAATTTCAGTTTCGTGTTGGGCATTGTTATGGTTATAGTTGTCAAGGTATTGAGACAGATTATGACGAGGCAGCAAAATGGTATAGGCTTGCTGCCGAGCAAGGCCATGCGAGGGCGCAAAGTGAATTGGGGCAGTTGTTGCAGCTCGGTCAAGGTGTCAATAAGGATTTAAAAGAGGCAGTGAGATGGTATAGAGCTTCTCAAGAGAAAGAAGATGCCATAGCGTTATTCTGTCTAGCTGATTTGTATAAAGATGGAACGGGTGTGGATATTGGTATTTCTTTAGACTACAAAGAAGCTATTAAGCTCTATATGCGTTCTGCTCAGCAAGGATGCTGGATAAGTTCCTCCCGCCTTGGAGACATGTATCGTGATGGGATTGGTGAGAAACAGGATTTAAAGATAGCAAAAGATTACTATGAACAAGCGTTATTGAACGCCGATTCGTTTGAAGATTTCCCCATTGACGAAAATGAGAAAAATCTTCTTCAAGAAAGGATAACTGCAGTAAATTTGGAGCTTGAAAAAGCTCGGATAAAGGCGGAAACAGCCCAAAAAGCCCAACGTACACAAGTATTTATTAGCTACGCCCATAAGGATGAACAATACAGAGATGAATTGCATCCGCACTTGAAAGCGCTGGAGAATATAACAGAAATTAAGTGGTGGGACGATACGAAAATAAAGTCCGGTGAAGACTGGGATAAAGAAATTAATGCTGCACTTGCTAAGGCAAAAGTTGCTGTTTTGATGAGTTCTGCCCATTTTTTTGCGTCCGAATATGTATGGCGTAAGGAGTTTCCTCACATCTTGGAGGCGGCTGATAAAGATGGCGCAACCATTCTGTGGTTGCCTGTGCGTTCCTGTGCCTATGAAGATACAGGTATAGACAAATATCAGGCTATAATAGATCCCCGACATGCTCTCGCAAAGAACTGCCCTGCTGAACGCGACGAAATTTATACAAAGTTGGCCAGACGTATAAAAGAACTTTTTAAAATTCAGTTGGAAACGTGAAACATATTACCCAATGCATTTATGGGAAACGGCAATTTTATGGATTAAGATTGAGATGCCTGTAGACTAGATATTAGGCCTCGTCCTCCCTGGAAAGCAGGCCGCAATTTTCTCGTCATCCGCTTCAAATCTTAGCCTACCGCTTCAAACAGTGCCGCCCAACAAAGCGACGGCACAATTTTCGCGTCAGATGGCAGATCAGGCATAATAGCACACTAGACCTTGCAAGCAATGTCGTTTGCCAAGGGAGAGCGCCCTTTGGATACCCCCATGTTGGAAAAACTGCTTGTCCACCTTTTCACCGACATCAAAATCCCAAAATTACCAATATCCCCTTCGTTTAGAATAATATATTTTAATTCTAATACTGATATCGTGCAAATCTGTTTAATATCACGAGGCGATGTGTACTGAATGTGATTGCTGCCTATCGCATTCAAAATAAATAGGGTCAATATTCGTTTTTCGTGTTCCTGCCCAATTTCCCATTATCCATAAACCTGAGATAAGCAGTATAGCAATAATGTATTTATTCTATATATCGCAATGGCTTACAAAATATTTGAAAATCTATAAGAATGAATCTATAATAATTACAAGAATACTTAACGTTATATAGACAGGTGATCATTTGACTCCTGAGACAAAAGCGCGACAAATAATAGATAAAAAACTAGAGCAAGTAGGCTGGGTTTTGCAAGATATGCGAGAGTTTAATCCAGCAGCTTCTCTTGGTGTTGCTGTCAGGGAATTTCCTACTGATACGGGGCCGGTGGATTATATTCTTTTTGTTAATAGAGTTCCCGTAGGAGTCATAGAAGCCAAGCCTAGTAACATGGGCGAGAACATTACAACAGTTGAGGATCAATCAACCCGTTATGCAAACAGTAATTTAAAATGGGTTATCAATTCTCAGTCTCTTCGTTTCGTCTACGAAGCAACAGATGTATTAACTCGTTTCACTGATTACGCTGATGAAAAAGCGCGATCTAGGACTGTCTTTTCTTTCTTTCAGCCTGAAACGTTGGAAAGATGGCTTAAAGCAGATAATACGTTGAGAAACAACATGAAGCACTTTCCCGAGTTTGATGATACCGGTTTTCGAAAATGCCAAACAAACGCGATACTAAAACTTGAGGACTCATTTGCTGAGAATAAGTCTCGTGCTTTGATACAAATGGCAACTGGAGCAGGTAAGACCTATACTGCCATTACATCTGTATACCGGCTATTGCGCTTTGCTAAAGCAAAACGAGTTCTTTTCTTAGTGGATACAAAGAACCTAGGGGAACAAGCGGAAGAAGAGTTTAGAAAATATAAACCGAACGACGACGTAAGACTATTCCCTGAGCTTTACAATATTGTCCGTCTTAAATCGTCATATATACCAGAGTCTCATGTGTGCATCAGTACAATTCAAAGAATGTACTCAATTCTTAAAGGCGAAGATTTGGATGATAGCCTTGAAGAGACATCGTTTAACGAAGTACGGCTCGACAGCAAGCCAAAAGAAGTTGTGTACAACGCAAAGTATCCTGTTGAGTATTTTGATTTTATCATCATCGATGAATGCCATCGTTCAATCTATAATGTGTGGCAGCAGGTGCTAGATTATTTTGATGCGTTCTTAATTGGCTTGACTGCCACGCCAGATAAGAGAACCTTTGGTTTTTTTAATGAAAATGTAGTCAGTGAGTACCCTCGTGAGCAGGCTATAATTGATAACGTCAACGTGGGAGAAGATCTGTATGTTATCCAGACTGATATAACGTCCAAGGGCGCTTATATCATGAAACAGGTTATTGAGAAGAGAGATCGGCTATCTCGGAAGAAACGCTGGGAGCAGCTTGATGAAGATTTGGCTTATACCGGTTCACAGCTTGATCGGGATGTAGTAAATCCCAGTCAAATTCGTTCGATTATTCGAGCAATTCATGATAAGATGTTGAGTGAGATTTTTCCGAATCGTAAAGAAGTTCCGAAAACACTTATCTTTGCGAAGACTGATAGTCATGCTGATGATATCGTTCAGATTGTCCGTGAGGAGTTTGGCGAAGGAAATGAGTTCTGCAAAAAGATTACTTACCAATCTACAGAGGACCCAAAATCAATACTGGCTGCATTCCGTATTGGCTATTATCCCCGTATTGCGGTTACCGTTGATATGATTGCAACGGGTACGGATGTAAAACCTATCGAGTGTTTAGTATTTATGCGTGATGTTCGAAGCAAAAACTATTTCGAACAAATGAAGGGACGTGGCACAAGGACATTATCAAAAGAAGAATTACAGGATGTTTCTCCATCTGCTACTTCTAATAAATCTCGCTTTATTATCATTGATGCTGTCGGTGTAACAAAGTCAACGAAGACTGATTCTAGGCCATTGGAACGTAAGCCCACCATACCTTTAAAAGACCTGATGATGAGTATTGCGCTCGGTAGCAGGGATGAGGATGTTTTGACTTCAGTCGCAAACCGTTTGGCACGCCTCAACAGCGTTGTTGATAAGAAGGAACGTGAAAAGTTCGAAGAGTTGTCAGGGGGCATACCCATTCGGGATATGGTCGCGGACCTGCTGGATTGTTTTGATTTGGACGTCCTAACTGTTAAGGCTCAAGAGAAGTATAATCTTTTGTCCCCGGACGATGCGACGCCCGAGCAGGTTAATGAAGTACAAAAAGAATTAACAGAGGAAGCATGCCAACTGTTTTATTCGCCTAAGCTGCGTGAATATATCGAGAATGTACGCAAGAATCATGATCAAGTTGTCGATCGTGTGAATCTTGATACAGTGATTTTTGCGGGCTGGGATGAGCATTATGCGCAAAGAGCCGAAAGTACAATTCAGACGTTCCGCCAGTTTATTGACGAGAATAAAGACGAAATTACGGCTTTGCAGATCATCTATAACCAAAGCTATCAAAACCGTCCATTAACGTTGAAAATGATAAAGGAACTGCATGAAAAGTTGACAGCACCTCCATATAACCTGACTTTGGAGTATTTATGGGAAAGTTATTATTTGAAGAATCAGACATCCGTAAAAGGCCGGGGAACTGTCCGTATGTTGACGGATATCTTTTCGCTAATAAAGTTCGAATTAGGTTATGCAAGCGAGCTGTCCCCTTTTGCGGACACGGTGAATTATAACTTCATGCGTTGGACTCTGGCTAAAAATGCTGGACATATCCATTTTACAGAAGAACAAATGGATTGGCTACGCATGATAAAAGACCATATCGCAACATCCCTTTCCGTTGAACCTGCTGATCTGGAACTATCGCCATTTGACAGCAAGGGGGGATTAGGCCGCTTTTATGAACTTTTTAACGGATCGTATTTAAGTATACTTGAAGAAATGAACGGGATATTAGTTGCGTGATTTTATCAATGAGGTATAGGCATGGACTTTGGTAAACTACCTAAAGAGTGGAGAGTTTCACCTTTGGAAGATATATGCGTAATAATCGCAGGACAATCCCCCGCATCAGAATTCTATAATTCTAATGCGGATGGATTCCCCTTTTTTCAAGGTAAAACTGATTTTGGAGATTTATATCCACAAACACGGATTTATTGTTCAAAGCCGAAAAAAACAGCGGATTATAATGATATACTGTTGTCTGTTCGAGCACCCGTTGGCCCAACAAATTTGTCACCAGGCAAGGTCTGTATTGGGAGAGGTATTACTGCTATCCGGGTAACCCAACAAATAAATTATAAGTATATATTATACTATTTTAGATCAATAGAAAAACACTTGACTGAGATGGGAACAGGAACAACATTTAAGGCCATTACTCAGGATGAAATAAAAAGGATAAGAGTACCTTTGCCATCAATCCCGGAGCAGGAACGTATTGTTGTAAAAATTGATGAACTCTTTTCTGAGCTGGATAAGGGCATTGAAACATTGCAAAAAGTGAAAGAGCAGCTAAGGGTATATCGGCAAGCGGTTCTAAAGGATGCGTTCAATAGCAATGATAAATTTGAATTGTTAGGTAATCTATGCGATACTCGTTTAGGCAAAATGTTGGATAAACATAAGAATAAGGGTGTACACCAACCATATATACGTAACTTGAATGTAAGATGGTTTGAATTTGATTTATCGGATTTACTTGAAATGCGTTTTGAACCAGATGAAGAAGATAGATTCAATATTATTGCTGGTGATTTGGTTATTTGTGAAGGTGGTGAACCAGGAAGGTGTGCGATTTGGAAGGAATCATATCCAATAAAGTATCAAAAAGCTCTACATAGGATAAGACCTGCCAAGACAGTAAAATCGGAATATATTATGTATTACTTATGGTATATTGGCCAATCAGGAATTATACAAAAATATTTTACAGGTACTGGGATAAAACATCTTACTGGTGAATCATTAAAGAAAATTCCGATTCCAGTAAATACAATAGTGAAACAAACAAAAATTGTAGAAATAATAGAATCCCAGTTCTCAGTTTGTGATAAGATCGAACAAACCATTAATGAGGCATTACAACAGTCAGATAGCTTGCGACAGAGTGTTTTAAATAAGGCGTTTAAGGGTCAATTGATATAATCACTCTTTCAAGGAGGGTATTATGGAATTGGAGAAGAATACCGCTAATGCTTTTATTAACTATTTAATACAGCATGGGTATCCTAAAGAAAGTATTGCTATTGAATGGGGGGATAAGAATTATAGCGTAGATATAGCTATTCTTGATTTGGATACCAATATTCCTATCTCAATATATGAGATTAAAGGGAAAAAGAATAAGAGTTCATATGAATTCGGAATAAAGCAATTAAAACGCTATACAAGCAACCTTGGTTATGCGGTTAAAACAGGTCTAATATTTGGGAAAGATGGTTCTCCTTATTTTGAATATTATGATGTTACAAACGCCGTTTATAGTGACGCACCTATTGATTGGGAAGAATTAAGGCAACAGGAAAGAATAGTAGAACCTTATAAATATGAAAGCTTATTAGCCGGTTCTAAATCAAAAATCATTGATAAGAAAAAGAAAGATCAAAAGAAGTATGTTGATAAGTTTAAGCGTGAATGCTGGTTTGTTATAACACCTATTATGTTGATTTTATTAGTACTTGAGTATTTGGGGAAATATACGTTTACTACAGAGAGACTGATTGTGCTCGGTGTGTTGCTTGTAGTAATTATTTTGCCCTACTTTAAAGCCATAAAAATAGGTGATGTTTCATTAGATAGGGATACTAAAGAGGAGAAAAAGAATGACTGAGAGTAACGGCGCATCAACAATAGTATCAAAAATATGGTCGATGTGTGACGTCCTTCGTGATGATGGCGTTTCATATGGGGACTATTTAGAGCAGCTTACGTACATGATCTTTTTGAAGATGGCCGAAGAATATTCAAAGCCACCATATAACAGAAACCTGGGTATTCCACAGGGTTATGGGTGGTCTGATATGAAAGCCTTATCCGGTATCGACCTTGAGCAACAGTATAAGAAAACGCTTGAAGAGTTGGGTAAAAAGACGGGTATCCTTGGAGAAATATTTAAAGGCTCCCATAATAAAATCAGTGAAGCAGCCAAGCTTGCCCGTATTGTCAAAATGATTGATGATGAAAATTGGGTGTCCATGTCCACCGATGTTAAGGGCGATATATATGAAGGATTATTGGAGAAGAATGCCGAGGATACCAAAAGCGGAGCGGGCCAGTATTTTACACCTCGTCCCTTGATTAGGGCTATGGTAGAATGCCTGCGTCCAGTACCGATGAAAACAATCGTTGATCCGGCTTGCGGTACAGGCGGTTTCTTTCTTATGGCTCATCAGTATATTTCAAAAACCTATCAGCTTGATCGGGATGAAAAGGAGTTTTTGAAAAGCAGTACATTCCGTGGGTGGGAGATTGTGCTCAACACTTACCGTTTGAGTTTAATGAATCTCTTTCTTCACAACATCGGAGATATTTACAGCAACGTTGTCCCTGTAACAAGAAATGATGCTTTGCTGTCTGATCCGGGAGAGCGGTTTGACTACGTGCTAACGAATCCACCGTTTGGTAAAAAGTCTTCCATGACCTTCACTAATGATGAGGGCGAGCAAGAGAAAGAGGACTTGGTCTATAATCGCCAAGACTTCTGGGCAACGGGCTCAAACAAGCAGCTAAACTTTGTCCAGCATATCAATACCCTGCTAAAAGCAACGGGTAAGGCTGCTGTTGTCGTGCCTGATAATGTGTTGTTTGAAGGCGGAGCCGGAGAGATCGTGCGAAAGAAGCTATTACAAACATCCGACCTGCATACGATACTTCGGCTTCCTACCGGTATATTCTATAGACCCGGTGTTAAGGCAAACGTTATCTTTTTTGACAAGCGCCCTGCAAGTCCTGAAACGCAAACAAAAGAAGTATGGATATATGATTTCCGTACCAATGTCCACTTTACCCTAAAGAAGAATCCGATGAAATATGAGGATTTACAGGACTTTATTCAATGCTATAATCCTGAAAATCGGCACGAACGACATGAGACATATTATGCGGAAAACCTGGATGGAAGATTTAGGAGGTTTACTGTTGATGAAATTCTAGCGCGTGACAAGACAAGCCTCGATATATTCTGGGTGAAGGACAAGTCTCTCGCTGATCTTGAAAACTTGCCTGCGCCGAATGAACTGGCTGTGGACATCATGGAGAATCTGGAAACGGCAATGGATTGCTTTAGAGAGATACTTTCTGCATTAGGTAACAACACTGCAAGTGTATCAGAAGGGACTAGTGTAAAGTTCCTATCCACTGAAAAACAAGAGACTTATGAAGTTAAACAAGCAGCAAGAACATTTGGTGATATAGAAAGTACTGACGATACGAAAGCATTACTTCGTGAATATCTGGAGCATAAAAAGAATGCGGAAGGAACGTAAGCTTGAAATAGAACAACTTGCGATGGACTTGCTTGACGAAAATAAAATTACCGATAATCCCGGTAAACACTTGGATGTGATTGCAAAGCGGGAGCGTATTACAGTTCTGCCTTTTAAGGATTGGCCTCCTGAGACATGTGGTAAAATTCTATATATCAATAATGAACCAGTGATTTTCTACAATGAGAACCATGATATTAAAATGGTTAACTTCACTATTGCTCATGAGCTGGGACACTACTTCCTCAAGCACCTTGAAAATCAACAGGCTGAAATTATCTGCATGAACCGTGATTTACAGAAGTCAGATGACAGAAAAGATCCGCATGAGGTGGAAGCAAATTTCTTTGCAGCCTGCTTGTTAATGCCGCTTAACTTGTTAATGCCTGCCTTTGCTGCATTTATGGAATGGAATGAAAGATACAATGGGGTATTATATGTGGACAAGCAGCCATGTAACTTTAGAGACTATAAATGCTGTATACATAGGATGCAAATACATTTTTGGGCTTCGGAAACAGCTATACGGTATAGGTTAATCAATCTTGGGTGGATGAATTTCAATATGCAATTCAATGAAAAAGAAGACCGAGGCATATGCCTTGCAAGATACTTAGAGGATTAAGTGGTTGAGATCACATGAAGATTATCCATATACCGCTCATGAGCCTTTCCGCTCCATGAACCAGCGGGATTCTTAAAAAACCAAAACGTCTGATGCCCACGAAATGCATGTATACCGTATACCGATGCCCCCCCCTTCAAACTGGGGGCACGCCACACATCTACCACGGTATCAATCTCATAACGGCGTCCACTCTCTCACCAAAATGAGACGGGTTCAAGCTGACCGCCAGGATAGAAAATAGCTTCTACCTTCACATACACTTTATGTTTGTTTTCATACCTCTTTGTATCATCTATTGCCCCAATTTTACGAACATCTATTCGCATTTATATTGCCGCACGAGGATATTAAGAAGCAATAGGTAGTATTAACATTGACTAATATATACGGCAAAAGTTCTTACATTGAATATCAGAATAATTCTAAAAGGCAGCCCAACATTACTTTCTTTTTTTGTTTTAATGAGTTAGTTAAGCATACTTAAAAAGACTTCCGAGAAGTAATGTCTAATAACAGCTATTTTTGTCAAATACGCATATTTAGTAGATTTTTAAGTTAAAGTAATACCTGATATTGTATAAGAGGGTTATTCTTTATGAGAATTAAATATCACTATAATACAGATTAAGAAATCAAAGTTGCTGATAATATAAAATACACCAATCTAAATAACTTAAACGTCGGATCATTTTTGGGAGAATAAAGTATGCTCAGCAATGATGAATTTATAGCTTGGACCGAGAAACATGGGCTCTCGGAAGCAGCTATTGAGCTAATAAAGACAATAAGGAGCAGCGAACCTTGCCGAGCAGTCGGAGGCGGTTCTAAAAATGTAATTGGGAGATACCCCAGTCAAAAGATGGGTAAGACAATTCAATTCGAAAGCCATACGGTTGAATTGTCCTGCATTTATTTCAAGGAACACGACGATTCCATCCTAGAATATTACGACCAGCCGTGTCAGATTAAACTTTCTTATAAAGCTGGGAAAACTGAAAAGATAGTCGGAATCTATCATACTCCGGATTTCTTTGTGATGGGTGAAGATGGTGTCGGGTGGGAAGAATGGAAGAACGAGGAGAAGTTGACCGAGCTCTCAATACAAGCGCCCAATAGGTATTTAAAAATAGACGGAGTTTGGCACTGCCCTCCGGGCGAGGCTTATGCCCAAACATATGGACTTCACTATTGGCTTCGCTCATCAGATGAAATCAACCGGATTCTTGAAAGGAATTTTGTATTTTTAGAAGATTATTATCTAGAAAATAAAGCGGATGCTTCCATCGAGACTAAGGACGAAGTAATTTCACTCGTCATTGAGAACCCAGGGATACTTCTTATCAATCTGATAAACATGACAAAAGATAAAGCTGATCTCATTTATAGTCTCCTCATTGGTGACGAAATTTTCATCGATATGCAGCAAGAGTTTTTGTCTCAGCCTGACAAATGTCATGTCTATTTAAATCGAGAAATTGCTCTGGCTAACAAGGCTGTTTCATACAGCAATGAAAGCATAAAATTTGAAGATTGCGTAATAGATACTACCCCGGGTAAAGTAGTGCTCTGGGACGGGAACAAATGGACCATAGTAAATGACGGCGATAACTATGTCTCGCTCTCCATTAACGGTGGGGTTACCGAGATTGAATGGAAACAATTTAAGAGGCTGGTGTCTGAAGGCCGTATAAAAAGCCCAGACGGTCAATTCATAGACAATACCCAAAAAGAGAAAGCGGATAGAATGATACGTGAAGCGAGCAAGCAAGACCTTGCGGAAGCAAATCGCAGGTATAAGATTATTCTACCGTATTTGGAGGATGGTACGCTAATTAAAACAAGGACTATCCGGGAATGGGTAAAAAACTATAAACAAGCAGAGCAGGCTTATGGTTGTGGATATATCGGCTTAGTTCGTCATGACAAGAACAAAGGTAACAGAACACCGCGTTTATCTGAGAAGGTGATTACAGAATTCCATTCATTTATGAAGGACAATGAAACGCCAATCGACCCAAGCAAAAGATCCTTGTACATGAAATTCGTCACCCAATGTGAGAGAAAGAGTCTGATTCCCCCTAGTGATAAGACTTTTTTCAAAATGATAAATGATATGCCCAAGTATGATAGACTCCTTAAGACTCAGGGCAGTAGGATTGCTTACAAGGAAGAACTGTTCTATGTTGCCCCAGATATGGCTATGTCAAGGCACGGGGATAGGGCTTTTGAGGTCGCACATATCGACCACACTGAAATGGACTTACAGACTGTACATTCTAAGACGCTTAAAAAGCACGGGAAGTTCTGGGTTTCTGTAATGTTTGATTCATTCACCCGGAGAGTATTGGCTTTTTATATTACTTACCAAGATCCCTCTATTGTATCTGATATGATGGTTATAAGAGAGTGCGTCCGAAGGTTCAACAGGCTACCACAGATAGTAACAACCGATAACGGTCGCGACTTCGACAGCGTCTATTTTGACTCGCTGCTTGCGCAATTCGGAGTAACTCATAAATTTCGCCCTGCGCATAAGGCAAGGTTTGGTTCTCTTATTGAGCGATATCTGGGCACAACAATGACACAGCTTGTTCATAACTTACGCGGCAATACAAAAATAATGAAGCATACCCGTCAGGTCACTAAATACGTAAATCCAGAAAATTGGGCCGTTTGGACTTTGCCCGAAATATATAACCTATTAACCGAGTACTTTTATGAAGTATATGATACGATGGAGCATTCTGAGCTGGGTGAGAGTCCGCGAGAGGCGTTTGAGCGATCGATGCTTTATTCGGGAAATAGGTCTGCTCGTTTTATCCCGTATAATGAAATGTTTATGATAATAACTATGCCAGGTATCAATCGAAATAACAGCACTGTACAGGTTGGCTTAAACGGTGTTGTAAAGGCAAACTATATCAATTATTACAGCCCCGAGCTAAGACCCCTTGCCGATACACGTGTACCCATCCGATACGATCCATGGAATATGGGCATTGTGTATTGTTATGCTCGTAACCGTTGGGTAAAATGTATCTCCACTCTTAACATATTCATGGACAGGAGTGAAATGGAGCTTAAAATTGCATCCGAAGAGCTTCTAAAACAAAAGCAATTATTTGCGCAGAATAGAAACATAACCGCCCGAAAGCTTGCTAATCTTCTCGAGCGTGCAGAACAAACTGAAAAGATGTTGGTACAGCGTAGCCATGACGAAGATACCATTCCTGAGCTTAAAGTCATTAACAGTGGTATTGATATGAAACCATCCAATACTCAGCAGATTTATCCTTTTAGAATGGATCGCAAAACTGAGGACAACCCATATTATGCGGAAGACTTAGAAGAAATTATGAAATCCTTCATAATCAGTGATAAAGATTTTGAACCTAAGAAGGAGTAGCTTATGCCAGCCTTTCCTTTAGATTTGTTGGATGCCAGCGACGAGAAGAAAAAGGAATATTTTAGAGACTGTATTGTTCATCATAAAAACCTTGATGAAGCGATAGACGAAACAATGACGTATATTAGCTCCCTTGTTAATGAAAGAATTATTCTTATCTGCGGGCCGTCCGGAGTGGGAAAACAAGAACTCATCAATGGTATTAAACAAAAGATAATCGAGACGGAAGAGAGCACCCCCAACAAAACGACAGGACATATTCCGATTGTGGAAGTTGAGGCTATTGCTCCTGTGGAAGGGAGCTTCAATTTTCCGAGTTTATGGATAAGTGCTTTAGAAGAAATGTGTGAGCCATTGTTGGAGCGAAAAATTTCGTACGCAGAGGTGGAGGGGTGTGATAAAAAAGGCAATAAAATAATCATGTCAAAAATCAAGAAAGCCGATTACGAACAAGTGCTTATAAATACTCTTAAATATAGACATGTAAAAGCAATGATAATTAACGAAGCGCATCATATGTTAATGGTTGCGACAGCGAAAAAAGCAAACTGGTCGGTTAACGTCTTAAAATCTCTTGCGAGCTGCAGAATACCAATAGTATTAGTGGGAACATATGAACTGCTTAGATATTGGGAATTAGAGTCAGGATACATTGACCAAAGCATACGCAGAACCAAGACCGTTAATTTCCCTCGTTATTATCAATGTAAAGAAGAACTTAGATATTTTGGTGCGGCTGCAAAAGATTTAATTCTCAACATGCCTTTTAAAGAAATCAATCCCACTATTATTTCTGAAAACCTTGAATATTTATTCGAGTACTCTTTGGGACGCATCGGCGCGTTGAAAATTTGGTTGATGGATGCTTATTCATATGCCCTTGACCACCAAGCCAAATTTTTAACTAGGAAACATCTAGAAGCAACCAGAATATCAGGGTATCTACGTGACATTGTGCTTGAGGGAATTGAGGACGGTGAAAACCGAATGTCAAAGTTTATGTCTGATAGGAATCCCGATAACACGTCAGTCGTCAGAGATGAAAACGTAAGCAGTATGCCGGCCAAATGTACCACCGCAAAAAACAGTAAGCCTTTCAAAAGAAACCCGAAGAGAGATGCAGCCAATGACGGACTTATAAATACAAGCAGTAACGGAGGTAAACTAGCGTAATGTCTATAAGCCGGTTGTTTAATATTGACCCAATAGGAGTGGGAACTCCGTATGTAGAGAGTCTGCCAAGTTATATAAAACGGTTGGCAGAAGCCCATTCTGTTCTCCCAGGAATACTACTAAAGCATGAGATTTTGTCTGAGCCCAGTGATTACCGGCTAAAAGTTTTATCAATTAGCAATGAACTTCTTCTTTCTATATCCTCAGATTTTATACGAGCCCTTGAAATTAAAACAAACAATAATAATATTCATAATTTATCATTAACAAAATTAAGCGACTATATCGACAAAAGTTATCTTTTGCGTGATAATGCTGCTTGGTGTCCGCGTTGCTATGAGGAAGCCAGAAAATATAACGAACCTATTTATGAACAACTGATTTGGTATATAAAGGATATTAATATTTGCGGTAAACACCTTACTAAATTGCATCAGATATGCCCTCATTGCCATAAACAATTCAAAACCTATGGCCCATTAGGAAGAGTTGGTTATTGTTATCACTGCAATCATTGGTTAGGGAACTATAATGAGGATTACTATTCATACAGTGAATTAAAAAATTTTGACATTTGGGCCTTTGATAACATCGGCAGTATTTTGTCTAACATCCCTAAGTTAAGTCTATCGGATGAGTCTTGTCTGAGTAAGAACATTTCTGAGATACTGGAATTTACCGGCTTTTCCCAGCAAAAGTTAGGGGATAGGATAGCAGTAACCAGTGAGTCAATCCATAACTGGATCATTGGAAGCAAAAAGCCGCCCTTATCCTCGGTTTTATTATTAAGCTACAAGTTTGGGCTGCATGTTAGTGAACTTCTCTTTGAGAAAATAAATAGTAATAATATAAATATCAATATTAAAAACTTAAAAGTGGAACCAAGACCGGAAAAGCCTAATATAGATTTTAATGAGTTACAACTGGCTATAAAGAAAGCATTGACATCAGCGGAACTTATATCAATCACTTCGCTAGCCAAAAAAAATGGAGTAAAACTTGAAACTATAAAAAGGCATTTTCCAAGAGAATATCATCTACTCATACAGAAAAATAAAAGGCAAAAAGAAGAAACGGCACTCAGAAAGGAAGAACAAATACGGGAGAAGATGATTGCTTTAAATGAAAAAGGTAAATTCCCCAGCATCTCTAGGGTAACACATGGGCTTGGCATATATAGCAAAATGTCCGAACGGTACCGTAAGACTTGGGAGAGTACCCTGCGTGAGTTAGGGTACTCTGACGAAATCGACTCTGGATAGGAATTAAGAGCTTTTGAATATTGATCTAGAGGATTGTCATTCTTTTTTTTACTCAAATCTTACCCTTTCGCTCTCCGCTTCGCAAGGCAAGCATATGCTTCCAAAATAATCGCAAGGCAAATATATAGTTCCATTTTTTATTTTACAAATGGGCAAAAGTCCATTAAGCTAGAACCAATGGCAGGTTTATGGTTCCATTTCGCGGCAAACTTATGGTTCTTGCGTCAGATCTGTTTGGATTTTTTCATATCCCCTAAGCCGATAGATTCCCAGCCAGCCTATAGTGTACCGTGATCGTCTGCTGTCTAACTCCGCCTATTTTCTTTGCCTCGTATACTTCGATCGAGTCAATCAGGGCCGAATATTACAACTATAATAAAACAGATAGCCTTGTATGTACTATCTGTTTCATTATAACCTTGTTTTTAATTAACTGCTTGAGCTTTAGAATACAGGAACAACCGCTCCGCCGTATGTCTCTTCAATGAATGAGCGGACTTCGTCGCTGGTCAGCGCAGCCGCCAGTGCCTGTAGTTCCGGACGATTCTCGTCGCCGCTGCGTACAACCAGTTCGTTGGCATAAGTAGTCGCTGCGATCGAGTCTGCCGCTTCGCTGGCCAGAGCATCCGTAGCGACGTTCAAACCGGCTTCAATCGCATAGTTGCCGTTAATCACCGCGATATCGACATCCTGCAGCGAACGGGCAAGCTGAGCTGCTTCGATCTCAATGATCTGAAGATTTTTCGGATTTTCAGCGATGTCGTTGACCGTTGCGTTAATACCCGCGCCTTCCTTCAACGTGATCAATCCCTGAGCTTGAAGCAGCAGCAACGCTCTTGCTTCGTTGGTGGCGTCGTTAGGTACCGCTATCTGGGCGCCATCCGCGAGCGCATCGAGGCTGGCCGTCTTGCCGGGGTAGATGCCCAGCGGTTCAAAGTGCACCGCTACAAGCGGTACGAGATTCGTGCCGTTCTCGGCGTTGTACTGGTCAAGATACGGCTGGTGCTGGAAATAGTTTGCATCCAGGCTGCCATCAGCCAGCGCAACATTGGGCTGCACGTAGTCAGTATACTCCACGATTTGCAGATCGTACCCCTGAGCCACGAGCAGATCCTTCACCACAGCCAGTATTTCCGCATGAGGCGTGGGCGATGCGCCGACAGTGATCGTAACCAACTCCGGTGACGGAGTGGCCTCAACCGTTGTCCCGGCAGTTTCAGCAGAGACACTCTCCGAAAGCGAAGGGCTGGCGGTGCCAGCCGCAGGGGTCGTCGCGCAGCCGGTAAACAGGGATAATCCCAGAACCGCCGCTACCAGTAACACTAAAAACTTCTTCATTTTTCTGTCCTCCATTTTTTATTATTAAAATTTCTTATCCGTTTTTCACTCATGCGTTTATCTACAATCCGAGCAAACTTCATTCCTGCCTCCTGCAGCAGCTGTACGATAACCACCAGCAGGGCGACCGTGACCAGCATGATATCCGTCTCATACCGGTAGTATCCGTAGCGGATTGCGATGTCACCCAAGCCGCCGCCTCCGACGATGCCCGCCAGTGCCGAGTAGCTCAATATCGCTGTCACGGCAATGGCGCTTCCGACGACCAGTGAAGGCCGTGCTTCCGGTAATAACACCTTGTACACGATCTGAGCGGGCGATGCGCCCATCGACTGCGCCGCTTCAATCACACCTTTGTCCACCTCTTTGAGCGACGACTCCACGAGCCGCGCGATGAACGGCGCGGATGCGATCACCAGCGGAACAATGGTTGCTTTCGGGCCGAGCGTCGTACCCATAATCATCCGCGTAAAAGGCTGCACAGTAATCAGCAGGATGAGGAATGGTACGCAACGCAGGACGTTGACGATAAACCCCAGCACCTTGTTGATCCACGACGAAGGCCGAATACCTTCCTTGTCGGTGACCACGAGAGCGATACCCATCGGCAGACCAATGATATATGCCAGCGCCGTAGAGACAAGCGTCATATACAGCGATTCCAAAATGCCTTTCCCGAGCATCCTCATGACGCTTTCATCAAATATCATTCTCGGCCTCCTCTACGGTCAGCCCCTTGGAACGCAGATATGGGATCATGCGCCGCGCGATATCGTCCTGCTCCGGCAGTTGGATGACCATTTGCCCAAACGCCTTACCGCCGATATCCTCGGTGTCCGCAAACAGTATATTGACTGGCTGCGAGAACTCCAGCACCATGTTTGCGATCACCGGCTCAAACGATGAACTGCCGTCGAATACGATGCGGCATCGCTTACTGCCTGCTTTCCACTCCTCCGTCTGTCCATCGGGGTAGATCAGGCGTCTTGCCGCCGCGGACTTTGGATGAGAGAATATCTCCTGCACACTCCCCGTTTCCACGATCCGGCTTTCATCAATAATCGCCACACGCTGACAAATTTGCTCGATCACCCTCATTTCGTGTGTGATCACTACAATTGTGATACCCAAACGTTGGTTGATATCCTTGAGCAGGGCCAACACTCCGCGGGTTGTTGCGGGATCGAGCGCACTGGTCGCCTCGTCACACAACAACACCTTAGGGCTGGTAGCGAGCGCTCTCGCGATCGCCACACGCTGGCGTTGACCTCCAGACAATTGGGCAGGGTATGCGCCCTTCTTGTCTGATATCCCCACAACCTCCAGCAATTCGCCTGCCCGCCGCCGTGCTTCCTTTTTATCGGTTCCCGCGATTTCCAATGGAAAACAGACATTATCCAAAGCGGTGCGCTGCAACAGCAGATTGAACTGCTGGAAAATCATCCCGATCGATTGTCGGACGCGATAGAGTTCAGAACGAGTAAGCCTGGTGAGATCGCGTCCGTCATAGATGACCGAGCCTGCAGTGGGTTGCTCAAGGATGTTCATACATCGCACGAGCGTGCTCTTCCCTGCGCCACTCATGCCAATAATGCCAAATATCTCACCCGGCTGAATTTCCAGGCTGACGTCTTCAAGCGCTTTCACGGTTCCGTTTGCGGATGCAAATTCCTTGCTGAGACTGTTGATCTGAATAATGGGCTGCAGCACGATCTCACCTCCTTTCACTGTTTTTGTCCGCCATTTAAACGGTTTGCAAATTCAACCAAGCCTTCTTCAAAATTCACTCCAAACCGAATATCAGTCCCTGCCCGTTTTGTTCGCAGTATACTCTGAACAGTAAAATGGACTGCATTTTTTGTCGCTGAAGTGATCCCATAGCCTTTTAAAACTGATGCCAGCAGCGCGCTTGCAAAGACATCTCCTGTACCATGGTAGTATCCTTCAATACGTTCTGAAAAAGCATAATCTACGATATCTGAAGTCCGGTCATATGCCGCAGCCCCAAGCTGCCTGTCATCAAAATAGACGCCCGTCAACACAACCTGTCTGGGGCCTAGCTTAGCAAGCTTTTTCAACAGGTTTTCAATATAAGCCCTCGTATAAGGACCTTCTCTGTAGGATTCCCCAAGCAGAAATGCTGCTTCCGTAATATTGGGTACAATCACATCCGCTTTTTCGCAAAGCTTTTTCATGCCTTCGGGAAAATCTTCGGGAAATACCTTATACAATATACCGTTATCGGCCATCACGGGGTCGACCAGGATCAAATTATCTTCTGTCTTAAATCGGCGAAACAAGTCTTTAACAATACCCAATTGCTCAAACGAACCCAAAAATCCTGTATATACCGCATCGAAATTCAACCCGAGAGACTCCCAGTGATCAGCAATTGGGACGATGTCCTCTGTTAGATCCCGGTATGTGAAGTTGTGAAAACCTCCAGTGTGTGTTGACAATACAGCTGTTGGAACCACGCTTACCTCAATGCCTGCTGCGGATATAATTGGCAATGCCACTGTCAGCGAGCATCTCCCAAAGCACGATATATCATGTATTGCTGCAATCCGCTTTTGTACTGTCATTACTATCTCCAATATTATGCTTATATGTATTCTATGTATTTTATCTAAGCAAAACGGCCTGGAAGGCCGTTTTGCTTAGACCTTAAATTAACCCTTGAATGCCTGCTCCAAATCGTAGAGGATATCGTCAATATGTTCCGTGCCAATGGAAAGACGGATCGTATTGGGCTTGATGCCTTGCTCCAGCAGCTCCGCCTCGCTTAGCTGTGAATGCGTCGTGCTGGCGGGATGTATCACGAGCGACTTGACATCCGCCACATTGGCGAGCAGCGAGAACAGTTTAAGCCGCTCGGTAAACTGCCGGGCCTCGTCCGCAGTACCCTTAAGTTCGAATGTGAATATGGAGCCCGCGCCATTCGGGAAATACCGGTCATACAATTTCTTGTACAGACTGTCCGGCAGCGATGGGTGGTTCACACGCTCTACCTTGGGATGCTTGCGCAGGAATTCGATCACCTTGATCGTGTTCTCCACATGCCGTTCTACGCGCAACGAGAGCGTCTCCAGCCCCTGCAGGAACAGAAAAGCGTTGAACGGGCTGAGCGCGGAGCCGGAGTCGCGCAGCAGCGTCACGCGGGCTTTGATAATATAGGCAGCGGGTCCTACGGCTTGTGTCCACACCGCTCCGTGATAGCTGGGATCGGGTTCTGTGAGGTACGGGAATCGTCCGGAGGCCGCCCAGTCAAATTTGCCGCTGTCCACGATCACGCCGCCGATGGATGTGCCGTGTCCGCCGATGAACTTGGTTGCCGAATGCACCACAATGTCCGCGCCGTACTCAATCGGGCGAAGCAGATAGGGCGTCGCGAACGTGCTGTCGATAATGACCGGTATGCCGTACTTATGCGCTACTGCCGAGACTTCTTCAATATCAATGAGGCTGGAATTCGGATTTCCCAGCGTCTCAAAGAATATCGCCTTGGTGTTGGGCTGAATCGCCGCTTCAAAGCTTCCCGGCACGTCCGGATCGACGAATGTCACGTCAATACCGAAATCCTTGAAGGTATGGGCAAACAGGTTGTAAGTACCGCCATAAAGTGTCTTGGCGGACACGATGTGGTCCCCCGAATGCGCGATGTTGCGGATCGAATAGTCCACCGCCGCCGCACCGCTGGAAAGTGCCAGCGCTGCGATGCCTCCTTCTAAGGCCGCAATGCGCTTCTCGAACACATCGTTCGTTGGGTTCATGATGCGTGTATAGATGTTGCCCGGTTCCGTCAGACCAAACCGCGCCGCAGCAGAAGCGGCGCTGGGAAATACATACGAGGAGGTCTGATAGATAGGAACTGCTCTGGCGTCCGTTGCCGGATCAGCCGTTTCCTGCCCTGCGTGTACCTGCAATGTTTCAAACCTTGGTTTCCGTTCGTCCGACATGGTTTTGGCTCCTTTATTTCATATAATTCATATAATACTTGTATGCTTTAACCTAATATAAAGCCTCTTTTCCCATATGTCAAGAGGTAAAACGGAATTATTTCAATTTTCCGTCAACGGCTTGCTGGTTTTTTAAGAGTTGCTTTTCTGCAAGGTCGGCCAGCGTTACATGATCCACCACGCCGCTCACCGCTTCATTGATCTGCCTGTATATATCGAGCGTTACACACGAGGCACTCCTCGGACACTCGTTGGGGTCGTCCTCCATGCAGGCCACGGGCACGAGGCTTCCCTCAATCACCCGCAGTATCATGCCGACCGTATATTCCTGCGCGGGCTTGGCAAGCCGGTATCCTCCCTGCGCGCCGCGCGTGCTCTTCACAAACCCGGAGCGGCTCAGCACTGTAATGATCTGCTCCAGATACTTCTCCGAAATCTCCTGCCGCGCCGCGATACTTTTAATGGTGATGTACTCCTCCGGATCTGCGAGCGCCAGATCCAGCATCAGGCGCAGCGCATACCGTCCCCTTGTGGATATCTTCATGGCACACCTCAATATGTTATAGTAGAAATTTTATTATATTTATGCGACATATATACTTATGAAACAGCTGGCCGCCATAACGCCCGTTTTATGTTGATCCCATCTCTAAGTCCTTATATTTAACGTTTCGTTCATACTGCCTGTCCGGTATCCTATGAGATCCAACGCGATATATGTAAAACCAATCTGCCTGAACTGTTGATGAACCTTTTCGCGGTTTCCCCTGTCTAACAGTACACTAAATCCATCCTCATCCGTTTCAATTCGAGCCAGACTACCATGGCATCGTACGCGCACCTGCCGGATGCCTAAATCTAATAGAAATTGCTCTGCTGAATCTATCATGTGCAGCTTTTCCGGCGTGATATTCTCACCATACGGAAAACGCGAGGAAAGGCAGGCGAATGAAGGCTTATCCCATGTAGCCAGCCCCATTTCTCTAGATAGTGCTCGTATTTCCGTTTTTGTGAGACCAACTTCCTTTAAGGGGCTGATAACACCAAGTTCAGTAGCCGCTTTCATTCCCGGCCTGTAGTCGCCTGCATCGTCAGCGTTTGCACCTTCAATAACACTTGCCAGTCCTTGTTGTTCAGCAATTTCCCTAATCTTTGAAAACAATTCAAATTTGCACAGATAGCAGCGGTTCGTCGGGTTTTTCGAAAATCCTTCAATATTCAATTCCTCGGAATCCACCATGATATGCAGAATCCCGTTTTTCGCGCAGAATTCACCCGCTAAGTCCAATTCTCTTTTAGGAAAACTCAACGACCGTGCAGTTACAGCAACCGCGCGATCACCCAGCGCTTGATGGGCGATTGCCATAAGAAAGGTTGAATCCACTCCACCCGAAAACGCAACTGCAGCGCTGCCCAGATTTTTCAGACGGCGTAGAAGATCCCTATACTTCGCGTTAGTGTCCATTCAGGTTAATTCACACCCCATTTTCATATCGTATTTATACTATTATGGTAGCTGTCTTCATCCCCAAAGTCAATCTGAAACCCTTCAGTCAAAGCAAAACCAAAAGGACAGCTTCAACAAGCTGTCCCTGTTCTGGCAATATGCGAGAGTTATTCCGCGAACAGCGCCGTGGAGAGATAACGCTCACCCGTATCCGGTAATATCGCCACAATTGTCTTGCCTGCGTTCTCCGGGCGTTTTGCAAGCTCGACCGCCGCCCAGATCGCCGCTCCCGAAGATATGCCCACCAACAGGCCTTCGGTTTTTGCAACCTCCCTGCCTGCCGCAAACGCATCTTCGTTCTTCACGGTAATGATCTCGTCATATATTTTGGTGTTCAGGACCTCCGGCACAAAACCCGGTCCGATACCCTGGATCTTGTGCGGCCCCGGCCTTCCTTCGGACAGCACCGGAGAATCCGCGGGTTCCAACACCACAATTTTAATATTCGGGTTCTTCGACTTTAAGTATTCACCCACGCCGGTCACCGTTCCGCCCGTGCCCGCGCCCGATACGAATATGTCGACCTTGCCGCCCGTATCTTCCCAGATCTCCGGGCCGGTGGTCGCCTTATGAACCGCCGGGTTGGCTGGATTGACAAACTGCCCCGGTATAAACGAATTCGGGGTTTCCTGCGCCAGTTCCTCAGCCTTCGCGATGGCGCCTTTCATGCCCTTTGCGCCTTCGGTCAAAACCAGCTCCGCGCCGTAGGCTTTAAGCAGTTGCCTTCGCTCCACGCTCATCGTCTCGGGCATCGTCAGGATAATGCGATATCCTCTGGCCGCAGCAACGGACGCGAGGCCGATACCGGTGTTGCCGCTCGTCGGCTCAATGATTACACTGCCTTCCTTGAGTATGCCGCGCTTTTCCGCGTCGTCGATCATCGACAGCGCGATCCTGTCCTTCACGCTGCCCGCCGGATTATAGTATTCCAGCTTGCCGATCACCGTGGCTTTAAGATCGTGCTTCTTCTCGTAGTTGGAAAGCTCCAGCAGCGGCGTTTTCCCGATCAGCTCCGTTAAGCTCTTATGCACCCTGGACATATATATAACCTCCTTAAATTAATCATATATGATTTATATGCTTTAGCATATTCCGATATTGCATTTTTGTCAATACTTTTAAAAATATTTATATCAATTTTATATGATTAGTATGCTATTGACAAGAGAACGATATTCCAATATGATAAATACATATCCGCGAGGTATGGAATGAGGTGAAGTTTTGAGAATTTCCGCGAAAGGCCGCTATGCGCTGGCCGCTATGATGAACATGGCGCAGCATTACGCAGGCGGCGATTATATCACGGTGATCAGCATATCCGAAAGGCTCGGAATATCAAAGATTTATCTGGAGCAGGTGTTCTCGCTGCTTAAGCGCGGCGGGTTGGTTTCTTCCGTCAAAGGTGCGGCGGGCGGCTATCTGCTGACACGAAAGCCGGATAAGATCACGGCGCTCGACGTGCTTGCCGCGGTGGAGATTTCACTTTTTGAAAATGCCGAGCCTACCGTCGAAGCAAAAGCGCCGGAGTTTGACGCCGCGATGCAGCAGCTCATTTTCAGCTCTCTGGACGCAGCGGTTAAAGAAGCGCTTTCCAAAACGACGCTGGATGATCTGGTTCACGGCGCGGAAAAGCATAAAAGCGGCCATGAATATATGTTCTTTATCTGACGGACGAGGAGACTTGCGATGGACATTCAGACCCGATGCATACACGGCAGCACGGACAAATACGATGAGACCGGCGCCGTCAGCGTGCCCATATTCCAATCCGCCACATTTGCGCATCCGGGCGTAGGGCAAAGCACCGGCTACGATTATTCGCGGTTGCAGAACCCTACGCGCGAGCATCTTGAGAAAACGATGGCCGCTTTGGAGGGCGGCCTTGACGCCATGGCGTTCTCGACCGGTATGGCGGCCATCGCGGCGGTGATGGAACTGTTTTCACCCGGAGACCACATCATCGCCTCGGACGACCTTTACGGCGGTTCGCACCGACTATTCCATCATATCTCGATGAAAAACGGAATTTCATTTGATTTCGTCAATACTTCGGATATTACAGAAATCGAGCGGCGCATCCGTCCCGAAACGAAGGCGGTCTTCATCGAAACGCCGACCAACCCGATGATGCAGGTGACCGACATCGCGGCGGTTTCTGCGCTTGCAAAGAAGCGCGAAGTGCTGCTCGTTGTGGACAATACTTTTCTGACGCCGTACTATCAATGCCCGCTTTCCCTCGGCGCGGACATCGTGGTACACAGCGGCACGAAATATCTGGGCGGACACAATGACACATTGGCAGGCTTCCTGGTCGTAAACAACGGGGCACTTTCCGAACGCCTGCGCTTCATCTTCAAGACCACGGGCGCGTGCCTCTCCCCTTTCGACAGCTGGCTGCTGATCCGCGGCATTAAGACGCTCTCGGTTCGGATGGATCGTCAGCAGGAGAGCGCGATGAAAATCGCGCAATGGCTTTGTACCCAGCCCAAAATCAAGGCTGTCCACTATGTTGGCCTTCCTTCGCACCCGGATTATGCGATATCCACCCGCCAGACAAGCGGCTTTGGCGCGATGATCTCCTTTGAAACGGACAGCGAACAGACCGCCGTCCGGGCGCTGGAGCGCGTCGCGCTCATCCAATATGCAGAGAGCCTCGGCGGCGTCGAGTCGCTGATTACTTACCCCATGCTGCAGACCCACGCCGACGTTCCCAAAGAAGTCCGCGAAGCCAAGGGCATTCACGAGCGGCTGCTTCGCCTCTCGGTGGGGCTGGAGAGCGCGGACGACCTGATCGCAGATTTAAAGCAGGCGCTGGAGTGATGACCATGAACTTTGACGAAATCATAGACCGTACAAACACCGACTCGATCAAATACGACTTCGCCGTGCGGCGCGGCATGCCGGAAGGCTTGTTGCCGCTGTGGGTGGCCGACATGGACTTCCGCACGCCTCCGTGCGTCACCGAGGCGCTCGTTGAGAAAAGCCGCCACGGCGTATTCGGCTACAGCGAAACCGGCGACGCCTATTTCGAGGTACTTAGCGACTGGTTCTCACGCCGCTTTAATTGGCAGGTACAACCCGATTGGCTCGTCAAGACGCCGGGCGTGGTGTTTGCTCTCTGTACCGCGATCCGTTCGCTGACGCGGGAAGGCGATGCCGTGTTGATCCAGCAGCCCGTATATTATCCGTTTTCCGAATCCATACGCGTTAACAATCGCAAGCTGATCGTTAACGAACTTGTCTACAACGGCGGCGGATATACGATCGATTTTGAGGATTTCGAACGTAAGATCATTGAACATAACGTCAGGCTCTTCATACTATGCAGCCCGCACAATCCGGTCGGACGTGTGTGGACGCGGGAGGAACTCATCCGGCTGGGCGATATCTGCGTGGAGCACGGAGTGCGGGTCGTTTCGGATGAGATCCACGCGGACTTCGTATTTCCCGGTCATGAGCATCTTGTATTCGCGGATTTAAAGCCGGAGTTCGCCGATATCACGGTCACCTGCACCGCGCCGACCAAGACGTTCAACCTCGCGGGGCTTCATATATCGAATACGTTCATTGCGAGCCGGGAACTTCGCAGCCATTTCCGCCGCAAGATCGCCCGATGCGGCCTGAGCCAGCTCAACGTTATGGGGCTTGTAGCCTGCAAGGCCGCCTACGCCGGAGGCGAAGAATGGCTCGAAGCGCTAAAAATCTATCTGGAGGAGAACCTTGCGTTCCTGCGCCGATTCCTTCGTGAGCGCATACCCCAGATCAGGCTTGTAGAACCGCAGGGCACCTATCTCGTCTGGCTGGACTGCAAGGCGCTGGGACTGGGCGATAAAGCGCTGGATGATTTGATCATACGCGGCGCAAAGCTTTGGCTGGACGCGGGTACGATGTTCGGACAGGGCGGCAGCGGATTCCAGCGCGTCAACATCGCCTGCCCGCGCTCGCTGCTGAAGCAGGCACTGGAGCAATTGGAGTCGGCAGTAGCGAACAGAGACAGCTGAGTATGAACCCTCAACCATAAGAAGGATGCGATTTGTGAACCATGAAATCTATGCGCAAGTTTTTCAAACGCTTGGAAGCCAGCAACCTGCCGTGCTCTATATACAGTTCCATGAGGGCCATGGCAATGCCGCAACACTCAAAAAGAGGCTGATCCCTGAAAGCGACAGCGCATTTCAGAAAGCGTTGGCACACGGGTATCCCATCCTAAAGACGGAAGGCAGCTGCCATACGCTGCTGGAACCGTTTTTCCCGGAGGAAAGGCTGATCGTTCTGGGCGGCGGACATATCGCGCAGCCGCTCGTGGATTTTGCATCCAAAACGGATTTTTCCGTAGTCGTTGCGGACGACCGCCCCAGCTTTGCGAACACTGTGCGCTTCCCGGCCGCAGCCCGCATTATCTGTGACAGTTTTGACAACACCATCCGAAATCTCAGAATTACCGCGAGCGATTTTGTGGTAGTGATTACGCGCGGGCACCGACACGACATGGCCTGTCTTGAGCAACTACAGCAGGGGCCGGAACCCTTCTACGTGGGCATGATCGGTTCCCGCAGGCGCGTAACCGCCCTGAAGCAGGCACTGGTTGAAAAGGGTTGCGACCCGAAACGGCTGAACCGGACGCATACACCCATCGGCCTTTCCATCGGTGCCATAAAGCCTGCGGAGATTGCGGTATCCATTCTGGCGGAAATCATCGCCTGCAAGCGGCTGAGTCGCGGGGGTGAAGCTGGCGGCGCCAACCGTTCCGACATTGACCTGAATGTGCTGCGTCTGCTTGCGGAAGAGAGGGATGTCCCCAAAGCGATTGTCACCGTAATCAGCGCCAGAGGTTCTGTGCCGCGCGGGCCAGGGGCTAAAATGCTGGTATACGAGGATCGGCGCATTGTGGGCAGCATCGGGGGTGGCTGCAGCGAATCCGAAGTAATCCGCATCGCCCAGCAAATGATCGGCACAGGTCAATACCAGCTTCACACCGTCGACCTTACGGCTGAAATCGCGGAGGAGGAAGGCATGGTCTGCGGCGGGGTGATGCAGGTTTTCATCGAGGATTATTGACAACCCGACAACCATTCAAACTATTCTTTACCGGCAATCAAAGAGCAAACATGTTTTATTAAGGTGAGCGGCAATTTGAAATCTGAAATTCCCTTAAACAGGCTTCATGGTATGCATTGGTTTTTCGGCAAAGATACGATAAATATACTCCCTTTGTTCGGTTCGCTTTGCACAGTAATTCTCCCGCCGTGCGCCTCGACGATGGACTTGGCGATCGTCAGGCCGATGCCAGAGCCACCCGTAGCCCGGCTGCGCGATTGATCCGTCCGATAGAATCGCTCAAATATATACGGCAGGTCGTTTTCCGGGATGCCTATGCCCGTGTCGCTTACCAAAACGGTTACTTCGTCCGCGGTTTCGCCGGTCTCAATGCGGACCTTTCCTCCTTCGGGCGTATACTTTAAGGCGTTGGAGATCAGGTTGACCAGTACCTGGCTTATCTTATCCGGATCCGCCGTCACATAAACCTCTGCACCCGCGAATTCAAGGTCTACATGCTTCATTTGGAACGCGCTCTCGAAGTTCATTAATATCCGTTTGATCTGTTCCGACATCTCGAACTTTTCCTTGTGCAGTGCGAGATTTTCGCGGTCGTAGTGCGAAAGCGTTTCCAACTCTCCGACCAGCTTGGAAAGGCGCAATATCTCCTCGTGGCAACTAATCAGCCGCTTCTGTTCGGGTTCCCATACGCCGTCAATCATGGCCTCCATGTGGCTTTGCAGCGTGGCGAGCGGTGTCCTGAGCTCGTGCGCGACGTCCGCCGTGAGCTTTTTGCGCAACAGTTCCTGATCGCTCAACTCTTTTGCCAGACTGTTCACCGAATCTGTGAGCGCAATGATTTCCCTGGTGGTGGATTTTGTGGTTACCCTGCTGCCCAGATCTCCTTTTGCGATGCGCCCCGCAGCGTCGATGACTTTGGTGATCGGCTCCGTCAGGCGTTTGGCCATGTACGCGCCCAGCAGCAGACAGGCCAGCAGCGAGACTGCCGCGGCGATCAGCAAAAACTGGTTCAACCCCGTCAGGAACCGGATATCCGTGTCGTTGTAGAAGTACGGCCCGTAGTAACCGACGACCACGCTGCCCGCGGCTTGCCCGTTTACTGTGATCGGATAGTTCTCCTCCTTATATCCGCCTTTGAAATTCTGGTCGTACGACTGCATATTCATGGCCATATGCTGCAGCATATCCGTACAGAAGCCGTTGTTATGCTCCCATGCGTCCCATATCACGACGCCGTCCGCGCTCGTCACGCGCAGCATCAGTCCGCCGCTGAGCGCGTTAACACCGGTATCTTCGATGGCGGAGGCATTCCAGCCCGTGCTGTCAAAACGGCTGGAAATCAGCCCTACCGTATCCTGAATGTTCTGCTCCAGCTTGCTGATCGTATATGCTTCGAATTGATTTTCCAGAATCAGGTTGGCAAACAGGCTGACCAGCACGAACAGCACCAGCGCGACGAGTATAAACGCCAGAGACAGTTTTGCCCTCAGGCTCATTTTTTTCATTGGATTTCACCGCCAAACTTGTAGCCCACGCCGTGCACCGTCAGTATATAGCGGGGTTTTTTCGCGTCCGGTTCGATCTTCTGCCGGATGTTTTTGATATGCGTGTCGATCACGCGGTCATAGCCTTCAAAGTCGTCTCCGAGGGCCATACTGATCAGTTCCTCGCGCGTGAACGTCTTGGTCGGATATTTGACCATCGTGAGCAGCAGCTTGAATTCGTTAGGTGTGAGCGCTACCGGCTCGCTGTTGCGCAATACCTCGTGGCGCATGTTGTCGATCACGAGCTCGCGGTCGCGGAAGCTGTATTCGTCCACGATCGGCACCGCCTCACTGAGCGTCCGGCGCAGCACCGCGCCCACGCGCGCGACGACCTGCCGCGGGCTGAACGGCTTGGTCACATAATCGTCCGCGCCGATGTTAAGGCCTTTCAGTATATCCGCTTCTTCGGTCTTCGCGGTGAGCATGATGATCGGCGCACGCGACTTTTTGCGTATCGCGCGGCAGACCTCCTCCCCCGGCAGGTCGGGCAGCATCAGATCGAGAAGGACGAGCACCGGCGCGTAGCGATCGAACTGACTCAGCGCCTCGCTTCCATTGTACGCGCAAACCACCCGGAAGCCCTCTTTTTCCAGATAAGACTGAAGCACTTCCACGATTTTCGTTTCGTCGTCCACAACGAGTATCGTATTGCTTTGCGTCATCCCGCTCGTTTTTCCTTTTCTGATAGCATCATATCCGGCTGAGGCGTTTGCCTTGCCGGATATGTGTTATTTTACCTTAATTGATACTATTGTAGGTCATACGGCTTTAAAAGTACATCGATATCGTCGCCGTTCTCGTCCTGCATGGTCTTGAACACCCAACCTACGATGTTCTGCACGTCCACACCGATATCGTCGAGCGGCTTCGCAGCGATCACGAACACGATGTCTTTGTCGTTGGTCTTGTAATCCTTCGCCCATTCGATCTTGCCGCCCGGCAACTTCACGCCGTAGTGATCCAGCAGCTGGTGATAAGTCAGCATCGAACGGTCGTATGTGACACTCTCGAAAATGGAATCCGTCAGAGTATCCTTCATGCCAGTGCCTTTGCCATAAGCAGCAATCAGGTAGAACATGGTATCATCCGCGCGGTAGCCTTCGCCGAGCTTCGTCACGTCCAAGCCCGCGGCTACAAACGGCTGAAGCGGCGTCTGGATCACGATGTCCTCGTTTTCGGTCAGATCATAGTCGTGGCTGACCTTCAGCGTCGTTTCATTGTCCACCGTTACATAGAAGTAGTGATCGGCTTCCGTATTATCCGTGACGATTGCCGGGTATGCCTTTGTAATCGCATCCAGCGAGCCAGGGCTGTATTTTAAAACCACGTCAGTTGCCGCGCAGCCCGCGAGCGCCGTGCCCGCGACTGCCAGTGTCAATATGATAACAAGTGCCTTTTTCATATTATCTCCTTGTTGCATTAGTGCTTGAGTTTAAAGCGCTTTAAGCGCAGCGCGTTGGTGACCACCGATACCGAGCTTAACGCCATCGCCGCACCCGCGAAGATGGGCGTCAGCAGCGGCCCGCCGAAGGCGAAGATCACGCCCGCGGCAAACGGGATGCCCACGGTGTTATACGCGAAGGCCCAGAACAAATTCTGCTTGATGTTGCGGATCGTCGCGCGGGAGAGCGCGATCGCCGCGCTGACCTCGTTGAGATCGCCGCGCATCAGCACGACATCTGCGGATTCTACCGCGACATCCGTTCCCGTGCCGATGGCCATGCCGATATCGGCCTGTACCAATGCGGGTGCGTCGTTGATGCCATCGCCTACCATCGCAACCTTTTTGCCGCTCTGCTGCAGCTTCCCCACCTCTCCGGCCTTGTCCCCCGGCAGCACCTCCGCCAAAATATGGTCGATGCCGACCTCCTTCGCGACCGCCGAAGCCGTGCTCTTGTTGTCCCCCGTGATCATGTAGACCTCGAGGCCGATAGACTTCAGGCGCTGTACCGCCTGCCTGCTGGACTCTTTCACTTTGTCGGCGGCAGCCATCAGCGCCTCCAGCCTGCCATCTACGGCGATGTACATCAGCGTGCGGCCCGCGCCGGACAATGCCGCCGCGTCGGCCTGCGCCACACCGATATCAACGCCGCTTTCTGCCATGAGCTTTACGTTGCCCGCAAGCACGCGCCTGCCCTTGACCGTCGCGTCGATGCCGCGGCCCGCCACCGCCTTGAATTCGTCGGGCTGCGCCAATTCGAGGCCCTTTTGCTGCGCGCCTTCCACGATGGCCCGCGCAATGGGGTGCTCGCTGCCGCGTTCCGCCGCCGCGCTGAGCGCGAGGATCTCGTCGTCGCTCGACGCGCTGTAGTTTTTGATGTCGATCAGCACCGGCTTGCCCTCGGTGATCGTGCCCGTTTTGTCGAACACGACCGCACCCACCTTATGCGTGGTTTCGAGCGCTTCGCCGCCCTTGATGAGGATGCCGAGCTCCGCGCCCTTGCCGGTGCCTACCATGATTGCCGTTGGCGTCGCGAGGCCCAATGCGCACGGGCAGGCGATGACCAGCACCGTGACAAAGATATTAAGGATGAAGTTGAAGTCCTGACCTGCGATCAACCAGATGACCGCTGCGAGCAGCGCAATGCCGAGCACCGCCGGTACGAAGTAGCCGGAGATGATGTCCGCGAGCTTCGCGATAGGCGCCTTCTTCCCCTGCGCTTCCTCCACGAGCTTGATGATCTTGGAGAGCGCGGTGTCCTCGCCCACCTGCGTGACGCGGAACTTAATGAGGCCTTCGCCGTTGATGCTGCCGCCGGTAACCAGTGAGCCCGGCTGCTTCTCCACCGGCAGGCTTTCGCCCGTCAGCATGGACTCATCCACGGAGGATGCGCCCTCCACGACTTCACCGTCCACCGGGATCGACGTACCGGGACGCACCAGCACGATATCGCCCACCGCCACCTCGCCCTGCGGGACTTCCAGCTCCACGCCGTCCTTGATGATAACCGCGGTTTTGGGCTTCAGGTTCATCAGCTTCTTGATCGCCTCGGAGGTTTTGCCCTTGCTGACCGCTTCTAAGTATTTGCCCAGCATGACCAGCGAAATGACGACCGCCGCCGATTCAAAGTACAGCTGCTGCGAGAATTCGAAGCTGCCGAGGTAGATCATGACGGTTGCGTAAACGCCGTACAGAAACGCGCTGCCCGTGCCGATTGCGACAAGCGTATCCATATTCGGCGCGCCCTTGAACAGCGTCTTGAAACCCACGCGGAAGAACTTGCTTCCCGCAATCAATACCGGCAAAGTCAGTACGAGCTGCACGAGTGCGAACGTCAGCGGGAAGTTGTGCGAGCCCATAAAATACGGAATCGGTATTTTGAGCGCCGGGAACATGTGCGACATCGCGATATACAGTATCGGCGCGGAGAATATGATGGCGATGATGAGCCGCCACCGCATGTTTTTGAGCGCGCGCTCGCGCTGCTCGCTCTCAGCGTCGCGCACGCCGCTTTCTTCGATATCCACCGGTGTATAGCCCGCCTTCACGATGGCTTCCTTGATCTGCGAAAGCTTGACGACCGCGGGGTCGTATTCGAGCGCCGCGCGATTCGTCGCAAGGTTCACCGATACGGACGACACGCCTGTTAGCTTTCTGACCGCGCGTTCCACCGCTGCGGAGCACGCCGCGCAGGTCATGCCCTGCACGCCGATCTCGATCTTTTTGGCAGGCTGGTTATCCACCAGTCCATATCCGGCATCTTCGACGGCCTTTTTGAGCTGATCGAAGCCGACCTGCTTCTCGTCGAAGCGCACCGTCATCTTTTCCGTCGCGATGTTGACATCGCTGAATTCCACGCCGGGCAGCTTGGCCGCCGCCTTCTGCGCGTGGGCCGCGCACGACGCACAGGTCATGCCGGTCACTCGGTATGTCTTTTCTGTCATTCTATCCTCCTTCAGCCGCAGCAGCCGCCGCCGCCTACCGGTGCGCCGCTGCCCGACTGTGATGTTCCTGTTACTTGGCTCAATATTTCAGCCGTATCCACATTGTTCACGTCGTCCACCACGATGACATAGCCGTTCAGCATCCCCATGACGCAGGTGAACGTGAAATCCTGATCCGCCGTGAACTCCGGCAGGTTCAGCTCTCCCGCCGAAAGGTCGAGCGAGCCGTAGCCGCCGAAATTGATATAGCCGTTGCAGTAGTTCAGGCTCTCCGGGTCGATGTTGATCTGAGTTTTCACACCCCGCTGCACCACCAGCACCGCGGGCGAATAGCCATTGGTGCCTACCGTCACGGTCATCACCTGTTTGCCATCATTCACTTCGGCTACCGCGATATCGTCCTCGGTGATCGTCTGCTGGATATTGCCGCAGCAGCTTCCCGATACCGGGGACAAGCTCTCATCTGCCGGAGATGGGACTACATCAGCGACTTCAGAGGTTTCCGGCTGTTCCGTGGCCGCCGGGTCTGTCCCCAGATTGTCCACCACCGCGATACTGCCGCGTATCATGCCCATCCAGCAGGTATAGGTGATGGTACCCGTCCTATCAGGCGTAAACTCGATGATGTTGTCCCCCGCCTGCAGCCGCTTTTCCACGCCGTATGCGCTTAATTCCACTGTCTCGTTGCAGCCATTGATTGTGGCATCGTCCGCAACGAGATTGAACTGCACCGGCACGCCCTTCTGCACCGCGATGGACGGGTAACCGGACGATTTCAGCTGCGCTTCGACGACCTGTACGCCGTCTTTAAGCTCCGCCACGGCGTAGCCTTTGGCTTCCAGTTGTTCCACCACAGACGTGCCTGTATCCGTACTTACAGCCGGCGGTGTGTTTGCCGCCGAAGCGGTTCCGCTCCAACCGAACAGCCCGCTTGCGTTAAATACCATGACAAACGCGATCAGCATCACGAGCACCGCGCTGACGCGAGAGATGCCTCGTGTGAACTTGCCCTTGAGCGTTGAGAATACGAGCCCTGCGCCCAGCATCAGCGGCACCGTGCCGAGTGCGAACAGCATCATCGAGAGCGCGCCCATCAGCAGCGAGCCGGTCGAAAGCGCGTAGAGCTGCATGGCCTGAAGCGGCCCGCACGGCAGCAGCCCATTGAGCAGGCCCACCACGAGCGGCCCCTTGCCCTTCTTCGCCTTATTCGCCTGCTTCGTGAAAATTCTGGGCAGACGCGGCACGAGCCACCACGGCAGCCATCCGAGCATCGAGAGGCTCATGAGTATCATGAACACCGCGGCGATGAGCATGATGATGCCCTTCATCGTCTGGCTTACGAACAGCACCGATCCGAGGCCGCCCACGATACCGCCAATCACCGTATAGGAGATCACACGGCCAAGGTTATACAGCAGCGGTTTCTTAAACTTGCCCTCCGCACTCTCGGACGTGCCGACGCTCTGCGAGAGGTTGATGCCCCCGCACATCGCGATGCAGTGCACGCTTGTAAATAGTCCGGTCGCGAACAGCGCCACCAGCGATACCGTGCTGTCGATGCGCGGGATCAGGTTGATAAAGTCGAACCCGAAGGCGTACCGTACGATGAAGTACAGCGCCAGCACGATCAGGAATATCGGAGCGACTTTGCCGATGGGCTGCTTTTTGCCGTCGCTGACTAGCACAAGGTAGCCCTCCTGCTCGATCGCGGCCTTGATCGCATCTTCCGTCGTCTTTTCCGTATCATACGCGACTTCCACGCGCTTCTTCGAAAACGACGCTGCCACGGCACGCACACCCTTGATGCTTTTCACCGCGTCGGTGATGCGTTTTTCACAGTGCCCGCAGGTCATTCCGGAAACGCGCAGCACCGCCTTTTTCAATGTCATGATACTTCTCCTCCCATAACGAGATTCTGTTTTACACTATATCCGGGTGTTGTGAAGATTTAATGAAGGCTAAACATAAATGCTGGTTTAGACAAAAATGGATTGCTATTTATACAGGATTTGATTATGTTTAATATATGTTACTTAAAAAACGGGAGAATTGAAATCAACTCTCCCGTTTCGCTGTTTTCTGATTCTTCTAATTACATCTGCTCTATTTCCATGGCATAGATGGTTTACATATTTTATCTCATATTCATCGCGTTTTTTCCACTGCGACGCATGGTGCGTCTTCCTTCGCATTCTTCACGGTCCTTTTATTTCCCAGGCTATATCCGATCACGGTGTCCAGGTTGACGTCGTGGATGCTGCTGAAGATATTGCTGTCGACATTGGGATTCGCCTGGCGCAGCCTGCGGATAAGCTGTTTAATCTCCTGGCGTTTGGAGCCCATGCCGCCGTCGTCCAGCATGCAGTTCTCCGTGAGGCGGCAGGCGCATTGGATGAACTTGAGCCCGTTGTACTGCCGCCACGCGAGGATGTCCTGTTCCTTTACGCGGTACATCGGTCGGATCAGTTCCATCCCCTCCCAGTTTGTGCTGCGCAGCTTGGGCATCATCGTGCGGAACTCGCCGTTATAGAACATGCTCATCAGCACGGTCTCGATCACGTCGTCGAAATGGTGCCCAAGCGCGATCTTGTTGCAACCCAGTTCCTTTGCTTGCTTATACAGGTATCCGCGCCGCATGCGCGCGCAGATGTAGCACGGGTATTTATCCAGCTTAGCGACATAGTCGAATATCGGCGCGGGAAAGATCCTCACTGGAATGTTCAGAAACGCTGCGTTCTCCTCGATGATCTGCCGGTTCGGCGCGTTGTAGCCGGGATCCATCACGATATATTCCACGTCAAAGGGGAATTTGCTGTAGCGGTGAAGCTGCTGCATGCACTTGGCCATCAGCATGGAGTCCTTACCGCCCGATATGCAGACCGCGATCTTATCATTCTCTTGAATCAGATCGTACGCGTCGATCGCAGAGAGAAACTTCTTCCATATCTCGCGTCTGTATTTTTTAATGATGCTCTTCTCCACCTGCAGGCAGTCGCCCATAGTTACCTCGGTTCTCCGTACTGATCGAGACAGTCGTTTAAGGCTTTCAGAAACGTGTCGATATCCTCCGCCGCAGTCCTGTGGCTCAGGCTCACCCGCATTGTGGAGAGCGCCACTTTCCGGTCGTGCGTCAGTGCGTATACGGGGCGCGAAACGGTACCCGGCGCGCAACAGGCCGAGCGCGTCGAGACCGCAATGCCACGCTCCGAAAGCATCCCCTGTATCGCGTCAGTGCGCACGCCTGGCACGCTGAAATTGACGATATGCGGGACCGAACGCTCCGTGCTGTTGAGACGCACGCGCGTATTGGCTGCCAGCCCCGCTTTGAGTCTTTCACTACGCTCCCGCACAATGGCCAACTTTGCCTCGATCCCGTCTAAAGCCAGCTCCAGTGCTTTCTCCGCAGCAACGGCAAGCTCCAGTGCCGGCGTGCCGCTTCGGTAGGGCGAAGCGCTAATGCCGCCATGGATCTGCGGCTCCAGCAGCACTTTTTCACCGCGTACCAGAACGCCGCATCCGCAGGGTCCAAAGAACTTGTGAGGCGCGAACGACGCGATATCAACGCCCTCAAGGCAGACAGGGATCTTGCCTACGGCCTGAGTCGCGTCAGTGTGAAAAACACAGTGCGGGCGTTCCGCCAGCAGCGCTGCAATTTCCCGCACAGGCTGTACGAGCCCAATCTCACTGTCCACCCAGCATACCGAAACAAGTATGGTATCAGGCCGCAACAGCGTTTTGATGTTGCCGATATCCACCGATCCGTCGGGTAGAAGTTCTGCGTAATCGACCTCATAACCCTGCTGCTGCAAATATGCCAGCGGGCCGTTCACCGAAGAATGCTCGAGCGGCGTGGAGATAATGTGCTTGCCAAACTTTTTGGAATGCTCCGCGACGCCCTTTATGGCGAGGTTATTGGACTCGCTGGCGCCGGAAGTAAAAATGATTTCCGCGTCCTTCGCGTCAAGAAGCGACGCGATATGGCGGGCGGCTTCGGCCAACCGTGATTTCGCCGCCTGCCCCGGCGGATGAGGAGAACTGGGGTTAGCTGTATATTCGCGCGAAGCGTGCATAAATACGTCCAGCACCGCTTCGCTCATCGGCGTATGCGCCGCATAATCCAGATAAATCATAGGGCTATTATAGGTGTTTTATGCCCAGCCGTCAAAGTTTCCCTTCAGCCCGATCTCTTCCGCCACTGTGCGCATACCGGCGATGGTATGCGCAATCAATTCGTCCAGTTCCATGTCCAGCATCACCGCCCCGTCCAATATCACCTCACGGTTGACGCCTGCCGCAAAGCCCTTCTGTTTCCACTTCTTTTTTACGGAGCCTACCTGCATATCAAGAATGCTCTTGTTAGGACGCAGAATCGCCGTGGCAGCAATCAGGCCGGTTAACTCATCTGTTGAATAAAGCACCTTTTCCATGATATGTTCTGGTTTCACATCGTTGACCAGCTTGTAACCATGGCTTTCGACCGCCCGTATATATTCCTCCGGGAAACCCTCCGGTTCCATTAACCCGCGCGACTTGAAGCAGTGCTGCTCGGGATACTTCTCAAAATCGATATCATGAAGCAGGCCGATAACCGCCCATTTTTCCTCATCCTCATGATAGTACGCGGCAAAATATCGCATGACGGCTTCGACCGTCAGCGCATGCCGCAGCAGGCTCTCCTGCTTCACGTGCTTGTTCAATACCTCCCATGCCAACTGTCTGTCCGGATGAAATGTCATGTTGCGATTCCTGCTTTCAGTTTACATTATTGCATCTATATGAAATATTCAATCGTTTTTGCGGGTGTACTGCGGGTCTTTTCGTTGAACAGTATCATGGCTTCCCTCTCCTCTTTCGGGCCAAACGCATATGGGCTCCGCTGCTCGCGGTTGAGCAGCTCAGCCGCCACCCTGCGGTTGACGCTCTTTGCCTCGCCCGCGATGATCTCGACTCCCGCAATCCTGAAATCCTTCTTTCTGAAATATGGATCGAACAGGCGCACATGCCCTTCATCCAATCCGGTCAGCAGGACGTAGTGCCAGCAGCCGTACCATACGCGCGCCACCGCCGTACCGCCCTGCTGCAGGCCCGCTACGATCCGGCTGTTCTGGCCGATAAATACCTCCGTCCCCGTGAGGTACTCACATTGCACCGGGAACTTCTTTACCCTGCCAAATTGGTTCAGCCAGTTCGCGAGAAACATCATAGCCATGCGAGAGGTGCCGTTTTTACACGATTCCCCTTTGCAGTTATATGCATCCATGCCATATATCATAATGTGTTTGACCACATCAGGCGGTATCTCGTTCCGGTTGAACAGAAAGCTGACCGCATTGATCAGTGTGGTGGGTCCACAGTCATATTCAGTTCTTTGATAGTTTAATGGACTTTTCATGCCGTATTCCCGCTAATCCTCCGAAGTCATCAGCGCCAGCGTCAGTCTGGCATTGCCGCTATCTGCTTTTACGCATCATCTTCCAATACCGTGAGGCCAAGTTGCTGCCACCACGCATCAAATCATCCCCCATTTCCCGCTCGCCCATAGGGCTGTCGATGGATATAAGCTTTGCAAACTCACTGATCATCTGGGATTGATTTGTCATACCTTGAAGCCTCACCTAATATTCCTTATAATTTATATATGTTTTATATGTATATATAAGTCCATATCCGTGTTTTTGTCAAGTATTAATACTGAACGATGAAGGTTGAACCACGAAAAATACTTATTGCCGCGATCGTCTGCTGGTTCCATTTGGTCTGATTTCAAGTGTTCATTTCTTATTATCTTCATTCGAATGCGCATCAATCAGTTCATTGTAGGTCGGCTTACCGGAAATATTGAGGCTCATCTCCCATGTGGGCCGGTAACCCAGCTTTTCATATATCTTTCGCGGGCCTGCCCCTGCAGATATCAGCTTGGCTTCCTGCACACCTTTGGCTTCCAGCCATTCATGTGTCAGCTTCATCAGACGGCTCGCCAGTCCGTAACCGCGATGCCGGGGGTCCGTAAATACATCAATAATCCAACCATAGTAGCCGGGTTTAAAAAAACGGTATGGAAAGTCTTTTTTTAGCAGCGCGCCGGCAATGGCCACCAGTTCACCCTGCACGTCGTACGCTAAGTAATGGATGATTTCTTCCGCTTCATAAGCCTTAGTATAGGTTTCCCGCAGCTGCTCCTGTACATCGTCCAGCAGGGCTTCCGGCGCTACGCCCATCTCATTGAACAGCCTGCGCCGCATTTCGAGCGCTCTTTCCACATCTCGGATTGTCCCTTCGATAATCGAATAGCCTTCCTGACTCATTGGTGTTCCTCCTTGCCGGGACGCATCAGCGTACTCAGTATCTCAATCAGATATTCCTTGACATGCTCGTCGGGCACCTGTCCCTTCAGCCCATACAACGACGCGCTGCCCGTCCGCGGGTCGGGAGGATACTGCTTGAGTTCCTCTACCGACTGCTTCACGTCGCGCAAGAACGGCTCCGCCGCTGCCTCGTGCGCAGGCGTAACCATAAAGTGCAGGCAGGACGGCCCCACCTGCTGATCGATCACCCAGCCCTTATCCTCCAGCCTGTCGGCCAGTGCGTGCACGTTCAGCACATTCGAGCCCACCGCGAACACAGAGGCCATCGGCTGACCCAGCACGTACAGCTCCGGTATGGTGCGGATGCCATTAAGCAACCTATGTGTAATGCTCATCGTCTTTTCGGCAAGGCGCAGATATCCTTCCCGCCCCAGAAACTGCAGCACCGCCCAGGCCGCCGCTATGGCTCCGCCCGGACGCGTGCCTGTCGCCGAGGGCGATACGAACAGTCCGCCCGGCCAGTCGGCATAGGCGAAGTACTGATACCGTCGAATACTTTCATGCTTATAGAGCAGCGCGGAAATGCCCTTGGCGGCGTATCCGTATTTGTGCAAATCGGCTGAAACTGATGTCACACCCGGCACTGATAAGTCGAAAACGGGCACCGGATATCCCAGCTGCTTGACGAAAGGCAGTATGAAGCCGCCGAGGCACGCGTCCACATGAAGGCGCAAGCCGTGCTTAATCGCCAGCTGGCCGAGTTCGGCAATCGGGTCCACCACGCCATGCGGGTATGCGGGCGCCGAGGCTACGATTAATATCGTATTGGGCGTTATCGCGCGTTCCGCCGCTTCCACGTCCGCGCGGTAATCTCCCGTCAGCGGCACATGCACCGGTTTTACGCCGAAGTAGTGCGCCGCTTTCTCAAACGACGCATGCGCCGATATTGGCAACACCATCTCAGGTTGGGTAATGTGAGGCTTCAGTGCGCGCGCCTCGTCGCGGTACGTCTTCACCGCCATCAGGATGCTCTCGCTGCCGCCCGAGGTGAGGCTGCCAGCGGTATTGCTGTCTCCATGCAACAGGTCTGCCACGAGCTCCAGCGTTTCCACCTCCATCTGCCGCAGGCTTTTAAACACCATGGGGTTAAGCGCATTGGCATGAAAAAAACGGGTGTAAGCAGCCTCGGTCAGCGCCGTCACCTCTTCGCCCGCGTAATAGACGAGGCTCCATGTCCGGCCCTCGCGCCAGTTGCCGTCCGCATTGCTCAGCGCGTCCAGTTCTGCCAGTATATCCGCCTTGTCCCGTCCCTTTTCGGGGAATGTTGCCATAACCGGTTCTCCTTGAGCCGCCTACCGTGCGAGATCCGTATCCGGATGATTGCCACAGCGGCGGTAATTGTCCATGTCGATATTGAGCCCATATTTATCGCGCAGACCCTGAAGCCCCTTCGCCAGCCGCACGTAGTATTCCAGCGACGGCAATGTCTGCTTGTGGAATACGGAGCCGGGCAGTGTGTTCCATACACAGTACACCACGCTCACACCGCGCTCGGCGAGCGTTTCCGCCTCCTCCAGCGTCGTCTTTAGCGCGTCGTCCTCAGATTCAAATCCATGCGGTTTTGCCAGCTCCACGCCGCCCACGATGCCGGAGTTCACGTAGCCGCGCCCGAAGATGTCCACCGCGCGGAACAGCCGCTGCTTCCATTCGCGGTAGCCGACCCACTCCGCCTTGCCGGGGCATATCCAGTTGAAACGCTCCTCATTCAGCACCTCGAGGTCGGAGGTATACGACATGATGCCGGTGTTCTCGTGCAGCCGCGAAAGCTGCTTTTCGCTAAATGCGGTAGCGATGAGCTGGCTCGGAAAGCGCGGGGTCTCAAACCGCGTGCCGATGGCCTGCAGCACCTCGATATAGTAGTCCACCTCGTCGTCGAACGCTTCCACGCCGTGCGTATTGGAACCGCCCGTCAGCAGGATGTTGGCGAACCGTCCGGGCTGCCTGATCGCCTCGCCCACCGTTTCCGCGATGTCCGTGGGGCTGTGGCGCAGCTCCTTTTCGTCCTTGTGCTGATGATAGGTTGCGGCGATGGCGCAGAACTTGCAGCCATGTCCGTTGTCCCAGAAGTGACAGTAGTTGTATGGATTGATATCCAGTCTTTGCGGACGCGCGCTGATTACGTGCCACATGGGCTTGCCGGAAGACGTGCGCTGCCGGTAATAGTCGGGGGCATGCCAGTAGGACACCTCCTCCACCACCTCGCCATCGTCCGTCAGCACCGTACGCCCGTCCACCACGTCCACGATGTACGGCTTTTGCCGCGTGGGCAGCGGACCGGACATCACGGTGGTACCGTCCCGCAGCAGCAGTGAACAGGGTATCGCCGTGTCCTTCTTATTGATATTGTAGCCAACGTACTCCACCTGATGAACGGACGGGTTCACCGCCGCCAGCGCCGCAGGCGTATACCGCACCGTCCGGCGCTGTATGTCCGCCTTGATGATGGCGAACGGCGATACGCCCGGGTATTTCTCAATAACCTCCCGAAGCGACAGCGCCTGCCGCAAAACCGGTTCTTCCTGCGCAACCATACAGCTCCTCCTGTCGTCTATATAAAATACTCGATATCCGTCTCGAACTCCGCGAAGAACTCTTGGAATATCTCGTTGCGAATCTGGATATAGTCCGGGTCGCTGCGGCGCCGCGGACGCGCCGTTTCGTTGCGCACGACCTTCTTGATGGTACCCGGACTGCGCGACATCAGCACCACGCGATCCGCGAGGTACACGGCTTCGTCGATATCGTGCGTCACCAGCAGCAGTGTCGTCTTCTCGCTCTCCCAGATTTTCAGCAGCTCCTGCTGCATGTTGATGCGCGTAAACGCGTCCAGTGCACCAAACGGCTCGTCGAGCAACAGTACGTCGGGCCGGTTCACCAGAGCCCGTGCGATGCTGGCACGCTGCTGCATGCCGCCCGAAAGCTGGTACGGATATGCCCGGGCAAACTTTTCCAGGCCCACGAGTTTCAGGTGACTGCGCACAAGTTCCTGCTTTTTAATACGTGGCAGGTTCTCCGGCAGGCCAAACATCACGTTTTTCTCCACGGTCAACCATGGAAACAGCCGCGGCTCCTGGAATGCGATGCCCCGATCCGTACCCGGACCGGTAATGGACTCGCCCTTGATGCGCACGTCACCGGTATACCCGCGTTCCAGCCCGCCGACGATTTTGAGCAGCGTACTCTTGCCGCACCCGCTTGCGCCGATGATACATATGATTTCGTTGCGTTGTACCGTCAACGCAATGTCTTTGAGCACCTCGAGCTCGCCGGTGTCGATGGTGTAATTAATATTCAAATTGTCGATTTGTACGATTGCATCCTTCGTCATATACCCTCTATTTTTGCTTTAATCCCACGGTCCACCGCAGCGCCGCGCGCTCTATTCCGCGCAGCAGCATATCGATAAGCAGCCCGATGATGCCGATGGAAAACACGCCCATCAGCATGACCGCAGGCTGCGAAAGCTGCCCCGCGTAAGAAATCAGATACCCAATGCCTGACGACGCCGCAATCAGTTCAGCGCCTACCACGCTCATCCACGCGATGCCAAGGCCGATGCGCAGCCCGGTGAATATGGCGGGCAGGGCGGACGGAAACACCACCTTGAACAGCACCGTGAAGCGCTTTTTTTCCAGCACCTCCGCCACCTCCAGATACTTGCGATCGATGGAGTGGATGCCGTGTATGGTGTTCAGCAGCACTGGAAAGAACGTGCCGAACGCAATCACCGTCACCTTGGATTCCTCACCGATGCCCATCGCGAGTATCAGGATGGGCACCCATGCGATGATGGGCACCGGCCGGATGAGGCCGAACACGAGCGTAAACGCGCGCTCAAAACGCCGCACTAGCCCCATCAGCGTGCCGGTGGCGACGCCCGTAAGACACCCGATGGCGTAACCCTTAAGGACACGCATCATGCTGATTCCCAGATGCCTCTGCAACTCGCCGCTGGCGATTTTTTTAGCGAAGGTTTCCAGTATAGTCAGCGGAGAGGGCAGTATGGAAGGGTTGATTTTACCCGCCATGCTGAATATCTGCCACAGCGCGATGATGGTAATAGGGGTTGCGATCATCAGCACGATGCCGATGACGTCCACGCCGCCGTCAGACTTCGCCTTTCCGCTATTGTTGTTGCTATCCTTTGACATGGATTCTCCTCACCCTGAAAAGCATGAGGAAGGCCGGACGAAATGTTCGGCCTTCCATAATCGCATCCTTTTGTCCTAGCTGTACAGGCCCGCAGCCTCAGCGAAGCTCGTGTCAATGTAATCATCCACATTGACGTCCACCGTGATGAGCTCATACTTCCGGAGGAACGTTGACGAAGCGCGCAGGGATTCGATATCCACGTCGGTCAACGCTATCTCGCTCACCTTGATGGCGTCGAATATGGGCGCGAGTATCGCGGCATCCACGCCGGCGTCCGCCGCCACGATGGCAATGGCTTCTTCCTTGTTGGCCTCAATCCACTTGCCCGCCTCGTCGAGCACCTTCAGTATCCGGGCGGTGATGTCCGGGTAGGCGGTCGCAAAAGCCGAGGTTGCGGAGATGATGTCCACTTCATACTTATAGCCCGTGCCGTCCACCACCTTCACCGCGCCGTTGGCCACCGCCAGCGATACGTTGGGTTCCCATGTGATGGCCGCGTCGATGTTGCCCGATACCAGCGACGCCACGATGTCACCCGGTTGCAGGTTCACCTGCTCCACATCCTCCGGCGTGAGGCCGACGGATTCAAGGTATATGTACAGCAGATGGTGTCCGGTGGATCCCACCGTGAATCCGACCTTCTTGCCCTTCAAATCCTCCAGCTTGGTGATGCCGGAGGCCGCCGTGGCAACCAGCGCGTTCACCTTCTCGGACGCGATGTATTTGCCGATGATTTTGATATCGAGGCCGTTGGCGATACCCGACAGCGCCGGGAGGTCGCCCGTCTGCCCGAAGTCCACCTCTCCCGCCGTCAGCGCGGTGATGAGCGGAGGACCGGACGCAAACTTTTCAAACTCAAACGTGACGTTCTCGCCCTCAAACTCCTTGTCGAAGAGCCCGTTCGCAATGGCAACCGTGACCTGCGAATGCCCTGGCTGATACCCGAAGCGCACCGTCACCGGCTCCGCCGGGATCTCCGAGTCCTTTGCAGAAGTCTCGATCGCTTCCGATGCCGAGGCGGTTTCCGCCACGGGCGTCTGGGAAGGCGTCTCGCTCGTCGGGGTGCAGCCCGCAAAAGCCATCGTTGCCAGCAGCACCGTCAGCGCACCGGTCAATAAACGTACCCACTTTTTAGACATGTTCTTTCCTCCTTAAAATTCTTTGGCTATTCGATCAAGGTGAAGGAAGAGCGGATGTGCCGCAGCTTCCTCCTCTACCCGCACCTTGAAAGTTTCGTTCCGTATCTCCTGCGGCTCGATGACCCAAACCGCCGCGAGGTCCACATCGCCCAGCCTCTCGCGCACGACACGATAGTATCGTTCGAATACCGGGCCTGTGATGATGCACCGCTCCGGCACGCCTTTAATCTGATAGCTCGTGCCATCTTCCCCCAGCAGCGTCAACGCTACCTGACGCTTAAACCATATGCTGTGCACCAGGTTGCTGTTGGTACGGGACGATTCCAATATCTCAAGGTGGATGATGTTGCCCTCTTCGTCCGCGAATATGCCGCCCTTCACCGTTGCGTGGGGCACCCCATTGCCATCCACCGTCGCGAGCACCTTCAGCGTGTCCCCGCTCTTCAGCAGTGCTTGCACTTCCTCCGTCAGCTTTACGCCCATATCCTCTATCCGCCTTTTCGTTATACTGGTAATACCCGATCCAGATCGGAGTCAGGATGGTTGCCGCAACGACGGTAATCATCCATATCAATACTGAGTCCATACTTCACGCGCAGGCTGTGGAGCCCCTTCGAGAGCCGCACGTAGTATTCAAGCGACGGATTGCGCTGCCCCTGAAACGCGGAACCGGGATATGGTACCCACACGCAGTGCACCACCGGCACGCCGTGCTGCGCAAAATCCTCCGCCTCGTCCAGTACCGCGGAGAGCGCTTCGTCCTCGGTGACAAAGCCGCTCGGTTTTGCCAGTTCCGCTCCGCCCACGGTACCGCTGTTTACATTTCCGCGTCCGAATATGTCCACCGCGGCGAATATGCGCCTTTTCCATTCCTGATAACCCACGCGCTGGTGCTTACCCGGGCATATCCATGCAAACTTTTCTTCGTTGAGCACCTCGATGTCCGACGTGAAGGTGGACACACCGGTTTCCTCATAAAGTCGGGCCAGTTGGCGCTCGTTGAATGCCGAAGCGATCACCTGGCTGGGAAAGCGCCGCGTGGTGAAGTTTTCTCCCAGGGCCTGCAGCAGCTCAATGTACATCTCCAGTTCGTCGTCGAATATCTCAGCTCCGCTGAGTATAGAGCCCGCCGTCATTTTGATATACCCAAAGCGTCCCGGCTGCTTCAATGCCTCGCGCACCGTCTCGTATACGTCCTGCGGGGCGAGCCGCGCGGGTTTTTGAAACTCTCTGTTGCTCTTTCTAAAGTGGCTGCCCATATTGCAGTATTTGCAGCCCTTGCCGTTGTCCCAGAAGTGGCAGTAGCTGTACGGGTCAATATCCAGCCGCTGCGGCCGGCCCAGCGCTACCTGCCACATCGGCTTGCCGGAACTGGTCGTCTTGTGTTGATATTCAGGCGCGTACCAGTACTCCACCTCATCCACAATCTGCCCGCTGTCCGTGATGACCGTTTTGCCGTCCACCACATCGATCACATACGGATCGCGCGCGGTAGGTATCGGCCCGGTCAGCACCGAGGAACCGTCCCTGAGCATCAGCGAAACGGGAAAATAGTCGCCCTTCTCTCCCACCGAAGCAAATATGCCCCGCATCTGCACCTGATGAAGCAGCGGGTTCGCTGCCGCGATTGCGCGTTCGGTATATGTCACCGTCCTACGCTGAAGGTCTGCTTTCAATATTACATAAGGAGAAATATCCTGATACTTCTCAACAACTTCTCTGTAGGTCAGCTCCTTGTTCTCTCTGTCAGCGCACATCGGAAATTAATCCTCCGCCATAATATACTTTGCATATATGTTTATTATATTTTTTATGGCACAATTGACAACGGGCATTCTTTGGGTGTTAGCAGGACTATTTTTTGCAGCTATGAAAAGCTCCCACCCGGAAATGCATTGACTCCGATAGAATACAGCGTTATACCTGAATAACTTTTCAATTGCGGCGTGAGCCTTGACAGAGCCGAAATCCGCCGCATATACTGCCATCTGAATAGTGCTTCAGGCTTGCTCAGTTCTGCAAACCTGATATGAAGCAGGAGATTGAAATATGAGAAAATCGTTGTTCACTTCCGAATCCGTCACCGAAGGGCATCCGGATAAAGTCTGCGACCAGATATCCGACGCCGTACTCGATGCGATATTACGGGAAGATCCATACGGTCGTGTCGCCTGCGAAACCGTAACCAATACCGGCCTTGTACTCGTAACGGGCGAAATCACCACTTCCAGCTACGTCGACATCCCTTCTATCGTACGGCGCACGCTGACCGGCATCGGTTACAACAACTCGCAGTATGGTATCGACGGAAATCAGGCTGCGGTAATTACGGCGATTGAGGAACAGTCTCCTGATATCGCGTTGGGCGTCGATCATGCCTATGAAGTACAGAACGCATTGGCGCAGGAAAGCGCTTATGCTTTAACCGGTGCGGGAGACCAGGGGCTGATGTTCGGTTTCGCGTGCAACGAGACACCCGAACTGATGCCGTTGCCCATCTCGCTCGCGCACAGGCTGGCGAGGCGGCTCGCATACGTACGAAAAGCGGGCATGCTTCCGTACCTGCGTCCGGACGGCAAAACGCAGGTGACAGTGGAATACGAGGGCCATCGCCCGGTACGTGTGGATACTGTGGTTGTATCCGCGCAGCACGATCCGGACGTCACGCTGGCTCAGATTAAAGCCGACATTATCGAGCATGTAGTGAAGCCCGTAGTACCACCCGAGCTGCTGGACAGCAACACCAAATATTTCGTGAACCCGACCGGGCGCTTTGTACTGGGCGGGCCCGCAGTGGACTCCGGCCTGACCGGCCGTAAAATTATCGTCGATACCTATGGCGGTTACGCGCGCCACGGCGGCGGCGCGTTCTCCGGCAAGGACCCGACCAAGGTGGACCGCAGCGCCGCTTACGCCGCGCGCCACATCGCCAAGAATATCGTCGCGGCGGAGTTGGCGGACAAGTGCGAGGTGCAGGTAGCCTATGCCATCGGCGTCGCCAATCCGGTATCGGTGCTGGTGGACACGTTCGGCACGAGCACCGTGGACGAACAGAAAATTGAGCGCGCCGTCGTCGAGAACTTTGACCTCAGGCCTGCCGCCATCATCGACCGTCTCGGCCTGCGCCAGCCCATCTATCAGCGCCTCGCGGCTTATGGACATATGGGGCGCGAGGATCTGGGCGACATCATCTTCGAGCGGCTGGATGTTGTGGAAATCCTGAAAAAAGCGGTACAGTAAAATTATATACAACGAAAAAGCGAAGTTCCCGCAACACTTCGCTTTTTTGCATATGCCGAGCAGTTTATCCCTTCGGCGCATTATTTCGGCATTCCGTCGGCGTCTGCCCGTTGTACTTCCTGAACAGCCGGTTGAAATAGTCCGTGTCCTTATAACCAAGATTCGCGCTGATTTCGTAGACGCGCATGTCGCTGTTCGTCAGCAAATACCTCGCACGCGCCATGCGCACAGAGGTCAGATAGTCATTGAAACGGATGCCCGTCTTCTGGCGGAACGTGTTGCTTAAATAAGTATGGTTCATATAAAACTGCGAAGCCATCGCCGCGAGGCTGATTTCCGACTCCGGCTGTTTGAGTATCTGCAGGCAGATGCTGTGCAGCACACCCTGCGCGCCTGTCGGCAGCAGCCGGTCAATCCCGTCGAATATATACCGCAGGGCATCGGTAAATCCATCCGTTCCGGGCTGCGCCTGCGCGCGGCTTTCCGCGTCCCGCGCTTCGATGTAAAGCCCGAGCCAGTCATAATGCAAGAAGGTCGCAGCGACGATATTGATGTACAGTCGGCGCACAATGGCGTCCGCGTAGCTCCCGCCGCTGATATTGCGCACGCTGGCTGCTGTCTCTGCGAACAGCTCAGGCACCGATGCGGAGCGTTGTCCCACCATCACGATGATGCGCTGCTCCTCCGCAACAGGGTAGTCTTCCGCCTGTTCGCCGGATGTACGGTTTTCTTCGCCACGGACTAGAAAGCGTGCCACACGTTCCAGCAGCGAGGCCACGGCGGCAGCCTCCGCAGGCTTGATCAGATAGTCGAACGCGCCCAGCACCAAGCCTTTGCGCGCGTACTCGAACTCACTGTGCTCGCTCAGCAGCACGACACAGGGGCACAACTCCTCCTCCCGTATGGCCTGCAGTAGCTGGATGCCATTAAGCTTCGGCATGCGGATATCCGTAATGACCAAATCGTAGCGACCCGTGCGCAGCATTTTCAGCGCCTCCGCGCCGTCGGCCGCCTCGCCGGATATTTCGAAACCGGAAGATTGGCCCCATACCTTCAACCGTTTCAGTTCCATGAGGAAAATACTGCGGTCGTCCACAATCAGCGTGCGATAGATAAGCCCTCATCCTCCTTTTGAGACATCGCCTGCTCCGCTGCGCGTAATGTGCAGTCGATATCCGCCTCCGTGTGCGCCGAAGACACGAAGGCCGCTTCAAACTGCGACGGCGCGAGATAAATGCCGCCACGCAGCATGGCATTAAAATATCGCGCGTATGCTTCCGTATCGCAGCGGCGCGAATCAATGTCATCCATAACCGGCCCTTCCGCGAAGAACACGCTGAGCAGCGAACCGATATGGTTCACGGTCACTTCCAAACCCAGCCGACGTATAATAGCCCATAGACCGTCCGCCAGTCGCTGCGTAAGCGTCTCAAGGCGCGTATAAATTTCCGGCTGCGACTCCAGCAGCATAAGCTGCGCGTTGCCCGCCGCCATGGCGAGCGGATGGCCGCTCAGCGTGCCTGCCTGATAAACCCCGCCCAGCGGCGCAATATGGTGCATGATATCCGCGCGGCCGCCGAATGCGCCCACCGGCATGCCGCCGCCCACCACCTTGCCGAACACCGTGAGGTCCGGCATAAGGCCGTACAGCGCCTGCGCGCCGCCCGTACCCAACCGAAAGCCAGTAATCACCTCGTCTGCGATGAACAGTACTCCATGCTGCCTGCACAGCGCCGCTACCTCCTGCCAGAAGCCCTCGCGCGGTAGCAGCACACCCATGTTGGCAGGCACCAGCTCCGCAATCACCGCCGCCACGCGGCCCCGATTCGCCCTGAGAAGCTGCGCCACGCTGTCGATATCGTTGAAGCGCGCGACCAGCGTATCGCGTGCAACACCGCGGGTAACACCCGCGCTGCTCGCCCGGCCTGTCGTCAACAGTCCGGAACCCGCCTTAACAAGCATGGAATCGCTGTGCCCATGGTAACAGCCTCTGAACTTTATGATCTTGTCTCTTCCGGTAAAGCCGCGCGCCAGCCGCATAGCGCTCATCACCGCCTCCGTGCCCGAGCTCGTCATGCGCACCTGATGGACCGATGGCACCAGCGCACAGATGCGCTTCGCCATCTGCGTTTCCGCCTCAGTCGCCGCGCCAAAGCTGAGGCCTGAGAGCGCTGCCTCGCGCACCGCCTCCACGATGGCGGGATGCGCATGTCCCAGAATCGCGGGGCCCCACGAGCCCACGTAATCGATGTAGGTGTTGCCGTCTTCGTCTTCGATACGCGCCCCCTGCGCGCTGCGGATGAACAGCGGGTGCGCGCCCACCGCGCCGAATGCCCGGACGGGGCTGTTCACGCCGCCGGGAATATATTGCTTTGCCTCATCAAAAAGCCGTTGGGAGCGCGACATCAGCCCAGCCTCCCTTCTTTTATCCACCCGGCCAGTTGCGGCGCGTAATACGTAATCAGTATTGACGCGCCTGCGCGAAACACGCCCACAGCCGCCTCGCAGGCCGCCGACGCCTCGTCCAGCAGGCCTGCCTTCGCTGCCGCTCGCAGCATCGCGTATTCGCCGCTGACACTGTATGCCGCTACCGGCAGGTCGAACGCGGACGATATACGCGCCACCACATCGAGGTATGCCAGCGCAGGCTTTACCATGAGGATATCCGCGCCTTCCTCCACATCTAACGCCGCTTCCCGCACTGCCTCCCGGGCGTTATGAAAATCCATCTGATAACTTTTCCGGTCTCCAAATGCCGGAGCGCTGTCTGCCGCCTCGCGAAACGGCCCGTAGAACGCCGAAGCGTATTTGACCGCATAGGACATGATGCCCGTATCGGCAAGGCCCGCTGCATCCAGCGCCTGCCGTATCGCGCCCACGCGCCCGTCCATCATATCGGACGGTGCGACGATATCCGCGCCCGCCTCCGCGTGCGACAGTGCCGTACGGCACAGCAGCGGCAGCGTTTCGTCGTTCACGACATGTCCGTTACGCACCACACCACAGTGCCCGTGGCTGGTATATTCGCACAGGCATACGTCCGTGACGACCACCAGTTCCGGAAAGCGGGCCTTGGCCTCACGTATGGCCTGCTGCACCGAGCCGTCCTGTGTCCACGCCGCGCTGCCTTTCTCATCCTTGTGTTCCGGCAAGCCGAACAAGAGCACCGCGCCCACTCCCGCCTTGAGCACGTCCTCCAGAAGGTATGGCAGCGTATCGGGCGAGCACCGCTTCTGACCGTCCAGCGACGGGATATCCTCCAGTATACCGCGCCCCTCGCGCACAAACAGCGGATAGATGAGCGCGTCCCGGCTGACGCGCGTCTCCCGTACCATCGCGCGTATACCCGGGCTGACGCGCAGCCGTCTGGGGCGTTTGATGAGACTAAATTCCCTCTCCATACTCATATCCTTTCCGATTCAGCGTGACCAGTGCGTCGCACAGCCCTTCCGCAGTGGCTTGCCGCGCCACGGTGACGCGCATGCCACGCGCCCGCGCCTCCTGCGCAGTCGGCTCGCCGATGCACACCGCGTGCACTTCTGCAAAATTGATGTCCGGTACCCGCTGCACAAAGGCGCACACCGTGGAAGCGCTCGCAAACAGCACATAGTCAAAGCGCCCCTGCTGTACGATATCCGCCGCCACTTCCTCCACCGGCTTCGTCCGGTATACGGGCAGCTCGTCGTATTCTATACCTTCAGATAAAAGCGCCGCCGCCAGCTCTTCGGAGCCTTGTTCGGCGCGGACAAGCAGTACGCGCCCGCTCCTTTCCATGCGCTCCACCAGCCCTGTGCCCAGGCTGTGCGCGTCGTACGTCTGCGGCACATAGTCGGGCAGGATACCCCGGCTGCGCAGCGCTTCCGCCGTGGCCGGGCCGATTGCCGCGACGCGTGTATTTGCGAGCAGGCGGCTGTCCATCCCCGCGTCGAGCAGCGAGCCGAAGAACGCCTCCACGCCCGCCGCACTGGTAAATGCCAGCCACGCATAACCGCGCACTGCCGCCAGCTTATCCACTTCCACCCTTACCGCTACGGTTTCAATGCACGGAAACGAGATGGCCTCCGCGCCCAGCCCTCGCAGCTTTTCGCACAGCGCATCGTTCTGCGGCCGGGGACGCGTCACCACGACCCGTACGCCGAACAGCGGCATTCCGCGCACCCACGACAATGCGCCGCTCAATTCGCATACCTCTCCGACCACGATGACGGCAGGCGCCTTGACCGTCTCCCGGTTTACGCTGAAAGCCATCTCCCGAAGCGTCAGCGTAGTTTCGCGTTGGCGGCAGGTGGTTCCGTTTTCGATAATCATCGCAACCTGTGACGGCCTGTATCCCGCTGTGATCAGCTGCACTCCGACTTCCGCCGAGGACTGCGCCCCCATCAGGATCACCAAAGTCCCGCCGGAAGCCGCCAGCGCTTCGAGTGTTTTGATGGAGGGCGGGGATGCTTCTCCATGCCAAGCGAGGATGTGCACGAGCGCGCTCAACCCGCGGTGTGTCACCGGAACCCCGGAGTATGCCGGCACAGCCAGCGCCGATGATATGCCCGGTACCATTTCAACCGGGATTCCGGCCTCGCTGAGCGCCAGCATTTCCTCTCCGCCGCGCCCAAATACGAACGGATCACCGCCCTTCAGCCGCACCACACGTTTTCCGTTCCTCGCTTCGCGGATGAGCAAATCGTTGATCTGCGGCTGCGACACCGGATGATATCCGGCGCGTTTGCCTACGGAAATTAGCTTTTGGGAAGGCAGCCCGCTGAGCAGCTCGTCGGAGACCAACGCGTCGTGTACGATCACGTCGGCTTCGTCCAGCACCCGCCTTCCTTTTACCGTCAGCAGGCCTGCTGCGCCCGGCCCTGCGCCCACGAGCCAAACCTTACCCATACCGTCAGCCAACGCCGCTCACCCCCTTTTTCAGCCGCGCCGCCAGCGCTGCTGCCAACGCTTCCGCTTCATCCCGATGCCCGCTGACAGCTGTGCGAAACACCGTTTTGCCGTTGGACAGCATGCCTTTGATGCGCAGTTCCTGTCCCGCCGGTTCGGCATATGCGGCAGCAGGAACGCTGCAGCCGCCCTCCAGAAAACGCATCACCGCAAGCTCCGCTTTCGCAGCCAGCGCTGCATCATCATCGTTCACCGCATCCAAAAACGCTGTTTCGTCCCCGCGCCGCGCCTGCACCGCGAGTATACCCTGTCCCGCGGCAGGCACCATTTCGTCCGTGTTGAAGACGCGGCTGGCCCGGTATGCAAGCCCCAGGCGTTCCAGCCCCGCCATGGCCAGCACCACTGCGCCGTACTGTCCGCCGTCCAGCTTTTTGAGGCGCGTGGGCACGTTGCCGCGTATCTCCGCCTTATTGAGTTCCGACGCGATATCGCGCAGCTGCGCCCGCCGCCGCGCGCTGGAGCATCCCACCGCCGCTCCGGCCAGCGCGTCAAACCCGGCAAACGGTTGGTTCCGCGGCAATATCAGCGCGTCCCTCGGGTCAGCGCGCTGGGAATACGCCGCCACATGCAAATCCTCAGGCCCGGCTACCGGCATATCCTTCAAACTGTGTACGCACAAATCAATGACTCCGGCGCGCAGCGCCGCTTCCAGCGTATCGGTGAACAACGCCTTGCCGTCTTCGCTTTCGATAGGGCGTTTCTGGTCGATATCGCCCAGCGTATCCATCGTGACAAGCGTCAGCCGTATCTCCGGATGCCGCTGCGCAATGGCGTTCATCACCAGACGCGACTGTATCATTGCCAGCTCGCTTTTGCGGCTGCCCACGCGTATCTCGCGCGTCATGGCTGCGCTGCCTTTCCGCCGTACTTTTCCGCATAAGCGCTCAAGGGTTCGGTCAGCGCGTCGCCACAGGTTTTTTGCAGCTCACAAAACAGGGACAGCAGCACCTGAGCCGCCGCTTCGTGATATCTGTCTGGGCTGTCCACTGTATGCCGGTTAAGCTTATCAGCCACCGCGGCAGCCGCAGCCTGCAGCAATGGCAATTGCCAGCGCTGCGAAAGCCACCGGGAGAATTCACTTACCGCTTCGTCAACAATATAGCCCGTCTGAAGAGTCGCGGCGCTGGTTTCAGTATCTGCTGTTCCTCCGTAAAGTGCGTCGATATCGACCAGCCGCGTACGGCCAAGGCCGCCCAGCCCGGGCTCAAAATCACGCGGCACCGCAAGGTCGATGAGCAGTCTTGGCCTGCCGTCCGATAGAATATTGCCCGCCTGTGCAATCGTAAGCGTATAGTGCGGGCTGCGCGTGGCACCCACCGCAACATCCGAATTTGCAAGCGCTGTGCATCGCTGCTCATACGGTACAGCGGCACAGCCCTGCGGTGCCACACTGCACCCGTAGTGGTACTGCCGTGTGGTTACCATCACACGCGCACCCTGTGCGTTCAGTGTCTGTGCGGTGAGCCTGCCCATCTGCCCGCTGCCGATAACGAGACAGCGCAGTCCCTCTACCGATGGAAAAGCAGAGCGAATGACCTCCAATATCTGCTTGGAGGCATCACCCGGCTTCACCGGCACCGTGGCTCTGGCCTTTTTCCCGCAAGCCACCGCACTCTGAAAGAGCCGCTCAATATATTCGTCCGTGCACCCCGCCCGATGGGATATCGCAAGTGCCTGCCGCACCTGCGATATGATTTGTTCCTCAAAACGCAGCCTTGAACGCAGGCCGCATGTGGTTTCGAACAAGCGGCGCGCAGCAGCTGCGCCCTCTTTTACGGCAATATATCTCGTCGCCTCAGTTTTCAAGCCGCGCAGCGTGCACAGCAGCGTTTCCGGCACTATGCGGAACTCATCAGACACGGACAGGCACAGCATCGTACGATTGCAGGTGGAAAGCAAGGCGCTGCCGCTTACACCCGGCTGCGCGCATGCCGCGCCGACGGCTTGTTCCGTTTCCCGCTCGGAAAAAGCAAAACGTTCGCGCAATGCGAGCGGCGCAGTGTGGTCAATTTCCACTGACAGCAGGCGCATAGCAACGCCTCCTTTTTCATATTATTCATATATGTTTATTATACTTATTGGCTAACCGAAATGCAATATGCGGTTGTACAATGAGCAAAAGGTTGGGGCGCTCAGCTGCTGGCTGTGCGCTCCGTTGATGTGACATATAAGCTGGCGCCCGGTATTGCGTGTCCGGCACCTTTGCCAAGCGCAGTATCCACCATCGCCTCCATCTGCAGTGCACGCTGCCGCGCATCCGTCATTTGAGCGATAAGCTGCCGTCTTTGCATTGCAAGCTCCCGCAGCGTCTCCGCCAGAGAATGCGGCCATGCCGCTTCCAGCCAGATACGCAGCCGCGCCGTCAGCGCGGGACATTGCCCGGATGATGTCAGTCCGGCTACCAGCTCTCCCCGGCGCACCACCGCCGGAAAGATGAACGTGCACAGCGACGGGTCGTCCGCCACGTTCACCGGTATTCCTGCCACCTGCGCGTCCTTGAATACCCGCTCGTTCAGCATGCAGTCGTCGGTGGCCGCCGCAGCCAACGCCGCGCCGTGGATATCCCGTTCCCCCGCGTAGGGGCGCAGAATCAGCGCGATGTTCCTCCGCCGCGCGAGCGCCGTCATAACCAGCGAAAATTCAGGCGCAATTACGACGACCACAGCGCCGAAATCCGCCAGCGTCTCGGCCTTGCGCGCAGCCACCGCGCCGCCGCCCACCACGACAACGCGCTTGCCGTTTAAATCGATGAATATCGGGAAATGTGCCATTCCGCCCTCCGTTACGCTTTCAATATTTTCTCGGTCGGCAGCGTGAAACACACCGTCACCCCCTTACCGACCTCGCCGGTAATCCACACGCGCCCCTGATGCATCAGTATGATTTTCCGCACAATCGCGAGTCCCAGCCCGCTGCCCTCGAATTCATCCGCCGTATGCATTCGCTGAAACACACCGAACAGGTTTTGCGAAAAGGCCATGTCGAAACCGGCGCCATTGTCCCGGACAAAGAAGACGTCCTCTCCCGCCGCGCCGCCGAACCCGACGGTGATCGTACCTCCGACCTTTCCCCGCGTAAATTTATGCGCGTTGGAAAGTATGTTGGCATATGCCTGGCGCAGCAATACACGGTCGCCCAACACATGCGGCAGCGGCGTCTCAAAACGCAGCGTGATATCCGCGCCCTCCGCCGCGTGCAAACTCATGAACACCTCATGTACGATGACCTGTAAATCCACCACCTCGCTGCACGGTTGTTCGCGCATGAATCGCGTGTATTCCAGCAGCTTGTCAGCCAGCGCAATGGTTTCCCTGGTAATTCCGCGAATGTTCTCAATCAACCCACGGCCTTCGGCATCCAGACTGCCGCCGTAATCTTCGAGGAAGATGCGCGCATACCCGTCGATGGCACGCACGGGCGCTTTGATTTCGTGAGAGATGGTATAGTTGAACGATGAAAGCTCGCTGTTGGCCTGCATCAGTGTCTGTGTAAACTCATCCGGCCCGGTTTTCGGTGCAGGCGTCTTACCCGACCGGCAAGCCGCCAGCCAGGTGCCTACTGGCAAAGCCGCTGAAACCGCCATACCCAGCACCACACCCACCACCAGCCCCAGTCCGGCTTTTACGGACAAACAAAAAACCAGCACCGCAATACCGGTAAAAAGCACAGCAGCAATTATCAGCCGCACGGTTCGATGCCGTGCAGCAACCGCAGATACCTTCTCACGTTGTGCGATCCGGTTCGTCCTCATCTTCAAAAACCACAATATCCTCTTCCCGTGCGGTGCCCTGCTGGACACGGAAGCTCTTCAGCCCGGGTTCCGACTCCATCAACGAAATAATCGCGTAGCTGAGTGACGGGTCGAACGCCAGCTTAATATCCTCCTGCGAAGGCCGCGCAGGCGTTGCCGGATGGCTGTGAAAATTGCCCAGCAACTCCAGTCCCAAACTGCGCATATCGGCAATTGCCCGAAACTGCTCCCGCGCGTCCATCGAAAAATGCTCCGCCGAGGCGTCCGTGTTGGTCAGTGCATATACCTTGCGTACGATGCGCTCATTATTACAGCGTTCCCCTGCCAGCAATCCACAGGCCTCATGGGGTAGCCCAATACGTGCATGCGCCACGATGGTATCCATATGCCTTCGGGAGAGCTTCAACATGCTATGCCGCCGCCCATGTAATACAGAAATTCGATGACTGAGCCTTCCGCCACTACGGTTGCGGCATGCACATCGCGCGGAATAATCTCGTCATTCACCTGAACCGTGACATACTCCTGCATCTCTACATACTGCGTATCCAGCAGCTGCTTGACGGTGATACCGCTGTCCACCTGCGTTTGTTTACCGTTTATTGTGACTGTCATGAATGCTCCTTCTTATTTGTACGGCTCAAATTCTAATTCATATTATTCATATATGGTATATTTTATTCCAACCATTATAACCGCAGTACTCTCAAAAATCAATGGCGTTTTTTGGTTCAGCGCATATGGATGTCGCAGACCGGCTGCTCGTAATCGAACGGTTCCGTAATGGACGGCGTTTCGCCGCAGACGGCGCAGCGCGGGTTATGCTTAAGTTTCACCTTACGAAATTCCATCGTCAGCGCGTTATATGTCAGCAACTGCCCGGTGAGCAAATCGCCGAGGCCCAGCAGGTATTTCAACGCTTCGGTGGCCTGCAGCGTACCGATGACTCCGCCCATCACACCCAGCACTCCGGCCTGACGGCATGTGGGCACCGCGTCGGGCGGCGGCGGGCTGCCAAATACGCAGCGATAGCACGGCCCCTGCCCCGGCACATAGGTCATCAGCTGCCCTTGAAACCGGATGATACCCGCATGCGAGAACGGCTTTTTCAGCAGCACGCACGCGTCGTTGATCAAAAACTTGACCGGAAAGTTGTCCGTCGCGTCCAGCACAAAGTCGTAGTCCCGGTCCCGGATGATGTTCGCGATGTTGGCGGCGCTGACCCATTGCCGGTACGGCACCACCGTCACGTCCGGGTTCATGTCGCCGATGCTCTCCTGCGCAGAAGTGACCTTGGGCTTGCCCACGTCCTTCGTCGCATGGATGATCTGGCGCTGCAGGTTTGAGAGATCCACCGCGTCCGCGTCCGCAATGCCGATGGTTCCCACACCTGCCGCGGCAAGATACATCGCCGCCGGAGCGCCGAGGCCGCCCGCGCCGATAATCAGCACCTTGCCCACCATCAGCTTCTTCTGCCCCTTGACCCCTACTTCCTTCAATATGATATGGCGCGAATAGCGCTCCAGTTGTTCGTTGGAAAAGCTCATCGTCCTGTCCTCAGCGATTCAGTATGTTGCGCACCAGTATCGCCAGCTGGTGCAGGTTTTCCTTGAGCAAGTACGCGCAACACCCGTTGTTCAGCGCGTACCGTATGCTCTCGGGCGACACGTCCTCCGACACGATGATGAACGGCGTACGCGGCGAGATGCGGTTGCGCGTCAGCAGCGCCTGCACGGCGTTGAAATGCGGTGTGGCGTTATCCGAAAGGATGATGTCCCAGTGCCCTTCGCCCAGCTGCTTGCTCATGGCGTCCTCGTTTTCCACGCGCGCCCAATCGACGTCAAAGCCGCCGCGCCTCATCTCGCGCACGTTGAGGTCGGCGCAATATTTGCTGTCTTCCACGATCAGCACCCGAACCGTTTCCTGCATGAAAGTTCCCCGTTCCTTGCGATTATTGAACCGCCCCGTTTATCTGCCGTCCTGCAGGCCATCCTTGACCACGACCAGCGTGAACGTGCCATCGTCGCGGCCGGATACGTCCGTGATACGGTGCCCCTCGTCCTTAAGACTGCGCGGGACGTTTTGAATCGGCTCCCCGCCATTGAGCCGCACTTCCAGCGTTTCTCCGCTCTCCAGTTCCTCCAGCGCGACCTTTACCTTGACAAACGTAACCGGGCATACCACATCGGTGATATCCACGAACGCGTGCGCGTTATCGCTCATTTCAATGCCTCCGTCAGCTCCGCTTTCAGCGTGTCGCCGCCCACCCGGCCTAGAGTCATCGCGAATCGTTCTCCGGCGCGCCCATGCTCCGCGAAGAAGCGCAGCGTTGTATCCACCACGGCAAACAGCTGCTCCTTTTCAAAGAGCAGCGGCAGCAGCGCCTCGCCACGGCGTATCTGGTTGCCGAACATGCCACCGAACGATACGATATATCCGCTGCGCCCCGTCCATGCCTCCGTCGGGCACGATTTGACGCAGCGCCCGCAATAGGTGCACGCGGACGCATCGAGCGCCAGTGTCTTCTTCTCCTTGTCTACGAGGATGGCACCGGGCGGACAGACCGCCTGACAAACTCCGCAGTAGGTGCACTTGTCGGCCTGCCATACCGGCAGCACGCCGCCCTTGATACCGAGGTCGTTTTCCTCCGCCTTGAGGCAGTTGTTTTTGCAGCCGGTGATGCCGATTTTAAACTTGTGCGGCAGCTCGCGCCCAAAGTAGCGCGCATCCAGTTCCTTGGCGAGCGCGCTCGTTTCGATGAGTCCGCTGGGGCAGATGGCCGCGCCCTGGCAGGCGGTCACCGTGCGCACGCGCGGCCCGCATGCGCCGGGCTGCAGCCCCACACTTGCAAGCTCCTGCTTCACCGTATCAATATCCTGCAGCGCGATGAACGGAATCTCGATGCCCTGCCGCGACGTCATGTGGATATAACCGTGTCCGAAGCGCTGCGCAATCTCGCTCACCTTCGCAATCTGTTCCGCGGAGATTTGGCCGCCCACGACGCGCAGCCGCAGTGAAAAGCGGTCCTTCTGCACCTGCCGCATGAAGCCGCCCTTTTTCAGCGCCAGATAATCCGTCGCCATATTCAGCCCTCCTTGCATTGTCCGGCATTCCCGTTTCATTATATGTGAAACGCAAAGCGCCTCCAACATGACGAATTTTAGGTTTGGTACGGAAATTCTTTTGCCGGTTATATCTGGAATTCGTGCGCCTGCCCGTTGATGAGGGCGAGAATCTCCTCCCGCGCGGTTTGAAACGCCTTGCTGTACCGCGTGTTGTCGGCGAAATCCCCCGCGATGCGGTTCGTGAAGTCCACGCGCATATCCTTGTCGATGCGGCCTGAATCGCGTGACATCACCAGCACGCGCGTCCCCAGCGAGAGCGCTTCGTCCACATCGTGCGTGATGAACAGTATCGTTTTGTGCGTATCCGCCCACAGGCTGCGCACCAGCGACTGCATTTGTTCCCTGGTCAGCGCGTCCAGCGCGCCGAACGGCTCATCCATCAGCAGCACGCGTGGATTGTTGATGAGCGCGCGCGCAATAGCGACACGTTGGCGCATACCGCCCGAGAGCGCGTATGTTTTATGTTTTCCGAAAGCCGAAAGATTGACTTTATCGAGATATTCCTTTGTCGACTGCCGGATCTGCGCACGCGGCACATGGCGCATGCGCGGCCCGAACGCGATGTTCTGTTCCACCGTCAGCCAAGGGTAAAGGGGCGGTTGCTGAAACACAACCCCCCTTTGCCAATCCGGCCCCGTGATGGGTTCGCCGTCCAGCATGGCCCGCCCTTCCGTCGGTTCTATCAGCCCGGCCACCACCTTAAGCAGCGTACTCTTGCCGCAGCCCGATGCGCCCAGCAGGCACACAAATTCTCCCTCGCAGATGTCAAGGTTGATGGACCTTAGCACCTCAGCCTGTTCGCTGCGCCCCATATCGAAGCACACCGACAGGTTTTCCAATGAAATGACCTTCCAATCCGACCGCCGGGAAACGGCGGCTTCCATGCTGTCCAGCATCGGCTGTCCCCCTGCCTTAGGCGGCTCAGCCAGCCGCCGCTTCAATAAATGTCGTATTAATAGCGTTCTGGAAATCTTCCAGCGAACCTGCCTTATCAATGGAGCCCTGCTCCACAAGGAAATCCGCCGTGGATTTCAGCGTTTCAGCCAGCTTGCCCTTTGCGGATGCCGTACCCAGATACGCCGCACCGGTCTGCTCTGCCGCTGTCAGCCAGATCAGCTGTCCGGCCTGATCCAGCGCTTCCTCCGCCGTGATACCCAGCTTATCCGCAATCGCCTGCGCCGCCTCGTCCGGCGTGCTGCGATACAGCGCCACCGCTTTATCCAGCAGCTTGATGTACGCCGTCACGAGCTCCGGATACGTTTCAGCGAATTCCGTACTGACAACACCGATATCCGCAGTGACGACGCCCTGTTCCGCCAGCTGCGCGCTGTCGGTAATCACCGTGCCGTCCGCGAGCAGCTCGCCCAGCACCGGATTCCATACGTACGCGCCGTCGATGTCGCCGCGCTGCCATGCCGCGAGGATATCCTGCGGCTGCAGGTCGATAATCGTCACCGAAGCCGGATCCACGCCCGCCAGCTCCAGCGCGCTCAGCAGGCTGTAGTGTGCAGTGGACGCAAAGGGCGTTGCCACGGTTTTGCCCGCAAGATCCGCCAGCGACGCGATGCCCGCGCTGTTCTTCACCACGAGCGATTCGGCCGAGCCAATGACGTCGTGAATCCAGAACACCTGATACGGGATGCCGGTGGATATGCCGACGGAAGCCGGGGCCGTACCCACGAGGCCGATGTCGATGCTTCCCGACGCGAACGCCGTGTTCACATCGCGGCCCGAGTCGAACTGCTTCAGCTCCACCGTCACGCCCAGCTCGTCATACCAGCCCTTGGAGATGGCGACGATTTCGTCGTTGGGTATCGCCTGATAGCCGATGACGATGGAATCGGGCAGCGCCACGCTGGGTCCCGACGAAACCTCCGCGGATACCGAAGCCGAAGCCTCGGCGGATGCGGATTGAGACCCGGATTCGCTGGTTGCAGCCTGCGTAGAGCAACCCGTGAACACCGTCAGTAATACGAGAACCAGTGCCACCAAGCCTGCCAATGTCTTTTTCATAAAAAACCTCCTTAAATATAATTGGAATTTTTAATCAGCTTGATTATTCAGCTTTGCCTTTCCAGTGAACCACGCGCTTTTCGATAAAGCGCAATATCCGGTCAATCACCACGCCTGTGATTCCCATGATGATGATGCCGACGAATATCACGTCGCTGCGCAGAAACTTGCTTGCGTCCAGCACCATCCAGCCGATGCCCGATACCGCCGCCACCATCTCCGCCGCGACCAGCGTGGTATACGCCACGCCGATGCCGGTGCGCAGCCCGGTGAATATATCCGGCAGGCACGCCGGGAATATGACGTGCACCAGTGTCTGCCAGCGGCCCGCGCCCAGTGTGTACGCGCCGTCGATATAATCGGCGCGGATGCGCCTGACGCCCGAGACGCAGGCGAGAAACACCGGTGCGAAGCCCGCGAGGTACAGCAATGCGATTTTGGACGGATTCTCTATGCCCATCCACAGTACCAGCAGCGTATAGTACCCCAGCGGCGGCAGCGGGCGGTAGAACTCCACAATCGGGTCGAACACCGCGCACACCTTGGAGTTGAAACCGCTGAGTATACCGAGTGGTATCGCGGTCACAATCACCAGCCCGAAGGAAAACATCAAGCGATACAGGCTGTCGGCCAGATGCTGCAGCAGGCTGATGCCGCTGTAGCCCTCCCGCAATATGCGAAAGAAACTGGATACCACCTTGCCGGGAGACGGCAGGATGATACTCGTGAATATGCCCGCTTTCGATACGCCCCACCATGTTGCCAGCAGCAGCAGGATGACCCCTGCAGATATTGCTCTCTCCGCCGCTTTGCTTTTGTGCGGTCTGCCGCTGCGTAAAGGCACGGGATGTCTTGAAATCCTGCTCTTCAACCGCAACACCCCCGCAACGCCCCGCTCTTCATGCAATAATCTGTCGACGAGCGCGCATACCGGTAAAGATGCAATACATCCGCAGCCATAAGCCACCCTCCAAGTTCGTAAACATAGTTTTAATATATGTTTAGTTTATTTAAAACTTTTTGTGCATGGAAGTCAACGCATGAAGTTTAGCCCTTGACATGAGTTTCTTTGGCAAAAGCCCATTAACCTACATAACCTATATTATTTGTAGTTATTACTCAGGAGATGTGATAAGATAGAAATCAAGCTGCTAACAGAAAGGATTTTGTCATGAGTGAACCCGTCCGGCGTAAACCCGAGTGGCTAAAAGCAAAGAGCAATACAGGGCTGGAAAACACCAAGGTAATGGAGATGCTGCGCTCGCTGCACCTTCATACCGTCTGCGAAGAAGCGGGCTGCCCCAATTGCGGGGAATGCTTTGGCAAACGAACCGCAACCTTTATGATTTTAGGCAGGAACTGTACGCGCAACTGCACATTCTGCACAGTGAGCAAAGCGATTCCGAGCCCGGTGGACGAAACGGAGCCCCAGCATATCGCCGAAGCGGTAAAACAGCTGGGGCTGCGGCATGTAGTCATCACGTCTGTCACGCGGGATGATTTGCCGGACGGCGGGGCGGCCCATTTCGTACGCGTCATCGAAGTCATCCGGGCGGAGCTATATGAAAACCCGCCTGTCGTCGAGGTGCTCATCCCCGACTTTCAGGGCAATACCGACGCGCTGAACACTGTGCTGCGGGCGAAGCCCGATGTGCTCAATCACAATATTGAAACTGTTCCACGGCTTTATCCGGAAGTGCGTCCCATGGCCGTATACGATCGCTCCCTTGCACTGCTCAGTAACGTCAGGCATTCCGCGCCGGATATTGTGACGAAATCCGGAATCATGCTGGGGCTGGGCGAAACGCGCGAGGAGGTACTGGGTGTGCTGCACGACCTGCGGGCAAACGGCTGCGATTTACTGACCATCGGGCAGTATCTTGCGCCGTCGTCGCAGCATCATCCGGTGATCGAGTATGTCCATCCCGATGTTTTTGCCGAATATCGGCAGGCAGCGGAAGAGATAGGCTTCCTGTATACCGCATCCGGCCCGCTGGTACGGAGTTCGTACCTCGCGGGAGAGGTATTTGAACAGATGAAAACCCGCCAACCGTAAAGGATAAAAGACATGATTTATATCGAGCATGACTCCAAGGATGCGCGTTTCTGGTTCGCGCTCGAGTCCTACTTTCTTCAGGAACGAGATCTTGGACAACCCGTCTTCCTGTTCTGGCATACACGCCCTACGGTGATGATAGGCAGCTATCAGGTGGCCGCTGCAGAAATCAACGAGGCCTACGTCAGGAATAACGGTATATGCGTTGTTCGCAGGCTGAGCGGCGGCGGCGCAATCTATACCGATCCGGGCAGCTGGCAGTTCAGTTACATACTCCGGAATCAGCAGGAGAATCCAATCGACTTTAAACCATATGTGCAGCCTATTCAGACCGCGCTGTCCAAGTTGGGAGTTCATACCGTGATGAGCGGGCGGAACGACCTGCTAGTCGCTGAAAAGAAATGTTGCGGTAATGCGCAGTACAGGAACCACGGCGCACTGCTGCACCACGGTTCCATACTGTTTGACGCGAATATAGAGAATATGGTAAACTCCCTTACCGTGGCGGACGACAAAATTATCGCCAAGGGCATCAAATCAATACGCCAGCGCGTCACCAACATTGCAGAACATCTGAATGGAGACCTGGATACTCTGGCGTTCAAAAAGCGCATGCTTTGCGCGCTGGTAAAAGGCACCGACATTCGTTATACGCTGACAGCCCATGATTTGAAGCGGATATACGAAATATCGCGGGAGAAATTTGAAAGCTGGGACTGGACATACGGCCAGTCACCGTCTTTCCAAATTATAAAAAGCAGGCGCCTCAGCGGCGGGAAGGTGGATATCCACCTGAACCTTGAGCGCGGCTGCATTCAGGCATGCAGCATCCATGGTGATTTCTTCTACTCGGGAGATATTACACTGCTGACGCAGAGCCTTCAGGGATGCCACTACCGTGAAGACGCTGTCCGCGACGCGCTTGCCGGCGTACTGCAGCATCACTCCTTCTTCCATGTTTCTCTGGAGGAACTCGTACAATGCTTCCTTTAGCGATTCATTTCCGTCGGCGTGCTTTTTGTATTCATACATTTCCTTACAGACTGTTCAATATGGAATTCAGCAATCCGGGAAACCGCTTTTCAAGGTCTTCATAGCGTATCGACAAAAAACGCTGTTTGCCTTCTATACGAACGTGGATTATCCCCGCTTCGCGCAGCACCTTAAAGTGGTGAGAGAGCGCAGATTTTGGCAGGTCGATGTTGCAACAGGCACAGGTGGTTTCGTCTTTGCACGACAGGTTCCTGACGATTTGAAGTCGGGTGGGATCGCCCAACGCATTCAGCACACTGGAAAGACAGAGCTGGTCTGGATTGGGATGAAAAAGCTCACGCAAATTATAGACCCTCCCGCATTAAAAAATATCTTGTATTATAACATAAAGAATGATATATTAATATAGTTCAAAATATATTGAACTATTGAAATGTGACAAACCGGAGGAGCATGCGTATGAACGAAGTGCTTAAGGTGATTAAATGCAGGCGAAGCGTGCGGGAATATAATAATGAGCAGCAGATTGATGAGGCCTCATTACAAGCGATTATTGAAGCCGGTATCTATGCGCCAACCGCCTGTAACGAACAGCCCTGGCATTTTACCGTGGTACAAAACCGGGAACTGTTGGATGAAATTAACGTTGAGTCAAAGGCTTTTATGGCTTCGTCGGGCGAGGAGTGGATGCGGAATATGGCCGCAAATCCGGAATTCGCCGTCACCTATCAAGCACCCACTGTCATCGTGGTTTCCGGCAGGCGTGAATCCACTGCCTGGCAGGTGGATTGTGCAGCGGCTGTTCAGAACATGCTGCTCGCTGCAGAAAGTCTGGGCATCGGTTCGGTATGGCTGGGGCTTTCGAGAGCCGCTCTCAGCGACAAACATATTATTGAAAGACTGAGTATCCCGGAAGGATACGAACCGTTCTACAGCGTTGCATTCGGTTATCCCAAAGGGCAGCACCCACAAGCGCCGCGGCGAAATACAAATGTCTTTAATTATGTCAGATAAAGGGGGATAGTTCTCGATGAAAGCAATTGCATACAACGGAAGTCCGCGAAAAAACTGGAATACGGCGCAGCTGCTTCAGCGCGCACTGGAGGGCGCGGCGTCACAAGGCGCGGAAACGAAACTGTACAATCTGTATGATATCCCGTTTACGGGCTGTAAGAGTTGTTTTGCCTGCAAGCTGAAGGATGGAGCAAGCTATGGGAAATGCGCAGTGAAAGACGGTCTTGAAGCTATTCTCGCAGAAGCGGCGCAAGCGGACGCGCTTATCATTGGCTCGCCGGTGTATTTTGGCCAGCTTTCGGGAATGACACGGAGCTTTATCGAGCGGCTGCTTTTTCCGTATCTGGTATACGCGCCGGGATATCCCGGTTTGTTTACACGGAAAGTGCCCGTGGGCATGATCTATACAATGAACGTAAACGACGAGGATTTGAAGCTGAGAGGTTATGAAGAAAACTTCAGGTCAACGGAGAACGTGCTGGCACGCACGTTTGGTGCCTGTGAATCGCTCTATTCCACAGATACCTATCAGTTTGAAGACTATTCCAAATACGAAGTAACATCGTTTGATCCGGAAAAGAAAGCCGCCCGCCGACGCGAACATTTTCCTTTGGATTTGGAGAAAGCGTATACCCTGGGGCGACGGCTCGCAGGGGATTATTCAGAAGAATAGGAGGAGTGCGCTATGGAGTTCTTTGATGTATTGAACCGACGTCGTTCAGTTCGGAGTTACAAACCGGATGTGCCGGAGCGTGAATTGATTTTAAAAGCGCTGGATGCGGCCAACCGGGCACCGTCTGCCGGGAATAAAAAGCCGTGGGAAGTTGTCGTAGCTGGGGGCGAAAATGTCAGGAAGGTTGGGGAAAGCCTCAAGGGGGTTCTGGAACAGGTCTACACTGGCACCGATGAAAAGGCGATGGCATTCAAGCGGTTTGCGGCGGATTTTGGCGGAGCGCCATACCTGATCGTTATGCTCTCAGAACAGACTGGAGATCCGCGGTATAAACAGGCGTATCTTGAAAGCGTCAGTGCGGCTATGCAGAATCTGCTTCTGGCCGCTGCCGCACTGGGGCTGGGAACCTGCTGGATGACCGGCCCGTTGATGGACGAACAGGGACTTCGCCGAATACTCGATATTGAGGCAAATAAAGACATTGTAGCCGTTACGCCCATCGGATATCCGTCAGACAGGGAGGCCTTCCATACCGTGCCGCTAACGGATATCAAGGTCAGGTGGGTTGAGTAGACTTTTATTCATTACCAGGCTGTTGCACCGATGAATCAGTGACATGTCCATGCAACGTGAGGATTTGGGCTGCGCACCATCAGCAGAAACGATATCTTCAAGCCGCGGATGGCCGTATTCCTTATTGCATATTTATCAGGAGGATCTGGTTCAATCCTTTTTTGACGCAGCAAATCACCCTCGGTATACACTCAGCACTGCTTCCCTTTTGCGGAACAGGAACCTCCGACCGACGCCGATTCATCAGTATATAAAAAATCGCTTAACTCCAGAGTTCTCGTTTGATCCTCCAGTATAAAGAACGGGATGCCAATGCCACCCGCCCGTATGACCGGGGCAAATATCTCATCGTGATCCCGGAAGGACAAGAACTCTTTCAGTGTCCTTAAGCTTTTCGTAATATCCCGATAGTCCACTTCAATTTCGGCCACGGAAGACAGCCTCGCTTTTGCCGAAACACAGTCGGGGCATGCCTCCGCACCGTACATGATGATTTTCATCCCTGATCCTTCCTTTCCGTCATTTGATTAATTGCCGCGACAGCGCATTGCCCACGCTTCTGGGCAACAGCGCGTACACCCAGCAGCCAAGGCAAAAGCTGAACACGGATTCGAGCAGCGCGCACACGATCAGTATAGCTAAAACGACCGTACCGGCATAGAGGAGGCTGAACGCGTAAAGTATGGTTGCCGTTACGGAAAAAACTACGCCGATTCGCGCCGCGAATACCTTAGGCGCGTTGTCCACCATTTTTTTAGGCAGCTTCAGCCCGGATACAGTTCCCCTCGCGAGAGTCGCCAGCGGGCTGTATTTTGGCTTGATCAGCGCGCGAATGATAAAATCCAGCGCTAAAAAACCGGTGATGATTGCCGCTGTATGTGCCGAAGCCAGAAACGCCGTCAATAAGGCGGCGACCGCGATAACCAGAACAAACCCTGCCACCACCCGAACCGTGGTATTGTCGCGCTGTTCTCCGGAAATCGGGCATGAAAAATCGATAGGCATGATAAAACCTCCCTTTATAAAATTTATATGACCCAGTCGGGAATGAACTCCTGCTCAAACTCCCTGGGCGCCTGCCCTTTAAATACCAGCTCGGGATTCTTTACGCTGACCTTGGTGCGCTCCGGCACGGACTTCGTGATAAATGCGTTGCTGCCGATGACCACGCCCTCGCCGATCACCGTCTCGCCGCCCAGTATGGACGCGCCTGAATATACCGTCACGCCGTCCTCCAGCGTCGGGTGCCGCTTCACGCCGCGCAGCCCCTGTCCTGCCCGCGTGGATAGGGCGCCCAGCGTCACTCCCTGATAGATTTTCACGTTGTTTCCGATATCCGTCGTCTCTCCGATCACGACGCCCGTACCGTGGTCAATAAAGAAATGCCTGCCGATTTTTGCACCCGCGTGGATGTCGATACCCGTTTTGCCATGCGCGTACTCCGTCATGATACGGGGAATCAGCGGCACGGAAAGCAGGTACAGTTCGTGCGCGATACGGTGCACGCTGATGGCGAATATACCCGGATAAGAGAATATGATCTCATCCACATCCTCCGCCGCCGGGTCGCCGTCAAAAGCGGCCTGCACGTCCGTCGCCAGCGCGTCGCGTATCTGCGGAATGCGGCTTAAAAACTCGCGGCTGATACCATCCGCCCTTTCCTCAACATCCGCCGCATCAAGGTTCTTCTTAACCGCATGGTGCGTCAGCGCCAGCACAATCTGCGTGTGCAGCTTCTGGTATACGCTTACGAGCAGCTCTCCGATATGATAGGGGATCGTTCCGCTCACAAATATCTGCTTGCCAAAATAGCCGGGAAACAGTATCTCCCGAAGGATATGGATGATCTCGACGACCTCGTCCCGGTTGGGCAGATACCCCTGCTCCTGCGCTACCGCAGCAGGATACTGCTTATAACTGGCGACCACCGTGGAAACCAGGCCGCTGATCTCCTTATTGAATTTTTTATTCATGACTAACCTCACTTTTATCTGCGACGGCAGCCGATACCCCCTACTTCCGTGCGCGTCAGGTAATCCCCAAACCATGTAAAGCGGCTGCCGCCGCAAGATAAACCCTAAACGTTATACAAAGCTGCGCCCGCTTGTAAGTCTGCGCAGCACCGAGGTCAGGACATCTACCTCACCGCATGTATTATAGAATGCGAACGACGGGCGCACGGTGCTTTCCAGCCCGAACCGGCGCAATATCGGCTGGGCGCAGTGATGCCCGGCGCGCACCGCGATACCCTCCTGACTGAGCGCTTTACCGACCTCCTCGGTCGTATACCCTTCCACCACAAACGACTGCACACTGGCCTTGTGCGCCGCAGTGCCAACCAGCTTCACGCCGGGCACGCGGAGGAGCGCCTCTGTGGCATACCGCAGGAGGTGCTGCTCGTAAAGGGCGATATTCTGAATCCCGATACCGTTCACATAATCCAGCGCGGCGCCCAGGCCTGCCGCATCCGCGATGTTGCCGGTCCCCGCCTCAAACTTCTGCGGAGGCTCCTGATATACTGTGCGCTCAAACGTCACGTCGGCAATCATGTTGCCGCCGCCCTGATACGGCTGCATGAGCTGAAGCAGCTCCGGCTTCGCGTACACCACGCCAATACCCGTGGGCCCGTATATTTTGTGGCCCGAAAACACGTAGAAATCCGCATCGAGCGCCGTAACGTCCACCTTCATGTGGGACACGCCCTGTGCGCCGTCGATGAGCACCTTCGCGCCTGCTTTGTGCGCCAGTGCGATGATCTCCGCCACCGGCGTCACCGTACCCAGTGCGTTGGATACCTGCGTCACCGACACAATCTTCGTCCGCGGCCCCAGCAGCTTCGCGTATTCGCCCAGCAACAGCTGCCCGCTGTCGTCCACCGGTATCACACGCAGCTTTGCGCCCGTCAGCTCGCTGACGAATTGCCACGGCACGATGTTCGCGTGGTGCTCCAGCTGACTCAGGACGATTTCATCATCCTTCTGCAAGATATGCTTTGCAAAGCTCTGCGCGATAAGATTGATACCCTCGGTAGTGCCGCGTACGAATACAATTTCCTTTGCAGACGGCGCACCGATGAACCGCGCCACCGTCTCCCGCGCCGCCTCATATGCGTCGGTGGAACGCGCCGCCAGCGTATGCGCGCCGCGATGTATGTTAGAATTCTCGTGCGCGTAGAAATACGCCAGACGGTCGATGACACGCTGCGGCTTCTGCGTGGTCGCCGCGTTGTCAAACCAGATGAGGTCTTTCCCGTTCACCTTCTCCGACAGTATCGGAAAATCGCGGCGAATGGCGTTCACGTCGTAATAGTCCGCCGTGGTCTGCGGTACCGGAGCCGCCGGACGTGAAGCCTTCACTGTTTCGGTCTCGGTGTACAACGGACGTACATACTCCAGAAAGCCGGGCGCAATAAACTTGTAGTAAGAATTCGGCGTCACCACCGATTCCGCGGGAAACGCCTGCCCCAACGCGCTTTTGTCAATCACCGGGGCAAATGAACCTCCCGCGATATCGCTTGCTTCCGGCCCGATGGATGCCGCACCGCCCTCGGGTTCCGCGAATATCGACCGCACGTCCCCAATATACGCGTACTGCGTCAGGGCCCCCTGCGCCGCCGCACTGTTCGCCAGCGGCTCGGCTTCGGTCAACGGCGTTGCCGCCGCGCGCGCATAGTCCTCCGCCGTCAGTGCAGAGGCGGGAATACCCGCGGCGACTTCGCGGTCTTTACCCGCAAACTCCGGAAAGTATTCGCGCGCCAGCGCTTCCAGGGTCGCCGCGTCGGGCAGACCCTGGAACGTGTTTAAACTGTTTCCTCCGTCACTTGTACTCATAGTAGTTACCTACGTCCACGTCTTCCAGCACCGCGATGGCGTCGTCCGTCAGCACGGCTGCCGAGCAGTACACCGAGAGCAGGTAGGAAGCGATGCCGTCCTTGTCGATGCCCATGAAACGCACGGACAACCCGCGGGACTGTTCGCCGGGTACGTTCCCCTGATAGAGGCCGATGACGCCCTGCTTTTTCTCGCCCGTGCGCACCAGCAGTATGTTGGTCTTGCCTGCCTGGCTTTTAGGCTTTTTCAGGCCATCCACAAACAGCTTGTCGGTAGGTACGATGGGGATACCGCGCCAGCTGATAAAAGGCGAACCGAACAGATTGACGACGACCGGCGGCACGCCGCGCCTCGTGCATTCGCGCCCGAAAGCCGCGATGGCCCGCGGGTGCGCCAGAAAGAATGACGGTTCCTTCCACACCTTGCTGATCAACTCGTCGAGGTCGTCCGGCGTGGGATAACCGCTGCGTGTCTGCACCTTCTGGCTCTCCGGCACATTTTTTAGCAGGCCGTAGTCGTCGCTGTTGATGAGCTGGCTCTCCTGCCGCTCCTTTACGCTTTCAATCGCCAGCCGCAGCTGTTCCTTAATCTGGTCGAACGGGCTGCTGTAGATATCCGATATGCGCGTATGTACGTTGATAATCGTGGAGATATTGTTCAGCAGATATTCACGCGGTTTCTCCTCATAGTCGACAAATCCCTGCGGAATCTTCGGGCTGATCTGCTGACTGCAAAGTACATCGAGCGGCGTCTCCCCCTCCTTCACCTTGTTCAGCCGGAAGATGCCTGTTTCGAGCGGTTTCCAATCGAGCAGCCTCGTCAGCCACCTCGGGGTAATGGCATCGAACTGTGCATTCGTCTTGGTTACATTCGCTAACTGGTACGCGGCTTTTGCGCCCAGATAAGGCGCACTGCTTTCCAACTCCGACATTAAATCCGTCCTCCTTATTGATACGTTTTAATATTGCGGAATGCCTGAATCCACCTCTCTCGCCCAGGCATTGATTCCGTCCTTGAGATTAAACACGTTTCCCGTGTATCCCGCCTCGCGCAACGCTTTTACCGCCGCGGCGCTGAGCACGCCCACGCGGCATACGATGACGGCATCCCGTGACGCGTCCAGCTCCTCCATCCTGCGTACCAGCTGGCCAAACGGTATGGCCCTGGTACCCGGCAGTTTGCCGATGTTGAGCTCGTGCGGCTGCCGTACATCGATTATCTGGATATCGTCCCCGGCGTCCAGCCGCTGCTTGAGCTCCTGCGCGGTAATCTGCGATACCGGCTCTTCTGTCGATTTTTTCAGGCCGCAGAACTGCTCGTAATCGATGAGCTTCGTGACGGTCGGGCGCTGGCCGCACACCGGGCAGTCTGGGTCTTTGGCGAGCTTAAGCTCCTGAAACTTCATCTTCCATGCGTCGAATATGAGCAGCCGGTTGATGAGCGGTTCCGCGCCGCCGATCAGCAGCTTAATCGTTTCGCTGGCCTGTATGCATCCCACGATACCGGGCAGTACGCCGAGTATGCCGCCTTCCGCACACGAAGGCACCAGCCCCGGCGGCGGCGGCTCGGGATACAGACACCGGTAGCATGCCCCCTCCTTCGCGTAAAATACGCTGGCCTGCCCTTCAAACCGGAAAACGGAGCCATAAACATTCGGCTTGCCCAGCAGTACACAGGCGTCGTTGACAAGATACCGCGTCTGAAAATTATCAGTACCATCCACCACCACGTCGTAATCCCGTATGATGTCCAGCGCGTTTTCGCTCGTCAGCCGCGTATCGTATACCACAACTTCGATATGGGGGTTGATGCTTTTTATCCTGTCCTTCGCAGACGCGGTCTTGGGGCGGCCAATGTCGCGCGTGCCATGGATGACCTGCCGCTGCAGGTTGGACTCTTCGACGTAATCAAAATCGACGATGCCCAGCGTACCCACGCCCGCCGCCGCGAGATACATCGCCACCGGCGCGCCGAGGCCGCCCGTCCCGACGATGAGCACCCGGCTTTGCTTCAGCTTGAGCTGCCCTTCCACGCCGACCTCGGGCAGTATCAGGTGACGGCTGTACCGTGTGACCTCATCCTTGGTCAGTTCAACCACGACAGCGCACCTCCCCCTCGCTTCCGCCAGCGATGGACGGTACCAGCAGGAGCGTATCCTTTTCGGTCAGCTCTGTGTCCAGCCCGTCCCTCTGGCGGATATTGTCCTCGTTTACATAAACGTTGACAAAGCTTCGTAGTGTCCCGTCTTCCTTATATAAATGCCTGCTCAGGTCGGGATACGCGGCGGTCAGGGCGCCCAGCGCCTGCCGGACCGTTCCGGCGTTTACGGCGATCTCCGTCTCATTCTGTGTAAACGCACGCAGCGCTGTCGGTATCCTGATGATGACTCCCATAATTTCAGTCTCCTTCTGTAATGCATTCTTCGTTGAATTTCTTCCTGTCCGCACGCAGCTCCCACGACTTCAGTTCCCTGGCTTTGCCATTTCGCACGGAGACAATGACATATGAGTAGAACGGCCACGCATTCTCACGGTCGTATGCCGAAGGCTCCGCCGGATGATCCGGATGCGAGTGGTAAAAACCGAGAACCTCCAGCCCTTCGCGCTGCGCCTTCAACTCGCAGCGAAGCATCTCCTCCGGCGTGATGGTAAACCGGTTGTGTTTCTCCGCTTCGTCGCGCGCATTGGAAATGGGCAGCGCCAGCTTCACTGTCTTTCGCCCTTCGCTGTCAATTTTACCAAGAAGTACGCCGCAGCATTCGTACGGATATTCCTGCTGTCCGTGGCTTCTGATTGCTTCACCATGCGCTTTCTCAATAAAAATCATGTACTCATCCCCATATCTCGTCACTCAGGTAGCGAAAGCCGTTGTCGCAGAGTATGGTCACAATAACGGAATCCGCCGGAGCTTCCTGCGCCAACTTTAGCGCTGCGCTTACGTTTGCGCCTGAGCTGATACCTACAAACAATCCCTCTTCGCGCGCAAGCCGCAGTGTCATCTCCTGCGCGTCCTCGGTGGATATGTCAATCTGGCCGTCCGCAGCAGTCGGATCATAGATACCGGGCAGCAGCGTCGTCGCCATATGCTTCATGCCTTCCAGCCCGTGAAGCGGTGAATCGGGCTGCATGGCGATTGCTCTGACGGAAGGTTTTAATTGTTTCAGTCTTCTTGTTGTCCCGGTAAACGTTCCCGATGTACCCATACCCGCCACGAAATGGGTGATCTCCCCGCCCGTCTGAGACCATATTTCCAGTGCCGTCCCGTTAAAATGCGCCTTCCAATTTTCATCGTTGTTGTACTGATCCGGATAAAAATACTCCTCCGGATTCGCTTCCGCGATTCTCTTGGCTTCCAGCTGCGCGCCGTCCGAGCTCAGCAGGGGGTCGGTCTCAATAATCTTTGCGCCGTATGCTTTCAAAATGCGTTTGCGCTCTGTGTTGGCGTTTTGCGGCAGGCACAGCACTACCCGGTAACCCAGCGCAGCTCCCAGCATTGCGTACGCGATCCCCGTGTTGCCGCTGGTCGCATCAATGACCGCCTTACCCTTCGTCAGCCTGCCGGACCGTATCCCCTCCAAAATCATGGCTTTCGCCGCACGATCCTTCACCGACCCGCTCGGATTGAAATATTCAGCTTTTGCATAAACGCGGGCATGCCTTAACCCATCGGTCACGTGTGAAAGCCTGAAAAGCGGAGTATTCCCCACCGCGTCGAATATTTCAATCTCCTTCAAAGGTACACCTCAATCCATCTATATATATTCATATAATTCATATATTATTTGTATTATTTAAGCGAATTATAAATACTTCTCCCGCACCTGTCAACTGATTTTGGAAACTTTTTATTCTTCTGATTGTGAAATGACGCGTAAACTCCGTACACATCAAAAAAACCGCCACGCAACGCATATTTCTGCGCCGCATCGCGGTTTAAGAAGCTTCATTCGATAACAGCACCCATTCATGTTTCCCAGCGCTGTTCGATCCGGCCGGTCTTCTCTTGTATCCATGCCAGCGTAAAGGTGTAGATATCCTCGCGCATCGTCTCATTATGCAATGTATGCCGGGCGCCTTCCCAGCATTTAAACGTGGCGACCCCTCCTGCCCGCTCCGCGAATTTACGGCTGGCGCGTATATCGGTGACCCTGTCCTCACTGCCATGCATAATGAGCAATGGCAGAGAAAAATCCTCCGCATGATCCAGCGCCCAGCGGCCATGGCGGAAGCTGTCGGCCAGCAGCCGGATTGATATCTTACCGTGCGCGTCGGGATCGCTTCGATATTCGGCGGCAAACTCTTCGTCGTGCGTCATGCCTTCCGTGTGCACGCCCGTATCCAGCGTCAGCCGCGGACATACAATATCAAGCGTATAAGCCAGCATACGGCGTAACCGCGGCGACACGGGCAGATCGAGCCATGGACTGGAAGCAATGACCCCGGCCAACCCGACTGGCTTGCGGCGCAGCACATAATCCAACGCTACGCAGCCGCCCATGCTGTGCCCGTACAACAGCAACGGTATACCCGGAAACTCCTTTCGCGCATCCGCGACCAACAATTCCGCTTCCTCCACAAACGTATCAAACGAGGGAGCGTCTCCTCTGCGACCGCCTGTCTTCCCGTTGCCGTACAGATCCAACGCAATTACACCCACTCCCGCCGTACAATACCGTTCAGCGAGGCGGTGAAAACAGCCGCTGTGATCGCCCAAGCCGTGCAGAATACAAACGGCCGCATGAGGTGTTGATTCGGGCTGCCAAAGGCGGAAGCGAACGTCGATCCCTCTATAGCCGACAGTATACTCGCTGATTTTCACGGAGCTCTCCTTATATCTTACAATGCCTATAATTATAGTATAATTAATTTTGTTGTCAATTGCTGTGTGTATTGACTTGCGTAAGGAGAGGGAATATACTCAAATTAATAAATAGTATTTTTATAGGTTATATATGATATGCTTCGTTTCGGAGGAAATACAACTTGAAAAAATGGTTTTACGGTTGGTGGGTATTGGCTTCGCTGTTTATCCTGATGATGGTCTCTATCGGCGTGATGGTCAACTGCTTTTCTCTGTTTTATACACCCATTATTGCCTCACAGCATTTTACTTACGGAGACTTTTCATTCACCTCGTCCATCGCAGCGCTTTTGGCCATGGCAGGCTGCCTCATCGTAGCAGTTCTTATTAAAAAAATCGATATCCGGCTGATGATCTCAGCCAGCATCGTGATCTACGCAGCGAGTATCTACTTTTTCTCGCTGGCGAATACTTTGGCGGAGTTCTACATTATCTCCGTTTTTACCGGGCTGGGCTATGCCGGTATCGGCGGCGTGGCGGTCTCCCAGATTGTGACGAATTGGTTCAAGGATCGACAGGGCCTTGCAATGGCAGCCGTCATGGCGGGCAGCGGCGTGGGCGGCGTGATATTCGGACCGTTGATCAATTCGCTGATTCTCACATATGGCTGGCGTGAAACGTTCGTGATCATCGCGATCATTATCGCAGTCGTGTCACTGCCGGTTGCCATCTTTGTCATCCGCTTGAAACCCGGAGACAAAGGCCTCGTCCCATATGAATCCGCACATAAAAAGGCAGGCGCTTTGCTCACTCCGGCGGATGTATACGAAGGGATTTCATTCCGGCAGGCTGTTAAGAAGGCCAGTTTCTGGGGACTTTGTATATCCAACCTGATCGCAGGCATGCTGCTGATGGCTGTACAGATGCACGCGCCTACCTTCATACAAACTGTAAATCCTCAGAATACGGCGCTCACCTCCACGCTGGCATCCTATACCATCGCGATCTCCGGTTTCGTGTTGATTCCCGGCAAGCTGGCTCTCGGTTTCATTAACGATCGCTTTGGTACCAAAACGAGTACACTTTATATTTTTATCGCTTATATCTTCACACTCGTAAGCCTTATACTTCTTCGCTCCACTGCATTCGCCTATGTGTTTGCCGTTATGTTTGGCCTGTCCGGTGCGATTACCACCGTGGCTCTGCCGCTATGGGCGGTGAATGCCTTCGGTCATAAAGATTACGCGACCATATTTGCAATAATGTCGGTTTTCATGACAGTGGGTGCGGCAGCAGGACCTCCGCTGGCCGGTTTCATCTTCGATGCCGCTGGCAGCTATATCCCTGCATGGATCGCACTCATCGTCATCGCCGCTGCTGGACTTGCAGTCACCCTCGTTTCCCTTTCTTCTGCGGAAAAAGCAAAACACATGACTGCCCTGTAATCTGCTGTCCTGGTGTAGCAGTGGTTTAATGAAAATCATCTTCCGTTGCCCGCGGCTTTATTAGAGCCGCTTTTTTTGCAGAAATATGCCGAAGCACTTTCTTTTGTGAACATTGCCCATTGTGTTGGAGTGAGCTGCAACTCAAAAATATTCTGTTGACAAAACCTATCTTGCGGTTCTACAATATAACAAAATATAATATACTATTTATATATGTTTACAATGATATTGAGTGGGCGATTTTCCCTGCAAGAAACGGTGAAAGCATAGGCGAAAGGACAACAACGATATGGCACGATACATGGGACGGAGACTACTGACGGGGCTTTTAGCAGTGTTTATCGTGCTGATACTCAATTTTCTGCTTATTCATTTAGCGCCGGGGGACCCCGTGCGCATCATGGCCGGGACCGACAACCCCTCGCCCGAAATGATCGAAGCGCTGCAGGAGAAGTACGGGCTTGATCAGCCGTTGTATGTGCAGTTTGGGAGCTATCTGAAAAATCTTCTTCACGGGGACTTGGGCACATCCATCACATACAACCGGCCGGTTATCGGCGTGATCATGGAGCGCATGGGCGCCTCGCTGCTGCTGGCCCTGACCAGCGCCATATTGGCTCTGGTACTCGGTACGCTGCTCGGGCTGTTTGCCTCGCGTCACAGCGGTTCCTGGCTCGACAGGCTGGTATCTTCCGTAGCCCAATTTTTCTATGCCATGCCCTCATTTTGGCTGGGGCTAATGGTCATACTGATATTTTCCTCCTGGCTGAAGCTGCTGCCAACCTCCGGTATGGAGGATATGCGGCAGAGCTATACGGGCTTTGCGCACGTGCTGGATGTGGCGCGCCATATGATATTGCCTGTCGGTACATTAACGCTTATTCAGATACCGGTATACATGCGCATTTTTCGCTCTTCTGTGACGCAGATAGAGGCAGAGGATTTCGTCACCACCTTTCGTGCCGCTGGCATGAGCGAAAAGCGTATCTTTAACCGTTACGTATTCAGAAACGCCATTCTGCCTACCGTCACCATATTCGGTATCCATCTGGCGTATATCGTCACAGGCGAGGCGCTCATCGAGATCGTATTCGCGTGGCCTGGCATCGGCCGACTGATGCTGGACGCCATCATGAGCCGCGATTATCCCCTGCTGATGGGAATTTACATCATGCTGTCCGTAGCCGTGGCAGTCGTGATGCTGCTTTTGGATCTTGTATATGCCGTATTGGATCCGCGCATTCGGTATTAAGCAACTCGGAGGGATTATGAAAGGCACACATTCAAGACGCATGAATAAGATCAAAGGAGCTTTGCGCGGTAATACCCAGCTGAGCATGGGCCTCTCGCTGCTGTTTATTGTGTTCGCCTTGGCTGTTCTCGCAGGGCCGCTTTCCACGCACGATCCCTATACGCTGGGAGACGACCTGCTGCAGCCGCCGTCGTCCACGCATTGGCTGGGAACGGATGGCCTCGGACGGGACGTATACAGCATGATATTGTACGGCGCACGCACATCGCTGGCGGTGGGCATCGTCGCGGCTATGATCTCGGCGGTCATCGGCGTATTCGTGGGCGGCTTTTCGGGATACTTGGGGGGCCGCTTTGACCTTATCGTCTCTGAAATCATCAACATTTTTATGATGATCCCCACATTCTTTCTGGTGCTGATCATCATTGCACTTTTTGGCAGCAGCCTTCTGAACGTGATGATCATCATCGGGCTGACGAGTTGGCCCAGCAACGCCCGGCTGATGCGGGCACAGGCCTTGTCGCTGCGAGAGCGCACGTTTGTCCGGGCAGCCGCCGCGATCGGCGAGAACAAGCCACAGATCGTATTCCGCTATATCATTCCCAACGGTATCTTTCCGGTGATCGCCAACACAACCATGGGAGTGGGTGGCGCCATACTGACCGAAGCAAGCCTGAGTTTTCTCGGCCTGGGGGACCCGAACATCATCAGCTGGGGACAAATGATTAATCAGGGGCGTGGGTATCTGATATCCGGATGGTGGGTATCCACCTTCTCCGGGCTCGCGGTGCTGCTGATCGTGCTGCTGTTCTATCTCATCGGTGACGGGGCAAACGCGCTGATCAACCCCAAGTCTTCACCCAAAGCTTAGGAGGTATCCATGGAACTGTTGGAAATCGACCACATGACGGTCGCTTATACCACCGAAGATCAGCCCGTACTCGCGCTTGACGATATATCCATCCGCCTCAGCCGGGGACAATCTCTGGGCATCGTGGGAGAATCGGGTTCAGGTAAATCCACGCTTGCGTTGGCTGTGCTGCGTCTGCTTCCTTCCAAGATTGCCGCCGTAAGCGGCAGTGCGAAGCTCTTGGGCGAAGATCTGCTGACTACATCGGAAGCGCGGCTGCGCCAGCTGCGCTGGAAACAGATCTCGATCGTCTTTCAAAAATCCATGAGCGGACTCAGCCCTGTGCACCGGATTGGCAGCCAGGTAGAGGATATCTACCGTATCCACGAGCCGGGTGCGCCGCGCGCGCAGATACGCGCAAAGGTGGAATCGCTGTTTTCGCTGGTCAATCTGCCCGCACGCGTTTACCGCATGTATCCCCACGAGCTTTCGGGCGGCATGCTCCAGCGTGTTTCCATTGCTATCAGCCTGCTGCACGAACCGCCGCTGCTGATCTTGGACGAGTCGACCACCGCACTGGACGTGGTGACGCAGACACAGATCCTCAGCGAAATCATACGTTTGGAGGAAACGATGGACGTGACGCGTTTGATGATCACTCACGATATCTCGGTCGTCGCCACCACCTGCAAACGGGTGGCGGTACTGTACGCGGGACGGCTGATGGAGGAAGGCGATGTGACAGCGGTGCTGCATAAACCCGCACATCCCTATACGCAGGGGCTGGTACGCTCCTTCCCCGCGCTCACAGGGCAGCGGCGGATGCTTTCGGGTATCCCGGGCGCGCTGCCCGATCTTAAGCAGCGCTACAAAGGCTGCATATTCGCCGCGCGCTGCGACAAGGCTTCCGAACGCTGCCGCGCAGAGCGCCCGGCGATTCGGCAATTATCCGACGGGCGGACGGTATCCTGTCATCTGTATGGGGGGGATCGCATATGAGCGACGCAAAGGCGTCTGCCTTCCTGAAAATCGACGGGCTTACAAAGCAGTATGTACGAAACGCTCCGCGCAAAAGGTTGTTCGGGAAAGCGCAAAAGCAAATCGTACGCGCGGTAAACGGTGTTTCGCTGGCGTTGGATGAAGGCGAAATACTGGGCGTTATCGGAGAAAGCGGGTGCGGAAAGTCCACACTTGGCCGTCTGCTGGTGGAGCTGGAGCAGCCGGATGCCGGAGAGATCTGGCTGGGAGGAGAAAACGTGCGGCAAATGCTCAAATCCGACGCGCTGCGTTTCCGGCGCACAGCGCAAATCGTCTTTCAGAACCCGTTCGATACGTTCTCACCCGGGTATACGGTGGAGCGGATCTTGATGCGCGCCTTACAGCTGCATGGCATCGGGGCTTCAGCGGGGGAGCAGCTTTCCATATGCGTCAGCGCACTGGAAAGAGCGGGATTGATACCCGCGATGGACTATTTAAAGCGGTACCCCTACGAGCTGTCCGGCGGACAGCTGCAGCGTATCTCCATCATGCGCTCCATGCTGCTCAACCCCCGATTTCTGGTCGCGGACGAGCCGGTTTCCATGCTGGACGTATCGGTACGCGCGGACATCATCAATATGCTGCTGGAACTCAACCGAACTTATAAAACGACGATGATGTTCATCAGTCATGATATCGCGACGACACGGTACATCTCCCACCGCATTGCGGTGATGTACCTGGGCCGCATCGTGGAATGGGGCGATACGGACGCGGTGGTGGGACAGCCGCTCCACCCCTATACGCAGGCGCTCATCTCTAGTTGCGCCTCCATTGATCCGGCTGATCGGCAGGAAGCCATCGTACTGCCCGGAGAAGCGTCTGCCGGAGAAATGGCCGTCGGAGGATGTGCATTCGCGCCCCGCTGTTTTGCGGCATGCCCGGATTGTCTGAGGAAAGAACCGGTTCTTACGGAAATCACCCCTGGCCGATTTGTCGCCTGCATCAAACGGCTTTCGCAGGGATGAACATTCCGCCTGGTACAAGGGCGTTAATTTATAATTTACTAAGTTTTTTTAGAAAGGGAGTTCGAAAATGAAAAGAAAGTATTCCATGATCCTCGCGCTGCTGATGGCCCTTGCGCTTTTGGCGGCGGGTTGCTCACCTGCGTCCACTTCTCAGGAAAGCACTTCGGCAGGGGCCTCAGCAGAAACTGCTTCAGCGGAAACTGCCTCGGCGCAGACTGCTGAAGGCGGTACATTGCTGGTCGGCCTTCAGGGCGACCCCAGCAGCTTCAACTCGACCGCCACGGTAGACGATTTTTCTTTCGTCGTGGGCGAGAACATCTTTAACCGTCTGGTCAAGCTGGATAAGGCCAACAACATCATCCCGGATCTGGCGACAGACTGGACGATCTCGGACGATGGCCTGACCTACACCTTCAACCTGGCACAGAATGTGAAGTGGCACGACGACACCCCGTTCACCTCGGCGGACGTCAAATGGACGCTGGACACATGCATCAGCCAGCAGGCCTATCTGGCTTCCGCACTGGCCTCGGTGGACAGCATCGAGACTCCGGACGACTACACCGTCGTGCTGAAACTGAAGAATACAGATGCGGCGCTGCTGTCAAACCTATCCTTTCTGGGTGCTTTTATTCTTCCCAAACACATCTACGAGGGTACGGACTGGCTGACCAACGAAGCAAATCTTGCGCCCATCGGAACCGGCCCCTTTAAGTTTGTGGAGTATGAGAAAGGCGTCAGTATCACGCTGGAGGCGAACGACGATTATTTCCTTGGTGCGCCAAAGGTGGACCGCGTCATCTATAAGATCATCCCGGACAGCAATACCGCGCTGCAGGCGTTCCTGAACGGCGAGCTGGACATCCTGGGCTCCATCACGCCGCCCACAGCAGAAATCGCAAGCCTTGAAGCCAATCCCGACGTCACGGTGGTCAAGACCACGACTGCCGGACGGTATTATACGGCGTTCAACGTCACGAAGGCTCCCTTCGACAAGCCGGAAGTACGCCAGGCGTTCGCTTACGCCATCAACCGGGAAGACGTGCTGACCAAGGCTTTTAAGGACAGCGGCGCTGTCGCCGAAGGCTTCTATACGCCCACCATCGGCTGGGCTTATAACGCGGACGCCAAGCTGCCCGATGTGGATATTGCCAAGGCGAAACAACTGCTGGAGCAGGCGGGATATACGGCGGATGCCAACGGCACCTACCTTTCCGTCACATTGACCACTTTCAACATCGACCCGTTCCCGGACGCCGCGACGGTCATCAAGGACAACCTCAAGCAGATCGGCGTGGATGTAACGATCAATCTGCTGGAGCAGGCCGCGTGGATTCAACAACTGGTGGTGGATCATGACTTTGAGCTGACGGTGATGGGCGGTACGGTGGGCCCCGATCCTTCCGTTTTGGGCGCGCGCGTCGGCACGGGCGGCATGATGAATGTCGGCCTGTACTCCAACGCTGAGATTGATACGCTTTTCGCCGAGGCGCTCCAGATCACCGATCAGGCGCAGCGCGCGGAGAAGTATAAGCAGATTCAGGCCCTTCTCGCGCAGGATCTTCCCATCATCCCGTTGGTCGAGGACGTGTCGGTGGATGTGTTTAAGTCGTATATCACCGGAATGCCCGCGGTGGAGGGCGTAGGAAAAACCGCCAGCTTTGATTACAGTCTGGTACAGATCAACCAATAACGGTATTTCGGCGGTTGCCGGTCAGTCTGTTGACCGGCAACCGCCATAATCTTTTCAGTTCGGCAAAAAGGAGCACCTATGGATATTCAAGCGATATTGCAGCGTATACCGGATTATACGCATTTCTTAACTGTGGATGAGCTGGACGCCAGCACCCGTGCGCTGGCGGAAGAATTCCCCGGGGTTGTCGAGGTGTTTGAGGCAGGCGTCACGGGTAAAGGTCACCCTGTTTTATGTATTAAAATAGGCAAAGGGGCTAGGAACGCGCTGATGTTCGGTTGTCCGCATCCCAACGAGCCAATCGGCGCCATGATGCTGGAGTTTCTCAGCCGTGAGCTCGCCCAAAATGATATTCTGAGAGACCAGTTGAACTTCACATGGTATATCATCAAATGTATCGATATCGAAGGCACCCGGTTGAACGAAGGCTGGTTTAAAGGGCCTTTCACGCTGTATCAATACGCGCGCAATTATTACCGTCCCGCCATGCAGGATCAGGTGGAGTGGACATTTCCGGTGGATTATAAGGCACTGCATTTTGATAAACCGCTTCCGGAAACGCAGGCGCTGATGCGTGTTATTGAGCAAACGCAGCCTGAATTCATCTATTCGCTGCATAACGCAGGCTTCGGCGGCGCCTTCTGGTATATGACGCACGACTTAAAGCCCGTATACGATAAGCTTCCTGCGCTGGCACAGCGCGCAGGAGTACCCCTGCAGCTTGGCGAGCCTGAGGTCCCCTACGCGCGAGCGATCAGTCCGGCTGTGTATTCCCTGATAACGGTGGAGCAAAGTTACGACTTTTACGAGAAGTTCGCTCCCGGCCGTCCGGAAGAAGCCATTCGGTTCGGCGCTTCAAGCATGGGCTACGCCCGGCGTTTCGGCAATGCCTTCGGGCTGGTCAGCGAACTTCCCTATTTCTATGACGGCATGGTGGACGACATTGCCGAGACAGACCAGGTACGTCGCGAAGCGATAATACAGGGCTGCGGGATATGGAAAAGGAATGCACGGTTTGTTCGGGAAAGACTGGAACGGATAAAGCCGCTGCTCTCGGATAGCAACCCCTTCTATCGTGCTCTCAGCGATTTCCTGTCGATGGGTGAACAGGAGTTCGAGGCGAAGGAAGCCTGGGCAAAAACAAACCCCGCGCTGCTGGAAAAGGCAAAACGCTGCGAGGTATTCGATAACCTCTATGCCTCGGAATTTTACGGTATGCTCCAGATCGGCCTTCTGGTGCGCATGCCCGAGTATGAACGCGAGAATACTCAAAGGGCTCTGAGCGATGTCGAACTTGCAAACCTGCTCGCGGTCAGTGTGGAAGCGTATGCGGAGCTGAAACGCATCAGCGGATGGCTGGAAACACAGCTCAACTATTCCGTTATCCCGATCCGGAAGCTGGTGGGAATCCAGCTTGAAAGCGGCCTGATTGCTGCGCAGGCAATCAATGCAGGGCAGCCTGATTAACTGAAGGAGCAAATGGTATGTTCTACGATTCCTTGGGCGATCCGAAAGCCCCTGCGATCATTTTTCTGAACGGTGCTGGCGAGGTCTTTTCTTTCGCCCGGCAATATGGCTTTCAGGACAGATTCCATCTTATTATTCCCCATCTGCCGGGAACAGGCGAGGAAAGCGACAGCGAATATTCCCTCAGGGCATGCGTAGATGGCGTGCTGGAGCTGATCGGCACTTTGGGCAAGCCCACCGTTACACTGGTCGGATTTTCGCTGGGCGCGCAGCTTATCATCCCCATCGTCTGCGCGGTGCCGCAGCGTATCAGCAGTGCGGTCATGGTCAGCCCTTGGATACTCAAGCCTGAGCGCGAAGTGAGAAAGATATCGCGCATGCTGATACTGACCGCGCCTTTGGAGCGCAGTTTATGGTTTAACAGGCAATACTGCAGGCGGCTTGGGTTGGACGAAGCGCAAACGCAAGCACACCTTTCCTACGTACGCCGGACCCAGCGGGATTATATGCACCGGGTGATTCAGGATGGCGTGGATATCGAAAGTTATCCGGCCTTTGCTTCACTTGCCCTGCCAATGCTGGCGCTCTGTGGAGAGAAAGAGCCGCGCATCATGAAGGACTCCGTTCTGGAACTGCAAAAGCGCAACCCGCTTTGCACAGCGCGCATTCTGACGGATCACGCACATGATATCCCTTCGCTACGGCCGGAGGAGTTTGTCCATATTATTGAAACCTGGCTGATTGGAAAAAACGGTTAGTAGCTGCAGCGAGCTAACGCATGTATATGAGATCACCATAGAAAAAGTGAGTTTCTTTTTTCTCGCTCAACTAAACCGCACAACATATTTAAGCATTTTTTACATCATTCATCTGTATTCGGTATCTCTTTGATAATTGCTGAAGACAACAGTGCCAGTCGTGGTAACCGAAGCGCTTACCGTTTATTAGCTATGGTTTTGGCATTCGCAGCTTCTCCCTTTCCGATTTTATTTACTTCCTTTATTGTATTTCAACTTATCGAGTTAGGAAACATTCCGTGTGATATCTGGGCAATTCACTTTCCTCTCTCCGTCCCTCTACTGAACCTATTATCTTTTTCCCGGCTGGTAATTATTTTCCGGCAGGTATATAGGGGGAGAGTCTGAGAGGGAAATCCAATCGCAATGGCATTTCATCCGCCCTTGTTTCATCTGTTTTGAACAACTCGTCAACTGACGTCAGTTTTATATTACTGACACTGCTCTTCATGATATTTTGTCCTCCTTTTTTAATTGATGGAAACAAAAAGCCGTTAACATTTGTTGCAAACAGTTCATTGCCAGTAAAATTCTATAGACTGTCAGCGTCTGATGAATATTGCCGTGGACAATCTCAAACAATTTATACTCGGAACACCGGTTAATATCGTCAATCAATAAGAAACATCCGCTGTGCCTGTTTGAATAAAACAGTTCATCAGCACGCGGGTATCGGGCTAGCAGCGTTCGCAATCTGCTAGTCCTTTTCTCTGTCCGTTATGCGCAGACCTGTTTACTCCGCCGCCAGGGTTCGGGCAACTGCCTTTCATTTCTACCTGTTGGTTCTTCAAATACCAAACTCCCCGTAACGTACCGGCACACATCATGATTGAGAATCTCTCCCCGCCTTACCGGTGATGCCGCTATAGCGAATGAGCCTGCAGACAGCCTATTTACCTTTATTTTTTTTACCGTTGGGAGCGCGGGTATCGTCCTTGTCGCGCATGTATTGCTGCCGCTTCGGAGAGGTACGCTTGCTGAATATCAAGGTCTTCAGGGTATCATACCCATTGAATGGAGCCCACGGGGCCATGTACGGCACGCCAAAGCTGTCCACCGAGACGAGCATGGAGAGAATCAGCGTGATGGCCAGCGAAAACCCGAAGAACCCAAAGAAGCCGGTTAATATAATGGTAAGAAATTTTAAAATGCGAAGCGGGTTCGCCAATGTGGAGTCTGGAAGCGCAAACGTGGCAAGAAAGGAAATGGACGTCAGTATCAGCAGCAGCGGTGTATATACTCCGGAGGTAGTCGCCGCCTGCCCGATGATAATGGCACCGACGATCGCGATGGCGGAACCGATTTTGACCGGCACGCGCAGCAACGCCTCCCGGATAAGCTCCACAATCAGCTCAACAGACAGCACCGCGATGAACGCTGAAAACGGCGCGCGGGAGCGCATCTGCGCAAAGGTTACAATGTAGCTCGCGGGCATGGTATCCGTGTGGAATTCGGCAAGCGCAACATAGAACGCCGTCAGCGACACGGAGAACATCACCGCAATGTACCGGATGATGCGCATGAACATACCAAAATATTTATTTTCATACCGATCATCGCACGCCTGCAGCAGCTCTGCAAATACGACGGGCGCCTGCAGCGCGATGCAACTGCCATCCACCAGAATAATCACCTTGCCTTCCAACAGCCTCTCTACCGCCATATCAGAACGCTCCACCATGCCCATCTGCGGAAAAAACGCGTTTTTTCTGTCCCGAAGATACTGTTGGAGTTCGCCCGACTCATAGATGCCGTCCGTCCGTATGGCGTCTATCCGTTTATGCACCTCTTTGACAAGCGCCGGATTCGCCACATCCGAAAGATATACCAACGCCACCGTGGACTTGGTCCTCGCCCCCACCTCCTTTTTCTCGATGCGAATATTTCCGTCCTTCAGCCGGTAGCGCAGCAGAGAGAGGTTGGTATCCAGCGATTCCACAAACGCGTCTCTTGGCCCGCGGGAGGAATACATGAGTTCCGGCGTGGAAATATTCCGCTGCTCCACCTTCTTGCAGTTGACAATCACAAACCGGGAGTCGCTGCTGAACAGAATGACCGACTGGCCGTTCAGTATGTTGAATTCCACCTCCTGAAGGTCGCCGCCCAGTATGCACTCGTCCACATACAGCATGCGGTTCACTTTTTCCGCGTCCAGGCTCCTGCTGCCGTCCTCGCAATACTGCACCATGGGCTTGACGACAAACTGGGACAGCGCTTTGCGGTCCACCAGCTGCGCAATATAGCATATATGCGCCCGCCCGCCCTGATACGGTATCGTTTTTACCTGCAGATCCAATTGTCTGGCTTTCAGCTGTTCTACCAGCTCGTCCGCCGCGTTCTTCCTCATCGCTTCACTCCTCAATCATAAGGGGTATAGTCCACCGCCGGGTTTGACACAATTTCCGCGCTGACGCTAATTGAAAATTCAGCCTTCTTAAATTCATCCGCCCAATTCATCTCGGCAAAAATATCAGGATACCGGATGCGGAACGTTTCGCTGAACGAAAGGTAATCGCAGTCGTATTCCTGCGAAAGCGCAACGGTCTGATAAATCTCCTCATAAAGCTGCCGGGTGAGCGCCTCCCGGTATTCCTCCTTTACCTCGGACGAGAGGACAATGTTATCGGAAGGATAGAGCGGCATACCCTCAAAGCACATATCCAATTGGAATTTTACAATGCCATCTTCATAGCGGGGGGTAATATCCATCGAAACTAGGGCCGTATCTGTGGTGATTCGCCCTTCCCCTACCGGAACCACATAATCGAATTTAGGAGTCCCCTTAGCCTGTCCCAGCATGATATAAACAATACCCTGCGAATCCTCGTATGGTATAGACCCCACGCGATATCCGCCTTCGAATACCGTATACCCCACAAGCTTGATCTGTCCGTTTACGACGGAAAGTGTTGAAATCAGGTAGGCGGGATTTTGTGACGCAAGCTTTTCAAGCAGATCTGCAATGGACATGTGAAATGTCGATCCCAGGTCGATGAGGGTATCCAGTGTATCCTCAATCGCAAACCCCACGGTAGATTCGTTGGAAGGTACGACACCCAGAAAGTCCTCCGGGTTGTCCGGTGTGACAACGACATCCATGATTTTTCGGTAGTCTATCATCTGCCGCACTCGGTACGCGTATTCCGTGATGCCGTTATCCGCCATGCTCTCCGTCAGTATCAGCGCCTGCACGGCGCCCAGAAAAATGGGTTTATTAAGCAGCGCGTCCAGCTCCAGCCGGGCTTCCGCCAGGGTTTTGCCCGATGCCTTTATAGTGTTCGTATTCAGGCCGTCTGCGCTGCCCTGCTCACTCTTCATGTTCTGCACCTTGGAGGTGATCGCCGCGATCTCCACATAAAACGAATACTCGCCGTCACGATAGTCCACCACCACCGCCGTACTGATATCCCGGTCCTCAATGTCCATCGCATCCCAGCAGCCTCCTGTTGCCAGAATCATGACGACCGCCAGCAGTATTTTAAGCGTTCTTCTTACCATGTCCCCTCACCTTTGCAATTACGAACAGCGCCATCGGTATGACAAAAGCCGCGGCCACGCTGCAATACTCGGTTATGGCGGTCAATACCTCGGGCACGTCGGGAATTCCCAATGAGACGATGCTGGCGATGCTGACAACCGCGCCCACAACAAGCACAATGACGATTCGTTTTATCTTTGGAAACATCCTGCAAAGATATTCCACGGCGGCAAGATAAATAATCCCCTTGCTGATGAATATCCGAATAAAACCCAGCGTCATATAGACAATATCGACACGCTGAAAAAATTCAATCGGCTGATATTCGATAAGACGCACAGCGTCGATAAGCGGATAATTGAGGTGCGTTATCTCATGAATGCCAATGAGGGCATAGCATCCGTACACATCGATAATGTAGAATAGCGCCAGCGCAATCATCGTAAAAAACATGGCCGTGGAGGCTTTTCGGTTCTTTTTATTTACCGGCACCAGGGTGAGTACCGCGATGCCCATGAACGCGGGGTATGCATCCCACACAGACAAAACATACTTGCCCGCATCGGACGGATTAAACAAAGGCAGCAGGTAATTCCATCTGCCCTGAAATATCATGGTGATAAAGATGACGACCGATACGATGAGGAACCAAATCAGAAAAATCTCCACCAGGCGGGCTGCTCTGTTGAGACCCTTGTAAGCAATGTACCCCAGCACAGGAACCAAAATGAATATCAACGCCCATTCCGGCGTTTTGATTAAGAAATGCGTATGGACCAATTGGGCGAGCGTGTTGCCAATAGATATATCAAATATCAGAAAATACAATACATAAAAAACACCGAGTATATAGGGCAAAACTCTTCCCGCGATTATTCCGCTGTATTCAAACAGCACTTTGCCCTCGTACATTTGATTGAGTTTAAGTATCAGTACCGTAATCCCGCCGAACAGCACGGAGGTTATCAGCAATGTCAGCCATGCCCCGCGCCCCGCGCTCAGCGCCATCGCACGGGAGATTGTGGTCGTCGACAGCGCCGTACAAACCAGGAATGTCAGAAACGTCATCTGACGGTTGGACACGCTGTTTTGCATACCCGCCTCCCTTAATGGTAATGGATCGATTATTGCCCGTATCCTTTCAGATAAAACGAAAAACATCCCGGTAAATCATTTTTTCAATTCAGTCAGGTTATAAGCTGCAAATACGAACTAAACATGGTGGAACGAAGTAGGCCGCGCCGCGTCTTTGGGCGGTGAGGGTTGGCAAACCCTCACCGCCGATGATACAATACCATCATAACGCAGGGGAAAGGAAAGCTGGAAATGGGCAATTTTCCGCCGGTATTGCAGGCACTGCTGGCAACGCTGTTCACCTGGGGCGTAACGGCGCTGGGCGCAGCACTGGTATTTTTCTTTAAAACCATCAACAGACGCGTGCTTAACGGCATGCTGGGCTTTGCTTCGGGCGTCATGATTGCCGCGAGCTTCTGGTCTTTGCTGGCCCCGGCCATCGAGATGGCAGAAGGCGGCCCAACGCCCGCCTGGCTCGTCGCGGCCATCGGCTTCCTTGTGGGCGGGCTGTTCTTATATCTGGTGGACAAGCTGCTGCCGCATTTACACATGGGCGAAGACCGCAGCAAGGCCGAAGGCGTCAAGACAAGCTGGCAGCGCAGCGTGCTGCTGGTGCTGGCCATCACGCTGCATAATATTCCCGAAGGACTCGCGGTTGGCGTAGCCTTCGGCGCGGCAGCGTACGGGCAATCTTCCGCGACCTTGGCGGGGGCAATGGTGCTGGCACTGGGAATCGGGCTGCAAAACTTTCCCGAAGGCGCGGCGGTCTCTATCCCGCTGCGGCGCGAAGGCTTTTCGCGCTCCAAGGCGTTTTTCTACGGACAGGCTTCGGGCATCGTGGAGCCCATAGCCGCCGTCATCGGCGTGCTGGCTGTCGGCTCGATGGGTTCGCTGCTCCCCTACGCGCTGGCATTCGCGGCGGGCGCAATGATCTACGTCGTTGTGGAAGAGCTCATTCCCGAAGCGCAGCAGCCGGGTTCCAACACAGACATCTCCACGCTGGGCTGCATGGCAGGCTTCGCCGTAATGATGATACTCGACGTGGCGCTGGGGTAATGCGTATGGCTGCATGGAACGCGAAACAGTACCTTAAATTCGCCGACGAACGCACGCGGCCCGCGGCCGACCTTGCGGCCCGCATTCCGACGGATACGCCGCGGCGCATCGTGGATATCGGATGCGGCCCGGGCAACAGCACCGCGGTGCTTGCGCGCCGGTTTCCGGAAGCGCGCGTTTTGGGCATTGACAATTCACACGAAATGATTGACGAGGCACGGGCCGCTTACCCGGAGCTGGAGTTCGCATGCTGCGATGCCGCCACTGAACTGGAGACGCTGGGCACGGATTTCGATGTGGTCTTCTCCAACGCGTGCATACAATGGGTTCCGGATCATCCGGCGCTGATCTCCCGCATGCTGGGCCTGCTGCGAACGGGCGGAACGCTGGCGGTGCAGATCCCGCATAACTTTGACGAGCCCATCCACCGCATCATCACGGAGGTTTCCGCCATATGGCTGAGCGGACGCACGCCGCGCGTATTTTATACGCTGACACCCGGCGAATACTACGATATTCTCACAGCCGCCGCTTCCTCGGTTTCTCTGTGGGAGACCACCTATTTTCATACGATGCACTCCCACGAAGACATTATGGAATGGTACCGCGGAACGGGTCTGCGGCCATACCTGTCCCTGTTGTCCGAAGCGGAACGCCCCGCCTTTGAGCACGATGTCTTTAAGCGCGTCGCCGCGGCGTATCCCATACAAAAAAACGGCGACATACTTTTCCGCTTTCCGCGGCTGTTTCTGATCGCCGTACGATAAACTTTTCGTGTTGCGTGCGTTGGCATCGGCTTACTGCTGTCTGCTTTCCGATTTAAAAACAAGGCTTTCGCTGTACGGCAGCCCAACCGCCGCTATGTAACTCTCCTCCAGCGGAATCCACTCATGGATAAAGCGCGCATGCATCGCCTCACCGTTTCGCGCAAGGATGCGGCGGCTTTGTTCGTTCGCTTCGACGTCCAGAAAAACCTTGATATCATAACGGTCCGCCAGAGAAGGATGCAAACTGTAGGCGCCTTCGACGATGCTGAGCCGCGCCGGCGCCGCTTTTGCTGGCAGTCCCAGCGTACCGGTATGGCAGTCGTAGGCGCGCCAGGTGAATTCTGCGCCGCTTTGTATACCCGCCATTACCTCTGCCGCGAAGCGCTCATAATCCACGTTGCCGCCCGGCTCCGCAAGGCGCTGCTCCGTCTTCCGCTCCCGCGGAAGGAAATAATCGTCCATGTGAAACACGTTCGCGCCGTACACCTCGCCTGCCCAGCGGGCGAGCGTCGTTTTGCCCGCCGCGCTGCGCCCGTCGATGGCGACTACAGCAGACGCCTGCCTGCACAGCAGCGCGTCAATGCGGCGGAATAGTTCAATGTACTCGCGATACCGCGCGCTCACCACGCGATATGCGGGCCGATACGCTTCCCGGTACTCGGCGCTGTGGCTCACGGGGGGATATCCCCCCGCTTTCAGCGGCACAACGTACCGCGCTACCGCTTCCGCGTCAAACGGCAGCAGCCCTTCGCGGCAGCAGTCCATCAGCGCGCATAGCTTCTGCTCGAAGCCCGCGATATCGCCGTGCACCGCGCGGGCGGTGCTGACAAAAAAGGCGTTCGCCGTGGCGCTGGAAATGCCCATCGCGTCAAGTGCAGCAAGGTGCAGACGGCACAGCCCCCCGCCGATGTCCTCAAAGGCCTGCCTTGCCCAATCGCAATCCACAGAAAACGAAGGCGCGCCCGCGGTGCTTACCGCACGGCGCTCCTCCGTAAGACGCGCTTCACTTCGCCGGGCATCGTTTATCAGATGCCCGCCCGCGAATTCACTTTGGTAAATCAGCTTCACCAGATCCGCTATCTGCATCTGCGGATACCGCCGGAAGTGGCTCAGCAGCAATTCCTTTGTTTCCGTCCTCTGTTACCTCCCGCAATATTGCCGTACGTCTCAGCGCAATCATCAGCGCAGGGATCAGCACAATCTGAATGGCGATGCCCATCCACATATTCAGCACGCCGCTGGAGACGAGGTACCCCCATGTCAGTGTAAACTCTCCGCCCAGCAGGCCCATGATGTATTCCACGTACACCGCCGCTCCCCAAACGACGCGCCCGCCTATCATCGCAACTATCAGCGCCGCATACAGGAAAACAATCTTTTTGGGCAAAGCACGGTAGAGCGCCCCCGCCATCAGGCCATAGGTCGCAAGCTCAAACATCATGGCCCCGGCAGTCACGGGATCCGGCATTCCGGTGAGCAGGCTGTTGAGCAGCGGCGTTACAAAGCCGACAGCCAGCCCCCAGGGCGCGCCGCAGAGGAAGCCGCACAGCAGCACCGGTATGTGCATGGGCAGCAGCCTGTACCCCATGGGAATGGTGTGCCCCACAAGCAGCGGCAGCAGCACTCCCAACGCCAGAAACATCGCGGCCAGAAGCATTTTTCGCAGTTTCATATTCCTCATCATTCCATCTCCCAAATAAAAAGTACCATGGGAAAAGCGCTCCTTCAGGAGAGGCTTATACCTTCATGGTATCTTCCGCATGGGATACCCGGCTTCATGCCGGATCTTTATCTATTTAAACACACCATACACCGTACCGTCAAGCTTGACATGCCGGAGCCCGGGGCGGTATAGTAACGGCGTCAATACACATTGGAGGAGCCATGGACTGTACGCTGAAAATAACCGATAAAAACAGCGCAGACTTTGTCGACATGACAAAATCGCTGATGGGAGAATATGTCGCGTTGTACGGAGATGAAGCGCTGGAGTTCTGTCCCGGGGAGGCGCTGGAAGAAGTACTGTGCGCGGCGGTGGCATACCAAAATGATGAGCCCGCCGCCAGCGGGGCCATTCGCGCTCTGGGCACTGCGGCAGAGCTGATGCGTGTCTATGTGCGGCCGGAATGCCGCGGCCAGGGCCTGGGTACGCAGATTGTGAATGCGCTGGAGGCCCAAGCAGCGGCGCGCGGGTTTTCGCGCATCATGCTCGTCACAGGGCTGGATATGCCCGCCGCGCTCGCGCTCTATCAGGGCCTCGGGTATACACGAATGGAATGCTATGGCCCCATGAAGGACGATCCGTTGTGTATTTGTTTGGAAAAACAACTTAACAGCAGATAAGGGAGGACAGAATATGGAGTACAGGCGGTTTGATGATACCATTGTGGCACGGCTTGACACGGGCGAAGAGGTTATCTCCTCCATCGCGGCGCTGTGCAAAAAAGAAAACCTGCTTTTCGGGACCGTCATCGGACTTGGCGCGGTGAGTGAAGCGGAAGTCGGATGCTTCGATACCGTGCTGAATCAATACTACGCAAAACCGTATCGCGGAATCTATGAAATCGCGAGCCTCTTTGGCACCATCAGCGTAAAGGACAGCGAACCATTCCTGCATGTCCACGCGGTACTGGCCGACAGAGAGGGTGCCGCCATCGGCGGGCATCTCAACCGGGGCATTGTCAGCGCCACGTGCGAACTTACACTGCGGGCGCTCAGCGGGGCAGCCTCACGACGGCAGAGCGAAAAAACCGGGCTGTACTTGCTGACGTTTGAAGAATAGTCTGAAAACTTTTCTCAAAATCGCACACTGACGTGCGATTTTTCGATTCAGCATGCCTCGTATAAACGCACTGTGTTTCAACCATGCTAACAGATAGATGACTGCATGGAGTGAACGAGGCGGATATGCGCGGCAAAACGGTGCATCCAGAAGATAATGACGGACTGAGGCAGCTGCCGCTTACTTCCGAAGCGATAAAGCGGCTTTTTGCGTCCAGCGCGGATATTCTTTTCAGCTCCCTGCTGGTGGCGGGGTGCGACGCGCTGCGTGTTACACTTGTCTACGTAGACGGACTCAGCGACAAAAAAATAATCGACGATAATGTGATACTGCCTCTCGTGGAGGGAGCCAGCTTTCAGGGCTGCGCCGCGCTCCCGGATGTGTACCGGCGTGCGCTGCTGGGCGCGCTGCACATCTCCAGCATCACTGCCGCGGCAGACACAAGCGAAGCGGTAGCTGCGCTGCTGGAAGGGAAAGCGCTGCTGATATTTGATAAAATGCAGAGCGCGTTGATACTGGAAACCATCAAATATAAAATCCGTAACGTGGAATCCTCCAGGGAGGAAAGCTCTTATCGCGCCGCCAAAGAAAGCTTTATCGAGACGCTCCGCATCAATACCACGATGCTGAGGCGGCGGATCCACAGCTCCAGCCTGGTACTGGAGGAAGCGGTGGTGGGCAGGCAAAGCAACACGCGCGTATGCGTCGCCTATATGAGGAACATCTGTAATGAAGATATCATCCGTCAGGTACAGGGCCGTATTAAAGCCATGAATCAGGATGCCGTGATCTCCACACAGGATATCGTCACCAGCGTAGTGCAAAAGAAATATGCTTTGTTCCCGCAGGCGATCACCACTGAAAAGCCGGAGATTTGCGCCAAACAGCTGCTGGACGGCAAAGTCGCGGTCATTGCAGACGGGCTGCCCTATGCCATGATTTTTCCGGCAGTCTTCGGAGATCTGTTTATCACCCTGGGAGACTATGGCGGTCATTTCATCACCACTTCTTTCTTCCGTCTGCTGCGATACACCTGTCTGCTGCTTTCCATCGCGCTGCCGGGCTTTTACGTATCGATGGTAACCTTTCACCCCGAGATGATCCCATATGACCTTGCGATACGTATCGCCGCGTCCCGCACGGGTGTTCCGTTCTCGGTGTCTGTAGAAACGTTCGCGATGTCCATCGCGTTTATTACGCTGCTGCAGGCCAGCGTGCTCATCAGTCAGAATATCGGCAGTGCCGTCTCCATCGTCGGCGGCCTCGTGCTGGGTCAGGCAGCCATTACGGCAGGATACATCTCCCCCGGTGTCATTGTCGTTGTCGCGGCAGCTTCCATCTGTTCTCTGGCCATCCCGAACAAGGATCTCAACACCATCGAGTGGCTGTTTCAGCTGCTGTGTACGCTGCTCGCTTCGGTATTCGGACTGCTGGGCGTCGTCGTTACAATGCTGATTCTGCTTTTCATGCTGGCGCGCCTTACGCCTCTGGGCGTACCATACATTGCGCCCTTTTCGGGTACCCGTCAGATAGAGCTGAACGATTCGGCGATTAAATTTCCCGGGAATTTAATCAAGAAACGGCCAATTTATCTTAACCCCAAAAACATTCGGAGGCAGCCATGATGAAAAAGCGCCTATGCGCAGTTTTGCTGTCCATGGTATTGCTGCTCTCGGCATGTGCATTCCCGAGTAAATACCCTATCGAGAAGGTGGAGAATATCCTTATGGTCGGCGTTGATGTATCAAACAGCCAAATTCAGCTTACGGTTGTCGTGGACGACATCAACCGGCAAAGTGAGCCCGGCAAAGAGCAAATAGGCGAGAAAATCTACACTTCTTTCGGCGACACCATATTCGAAGCAAAGCGCAATATGCATACCTTTTCCAGCAAACGCTTGTCGTGGTACCACCTGAAGTATATTCTGATTGGCGAAGAAGCGGCAAAAACCGGGTTGGACAAGGTTCTGGATTTTTTCTGTGAAAACGATGAAAACCGATTCCTGCACCGGCTGATCGTTTCCCGGGGAATGTCCGCGTCAAATTTCATTTTGGCAACTGTCACTCACGACAACAGCATCGCCGACTCGCTCGATTCTCTCATGGAGGAATCCAAGAACTCCGGCAGGTCGGATGAAGTACATTTGCTGGATTATGCCTCCGCGTGTGAAGCCGGCAGCAGCATCCATATCCCTACGGTGCAGCTTCAGCCCGCCATCGATCATTTCCCTTCACTTACGGAAGAGACCGGGGACACCCCTGCTTATGTTACGCAGCTGGAAGGATTTGCGCTTTTTCAGGACAACAAGCTGACAGGATATCTGAACGGGCCTCAGTCCATCTCTCTCAACATGGTGATAAATCGGCTGAAGAGTACCTCCCTCACTGTTATGGATGATAAAGGCAGTCCCGTTTCCCTGGAGGTGATCTCCAGTAAAGCAAAAATCATTACCGATACGCAAAATGGATTGACCGTAACAATACGAATCATCATGCTCGACTCTTTTATGGTGGAATACCATGAAAAACAAGACGTACTGGACGATGATTACATTTCCTATCTTGAAAAAAGACAATGCGAATACGTAGAGAACTCCATTCGGGATACGCTCAAAACAGCACAGCAGTATGGTACGGATGTATTCGGTATTATTGAAGCTTTGTGCCACAGCAACCACTCCTACGCCGAAAAAATCAAGGATCACTGGAGCGAGATATTTTCCGCCCTCAACATTGGGATAGAGGTGGACACCAAAATACAATGCACCTACAGCATGATAAACGCCGCAGGCAATTGAGGAGAAGCCAATGCTAATCGTAATGGGGATATTCGTCATTGCATCCATACTGGAGCTGCGCTTCCTCTTCCGGCAGAAGGAACATAAAGAAGCTATCATTTATCTGTGCCTTGTGGCAATGACCTTCGTGGTAGCAGGGTACCTGATGCTTACACCCAAGTTTTTGAGCTTTGCGCATTTCATGAACGAGCTGTTCGGTATATACGCGGAGGCTGCCGGATGAAATTGATGGGCAACAATAAAATTTCACTGACCAATGTCATGATCATCTACTTGTGTGCGGTTTATACCTCCTTCATCCGATTCGTGATAGGGGGCTCCGTAATCGTTGCGCAGCAGGCAGCCTGGCTGTCCATTGTCGCGAGCCTAATCGTCTTCGCGCCGCTGGTATATATCCTTAACCGTCTGCTGCGGGCTTTCGAAGGTCAGCCCCTGTATTCCATCATGCAGCGGGTTTTCGGGCGTGCTGTCGCGGCAATCGTCGGTACGCTGCTCTCGGTATGGCTTTTCATATTGTTGAGCATGTACATCAAATATTCCGGGGAAACGCTGGTGACAACGGTCTATGTGGGCACGGATATCCGGCTGCTTCTTTTCGTCATGGTGGCGCTGACCGCCGTTATGCTTCGGGCGGGGCTGCCGGTATTCTCACGGATGAACACCGTCATTTTCGCGGTCTCCGTCGCACAGTTTCTCCTCATCATTACGCTCCTTTTTATCGATTTCAATCCGAATAATGTGACGCCCATCACTGCAAGCGATGCGGTGCCAATCGGCCAATCCACGGTATACCCCCTGACCATTGAGGTGTATATCGTGTTCATACTTATATTCAACGATCAGATCCGCCTGCCCAAAAAGAGCGGCTTGCGGTTTTTCTTAACATTCGCATTCCAGACAGTGGCAATTGGACTGCTGACCGCTGCAGTGTTGGGCATATTCGGTGCGAGCCTCACCAGCAAGCTCAAATTTCCGGTGCATTCCGCGGTAGAGAACATTTCGATACTCGGCGGCAATACCGGGGTGGAATCGCTGTTTATCTCCTTCTGGGTCATTCTGGAGTTTGTGCTCATCACGCTGATGGCTTACCTGGTGGTACGCATGCTGCGCGCCATCTTCGGCCTGAAACGCGATGTGCCCCTCCTCACCGCTGTAATGGGTTTTGCGTACTTCTTCTCCATCTACTTTTGCGCTGATGTATTTCAGCTGATCCTGTTCTCACAGTATGTAGAACCCTGGTTCAACATTGGATTCGGCTTCGGCATTCCTGTCGCGCTCTTCTTTACGGCCAAGGCGAGAAAGCTGCTGCCGCCCGCACCCATGCGTGCGCGAAAGCCGAAGCGTACGCAACCCGTGCCGCAGCCTGATACCGGTGGTACGGCCCTATGAAACATGGTATACTAAGCGTAAGAACAATGGGCTGATCGCCCAAAGGGGAGACATTATGGCAGAAGCAACTGAAAACAGAATGCAGGCATTCCGGGAATACGTACAGAACATCGATTACATCGGCAGCGCGCAGGCCGTGCTTTACTGGGATACGCGCGTAGGCATCCCCAAAAAGGGCCTGCCCCAGCGCGGAGAGCTGCTGGGGTATCTCGCCGGAGAGCAGTATAAGCTTCAGACCGCGCCGGCCGTGAAGAAGTTTTTGGACGAGTTTTCGTCTCAACCCGCGCAGGACGACGTAACGGCGGGTATGATACGCACCGTACGACGCGAATACGAGCGTTCCATGAAAATTCCGGAAAAGGAGTACCGTGAGTATACGGTGGCAACCTCCGCCGCCGAAGCCGCCTGGGAGGAGGCCCGTGCCAAATCGGATTTCTCCATTTTTAAACCTCACCTCGAAAAGCTGATCGATTTTAACAAGCGCTTCATCGGATACTGGGGCTATACGGAGCATCCCTACGACGCACTGCTGCACCACTTTGAGCCGGGCTTCACGGTAAAGGTCATCGACGAGGCTTTTTCGAAGCTGCGCGACACCATCGTATCGCTGCTGGATCGCATCAAGGCGGGTAGCATGAATCCCGACGACCGCTTTTTGAAAAAGCGCTTCCCCGCCGCAGAGCAGGAGGCTTTCGGGCGTCATGTGCTTCAAATTATGGGGTACGATTTCGAGGCCGGGCGGCTGGATGTCAGCGCGCACCCCTTCACCATCACCATGCACCCGGGCGACGTGCGCATCACCACGCGCTACCTGGAAAATGAGTTCCGCAGCGCGCTGTTTGCGTCCGTCCATGAGGGCGGCCACGCCATCTACGAGCAGGACATCCCGGAAACGCTCTACGGCACGATGCTGTGCACCGGCGCATCAATGGGCATACACGAGTCGCAGTCGCGTTTTTATGAAAACCTCATCGGCCGCGGCCGCGCGTTCTGGGCGTGCTTCCTGCCGGAGGCAAAACGGCGATTCAAACAATTTGACGGCGTGTCGCTGGAGGATTTCTATCGCGGCGTCAATACGGTAACGCCTTCGCTCATCCGTGTGGAGGCGGACGAGCTGACCTACAGCCTGCACGTGATCATCCGCTACGAGATCGAAAAACGCATATTCGGAGAAGGTATCGCAGTAGACGAGCTGCCTGCGCTGTGGAACCAGAAATACAAGGAATACCTCGGCGTGGAACCCGCGAACGATGCGGAAGGCATACTGCAGGATATGCATTGGTCGGGCGGAAGCTTCGGCTACTTCCCGAGTTATGCCCTGGGAAACCTTTACGGCGCGCAGTTCATGCACGCGCTCAAAAAGGACATGCCGGATCTCGACGCGCGCATCGCCTCGGGAGACTTCGCTTCGCTGCACAACTGGCTGAAGGACAACATCCACGTGCATGGCGCCGTCTACGAGCCTGCGGATCTGCTGATGCGGGTGACGGGCGAGCCGCTCAATGCGCAGTACTTCATCGACTATCTGAACGCAAAATACACCGATCTCTATAAACTGTGAGCTGACTTAGCTGACGCGGAGGATAATTCCTCCGCGTTTTTTGCTGCGGATATGCTATAATGCGGAAAAGGCATTGGGAGGACCGCATTATGGAGATTACACTGCGAATCGCAAGCGGACCGGAAGACGCGGACGTTCTGGCCGCGCTGGCACGCGAAATATGGACGGAGCACTATACGCCAATCATCGGCGCTGCGCAGGTGGAGTACATGCTGGCGCATCTTCAGTCGAGCGAGGCCATGCTGGCGGATATGGCCGCCGGTTATATCTATACGCTGGCGTATACCAACGGCAGGCCATGCGGCTACAGCGGGATACGTTTTGATAAAGACGCGCTGTTCTTAAGCAAGCTGTACGTGCTAGAGAGCTGCCGGGGACAGGGCATTGCCCGGGCAATGCTGAACGCCGCGCAGGACGCCGCACAGCAGCGCGGCCTTAAAGCAATACGGCTGACCTGCAACAAGGGTAACGCCGGATCGCTGGCGGCCTACGACAGGTTCGGGTTTTCACGCGTAAAGGACATCATCACCGACATCGGCGATGGCTTCGTCATGGACGACTATGTGATGGAAAAGCCGCTCTGAAGCCGCGCGGCGGCATTTCGCCTGCCGATTTCCCGGGAAACAGGATACCTCCGGCTTATGTCAGATACCCATCGTCGGGGCGTGATATATTGGCCAGCGCCTGCTGCGCGTTGTCCTGCAGCGCAGGCTGCACGGAGAGATCGCCCAGCGCGACAATGCCCACCAGCGCACCGTTCTGCACCACCGGCAGACGGCGAACCTGGCGGCGGCTCATCAACCCGGCCGCCTCGTGCACATCCATCTCGGGCGTGCCCACCACCGGATTATTGGACATCACCGAGCGCACTCGCTGCCTCCGCACGTTCTGCCCGCGCGCCACGGAACGCAGCGCGATATCACGATCCGTCAGTATTCCGATGATACGGTTGCCCTCGCACACCGGTATGGAACCCACGTTGAGCATTTCCATCAGGCGCGCCGCCTGCTCCACGGTGTCGTCGGCTTCTACTGTCGCCACATTGGTTGACATAATATCTTTTATCTGCATGAATATCACCTCGAATTTAGCTTGCCCTTTCTATGCCGCCTTTATAACCGCGCGTATGCATAGAAAAAGCGCGCTTCCGCGCGCCTTCCGGCATCTTATTTATACTCCCTGTAAATTGAACGGCGGAATATACGCTTCACTCGCGCTGCCTCGCTGCTGCATATACCCCTCCGTCAGACCCAGGCGCACCGCCTCCTTCACAACGGAGTCATATTCCAGCGATGTTACGCGCCGATGGATCTCCGGATAGCCTTTCGTATGCACCGTGGGAGTGTACTGACTCATCAGGCTCAGCAAAGACCCGCCGCGCGGCAGATTTTCCGCGATCCAGTTCAGCACGGCAATCGAATCCCTGCGGGTGCCCGGCAGGACCAGATGCCGTACGATAACGCCCCGCCTCAGCGTGCCGTCTTCTTCGTATTGCAGCCCGCCGGTCTGCGCAATCATCTCCCGCACTGCGGCGGAAGCAATCTCAAAGTAATCCGGAGCACTCGAATAACGCGCCGCCAGCTCGGCGCTGAAGTATTTGATATCGGGCAGGTATACATCCACGTAGCCTGTCAACGCACGGATGGTATCGATATTCTCATATCCTCCGCAATTATATACTATGGGGATGCGCAGCTCCGGCCGGACAGAATTAAGCGCCTCGCATACCTGGGGCACCCAGGGCGTCGCCGTCACAAGATTGATGTTATGAGCGCCCTGCGCCTGCAGCTCCAGAAATATCTCCGCAAGCCGCTGTACGGAAACCGCTCTGCCGATGCCCTCGCGGCTGATTTCCGCGTTCTGGCAGTATACGCAGCCCAGGGGACAGCCCGAAAAGAACACCGTACCGCTGCCGCGCGTTCCGCTGATGCAGGGTTCCTCCCATAAGTGCAGTGCCGCGCGCGCGATTTTTACCTCCGCACCGCAGCCACAGAAACCCGTCTTATCCTTCCGGTTTACACCGCACCGCCGCGGGCAAAGGGTGCAACCATCGACAGAGAGCATTTGGCCTCCAATCCATACTGCTGGTGGGTTTATCATGCCCGATACGCGCCCAAAACGCAACCCCTGTTTCATGTCTTTCAACGCGAAACTATCGGTGATATAATCGTTTCCGGAACCATTCAACGGCTGTGGGGTACTGCTATGGTCATTGCTGAAATTGTGCTCTATTTTTCCGTAATCCTGGGCTATATTTTATATAAACTGTTCGCGCCCGCTGGCGCAAGGCGCAAAGCCGCAGGCACGCCGCGCCATGCTTATGATGCCGTCTCAAAGCCCATTGCCGGAAAATCCAAAAGCACGCTCAAGGCCCACTACGGGTTTCTGGTATTCCTTTTTATCACGCTGTTCCTTGCGCTGACAATATCCATCACATGGCTGCTGTCTACCCTGCAAAAGGTGCTGATATTCACCGATCCGAACACGATATACCTTGGCTACAGCTGGGCGATTACGGCGCTTCCCGTGCTGCCGATTTGCTTGTGCCTCTCCAACCTCATACTGGAAAGCCTTCCTTTTCGAAGCGCACGGTTAGCGGCGGACAGGTATTATACGGGTTCGCTGCCGCACACGCTGGACATGAAGCTCACGCGATGGCTGCTCCTTGGCTTCTTTATCCTCGGCTTCCCCTTTGTAATATTGAACACGGATTACTACTGTTCTGTTACGGCAGACGCATTCTGCGCTCACCCTTTTTTCAGTCTGTCGGAGGACCGGTATGCCATCCCCGGGGATATCGAATATGTCGAGGTCACATATGATACCCGTTCAAAGAACGGGTACAATTTCTACTATACCCTCCGTTTCACCAACGGCGAGGAGGCCGAGGTGCTCAACGACAATCGGTTTGAAACCGAAAAAGTGGTCGCGCTGGACGCCCTGCTTGCGGCTCACCGCGTTCCTATTGCGCGCGCGTCTTTTACAGAGCGACAGTGGGAGAGAACCATCGAGGACGACTACACAAGAGAAGTTACGGAATCGCTGAGACAGCTGTACCTCATCGAATAACGCTGCCGTATCATGGTGACGGCATTCCCCGTTCTTTATTCCGCTTATACCGCTCGGGTCTCCTGTCATCCGGCTTTTCGCAGAAAGAAATAGCGGATACGCAACGCATATCCGCGCTATGGCATAAATCCGCGTTCCCGGCAGCCCTGATTATCGCGCGCCTTTCCGCAGCATGCGCAGATAGTAGTTGGCTTCTCGCAGCACGTGATCCGCCAGCAGCGGTATGATGATGGAACGAACGCGGCACGACAGTATGCCCTCCGTTCCCTCCGCTTTGTAGCGCTGTATGCGCTGCGTGGCCGCCTCGCTGCGCACAGTCACCTGCGGCAGCGTCTGAAGGCGCTGCTGCGCCATAACAGCCTGCTGCGTCAGCTGCGCAAACTCCCGTGCGAATGCCGCCGCCTGAGCCTGCAGTGCGCGCTCGGTAGGATCCAGCGAGCCTTCGATATATTCCGCGTGCTGCCCCATGTTCTCGTTCCAGAAAGCCTGCTGCCCCGCGAAATCCCGCGGATCCAGCTCCAGGCCGCCTGACATCAGCCGGGTAAGCATAGAGATATAGTTTTGCGCCTCATTCACCAGATGCCCCAGTTCATCGGGATAAATCACGGTAAATACGCGGCAGGCCAGCACGTCGTTCAGCACGCTCTGATTAAACTCCAGCATCTGCCTCGCCACCGCGAGGGCCTCCTGATTGAGCGCGTCGATCTGAGGCGTAAGGCTGGGCGGAGGCACCATGGCGCCCCCCAGGTCGTACTCCTCTTTCGTCAGCTGCATATCCACGGTGACACCCGTAAAATACTCCGTCTGCCGCTCCGCTTCCTCAGTATATGGCGTAAACAGCTCGCCGGAGTCCATCACAGCGTCCGATATATAGCCTTTGGACAGCATCGCCGCCTGCCGCATGAGCGCGGTGAGCTTGTCGCGCAGCTGTGCCGCCCTTTCGCCCAGTTCCTTGTCCCGGGGTGTGAAGGAAAGCTGCATAAACAGCGCGTGCTCCTTGAGTATGCGCAGAAAGAACAGATTGAGTTCCATTGAATCCTGTATGTACGGCATACTGAAAAACCTCCCTGATAGATTACTACACAGTATGATCAATCCGATGCTTTGGTTCTGCCGGGCGCGCCGTACCGGCAAACTGGCCGAACATGAGGCCGTACGAATCACGTATCATCCATCATATGATTGAATATTCGGTAAAAATCGTATATAGTGGCAGGGAGATTTAAAACTCAGGGGGGACACTCGTATCAACGAAAACATGACAGCGCACACGCAACCAACCAGAGTACTGTATTATAGTCTGCTCAACATATCTGCCTGTTTCTGCGTTATCTGGATGCATTGCAACGGTATCGTACATACTTTTCAGAACACCGCTGCATGGGCACAAAGTCTGATCATAGAAACGATCGCATATTGGGCTGTCCCGGTTTTTTTCATGCTGTCCGGCGCTACACTCATGAACTATCGCACAAAATACGACACCGTAACTTTCTTTAAAAAACGTCTTCTACGAACAGCAATCCCTTTCGCAGCGTGGAGTGCTTTGTTTTTTGTGTGGAAATATCGGCTAGCCATGTTCAGCATGCCTTGGAGAGAAATCATCAATCAGTTTATAAACTGCAAGATAGAACCGACTTTCTGGTTTTTCATTCCGCTGTTCATGGTCTATATTAGCATGCCTCTGCTATCGCTACTAGCCAACGCGCGCCGTCGCCGGCTGCTCTGGTTTATTACGGGCTGTGCGTTCATCAGCATCTCCATTTTGCCGCTCACGTTTTCTCTGCTTCAGGTTCCTTTCAATTACGCACTCAACCTGCCGGTAACCGGCGGATATGTGCTGTTTGTGCTGCTGGGATACATCCTTTCCGTTACGGAGATTAAACGCCCTGTGCGATATGCATTATATGCATTCGCCCTGCTCTGCGCATGTCTGCGTTATTTTGGAACTTACTTTCCCTCTATTGAGCAGCAAGCGATCGTTAAAACCTTCTGGGGGTATATGAATCTTCCTTCCGTAGGACTGGCTGTAGGCGTTTTTATTTGGTATAAGCATCAGAACTGGGAGCGACTATTCAAAACCGAACGCGCGCAAGCGATTATATCTGAGGTTGCGTCCGCTGGTTTCGGCGTTTATCTGATTCATATGTTTGTTCTGCGTCATATTACTGACTGGTTCCACGTGAATATCTATAGCGGCTGGTGGAGAACGCTGGGAGCCCTGGCCGTCTACATGGTTTCGCTGACAATTACGCTAATCGCCCGACGCATCCCTGTAATCCGCCGCTTGTTTCCATGATAACGCTTTTTTTCAGACGGTGCGCCGCATTTCTGGCATGCGGTGTCATCGGACTCCGGAATGCCGGGGAAAGGGTTGACTATGGTTTTTATCGGTCTCAATGAAGCCCAATACCTTAAAAAACATCTCGCAGAGGTAAAGCATGTCACGCTGAATCCCAACGGCTCCGATGTGCTGCGCATCCACATGATTCCGCCCAAAAGGCGCTTCAACAAGGATGTTCCCTGTGCCGTCGTCGTCAACGGACAGGACATCGTGCCGCTCAATCTGTCGTGGGCTATACTGCTTTCGGCTTTCATGGACGCCATCGCGCCCTACGACGGCAAAGGAATGCAGCCCGGCGACTGGGAGTCCATCGTTGCCGAGACAATACGCAGCGTCAATACGGTTTACCGCGGAGTAAAGGAAGACCGACTCCGCGACGACCTGTGGACGATCATCAGCACGCTGGCCGATATTTCGCAGGGCAAAAAACCGCAGGCGGATATCGGACAGATCTCCATCGGGGAATATGCGAAGCACATGAAAGCGCCGCATCGCATGGATCTGATGATCAGCTCCATGACGCGCGGGGAGAGCTGGAACTGCAATCAGAAATGCCTGCATTGCTACGCGGCGGGGCAGACGCTGGCCTCGGCGCAAGAGCTGTCCACGCGTGAGTGGACGCGCATCATCGACCGCTGCCGGGAGGCCGGGATCCCTCAGATCACATTTACGGGAGGCGAACCCACGCTGCGTGGCGATCTTGCGGAGCTGGTGGACCACTCCAAATGGTTCATCACGCGGCTCAACACCAACGGCGTATTGCTGACGAAGGATCTGTGCGCGCGGCTGCATGAAGCCAGCCTGGACAGCGTGCAGATAACGCTCTACGCGGCGGAAGCGGAGGCGCATAACGCGCTGGTGGGCGCGGACAACTGGGACAAGACCGTGGCCGGCATACAAAACGCGCTGGAGGCCTCGCTGAGCGTAAGCGTCAACACGCCGCTGTGCGCGCTCAACCGGGACTACCTGAAAACGCTGGGATTTGTCCGCGGGCTGGGCGTACGGTACTTAACCTGCTCCGGCCTCATCATCGCGGGCAGCGCGAAAAGCGCCGAATCCACGGGCACACAGCTTTCCGCTGAAGCGCTGGAAACCATTCTCGGGGATGCGTACCGGTATTGCGCGGCCAACGGCATGGAGCTCTCGTTCACTTCGCCGGGATGGGTGCCGGAAAACAGGCTGCGCGACATCGGATTCACTTCCATACCGACTTGCGGCGCGTGCCTCAGCAACATGGCCGTCTCTCCGGACGGTAGGGTCGTGCCGTGTCAGAGCTGGCTCTCCGCCGACGCGCTGGGCAGCATGCTGACAGACCCGTGGGAAAAGATATGGGACAGCCCGGCATGCCGGAAAATACGCGAAGAGTCCGCGCGGATGGCGCACCGCTGCCCGCTGCGCGTTCAGCCGGAGGTAAACTCATGAAGAAGCCGCTTTGCTGCGCGCTGGCTTTCGCGCTGCTGCTCGGACTGGCGCCCGTATCCGCAAAGGCCGCGGACAAGCTGGACGAAATCCAGAACTACCAAATCACTGTGGATATGCGCAGCGACGCCACCATGGACATGACCTACCATATCGAGTGGAAGGTGCTGGACGACAGCAGCGAGGGGCCGCTCACCTGGGTCAAGATTGGCGTGGCTAATTCCCACGTCGACGAAATTCAGGCACTCAGCGACTCCATCGCGGACATCTACTACTCCGGCGACGACGGGGATTATGTCCGCATCGACCTTGACCAGACCTATTACGCCGGAGATGTGGTAACGCTCGATTTCTCGCTCCACCAGTCGTACATGTACCGGGTGGACACCGACAACGAGATATGCAGCTTCTATTTCACCCCCGGCTGGTTCGACGGTATCGACGTCAAATCCATGACGGTGCTGTGGAACGATGAAAACGTGCTTCACTGCGACTCATCGGAAAAGCAAGGAAACTACCATTACTGGAGCACTTCGCTGTCGGCAGGAGAGAGAACGAGCGTATACCTTGAATACAGCCTCGATGCGTTTGACACCGACTATGCCGAACCCTACGAGGAAGGCTATCAGGAGAGCGGCGGCACCACGAATGACGACGGCGGCGGCCTTGCCGTCGCCATTATGGCGATCGTGTTTATCGGCATACTGGTGGTTGCCGCCATCACCAGCAAACGGCGCGGAGGGGGCGGCGGCTATCATGGCGGCTTTGGAACGCGCGTATACTATGGCGGCGGCGGACATTGCGCGTGCGCCAGCAGCTGTGCATGCGCATGCGCATGCGCGTGCGCGGGCGGCGGGCGCGCAGGATGCAGCGCCAAAAACTTTTACGGTGCGGCACAGCTGGAGCAGCTGGAATACGCTCTGAAGAAGCACGCGGAGATCGAAACCCGGCAGACGAAATAGACGCGACCACACGGCAAAGGCGGATGTGCGGATCGCATCCGCCTTTTATATGCTCCGTTCAGATGACCGCAAATAAAAAAACCGCCTGAGCGGATTGTTTTACCCGGTATGGGTTATGCTGATACTTTTTCCATTGTTTTGCCATGGATGATGGCCTCGATTTGATACCAGTTGTCCACGCGCCGGATGCCCGGTGGGAGAGCCCCCTGGTTGTAACTGCAATCGACCAGCAGCACCCGAAACCCTGCGTCCGATAGCTCCGTCGCATTGCTCAGGCTGTCCTCTACAAACCAGTCGCATTGCAGGGCTTCTGCGCTGCCCGCCTTATGCGAGGTCCCCAGCAGCGTCAACGTATCGTAGCGTATCCCCTGTGTCTTCAGCCAGTCCGCGCTGACATCGTGCATGTCCTGCTGCCGCGCCGTGACGAAATGGATGTTGTTCCGCATCGAAAGCTGCTCTATCGCCCGCTTCGCGCCCTGTCGTATTTCGGATTGCCAGTGAATATCTTCTCCCAGCGCTTCGTAAAACGCAGTGTAGTCGTCCTGCCGTATCCCCATGACCTTGTGGATCTCGTAGTCCGTAACCGACTGAGCATCCACATCCTTGCCAAAGAAGCGGTTTGCTCCGGCCAGCCAGTAGTTTGCTTCTGTCACCGTGCCGTCGATATCAATGCATATATTCAATTCTGCCATGTTCACCTCCTTTCTCATTTCGCTTTATTATAGCGTCATTATGCTAAGTAACTATGTGTAAATCTTTAAAATTGTGTAAACTTGAGTGCATAAAAATCAAGAGGCCCGCGACACGTCTTCGTGCACGGGCTTCCCGATAAAGGTATTTTAATATTGAATCCGGCAACTTCCTGCCCTCCCAGGCCGTTGCCAGCCAAGTACTATCGGCTATGCTGGCTCAACTTCTGTGTTCGGTATGGGAACAGAGTCACTTTATTTTGTAAATCTCTGATGGCAACACTCTCTCCCCACGATAATCAATCACCTGTTTTTCAGGAATAAAAAAGTCAACTCTATTCGTATTGTATGGCATTTGTTTTAAGCCGCTGATTATATTCTCAAACTCTTTTTCAGGCAATAAATAATCACCTGGATACATATCATCACAAGGAAAATATAAGACAAGCGTAGTATCACAATAAAATTTTCTTGATTTTTTTGTTGCAGTAATACTGATTAGTTCCTTATACTCATTAAGCTTTTCTTCTGGTTTACCATATCGAAAAGAGCACCCTTTATCAATTATCTCTTTGCTTCTCTCCTTCGATTCTTCACCTAAAATTAAATAGGCAATTTCAATTTCTTCAGGTTTGCCATTAACTATGATCTCAGCGTCATACCCTTGATTCCCTATCCCCACATACTTTAATAACACATTATTATCCGAACCATATCTACGTACTAAATAATTATAGATCGGAACATATTCTTCTTTAAATTTTTTATAATAACCTTGTGATAATCTATATCGATTAATTTCATTACATGAAGATTTTATTAGTTCCAGTGTCTTATTAATATACGCATCTGTTTCATGCAAAGTTCGGCATAATTCAAGTTCAGACTTATCAATAACAATTTTACTCATATTGTTATTATAGTCTTTCTTCGCTTTACATCAATAATAAAATCAAGAAGCCCGCGACACGTCTTCGTGCACGGGCTCCCCGATAAAGGTTTTTCTTAAAATTGAATCCGGCAGCTACCTACCCTCCCGGGCCGTTGCCAGCCAAGTACTATCGGCGTATAAGGGCTTAACTTCTGTGTTCGGTATGGGAACAGGTGGATCCCCTTAGCTATCGCCACCGGAAATTTATGAACTTTTTAATGCTCCCGGCTGAGTG
>JAEWRI010000030.1 GCA_023460085.1 Bacillota bacterium | reverse complement strand
ACTTCAAGCTGCAGCTTGAAGTCTATCGATACCGTTCCAACAAGATTCCCATGCGTCCACTCGGTTGGCGTTCACCAGTCGATTATCTGCGCTCCTATACTGTCCAACATGTTTGACAAACCTACAGGGCGTGGCGGCGGCTTGCCGTGGTATAAATTCGCGGTTGTGTCCATATTCGAATGGGTGTAAAATATCAAATTATAGTTGGCGTTGTGACTGGGCCGGAAAGGCTTGAGATACGGTTTGGAGGGGTTTAACGGTGGCAAGGACGGTAGCGGAGATCAATGAGAAACTGAAATCGGGCAAGGCGGTGGTGTTTACCGCCGAGGAGGCCGTGAAAATGGCCGCCGAGCAGGGCGTGAAAGCCTGTGCAGAGAAGATTGACGTGGTGACGGCTGCAACCTTCGGCGCGATGTGCTCGTCGGGCGCGGTTTTAAATTTCGGGCATTCGGAGCCGCCCATTCGCATGGGCGAGATTACGCTGAACGGTGTGGAGGCATACGGCGGCCTTGCCGCGGTGGATACCTTCATCGGCGCGACGCAGCCCGGACGCACCACCGGCATCGAATACGGCGGCGCGCACGTCATCGAAGACCTCGTCGCGGGCAAGGAGGTGGCGCTGCATGCCACGTCCACCGGTACGGACTGCTACGTGCGCACGGAAATCAACACGAAGCTGCGCCTTTCCGACATGAACCAGGCGTATCTTTTCAACCCGCGCAACGCGTATCAGAACTATTCCGCAGCGACCAATACGACGAACAAAACCAAGCGTACCTACATGGGGACGCTGCTGCCTTCCATGGGCAATGTCACATACACCACAGCGGGAGAACTATCCCCGCTGCTGAAGGACCCGAAGCTGCGCACCATCGGTATTGGAACGCGCATTCTTTTGGGCGGCGGCGAGGGCTATGTGGTTTACGAGGGTACGCAGGCGGTCAACAAAGCCAAGCAGCTGGAAAACGGCGATATGCTCTATGAAGGGTATACGCTGGCGGTTATGGGCGATCTTAAGGGTATGAGTACCGAATACCTTCGTGCCGCGACGTTCGACGGTTACGGCGTGTCGATGTACGTGGGCATCGGCGTGCCGCTGCCCGTGCTGGACGAGGACATGATGGCCAGCCTCGCAGTTTCCAACGATCATCTGTATACGCACGTATATGACTATGGTGAAAGCCATCGCAGCCGCAGGGCGCTGGCGCGCGTGTCGTACGCGCAGCTGCGCTCCGGAGAGGTGGAGGTGGAGGGACGCCGCGTGCACACCGCGCCGCTGTCCAGCCTTTTGAAGGCACGGAAAATTGCGGCCGAGCTGAAGGCGAAGCTGCTGGACGGCTCGTTTGTGATGACGCAGCCCGCTGCGCCGCTGCCGCATCACGACAGCATTAATGTGCTCAAATCGGAGGGATGACCATGGAAGAGAAGATTAAAGTAGGGCTGGAGTTTCCGCCCGATAAAACGGATAAGCCCATCGTCAAGGAGCTGGTGCGCTGCGGCCTCAACTTCAACATACTGCGCGCGTACGTTTCCCCTGGTAAGCAGGGCTACATGATACTCGAGCTGGAGGGCAGCGATGAGGGCATCAGCGATGCTATCGGGTATCTGGAGCGGCAGGGCATTACCGTCAAGGTATACACCGACAGCGTGATCCGCTACGAGGAAAAGTGCATCCACTGCGGCGCGTGTACCTCGGTGTGTCCGTCGGGCGCGCTGGTGATGGATACCGACACGTGGGAACTCAAGTTCACGATGGATAAATGCCTGCTGTGCGGTCACTGCGTACACGCCTGCCCGATGCGCGCCATCAAGAGCTTCGACGATGACTCAAATTTCTGATTTCAATAACCGGGAAATTTACCGGCGGCGCGTGGCTTCGGAGCTTACGCAGTGGCGCACCGCCTGCAAGGATACCGAGCTTTTCATTTGCGCGGAGACGCTGCTGGATACGCAGGCGTGGGATGCCGCGGCGGCGCGGCGGCGCGAACTGGACGCGTATATTGCGCGGCAGCCGGAATTCCTGACCAGCCTCTCCCCCGTCGAACCCCTGCCGGACGCACCGGAGATTGCCGTGGACATGTGCCGCGCGGCCCGGGCCGCGGGCGTCGGGCCGATGGCGGCGGTTGCAGGCGCGTTTGCCGAGAGAGTCGGACAGGCGCTGCTGCGGCATTCAAAGCGTGTGATCGTGGAAAACGGCGGCGATATCTGGATGACGACAGGCGGCATGAGCACGGTGGCCATCTACGCGGGCAGCAGCCCGTTGAGCATGAAATTCGGCATTTCGGTGGACGCGGCGCAGCCTGTGTCGGTATGCACGTCCTCCGGCACCGTGGGGCCCTCGCTGAGCTTCGGTAGGGCGGACGCCGCGGTGGTGGTATCGCGCGACGCGTGCCTCGCGGATGCGTGCGCCACGCGGCTGGGCAACGAAGTGAAGACGGCGGAGGATATTGCGGCGGCGGTGGAGCTGATCTGCGAGGTTCCGGGGGTTATCGGCGCGCTGGCCGTGGCGGGAGAGGCGTGCGGCGCGGCGGGAAATATAGCGCTGGTGGCGCTTTAGAAGCATCGCGTTAATCCGCTGAGACTGCGCGGGTGTGCCTCAGGTTATTAGTCTGAAGTATCGGCGCGAAAGAGAAACAGGCAATGCCTGCGGGAAAAGTTGATTTTTTACGCAACCCGTTGTACAATACCCATCAAATGATACGGCTATTATCTCAGGATTATCGGCAGAATATCGACGAGGCGGCGCGCGTCATACGGGACGGCGGGCTTGTGGCGTTTCCGACGGAAACGGTGTACGGCCTCGGCGCAAGCGCGCTTAATGCGGATGCGGTCAGGGGTATTTTTGCGCTCAAGGGGCGGCCGATGGACAACCCCCTCATCGTACACGCGGACGGCCTCAAAATGGCCCGCGAGCTGGTAGAATTCAACGATGCGGCGGAAAAGCTGGCGGCCAGCTTCTGGCCCGGGCCGCTGACCATGGTGCTGCCAAGCCGCGGCGTCGTACCGGAGGCCGTGACGGCAGGGCTCACCACCGTGGGCGTGCGCATGCCGGACAACGACGCGGCGCTTTCGCTCATCTCGGCTTCAGGACTGCCCATCGCCGCGCCCAGCGCGAATAAATCCGGCAGCCCCAGCCCTACGACGGCGGAACACGTTCAGAGCGACTTCGGCGAGGCGCTGCTGATACTGGACGACGGCGAGTGCCGCGTGGGTGTGGAGTCCACGGTGATTGATATGACGCGCGAGGTGCCGCTGATACTGCGGCCCGGCGCGGTGACGCTGGAAATGGTGCGCGATGTGCTGGGACAGGCCGAGTGCGCGCCGTCGTTCAGCCCTTCGGAGGAAGCGAAACCCGCGTCGCCCGGCATGAAATACCGTCATTACGCGCCGCAGGCGCTGCTGACAGTGGTGGAAGGCAACAATATTTCTGTTGCGGAAGCCATCAAATACCTATATGATAAGGATATCAAGAAAGGCGAGGCGCCGTTGGTGCTGGCGTGCCGGGAAAACCGGCGCTACTATGGCAAGCGCGACATCGCCGTAACCGGCAGCGCGGAGGACGCGTGCGAGATTGCGAAGAATCTGTATGCGCTGCTGCGCGGCGCGGACGAAGACGGATACTCGCGCATTTATTTCGAAGGCATCCCCAAAGCGGGGATTGGATTTGCCGTGATGAATCGCGTATATAAAGCGGCGGCATATAATATCGTCAAAGTATAGAGGAGGAGATTTCGCGGAAATGAACGTTCTGTTTGTATGTACGGGAAATACATGCAGAAGCCCTATGGCGGAAGAACTGGCGGAAGACGCGGCGGACCGAAGTAGTTACCGCGACTTTACTTTTAAATCGGCGGGTACCTTCGCGTGCGAGGGCGAACCCGCAACCCCCGAGGCCATTGAGGCGATGGAAGAGGTGGGGCTGGATATCGATCGGCACCGCGCCCAGCAGTTCGACAGGGAGCTTGCGGAGTGGGCCGATGTGATACTCGCGATGGAGGCCAACCATATCGAGGCGATGGAGGCCATGGCACCCGACGAGGAAAGCAAGATGCACACATTGCTGGGCTTTGCCGCGGGGGTGGACGGGTATCCGGGAGAAAGCGGTTACGACATCATGGATCCCTATCAGGAGGGTATCGACGAGTACCGCGAAGCGCGCGACCAGATCTCCGAGGCGGTGGAAAAAGCACTGGAGCGGCTGGCACGCGAGGAACGGGTGCAGGAGAAATAACAGCAGGGCGCGAACGGCGCTCTGAAACCAGACGGGCGGTTTTTTAGGGCCGCCTTTTTGATATGGTTTTAACGTAAAATGCGCATCTCCGGGAGGAAAACACAGTCGGTTCTAAAGGATATCAGGGCACTACACTTGACACACATTATGGATAAATGTTACTTTTATTAGCAACATCAATAACTGCACCAAGGGGGTAAGTATGACGGCAAAAACTAAAACTTTTCTTATTGTAGGCGTGATAGTATGGATTTTGGGTTTTATGGTGATGATGATACCCACCGTTACTACCGCACCGTTTTCTGGAAACGTAATGATCCCTATAATTCTTGGCATGCTTCTCATTATTGCAGGAGTGCTGGTGTTTGCCCGTTATTACGTAAAATTCGTTAAAGAGCGTTATGCCATACAATTTAAAGAGCGTTATGCCATACAATTTAAAGAGCGAAGAGAATCGATGATGGGGAGGAAACCTGTCACTGCCGCCATGGGCTGGCAGGCGCAGGCGGAATATACGAAACGGCTTGCCGCATACAGCAAAGAGGGGGCCTCTGCCGATGAGCGGACACAGGCCAAGCTGTTTGCGCAGGCGGTGATGACACTTACCCTGATGGCCCCTTCCACCGCTGTTTTTTCAGAGTTGGTTGAAACCGCGGTTGCAGAGAATGATGGCACATACACGGTGACGGGGTGGGTGGATTCGCAAAATATGTTTGGCGCAATGATGCGCACACCGTTCTCGATGGCAGTATTTGCGCAGGATGGGGTGTGGCAGACCGGCCGGTAACCGACAGAGACTATCGACGGGTACCGTGCGGCGCACAACGCTGGAGCGGCGGCGCGCAAACAACCGGTAGGAGCATCGCCACGGGCATGGGAGACGCAGCACAAGCGGACAGGCGGCTTTTTGAACTGCACCCCTAAAGTTAGACAGTATGATATACTGAAAATAGCTTTGGGGGTGTATTTATATGCCAAGAGGGAAAACGAACAAGCAGTATACCGGGGAATTTAAACAGCATGTTGTTGAGAC
>JAEWRI010000029.1 GCA_023460085.1 Bacillota bacterium | reverse complement strand
TTTTGTACGCATGCTTCCGCTTGATTTTTCCTGTTCCGGTAAGGGCGAACCTCTTTTTGGCACCGGAATTAGTCTTCATTTTTGGCATTTTGCTGTCCTCGAATTAATGATTGTATAATTGTCTTTCCTTCCGCCGCGAAGCGAAAAAGTGTGCAAAAGTAATGATAATATTTGGGTTATCCAAACCTTATTAGTCAAAACATACAAACTTTATGCTCATACGGGCCTGACGTTCTCGGGAAAAGTATCAACCGCAGGGAAACAAGAAGAGCCGGTAAACGAATTAACCGGCTCAAACTCTTCAGAAAGAGCTTGCACATTCCCACTTCAGTCGGCCTTTTCCTCTTTCTTCTCCTTTTGTTCCTTCTTGGGAGCGGGAGTACCCTTCTTGGGAGAGAGCATGATCGACATGCGCTTGCCCTCCATGATGGGCATGTGCTCCACTTTGGCATGCTCCTCCAGTTCATTGGCAAAGCGAAGGAGCAATACCTCACCCTGCTCCTTGAACAAGATGGAACGACCCCTGAAGAATACATAGGCTTTCACCTTGGAGCCTTCACCCAGGAAGTTCATCGCATGTTTGAGCTTGAAGTTGTAATCGTGATCATCCGTTTGCGGTCCAAAGCGGATTTCCTTGACGGTTACCTTCACTGCTTTGGCTTTTTGCTCTTTCAGTTTTTTCTTCTGCTGGTATACAAATTTCTTGTAATCGATGATCCTGCATACGGGGGGTTTGGCCGTGGGGGCAATCTCAACCAGATCCAGTTCCTTTTGTTGGGCAATCTTCATTGCGTCACGGGTGGGATAGATCCCTTCTTCCACGTTGTCGCCTACTAACCGGACTTCCGGCACCCGGATCCGTTCATTGATGCGGTGTTGGTCTTTGGAGTCTTTTCTCATTCAGTGATGTGATTGTTTTCTCTTAAAATGATCTCTTTAAAAAATATAATCTGTTGTTTTACAAAACGTCAGTTCTGACCCAGGGAGGGATTCATCATCTGCTCCACGTCACGGGCCATCTCTTCGGCAAATGTACGCAATTTTACGGAACCCTGATCAATCCCGCCCTGTTTTCTTACTGAAACCTCTTCATTTTCTGCCTCTTTCTCTCCCACAATCAGCAGGTAAGGGATTCTTTTCAGTTCGTTGTCACGTATCTTGCGTCCTACCTTCTCGTTGCGGTCATCCACCTCGGCGCGGATATCGAAACGTTTCAGCTCCTTCACCACGCTGTAGGCGTAGTCGTTGAACTTCTCACTTACCGGCAGGATCACCGCCTGGGTGGGTGCCAGCCAGAGGGGGAACTTACCGGCGGTATGTTCGATCAGCACTGCCACGAAACGCTCCATGGATCCAAAGGGAGCACGGTGGATCATGACTGGACGGTGTTTCTGGTTGTCGGCACCGGTATACTCCAGTTCAAACCGTTCCGGCAGGTTGTAGTCCACCTGAATGGTACCCAGCTGCCAGCGACGTCCCAGTGCATCTTTCACCATAAAGTCGAGCTTGGGGCCATAAAAGGCGGCCTCACCCAACTCTACACGGGCTTTCAACCCCTTCTCCTCACAAGCCTCCACAATAGCCTGCTCCGCCTTCTCCCAGTTCTCATCGGAGCCGATGTATTTCTCCTTGTTCCCTGGATCTCTCAGTGAGATCTGTGCTTCAAAATTCTCAAAGTCGAGCGCCTTGAAGATGATGAAGATGATGTCCATCACTTTCAGAAACTCATTCTTTACCTGACTGGGTGTACAGAAGATGTGTGCGTCATCCTGCGTAAAGCCCCGTACACGGGTCAACCCATGCAACTCTCCACTCTGTTCGTAACGATAGACCGTGCCGAACTCAGCCAAGCGCAATGGCAGATCTTTATAGGAACGGGGAAATGCCTTGTATATCTCGCAATGGTGGGGACAGTTCATCGGCTTCAACAGGAACTCCTCCCCCTCTTCCGGTGTCTGAATGGGTTGGAACGAATCCTTACCATACTTGGCATAATGGCCGGAGGTGACATAGAGCTGCTTGTGACCGATATGTGGGGTGATCACCTGCTCATAGTCGAATTCACGTTGAATTTTTTTCAGAAAGTCCTCCAGCCGCATGCGCAGCTGTGTCCCCTTGGGTAACCAGAGTGGCAGGCCTGCACCCACAGTCTGTGAGAAAGCGAACAGTTGCAACTCCTTGCCGATCTTGCGGTGGTCGCGTTTTTTGGCCTCCTCAAGCATCAGCAGGTATTCATCGAGCATTTTCTTCTTGGGGAAAGTGATGCCATACAGCCGTGTCAGCTGTGGCCGTTTCTCATCGCCCCGCCAATAGGCACCGGCTGCAGAAAGCACTTTCACTGCACGGATGTATGAGGTGTTGGGCAGGTGCGGTCCACGGCAGAGGTCGGTAAACACTCCCTGGGTATAGGTGGTGATGGTACCATCCTCCAGCTCGTTGATCAGCTCCACCTTGTAATGCTCATCTCTCTGGGAGAACATGGCAACCGCATCCATCTTCGAGATGCTTTGCCGCACAATCTCCTCCTTGGCAGCAACAAGCTCCATCATTCTCTTCTCGATGGCCGGGAAGTCTGACTCCTTGATGGCGACCCCTTCCCCGGGATCCACGTCGTAGTAAAAACCGTTCTCGATGGCCGGACCGATGCCAAACTTGATGCCAGGGTAGAGCTGTTGCAACGCCTCGGCCATCAGGTGCGCCGATGAATGCCAGTAGGCATGTTTTCCCTCATCATCCTCCCATTTGAGCAGGTTTACAGAAGCATCCTGCTCGATGGGACGTGTCAGATCCCAAGTTTCACCGTTCACGCTTGCCGCCAGCACATCCTGCGCCAGTCGCTGACTGATGCTCTGTGCGATTTCAAGACCTGTAACGCCCTTTTCATATTCCCTGGCGGAACCGTCGGGAAATGTAATTGTTATCATGCAATATGTTTGTTTATGGATCAATTTCATTTTTGGATTGCAAATGTAGTGATTTTGTGATATATGAAAGGACTATTTAACGAGTTTTTTGCAAAAAGGGAACAGTTAGGCGACGAACGTCACCGGGAAGAGGTTTTATTTTTTTAACAGCATAACTGTTCGAATTCACATCTCTGACCCATATCTTTGCAGATGATGAAAAAAAGCATTCAACTCCTGCTCTCACTTTTACTCTCTTGTCTCGTCATCTATGGCGGCTCTGGGGTGAATGCCTATTTCTATTGTTGCGACGATTGTCGCAGTGAAGGAACGGAGGTTGTCATCGGCCAACGTTGCTGTGAGATACACGCACACACACACGATGCACACCTTGCTGACCAGCTGCACATGGATGGCTACAATGTTTGTGAGTTGGGTTCGCACGACAACTGTGGCGTGGAACGTGTCGCCTTCAGTTGGGAGTCATTTACCCGTCACCAGGAGCTTCAGCCACAGGCCATCGACCTCAATTCGATGCCCTTCATGGTACAGCCAACAGCAGAGCTTGATCCGGCTGACACACCAACACCCTCTTATTTTCCTACGGGGAGCCAGAAGCCACCCAACCTGAGCAATGCAGTCTACCTCACGCTGCTCACCACCCTGATCATTTGATTCACCCCGCCCTCCCTCTCGTCTCATACCGATGAGACAGCTTTGCTGTGCCTTTAGGTGGCCGGCATCTCCAAATTTCCAATTTCAAAACATTTCAATCACATGCTACAAAAATATCTATTCTCTTTGCTCCTCTTCTCTGTTTCATTGCAACTCTCCGCGGCCGAAAACACGCTGAAAGGGTTTGTATATGACAGCAGCAACGAGCCTGTGATCGGCGCCAACATCTACTGGGAGGAATCAAAGATAGGAACCACCTCCAACGACAAGGGGTTCTTTGAGATCGAAATGACCGGTAAACATGAACACCTCATTGTCACATACACCGGCTTTGTTTCACAGAGCCTCCATATTCACGAACCAGCTGAAGAGCTGACAATCATCCTGGAGGAGGACACACAGTTGCTCGATGAGCTTGTGATCAGTCGCCGCTCACCTGGCACCGTGACCCAACGTGATGCGTTGTTGCAGACTCAGCGGGTGTCAAGGGGCGAGATCCACCGGGCAGCATGCTGTAACCTGGGTGAGAGCTTTGAGACAAACCCCTCAGTAGACGTCGCTTACAGTGATGCAGCCACCGGAGCCAAACAGATCAAGCTGTTGGGGTTGTCGGGCACCTATGTGCAGATGCTCACCGAGAACTACCCCAATTTCAGGGGAGTAGCCTCACCTTTCGGCATGGATTATATCCCTGGTGCCTGGATGGAAGGGATCTACATCTCAAAAGGCACCTCTTCTGTAAAAAATGGTTATGAGGCACTGGCAGGCCAGATCAACGTGGAGTATAAGAAACCGGAGACCATGGACAAGTTCTCACTCAACCTCTTCGGAAGCGATGCCCTTCGCATGGAGGCCAATACCGATGCGAGCATCCACCTGAACGAAGGTCTCACCACCGCACTTTTCGCGCACTATTCTAACGACACGCAGCCGCACGACCGCAACAAGGATGGCTTCCTCGATTATCCGAAGACGCGGCAGCTCAACCTGATGAACCGCTGGAACCACGAGGCAGGAAACTATGTGGCACAGTATGGTGTCAGGTACGTGAATGAACAGCGTGAGGGAGGCCAGGATATGACCCATGGGACTATTGATGATCCTTACACCATCTCGCTGGCGACAAACAGGGGTGAGTTCTACACCAAGCAGGCCTATGTCTTTAGCTCCGATGAGCTGGCGGAGAGCGCGGCACTGATCGCATCCGGCTCGGTACACGACCAGCAGTCGCGCTACGACCGCACACCCTACGATGTCACCCAGAAGAACCTCTACCTCAGCCTGCTCTATGAGAAGGATTTCACCCACATGCACAACATCAGCACAGGCCTGAGCCTGAACCACGACGGTTTCGAGGAGCAGCTCGACAACCAATTCTTCAACCGCGTTGAAACGGTCTTGGGTGGTTATGTGCAATATGCCTTCAACCTGCACAACAAGTTCATCCTACAGGGTGGTATCCGGGCCGACCACAGCAGTCGCTACGGCTTCTTCGTCACACCACGGCTTCACCTGAAGTACAACCCGACCGAATGGCTGCACCTGCGGGGGTCGCTGGGTAAAGGATTCCGCACTGCCAATGTGCTGGCGGAGAACAATTACCTGCTGGCCAGCTCACGACGTATCGAGATCGACGATCAGCTCGACCAGGAAGAGGCCTGGAATGCCGGCCTGAACGCCACCCTTTATATCCCGGTGGGGGGACGTGAGATCACACTCACGGGTGAGTGGTACCACACCCGGTTTCTGAGCCAGGTGGTTGTCGATGTGGACAGCGATCCACATGCGATCGCCTTCTACAACCTGCAGGGAGGTCGATCCTATTCCAACAGCGCACAGGTAGAGCTCAGCTATCCCTTCTTCACAGGCTTCACCTTCACCGCTGCCTATCGCTATACGCACTCCATGACCGATTATCGGAACGGGGTGACCGGTGAGACACTCTTTCTGAGCAAGCCGTTGCTGAACGACTACAAGGGACTGCTCACTGCCTCCTATCAGACACCACTGCGCAAGTGGCAGTTCGACCTCACCGGGCAATTCAATGGTGGTGGGCGCATGCCTACTCCCGATGCCAGTAACCCACTGTGGGAAGAGCGGTTCGACCCCTTCACCGTTGTCAACGGGCAGATCACCCGTTACTTCCGCAATTTCGCACTCTATGTGGGAGCGGAAAACCTGTTCGACTTCCGTCAGAAGAATCCCATCATCGATGCAGCCAACCCGCGCAGCGACAACTTCGATGCCACCATGGTGTGGGGACCGGTGCACGGGAGGAAGGTCTATGCCGGCCTACGGTACAACATCCCCAGATACTAGTCAATCAAAAACATACAGACCCATTTAAAATTGAAACATGATGAAGAAAACAGTTTTATTCTTGATGATCATTGCCCTTGCTGTGGGTAATACGGGCACAGCATTCGCCCAGAAGAAAGAAAAGAAACAGGATAAGGAGGTGACAGCCCTCTTTACCCTCAACGAAGAGATCTGCCAAAATTGCAAACGCAAGATTGAGGGATTCATCCCCTTTGAAAAAGGGGTCACAGCACTGGCCTACAATGAGGATGGCACTACTGTGGAGGTAACCTATCGCACCGATCGTACCGATACACTGAAACTGCAAAAAGCCTTCGACAAGATCAAACTCGAAGTGCTGGAAACCAGATTGAAAGAAGCAACGAGATAAAAAGCACTTGACAGTACTCACCCATCATGTCAGACCCCGAGCTACTTCTGTAACACGGGGTCTGTTGTGTTCAGCCACCAATCAAAAAGCTTACTGCATCCTTTTGATGATGCTGTATGACTGGATGATGCCCAGCTCACCTGCCTTGCGCAGGTCGTCAAGACCGGCATCGGTCTCACCGATGGAGAGACGCGAGATACCCCTGTTGAAATAGGCTTCCGCAAATTGGGGTTCCAGCTCGATGGCTTTGGTATAGTCGGAGATTGCAGCGCGGTAGTCTTTCTCCAGGATGAAGATCTCAGCCCTGTTGTACCAGGCATAGATGAATTCGGGGTTGAGTCGGATGATCGTTTCATACTCCTTCAGGATCTCATCGTAGTCGATGGAACGGGTTGATATCTCAGGCATTTTGATCTTACCCGGCAGCTCTTGCCTTGGAGCAAGTTGAATCTCGCTGCCACGATCCATCATCATCGGTTCATCCTGCAGACGATCATATTCAATCTGCTTGGTACGGATCACAGCCCTGGCAAATCGCGCCAACAACATGTCGGGATTCATCTCCAGCACCCTGTTCATGTCTTTGAGTGCACTCTCGTAATCCTGTACCAGCATAAAATCCATCCCCCTGCCAAAGAAGAGCGCTTCGTTGCGGTGTTCCTCCTCCAGTCGACGCGAGTAGTTGTCAATCGACCGGAAATGGGTCTGTACCTGCAACTCATTCAAAGGTGCTTCCAGATTGGTTATCTTCAGGATCCAGTTCAGCCCAAGCTGGCTGTTGGCCTGATTCATCGTGGCGGAATAGTTTACCGGTCGATGCACTTCCATCGATCGCTCATAATAGGTGAGCACAAACAGCGGCTCCAGCTCCACCGGTGAATGTATGTTCTGCACCTTGCCCCTGCTCTGCCGTTGGTACTTCGACTTCTGCGAATCCTCCTCATGTGCCACCACCAGCAGGTTGAACTTGTCGATGTTGGTATCGGTCTCATCACGTGTTGCCTTATCCCCCTCATCGCCGGCAGCTCCACCCGGCGGAATGGGATCACTTGTAGCCCTCATGCGGGCTTTTGCTTCCTCGTTGCGCGCCAACAGATAATCATTTTCAGCGCCTCGCAGGTCGTTCAGTGCTCTTTTGAGCTGAGATCGCATGTAAAAGCCATTGAAGTAATCGGGATGAGCCTCAAGCACCCGATTCAGGTCGCTGAGTGCACCGTTCAGGTCACCAATCTCGTTTCTCAGCACGGAGCGGTTCAGGTAGGCAATGGTGTTTTCGGGATCTAGCTCCAGCACCTTGTCGAAATCACTGATGGCGCGGTTGTTGTCCGCAACCTGCGCACGCAACAAACCACGGTTGAAGCGGGCAATCAGGTTGTTCCCCTCCGACTCGATCACCCTGTCGTAATCGGCCATGGCACCGCGCAGATCGTTCAGGTGGTACTTCACCAACCCCCTGTTGATGTAGTTGCCTGTGAAATAAGGATCGAGGCGTATCGCCTCATCCAGGTCGGCCAGTGCTTTGTTGTATTGCTTCTGCTGGAAAGATAGAAGACCGCGGGCAGAGAACGACTGGGCAGTGTAGGGATCGATCTCAATTGCCTTGTCCAGATCGACCATTGCCTGGATGGTGTCACCCTGCTCGAGATACATCTGCGCCCGGGTGAGATAACCGGGCGTGTAATCGGGGAAGCGACGCAGGAGCACCTCAAAAAATTTCTCAGCCACCTCATATTGTGCCATCTCGATGTTGACGATTCCCATGTTGACCAGGGTGATCCTGTCTTCCGGAAAGAACTCGAGGCTTTGCTGGTAATCAGTGGCAGCCAGTTCGTACTTCTCCTGGTTCTGGCGAGCCGCACCGCGCAATTGATAGGCTGCCGTGTAATATGGATTGCGCAGCAAACACTCCGAGGCATCCTCCTCCGCACCCTTGAAATCATCGAGCATGAACTTTGACATCGCCCTGAAATAATAGGGCTCGGCAAGGTAGGACTTGGCCGAAATCACCTGGTTGAAGTACTGGATGGCCAGGACATAATCTTCAAAGTAAAGGGCATTCTTTCCGATCATCATCACACGATCGGTGTTTACCTGTGCCGAAATCGACAAGGAAGTGAGTGCAATGAGTGACGTTATGATTAATTTTTTCATTTGTCTCTGTTCGATTAACGATTGGTTTGATCCCACCTGTGGGTTGCTGAAAGAGGACATTCCTATGAGTGAATGAAAGGCGATTCGTTTAACCACCCCCCCCACATTCAGTCGATCCGTTCCACTATACGCGCTCCATTGTCTGTCTCACGAATCGATATGCGCACTGTCTCTGCGGGCAACACCTCTTCAACCAACTCCGGCCATTCAATGAAACAACGACATCCGCTGTAGAAGTAATCCTCATAACCGAAATCGAATGCCTCCTCCAGCTTGTTGATGCGGTAGAAATCGAAGTGGTAGAGTGAGGCCCCTTCCCTATCCCTGTACTCGTTGATGATGGCAAAGGTGGGGCTTGCCACCGTCTCTTTGACACCCAACGCCTCACAGAGTGCCTTTATGAAAGTTGTTTTACCGGCACCCATTGCCCCATAAAAGGCAAATACCCTGCATCCATCGGTCTCCCGGAGGAACTCGCGGGCAGCGGTGCCGATCTGCCCGATATCGTTGATTATTAATTTCATAGCTTCTATTTTGGTGTAAGCGTGATCAGTGGAACCAGCATTTCTTCCATTGAAACACCTCCATGCTGATAACTGTTCTCGTAATGAGAAACATATTGGTTGTATTTGTTGGGGAAAGCCAGCAGATCGTTGTTCAATGCAAAAAGATAACGGGTACTCATATGGGGTGAAGGCAATCCACAGTTCTCCGGATGCAGGATGTCGAAGACCTTTGAAGGATCATACCCCAGATTGCGCCCCATCTTGTAGCGGAGACTCACGTTTGTATCGCGTTCACCCAGCACTTTCACGCCATGCTTCACCCTGATGGTACCGTGATCAGTGGTGAGCACCACCTTGTTACCACTGGCAGCTATGGCTTCGAGCAGCATGCGTAGCGGTGAATGCAGGAACCAGGAGCGTGTAATGGAACGGTAGGCAGACTCATCGGTTGTCAGCTCCCGGATCATCATTGAATCGGTACCGGCATGAGACAACATATCGATGAAGTTGTAAACAACGACATTCATGTCGTATTGCAGCAGCGCCTGGAAACGAGCGTTCAACCGTTCACCGTCACGGTTGTTGCTGATCTTATGGTAGGAGAAGCTCTCCGACAGGCCAAACCGTTGTAGTTGACGGCAAATCAGCTCCTCTTCCTGCATGTTCATCCCCTCTTCATCTCCTTCATTCGCCCACAGGTCGGGATAAGACTCGGCAATCTGGCGGGGCATCAGCCCGGAGAAAATGGCATTGCGTGCGTAGGGGGTGGCAGTGGGAAGGATGCTGTAGTAAAGTTCATCTTGTGAAATACAATACTCGGTGACAATATCCTTCACAGCCAGCCACTGGTCCAGGCGAAAGTTGTCGATCAGGATGAAGAAAAGGCTTCCCCCTCCGCCAAGCATCGGGAACAGCTTCTTCTCAAAGAGCTCGTTACTGATCAGTGGGCGCTCTCCGGGGCTGATCATCCATTGCTCGTAGTTGCGGCGGATGAAACGTCCAAAGCTGTTGTTGGCCTCTCTCTTCTGTACCTCGAGCGACTCTCTGAGCGGGTGATCGGTCCGCTCCAACTCCAGCTCCCAATAAACCAGTTGCCGGTACAATGCCAGCCAGTCGCAAGCCGTTTCACAACGTGCCATCTCCTGGCTGATACGGGTAAATGCTTCACGGTAGCTGATGGTGGCTGTGTCGGTGACCAGCTCTTTGCGATCAAGTATCTTCTTTACAGTGAGAAGAATCTGGTGGGGGTTGACCGGCTTGATGAGGTAGTCGGTGATCCTTTGTCCGATGGCCTTTTCCATGATTCCCTCATCCTCGCTGCGGGTGACCATCACCACCGGCAGATCAGGGAAACTGGCATTCAGCCGGGCGAGCAATTGAAGACCTGACATCCCGGGCATCTGTTCATCCAGGAAAACGATGTCGTACCGTTGTTCCTGACACATCCCGAGCGCATCCGTTCCGTTGGAGGCACCATCTGTTCTATACCCTTTTTCTTCGAGAAAAAGGATATAAGGTTTCATGAGATCGATCTCATCATCCACCCAGAGGAAGTGTGCCTTGTACATTGGTTGCTCTCTTGATTGCCCAGGGATTGAAAATGGAGCAAATGTATCGATTTCCGCTCTAACACACAATCTTTTTTACTTTTTTAGGAAGCGGGTTCGACAATGCTGAAAAGCCGTTATCATTCGGTCGCTGTTTTATATGGTAATAATTTCTCTGTAAGCGGAAAAAGGTTATATTTGTGGGATAGGAATCAAACCATAAAAACCACACCTGTCATGCAAGTAAGCGCAAACGCGAAGCGATTTATCGATCTGGAAGAGCAATACGGTGCACACAACTACCACCCGCTTCCGGTCGTGTTGTCACGGGGCGAGGGATGTTACCTATGGGATGTAGATGGTAGGCGCTATTTCGATTTCCTGTCGGCATACTCTGCCGTCAACCAGGGACACTGCCACCCGAAAATCGTGGGGTCACTCACCGAACAGGCAGGGCGGCTCTGTCTCACATCACGTGCCTTCTACAACGATACCCTGGGCCCCTACGAACAGTTTATTCATAATTTCTTCGGATATGACAAGGTGCTTCCGATGAACTCCGGTGCCGAGGCAGTGGAGACAGCCCTCAAACTGGCCCGTAAATGGGGTTACCTGAAGAAGGGTATCCCTGAGAACAAAGCCCTGATCATCGGTTGTGAAGGCAACTTCCACGGCCGCACCGTTACCATCGTCTCCCTCTCCACCGACCCTGAAGCACGTGCTGACTATGGACCCTACACCCCCGGTATCGAGGTGATTCCCTTCAACAATGTTGCAGCACTCGAAACCCTGCTGGAAGAGAAAGGTGACCACATTGCCGCGTTTCTGGTGGAACCGATTCAGGGCGAAGCGGGTGTCTTCGTTCCGGATGAGGGATATCTTAAAGCCTGTTACGATCTCTGCAGGAAACACAAGGTGCTCTTCATTGCCGATGAGGTGCAGACCGGCATTGCCCGCACGGGTCGGTTGCTCTGCTGCGACCATGAAGGGGTGCGACCCGACATCGTGATCCTGGGCAAAGCAATCTCGGGAGGGGTGCTTCCCGTGTCGGCCGTGTTGGCCGATGATGAGGTGATGCTCACCATCCGTCCGGGAGAGCATGGCTCCACCTTCGGTGGATTTCCACTGGCCTGCCGCGTGGCGACCGCCGCGTTGGAGGTTGTAAAGGAGGAGAAGCTGGCCGAGCGTGCAGATGAACTGGGCAAGATCTTTCGTGAGGAGATAAGCCGGATTGAGAGCCCCCTGATCCGCCAGATAAGAGGCAAGGGACTGCTCAACGCGGTGGTGATCGAACCACACGCAGGCAAAGAAGCGTGGGATCTTTGCCTGAAGATGGCCGAGAAGGGGTTGCTGGCAAAGCCAACACACGGCAACATCATTCGTTTCGCGCCACCGCTGGTGATCACCGAAAAGGAGCTTCGTGAAGCAATCGCGATCATCGGCGACTCGATCAAAGCGCTGGAATAAATGATTCGGTTCATCGTTCATCGTTTAGGGTTCGGTAATAAAGCAGAATAAAACGAACATGATGAATCAGGAATCATAAACGGAAACACTGAACGAAAACGTGTGTGCTTATTGCCAACAGCTTATCGCTAAAACAATGCAAACAACTTCAAAACTACTCATGGTGCGTCCCGCCCGTTTTGCCTTCAACGAGGAGACTGCGCGGAACAACTATTTTCAACACTCCTCCGGTTCCGAGTCGGTATCGGAAAAGGCGCTGGAGGAGTTCGACACCTTTGTCCGGTTATTGGATGCCAACGACGTGGACCTGACGGTGGTGCAGGACAGTCCGGAGCCCTGGACACCCGACTCCCTCTTCCCAAACAACTGGTTCACCTCACACATCACCGGAGAGCTGGTGCTCTACCCCATGTTTGCATCAAACCGACGCCAGGAAAGAAAACGAGAGGTGATGGACCTACTGCGCAGGAAGATGAACCACCGCAAGGTGGTGGATCTCACGCACTGGGAAGAGAAGGGTGAGTTTTTAGAGGGTACAGGCAGCATGATCCTAGACCGCGACAGAGAGGTTGCCTACTGCTGCCGCTCACCCCGCACTTCAGAGGAGGTGCTGCAGGAATTCTGTTCCCGGATGAATTACGATGCAGTACTCTTCGACGCTGTCGATGCCAAGGGAAACGCCATCTACCATACCAATGTGATGATGGAGGTGGGGCGACAGGTGGCGGTGATCTGCCTGGAGGCGATCCGCGACGAAGCGGAACGTCACAAGGTGGTGTCACGACTGACAGCCTCGGGAAAGATCATCGTGGAGATCACCCTCGACCAGGTCAAACACTTTGCCGGAAACATGTTGGAGATCAAGAACCGAAGCGGACAGCCCCTGATGGTGATGTCGACTTCGGCACGCAATGCGCTCACACCAGAACAGGAGAGGACAATCACCACCTTCACCCGCATCCTCTCCTCCGACCTGCGGACCATAGAGACAAACGGTGGGGGCTCAGCACGTTGCATGCTTGCGGAGTTATTCTGCTGATCGGGGTACATTTGTCAGAAAGTGGGCTTTATCTCATTTTTTTGTTTTACTTTGCAAAAGGAAGTAGTGTATGAACCTTTTAAATCAAGAAGTAGTATGTCATTGAAAACTGAACTGAAAGAATTTCTCATGCGCGGCAGCGTCGTGGACATGGCCGTGGGTATTGTAATCGGAGGCGCCTTCGGCAAGATTGTCACCTCTTTCGTGAACGACATCCTGATGCCTCCCATCGCCATGGCTGTGGGTGACAGCAAGTTCACTGAACTGAAAGTGGTACTGAAAGAGGCGGTATTGCAGGGTGAAGAGATCCTCACGCCGGCTATCACCTGGAACTACGGTGCCTTCATCCAGTCTGTCATTGACTTCCTGATCATCGGTGTATCCATCTTCTTCGTCATCAAGGCAATGAACAGCATGAAGCGGAAGAAGGAGGAAGCTCCTGCTCCGGAAGCACCACCTGCACCGACAAAAGAAGAAACGCTGTTGACAGAGATCCGCGATCTGTTGAAAAAAGATTGATGCGGTTCTCTGTCGGGGTAAAAAACGGGCTGCATCCGACGCAACCCGTTTTTTTATCTGATTTCAATTGAGTTCCAAGAAATCAAAAGTACAGTTGTAGGCCAATAGTAGCCTGATTGCCCTTGGGTCCTCTATGACTGTTGAAAAGACCCAACGGGGAATAAGATGCAAAAAAACCCATCTTGTTTATGCCTGCCTGTGCCAACAGATCGAACGTGATGGGACGAATATTTAGGTCGCCAGGCATCTTCATCATCTCTTCCTTCCCCCTCTCGTTGTCAACCCACACTTTGGAAGAGGATGCTGTCTTTACCTTCAGCACTACGCCCGCATTGATGAAGAAGAACGATTGCAAACCTAAATCCCAGCTGGCTTGTACAAGGAGCGGGAAGGTGAGATAGGTGTAATGCAGGCGTGACTTGTGGTACTCACTCCCCGGATCAACGGTGGTGATGACGGTGTGGTAGTCCGAGACTTCAATGGCCTTGTTTCGTTGCAGATGGATTGAGTTAAACTGTATACCCATCCCTGTAATTCCGCTAAAGATGCCATTGCCCATTGTCCAGGATCCTTCCACCAAGTTGATGTTGAACTGTCTCGATCGACTGATTCTTATCGCTGATGCCAACTCTCCTTCGAAGTCGGAACCCTCCGGCAGATTTGCATAGCCCAGCCCAAATCCGGACCATTGCGAACGCTTTTCATCCTGTTTGCGTCCCGGTCTGAAAATCTCCGGAACCAGAATCTCAAATCCTGTTTCATAACGCCGTTCAATATTCCTCTCATCGGAATATACAGCTTCGTAGATCTTTTTCATCCCCACAGAGTCACCCGGTGCATCGAGATGGTAAACCTCAATGTCCAGTTGGTCATCATGATCCATGATCACTACCTTCCGGTTGTTGTAAAGAATCGTGGTGTCGGTAGGAAGCAAGGGGGCCGCTGTGAGACAAAGGGCCATTAAAAGAAAGAAAAGGAGAGCGGTAATTTTTCTCATCATGTGATTGTTTTTTATGATTCATCCATTTTATGATTGCATGTTGACTGCATTGTGTTGAGACAAGGAGTCGACAGGTAGGCTATTTACGCCCGAGAAACATATTTCGAATCAGTTCCTCTGAATCGGCACCTCCCTCCATATAGATGAGGGTGAGGGTGCCATCATCCCCGATTTTGAACAAGATATAACGGTTGATCCGGATCGCTTCTTCAGGCAGCTGGTAGTATCCCGATGTAATGATTCCATCATTGATCACCTCCTTGATCTCGCGCGCCTGATGTTTATCCGATTCCAGCGACTGCTGTATCTCATCGAGCATCGCTTTGTTGTAGCGGACCGTGATGCTACGATAGGTTTGTAACCTGTAACTTCTGAGTGACTCCCCCCTGAACACCGTCATGATGGATCCTTTCTGCTTTCCGTATTTCTCGAAGAAATGGTGAATCTTCAGCTCTTCCTGCGCTTGCAGCGTGGTGACAGAAACAGACAATAACAGCAGAAGCAGGAGGATCAGTCGGGGATGTTTCATTGTTGTTCTCATTGCGAAAGCTTTTTTTTCTTGATAACGAGGATGGCGCTCATTGGTTATTCCAGTACAAATCGAATCTGATCTTCAATGAGGTTGCCATCCGGCTGAACCCTTTCGAAGGCCAATTCCACATATTCTCTCACAGTGATGGGATCGGTGATGCGTTTGCCATCAACCCATACGTAGTTTTCCATCAATGAAGATTGCTTGTCGGGGCTCAGCCATAAAAACGCAACCAGGAGGCTGGCGGCTACAGCGGCCACGAGCCAGTATCTGCTGGAAGCGTGCTTGAGCGGAAGGGCGGTTTTGCACTCAGAGCCAACCTCCTTAAGCATTGCCAACGCTTCCGATTCATTCTCAATGTACCGGAAAAGAGGCAGATATTCTTTCAGATGCTCATCCGGATTGGGTTGTGAGAAGTATTGCCGGATCATCTTCTCTTCCGAGGAAGTGGTCAATCCGTCAAAATATCTCGCCAACAAATGATCTATATCGGTTTTCATGTCGCTGTTCTCCCTAACTTGTTGTTATATATTCGATAGAGTTCCCGCATCCGTTTGCGTGCACGTGAAAGATTGTTGCGCACCGCTTCTGCGGTAATACCGGTGATATGGGTGATCTCTTCTGTTTCAAGCCCTTCCATATCTTTCATCTGCAGTATGCGCTGTTGCAACGGTGGTAACATGCCAATCATAAGGCGAATGGCCTCACTCTCCTCCTTCTCTTCCAGGATGGAATCAGGCAACCATTCACCACTCTGGAGATTGAGCAAAGTAATCTCTCCCACCGTTGCGCGGTGGCATCTCATCCTGTCTATACTGAGATTCTTCACCATGGTCATGCTGTAAGCCCTCACGTTATTGAATTGTCCGAAACGGTCACGCTGATGCCAGATCTTCAGGCATACATCCTGTACCACATCCTCCGCATCATCACTGTTCCCGGTGATTTTTCGGGCAACAGTCAGCAATGAAGGCCTTAGCGTGACCAGTAGACTCTTGAATTCGGCAATATTCATACTCATTGACTAAGACGGGAGACAACCATAAAACATATCATCGGAATCTGTTTTTTTTGAACGCGAACATGAGATGGATGAAAAGTAAGAGCAGATTATTGCAGCTCGGTGAGATACTTCCAATACTTTTTTGGCATATGCTGACGCAGTAGCCTGGGGTTGAGCCGCTCCCGGATGGTGATGCTGCGGAAATACTCCTTCCATAACCGCTGGAAGATCTGTTCCTCATCCGACTGTTTTTCATCCTCCAGTTGTCCCAGTCGCAGCGCTGCCAGGTCGGCAGGCGAGAAAGAGACTTCCAGTAGAGCATGGGTGTCCCAATAAAGGCCCTGATTGCGTGTGGTATCGTAGAGGATCCAGGGTTGCGTGGCGTAGCGGTTGCGGAAATGCTTTTCCACTACCGGAAGCAGGTTGTAACGGGGTGCAATGGGAGCAAACCAGATTCCATCGGCGGTCTCCTGGAACCGTACAAATTGCACAAGGCGTTCTGCCTCGCGAGAGACCTGTTGTGCAATCTCCTTTACCCGCAACACATCGTTGTCTCCGAAGTTCAGTTCCACCCCGTGTGGGTGATCAATGTTCTTACGCATGTACCGAAAGAGCAGCATCTCGGTTTCCGGCAGACCGGAGATCCAGACGTTCATCATCATCCTGCGGGCACTCTTCGACAGCTTCTTCTCCAGGCTGCTCCATACCCTTTCCGCCTGCTCCTTTTCGGTAATCACCACATACCGCTCATCGGTGAAGAGCGGCTGCTGATCACTTTCCGAGAGTATTACATCGGGGTTACGCCTCCGGGCATAAGCAAAGAAGATGCAGGAGAGCAACCCTTCAAATGTTTTGTCATAGAGGAACAGGATCATCGTTTCACTCCCCCCACTCTATGGCGTACTGCAACAATGCGGCAGCCTGTTTTTTCTGCGATTGTGTCACCTGCCGGCGCACATACTGGGGTGTGAGCTCGTTCACCGTCTGCATCGGCAGCTCGCGGCAGAGGATGAAATACTGTGCCCGTTTCATCACCACCCCTATCTTCTTCAGCTGTGAGCTGCCCAGCCGTCCATAACGCCGTGAGACCACGATCATCTTGGCCGATTTCACCCCGATGCCCGGCACACGGAGAATCATCTCGTAGGGAGCGGTGTTGACATCAACCGGGAAGAACTCGGGATGGCGCAATGCCCATCCCATCTTGGGGTCCACATCGAGATCCAGGTCGGGATGTGACTCATCCACAATCTCAGAGGCGCTGAACTCATAGAATCGCATCAGCCAGTCCGCCTGATAGAGCCTGTTCTCACGCACAAGTGGTGGGGCGGCCAGTGCCGGCAGACGATTGTCGCCCCTGTTTACAGGGATGTAACCCGAGTAGTAGACCCGCTTGAAGGAGGGACGCCGGTAGAGCGCGGAGGCGAGTGTGAGTATCTGGCGGTCGTTGTCGGGCGTGGCCCCTATGATCAGCTGGGTGCTCTGGCCTGCCGGTACAAAACGGGGTGCGTTGCGGTATTTCCTCCGCTCTTCGGCGCTCTCCAGCATCCCCTGCTGGATGAAACGCATGGGTGCGAAAACATCACTGTAGTTCTTCTCCGGAGCCAGCAGCTTCAGGTTCTCCTCAGAGGGTATCTCCAGGTTGACGCTCATGCGGTCGGCGTACCGTCCCGCCTGTGCTATCAGCTCGTCGCTTGCACCGGGGATGGCTTTCATGTGGATGTAACCGTTGAAACGATACTGATCCCGCAGCAGCTTCACCACGCGCAACATCTGCTCCATCGTGTAGTCGGGGTTGCGCATCACCCCCGAGCTAAGAAAGAGACCCTCAATGTAGTTGCGCTGGTAAAAGGCGATGGTGAGTTCCGCTAACTCCTGTGGCGTGAAGGCGGTGCGCTTCACATCATTGCTGCGTCGGTTGGAGCAGTAGGCACAATCGTAAATGCAGTGGTTGGTGAGCAGGATCTTGAAAAGGGAGATGCAACGCCCGTCGGGGGTGAAGCTGTGGCAGATGCCCCACCCTGTTGCCGTGCCGATCCCTCCCTTGGTGGCAGCACGCGTGGTGCCGCTCGACGCACAGGAGACATCGTACTTGGCGGCATCGGCCAGGATGTTCAGCTTCTCCAGTATCTTCTCGTTCATCGCTTTAGGGTTCGGTGATTCCGGCAGGCATTGTGACACATTGACACCTGCAAAGTAAGTCAATTTCGCAGATTTCTCGGTGTCGGAAATCTTAAAAAATGATCATTGTCGACAACTTATCGCTCGAGAGATAAAATAGTTTCCTATTTTTGTAACCGAATGAGTTTGACGTGTGTCCTATGCATGTAAACAGAATGATTCACTTTTTAAAAACATGCGAATATGGAAATGTTAATACCAATTGTAGCCATCCTATGTGCAGTAGGATTACCCATCGCGACCGGACTGGTGCTTGGTTTCAACGCCATCAGAAACGAACACCGGGAACGGATGGGACTGATTGAACAGGGCATCATCCCTCCCAACAGAACCAAACAGAAGAGTACCCCCAATCGTTATGTATCACTGCGCAACGGCATCGTGCTGATCGCATTGGGCATCGGCATCATCGTGGGATTCTTCTGTTCCGAGTATCTGGTGATTGGACAGGGGAACGGATTCTGGGTTACCGGTGCCAGCGTGGTCTTTTTCCTGGGGGTTGGTTATCTGGCCTACTTCCTGGTGACACGAAAGATGGTTTTAGTCCCGCAACAGGAGGATCAGGATCAGCTATAAACGGTTGCGATGAACGAGAGTCAGCGTGTGCAGCAAGTGCTTTCCGGCAACACTTCCGCGTACGCATATTTTGTCGACTCCTATCAAGATATGGCGATCACCATCGCCTTCAGGATATGTGGCAATATGCAGGATGCGGAAGATGTGGTGCAGGAGAGTTATGTGAAAGCCTACCGCAACCTGCACGCCTTCCGTTCCGAGAGCAAGTTCTCCACCTGGCTCTACCGCATCGTCTACAACACGGCGGTGACTCATTCCAAAAACCGCATCTGGACGGGTATGAATGAGACAGAGATCGAGTGTGCGGCAGATCTGACAGATCAGGGAGCAGATGCCGTACTGGTGGAGAGAGAACGCAGGGAGGTGGTGGCCGATGTCCTGGAGCGGATGCCAAAGGGAGATGCATTGCTGCTGACATTGTATTATATGGAGGATCATCCGGTGAAGGAGATTGCATCGATCACCGGGTTGAATGAGCCCAATGTGAAGGTCAAACTCTTCCGGGCACGGAAGATGTTCAAGGAGCTGATGACAGCGACATACAGCATGGAAGAGGCGGGATACGGCTAGTCGGAATTCTTCTAAGGAAAAAAAATGCCTGCATACAGGATAAAAGCAAAACACAATGAAAGAGAATAGACCAGATATTGAGGATAAACAGCTTAGAGAGCTGATGCGATCGGCCGGCAAGAAGGCACCGGAGAATCTGCAATACCGCATCATGCATCAGATTGAAACCGAACATGCGCTCACCCGGAAGAAACAGCCCGCTACAAAGAAAAGCATTACTTTGCTGAAAGATCTGGGTAACATTTTCGGTGTAATGTACATCCTGCTGGGCGCCATCGTAGGCGGTGCCTACCTGTTGTTGGGGGAGGCCTTTTTGCAGTCGCCGCAATTCTGGGGGACAGTGGTACTGGTAAGTCTGATATTCAGTATTTTATGGTTGATCACGCGACTCGATTATTACCTCCGCGAGAGAAAGAAGTAGGGTAATGAACCCGCTTCACTCAACCTCCAGCACAAATACAGGCTGCGGCTCCAGATCTGTCATTTTTTCACCGTCACCCTGGCTGCTGCGCTGCACATAGATATGGAGCTTCTGTTGCTCTTTCCAGAGCTCAGTGTCAAACGATGGCTCCCAGGCACCAACCGAGAAATCGGTCAAGTCGATCACCTCCCAACCACTCTCTGTTCCCAACACCTTTTTTGCCAGTGACACCCTGCTGCCCCGTTCTACATCGCGAAAAAGATAGTAGATGATGTCACGTCCACGCTTCGCACCGATCGCCAGCTGTGGACGGGAGACAGGAATCATCTTCGTGCCGCCACCCGAGAGTGAGAAAGGCGTCACACGCTCCACCACTTTTTGCTGTTGCCATCTCTCACCATCGAACCAGACCAGGCGGTAGTGTGGTATGTCACTCTCCTGATCTCTCCAGTAACCTGCAACATAGGGATTGCCCATTATATCGGCACCCATGCTGGTCTGGTTGATCAGTTCGCTACCTTGTGGTATCTGCCACGCATATTCGGCATTGTCGACAGTGATGGGCAACCGATAGGGTTCACCATCCGATCTCACCCAGCTGATGCCCCCATCATCGGAACGGGCATAACAGAGATCGTGATTGGTAGCCACGTCCCATGTCTCGCGCCAGACCCATGAGAGGTGAATGCGTCCTCTCCTGTCCAGATGAATCTGCCAGTAAGCGCTTCTCGCCTCTTCACCGTCAATGAGCACATGATGCAATCGTTTCCAGCTCCTCTTCTTCCTATCGTAGCGGTTCAGTATCAGGTTGCCCCTGCCACTTGCACCCGACCGGTATGCAAAGAGCAGATCACCGCATGGCAGCCGGTAGAATCCCGGATAGGTGACAAGCTCCTCTTCCAGACCTGTCATCGGTTCCGGTGGGCCAAGTATGAGTGACCCGGGGCGTACACTCCGGCAGTAGTTGAGTCGGCTGTCGTGATGGTCGAACGCCACATGGAGATAGCCATCACCATCCACCATGATGCTGATGACATTGTGTGCATCCCGCACGTTTCCCCGATAGGGGGTGACACACATTGTCCAATTGCCGGTATCGAGTCTCCGTTTACCCAGCACCATATATCCTTCGCCATCATAATAGGCGATGTATTGGGTATCCTGATGGGTGACGACGGAGTTGGTGCGGAAGATGGCCGTATTCACCGAGGTCCTGCTATAAGCCTCCCCTCCCGTATCGACCAGCTTCTGTGCCAAGAGGGTGGTGAGGGGCAACAACAGGCTAAACAACAGCAATTGCATCTTCATCGCTAACCGAAAGAAAAGTTATTCGCTGATCAGGATGTCACGTGCTTTGGCAAGGATCTCCGGTGATTCGGCAGGCGGGTATTGAAGATCGAGTGAGCGAAAGAGCTCCAGGATGATGTCGCCCACAGCCACACGGGCGAAGAACTTCTTGTCGGCCGGGATCACATACCAGGGAGCATAAGGAGTGGAAGTCTTCTCCAGCATCTCCTCAAATGCTTTTTCGTATGCATCCCACTGTTCACGTGCCTTCAGGTCGGCCGAACTGAACTTCCAGTTCTTCTGCGGCTCATCGATGCGGGAGAGGAAACGTTCTTTCTGCTCTTCCCTGGAGACGTTCAGGAAGAATTTGAGGATGCGCATGCCATTGTGGTGCAGGTGCTTCTCGATGCCGTTGATCGCCTGGTAACGATCCACCCAGAACTGTTGGTCTATCTTGTCTACCGATTCGTATCCGGGAATCCGTTCGTTGAGGATCCATTGTGGATTCACCCTGGTGGCCAGCACGTTCTCGTAGTGCGAGCGATTGAAGATCTCAATCATGCCACGCTGCGGCAGTGCCTGGTAGTGGCGCCAGAAATAGTCGTGTTCCAACTCATTCTTGGTGGGGGTCTTGAAACTGTGCACCCGACAACCCTGGGGATTGATACCCGACATCACGTGACGGATCACCCCATCCTTACCGGCAGCATCACGTGCCTGCAGGATGATCAGCAACGAGTAACGATCGTCGGCATAAAACATCTCCTGCAGCTCCTTGAGCTCCTTGATATTTGCTTTGATCTCCTGCTTCGCCGTTTTCTTGGTGTAGCCACCATCCTCGCAGGTGGCATAGTGCTTCAGGTTCACCTTACCGACACCTTCAATGCGCAGTTTGCTGTAATCGTAATTCATCCCATTCCAATTTATTGCTGTGCAAAATTGCTGCCATTACCTTTTAGAAGCGCTTCATACTGTTTTTTGTCGGAGATGATCCGGAGTCCTTCCCGGAAGATCTCATTCTCCTCGTTGAGGATGCGAAAAAATGCCGAGGAGTTGTAGAGGTCGCGCGCAATCAGTGCCTTGAGTTGCAACAGGATCAATGAGCGCGACTGTTCGTATTGCGCTTCATCCCACTCAACACCCTCAATCAAGGCTTGCTCTTGCAACCTGCCGACCAGGTTAGCGGGTACCTGATAACCTTGTGCAAAGGAGACTGCATCGGGATAGATGCCTATCAGCTCTTTCCGTCTCTTGTCCACCTCCGAGATGGCTATCTTGTTAATCACCCCATTGGCATTGAGACGTGCATGCAGCATGGTACCGCTGGTGGTATCCATCGGCACGAAATAATCGGGCATGATGCCACCGCCGCCATAGACTGTCCGCTTGTTTACCAGGGTGGTATATTTGAGTGAGTCGGGAAAACGGATGCTGTCGGCATCGAAGAGCTCCCCATGTTCATATCTGTTGATGAAGTCCTGCTGGTAGCCGTCGAGGTCTCCCGGTTGGTACGGCTTCTGGATGCTTCTCCCGGTAGGGGTGTAGTAACGGGCCACGGTGAGTCGTATCATGGTGCCGTCGGGGAGGGGCAGTTGTCTCTGTACCAGCCCTTTTCCGAATGTTCGACGCCCGACGATCACAGCGCGGTCCCAGTCCTGCAGAGCCCCGGCCAGGATCTCGCTGGCTGAAGCGGAGTTGCTGTTCACCAGCACCACCACATTGCCACCGTTGAACTCTCCTTTGCCGCTGGCGTTCATGGTGAAACGGGGCTGGTTCTTCCCCTCGGTGTAAACGATCAGCTGCTCATCATCCAGAAACTCGCTGCTGATCTCATTGGCAGTCTGCAGGATGCCGCCACCGTTGTCGGTAAGATCGAAGATCAGGTGTTTCATCCCTTGTTTTCGAAGGGTCTGTTCTGTTTGCTTAAACTCCTCGCCGGATGTGATGCCAAAGCGACTGAGACGGATGTACCCGATCTCATCGGTCACCATGTAGGCCGCGTCGATACTGGTGATGGGTATCTTATCGCGCACGATGCGGAAGCTGATCAGTTCGGGAACTCCGCGTCGCTGTACCTTCACCACTGCCACGGTACCTTTGGGACCCCGCAGCCGGCTGATCACATCCTGGTTGTTCATCTTCACTCCTGCGATCAGGGTATCGTTCACGTAGATGAACTTGTCTCCCGGCAGGATGCCCACTTTCTGTGACGGACCGCCGCCAATCACCTCCATTACATAGAGTGTATCGGTAACCATGTTAAACGATATGCCGATGCCTTCAAAGTTACCCTGCAGCGGTTCATTCATTGCCTTCACCTCCTCCTCGGTGAGGTAGGTGGAGTGCGGGTCCAGCTCCCTGAGCATCGCACGGATGGCTGCTTCGGTAAGCTTTTTGGTGTCCACAGTGTCCACATAGAGCCCATTGATTATCTGGAGGGTTCGATCCAGCTTCACCCCGTCGGGAGAAGGTCTGAATTGAGAAAAAGCGTTTCCCGACAGGAGGAAGACGCTTAGCAAAGTGATCAGGTGATATTTCTTCATCATCATTTAGGGTTTGGGTTTTAGCTTCATCCCCTTCGGGATGAAAAGTAGCACGTCGTGACCATATCGCAACAGTTCTCTTACCTGTGTGGAGCTGACATGCGTGAGCGATGGCTCTGTGAATAATAGAAACGTTTCGATTCCTGAAATGGTTCGATTCATATCGGCAATGGTCCTTTCATACTCAAAATCAAAGACAGAGCGAATGCCTCTCAGGATAAAACCGGCAGCGCTCTGCCGAGCAAAATCGATTGTGAGTGATTGGTAACTCTCAACCCGGACACGGGGTTCGTAGCGGTAGAGATCACGGATCATATCGAGCCGTTCATCCAGTGTGAAATAGGATTGCTTTGTTTCGTTGACACCAATGGCAATCACAATCTCATCCATCAGCTGCAGGCCACGGCGTACCAGTGACTCGTGACCGATTGTGAATGGGTCGAAGGTTCCCGGAAAAAGGGCCACGCGCTTGTTATTTGTTTCCATCGTGCGGATTTATTGAAAAATAATATGTGGGCAGATCGCTTAACGCTAAAAAGAAATCGTTTCGTTTGAAAAGCGTCCTCTGCCAAAGCTGAAAACAGAAAACTGACAACCAACTACACAACCCCCTCTTCTTCAACCACCAGGTTGTCAATGATGAAGTGCTGCCGCTCGGGGGTGTTTTTTCCCATATAGAACTCAAGCAGTTCCTTGAGCAGGTCCTCCTTGCGCATGGTGACCCTGTCGAGTCGAATCTCTTCACCGATAAAGTGCCGGAATTCATCGGGTGAGATCTCACCCAATCCCTTGAAACGGGTTATCTCCGGATTGGGACCCAGCTCATTGATGGCATTGAGTCGCTCCTCATCGGTATAGCAGTAAAGTGTTTTCTTCTTGTTGCGCACCCTGAAGAGCGGTGTCTGCAGGATATAGACATGACCCTTCTTGATCAGGTCGGGGAAGAACTGCAGGAAGAAGGTCAGAAGCAACAGGCGGATGTGCATCCCGTCGGTATCGGCATCGGTAGCGATGATCACCTTGTTGTAGCGCAGGTCATCAATGCTTTCCTCAATGTTGAGTGCGGCTTGCAACAGATTGAACTCCTCGTTCTCATATACGATCTTCTTGGTGAGTCCGAAGCTGTTGAGGGGCTTGCCACGGAGGCTGAACACCGCCTGAAAATTGGGATCACGGCTCTTGGTGATCGAGCCACTGGCTGAGTCACCCTCGGTGATGAAGATGCTGCTCTTCTCTTGCTGGTCGCCCCGTGCGTCGTTGTAATGGATGCGGCAGTCACGCAATTTCTTGTTGTGCAGGTTGGCCTTCTTGGCCCGTTCACGCGCCAGTTTGGTCACACCGGCAATCGCCTTGCGCTCCTTTTCCGAGTCGAGTATCTTCCGCTGCAGGATCTCCGCCGCATCGGCATGCTTGTGCAGGTAGTTGTCGAGCTCTTTCTTCAGGAAGTCGTTGATGTGCTTGCTCACCGACACACCTCCCGGGCCCATCTCTTTCGATCCCAGCTTGGTCTTTGTCTGCGACTCGAAGACCGGCTCTTCCACCTTGATGCTGATGGCGGCCACAATGCCATTGCGGATGTCGGAATACTCAAAGTTGCGGTTGTAAAACTCTTTGATGACGCGTGCCACCGCTTCACGGAAAGCAGTGAGATGAGTACCCCCCTGGGAGGTGTGCTGACCGTTTACAAAAGAGTAGTACTCCTCTCCATATTGTGATGTATGGGTGAGAGCCACCTCAATGTCTTCACCATGTAGATGGATAATGGGATAGAGTTCCTCTGAGGTGAGGTTTTCATTGAGTAGATCCTCCAAACCATTCTTCGAGAAAAACTTCTTTCCGTTGAAAACAATGGTGAGACCAGTGTTGAGGAAGACATAGTTCTTCAGCAATGGCTCTACATGCTCCTCGCGGTAGTGATATTCACCGAAGATCTCCGGGTCGGGTGTGAATTCGACCCGGGTGCCATTAGGCTGGTCGGTGGGAATCACACCACTCTCTTTCAACTGGATCCCCTGGTTGAAAAAGACCTCTTTGGCCTGCCCCTCGCGGAAACTCACCATGAAGAAGTCAGATGAAAGTGCGTTTACAGCCTTGATTCCCACACCGTTCAGGCCCACCGATTTCTTGAAAGCCTTGGAATCATACTTGGCTCCGGTGTTCATCTTGGAACAGACATCCAACACCTTTCCCAGGGGTACGCCGCGACCATAGTCACGCACGGTCACCCGCTTATCGGTGAAGGTGATCTCGATTGTCTTGCCGAAACCCATCATGTATTCATCGATGGAGTTGTCGAGCACCTCCTTGAGCAGGACATAGACGCCGTCGTCGAACGAGGTGCCGTCACCCAGCTTGCCGATATACATCCCTGGACGGCGTCGGATGTGTTCCTGCCACTCAAGGGTTACAATATTCTCTTCCTGATAATTCTCCTGGAGTATCTGTAGTTCTCTTTCCGTTTCGTTCACGATATCTCTCTGCTCCTCTTACAAATTTTTAATAAAAGCTCTTCGCCGTTTGGTCTGCCGCGCTTCCAGGTCATCCCACAACGATTTCACGCGGTGGTTCAGATCCAGCTCTGGATTGCTCTCGGCATAGTCAAAGCCCAGGCGGCCGGCTGATTTTATGAATTCATTGAATATCAGCGCATTGACTCCTTTTCCTTGGTATTCTGGTTCAACAGCTATCAGCATCAGATCAAGGACATTGTTGTCCTTTCCTTTCAAGGCACGGTATAAGTGATACCATCCCATTGGCACGAAACGTCCTTTGGCTTTCTGCAGTGCCTTGGCAATGCTGGGCAATCCGATGCCCACACCGACCAGCTTGTTGTCTTCCTGGCGGATCACAAGTGCAAGAAACTCCAGGCGCAACATGGGGATGTACATATCCACGTAGTAGTCGATCTGCCGATCGGTCAGCTCCACGAACCCGTAGAGATCCTTGTATGCACGGTTGATCAGTTTGAATATCTCGCGTGCGTAGGGATAGACATCCTTCTTGCTCTGCAGATGTTTCACCACCAGTCCGGAGCGTTTCTTCACAATCTCGGTTGCACGCAGGAACCGTTCGGGTGTCACCTTGGGGATGGTGATGAGAAATTCAACCCAGTCCTGATCTTTCACATACCCCAAACGGATCATGTGATCCACGTAATAGGGATAGTTGTAGATCGTAGAGAGGGTGCTTATCTGATCAAACCCTTCCACCAGCATCCCTTCGTGGTCGAGATCGGTGAAACCCAATGGGCCATGTATCTTCTCCATACCTCTTGAACGGGCCCAACTTTCGGCTGCACCAAAGAGTGCATCAACCACCTGTTCATCGTCGATGAAATCGACAAAACCGAAACGGGCATTCTTCTCCTTCCAGGTCTCATTGGCCTTGTGGTTGATGATCACACCTATCCTTCCCACGATCTCACCGTCACGATAAGCCATGAAATAGATGGCATCACAATGATCAAACGCCGGGTTTTTGCTCCTGTTGAGGGTAGCCTGTTCGTCGTAGACCAGTGGTGGCACATAATAGTCGTTGCCATCATAGAGATCGATGCCGAACTGAATGAATTTCTTCAGTTCCTCTTTCGTGTTGACTTTATGGATTGTTACTGACATGTCGTTCACATTCAATAGGTTTCCTGTACTAGTCTGGTTTTGATACTCCCTGAGGAGACAATCACAAAGATACAATTTTTTTTTATCAACCGGCCGGTGTGGATTTATTCTTTCACTTCCTGCCGGTACTGCTCCCACCGGGCAGTCACCTCCCGCACGTAGTTGATGGTCTCATCGCCGCGAAAGTAACCGTTGCGACAGACCGGGTCGCTGTAGTACTGTTCCAGTCGTTTAAGCTGGACAAAACGCTCCACATTTCCCTCCCAGATATCCTTGTCGGCTTCATATTTCTCGGCCAGTGCCCGCGCATCGGAGATATGACCGATGCCACCATTGTAGGCTGCCAGGGCAAGCTTAATCTGCTCACTACTCTCTTCAACCGACGAAAAGAGGGATATCAGCTGCTGCAGGTACTGTGCCCCCGCCCGGATGTTCTGTTCGGGTTCGTAAAGCTGGTCACCGGTCACCCCCAGCGAAGCAGCAGTAGCCGGCATGAGCCCCATCAGCCCCACGGCACCGGCCCATGAGCTCTCTTCGGTACGGAAGGTTGACTCCTGGTAGGCAATGGCGGCCAACAAGCGCCAGTCAATCCCCAGTCGCACGCCTTCCTGCCGGAAGAAACCGTCGAAGGGCGAAATCACCCCCGGGCCCAGAATCTCACTGTAAGAGAACCGATCCTCCTCATAAAAACCCTTCGTCTCTTCGAAGTACCGTTTCATGATGCGTAGGAATACCGGTTCTTCTCTCTTACGCTCAAACCAACTGTCAAGTGAGTCGGCAAGCTGTGGCGTGTCGCGGCGCACCACCCAGGAGGAGCGCTGGTCAAAACTGATCTGCAGGTCGGTGTGCAGGTTGCGGAAATAGGTTTGGTTGAGTCGTGCCAGATCATCATCTGCCACAGTATAGGCGATCTCACCGCGCGACACCATCCGTATCAGATCCTCCGGTACGATGGAGTCGCTCCCGGCATGTTCAATCAGGATCCCTCCCCCCAGCTCCTCGTTGAGGTGAACCATCCGCTGGTAGTAACGCGACCCCCCGGTGACTGTCACTCTCTTGCCGATCAATCCGGCCACATCGTCTACCAGAGTATCACCCTGCATGGCTCGCTGCACCAGCACCTGGTGGTTGATCTGCTGCAGACCGCAGTATATCACCGAATCACGTCCCTCGCGCGTGACAGGCATGTGATAAGCAATCACGTCACCCACTCCCTCTTGCAGCATGCGCATCAGTGAGGCGGTGCCGGGTGCGACGATGACCTCGGGCACCAGGCCGTGGGTACGGCAGAATTCGCGGATGATGTCGTAATGATACCCCATGGGCTGATCGCGATAGATGAAATAGGAGGTGGAGGTATTGAGGGTGAGGATCCTCAGCGTGTCGCTCTCAAGGATGCAGGGCATGTCGCAAGGAGGAGTCTCCTTGTTGGTGAAAAGAGTACATGCCGGGAGGAGGAGAAGCAGGAGGAAGAGAATAGGGACGCTTAACTTCATATGATCTTCTGGTAATGTGGTATGGCTGCAAAGATAGTAAAAAAACAAACTTTGACCTTTTATCTGATTTGTAATCATTTGTTTGAATAAAAAACGAAAGATTATTTATCTTTGTGACAACGATCAATGCCAACCGTATCAGATCATCCGTCATGAGAAAGAATCTGAAAGCCTTTCTCTCGCTCCTCCTCCTGATCGGTTTATTCAATGGATTGTCGGCACAGGAAGCTTTCTGGCACAGCTACATCGAGCGACTGGCCGAAGAAGAGGGGATGGACGAGCATACCGTAGAGAATATCTACACGGAGTTGCTTTATCTTGAGAACAACCCCTTTGATCTCAACAGCGTGACAAGTGAACAGCTGGAACAGTTCCCACTGCTCTCACCGGTGCAGATCACCTCACTGATGACCTTCCTTATAAAGAACCGCCCCTGCTACACAGTGTATGAACTGCGCAACGTGCCCTACTTCGATTTTAACACTGTGGAGCGGATTCTCTCCTTTTTCACCGTGGGTGATCCGCAAAAAGAGGTTCACACCACACCTCAGACCCTCAAAAGAGAGGGCTTGCATGAGCTACAGCTGCGATTCGACAAAACCCTGACACTGCGTGCGGGTTACGCATCTTACCCTGACTCGGTACTGGAGCAATACCCCAACCGCAAATACCGGGGAGAAGATTTCTACACTTCGCTACGCTACTCCTTTCGCTATCGCGACAGAGTGCAAGCAGGATTCACTGCCGAGAAAGATGCCGGTGAACCATTTCTGCGGAGCGGCTATCCAAGAGGATATGACCATTACGGTTTTCACCTGCTGCTGCGTGACATGGGTCTGTTCAAAACAGTGGCACTGGGTGACTACCGGCTCTCATTCGGTCAGGGGTTGATCCTGAACAACGATTACGGGGTAAGCAAGAGCTGGGGGAGCAATCAGTTAGCCCGTCGCACCCAACAACCCAAGCGTCACTCCTCCACAGCAGAGAGCGGGTTCTTCCGAGGCATGGCTGTCTTGTTGTCTGTGGGTGATCTCTCTCTCACCACTTTCTATTCCAACAGGAAGATAGATGCCAACCTGTCGGAAGAGGGAACGATCAGCTCCTTCAAAACGGATGGGCTGCATCGCACCCCTCTTGAGATGGAGAAGAAAAAAAACAGCACCGAGAGGGTGACAGGTGCCAACCTCAACTACCGCAAGGGACGCTTTCAGGTGGGAATCAGCGGTCTCTATCACTGCTACAACAGGATGTACAACCCGCAGCTACAGGTCTACAGTCGCTATTATCTGCGGGACTCCACTCACTTGAACGGATCAGTGGACTACTCCTGGCAGCTGCCCGGATTTCTCTTCGCGGGTGAGACTGCCATCGCCCGCAACGGCGCCGTGGCTACCCTCAACATGGTGCAATACCGCTCAACGGGTGGTGCTACGCTCACCCTGCTACACCGCCACTACCCCATCTCTTACAATGCCCTTTATGGACAGGCATTCTCGGATGGGAGCGCCCTGCGCAACGAGCAGGGTCTCTACCTGGGCGGGGGATTCACGCCCTTTCGTGGTGTGACGTGTAACAGCTACATAGACCTGGCGCGGCACCCCTGGATGAGCTACGGGGTGGATGGTCCCTCCACGACGATCGATTGTTATCTGCTCACAAGCTGGCGCATCAACCGACACAGTACGTTCGACCTGCGTTACAAGTACAAACGAAAAGAAAAGAACATCGCCCTGCCGGATGAAACGGAGAAGCCGCTCTTACCTTATGCGACCCACAAGGTTCGTCTCCGCTGGATGCAGTCACTACAGGAGGGATGGGAGTTGCGCACCACGGCCGACATGGTGGTCTACAAAGAGAAGCCCTATCCATCTGAAAAGGGAATCATGCTCGCCCAGAACATCAGCTACCGCGGCGAAGGTCCGCTCACAGGTGATGCTTTCGTTGCTTTTTTTAATTCCGAGAGCTATGATAGCCGACTCTACTCCTATGAACGCAACCTGCTCAGCACGTTCTACATGCCTTCGTTCTATGGAAAAGGGATGCGGATAGCCCTCTCCGGAAAATATGTCATCTCCCCCACCCTCACATTGTCGCTCAAGGCAGCCCTCACCCGTTATTGGGATCGTGACACCATCAGCAGCGGTACGGAGCAGATCAGCGGAAGCAGCCGCAGCGACCTCTGGTGTTATCTGCGGTGGAAGTTCTGAGCTACCTCGATAGTTTTTTGTACTTTTGAGCCTTAAATCAAATCACAATGGCTCATCCTATTCTGCAGATCGACACACTGACAAAAAGTTTCGGCGACCTGTTGCTCTTCCACGATATCTCCTTCGGCATTGCCGAGGGTGACAAGATCGGCCTGATTGCACCCAATGGTGCGGGAAAGACCACCCTGCTCAACATCCTTGCCGGCATAGAGGGTTATGATGCCGGCAGGGTGGTCTTTCGCAACGGCATTCGCTTCGCCTGTCTGGAGCAGTCGCCAGCCTACGACCCAGAGATGACCGTGCTGGAGGCCTGCTTCAGCGCCGACAATGATACCGTGCGGCTGATCGCCCGCTATGAAGAGTTGCTTGCTTCCGACAGCCATGAGGGACTGGATGAGTTGTTGTTGCAGATGGAGCTGCTCAAGGCATGGGATTACGAGCAACGGATCAAGCAGATCCTCTCACAGCTGCGCATCACCAATTTCCACCAGAAGATGGGAGAGCTCTCGGGGGGACAGGTGAAGCGAGTGGCCTTGGCAAACGTGCTGATCAGTGAGCCGGAACTGTTGATCCTGGATGAGCCCACCAACCACCTCGACCTGGAGATGACCGAATGGCTGGAGGAGCACCTGAACCGCAGCAGGATGAGCCTGCTGATGGTGACGCACGACCGTTACTTTCTGGATCGTATCTGCACACAGATCCTGGAGATCGACCAGCAACAGATTTATTCCTACAAGGGCAATTTTTCTTATTACCTTGAGAAGCGGGAGGAGCGCCTGGCGGCACAACAGACCGAAGGGGATCGTGCCCGCAATCTGCTGCGCAAGGAACTGGAGTGGATGCGTCGTCAGCCACAGGCACGTGCCACCAAGGCCAAGTCGCGGATCGACGCCTTCTATTCACTGGAGGAGAAAGCAGAGCAACGGCGTGTACAGGAGGGTATCCGCCTTACCGCAAAGGGGAGTTACATCGGTAAGAAGATCTTCGAGGCGAAACATGTGAGTAAGCGGTACGGGGATGTACGAATCACCGATGATTTCAATTATGTCTTCTCCCGTTATGAGAAAATGGGGATCGTGGGCAACAACGGTACCGGCAAATCAACCTTTGTGAAGATGTTACTCGATGAGGTATCACCCGACAGTGGCAGCTTTGAGATTGGCGAGACAGTGCGCTTCGGCTACTACAGCCAGGATGGGATTCGGTTCGACGAGCAGATGAAGGTGATTGACGTGGTACAGGCCATCGCCGAGGTGATTGACCTGGGCAACGGTCAGCGGCTCACTGCATCCCAGTTCCTGCAGCATTTCCTCTTCCCGCCCGAGAAGCAACACAACTACGTCTACAAGCTGAGTGGCGGTGAACGACGTCGTCTCTATCTCTGCACGGTGCTGATCACCAATCCCAACTTCCTGGTGCTGGATGAGCCCACCAACGACCTGGACATCCTCACCCTCAACATCCTGGAGGAGTACCTGCGGTTGTTCAGCGGATGTTTGATTGTGGTGTCACACGACCGTTTCTTCATGGACAAGGTGACAGATCACCTGCTGGTGTTCCATGGCGACGCCCGCATCCGGGACTTTCCCGGCAACTACACCCAATACCGGGAGTGGAAACAACAGGAGGAGAAAAAAGAGTCACTCGAAGTGAAGACTGCCCGGTCAGAACCGGAGTCACATCGCATCAGAACAGATTCCAGGAACAAGCTCACTTTCAATGAAAAAAGAGAGTTTGAGCAGCTTGAACAGGAGATCGAGCAACTGGAAACGGAAAAAGAGCAACTCACCTTGCAACTCTCCTCAGGCAACCTCTCAAACGATGTGTTGATGGCGCACTCCACGCGTCTATCCCGGATCATGGAAATGATCGACGAGAAGACAATGCGCTGGTTGGAGCTGAGTGAGAAGGTTATTTAGACAGATTTTAAATATCTATCAGTGAAGCGTTTGTTTTTCACTTCAAGTGGGAATTGATTACTTTTGCATCTTCAGATCACAACCAGAATCATCAAACAACACATCATGAAGAGTATCAAGGGAACAGAGACCGAACTGAACCTGCTGAAGTCTTTCGCAGGTGAATCACAGGCCAGAATGCGCTATACCTTCTACGCCAAGGAGGCCAGGAAAGAGGGATACGAACAGATTGCGGCTATCTTCCAGGAGACTGCCGATCAGGAGATGACCCACGCCAAGCGGATGTTCAAGTACCTCGAAGGGGGCATGGTGGAGATCACCGCTTGTTATCCTGCAGGCAAGATCGGCACTACTGCCGAGAACCTGAAGGCCGCTGCCGAGGGGGAGAACGAAGAGTGGACCGACCTCTATCCCCATTTTGCCGAGGTGGCAGAAACAGAGGGATTCAAGGAGATCGCCACCATGTATCGTCTCATTGCCAAGGCTGAAGCGGAACACGAAGAGCGCTACCTGAAGCTGCTGGCACGCGTGGAGAACGGCACCGTTTTCTCACGCGAAGAGGCAATCGACTGGATCTGCCGTCACTGCGGCTACGTCTTCAACGGCAAGAAGCCGCCGAAGAACTGCCCTACCTGCCTGCACCCACAAGCTTACTTCGAGCCAAAGAACAACACATTGTAAACAGGTTTTACAATGCATCCATCGGGCACATCCCTCCAGGGATGTGCCTTTTTGTATAAGCCACTCCCATTTAAACCTGTATTGAAGCAACTCTCCGGCCGTTACGAATGTGCCCAAGAGCATGAAAAGGAGCATCGAAATGATTCCTCTTCTGACGCAACATTTCCTTTTGGGGGCGAAGCTCATAATTTCGACTGATTGTACTACTTTTGTAAAAAAGCAACTGTCGCGGACCCGGATCAACGAGGTTACATGCCCCGGAAAGCGAAAATCAACAAAACAATGGAATACAACGAACTGTTCGCCCGCACGGAGTTGCTGATCGGCAACAGAGCGATGGCTGCTGTAGCCTCGAAACGGGTGATCCTCTTCGGCGTGGGTGGTGTGGGAAGCTGGTGCGCGGAGGGGTTGATCCGCAGCGGCATCATGCATCTCACGCTGGTAGACTCCGACCGGGTGGCAACAGCCAATATCAACCGGCAGCTGCCTGCCACCACACGCACCGTGGGTGAGTTGAAGGTGGAGGTGCTGAAACGGCGACTGGAAGAGATCAACCCGCAGGCGGAGATCATCCCCATCCCTGAAATATACAGTGCCACCAGTGCTGACACCTTTCAACTGGGGCAGTATGATTACATCGTCGACGCCATCGATTCGCTCGCCCACAAGACACATCTGCTGCTCACCGCCTCCTACACCGGTGCCACCCTTTTCTCCTCGATGGGAGCAGCGTTGAAGATGGACCCGCAGCAGATCCGGGTGGCAGAATTCAACAAAGTGCGCGGCTGTAGGCTGGCAGCGGCTCTGCGACAAAGGATGCGCAAGGGGGGTGAGATGCCGCACAAGCCTTTTCTCTGTGTTTACAGTGAAGAGTTGCTTGAAAACAGGGGCAGCGAGGCATTGTCACAGGCTGATGAACAGGGGAGCTTTCACAAGGCACAGACCAACGGCACCATGGTACAGGTGACCGCTGTCTTCGGCTTCACCCTCTCGGGACTGGTGATACAGGATATTGTGCGAAATGGGTGAACTTTCTCCCAATTTTCTTACCTTTGCGCTTTCAATCAGCAACTTCAACTATGCAAATCGAACAGATAATCATGGATGCCGTGAGTGGCGCCATCAAAGAGTTATACGGGGCGGAAGCGGATGCATTGCAGATCACGCTGCAGAAGACCAAGAAAGAGTTCAAGGGGCACTACACCCTGGTCACCTTTCCCTTGTTAAAAATCTCGCGCAAAAGCCCCGAGCAGACGGCTGAGGAGATCGGCCGTTGGCTGCAGGAGCAGTCGCCCCTGGTGTCGGACTTCAACGTGATCAAGGGATTCCTCAACCTCACCATTGCTCCAGCCGTCTGGGTGGAGCTGCTGCAGACCATCGACGCAGCACCCGACTACGGCTTCACGCCCGTGGCAGAGGATGCCCCGCTTTACATGGTGGAGTACTCCTCACCCAACACCAACAAACCACTGCACCTGGGACATGTACGCAACAACCTGCTGGGGCATGCCCTCTGCGAGGTGCTGCGTGCCAACGGCAAGCGGGTGGTGAAGACCAACATCGTGAACGACCGCGGCATCCACATCTGCAAGTCGATGTTGGCCTGGCAGAAATGGGGCGAGGGCGAGACGCCCGTTACGTCCGGCAAGAAGGGTGATCACCTGATCGGCGACTACTACGTGCTGTTCGACAAGCAGTATAAGGAGGAGCTGGCTGCCCTGCAGGCGAAGGGTCTCACCAAAGAGGAGGCAGAGGCACAATCCACCCTGATGCAGGAGGCACGCGAAATGCTCCGTATGTGGGAGGCACACGATGCCTCCACGGTAAACCTCTGGAAGATGATGAATGGCTGGGTCTACGCCGGCTTCGACGAGACCTACAGGCAGATGGGCGTTACCTTCGACAAAATCTACTACGAGTCGCAGACCTACCTCACCGGCAAGGAGGAGGTGTTGCGCGGCCTGAAGGAGGGTTGCTTCTACCGCAAGGAGGATGGATCGGTATGGGCCGACCTGACACCCTTCGGACTGGATCACAAGCTGCTGTTGCGCTCCGACGGTACCTCGGTCTACATGACCCAGGATATCGGTACCGCCCGCATGCGGTTCGACGACTACCCCATCGACAAGATGATCTACGTGGTGGGCAACGAGCAGAACTACCACTTCCAGGTGCTTTCACTGCTGCTCGACATGCTAGGCTTCTCCTTCGGCAAGGGGTTGGTGCACTTCTCGTACGGCATGGTAGAGCTACCCGAGGGGAAGATGAAGTCGCGTGAGGGAACGGTGGTCGACGCCGACGACCTGATGGCGGAGATGATTGCCACCGCGCACGCGACCTCACAGGAGCTGGGTAAACTGGAGGGTATTTCGGAAGAGGAGGCGGAAGCGATCTCTCGCATGGTGGGCCTGGGCGCGCTCAAGTACTTCATCCTGAAGGTCGATCCCAAGAAGAACATGACCTTCAACCCTAAGGAGTCGATCGACTTCAACGGAAATACGGGCCCTTTTATCCAGTACACCCACGCCCGCATCCAATCGGTACTGCGCAAGGCGGCCGACCAGGGGATCACGCTCCCGGAAGCAATGGAACGCTCCCTGCCACTATCGGAGAAGGAGGAGAGCCTGGTACAGCTGCTCTCAGAGTTCGCAGCGGTGGTGGAGCAGGCCGGCACGGAGTACAACGTATCACTGATCGGCAACTATGTATACGAGCTGGTGAAAGAGTACAATCAGTTCTACCACGACTACCCCATCCTGAAAGAGGAGAACACCGCCCTGCGTGACTTCAGGCTGGTGCTCTCCAAAAATATTGCGCTTACGATCCGTAAAGGGATGTCGCTCTTCGGTATCGAGGTGCCGGAACGGATGTAATCACTCCTCTGTCATTTCAGGTAGTTCGCCAGGAAGCCCAGCATGGAACTGTAGAAGTCCATACGGTTCTCTTCACGGTAAAAACCGTGCCCCTCATTGTACTTCACCATATAGGGGGCATAGAGGCCCTTCTCCCGTAGTGCGGTCACGATCTGATCCGATTCGTTGATGTTCACGCGCGGGTCGTTCGCGCCCTGCACCACAAAGACAGGCCTGTTAATCTTGTCGGTCTGATAGATGGGAGACACCTCACGGGCGATCGCCAACTCCTCCGGGTCATCCAGGTCGTACCATATCTCCTTCACCATCTCGGTGAGCGGCTTCCAGTACTCGGGGAAAGAGGCGAAGAATATCTCGATGCTGGAGATGCCTACATAATCCACACCACAGATGTAGAGGTCGGGGCTCTTCACCAGCCCCATCAGGGTGGCATAACCACCGTAGCTGCCGCCATAGATGGCGATCTTATCCTCGTCGACCCATCCCTGGTCGATCGCGTAGTGAACACCATCCTCCACGTCATCCATCACCTTTCGCCCCACCTGCTTGAAGCCGACACGCAGGAACTCCTTGCCATAACCTCCTCTTTCAGTTGCGGCATCAGGTCGTAGAGCAGAACAGCGGTCTTATCGCTCTCGAGGTTGCTGATCACATAGGCATCATCCGGATCGGGAGAGCTGTAATTGAAAGCAATGATTCCGAAACTGTCGTCCCAGTTCATCTTTTTCTTCAGGTCGAAGGTTCCGCTCTCGCTGTTCTTGTAGTAAAACTCCATCTCCACACCGTTCACCATGCGGGTATAACCGCGCAGGTTACCCTCTTTGTCGAAATCATAGCCCTGGATGGGGTTGGCGGGGTCGCTGTTCTCATAGAGTTTCTCCAGCTCACCCGTCACCACATTCAGCCTGAAAGGTTCAAAGACCTGCGGGTTCTCCCTGTTCATGGAGATGATGATGTAATCTTTCTGCTCCTTCAGGAGAGAGAGGATGCTGGCTCTCACATTCTCGAAGGGCGTCAGGTCGAGGGCGTTGCTCCCATCCAGGTTGGCCGCATAGATATGGTAGTTCTCGTTGCCACCCCTGTCCATCATGTAGAAGAGGCGCTCATCGTTGATCCATCCGTATCCTTTTATCGGCTCCTCTTTCTCCTCGATGATACGGGTCACCTCACCGGTTTCAATCTCTTTGATTATTTATAATGAATCCAACAGTTGAGACCAACTATGGCAAAATTAGTAATAATTAATCGAAAAAAAATCCTATTCCGGGCGATAACTACTGATTATGAACAGAAAAGGGGATGACACCCGTAGTATCACCCCCTTGATGGTTCATCAAAAATAGAAAGATTAGTTGTAGGCTTTCTCGCCATGCTCGAAATAGTCGAGCCCGATCTCCTCTTCCCGGCTGCTGACACGTATACCAATTGTATACTTGAGGGTTACAAAGAGGGCACTTCCGGCGATGGCTGCCCATGCCGCGATGGCCAGAACACCGATTGCCTGACTGACCAATACGCCGGCACTGCCGCCATAGAAGAGTCCGGGCAAGGCAGCATCGGCAGAAAACAGGCCCACCATCAGGGTACCGAAGGCACCACAGACACCGTGCACCGAGACAGCACCCACCGGATCATCCACCTTCAGCTTCCTGTCGATGAACTCCACCGAGAAGACCACCAGCACCCCTGCCATCAGTCCGATAAGGATCGCTCCAGCGGGAGTGACCACGTCACAGCCGGCGGTGATGGCAACCAGTCCCGCCAGCACGCCGTTGAGGGTCATGCTGAAGGTGGGTTTGCCGTAGCGGAGCCAGGTGGTGATCAGCGTGGCGATCCCGCCTGCTGCGGCGGCACCGTTGGTGGTCAGGAAGATGTGCGCCACCAGGTCGGGGTCACCCAGTCCCAGCGTTGAGCCGGGGTTGAAGCCAAACCAACCGAGCCAGAGGATGAAGACACCCAGAGCCGCCAGGGTGAGACTGTGACCCGGGATGGCATGTATCTTTCCCTTCTTGTACTTCCCGATGCGGGGACCCAAAAAGGCTGCGCCAATGAAGGCGAGCCATCCACCCATGGAGTGCACCACCGTGGATCCGGCAAAATCGTGGAAGGGGATAGAGAGCTGCGAGAGCCAGCCGCCGCCCCATACCCAGTGGCCGGAGATCGGATAGATAAGGGCCGAGATGGCCACGCTGTAGAGCAGGTAGGCTTTAAATTTGGTCCGCTCAGCCATGGCACCGGAGACGATGGTGGCGGCGGTGGCGGCAAAGACCAGCTGAAAGATAAAGAAGGCGCTGTTGGGGATACCCAGCTCCAGGGCGTGGTTCACCTTCGAGAAGATCTCCAGTTCGCCGAAGAATCCGCTTCCTACACCATACATGATGCCGTAGCCGATGAGCCAGAAGGCGATGGATCCCATACAGAAATCCATCAGGTTCTTGAAGAGGATGTTGGTGGTGTTCTTTGTGCGGGAGAAACCCGCTTCCACGAGTGCAAAGCCGGTCTGCATGAAGAAGACCAGTACTGCTGCGAACAGTACCCAGAAAGTGTTAAGTGCATATGTGGTTGTGATCGTATCCATAATGATTCGTTTTTTATTCTTTGATATACAATGATTCGGGACCGGTTTCGCCTGTTCTGATCCTGATGGATTCCTCCACAGGGGAGATAAAGATCTTGCCGTCGCCCATCTCGCCTGTTCGGGCTGCATTGATGATGGCCTGACAGGAGGTGTCAACATAGATCTCCCGGCATACGAAGGAGATATGTATCCGTTCAATGAGCCTTGTTTCATAGACGGTGGAACGGTAGATGGAGCTTGAACGTTCGTTGCCGACGCCGGTGACCTCCCAGTAGGTGAGGAAGTCGATGCCGATCTCGTGAAGGGCTTCTACCACCTCATCGAGTTGCGATTTGCGGATGATCGCTTCAATTTTCTTCATGTTCATACGAGTAATATTTAATAGTGATACCTACTCCCTTGATCGGGGAGGGTTGTTCGCATTGATTCTGGATGTTGATTGTCAGACTCGACTCCTTCAGAAGCTGAGTGCTGCAACGAGGTAGAACTTCTCCCTGTCAGGGTTGAAGATGGCACTGCAGGTGAGGGGAAGCGTGAAGGAGGGGGTGATCTGCAACTCTTTGGTCGCACTGATGCCGACGTTGGTGATGGCGAAGTCACCACTGAGCGATTGCAACCCGTCGCCCCCACCTGCGAAGATAGCAACATCCCCAAAGGTATATGCCACTTCGAAGTACTTGTCACCGCCAGCCGAACCGGCGCCACCCGCCTCATTCAGCACATAATTGGCAGAGAAGCTCAGGCCGGCCACCTCATAGCCGCCGTTCAACTCGAATATATGGGCTCCGGTATCTTTTCCTGTCTCAAAATAGTCATTCCCACCCTCCAGAGAGGGGAAATAGTAGTCAGTCACCCCCATCGACAACCCAAAACCGAAGGTGTAACCGAGAAACAGATCAGCCTCCAGCACACCGTCGAAGGAGGCAGAACCCCATGCACCTGCGGTAAAGCCACCCGATTCAAATACAAGTGAGGGCTGTACCGCCGCATTCGACAGGTAGAGCCCTCTCCAGACGTACGAACTGACCAGATCAGCTCCGGCCGTCCATTTCGATTCAGTCTCCTGCGCCGGGAGACTCCAGGTTGCAGAAAGCAACGCCATTACAACAATGATTTTCATTTTCATAACCTAGAAACAATTTAATTAGACATAATGCAATATTCACGCTGCAAATATAATCATTTTGTTTTATTCCAAACATTTTTATTTACTTTTTATTGTTTTTATTTTATTTTCTCTGTCTTTATGACTCCTGAAAAGCTATTCGAATGTTAAGTTGTCATCTTTATGGGGAGGGGAAAACCAATTTCTGATATTTCACTCAAATCATGGTAAATGATTGTAATCAGAAGCAATAAAAGATCATGTGAAAGACCAATAAGCAGTTATTATTGTTATAGAAAATGTAAAAAGAAACTATAAATGGAAAGAATGACAACAAAAACCACAGAATAGTTGCGTATTCAATTAAATAGTAGCACCAGATCGTGAATTATTTTAAAAAAATGTATAGTTTTACAAACCAATCTGAAAATTGAATAGATGAAGCGAATTTTGGTAACCGGAGGTGCCGGTTTTATTGGGTCGCATTTATGTGAAAGACTATTGAGAGAAGGTAACAGGGTAATCTGTCTGGATAATTTTCTCACAGGGCGAAAAGAGAACATTGCTCATTTGATAGAGAATGATCTTTTTGAATTGGTTGAACATGACATCATGCACTCCTACCGCATTGATCCTGTAGATGAGATATACCATCTGGCCTGTCCGGCGTCGCCGATACACTACCAGCGTGATCCGATCAAGACCATGAAGATCTCGGTGTTGGGTTCATACAATGTGTTGGGCATGGCCAAGAAGCACCGTTCAAAGGTTCTGTTAGCCTCTACCAGCGAGATCTATGGTGATCCGCTTGTACACCCTCAACCGGAGCATTATTGGGGGAATGTAAACACCGTAGGGCCACGCTCCTGTTACGACGAGGGGAAGCGATGCGCCGAGACTCTTTTCATGGATTACCACCGGCAGGAGAAGGTACGCATCAAGATTGTACGTATCTTCAACACCTATGGCCCGGGAATGTTACCCGATGATGGGCGGGTGATCTCCAATTTTATTCTGCAGGCGCTACAAAACCAGGATATCACCATCTACGGTGATGGCAGCCAGACCCGCAGCTTTCAGTACATCGACGACCTGATTGAAGGGTTGCTGAAAATGATGCAGACTGATGAGAGCTTCACCGGGCCGGTCAACATCGGCAACCCGAGGGAATTCACCATCAAGGAGCTTGCAGAGCGCATCCTGTTGCTCTCCGGATCTTCTTCAAAGCTTGTTTACAGAGCGCTTCCGGTGGACGATCCGAAGCAGCGCCAGCCTGATATCACCCTGGCCCGTGAGATGCTTGACTGGGAGCCAATGATCCGACTCGACGAGGGGTTGACCAGAATGATCAGCTTCTTCGCGCATAAACTGAAACATCAAACCTTTGTAGCAAAAGCGAACCTCACCACTTAATCACTGGGTGCAAAATCGAATGTCACCACCACCGGCTTGTGGTCGCTAAACTGCAGTTCCGGAGAGAAATAGCGGGTGGCCCGAAAACTCTCGGGAGAGTAGAAGATATAATCGATTCTGTAAAGCTTTTTCAGGTAACGATAGGTGTAGCCATACCCTTTGCCAACGTCACGGAAGCTATCCTTCAAGCGACCTTTAATGGTTCTGTATGTATATGAGGCAGGGTTCGCGTTTAAATCGCCACAGACGATCAACGGATAGGGGCTTTCATCCAACAGGCATCTGATGTGATCAGCCTGTCGTGTTCTGATGCTGCCATTTTCTTCAATCACCTGTTTTAATCTTTTCATTTGGGACAATGTATGTCCGATATCAAGTGAAAATTGCACTCTATTTTGGTTCAGATTGGTTGTTTGCAGATGGTTGTTGAAAACCCTAACCCTCTCTCCCTCCAGATCCAGATCAACCCACATGGAGAAGTTATCAGTCTCTTCCTCGAACAGGACCGGCACCACCTCCAGAATTGGATATCGGCTAAATATTGCCACTACCAGTGTTTCTCTGTTTCGTGACGAAATATGGTAATATGGCAGCCTCTTCGTGATTTCCACAATCAGTCCCTCTCTGACAATCCCATCTGCCGGAAACTCCTGCAGACAGATAAGATCCACACTTTCTTCGTTCAGAAAGCCAGCGAATTGTTGTGCATCGAGGAATATATTCTCATCTATCTTGTTTCGGATGTTGTAAGTTGCCACGGTTACTTTTCGCTCCGGGGGTGACGGCTTGCTGAGAGGCCAATGAAACACGGCAGCGAGATAGGGAATGGTGAGAAGCAGAGAAGCAATGGGAACAATCATCCAGGGGCTTCTTTTCCATATCCAGAAAAACATGATCAGGGCATTCAGTAGCACAATCAGCGGAAGCAACACCCCCAGCCAGTGTATGGCGGGATTGCGTGTTGGATGGAGATAAGATACATAACAGCCAATCACCGCCATCAGTGCAGGGATAAAGCTCAACAAACCCCACACGAACTGGAGGAAATTAAAAAAAACAACTCTGCCCATTTTCAGTTAAGGTGATGGATAAAAACAGCTCCCACTGCAAAAATAAGAAAAAAAGGGCAATCCGCGAAAACGGATAACTTCCGTTCTAAAATATTGGTAAAATAAATTAAAAAAACAAATTGAGTGGGAAATAGGCTGAAATCAGAACAAACAAAATGGTAAAAATGTTTAACTTTGGTGTTGGCAACAAGATTCCTCTTACATCAAAAATATTGTTTCCCCAGTTATCAGTCCCTGTTCAACATAGAGATGCATGATTAGATATTTTGTGGAGACATTGAGAAGCGGATTTAACTGTTTCCTCACTAATTAAAACATTTCAGAAGTAACAAATCTCTCATCGATCAAACATTTCTGGTAAAGACGATATGGAAATTGATTTTTCAAAATACAGGATATTGGCAGTTGATGATATCCCGACCAATACGCTATTGTTGCAAATGATGCTGGAGCAATCCGGTTTACATGTGTTCACAGCACAAAATGCAGAAGAAGCAGTGGAACAGGTCAAAGAAAATAAGCCTGATTTGATTTTGCTGGATATCCTGATGCCCGGCACCGATGGTTTTACAATGGCAAAACTGCTTAAGGAGCATCCTGATCACATGGACATACCCATCATATTTCTCACTGCACTAAATTCTCCCAACGATATTGTGAAGGGATTTCAACTGGGTGCAGATGACTACATTACCAAGCCGTTCAACAAGGAGGAGTTGCTGGTACGCGTACGTCATCAACTCTCTTTGTTGGAAGCCAAGCGAACCATTGAACATCAGAAAGCAGAGCTGGAAAAGACCATCGCCGGCAGGGATGCCTTGTATTCTGTAATTGCACATGACTTGCGGATGCCGATGTCAACCATAAAGATGATACTGAACGTCTTGTCCATCCAGCTAAAAGAGGATAGCGTGATCCGGCCGGAAGTCCTGGAGTCGATACAAAATGCCAACGAGGTATCGGAACAGCTGTTCAGGTTACTCGACAACCTGCTGAAGTGGACCAAGGCACAACTGGGCAAACTGGAAGCGATCAAACAACCATTCAACCTGGCCGAGCTGATCGAAGCTGAGGTAGAAACAGCCTCAATCCTTGCAGCGAACAAGCACATCAGCATCCGATATGTATCAACAGCAAAAGAAGAGACTGATGTAGAGGTGGACATCGACATGATTAAAACCGTGATGCGGAACCTGATCAGTAATGCCATCAAATACAGTTATCGGGATAGTGAAATTGAGGTAAAACTGGAAACTGAAAAGGGGGAGGTCATTTACAAAGTGATGGACCGGGGCTGTGGCATCAGTGAGGAGGACCAGTGTAAACTTCTTGATGTGGGCACCCAGTATACCACCTTTGGCACGGATCATGAATCTGGATCGGGGCTTGGATTGCTTCTGGTGAACAATTTTGTGAAACTGAACAACGGTCGTTTCTTCTTTCAATCAAAAGAGGGGGAGGGCTCCACTTTTGGTTTTGCACTCCCCGCTTTAAAAAAGTGATCCTGATTCCCGGTGGAGGAGAATGAGGACTCCTCCGTGCACCTGTCACTTGTTACAGGTATTTGTCAACGGTGGCAATCAAAAGCTCCTTATCGATCGGTTTCGTCAGAAAGTCCCTGCAACCATTCTTCATCAACTCTTTCCTGTCATTGTCGAAGGCATAGGCGCTCACGGCGATGATTGGCGGATAGAAAGGAGATTCCTGCCGGATGGCCTTTATTGCCTCCAACCCGTTCAACACCGGCATCTTGATATCCATCAGAATCAGATTCGGGTTTATGGAGTGGAACAATCTTATCGCATGGTCACCATCCTTTGCATGTACCAGGTAATAATCATTTCCAATCATTGCATTGATCAACTCAAAGTTATCCTCATCATCCTCTGCCACGAGAATCGTGCTTTTCATCCCTTGCCTACTCACCTGCAATGAACTGTTTCGGGGTTTCACCTTGAAAACATCATCCGCACTGTCGGTAAGCAGCAGTGGTATCCTACAGGTGAACTGTGTGCCTATTCCCACTTGTGAAGTCACCTTTATATCGCCTCCCAGGCGTTCAAGGATGGTCTTGCAAATGGGCAGGCCGAGTCCTGTACCCTGTGCGAAGCTGTTCACCTTCTCAAACCGTTCAAATACCTTTTCCTGTTTATCTTCCGGGATGCCGATACCGGTATCATTCACGAACAGCTCCAGCCACTCCAACTGAACTCTGTAACCGATGGTGATACTTCCTTTTGGAGTAAATTTCAGGGCATTGTCAATCAGGTTTGAGAGCACTTGAGTGAGACGGTTTCTATCGCTGCGGATTGAGATATCCTCTTCCGGCATCTCCAGAATGAGACTGGTACTTCCAGCATAAATTTGATAGGTGCTGAAGATCTCACGGCAGAGATCATGCATGCTCACTACCGAAAAGTGGAAAATGAGGGTCCCCGATTCGATCCTTGAGAGGTCGAGCACCTCATTGATCAGCAACAGCAGCCGATTGTTATTTGATTCAATGATTTTGTGAAACTTCATCCGCTCATTGTGGTCATCCACTTCCGCCATGATTCTCGAAAAGCCAACGATCGCATTGAGTGGAGTCCTGATCTCATGGCTCATGTTGGAGAGAAAAGCCGATTTCAGGCGGTCCGACTCCTCTGCCTTCTCTTTCGCCTCCTTGAGCTTGTTTTCATAGCGCACATGTTCTGATATGTCACGTCCGAGATTCCAGATGATATCTTCACCGTAGTCGTTACGGATGATAAAGGCGGAACATTCAGTACTGATCACATCGTAATCGGGGTAGTGGTGGTTACAGAGAAACTTCAGTGAGTTGTCGTTTGCACGCAGGGATTTCAGGAACAGACTCCATTTATTTACCTCCTTGAAGTTATCCAGTACTTCATAAGCTTTCAAGTTGCTGATATCAGCAGATTCGGGAATATGATTCATCAATCGGCACAGCTGATTGGCAAAAATGAGTGTACCATCCAACTTGGCTGCAAAGATGCTTTCGTTGGTATTGTTGACCGCCAGAGTAATCATTTTCAAACGATCCCAGTTGGATACGATATCATCGATATTCTGAGTGTAGCCATCAACTATTTGGTCACCGTTTCGATCTAGATATCTGTTGATAATCTTTGTGCGCACATAATAGATCTTATCCTTTACAACCCTGTAGTCGTATGTATCCACATCACAGTTGGGATTGGTCAAATAATTCTCAATCCTCTCCCTGTCTTCGTGGTACACATTTTCCATGTATTCAGACAGGGGAATGACCACTTCCTCACGGGTTTCAAGGGATATGCCTACATATCCTTCGTAGTAAAGCAATCTGGTGGATTGGTTGTAGCTCCAGTATCCTATCTTTGCTGCCCTTCCGGTTTCCTGCAAACGTTCGTTGGCCAGTTGCAATCTCAGCTTCATCTGGCTGCGCTGAGTGATATCACGGTATTGCAGCAGCAGATGCTCCTCGTCATATTTCTGGATGATGCATTTGAAATAGAACATCTTCTCAGGAGCGGGAAGATCGTAGTTGGCATTGGAGAGCTCGCCGGTGCGGGCGACGTGCTCGATAGCCGGTCTCAGATCCATAAGGGTTTCCTGCGGGAAGCAATCAAAAATATTCTTTCCCAGCAGCGTCCCCTCCTCATTGACGTAAGGATTGTTCGCGGTTTTGACAATCATGTCGACGCAGGTGCCGTCGTTCTTCACCAACAGCAGGGTATCAGTCATCATTTCCAGTAATCGGGCAGCCTGACTATTATCATGCAATAGACGTTTCGTTTTCATATCAGATGGCGTTATTTGTTTCTCCTGGCTTTTTCCCAAGCGGCATTTCCTTCGAATCTTCTGAGGTAAGCCGCACCTTTAAATACGTTTAGATTCATGAAAAGGAAATAGTAAGGGATAAACAATATTTTATTCCTGATGGCATGATGTGCCAGGTATGATCCCA
>JAEWRI010000028.1 GCA_023460085.1 Bacillota bacterium | reverse complement strand
CTTCAAGCTGCAGCTTGAAGTCTATCGATACCGTTCCAACAAGATTCCCATGCGTCCACTCGGTTGGCGTTCACCAGTCGATTATCTGCGCTCCTATACTGTCCAACATGTTTGACAAACCTACAGCTTCTTGCTGTGCTCCCCCAATGAATGCAATAAAAAGTGCTCACTAACCACTAACCATTCTGATCATCCTTTCTATGGGGAGTTCGTGTATGATTTGTCCTGTGAATGAGCTGTTTCTCGACCCCATCAGCGCTTTCGTTAGCGAGATCAAGCAAGGAGGAATGTCCGGCATGGACAACAGGGAAAGAGTTTTGGCCGCATTGGCACACAGGCAGCCCGATAAAGCACCCGTCAGTATCGGTTCGACAATCGTAGACGGATTCACCCGTTTCGCGAAGGACACGTACGAAGCCTACCGAGGTGTCGCGCCTACAGCAAATACGATTACTTCCATGTCCATGCAAACCATCAGAACCCCCACGTGGCTCTCAAAGGAACTGAACATGGAGTTTGAAACCGTTGCGATGAAGGGTGCTTTACTGGACGCCACCCGGTTTGATACTGACGGATCGTATTATGATGAATTCGGCATATACTGGAAGAAAAGCGAGCTCTACTATGATCCGGTACAAGGGCCGCTCTACGGTGAAATAACGCAGGAAGACATACTTAAAAACCCGTGGCCTGACGCATATGATAAGGGCAGAGTCGCCGGCCTTCGGGAAGAGGCGCAGCAGATACGGAGTAAGGGCGATAAAGTTCTTGTCGCGAACATCATGTGCGGAGGCCCTTTTGAGCAGTCACTTTGGATGCGCGGCTGGGAGGATTTCCTCTGCGATTTGTATACGGACCCCGTACTGGCTGAAGCGCTTTTGGATCGCATCACCGAGTCCGCAATTTCATTCTGGGATGCGTATCTGAACGAGGTTGGCGATCTCGTGGACATTGTCTGTCAGGGCGACGATATCGGGATGCAGGATCGCAGCATCGTTTCCCGCGAAATCTATCAGAAGTATATCCAGAAGTACCATAAACGGCTGTACGGGTTTATCCGGAGCAAAACCAGCGCAAAGATATTTATGCATTCCTGCGGCAGTGTGTACGAACTGCTCCCCCAAATCATCGAAGCGGGAGTCGAAATCCTGAATCCGGTGCAAATCAGCGCAAAGAACATGGAGCCAGAACGGTTAAAGCGAGAATTCGGTTCGGAACTGACCTTTTGGGGCGGCATCGATACACAACACATACTGCCTTACGGCTCGGAAACGGAAATCCGCGACTGCGTTAAAATGCTCATAGATATACTCGGAAAAGACGGTGGTTATATTCTCGCTCCCGGTCACAATATACAGAATTATGTGGAGCCCTGGAGAATCGACGCCATGGTGAAAGCCATGACCGAACTCCGATAGAGAGAGCGTTCAGTGTCACTTCTGCCCGACATAAAAAAGCCGCGAACTCTCGCGGCTTTTCTGATCAGGGCGAAACTTCTCCCGTGTCCGTCGGGGCTTCCGTAGGAACCATCGTGGGTGTCGCCGTCGGTGCAGCCGTGGGCGTCGCGGTGGGCTTTGCCGTGGGCGTCGCCGTCGGTTTTGCTGTGGGCGTCGCCGTGGGCTTTGTTGTGGGCGTCGCCGTCGGTTTTGCCGTGGGCGTTGCGGTGGGCTTTGCCGTGGGCGTCGCCGACGGCTTTGGCGTCGCGGTTGCCGAAGCAGTTGCCGTAGGCGTTGCGGATGGCGTTGCCGAAGGCGTATTCGTCGCAGAACTCTCCGGTGTGGCTGTAACCGTTGGAAGCGGCGTAGGCGTCGCATCTGCGCCGACAATGGGCTGAAGCGCCGTCGCGGTACTCAGCGGCGTCTTTCCGCCTATCAACCAGCCGCCGGGCATCAGCAGCGCCGCCATGAACCCGATGGTAAACAGCAGCCCGAGCACCAGCAGAACGATACGACCTTTCCTGCGTCCTGGTTTTTCCTGCCTCGCGCTGCCCGCATACTGAATGGGGTGCGTACTGGGAGCGCGGCGTTTGCCGGCTGGTCTGCGCGCATCACGCGGAACTGTTTTTATCCCGCTGGTTCTGCGCGTCCCCTCACTGCCAAAACGCTCGTCTCCGTACAGCGACTCATCAACCACGCGCAGCGTCGGCTTCGGTGCAGCCTTTGGTACCGGCATTCTCTCTGCGGCACGAACCACCGCCCCGGTTGGAACAGTCCTTGCTAACGAACTCTGCCTCGCAGCATCTTGCTGACGGTGCATGGCACTGCGTCTGGAAGGCGCTGGCGTCTCCTCCGCTTCCCCGTAAATGTCCTGCGGAACGGCTTGACGGCGCATGGCGCTGTGCCCGGAAGGCGCTGGCGTCTCCTCCGCTTCCTCGTAAATGTCCTGCGGAACGGCCTGACGGCGCATGGCGCTTTGACCGGAGGCCTGCGGCTTGCTTTCCGGCTTCACAAGCAAATCCTCCGGTATGGCATGGCGGGCCGAAGAACCGCGTCTTATCGTGCGGTGCTCTCCGGCATCCTCCTGCGTGGTATGGCGCGGCACATAATCCTCGTCAAACTCATGACGCGGACGCGGTGAAGGTTCATCCGGCGTATCTTTATCGTCGTTTTCCTCCATCGCGCGTCTCGCCAACGCCGCGCGTCCTACGCGGGTTCCCGGATCGCTCTTCCGTTCATATCGGCTTTCGGCATTGCTGCTGACGAAATCTCCGACGCTCATTTCATTGCGGCGTGTTACCTCAGCAGGCATATCGACCTGGCTGTCAGGATCAATACGATGCGCTTTTCGGCGCGTCACTGGCTCTATGGGTGCTTCAGGCGCTTTCTGATACGCATACCTTTGTCCCGCTTCGCCCTCGCCCGCGGCTTGTCTTTTTGTTCCGGCATTCTGTCGTTTTTCCGGCTTTTCCGGTGTATAGGCTTCTATATCTTCCAGACGCTTGCGTACAAGCGGGTATTCCGGGCGATAGGGTTTTCTGTTTTCCGGGCTGCTGCCCGAAATGTTCCGCATGTATTTCACCTCTTATACAACTATTTTGTACCTCGATAATACATCAAATATTACGGAAAGTCAAAGATTCGTAATATCTACGTAATATTTACCAGCTTCTATCGTTAATTTACGCAAAAAAAAAGCCGATATCGAAATATCAGCGTTTTCCGTTGGCATGTGCTACGAAAACTCCGCCAGATACTTGTCCACACCGAAGGCGCGAATCAGCGCTTCCACCGTAGAAGGGCCCGCCACGCCGTCGGCAGTCAACCCTTTGCTTTTCTGGAATTCCATCAGCGCATCGTGCGTACCCTTGCCAAAACACTTGTCGGTGCTAACGCTATACCCCAGCGCTTTGAGCATATACTGAATTCGGTATACCCGGTTTTCCTTCTTGCATCCGTACTGCGCGTATTTATATACGCGCTCGAAGAGCGCTTCCGGTATGCTGGTGCCGTTGTAGCGCCCGCTGTAATTATGCGTATAGAAGTAATGGTTGCCTATCTTTCCCCAGTATGTGTGGCTGCTCCACGTGCCGCCGCTCGCCTTAAAGTAGTATGTATTCTGCGGTACCACCCATACCTCATCATCCAGCACGGCATGAGCGGCATCGATGGCGCCCTGTTTGGGAACGGTATCCTCATGATAAGCAAAGCCTCCCTTAACCGCGTCAATGCTGTTACCAAACCGTCCGCACAGCACCCGGTTGAGTACGACATTGCCTACCGCTATCTTGCCCGTCGTTGACTCGCCGCCCGATTCCGTTTGTATGATTTGCGCAAGCATGTAGAGCTCTGCGTCGGTATATTCGTAGTGATTGGAATAATACCCCACCGTATTATAATAGCTGTCCGCCGTCACTATATAATAGGACACGAGTGAATTCATATCCGTTCCGGTTGATGTGGACGTTGCTGTCGTTGTCGGCTTTGTCGTAGGTGTCGTCGTCGGCTTCTGCGTGGGTGTCGGCGTGGGCTTCCGTGTGGGCGTCGGCGTGGGCTTTCGGGTTGGCGTTGCGGTCGGCCGCTGTGTTGCCGTATGCGAAACCGGCGGTTTTGGTGTCGGCGAAGGTACCGGCGTTAAATCCGGGTCGGGCTCCGTCGTTGCTATCATGCTCAATTCAGGCTCTGTAGTAGGCACCGGCGTATACATCGGCGCGGATGTTTCAGCCGAAGCGGAAGAACCCGGCGCGCTTGCGGCTTCGCCGCCCGGTGACAGCACTATCAGCAGCGTCACCGCCACCAGCACCGCGCTGGCGCTCATCCACATGGCAATACGGAATCCAGGAGCGCGCTTTACGGTTTTGCGATGAACCCCCGGCTTGCGGAACACGCCCGCAACCCAGTTCAGCGCTTTCTTCGGCAGCTTTCGGGTTTCCAGCCAAAGCTTCGCTGCCAGCGCACGCATTATTCTCAGCGCGCGGCCGCGTGACGCTGCTTTTTTTCTGCCGGAAGACGCAACCTCCGCAGGCTTACGCGCCGCAGCCTTTCTTGCTCCGGCTGGCGCAGCTTCCGTCGGTTTGCGTACTGCTGCATTCCGTACTCCAGTCGGCGCAGCCTCCGTGGGCTTATGCGCGGCAGGCTTTGCCGGCAGCGGCACTTCATTCGGGTGCGGGACGCGGCGAAATCTTCGATTGGAATTGTTGCCTTTCAGCTTTGACATCAATACTCCCCGGTCATTTGACTTTCCTCATAATACAAGATGTACGGATTAAAGTCAAATAATCGTAACATTTCCGCAATATATTCACCTCGTATGTCCATTGTCCCGCTCCTTTTGCATCACATCAAAACGCCGCGGGCATTGCCGCGGCGCTCCACGCCTTATGTACAGAACTTGGCATAATAATCTCGCGCTCCGTATTCCTCTATCAATCGTTTTACTGTGGAAGGACCCGCAATTCCATCATCATCGAGGCCATGATCATTCTGAAATTTCTTCAGCGCCTCCTTGGTATCCATGCCAAAATAACTATCGATTTGCGGGATCTTATACCCCAGCTCATCAAGCATCACCTGAATGCGGTATACGCGATCTCCCGGTTCACACCCGTACTGGGCGTATTTGTACACACGCTCATAGAGCTGATCCGGGACGCCCGCATTTTGCCTGCGTCCGGAATACGATTCGCGATAGAAGCAATGCCCGCCGATTCTCTTGTAGAACGTATGCCCGCCCCAATCGACACCATCCGATCCCCCCGCCTTGAAATAATAGATGTCCTGCGGAATGACCCAGCGCTGGTAATCCAGTACCCATCTTGCCGCGGAGATACAACCGGTGGTGGGGTTGGTCGGTTTGTAGCCGGAAAACTGCCCAGCCGCGGTAACCACGCCTTTTATCGTATTGGGCCACGCGCCGCGGCACAGCACGCGATTCATCACCACGTTTGCCACCGCAATCTTGCCGGTAAGCCCTTCGCCACGCGCCTCGCCCCATATTACCTGAGCGAGTATGCGCAGCTCTTCCTCGGAATAGTTGTAGTAATTGCTCGAATATCCGTAATCATTATAATACTTGTCCGCATTCACCACGAAATATCCTGTAAGCTCGTCAACATCAATAGGCCTCTCGCTGGGATCCGGTGGTGTGGTCGGAATCGGCGTAGGCGTGGCGGTCTGCGTCGCCGTAGCAGTTGCGGTGCCGCTCCCCGTAGATCCTCCCGCAACATTCGCGGACTCTGCGGAGCTTGTCCCCGTTGCGCTCAGCGTCGCGTATACCGGGGTGGCAGACGCATCCACAGGCGCGGATGCCCCTCCGGGAACCAGAAACACCAGCAGCATGATGGCGACCACGGCCAGCGCCGAACCCGAATATACGAGTATGCGGCGATTCCTGCGCCCCTTGCGGCCTATCCGTTTGTTGCTTCCCGCAAATTCCAGCGCTGCAGCATTCCCTGAACTCTTTTTGCGCGTGGTATAAAACAGCCGCGATACCGCGCTTCCCACGGAATGCAACACTCCCGGAAGTACAAAGCTTCTGCGGTGGCTGTTGTGAAAGCGCTTCTGCCGGGGCTCCGGCAGAACCGACTTGCTGATTCGCTCTCCGGCAGCATGCGGTGCACCCACCACTGCGGCAGCCGCTTGTCTTCCAGCGCGGCCCTGGGCATTCTCACCGGCTTTCGCAGTATCCTCTTCAGCAGCCTTAATGAACCGCGCATCCTGCTCTTCTGCGGCTTCGACGGGCTCTGAAGAAAGCACTCCCGCAGCAGGTTCGGCAGGTGCCAACGATACGACAGGCGTATCCTCCAGCCCTTCTTCCGGCGAGTCCTCATCCCAAAGCGCGTCCACCTGCACCGGTTTTGTCAGTCTGGCAGCCTGAAGCGGTTTATGGGTTTTCTCTTTGCGCTTAATTCGGTTTTTAAGCAGGGGGATCCCCGGCTTCTTTGCCATGCGCGTCGCTCCTGTTTGTGATACCTGCATCGCATTAAAAGGCGTGCAGGCAAAATCCATAACATATCCCTCGGTTATGCTAGCTCATTTTACTCGATTTTGCGGAAAAAGTCAATTCGTCCGTAACACAATCGTAATACTTGGCACTATTGCTTGAAATTCTTCAGTTTTCCGCCCAATTGCTTTTCCATCGATTCCTTGGTCGCCGTCTTCCCCGGCGACGCACCGTACAGCCGCAGCACCGGCAAAACATCAGCGCCTTTCTTTCGCAGGAGCGCGCAGCGTTTTTCCATGCTCTTCTGGGGCGGAGCATCGGTGTTGGGGTCCGCCTGCACGGTAAAGAGAATCAGCTGCTTGCCGCGCGGCTCAACGGCGTGCAGAAATGTGTTGAGCGCAGGCGCGGGACTGCTTGCCCAGATGGGAGCGCCCGCGAAGATGCGATCGTACTCCTTCATCCTGTCCCCAAAGTTATCCTTCAGCCGGCTTCTCACCCCCAGCGCCGCGGCAAAGCCGCCGCCCGCAAACAGCGCGAAGCCCGTCTTGCGCTGCCGCTTTTCGTGCAGTTCAAACAAATCCGCGCCCAGCCGCTCCGCGATAACCTGCGCTGCCAGCCGTGTGCTCCCCTCCAGCGAATAATACACAACCGCCGTTTTCATATTCCGCTCCTTCATCGTTATATCGCAAGCGCCGACTCCCTTATACCCAGTGCCCTTGCCGCAATCTCCCGGATACCGCCCAGAGAATCCTCACCGTATCCGCTGTGGTGCAGGTAAGCGTCGATGCCCATAAACGCGACGGCCGCACACACGCTGGGATATTTTACGCGAAAATACCCTTCGCTGACGCCCTCCATAATCACTTCCTCCAACAGCGGAAAGAGTGCCCTCATGCGCTCCTCGCTGAGTACCGTCTGGTACCACTCCGCCATCGGGCCTTTGAAGTAATCGCGCGTCTCACCGCAGACATCCGCCTGCTCCACCAGCGCACCGATATAATACTCCGTCCGCGCAAGCGCGTCTTTCATCGTATCCATCTGCTCTCTGAGCTTGTCGCGGTATTCGGCAAGCTGTGCCGCGAGTATATACCGTACGATATATTGCTTGCTCTCAAAGTGATAGAAAAACGTACCCTTCGCCACGCCCGCCAGCGCGCAAATCTCCTCCACCGGGGTTTCGTCGTAGCCCTTCTCCGAAAAAAGCGTACGGGCGCTGCTCAGTATCAGCATCCTTGTGGCTCTGTCACCTGACATGGTCTCCTCCTCGCCGGCCTGATTAGGCCGTGTTTGATGTGAGAAGTATTGACTTAAGTCAGGAATTCTATACCATGGGTACGCTCAGTGCAGCTGTTTCAGCACCGCGAAGCCGTTTTGTACACTAAGCGCCGCGAAACCCGCAGGCCCCACGTCGTAATGAAACAGACGTGAAGCATCCCCATGAAGCAGCGTGGACAGCACCGCCGAGATAAAGCCCTTGTGAGAAACCGCCAGCACGCGCCCCTCTGTCTGCACAAGCGCACACGCCGTACTCTCTGCTCTGCCCAGATACTCCTCCATGCTGTCGCCGTCCGGAAAGGTAAACCGCAGCGGATCGGCGATGTACTCCGCCCAATCACGAGGAAAACGGTCCTGAATCTCATCGGCTGTAAGCCCTTCGAAAGCACCGAAGTCCACTTCGCGCAGTTCGGGCAGCACCTGTGGGGTACCGGGGCAAATCAGCTCCGCCGTCTGACGCGCGCGCAGCGCGGGGCTTGTCAGCACCCGCCCGAATTCGCCTTCCAACCGCTCCCGCGTGAGGCGCGCCTGTGCTTCCCCTGTCGGGGTAAGCGGCGGATTCAGCCGTCCGCAATAGACATGTGCGGCGTTGGAAGCGGTTTCGCCATGCCGCAGCAATATCAGTTCCGTGGATATTTCCTCCCTGCCGAACCACAAACCGGGCCTTCTGCAGAGGCGCGGGCCGGCATTATGTTTTCATAAGTATGCTAAAACCAAAAACGCCGCAAAAAGCGGCGTCCTGCTCAATCAAGGTTCTGGTTCTTTTTACCCACGCGCAGACGCACCATCGCCCTTGCGAGCGAAATCTGGCTGCGCATGTATTCCTGACGGCTCTGCTGCTGGCGCAGCCGCTCCTCCGCACGCTCCTTGGCTTCCAGCGCGCGCTTCAAGTCGATCTCCTCCGGCCATTCCACCGCCTGAGAGAATATGATGGTTTCGTCGGGACGCACCTCTACAAAGCCCTCGGAGGTGGTGCAGACGGACCATTCCCCGTCGATGCACAGCTTCATTTCGCCCACGCCCAGAGCGGCGACCATTGGTTCGTGCATGCGCTGTATGCTCATCTGCCCATCCGGCGTGGGGATGATTACGCTTTCCACTTCGCCATGGAAGAATTCCCTTTCGGGCGTAATGATATCCAGCGTGTACTTTGCAGGCATAAGCCTTCCTCCCTACGCCCTGGCGGCGCGGGCTTTGACATCCTCGATATCGCCCGCCATAAAGAATGCCGCTTCAGGGATATCGTCTACCTCGCCGTCAACAATGGTACGGAAGCTTTCTATCGTCCTGTCCAGCGGCACATACTTGCCGGGGATACCGGAAAAGATTTCGGCTACTGACATCGGCTGCGACAGGAAGCGCTGAATCTTTCTGGCGCGGTAAACGATGGTTTTATCCGCGTCCGAGAGCTCCTCCATGCCGAGAATGGCGATGATGTCCTGCAGTTCACGGTAGCGCTGCAGGATTTCCTGCACATGCCGCGCGACATTGTAGTGCTGTTCTCCCACAATGCGCGGATCGAGTATGCGCGACGTGGATTCCAGCGGATTGATGGCCGGGTAAATACCCATCTCGGCGATCTGGCGTGAAAGCACCGTCGTTGCGTCCAGATGGGTAAACGTCGTGGCAGGCGCGGGATCCGTCAGGTCATCGGCCGGCACGTAGATGGCCTGCACCGAAGTAATGGAACCGCTCTTGGTAGACGTGATGCGCTCCTGCAATGTGCCCAGTTCGTTGGCCAGCGTAGGCTGATAACCCACGGCGGCGGGTATGCGGCCCAGCAGCGCGGAAACCTCGCTGCCCGCCTGTATGAACCGATAGATGTTGTCGATGAAAAGCAGCACATCCTGCCGCTCCTGGTCGCGCAGCTCTTCAGCCAGCGTCAGACCGGTCAGCGCCACGCGCATGCGGGAACCCGGCGGTTCGTTCATTTGGCCAAAAGCCATGCATGTGCGCGAGATAACGCCCGATTCCGTCATGTCCTCGATGAGCTCGTTGCCCTCGCGGCTGCGCTCGCCCACGCCCGCAAATACCGAGTATCCGCCGTGCTCCGTGGCAATGTTGCGGATGAGCTCCATAATGAGTACCGTCTTACCCACACCCGCGCCGCCAAACAGACCGATTTTGCCGCCCTTTGCATATGGCGCCAACAGATCGATGACCTTGATGCCCGTCTCGAAAAGCTCCGTAACAGGGCTCTGATCGGTAAACTTTGGCGGTTTGCGGTGGATAGGCAGATGTTTGTCCGTCTCAATCGGCCCTTTGCCGTCGATGGGATGTCCAATGGCGTTGATGACGCGACCCAGCGTGGCCTTGCCCACCGGAACCGTGATGCGTGCGCCTGTGTTATGGACAGGCAGCCCGCAGAATAACCCCTCTGTGGCATGCAGCGCGATGGCGCGTACCACGCCGCCGCCCAGATGCATGGCAACCTCGAGCCATACTTCGCGCTCCGGCATTTTGATCACCAGCGCGTTATAAAGCTCCGGCATACTCTCCTCATCATACTGCACATCAAGTACCGGACCGGTGATCCGTATGAGCTCCCCTGTACTTACAATTTTATAATCATCCATACCTTATCTCCGTACTATGATAACGCCTCGAGCGCGCCGATAATCTCAGAAATCTCCGCGGTGATGGCGGCCTGACGCGCGCGGTTATACTGCATCGTCAAATCCGCAATGCGCTCCTCTGCGTTGTTCGTGGCGCTTTCCATGGCGATCATGCGCGCACACTGCTCGCTGGCCAGCGAGCTCACGAGGCAGCCGTATACGAGGCCGATGATGTACTGCGGCACCAGCGTATCAAACACTTCGCCGGGCGACGGGTGGTAGAACATTTCCGCATTATACTGCGCCTCTTCCTCTACATCCTGAAAGTTGGACACTGACAGCGGAAGCAGTTTCAGTACCCGGGGTTCCTGCCGCATCGCCGAGATAAAGTGCGTATAGACCACATACACCTCGTTCATGATGCCGCTGTCAAACAGCCCCAGAAGATCCATCGTAATTCCCCGCGCGTAGTAAAGCGAAGGATTCTGCGCCACGTGCAGAAATTCAACATCAATGGTATAGCCCTTGCGCTCAAAGAACACGCGCGCTTCCTGTCCTACCGTAAGGATATAACTGTCCGCCTTCTTCTGCATCGCGCTGTAGGCCAGGTTCAGTACGTTGTGGTTATACCCGCCGCACAGGCCTTTGTCCGCCGCGATCACGACATAAGCGGCTTTGCCGCCCTCGCCTTCGGTGAGGTACGGATGGGACAGCCCCCGCGTATGTTTCAGTATGTCCTTCATCGTGGCACGAACGCGCACAAAGTGCGTGTGGTTGGTCTCGTATTTGGAGACGGCCTTGCGCATCTTGGACGTCGAGATCAGATGCATCGCGCGCGTGATCTGCTCCATGTCGGACACAGAGCGGATGCTGTGGCGGATGTCGCTCATGCTCGCCATGACGCTATGCCTCCTCCTCGGTCTTCACGTTGTTCTGCTCACGAAACAGCGCAAGATAATCCTTTGCCGCCTTGTGCAGCGAAGTGATCATGTCGTCGCTGAGGTCGCCTGTCTGCCCGATCCCGATACGCACTTCCGGGAAATTGATATCCACATACTTCAGGTAGCCCGCGTTGAATTCCTTGACCAGCTTCAGCGGCAGTCCGATGAGATACTTGTTGACCGCAGCAAAGAGCGTAATCACCTGGCTTGGCATCGGCAGCGGGGTGTACTGAGGCTGTTTCAGCGACTCTGTGAGCTTTGCGCCCTGATCCAGCGTATCGCGCGTGGTTTTATCGAGGTCTGACGCGAACTGCGCAAACACCGCAAGCTCGCGGTACTGCGCAAGGTCAAGCCGAAGGCGCCCCGCCACCTTGCGCATCGCCTTGGTCTGTGCGCTGCCGCCCACGCGCGACACCGACAGGCCGACGTTTACGGCCGGACGGATGCCCGCGTTGAACAGCTCCGACTCCAGAAATATCTGTCCGTCCGTGATCGAGATCACGTTGGTGGGAATATAGGCGGAAATGTCGCCCGCCATCGTTTCAATGATGGGCAACGCAGTCATCGAGCCGCCGCCGAAATCTTTATTCAGCTTCGCCGCACGCTCCAGCAGCCGCGAGTGCAGATAGAACACATCGCCCGGATACGCCTCGCGGCCCGGCGGACGCCGCAGCAGCAAGGACATGGCGCGGTAGGCCACCGCGTGCTTTGACAGATCGTCATAGACTATCAGCACGTCCTTTCCCGCGTACATGAACTCCTCCGCAATGGCGCAGCCCGCGTAAGGCGCAATATACTGCATCGAAGGCGTGTCGCTGCCTGTGGAGGCCACAACGACGGTATAGTCCATCGCGCCCTCCATCTCCAGCGTGCGGATAATGGAGGACACCGTCGAAGCTTTCTGCCCGATGGCGACGTATACGCAGTATACCTTTTTGCCCTTCTGATTCAGTATCGTGTCCACCGCGATGGCGGTCTTGCCCGTCTGACGGTCACCGATGATCAGCTCTCTCTGTCCTTTGCCGATAGGGATCATGCTGTCGATGGCCATGATGCCTGTTTCCAAAGGCTGTTTGACTCCCTGCCTGTCAAAGATTGGCGGCGCTTCCGCTTCGATGGGCCGAAACTTTGAAGAACAGACCTGTCCCTTGCCGTCCAGCGGGTTTCCCAGCGGATCCACGACGCGGCCCAGCAGCGCTTCTCCCACGGGTACGCGCACTACGGCGCCCGTCTTGCGCACCGTATTGCCCTCCGCAACTTCGGTTGCGTTGCTTAGCAGCACCGCGCCGATGCGCTCCTTGGAGAGATTCATAACGATACCGGAGTCGCCGCTCTCGAACATCACCAGTTCGCCGTACTTGCAGCCCTCCAGCCCTTCAATCATCACGATGCCGTCGCCCGACGACACCACCGTGCCGATGGCTGCCACTTCGTCCGCCGAAGCGTAATCGCCGATGCGCGTGCGCGTCTCGTCTCCAAACGCTTTCGCGTCAAAATGCAGCTCTATGGTTCCATCCTCGTAGTCGCGCGCGTCGCACGCCATCTGCGCGGTATTATGGATATAGCTTTTGATATCCTTCAGGTGGGAGCGCACGCTGCGATCGTACACCTTGCCGCCCAGCGTCACCACAAAGCCTCCCAGCAATGTGGGATCCACCTCTGTCTTAAAACTGATCTCCTCGCCCGTTTGCTTTTCAAACTGCTCACGGATGGCCGCGATGGCGGCATCGTCAAGCACTTCGGCGGTCCTCAGTTTGCCCTGCATCGCCAAGTTATCCCACCCTCTCAAAGAAATCGTCGATAATCTTCTTGTTGTCTTCCGCTGAGACCTCGCGCTTGAGCACCTTCTCCGCTATCTGCACTGCCATATCGACGATTTCAGACTTCATCTCGAGCTGCGTCTGCTCCTTCTCGATCGCGATCTCCTTGCGCGCGCGCAACACCATATCCCGCGACTGCTCCTTGGCATCATCGACAATCTGCTTGGCATGGTCGCGCGCCATCACGTCGCCTCTGGTAATAATCTCCGCGGCCTGCGTCTGCGCGCTGGACATCATCGCGTCATACTGCTGCTTTTGTTGAACGAGCTCCTTCTCCCGGGTATCCAGCATGTCCGTCTTGTCGGAGAAGGACTTCTCACGCTTCTTCATGAACTTCAGTATGGGCTTATACAACAAAAGTTTGAGCACGACAAATAAAATAATCGCGTTCAAAATATGCAAGCCCACGTTCAGCAGACTTATCTGCATGATGACACCCCCCTCGCTTTATGCATCCGTCCTGTCATTGCAGCTTCGCGAGCATCAGTATGGCAATAACGAAGCCATAAATTGCCGTCGTCTCCGCAAACGCAAGGCCAATCAGCAGCATCGCGTTGATCTTGCCGCTCGCCTCGGGCTGACGCGCCACCGCTTCCGCCGCTTTGCTCGTAGCGATACCCATGCCGATACCCGCGCCCACGCCGGTAAACACCGCGAGGCCTATGCCGATTGCAATCAGAGCGTTCATCTTTCTACCTCCACATATTTGAAAATTGGTTTGTTTCCGTTATCGTTTGGCGCCGTAGGCCACCGTCTCTTCCATGAAGGATAGGGTCAATATCAGGAAAATATACGTTTGTATACCCACATGGAACAGATTGAAATAAATGGACAGTATCGCCGGGACACCCACCGACAGCCAAGCGACGCTGTAAAGCAGATCCATAACGACCATCCCCGCAAACATGTTGCCAAAAAGACGGAACGAAAGCGACACAGGGATTACCGCGTGCGTGACGACGTTGATGGGCAGCATGAAAGCCTTGGGTTTCAAAAACCACCGCATGCGGCCTATGAAACCCGTATAGTAAAATCCAAATGCGTTAATGAGCACGAAGGACATGACCGCAAGCGCAATCGTGAAATTGATGTCCGTCGCGGGAGGACGGAAACCGAAGAGTTCGGTTAGACTGGTTGCCACAATCAGCAGCGCGATGGTGAATACATAGGCGGCCAGTGCGGCACCGCGTTTTCCGAGCGCAGAATCGGTGAACTTCTCACAGTAATCCACCAGCGTCTCCAGAATATTCTGGAATCCCTTTGGAACCGTCTTGAAGCGTGGAATTACAAAGATACGGATCGCCGCCGCCGCGAGTATCAGTATGGCGATGACGATCCAGGTAATCAGCATCGTTTCGCTGACGTCGAAGCCGAATATGGAGAAAGCTTTTGGAGGGGTGATTGAAACCGCTTCTTCATCCAGAAACCCCACCACGCTCAACCGCTCAACCATGATTCCGATCCTTTCCGTCTTTCCCTGTCCGTTGTTGGAGGAGTTGCATCGCCGCGAACCCCAGAATGAGCCCCGCCAGCGTACCGCCTGCCGCCCAAGCGAGTGCCGCAAGCGACGCCGTGGACACGAGCCAGAGCAGCACCGCGATTGCCGCGATTTTCAACATCAGCAGCAGCACGCCCAGCGCTTTGCGCGTCCCCATAATCATTCCTATTAGCGCCCGCATCGCAAACACCTGCGCGACGCCGATTCCCAACCCTACAAACAGACCCCACATAATCTATCATTGTAATTAAAACATCTCGAAAATGCAAGTATCCCTGCTGACAAATAGTTCAGTACATTTTCGGCTTATCTTGCCGCCGCCCGCGTATGCAATATGCGCAAGCGACGCAATGTCCGTTTCAGTACCCTCCGGCCCTTCGCCGATGCGGTTCCAGGGCGCAAATTCGTCGCGCAGCCGTATATCCTTCAGCAGCGCCTCGGCGTCCAGAAACCGCAGCAGCGCTTTTGCGTCCACCACGCGTGCCATGCCGTGCTTGGCCCCGCGGGACTGTGTTGGCAGCGCGTAATTCACGCGCTTGCAGCCCTGCCGCAATATGTAGGACAGCAGCGCGCCGATGTCCTCCTCGTCGGCGTATGCGGTCTCCACCACCTCCGCTTTGGCGTGCTGCATGTAGAAGAGCATGTACGCCACCGCGATATCGTCCCGCACGAGCACCGCCGCGCGCCCGCCATCGGCTTTCAGTTCTCCCATGCGCCAGCGCCATTCGCGGCTTCCGCGCAGTACGCATCCGTCGTATCCGCGCATCATCCGGGAATAGATGGACTCCAGTGCGTGATAATCATCCGTTTCGATCACTTCGACATCCCGGCGGAGCGGAGCCTCCGTAACGACGCCGCGGTGCACCCGCGTCACCGTCGCCCAGCCGAACCGCTCGTAGAAACTGTGCTTGAACGGATATAGAATCGTGAGGAATATGCCGCGCTCCCGCATCTCCTCCAGCGAGGCCAGCAGCAGCGTGCGCATGTGACCTTCGCCGCGCCGTTCGCGTTTCGTGGCAGCGCCCGCAATCATCATGGTACGCGCAGCCTTTCCCTGCAGCCGTATCGTATAAGGGATCATGTGCAGCATTGAAACGAGGCCGCCCTCGTCGAAGGCGCCCAGAGAATTGCCGGGCAGCACCTTGTGCTTAAAATACCAATCGATGAACGCGTCGGAGTCGGCGAACGCTTCCTTCCACAACGCTCTGGCATCACCCATATACGCTTTGTCCAGCAGCCTTACAATCACTGCGCTTCGCTCCTGACACAGGTGTATTTTTCTATCAGAAAAACGGGATTGTACGAAAGCTTTGCTTTGCGCAGCCCTTCGATGCCCATATCTTCTTCTCGGTTGATGTACTTAACTTCGCTCCACTCGGCACGCGCAAACTCCCGGTTGATCATGGGATACGCCCCCTGCACGTCCGGATCGGCTTTCTCGATATGAATGAGTGCCATATCCTCCTGGAACTTCTCACCGATGGAAAAAGCGGTGAGCTTTCCGTCCACATACAGCATGCCGCACTTCAAGCCCAGCGCGTCCAAATTCTCCAGCGCCGTCTTGGTGACGGTGAACTCGTCCCGCAGCCCTTTTGTGACGCCGCCCTTTTCCTCCATCCACTGCCGGTGCAGCGATACGCAGGCCTCATAGTCCTCCGGGCGATACGCGCGGTACTCCGCCTCGTGCTCCTGCAGCAGCCGGTTGATGTGGTTACGCTTCGCGTGAAGCTTTTTTCCTTCCAGGCTGCAGAGATCCGATGAAAGGTAGACATATTCGAAGTTGTCCCTGTCGGGGACCAGCGTGAAATTGCCTGGGCAGCTCGCCTCGATGCGTTCCTTCACATAATTTGTGACGCCTTTGATAAAAAAGCCTCCGCAGTGCGCGTTCATATGGTCGTACACCCGGCGCAGCGGCTCCTTATAGCAGCCATCGTATTGCAGCAGAAAAGGCGGCAGCATGAAGGGCCGGTAATCCGGTAAATCAAGAAGCAGATAGAGCGCCTGTTCGTCAAAGGCAATCTTTGTGCGGCAAACGGTGCGCCATAGATAGATGTTTGCAAAGGAAGCCTCCGCGTTGCAGTGGCCCCGTGTGTACCGATCGAACTCCTGTTTATCGTCCAGTTTGATGTCCCTGAATTCCAGCATGCTGTCGTCTCCGTATTCTCATTATGAAGTATTATATACTAAAAATCGAAAAGTGCAATCGCGCCGGGATGGCAAAAAGCCGGACGCTATGGCCCGGCTCCGTTCATTCTTCCACAATCTCGCCGTTTGGCGCGATTACCGTCACCCGCCACGGAATCATCCTGCCGCTTGCCAGCAGCGCCTGCTGTACGGCGTGTTCGATGCCGCCGCAGCACGGGACACTCATTCGCAGCACCTCAACGCTCCGTATATTGTTTCGGCGCAGAATCTCCGTCAGCTTCTCCGTATAGTCCACCATGTCCAGCTTCGGACAGCCTATCAGCGTCACCTTGCCCTTCATAAAGCGGCGGTGCGTATCCGCGTACGCGTATGCCGTGCAGTCCGCCGCGACGAGCAGCTTTGCGCCGTCGAAGTAAGGTGCGTTCACCGGCACAAGCTTGATCTGACAGGGCCACTGCGCCAGCTCCGATGCGCTTTCCGCAGCGGGCGCAGTCGGCTCGGGTTTTCTCTGAAAGGCCTGTGCGCGCGCGGAAGGACATCCGCCGGTACCGGTGCTTTCCGCTTTCTGTTGAATATGCTGCTGCACCGCCGCCTCGTCATAAGCCGCGGCTTCCCGCTCCTCGATGGTGATTGCGCCCGCGGGGCACTGCGGTAGGCAGTTGCCGAGGCCGTCGCAATAAGACTCGGAAACCAGCTTCGCCTTGCCGTCGATAAGCTTCAGCGCGCCCTCATGGCACGCATCCACGCACAGCCCGCATCCGTTGCATTTTTCTTCGTCTATGTTGATGATATTTCGTTTCATCTTTCGTTTCCTCCTTGTCTTGGTGTTCACAGTATAGTATACTCCATTCAGATAGTATGTTGCATTTGCAACAGTTCGGAGTGTGAAATGAATACAGATGAACTCTTTGAAAAAAGCGTTGGGCTGTTCGCCGGAATTTCGCGCGAGGACCTCCGGAATTTGCTGGACTGCATGGATGCGCGGACGGTCGCTTATACCCGCGGAGAGACGCTGTGGGTAGCAGGTGACAGGCTGCATCGCTTCGGTGTCGTGCTGGAAGGCCATGTCCGCGTATACCGGGAGGACATACTCGGGAATCGTACGCTGATGACCGCGGTAACGCCGCCCGGGCTGGTCGGCGAGGTGATCGCCTGCGCCGGACTGCCCGAAAGTCCGGTAACGGCGGAAGCGGGCGAGGAGGCGCGTGTGCTGCTGCTCTCGTTCGACCGCATCATACGCCCTTGCGCCAAAGCCTGCGCCTTCCACAGCCAGCTGATACGCAACATGCTGGGTATTTTCGCGCAGAAGAACATCGCGCTCAGTGAGAAAATAGGACACCTTTCCCGCAAAACCACGCGCCAGAAGCTGGCCTCCTACCTCATCAGCGAAGGGACACGCCAACGCAGCCGCGTGTTTACCGTGCCGCTGGACCGGCAGGCGCTGGCGGACTATCTGGGCGTAAACCGCAGCGCGCTCTCTCGAGAGCTCTCAGCCATCTGTGACACCGGCGCGATTTCGTGCAGCCGCAGCCGGTTCGAGCTGCGCGATCCCCGGCGTCTGGAGGAGATGCTGCGGGAGGAATAAAGCGCGTGCGTTTTGCGGCACGGTGTGGTATGATGGGAGAAATTTTCCGGAGGGACATCCATGGAGCAGTGCAGCGGCGTCACATACGCCTTGGGGTTTACCGCCGCAGGGGTCGCGTGCGGCATCCGAAAATCAGGAGATGCGGATCTCGCGGTGGTGAGGTGCGACACCCTCGCGACGGCGGCGGGAATATTCACGCGGAACATCGTCCGGGGACACTCGCTTCAGCTCGCGCGGCGCAACGTGCGCAACGGCCGGGCGCGTCTGGTCGTGGTCAACGCGGGCTGCGCCAACGCATGCCTCGCGCAGCGCGGCGATGAGGACGCGCTGAAGTTTGCGGCGCTGGCGGCACAGCGCTTCGGCTGCGCGCCGGAGGATGTGCTTACCGGCTCCACCGGCGTCATCGGCGTACCGCTGCCGATGGACAGGCTTGCGGCGGGCCTCGAAGCCGCCCAGCCCACCCGCGAAGGCGGAGAAGCCGCGGCGCGCGCCATCATGACCACCGACACGCATCCCAAACAGGCGCAGGTTTCCTTCCTGCTGGACGGGCGCGAAGTGCGCATCGGCGGTATGGCAAAGGGCTCCGGCATGATCCACCCCAACATGGCCACGATGATATCGGTGCTGACCACCGACGCCGCCATTTCCCGCGCCGCGCTGAAGCAGGCGCTGAAGACCGCCGCAGGCGTGTCCTACAACCGCATTTCGGTGGACGGGGATACGAGCGTATGCGACAAGGTGCTGATACTCGCTTCCGGCAGCGCAGGCAACGAGAGAATAGAGGCGGATTCCCGCACCTACGCGGTTTTCCTCGACGCGCTGACGCAGGTGTGCACCCGTCTTGCCAAAATGCTGGCCGCCGACGGCGAAGGCGCCACCAAGCTGCTGACCATCGCGGTGCGCGGCGCGCGTACCCCGCGGGACGCCCACAAAATCGCGGGCGCGATTGCCCGTTCGCCGCTGTGCAAGACGGCGGCCTTCGGCAACGACGCCAACTGGGGCCGGCTGCTTACCGCGGCGGGATACTCGGGAGCGCGCTTCAATCCCGAAAAGGTGAACATCTGGATAGGCGGCGTACAGGTATGCCGCGACGGCGGAGGCCTCCCCTTCGACGAGCAGGCGGCGCTGAAGGAGCTGAAGCAAAGCGAGGTCGCCTACACGCTGGACTTCGGCGAAGGCGATGCGGCGGATACCATGTGGACGTGCGACTTCTCTCTGGATTATGTGAAAATCAACGCGGACTACCGCACATGAAATACAACGCAACATAAAAGCGCCCTTCGGCGCTTTTGCTTTGTCTTGGGTTATACGCTCATTTCCGGCGGATCCGGTTCTGCGGGTGCGGGCGGCAAAGCCCGCTCCTTCCGGGGCTTCTTCGGCGGCGATGGAAGGGACGCTTCGTCCAAATCGCCCGAAAGCACCTGACGCCGCGATGTCACGAGCAGCTGGGCCAGTATGCCCGCCACAGAGAGCACCAATGCCACACCCGCGACGAGATAGCGGTACTGTATCAGAAACGCCCACAGTGCTGCAGGCACCCCCGCGGCAAACGCCGCCGGGTCCACTCCCTGATAATAAAGGTACAGCCCTGCAAACGCCGCCATGCATCCGCCCAGCAGCGAGGTAAACACCGCTACGCCGGCCTTTTTATACACCAGCGCCAGCAGCGCCGACGCCGCGCACAGCGCAAAGCACGCGGGATACAGATAAGGCACCGTATAGAGATTCAGCGCGCACACGATGAAGAGCAGCATCAGCGCGGCCCCCAGCAGCCCCACGAAAAACCCCGCGACGCGCTTGAAAAAGAACAGCAGTATGTACAGCGAAACCCCCGCGCCGCCCATAAACAGCCAGGTGTCCAGGCTGTTCAGCCGCATGACAGGCAGCAGCAGCGCCCACAGCAGGCCCAGCGCAACCAGTACGCCGCACAGCGGCAGCAGAAAACGCGCGAGATTATACCCGAAAAACAGGAACAGAAGCCCTATCGCCAGCGTCCCCGCGCCGCAGATCAGTATGATCCAGGATACCTCCATGTTCACCCCTCAATCCGCAGTTTTTTGCCTCTTCCGACTCGTCACCGCGAGCTGCACCACCAGCCCCGCCACAAACAGCACAGCCAGCGCCACCAGATACACGGTGGACATTCTGTCCGCCAGCGCCGAAGGATCGGAGAGCGTCAGCATCGGCAGCGAAAGTCCGTCCTTGAGCGTAAACAGCTGGGCTACCACCAGCGCAAGCGCCGATGCGCCGATGTACGCGGTAAATATGGACAGGAAGATCCGTCGGTTGTTCAGCGTCAGCGAGCCGAGTATGCATCCGATAATCAGCGTGGGTACATACACATACCAGTCTATCATGCTGAGCTCCAGTCCGGCCATTTTATTCAGCACCGCCACCACCAGCATGGACAGCGCGATGCCCGCGCCAAAGCCGACGAAGAATATGCCCGCGTAGAAGAACAGCACGAACAGCAGCGCCACAACGACGCCCACGCCGATGCTGATGAACAGCACGAGCATGTCCCCCAGCGTGGGGAAAAACATCGGCAGCAGCGCGTACGCCGCCAGAAAACCCAGCCCAAAGCCGTAAATCGCGACGATGATCTTTGCCCACCGGCTGCCGAAAAAGCAGAGAATACCACCCACCAAAGTATAACCGATCAATACGAGGATAGCTAAAGTCTGCGCATCCATACCCGCTCTCCTTTGTTTAATATATCGTCATCATTGTATCATACGCGCAGAAAAAAATCACAATATTTTGGATGCCTTCACAGCGGTCATATCAGCAGGCACGCTCCCGGCCCCACGTCTTCGCCGTCAGCCAGAAAATTCTTGCCGCGCAGCGCGCGCTCCGAAATGCCATGCGCCGCCGCGATGTCCGCGATACGCTCGCCCTCGCGCACGCAGTACCGCGCGCCGCGGATCTCCGGCAGGCGAAGCCGGGCTCCCGGCTGCAGCTCCGCCAGTCCGCTCAACGCGTTGGCCTTCTGCACGATGCGCATCGTAAGGCCGTGGCGCAGCGCAACACCGTACAGCGTATCGCCCGGCTGCACGACATATTCGGCGTATGCCCAGCGGAACTTCGGCAAACACGCCTTTTCTGGCTGCCCGCAGGCGCAGGCCGCTGGAATGCGCAGCGTTTCTCCCCACATGAAGCGCGTATCCGGGTTCGCGCGCACGATGAGGCACACCGGCAAGCCGTACCGCGCGCTCAGCTGCTCCAGCCTCTCCCCGCGCTTCAGCGTATGGGTCACCGCATTCTCCATGTCCATCACTCCCCTACATGGATATGCGGCGGCATCGATACTATATGATTGACCGGATCAGCGCCTCGCAATCCTCCAGCGTCACTTCGACGGGATTCTTGCTCATCGACGAGCCCATGGACGCCTCCGCCAGCCCGCGAGCCATATCCGGCGTGACTCCCAGCTCCGAGAGCCGCGCGGGCAGTCCCAGCTCGGCGCACAGCGCCGCCACGGCGTCCGCCGCCGCGAACGCGGCTTCCGCGTCATCCGGCATCGCGCGCCCCGTAAACGCGCGCCCCAGCGCCGCGTATTTACTGCAGCCGCGCGAAAAGTTGTATCGCATCACGTGGGGCAGCAGCATGCCGCAGGCGATGCCGTGCCGCGTACCCAGCATCGCGCCCAGCCCCGCACCGAGGCCGTGGGCCGCACCGAGGCCCGCGTTGGCAAGGCACAGGCCGCTCACCATGGCGGCCAGAGACATGGTTTCCCGCGCCTCAATATCGCTTCCGTCCGCGCAGGCGCGGCGCAGGGCCGCCAGCGCCCTCGGCGCGTGATACAGCGACAGGGCGTCGCAGAAATCATTGGCCTGCTTTGCGGTATAGCTCTCCACCAGCTGGCACAGCGCGTCCATGCCGGACGCCGCGGTGACGTCGCGCGGCACCGTCAGCGTCAGCTCGGGATCGACCAAAGCGACGCGCGCCAGCATCCGGTCGTCGCGTATGCTCTTCTTGAAGTGCTCCGCGTGGGACATCACGACGGCGTTCTTGGTGACCTCCGCGCCCGTGCCCGCCGTAGCGGGGACCGCAACGAAGGGCAGCGGACAGACCGTAATCTTCCTGTCCCCCACGCCCTCCAGATAATCGCGCACGCTGCCGCCGTTGGCCATCACCGCCGTGGCGGCCTTGGCCGTATCCACCGGACTTCCGCCGCCGATCCCGACAAGCGCGTCCGCGCCGAATGCCAGTCCGTCGGCCACCGCCGCGTCCACCGATTCCACCGTGGGCTCGCCCGGCGCGCAGAAGTGCACGAGACTTTCCGAGCCCATTTCACTCAGCCCCTTCGTCAGCGCGTCCAGCACCCCCGTCTTTCGCATGGAAGCGCCCGCCACAATGAGAAACCGGCTTCCCAGCGGACGGCACAGCGCGGGCAGTCTGCCCAGCGTGCCGCGCCCGAATACGATCTTCCCCGCGGTGGTAAACTCAAACATTTTTCTCTCCCCGCCGCAGCGCGACCAGCTCCGCCGCCGTCACTACGCATCCCGTATCCCGGCAGCACTGCTCCGTATAGCGTCCGCGACGCGCCTCCGCGCCATGCCCCAGCAGCATGTAGGGCGCAGGCTCTCCGCCGTGCCCGCCGCTGTCGGAGAAGGTATAGTGGTCCGATACGACCACCGCGCTGTACGGCCCGCCCACGTGAGAAAAGAAGGGGCGGATAAAGTGCTCGTCGATGGCCTCAATGGCGCGCATCTTGCCCTCCGTGTCCAGCTCGTGCGAAAGGTCGTCAAGCTTCTGGATGTGGATGTAGGCTTCATCGTATTTGGCAATGGCCTGCAGCGCGCGGCGTGCCTTTTCGTCCAGAAACGCCTCGAAGCCCTTCGATTCGTCCAGCGTGACGCAGTCCCAGCCAGCCATCGCCGCGATGCCGCGCATCAGCGAGGTCTCCGCCAGCACCACGCGGCTGCCGCTCTCCTTCGGAAACTCCGGCGCGCTCGAGGCACCCCAGAACCAGATGCCGTTGGCATGCGTGCCGCTTTCCTTCAGCAGCTCATAAGCGCGGCGCATCATGGAAAAATAGCGCTGCATGAGCTCCCCGCCTTGGGTATGCTGCGCCGTGATATCCCCTATCATGTCGTGCGCGGGCATGAAGCGTAGCGCCTCGGCCTCGTCCGCCGCGCCCTCCACCACGAGTATGTTGCGGAAGGTGTCCACGTGGATCAGGTTAAAAGGCGGGCTGAACACCTCACGATTCAGCAGGTCGGTCAGCGGCGCGGCGTCCTCCGTAGCGATGTCGTGCGCACTGTAGCTCATCATGCGGCTCGTGTCAAAATCGTCCCCCTCCAGCGCCACGAAGTTGCAGCGGATGTAGAGGTTTCCGGGCGTCACGGGGATGCCCGCGCCCGCCGCTTCGATGACGGCGCGGCCCTTGTATACCTTCGCGGGGTCGTAACCCAGCAGGTTCAGATTCGCCACCGCGCTGCCCACCTCTAACCCCGGCGGTATGGTGAGCACCGTACCCGGCTTTCCGGCGGCGAAAAGCGCGTCCAGACCGGGGGTACGCGCCGCTTCCATGGGCGTCTTGCCCCCCAGCTTTGGCTGCGGCCTGTCCGCGATGCCGTCCAGTACGATAGTCATCTGTTTCATAAGTCGCTCCTCAACTGTCCGAAATATTCGACGATGTCCTCCGCTTTGGGCGGACATCCCGGTATGCTGGTTTGAAATTTGGACGTGCAGCTTCCGCAGCCTAATCGCCCGCGCTGCCCGCGGAACTCCTGCCCGATGCAGACAGTCTCGCTGCCCGCTTGCCCCTCCAGCGTCATCAGCGCCGAGACGAGGCTGGCATAGCACGCACTGCACGCGCCGCGCGCGTCGATTCGGCGGCTCACCGCTTCCGGCACTCCCCGCGCCTTCAGCGCCGTCGTTTCTTCGCCGTCCAGCGGTACAATCTCCGCCGCTTCAAGGTCCGCGCTGCCGACGCCCAGCTTCTCCGCGAGGCGGATATAGCCGACGTCCCGCGCGCGCAGCCCCAACCGCATCGCGGCATACGCGTCGACGAGCACGCTGTCCGTGCCCGCAGCCATCACGTTGCCGCGCACAGGATTGCCACCCTCCTCGAAGCCCGGGTCCGTCCAGATGCCGTCCGCAATGGTCAGCGTGGGTCGTATCATCTTATTCAGCTTCGCGATGGGTTCGTGCAGTCCGAGCGTGTGATAGCGCCGCTTCTCCCTGTCGGAGATGAGCCCCTTCAAGTTCTTCAGCGCGCAGGTCATGCGCGTCTGGCAATGTCCCTTGATCAGCGGCAGGTTGACGAGCACATCCGCCTCCAGCGCCGTCCGCGATATCTCCGTGCGGAAGCCGCCGTATTCGCGTGCCTCGCAGGCGTCCCGCTTCACATCCACGAGCCTGACGCCGTATTTTTCGGCGAGCGCTTCGTAGCCGCAGACACGGTACGCGCGCTGCGTGCTCGCGCCCACCCACGCGCTTTCCACCACGGAAATGTCCGAAAAGCCCTTCGCCTGAAAATACTCAATGACGGCAGCGCACACCGCGGGGTTAGTCGTCGCACCGCTCCGCCAGTCCTTCTCCACCACGAGGTTAGGCTTCAAAGCGATCCGCGCATTCTTCTTCAGCCCCTTTGCGGGATCCATCTCCGTGATAAGCCGCGCCGCCATGGCCTTCGCGTCACCGCCGTACATGACATAAAGCTTGCCCATATGCCCATTCCTTTCCGCCGCATTATACCACACAAGCTGCGCGCGGGCAAAACCACACCCCACCGATGCGCACATCGGCGGGGACCCCGTAACAAAAGCGCCGGAAACGGCGCCCTGCTCATACTCTCATCCATCGCTTCTTTTCATCCGACTCGTACGCCTTCTCCAGCACGTGCTGGATGTACGCGCCCTCGACGAACGACGGCGACGCGGGCGTACGCTCGTACACGTGCGAGACGAAGTTGAAGAGGCTGTGCACATGGCCTCGCATGAAACCTTCGATGTACTTGGAGCCGGGGAAACCCCCGCCCGGCTTCTCGTAACGGTTGGCGCAAGGGATGGCGGTGAAGCCGGATTCGCCGCCATACGGCATATCCGCGCGGCTCGCGTCGAAGAAGCCCAGTTCGCCCGGCCGCATGGAACTGTAGCGCAGCGCGCCCTTTGTGCCGTGAATCTCGAAGCGCAGCTCGTCGTCGCTGCCCGTGGCTATCTTGGACGCCTCGATAGTGCCCATCGCGCCGCTTTTCATGCGCGCCATCGATACGGAGAGGTCCTCCGCGTCGCAAGCCGCGAGGCTGCCGCAGGCGTCCCTGCGCTGTTCGTAGACGATGGTATTCTCCGTCAGCACGCTGTCGTATTCGCCCAGCAGGTAGTACATCAGGTCGAAGGCGTGGCTGCCGAGGTCCAGCAGCACTCCGCCGCCGCCCAGTACCTTCTGCTGCTTCCAGCCCATGGGCTTGTCCGCGTCCAGCCCGGACGCGTGCAGATACGCGGCGCGGAACGAGAGTACGCGCCCGAGCCGACCTTCATCGAGCAGCTGCTTCGCCCGCAGCGTGCCGGTATAGAAACGGTACTGCAGCGCAAGCTGCGTCACGAGCCCGCTATGCTTCGCCGCCTCCGCAATCTCAGCCGCCTCCCGCGAGTTCGTTGCGAGCGGTTTGTCGCAGTAGACGTGCTTTCCCGCGGCCAGCGCCTTTTGTACGCCCTCCTGATGAAACCGGTTGGGCGTGCAGATGTTGATGATGTCGATGGCCGGATCGTCCAGCAGCGCGTCAATGCTCTGCGTGCAGTAGGCGAAGCCCAGCTCCTCCGCCACGCGCTCCGCGACGCCGGGACGCGGCGCGCAGATGCCGCGCAGCGCAATGCGAAACGGCAGGTCCGCGTAGTACAGCGGTATCGTCTTATAGCCGTAGGTATGCGCGCGCCCCATGAACCCGAAGCCCACGACGCCTACGCCGATTTCCTTCATATCTCCGTCTCTCCTCCGAAGCTTATTCCTGCGCCTCGCGCTGCGCGAAACGCTTCTCCATGTCCAGCAGGTAGTACTTCGCGTCCGTGCCGCCGCGATACGCGGTCTTCGTGCCGCACTTGTGCACCACGCGGTGACAGGGTATCACGATGGGCGCGGGCGTGTCGTGCATGACGTTGCCCACGGCGCGCGCCGCGCCGGGATGCCCCACCATCAGCGCCACCTCGCCGTAGCTCGCCGTCCGGCCGTACGGAATGCGCAGCACCGCCGCGTACACCTCCCGCGCAAAGCGAGGACCCGCAAGCTCGAAAGGCAAGTCGAACGATTTTCGCTCACCGGAGAAATACTCCTCTATCTGGCGCGCGAAGGGCAGCGTATCGTCCACCGCCATATCCGGGGCGGTATAGGCTTCGTCCGGGAACAGCACGCGCTGCAGCTTCCCGTCCTCGTAGATTGCGGTCAGCGTGCCGATGGGCGTCTCCGCCCGGCAGGCAGTCTTCATTGTCCGGCTCCTTTCAGCGGCTTGCGCATGCACAGACGGTCTTCCATCCGCAGGCGCAGAACAAAACCCTCGCTCTCGTACAGCGCGGGGTGCCCGTGGTAGTGCGACGCGCAGGTGCCTTCGCCGTCCAGCGGATACCCCTCCATATAGTCGTAACCCGCCGCGGCGTAGTCCGCACAGGCACGGCGCAGCAGCGCGCGGGAAACGCCCTGCCGCCTTTGCGCCGGGTCTATCACAAAGCACGTCACGGCACCGACACGCGAGCCGCCCTCCTCCCCCACGTCGGCATAGTGCGGATAGGCACGCTTGTCGTTGACGTTGCACCAGCCTACCGCCTGCCCGTCCGCGTACGCAAGGTAGCCCTTCATGGTTCCCTCGCGGATCATTCTCTCGGCCTCCGCGCGATTCTGCGCGCCGGTGCGCGCGTTCCACGCGTCCCCGTCGCCCTCGAAGTGGTTGAACACACAATAGCAGCCCGCCCAGTCCGCGTTGTCGCTGAAGGCGCGGGTATCGAATAACTCCAGAAAATCCTGCACGGTATGTGCCCCGACGGGTTCGATTCTTATATCCATCTCTGCCCTCCGAATAGATGCGTTATACGTATTATTCTATCATGGCGCAGGGTGCCGCGCAATTCGCCTTTGAGCAGAGAAAAAACAGCTGATGCGCACGTCCGCACCAGCCGCCCTGCGATAACCCTGCACCGTTTTGATGGTTTCCCGCTGTTTCACTGACTTTCCTTCTTTCGCTCTCTGCGCAGGTGATTGTGTAAACGATAGCAAACGCATGCCGCGTCAACGGTGCAGAACCGAATAAAGAAAAGGTCCGTGAATAATTCAAATCCAGAACATCCAAAGCTGCCAGTAGATCACGGTGAACGTCATGAAAAGCCCCATGACACAAGTCGTTATCAGGCGCGCTTTAAGCTTCCTGGCTGCATCCAGACTTTTGTGCTTTGCAAGATATACGATCACAAAGGCGACCGGTATCAACGCGAACAGTGCGAACAGTATAGCCTGCACAGTAATGGTTGTCAGCGTAGCGGCATAGGAAATCGCCGTTATTAACAAGACAAACATATTTACAGCCGCTGCTACGACGGCCGCGCATGTCACCCCGCGCAGTACGCCCAGCGGCTGCGGTTTTTTTCTGATCCTGCGAATCAGCATGCAGATCAAAACGACGAGGCAGTATACCAGGGCGACGGCAAAGAACAGCAGCGTTATGCCCCATAAGATGAGCTCGCCCCAGCCCATACGCAGGTAATCGGCGGTCTGCATGGAAAGCGACTGTACCCGGCCGTCGTCCGATACGGCGGCATACATTGGAATGGAGGCATCTTTATAGGAGAGCCTGTATACGGTCGGCGCAATCGGCTCCAGGGCAATGTCGGTCATTGGGACACCCAGCGAGCCGTCGCTTTTCTCGACCAACGGGAATATATTGAACAGGCTATACAGCTTCAGCACGCCCTTGGTATCCGTCCGGGCGCAACGGTACAGTCCGGTAATGGAGGACGCCTCCGGCATCTCGCCGTCGTATGAGCCGTCCGTCTCGCCAAGTATCAATTCCATAAGGTTGTAGTTGTAGACGAATTCGCTGCTTTGGTTGGTCATGACCACTGCGCCATTGCCGGTGGCCGGATCGAACAACAGCGTGGAAGAGCAGCCCACGGTGTTGCCGCCATGGCCGATCGCGCCATCGCTTTCTGCCCAGAAGCCATGGCAGTTCCTCGCGGTCACGCCGTCCGGATAGTAAAGCGTCGGCGTATACAGCTCGGCCAGCGTCTCCGCGTTTTTGAACAGCGGCGATTGGCCGCTTTCGTCGGCGGTCAGCGCCTGTGCGAATCTGCGAAAGTCCGAAAGCGTCCCGGTTGCCATGCCCGCGGGATACAGCGGTATATAAAAGAAGGCATCGTCCAGCGGGGCCATTTCGGCTGTATAGCAGGCCAACTCCGGTCGCTTTTGCTGCACCCACTCGTTGTCCGAGAGGTCGGCGGCGAGTGCGGTGTGCGCCATGCCGAGCGGCTTGAATATGTTTTGATGCACGTATTCATAGAACGGCATGCCGGATATCCGCTCGACGATGTATCCGGCCAGGGCCGCGCCCCAGTTCGAGTAGGCGGTTACAGCTCCGGGTTCATAGATTTGCGCCGGTTCGGTTGCCTTGAGCGCGTCGCCAAGGGTTTTAACGACATCGGCGTCCGATACGAACAGCTCCACGGGAACCTCCTGCCAGCCCGCGTTATGGTTCATAAGGTTGTACATCGTGATCGGAGCGTCATACTGAAGCTTGGTGAAAAAGCCGTCCGGCAGATAGGCTGCGATATCGGCGTTAAGGTCGATAAGCCCCTGCTCGTAAAGCTGCATTACGCTGGTCCAGACGAGCAGTTTGCTGCAGGAACCCCACTCGAAAACAGCATCCTCGCCGTTGGCAACGCGGTTTTCAATATCCGTATAGCCATAGTAGCCTGTAAACAGCACATCGCTTCCGGCGAATACGGAAACCGATACGGCGGCCGTGGTGTCCGCATGCCCCGCAACATAATCGTCAACGACGGCCTGAATGTCCGAGTCAACGAAATCCAGGGACGGAGAGGCTGGATTCTCTGCCGCAAAAGCGGGGATTACCGGTATGCCTGCCAGCACTGCAGCCAACAGCACGCAGGCTGCTTTTTTCCAGACGCGTTTCATCCTGTTTCCTCCCGTTATGCGTTGCGCTGACGCGGCATATCGTCCCGGCGGTGACGCTTTTCATGCGGTATTCTATTACAATTTTGAAGAAAAAACAAGTTTTATGTATAATTTTACATTATGATACTGTAGGAAGAAAGGTGATAGGAACGAATCAGAATGTTCATCATCGCCCCAATGAGTGATTCCGCCATATAGGCTGTAAAATAAGAAGCCGCTGTTTAACCAACGGCTTCCTGACGATTCAGCAATTGTTTATTCCACCGTGACCGTGCCGTCCTCCGCGACGGTGACGCTCATGCCCGGCTTTACATACTCCAGAAACTCGTCGCCAAGGCTGTCGACTGTGGGCATGGAGGTATCCGTCCACACGCCGGAGAGGATAGCGCCTGCCGCGGCCAGCGAGTCGATAGGCTTGGAGAACAGCAGGCACGCGGGCTGCTGCTTTAAGTAAGCCCCACAGTACAATATCATGCCGCCTGTGGTGGATCCGATGGTCTGCGGCATGCACAGCGCCTTGCCCGCCATGGGCTTGCCAAAGAGGTCGGGGTTGTTCGCATCGGAGCACTTGGTCTCCTTGTCGTGAAACATCAGCGCCTTCTGGAAGCTGGCGAGCGTGTTGAAGCCCTTCTGCGATACCAGTGCTTCGGCCTTTGTGGTGCCCGGAACCACGGGGCGTCCTCTGAATACCTTCATTGTACCTTGCCCCCTTTCGTAATGAGCGACAGAATGGCATCGTCCGTCTGGTAGCGCGCGCTCGTGTAGGTGCGCAGCTTGTTGGAGTTGGTGACCACCGGCATCTTGCCGCACATCGGGTTGTTCATGTACATCAGCGGGCAGATGGACGCCGTGACCACGCCCGCAGCCTTCAGCCGCGCGGCATGGGGCGTCTTGTCAAACGCAGCCATGACGGCAGGTGCGGCGGTCATCACCGTAGGGAGGGCGACCTTCTTGCGGCCCTGCGTTTTCAAGCCCGCTTCGATGGCTTCCGTCCAGTCTTCGAGCTGCTTTAATGACAGGTGCGGGCAGCCGATGAAACACAGCTTCGGCTCCGCGTGCGCATCCTGCCAGATGACGGGGTAGGACTTCATCACGCGCTCCAGCTCCGCGTCGTCGATGACGTACACCTGCGCACCTTTGGCAATGAGCTTTTCGCCCTGTTCTGCGGCTTCGGGCGTCAACCCGTCCACATGGTACAGGCCGACCGCGCCGTTGGAGGCTGTGGCCGCGCCCATGTCCTTCAGGTAGGCCTTCGCGTCATCGTTCAGCTCCGTGCCGATGAATTTAGTCAGGCCCTTGATATAGGGCACATCCTCCATCACCTTCATGCCGATGGCGCTGCCCAGCACCTGCGCTTCGGGCCGCTTGGACGTTTTTATTTCGACGACCCAAGTGGCTTTGCGGCCCTCGTCGGTCAGCAGGCCGAACTCCGGCACGAAGCCCGCGATGCTGCCGAAGATGTCGAGGATGCCCGAGTTGCGGTTGCACCGTGCACCGAGCACGCTGTTGGCGTATACCACCGCGCTGCTCTCCGCCCAGCTCAGGATATCGCCCTTTTTGGGCACGTTACCCATCTCGGGCATGTAGCAGGTGCAGGAGAACGCATCGGGATTCATGATGCCCAGCTTGCGCAGGCGCTCCTCATATTCCTTCTGCTTGGAGTACATCACCTTGAAGAACAGCTTCTGTGCCGGATTCGCGGGTACACCCTTCTGCAGCGGGCGGGGGTCCACCGAGAACGGCTGCGCGGACTTTACGCCCGCGTCGATGAGTTCATCCAATAGCGCGTAAACCGGGGTGAGCACGCCGAGCCCGAAGCTCGTGACCAGATGGCCGTATTCGCTGGTGACCGGTACCATGCGCGTCGCGCCAAAGGTCTCGCCGTACATCACGAGCGTCTTCATCACCTTGGCGAGCGCCTCACCCTGCTTGCCGTCCAGCAGCTCCTGCTGCTGCGGCGTCAGTTGCATTGCCATATCTTCGCCTCCTTATATCGCGGATGCCAGCGCGTTTGCAGCGCGCGTAGCTTCCAGCACGCGTCCCGACGCGAAGCTGTCGCCGATGTTGTGCAGCTCCGGCGCGGCGTGGATGCGCTGCGCCTCGAAAAAGAGGGTATCGTCCGGGCGGCCGCCCATCGCGAGCACCACGAAATCGGCTTCCAGTGTCTCTTCCTTCTCCTCCGGTCCCAGCTTCTTCGCCAGCGGGTTCTCGATATTCTTGGGCAGTATAGGCTGCCAGGTGTTGTACGCATCCGGTGCGCCTGCCGAGACGTTGCGCGTGACAACCACACGGTTTTCATCGAACGCCTTGACCTTTGCGCAGTTAAGCAGCGATACGCCCGCTTTCTTTAAGTAGTGGATGAGATGTCCGCGGTTGGCGGTGCACGCGCCGTCCATCATGTTGGGCAGCATCTCGACCACGGTAACTTCGCGGCCATGCTCGTACTTCAGCCAGTAGGCCGTCTCGCAGCCCACCACGCCGCCGCCCACCACCACGATTTTCTTCGCGTCGCCGATGAGCCTCGCATCGCAGAGCAGGTCGGTCGCCTGCACGGTTTTGGCCTTCTCGATGCCGGGGATTTTCGGCGTGCCGGAGGTGGTGCCCACGGCAAACACGATGCTGTCGTAGTGCAGCTCCCGCAACGATTCGGCGCTGACCGGAGCATTGAAATGCACGGTTAAGTTGCCTGTCTTCTCGGCGTCCTTCAGCAGTCCGGAGAGGTATTTGCGGTAATTGCCCACCTCGTACTTAATCTTCGGCATGCTGCCCGGGATAATCTTGCCGCCGATCTCGCCGGACTTCTCATACAGATCCACCTTGTGGCCGCGCCGCGCCGCGATGACCGAGAACACGACGCCTGCGGGGCCTGCGCCCACCACGGCGATGCGCTTTGGCTTAGCGGCGGGAGCCGGGGTCTCCGCGATGATATGCTCGAAGCCGGTGCGCGGGTTCACGGCGCACTGCGGATGCCCGCCGTCCACGAACTCGTTGATGCAGCCCTCCTGACAGCCGATGCACGGGCGGATAGCGTCGACATGTCCCGCGTACGCCTTGTTCGGCCATTCGGGGTCGGCCAGCAGCGGACGTCCCAGCATCACCATGTCACACTGTCCGTCGCGCAGCGCTTTCTCGGCGATGTCGGGATAACCCAGCTTGCCTACCGCGACGACCGGCACTTCCAGCCCCGCGTTGGACTGGATGCCCTTCTTCGCGAAGTACTCCTTGGCGATGCGCGAGATATCGAGGAAGCAGCCCGCGGGCATGCCTGCCGGCGGATGCGGCAGCCACCAGTTGTCGTAGCAGCCGAGGTCGACGTCGAACATGTCCACACCGGCCTTAACGAGGTTGGCCATATACTCCAGCGTCTGCTGGATGGTGCGCCCGTTCTTGAACTTCTTCAGCGCGGGGGTGTTCATACCCTGCTCGCCGTAGGTCTCGTTCAGCGCCAGAGAGAGATCGATGCGGTACATGATGGGGTATTCGTCCCCGCCGCGGCGGCGTAGCTCCTTTACGATGTCGATGCCGAAACGCTGCCAGTCGGCGTAGCGCCCCAGCTTGCGGCGGTTGAACGCCCGGTTGGTGAGCTGCTCTAAGAGGTAGCCTTCATGCCCATGCAGATATACGCCGTCCAGCCCTGCGGCTTTCGCGTCCGCCGTGGCCTGCCCCGCGTTTTTGATGATTTTCTTGAGCTTGCCGTCGCTTAAGCGCACGCACGGAATCTGCGGGATGTAGAAGTTCGGGTTGAACGAGGCCGACACCGGAAACTTCAGCTCGTTGATGAGGCACTGCGGATTGCCCACGCGCCCGAGCCCCGCCGTCAGCTGCACAAATATCTTGCTGCCATAGGCGTGTACGCCCTGCGCGAGGTCGCGCCAGCCCGAAAATACGGTGCGGCTGCGGTCGATACGCGGGAAGTAGGACAGATGCCCGAGCTCCGTCACGGACGGGTCTACGCCGTGGCTGATGGGGATGAGGCCGGTGGTGATGAGGCCCACGCCGCCCTTGGCGCGCGCATAAAAGTACTGCAGCATCTTGTCGTTGGGACGCCCCGTCTCCTCCGCCATGTCGATGTTGCCCATGGGCGCCATCACGAGCCGGTTCTTGATGGTCACGCGGTTGACGCGGATGGGCGTGAACATGGCGTCAAAGGGATATAGCTCCTTCGTCATGCGCCCGGTGCCGCCCGCCTTGTTTTCGCAGTCGCTTGCTACCCAGCTGCCGTAGCTGTCCACGAGCGATTGCACAATGGGGTCTGTCTTCATCGCATTTCCCTCGCTTTCTGTGGTGATGTTCATTTATATGAGTTGAAAAACCGAACGATGTTCTGTTTTTACTCTATCATGCTGTGATTTTTCTGTCAATAACCCGGATATGCAGATTTGACATATGTGATATAATATAATTGATATTGCCTTTGGAGGCGGATGCATGCAGACCAACAGCGACCGCACGCTGAAAACGACGACGAATATCCTCATCGCGGCGACGCGCCTGACGCGCGAAAAGGGCTGGCAGAACACCACCATCCGGGACATCTGCGCGGCGGCGGGCGTGTCGGTGGGCGCGTTCTACCATCACTTTGCGTCCAAGCAGGAGCTGATGAACCACTCGTTCCTGTTGTTCGACGCCACCCTGAACGAAGAGCTGAAGCCGGGCGAGGGCTCTCCCGTGGAGCGCACGAAAAGCGTGCTGCTGACGCAGACCGCGTTCATCGTGCGCGAGGCCGGGCCGCTCATCACCGAGTACTATCAGAACATATTAGCCGACAAGAACAAGTCCGCCGCCGACCCCAGCCGCGAGTATTATCAGCGGGTGCTGCATTACGCCCGCGAGGCCAAGGCGCAGGGGCTGCTGAAAGACGGCATGGAGCCGGAGTATGTGACGGAGCTGCTCATCAAGTTTGTGCGCGGCTGCATCATCGACTGGTGCCTGCACGACTACAGGTATGACGTGGTGGCGCGCACGGATGCGGAGCTGGACATGCTGCTGGGCGCGGTGTGCCGGGACGGGGAATGAAGGGCTGTTCAGTCGTCTATGCTTGCTCCTTCGCATACGTCTCTTAGTGTCATCCTGACGAGTGCCCGCGAGGACTGCATTGCGTAATGGCTCTTTTGGTTGCCAGCTACAATCAATAATGTCGGAGAACTGAGGGCGATGTACTACGTCTATATCCTCTCCAACTGGAATGACAAAGTGCTTTACACCGGCATGACAAACAATCTGGAACGCCGCTTGTTTGAGCACCGGAATCATCTGATTAAGGGCTTTACTAGTAAGTATAATATCCACAAGCTCGTTTATTTTGATTGTACAGCCGATGTTAAGGCAGCCATTGCGAAAGAAAAGCAAATCAAAGGATGGACAAGAGCCAAGAAGCTTGCGCTGATTGAACAGAATAACCCGGGCTGGCATGATCTCTCCGCACAATGGGGGGGGTAAGACTCCCTCCACCGTTTCCGCCGCCGCAACACGTCCCGACGTCATCCTGACGCGCGATAGCGAGGAAGGATCTGATGAGACCCCTGCCCTGTCAAAGATGCTTCGGCGCGTTGCTCCTCAGCATGACCGTTGAGGGGCTTTTTTCTCCGCATGACAGGCGGAGCTGGCGCTGGGCGAACCGCGTTGCACCGTTTCCGCCGCCACAGTACATCCCGGTGTCATCCTGACGCGCGATAGCGAGGAAGGATCTGATGAGGCTCCTCCCATATCAAAGATGCTTCGGAGCGTTGCTCCTCAGCATGACCGTTGAGGGGCTTTTTTCTCCGCATGACAGGGGTGCCGGGCGAGCCGTGCTGCACCGTTTCCACCGCCACAGCACGTCCCGATGTCATCCTGACGCGCGATAGCGAGGAAGGATCTGATGAAGCCCTGCCCTGTCAAGGATGCTTCGGTGCGTTGCTCCTCAGCATGACCGTTGAGGGGCTTTTTTCTCCCCATGACAGGGGTGCCGGGCGATCCGCGCTGCACCGTTTCCGCCGCCACAGCACGTCCCGGTGTCATCCTGACGCGCGATAGCGGGGAAGGATCTTATCAGACCCCTGCCGCGTTAAGATGCTTCGTCGCGTTGCTCCTCAGCATGACATATAGCAGAGGCTTTTTCCTCGCCGTGACAGCAAAGGCTGCGTGCTCTATTGATTGTGATCATATATCAGACACTTTTAAAGCGTCTGGCCTGCCGGAGCGGGCTCTTTTTCCGCATTCAGTCTCCGGGCCGAATGTACGCTGTACGCCACGACCGTGCCCAGCACGACGACGCCTCCGATGAGCGCGAAAAGCCCCGGCTTCTCCCCCGTCAGCAGCAGCACCCAGACGGGGCTCAGCAGCGGCTCCAGCGTGGCAATCAGCGAAGCGGTAACCGGCGGGGTGGTCTTGATGCCGATGGAGAACAGCACGTAAGCGATGCCGAGTTGGAACACGCCGAGCAGCGAAATGTACAGCCACGGCAGCGGCTCGAAGGTTAAGTGCGTGACGATGAAGGGGATGCTGATGACCCCGTTGAAGATGTGGCCGAGCAGCAGCGATTCCTCCGGCTTGGCGTCCTTCATCTGGTTGATGAGGAACACGCCCGCGAAGCACACCCCCGCGAGCACCGCAAGGATGTTGCCCAGCATCACGCCCGGCTCCAGACCGTCGAAGAAGAACAGCGCGATGCCAAAGAACACCACGACCACCGCCGCGATGTCGAATGCGCGGAAGCGTTTGCCGAAGAACAGCGCGGAGAATATCAGCACGAAGATGGGCGACACGTACTGCAGCACGATGGCATTGGCGGCGCTCGTCAGCTTGTTGGCAAATACGAAGAGTATCGTCGTGCCCGCCATACACAGCGCGCCCAGTATCACCGCGGGCGAGAACGTGATGCGCACGCGCCGCATGTAAACCGCCATGACGATAGCCGCAATCAGCGCGCGCAGCCCGACGATGGTCATCGCATCCCACGGAATCAGCTTGATGAGCAGACCGCCGAAGCTCCACAGCACCGCGGTTAAGGCAATGAGCAGCGGGCCTTTGGTGTTAGAGCGCATAGCGCCTCCTTGCGCAAAATTCCACATGATGATACCACACGCACGGCGGACAGAGCAAGCAGCCCATTTCAGGTCTTTCAGGAATGTTTCGTCCGCCATGAAACTGCTTGCTCGCTAATTTTGGGTATTCTGGGTATTTATTTCTGCATATTCTCAAAGACGCACCGTTGCTTTCACCGATTTCCAGCGACGGTTTTCAAACAGGAAAGGCACCAAGACTACCCTTTTAGTACTTTTAGGAATGTTTTTCTGCAGATTTTGACCCATCGGCTGAGTTCCCCCCTTTCAGGGACCTTTTTCAGCGAATCAGAAAGCCATACCCTTGTGTATTTTGTGTATGCTGCTCCGTATTTCACCATAAAGATTACTTGTTAATTTGAGGTTTTTCGATAAATCAAGTGCGCAATAATCGCCGTACCTTTTGTGTCTTTTTGATATACTTGGAACCTTTATGTCTTTGTAATCGTCACACTTTTAATCTGAATCAGAGGTGAATACCATGGTATGTATCAAGAAGTCATTATTCATGTTTATCATATGTCTTACATTCGTTGTGTTTGCGGGATGTGGAAAGCGTTCAGATTCCTTGGACAGAAACGCTCAATCGGCTAGTCCCCCTACATTAACGATATTATATCAGGATACAAGTATGAATGCTGTCAGGGGAACATATCACTGGACGTATGCTAATCATGACGGCACTGAAACAACCATTGAATTTGACTCCAGTGCTCCGCCTGAATTAGTGAAAGGCGCATCTCCATTAAATGTTTCTCCCAAATCTTCGCTGGCATTCAGTTTCAGCGATAAACCTTCAGATTTAAGCGTTAGCATCTGGGAAGAAAATCAGTCTGTTCAACAAGCTGTAGTCGATAATACAATCGTAACACCGGAATTGAAAGGGTATGCAGTATATGAAATAACCGGCACTTGGGTACAAGGAACCGTTACTTATGCTTTTGTAGTATACGTCAATTAAGACAGATGACTATCGCCATGCCATTGGTTCAACTGGGGGATTTATAAAATACATACCCAAAATACCCAAAATTTCTGATGCTGTTCGGGAAGTGTGGCATCCGTAACATTGCTGAAAAACATCCCTAATAGTACTAAAAGCCTTTGCCTTATCATCGTACACTGCGTATTGGCACCTGTAAATTCAAATAAATCTCTATCAAAAGGGTACCTAAAAGGACCTAAAAGGTCAGCGCCTTTTGGTTTTACTGAAAAACATACACAATATACCCAAAATTCCAATGGTGATGCTGAAACAGAAGTGCTGCAAAATATCCCTAAAATCCCTAAAAGGTCTGCGTATGTTTCAGCCGCGCACTTCATCTCTTTTATCACTTTTCTGGCAGCAAGCCATGACCAGATGTTTATAGTTATAGAGGAATTTCTCTGGTTGTGTCGAAACTTCAATTAGCGCATGCCCCATTACGCCGATAGCGCTCCCTTAATTCAGACCATCAAGCAGCAGGAGGAGAAAAGGTTGAAGGAGTATGATTACGAAAAGCATTTAAAACTCTCCGACGCGGTCCGATCCGGCTACGAGCCGGAAATCTACCGGCAGCTGCGCAAACTCAAACACAACCCGTACGGGTATTTCGACATTCAGTTTGCGCTTTTATGTGCAGCCGCGCGAGACATGACCGAAGTGGGCCAGGCACTGATAGATTCCGGTGCCAACGTTAATTACGGAATGAGCACCGTATATCCCATGGAGCCCGTGTACAATCCTCTTCCCCCGCCGGACGGAGACGATAGCATGCGTCCGCCCATATTCAACGCCCTGGAATGCGCCAGTTTCGCCTTCACCCGGATGCTGCTCCGGTGTGGAGCAGAATTGAATGTGTTCGACGATAAGGGCACGACCCCGCTGGTGCGGTTTATCTGGGCCATCCCGGATTTTAAAGACAGCGGCCAAAGTATGGATTGCTACTATCTGCTGGAGGAACATGGGGCGGATCTGGATTTCGGCCATACCAGCCATTCGCGTTCTACCAACGACTGGCTGCGGGATGGCCGCCGTTCGATGTATTACCCCTTCGAGCGTCTATAAATCGGTTCTCCCTGATTAGCAGAAAACCTCACTTGCGGTGAGGTTTTTTGTCTGCCCCTATATGGAGATATCGATGAGGTTTTCGGCAGGAGTCGGAGCTTTTGCGGGCTCGCTTGTCTGCGTCGGACTTTCGCTTTTCGCCTGCGTCTGAATCGCCTGAATCTGCGCCTGCACCTGTGCAATTTGCGCCTGCAGCGTCTGCTGCATAGCTTCCTTTTCTTCGGAGCTGGTGTCGCTGTTTTGCAGGGTCTCCATCTGTTTCTGCAGCGTCTTCAGCTGCTTTTGCAGCCTCTCCACCTTGCTTGCGCTGTCTGTCGCCGCGTAACTGCCCGACGACGAAGTAACCGATGAGATGTTCACTGATACCTTCCTTTCTCCCTCCTGATGATTCCATCGTCTTTTACCGCGGCCGCATTAGCCCTGTCAGACGGGTTTCACACACGATTCACACTTTTGTTAACTGGCTGTTAGCATTCATGTCCGCAATTCGCGCAAAACAAAAACCGGCTGGTATTTGAACTGCACCCCTAAAGTTAGACAGTATGATATACTGAAAATAGCTTTGGGGGTGTATTTATATGCCAAGAGGGAAAACGAACAAGCAGTATACCGGGGAATTTAAACAGCATGTTGTTGAGAC
>JAEWRI010000027.1 GCA_023460085.1 Bacillota bacterium | reverse complement strand
GTATGGGCAGTGAACGTCTTAAGGAGCCTAAGCACCCTACTCAGAAGCCTCTAGCTGTACTGAAAAAAATCATTAATGTTGCCAGCAATGAGAATGATGTTGTCCTAGATATGTTCATGGGTGTTGCCTCTACCGGCGTAGCCGCCAGAGAGCTGAACCGCCGTTTTATCGGTATCGAGATAGACGATGTCTATTATGAAGCCTGTGAAAAAAGAATGCTAAATTGTAAATAAAGAGTACTTTCTGTAAGGGTTTATACTAGATGATTCAGAGATCAATTTACATGTCATGAATAAAAGGACCTATGCTTCACACAATGTCTGAACTGCCTGACATCGTCTGATCACATGGGTCCTTCTTCTTATTCTTGTTTTTTTCTGGCACACTATATGTGAATAATGAATGCCTCTTCTGGGTAGCTTTCTATATCCGTTTTAGATTGTAAAGTTAGCTATCTCGGACTTCAGTCGTTCGGAGCTGTTACCGGAAGCCTCTACCTGTTTCGCTACCTCCGAGGACTTATCTGTAATTTTTGCAATCTTCTCGGCAATATCACCGGTTCCGATTGCACCCTCGGTAGCCGCATGAGCCACCTCATTAACTGAGGACATAATATTCTGGATAGAGGCTAGGAGTTCCTCTGAGGTTGCACTGAAATCGGTAATGATACCATCAATATACAACGCATCCTCCATATAAGCACCTGCTACCCCCGCCAGTCGGTTAAAGCTTTCTGCAATATCCTTCGATACAAATTGAAGAAGAGAACCCGCACTGCCGGATAGGTTTTCTACTGCAAGGGTTACCTCTCCGGTCACCGTCTGTATCTTGCCTACTGCTTTCTTTGACTGTTCGGCCAATTGACGAATTTCATCAGCAACAACCGCAAAGCCCTTCCCGCTTTCTCCTGCTCTAGCCGCTTCAATAGAAGCATTTAAAGCCAACAGGTTCGTCTGGGCTGTAATCTTCATAATCGAATCGGAGAGCATATTAATCTCTGAAACAATCTTCGCCTGTTCCAGCGCATGCTGCAGCTTACTCTCGATTTCCGACTGCATCTCCTGTGATCTCTTCTGAGTTGCTTCGACATCCTCTTTGGTATCTAATGCACGCTTACTGATCTCAACAATCTGTAGCGCAGCTTCCTGAGACTTCTCTGCAATCGATCTGGAGGCAGTCTCAATCTCTGTGGAGGTAATGGTCATCTCCTGCGCAGATGCAGCGGTTTCCTCCATGCTTGCTGCCAGTTCCTCGGTCGTTGCTGCCACATCCTCGATATTGCTATTCAGATCCCTTACATTCTCATTAATGTTGTCGACAATATCAATGATATTATCTGCCTCAAGCTTTGTGCTGCCAACCAACTTAGCAACCGAATCCTTCATGCCCTCCAGATCCCTCGCCAAGTTACCAAAATCATCCTTACGAGCTTCATAGCCCTCCGGTAAGGTAATCGTAAAGTCACCGGTGGAAAGAGTGTTCAGATAGTTACCAAAGGTCTTAAAGTCACGATTCAGCATTCGGGAAAGATACCATGTAATGAAAAGTGCTACCAGGAATGTACCTGTAAAGTTAATAATAAATATCGTAACATCTTTTTGTAAAGAAGACTGTTTAGACTCTTTCAAAGCTTCTATCTCATGATCGATAAAATCGGTATAATTGCCGGTTCCGACCACCCACTGATAAGGCTCAAAGGCTAAGCTATAGCCTCTCTTCGGTGATGCTTCTGTCTCTCCAGCCTTCGGGAACCAATAATCGGTAAAACCGCCACCCTCTTTTCTACCATTATCAATAATTGCCTTGATTAGATAAAAACCATTCACATCCTTGGACTCATAACGATTGGTACCCTCCGTCGCACTTCCTAACAGAACGACATTATCACCCTCATAGGTATCAATCCAGAAGTAGCCATTGTCGCCGTATTTCAGCTCGCGGATCAGATCCGCTGCCAGCTTCTTCGCCTCTTCCTCCGTGTATTCTCCTGCCACCTGCTTGTTATAAATATTATTAATCAGACTAACTGCATTCTCAACCTGATTCTTAATATTCATATCATAGCTGCTCCGAATACTAGCCTCCAGACTTATGGTATTCTCCTTACTATACTTAATCTGATTCGTTAATGCTACCACTGACATCCAAACTGTCATCAGTAGTATAAAGGCAGCTAAAATAATAATTTTAGTTCTAACCTTAAGGTTCTTTAGTACATTTACCCGCTTTGCTTTCATACGGTGTTATCCTCCTATTAGCTGATATTTCTAATCATACTTCTTTGTATAATTGTATACTTTTTCTCATGTAACAATTCTACATTATCTGACACAATTTATCAACTAATTTCATTACTGACTGTATAATATTTTAAATCCTCTAAAATGTCCGAACACTTCCAGATTTTTCTGCGGAGTTGCATAATTTTTCCAATCAATTTAGACAATTCCTATCGCATTGCTTCTGCAGCAGTTTTTCCTTCCCTCTCATTGACTAGTACCCATTGATGTGTTTTGATATGATACTTGATATTGATCATCTGCAGGCACTCTCCTAATAGTACATTGCAACAAAACACCATCGTCGGTACTCCTGCAAAGTTCTCCTCCTTGCAGAAGACAATACTTTCAATCTTATAGGTCTGCAGGGCATGGTTCTCATCCTCCAAGCGAATAAAATTCGGCTTAATCTTCCCCTGCACATTAAAGGTTGCAATCACATCCACAGGCATATAATACATTATTTAATCCCTTCTCCGTTATTAGCATACTTCGGTTTCCGCTTTTCCGGCGGAATACCACCGGACATATGATATATTGGGTTATTCAGAAATATAGCTCTCTTAATCGAATCATCCCCGTATTTATCTCGGACCTGATCAACCACATAATCCAGCTTATGAAGTCTCTCATACCGGTTCATATCGAACAAATTCATCTGTCGCACCGAGTTTCCGCTTACCACCTTGCTCGTATGAATTCCCAGATTACGAACCGGCAAGCCGTCCCATAGCTCATCAAACAGGCGACAAGCCGCCCGATGTATCTCACTTGTAATATTAGTAGCACTAAACAAGGTCATCTGATGGGATTCATGATGAAAATCGGTATATACTATGCTGACTGCCACCACGGTAGCCATCACATGATCTGCCCGAAGCCTTGTCGCCACAGTCTCTGAGAGAGATAGCAGAATCATTTTTGCCACATCCGGACGCTCTACATCGAAGGCAATGACCGAGGAATTGCCATAGCCCTTATTGGCTGGCACCACATCCGATACCACCGAAATGTCAATTCCGTTGGCAAAGGCATAGAGTACCTCTCCGTACTTCTTAAAGTGCGCCCGCAATATATTCAGATCCGTTCTTGCCAGCTCACCAATCGTCAATATCCCCAGCGCGTGGAGCTTCCGCTTCGTTGCATGACCAACATAGAACAGCTCCTCTACCGGCAGCTTCCAGAGCTTCTTCTCCATCTCTCCGGGAAACAGGGTGTGAACCAGATTCGGTTTCTTAAAGTCCGAAGCCATCTTCGCCAGCAGCTTATTCGAGGAAATTCCGACATTTACTGTAAATCCCAACTCCCTGTGGATCCGGTCCTTCATCAGATTCGCGGCAACCACCGCCGAACCATAGAGACCCACGGTTCCGGGCATATCGCAATACGCCTCATCCACCGAATACTGCTCCACACAGGGCGAGAACTCCTTCAGTATCTCCATAAAGGCTTTGGAGCTGGTATCATAGAGATCATAATGGGGCGGCACCAGCATCAGATCGGGACAGAGACGCCTTGCATCACTGATCGTGTCTCCCGTTCTCACACCACACTTCTT
>JAEWRI010000026.1 GCA_023460085.1 Bacillota bacterium | reverse complement strand
GCCCTTCGCTGTCCTCCCCCGTCGCGCTGACGGCGGCAACCGTCATGGGCGGCAAATAAACAATCCTCACATCGTTCAATTTGTCTAGCTTTTCACTTGCTTTGTTCAAATCATCCATCGTCTTTTCCTCCTTAAAATTAATTTTGGAGGCAGTCAGGGAATCTACAATTGCCAACAGATTTTCATCGTTCAATATCCACAGCTCATACTTTTGCAAATGTAACCGTTCCAGCAGGGCTTGAATGACACTTCTTATGGTGGACAGCGCCGCGATTTCATCTTCGATCTCGGCAAGATTCTGTTGAAATGTGTTAATTGCAACAGCGGTATCCTCGCTCTTTAAAATATCGGCAATTTGCTTCAGCGGGATTCTGAGTATGCGCAGCACAATGATCTGCTGCAACCGCAGGACCGTATTTCCGTCATAAGTGCGGTATGCATAATCATTTTTCTTTACCGGTTGTATCAGGCCGATTTGTTCATAATACCGTAATGTTCGGGTTGAAATATTGAATAATTTCGAAATCTGGCTAATGGTTTGTAATTCCATGATCCGGCCTCCTTTCATTTTAAAGCATACAGGTTGACGCGACGTTAAAGTCAAGAGTTTTTAAAATTTTTGTAACTTAGTTACAGATTCAGGCAGACAATATCTTTTTCTCACCCCGCAGATTTTACACCTGTTTGCACTACTGAATTTATGACTTTTGCATCTATGGCGGAGGAATTCAAAGCGCTTAATAGCGACAGTGTGGCAACTCCTGCCGACTGGCGTCCCGGAGACGATGTGATCGTTCCCACCGCCGGTTCCTGCGGAACTGCAAAAGAACGTATGGATAATAAAAGCGATGATCAGTATTGTTTGGATTGGTTCATGTGTTTTAGAAAGGAAAAGAAGTAGATCCATCACAAGGAAGCATGAAACAGATCATTCACCGGCATAAATGTGGCAGGCCCTATACAAAACCAGGTATAACGCCTGCCACATTAAATTTGCTATTATGACACGCTTGGATTACAGTAAAATACAGTAATACGAAAAAAGTTTAACGCGAATTATGCGAGCTGACATATTCTGAATAGCTGATGCCCAAATATTTTTTGAAGCAGCGTCCAAAGTAGTTCGGGTCAGGGATGCCGACAGCATTGGCAGTACAGAACATCTTCTCGCTTTTTGCGGCCAGCCCAAGCGCCCGCTCCATCCGACACTTGATAAGGAATTCGACAAAGCTCTTTCCTGTTTCCTGCTTAAATTTTCGGCTAAGATAGCTTGGATTAAATCCAAAATGCTGCGCCACAGAGGTTAAATTGATGTTAGAATCTGTAAAATTATCACCTAAATACTGCATGATCTGCTTGATATCAGACTGAGTAATATCCTGTACAATCTCCTGTGTACGAGGATTGCGTTTATCCAGATTTTCCTTTATTTTGATTAATACCTCGATCACCTCTTGCCGGACAAACGGTTTAAGCATATACTCTACCACCGGCAGCCGAACACACTGACGTGCATAGTCAAAATCATCAAATCCTGTCAAAATAATAATCACCAAGTCTGTATATCGCTCCGTAGCAACCTGTGTGAATTCTATCCCATTCATAAAGGGCATGTCAATGTCAGCAAAAACAATGTCTGGCCGCAACTCATCAATAATGTTAATAGCTTCTATACCACTCGCTGCCTCGCCCACCAATTTCATATCAAGCGATTGCCAATCTATGGATGCCTGTAACAATCTGCGAGCAGACATCTCGTCGTCAATGATCATAACTCGGTACATTATTTTTCCCCCTCTACTTCCGTTCCCCTCATTTTGGGAATGTATATCTCAATTTCTGTATATTCGCCCGGCTCACTGCGTATCTGTACTATGTTATCGCAGTCATAATAATAGCGTATTCGATTGATGGTACCACGCAGACCGAAGCTTGACGGCATCCTTACATCATCATCCTCGCTTGCCTCCAGCACGTTCTTTATCTGCTCGGCGCTCATGCCAACGCCGGAATCGTACACAATTATGTACAAACCGCCCTCTTCCATGCGGGTAGTGATGCGAATAATGCACTTTTCTCCCTTGAGGCGCACTCCATGGTAGATACAGTTTTCCACAAGCGGTTGAAGAATCAGCTTAGGTAACATGCAATCGAGTGTGGTATCGTCAAGAATATATTCATCCTCAAATATATCTCCATACCGCAGTTTTTGCAGGGAGAGGTAATCCTGTGTAATGCGCAGCTCACGCTTTAGTGGTATCTCGTGATCCCCTTTTCTAAGGAAATTGCGATAAAAGCTGCCCAGTGTCTCCAGTGCATCGTGCGCTTTGCTTGCATTCTCCTTAACTGCCATATAGCTGATCGTTTCTAATGTATTATAGAGGAAATGTGGCTTTATCTGCTCTTGGAGTACACGCATCTCCGCCTTCTGTACGTTCTTTTCATCCTCCAGTAATCGATTGAGCAGCTCGTTAAGATATTCTATCATGCTATTATAGCTTTCAGCCAACCTGCCAATTTCATTGTTTGGCATCTCGGCGTCAATCTTCTTCAGCCACCCCGATGACCTCGTATGTTCCATTGCTACACTTAGGTTTCTGATAGGTTTCGCAATATTAACTGTAATAAACAAAGCACAAACCAACGTCGACAGGATAAATGCTGTCAGAGTTAACATCAGCGCATATATCGTATCCTGTGGTAGTGCTTCCGCACCCTTACCGCTCGCACACAAAACCACCAGTGGCTTTATCGCCTGTCTGCCGGTTAGAGTCTTCCTTTCACCACCTAAGAGGATATTCCTATATACCATACTGTCGCTATAGTATTCGCTATTATATAATGTGCTGATTTCTTCATTCCCACAGAGAAGTGTACCATCCTTATCAAGTATACACATACCGCTGGAATTCTGCAGCGAAAATGTATCATCAAATACACTGCTTGATATGTTCATGATAAGTATACCCAAGAGCTTTTGTGAATTAATATCGTATATTGCACGCGACATAGTAAGCAACGGCTTACTCTTGTTTTTTTTAATCGTACCGTTGCCATTAATTGAAATAACTGGGGTACCTCGTGCATCCAATATCTTAGAACGCTCTAAGCTGTTTAAATCGATAAAATATTCACCTTGACCTGTACTTACATACTTACCATCGTTGCGGAAGATATATACCGAATCAATATAACTATACAAATACTGTATTTCATAGATACCCCTTCGTGCCTCATATGTATTATCATTATCTGTTTCTTCCGCTTTTAAATATTTCACGACTCTATCATTGACCATGATCAGACGTGATAAATAATTGTAGTTCACCAAACTTGCTCTGATGGTGGACACCACATTGTTAACAGCTGTTTCCGAAGTTCTTATTTTGAAATCATCTTCAGTTCTCTTGATTATGATAGAGGTTGCTATCATAAACATCATGCAGAAAAATAAAAACAGAACAATAAGCATTAACAGAGCCGTTTGCTGTAGCGACATTTTAACATCGCGTTTTAATCTTTTGCCGCCATGCCTCATTTCTACACCTCAATCACGTATATTTGCGTAAATGCTGAGTTTGCCTATACTTTCCTTATGTTATCTTATCACATCTGCCCCTTATTTTCAACACGGCAATCCAAACTCAGCCAAAGCTCTGAGAAGAAAAAAGGTCTCCGACTCTGTTAGTATAAGCTACTTAAACAGAGTCCGAAACCCCTCTGATACAAGAGAAAGTACGCTTTGCAAACTTTCTCTTGTCATGAATAAAATATTAACTTATCACTAGCCCTTGATTGCTCCAGCAATGAAGCTCTCTTGTATCTTCTTACTAAAGAACGCATAGAAAATAAGTGTCGGGAAGGTTGCCATAACCAACGCTGCACCAATCGGGCCCCAATCCGTCGTAAACTGTCCCGAAAGTGATTGTATACCGACCGGCAATGTTTTGTGCGAAGAATCACTAATAAAGTTATTTGCAAACATCAGCTCATTCCAGCACTGCAAGAATGTATAAATAGACACCGTTGCTACAGCCGGCTTCATCAATGGTACAATAATTTTGAAGAAAATTTGCCATGTACCACAGCCATCGATACATGCCGCCTCATCAAGATCCATGGGCAATTCCTGCATGAAACCTGTGCAAATGAGTATCCCCATCGCTAACGAAAAGGCAGCGTAGGGAATAATTAGAGAAACATATTTATTAAGCAAATCCAGTCTTGAAAAGGTGACATAGATAGGCACGAGTGCCGCATGAATAGGAATTGTCAATCCAAGCATGAAAAAACTATTCATTCGCTTCCTTCCCTTCCAAATAAATCTTGTCAGGGCATAGGTTGCCATAAGCGAGATAAGCATAACTATGAGAATAGTCGAAATGGCAATAATGATACTGTTTATAAAGTATTTTTCAATATGGCCCATTTCGATTGCTCTTGAATAGTTGGACCACAGCCACTCTTTTGGAAGACCGGCAACATTCACGCCAAATATTTCCGCGTTACTCTTGAGTGAGAAGGTAAACATCCAATAGACAGGGAACAGGTTAATAATCGCCCAGAATCCGAATATGATGTTTACTCCTACCTCTTTGACCTTAATTCCTTTATACTGGAAGGATTTATTCTGAGGTCCGGATTTCTTATTTCTATCCGGTAAGATATCACCAAGTTTCATGTTGTTAATCCTCCTTATTCTTGAATATGCGGCCTATAATCAAAGCAAATGTGAAGCATAAAATGATGAGAAGGAAAGCAATCGTACTGCCCATACCATATCTATTACGCAGAAACAACATACTTATCATCAGTGTACTGGGCACTTCTGTTGCGTGTAGCGGTGCGCCATTTGTTAATACATAGATTAAGTCAAAAGACTTCAGGGAGCCTGTAACAGCAAAGATAGTGCTTATCTTTAGTATAGGCTTTATGTACGGTAAAACAATATAACGGTTTACCTGTCCCTCCCTT
>JAEWRI010000025.1 GCA_023460085.1 Bacillota bacterium | reverse complement strand
GCATCAACACCAAGGCGCACCCGGAGATGATTCAAAGCCAGATAAGCTTCAAGGAAGCCTCCATACTCGGCACGTGGCTCGCCAACTCCACCTTCCCGAAGGCCGTGAAAATCCTCGAGAGCGGCGTTTTAAACCTGAAACCACTGGTGACCCACACGCTGCCGCTGGAAAAGCTGGAAGAGGGCGTGGCGCTGCTGCGCAGGGGCGAGGGCATTGAAGTCATCATCGACATGAAACTGTAGGGGGAAATATGTACGACGTAGCAATCATCGGCGGAGGCCCGGGCGGATACGTAGCCGCCATCAAAGCGGCCCAAAAAGGGCTTTCCGTGGTGCTGTTCGAGAAGGATAAGCTGGGCGGGGTGTGCCTGAACCGGGGCTGCATACCGACCAAGGCGCTGCTGAAATCCGCCGCGATTTACAGCGGCGTGAAGGAAGCCGCGAAGTACGGCGTGGGCGCGGGTGCGCCGACGGTGGACTGGACGGCGGTGATGAAGCGCAAGGAGACCGTCGTGACGCAGCTCGTGCGCGGCGTGGGCGGCCTTATCAAGGGCAACGGCGTGACGCTGGTTTCCGCCGAAGCCGCGCTGAAGGACGCGCACACCGTCGTCGCGGACGGCAAGGAATACAGCGCGAAGAATGTCATCCTCGCGACGGGCTCGCAGCCGGTGCTGCCGCCCATCGAGGGCATCGGCCAGCCGCACGTGGTCACGAGCGACGGCATGCTGGAGATTCGCTCGCTGCCGAATGAGACGGTCATCGTCGGCGGAGGCGTCATCGGGCTGGAGTTCGCGTTCCTGCTCAGCCGCTTCGGGCGCAAGGTGACCATCGTCGAAATGCTGGACAGCATCATCGCGATGGCGGACGCGGACGTGATTGCCGCCGTGGCGCGGGACATGAAGAAGGCGGGCGTGGGCATCGTGACGGGCGCGCGCGTGAAGCGCATTGAGCGTGACGCGGTGGTGTACGAGAAGGACGGGCAGGAGACGCGCGTTCCGGCGGACTGCGTGCTGGTGTCGACCGGGCGCAAGCCCAACGCCGATACGGCGATGCTCGACCGGCTGGGAATCAAGCACAACCGGGGCGTCATCGAGACCGACGCGCAGCTGCGCACCAGCGTGCCGGGCGTTTTTGCCATCGGCGACGCCAACGGCAAGATGACGCTGGCGCATACGGCGAGCGAGGAGGGCATCGTCGCGGTGGAGACCATCTGCGGCGAGGCGGATTCTATGGACTACGGCATCATCCCACAGTGCATCTACTTAACGCCCGAGGTGGCGTGGGCCGGCATGACGGAGAAGCAGGCACGGGACGCGGGCAGGGAAATCAAGGTGGGTGTGTTCCCGATGGCAGCCAACGGCAAGTCGCTCATCGAGGACGAGGCTTCGGGCTTCGTGAAGATAGTCGCGGACGCGAAGTACGGCGAGGTGCTGGGCGTGCACATGGTCTGCGCGCACGCGACGGACATGATAGCGGAGGCGGTGCTCGCGATGAAGACGGAATGCTGCGTCGAGGACATCGCGAATTGCATCCACGCGCATCCCACCGTATCCGAAGCGGTGATGGAAGCCGCGAACGCGACCGTCGGCAAGGCGATACACAGCCTGAAATAAGGAGGGCATGATGGAGCTGAAAGGGAAATCGGCTATTGTCAGCGGCGCGAGCCGCGGCATCGGCCGGGAGATTGCGCTGGCGCTGGCGCGGGAGGGCTGCAACCTCACCGTGTGTGCGCGTTCGGCGGATAAGCTGGCCTCGCTGAAGGCCGAAGCGGAAGCGCTGGGCGTGCGCTGCGAAGCGGTTGCCGTGGATCTGCGCAGCACGGACAATATCTGCCGCATGGTGGACGAGGCGGCAAAGCGGTTCGGCGGCGTCGATATTCTCATCAACAACGCGGGCGTCATCGTCGCCGACGGCATCTTCGGCGTCACCGAAGAGGACTGGGACATGACGATGGAGACCAACTTAAAAGCCCAGTTTTTCCTCGCACAGGCGGCGATGGGAACCATGAAGGACAAGGGCGAGGGCTACATCATCAACATGTCGTCCACCGTGGCGCTGGGCGCAAAGCCGGGAGTGACGAGCTACAGCGTATCGAAGTACGGCGTGATGGGCATGTCCGAGGCGCTGTATCAGGAGGGCAAAACCTACGGCGTGAAGGTGAGCACCATCTACCCGGGCGTGACGGACACCGAGATGCTGCGCAGCCAGGACATGCCGTGCGGCCCGTCGCAGTGGATGCTGCCGTCGGACATCGCGGACTGCGCGCTGTTCCTGCTGAAATCGAGCAGCCGCATGGTGGTGCGGGACATCGTGCCGTGGTCCACCGGCTACGACCAGATATAAAAGAGAATAAGCGGGAGGAAAGCGGAAATGAAAGCGATCATACTGGACGGCAAGCGCCATGCATATCCCGTGGAAAGACCCATTCCGGAGCCGAAGCCGGGCTGTGCGCTTGTGCGCGTGAAGGCCGCGGGCATCTGCGGCACAGACCTCGAGCTGCTGTACCACGCCGACAAGCAGTCCGACATCATCCCCGGCCACGAGGTTTCAGGCGTCGTCGAGCAGGTGAACGGCTGCACGGAGTTCAAGCCGGGCGATCGCGTGTTCATCAACTGCCACATCACCTGCCACGAATGCGAGCACTGCAAGGCGGGGGACTTCATCTTCTGCAAGCAGATGACGTGCATCGGCTTCGATGAGGACGGCGGCGACGCGGAGTACATCGCGGTATCGGAGAAGCAGCTGCGCCACCTGCCGGACGATTTGTCCTTCGAGCAGGGCGTGCTGTTAACCGACGCGCTGGGTACGCCGTACCACGCCGCACGCCTTGCCAATATCGTGCCGGGCGAGCTCGTGGGCATATCGGGCGCGGGGCCGCTGGGCATGATGTGCATTCTCAGCGTCGTGCACATGGGCGGCGTGGTGGTCGCCATCGACGTGGTGGACGAGCGGCTGGAGGCTGCGCGCAGCTTCGGCGCGACATACACCATCAACGGGCGCGGCGACGTGCAGGCCGAGGTGAATAAGCTCACGGACGGGCGCGGCCTTGGCAAGATCATCGACTGCTCCGGCAACGCCCGCGCCATCAAGACCGACCTGGAAGTGCTGAGAAACCGGGGCATGCTGGTGCAGGTGGGCGTGTGCACCGAGATTACGCTGAACTTCTACGACATGGTGGTCTCCAAGGAGATTACCATCAAGGGCTCGCGCAACTTCCACGACACGGAACTGCCGGGCATGATAGACCTCGTGCGCACGATAGAGCACCTCGCCGACGTGGTGACGCACCGCTTCTCTCTGGACGAAGCCGACGAGGCTTTCCGTCTCGGCTCGGAGCGCAAGGGCTTGAAGCTGGTATTCACGCCGTAACCGCAAGCATCGCAAGCCTCCCTTGCCTAAAGGGAGGGGGACCGCGTGAGCGGTGGAGGGATAGGGACGCTCCTTCAGGTTGCAATCCCCCAGTCACCTTCGGTGACAGCCCCCGGCCCGGGGTCCCCGCAAAGCGCAGCTTTGTGGGGTGGTTAACGGGGTCCCCGCAAAGCGCAGCTTTGTGGGGTGGTTAACGGGGTCCCCGCAAAGCATAGCTTTGTGGGGTGGTTAACGGGGTCCCCGCAAAGCATAGCTTTGTGGTGTGGTGCGCAAGGGGGCCTTATGCGGATAACAAAGTCGGTTTGACACCTCATCCGTCCGCCTTCGGCGGCCACCTTCCCCATGGGGAAGGCTTTGGCCTCGCGCAGAATGCGACGATATCGCGGAAACCCGTAGGGCGCGGACTCCTGTACGCGCCGACGGACGCAACGGTTTGCACATATGTGCCACGCATGAATTGAATATCGACGGGATGCACTGTGGACATACGCGTATCAACCGATCACGCGCGCTCCCGTGCACCGGTAAAATGAAAACAAATAAAAATAAAACGAATATAATTGACAGCTAAACGAAAATATCATATACTGAGACCGTGGGAGGGATGACAAAATGAAAGAATTGGTACTGGGCTGTGACAACGCGGGACTGCCGCTCAAAAAGACCATCATGAAGGTGCTGGACGAAATGGGTGCCAAGTACCGAGACCTCGGCGTATATGAAGAGATGGATGAAACGATGTATCCCGACGTGGCACAAAGGGTGTGCGAAGCCATCATAAACAGCGGGTATACGCTGGAAGGCATGCTGTTCTGCGGCACCGGCATCGGCATGGCCATCGCGGCCAATAAGTTCAAGGGCATCACCGCGGCGGTATGCCACGACAGCTTCTCGGCGGAGAGGGCGCGCCTCAGCAACGACACCAACGTGCTGACGATGGGCGCGCGCGTCATCGGGCCGGAGCTCGCCAAGAAGATCGTTCGCGAATGGCTCTCGCTGGAGTTCAAACCCTCCAGCTCGACACCCAAGGTGGAGCGCATCCGTGAATTCGAATCATACAATTTTAAGTAAGGCAGGAGCAACAATGGAAGGCAATTTCAGGGATGCCCTGGGCGAAGCGTTCGTCCGCATGGGCGAGGAGTACCCGGAGCTCGCGGTGGTGACGGCCGACGTGTCGAAGTCCACGCGCTCCATCAAGTTCAAGGAGAAATTTCCGGAACGATTCTATTCTGTGGGCATTGCGGAGGCCGACGCCGTGGGTATATCGGCGGGGCTGGCTACGTGGGGTTCGCCGGTGATATTCACGGCGTACTCGGTGTTCGCGACGGAGAAGCCGTTCGAGCAGATACGCAACATGCTGTGCTATCCCAACCTGAACGTCAAGGTCGTGGCGACGCACGGCGGCATCAGCGTCGGGCAGGACGGCGTGACGCATCAGGCCATCGAGGACATCGCCATCATGCGCGCCATCCCCAACATGAAGGTGCTGGTAGCGGCGGACCCGGGCGAGGTATGCGCCGCGCTGCGCGAGGCCGTGCGGACGCCGGGGCCGGTGTTCCTGCGGCTGGGCCGCGGCGAGGCCGAGGTGCTTCACGAGGATAAGGACGCCGTGGATTTCCGCCTCGGCAAAGCCGAAGTACTGCGGGACGGCAAGGACGTGACGCTGGCGGCGGTGGGCCTCATGGTGTGGGAATCGCTGCAGGCCGCGAAGAAGCTGGAGGCCGAGGGCATCGACGCGCGCGTTGTGAACCTGCGCTCGGTGAAGCCGCTCGATACGGAATGCGTCGTGGCGGCGGCACGCGAGACGGGCGCGCTGGTCGTGGCGGAGGATCACAACTGCTTCGGAGGCGCGGGCGGCGCGGTGGCGGAATGCCTCGTGAAGAACGCCCCGGTGCCCATGGAGCATGTCGCCGTGAAGGACACCTTCGCGGAGTCGGGCGAATGCAGTTCGCTGATGAAAAAGTACGGCCTCACGGCTGAAGACATCTATCGCGCCGCCAAACAGGCCATCGCGAGGAAGGACGGGAGCGGCAAATGCTGACCACAGAGCAATTTGAGGAACTGGATTATAAATCGAAAGTGCTGCGCAAACACGTCATCGAGATGACGTACCATGCGCAGAGCGGTCATCCGGGCGGCAGTTTCTCGCTGGCGCACATCATGGCGGCGCTGTACTTCCACGATCTGCGCTACGACGCGAAGAACCCGCGCTGGGAGGACAGAGATCGCGTCATACTGTCCAAGGGACACGGCGCGCCCATCTGGTATTCGGCGCTTGCCGAAGCGGGTTTCTTCCCGATGGACGAAATCTGGCATCTTCGCCAGATAGACAGCCTGCTGCAGGGGCATCCGTGCAACCACATCCCGGGCGTGGATATTACCACAGGCTCGCTGGGCCTCGGGCTCTCGGCGGCGTGCGGCATCGCCATGGGCGCGAAGATGCGCAAGAAGGACGTGCGCGTGTACGCTATCCTCGGCGACGGCGAGCTGGGCGAGGGCCAGATTTGGGAGGCTGCGATGGCTGCGCCCCACTTCAAGCTGGACAACTTAACCGCCATACTTGACCGCAACCGGTACCAGAACGACGGTGCGACCAAGGACATACTCGACACCGAGCCGCTGTACGACAAATGGCGCAGCTTCGGCTGGCAGGTGCTCGATATCGACGGTCACAACTTAAACCAGATCGTGTCCGCGTTCGACATGGCCCGCGAGACGAAGGGCAAGCCCACGATGATAATCGCCAATACCGTAAAGGGCTGCGGCGCGTCGTACATGCTCGACAAGCCCGCGCTGCACTACACGCCCCCCACGAAGGAGCAGATGGAGCAGACGCTGAAGGAGCTGGGATTCTGATGAAGATAGCCATCGCGAGCGAGCACGCGGGATACGAGCTCAAGGAAAAGATTAAAGCCCACCTCATCGAGAAGGGATACGATACGGACGACCTCGGCGCAAGCAGCAGCGAGCCCATCGATTATCCGTTCATTGCGGCGGGCCTGGCGGAGAAGGTGTCGCTGGGACAGTATGACAAGGGCATACTGCTCTGCGGCACGGGCGTCGGCATGACGATGGCGGCGGGCAAGGTGCCGGGCATTCGCGCGGCGCTGTGCACCAACGCCTACATGGCGAAGATGACGCGCGAGCACAACGACGCCAATGTACTGTGCCTCGGCGCGTGGGTAACCGGCCTCGGCTTATCCCTCGATATCGTGGATGCGTTTTTGAGCCACGAGTTCACGGGCGGGCGGCATATCCCGCGCGTGGATAAGATCCGCCAGCTGGAGGAAAAATACGGTTCGCATCTCGGGAAATAACGGGAAATCCCCGATTGAATTCTTGAAACGGATCGGTTACTCTATATAATGGTTAATTACCGAATTGTTTCATAAGAGGTGGAAGGAATTGAGCAACTCCCGGCGCTTCGCCGAACAGCGGCTGAAGGAAGTCTATGACTACATATGTGAAAGAAAATCCGTAGACGTGGAGGAGCTCGTCCGGGCCTTTGGCGTGTCCGGTGCGACAATCCGCTCGGATTTGCGCGAGCTGGAAAAGCGCGAGCACATCACCCGCACGCACGGCGGTGCCATCGTGCGCGAAAACGGCGTCATCCGGGACAACAGCATCGACCCGGAGTATAAGAGCCGGATGAAGCAGAGCATCGGCGGCAAGGAGAGCATCGGGCGCGCGGTGGCGAAGCTCATCCTGGACGGCGAGAGCATCATGATGGACGACGGCACGACGACGCTGCAGGTGGCAAGCTGCCTGCCGAAGGACAAGCGCATCACCATCATCACCAACGACATCAACATCTGTTTGAAGACCGCCGACATGGACAACGTGGAGGTCATCTCCACCGGCGGCATATTCCGCCATCGGGACCTTTCGTACAACGGCAAGATAGCGGAGGAGACGGCAAAGAAGTTCTACGCCGACAAGGCGATACTGGGCGCGAGCGGCGTGTCGCCGGAGAAGGGCATCACCTCTTCGGAGGAAGTCAAGGCGGAGCTCAAGAAGGTGATGATCGAAAACTGCGCGGAGGTCATCATCGTGGCGGACAGCGTCAAGCTGGGGCGCGTATCGCTGCTGCCGGTGTGCCCGCTGGAGCAGGTGCATACGCTCGTCACGGACGCGGACGCGCCCAAAGCGCTTGTCGAAGCGCTGAGGAAGAAGGGCGTGCGCGTAATCATCGCAGAATGACAGGGGAACAGCGAATGGCAAACACCGTTTGGATATTGGGCAGCGCCAACATCGATACGACATACCGTGTGAAAATACTGCCGGGCAGGGGAGAGACGCTGACGGCGACGACGTGCGTCACCGCGACGGGCGGCAAGGGGGCCAATCAGGCCTGCGCTGCCGCGCACTGCGGGGCGCACGTCTCGTTCATCGGCGCGGTGGGCCGCGACGACATGGGCGAGGCGCTGCTGGACGCGCTGCGCCGGCGCGATATCGGCACGGACTGCGTGACGCGCGCGGACATGAATTCCGGCAACGCGGTCATCTATGTGGACGACCACGGCGCGAACTGCATCGTGGTATACCCAGGCGCGAACCGCGCCATCCCAACCGACATGCCCGCGGATTTTGCGCCGGGGGACATCCTCGCGGCGCAGCTGGAGATCAACATGGACGCGGTGGAGGCGTACTTTGCGCGCGCGAAGGCGTGCGGCGCGACCACCGTGCTGAACCCTTCGCCCTATACGGATATTCCGGCGGCGGTGCTGTCGCATACCGACCTCATCATCGCCAACGAAACCGAAGCGGGCGCGCTGGGCGGCGGGGAGGTTTCGGACGCGGCTTCGGCAAAGGCCTGCGCGGGGCGAATTCTGGCGCTGGGGCCGAAGGCCGTCGTGGTGACGCTGGGGGAACACGGCGCGATACTCTGCACTGCGGAGGGCGCCGTCGCCGCGGACGGATACCGCGTGACGGTGGCGGATACGCAGGGCGCGGGTGACGCGTTTCTGGGCGCGTTTGCCGCGCGGCTTGCCGCGGGCAGCGGCTTCGAGGCGGCGCTGCGCTTCGCCAACGCCGTGGGTGCGCTGGCCGTCACGGTGCATGGTTCCACACAGGTGTCCATGCCGGTGCTGGAACGCGTGTGGAATATGCTGGATAACGCGCAATAAAACCGCAAACCTACAAATCGTTTGCCAATCCAAAGCGAAAGTTGTATAATTATGCTCGATAATTGTAGCATTTCGCGGGAGACAAACGATGAACATCGACCAGAAGATAAGCGAAAAAATACCGCTGTTTTGCCTGCTGAAGCTGCAGGCGGTGTACGACAGCCTGAAAACCGCCGAGCGCAAGGCGGCGGATTTCCTGTTGGAAAATCCGGATTTTCTCGCGGACGCCACCATTACCGAGGCCGCGCGCCGCGCGGGCTGCAGCGAGCCCACCTTTGTGCGCCTGTCGCGTAAGATGGGGCTGGACGGCTTTGCCGAGCTGAAGGTGGAGCTGACGCGCATGAAGTACATGAAGCAGTCGCCCGACCGCGAGTTCAGCAAGTTCAGCTTCGACGACAGCCTCATGGACATCACCAAAAAGGTATTCAATTCCTCCGTGCAGGCGCTTCATGATACGCTGATGATCGTGGACGAAAAGCAGTATGAGCGCGCGGTGAACGCGCTGATCGGCGCAAACAAGATCGTATTCTTCGGCGTGGGCGACGCGCACTCCGTGGCGCTCTCGGCGATGTATAAATTCACGCGCATCGGCTACCCGTGCAGCGCCACCAGCGATGCCGACCATATGCTCATTCTCGCCTCTCAGCTGGGGCCCAACGACGTCGCGGTGCTCATCTCGCATTCCGGGCGCAGCAAGGCCATCGTCGAAGCCGCCAAGCACCTGCGCCGCGCGGGCCGCACCGCCATCGCCATCACCAATTTCCCCATATCGCCGCTGACCAAGGAAGCCGAAATCGTGCTTTTAACCTCCGCGTTTCAGGAGCACGTCAACGGCGAGGTCATGGCCGTTCGCATCGTACAGCTCATCGTCATCGAGAGTCTGTACACCTGCACGCTGTTCAAGAACCCCAACTGCATTGAAAAGATGGTCAAGTCCAACGACGTGGTCGCGCTGAACAAGCTGTACTGACGCGGTCAACCGATTGCAGCCGCAGACACCCTGCCGCGTTTCAAAGGCGCACATGCCGTACGGAACGCGGCTTTGCTGATCATAAGACAGGGAACCGCCAGTTTCGCCCGGAACACGAGGACAAACCGGGCTGAACCGCTAGCACTTCATACATCGTCATTGTGAGGAGCCTGTGATGCGTATCCAAATGGGTGCCGGATGCAGTTCGGAAGAAAAACGTCCTTCATTTTCCCGCCTCACTTCCGACACTCTTTTGTGGAAATCATATGCACCTTGTATGTAATGTACAAGCTTTCCAATATACTTTTTGTGTATCTGTATATCTGGTATCTGAAATTATCGTGATTTTACTTTGAATGGTCTGATACTAACGAAATACAGAAATGACACGAAACAACACGTTACCTGATAATTTTAGACGCTTTTTTTCATTTCGAATTTGAATGAGACATCATCATTTCATAGCAAAATCAGATATGATAAAATAATGTTAGATGCTTATTCACGTGATCTTGGAGGAAAGCATGGTAACAGATATATTATGTCAAATACATTACTGTAAAGGGCAAAAAATTAAGGACGCTGAAAAAATTTCATACGGATTTACAAGGACATTGCAACATCACGTAATGATCTTTGTTTGCGATGGGAACGGTCATATCATGATTGGAGAAAACAAATATACGATAAAAAAAGGAATGCTGTTCTATATTCCTCCGGGTGTACAACTAACAATCGGACCGCGTACTCAAAATCCCGAACATTATATGGTGGTACATTTCAGTGGCTCGCGTATGGTACTCGGTTCTGATGGGAAATGGAAGTTCCGAGAGAATATTCAAACCTTACATCAACCGTCTGCCCAAGAAATAACTGACTTTGCCCCTTTGGAAGAGCTGTTTGAAAAGCTCTTGGTTACTTGGAATGACAAGGGGCCAAGTTATGAGTTTGTTGCCGCGACGTTTCTTCGTCAATTGCTTATTTGGATTTATCAAAACAATATTAAGCAGAGCAAAAATCATGCGATATCTTTGAAGATTGATCAAATAATAGAGTATATGCGTCAGAATATCAACGGGAAGGTCACTTTAGAGGAATTATCCGGGATAGCCGGACTGTCCACATTCTATTTATCCAGAGCCTTCAAAGAAGCAACGGGTTATCCGATCATTATGTACTTTAATAAAATGAAAATCGATAAGGCCAAAGAACTGCTTGTTGAAGGTAACAAAAAGGTGAAAGAAGTGGCATATGAGCTGGGATACACCAACGAGTTTTATTTTAGCAGGATGTTTAAAAGAGTAGAAGGATTAAGCCCAAAAGAATTTTATAGCAAGAATGTGTATGGATTTTAAAATTGTGCATGGCTTTCAACTGTTTTTCCTTCTAGAATAAAGCGAAAACAAGGTTGCTTTTTATTTTAGCGGGAGGAAAGTTGTGCCTATTTATAAAAGAAATCTAGCGGATAAGAAAATAAAAAAAGTGCAGTTAGCAGGAGAAAAACTTGATCCAAAGGTGGTCAGAATCTCAATTATCCTTGTACTAGGCATATTGGCACCGCTTCTGGACAGCACAATGGTCAATGTGGCGCTTAAAATCATGGCCGCAGATCTGAAAACAACAGTTTCAGTCATCCAATGGGTCACAACAGGCTTTGCCCTCAGCATGGGAATGGCGGTGCCATTCTCGGGCTGGGCCGTCGACAGGTATGGCGGCAAGAAGGTATATGCGTTTTCCCTCATGCTATTTTTACTTGGCTCAATCTTATGCGGCGTGTCTTGGAGCATTGGGAGCCTGATCTTCTCCAGGCTGATTCAGGGCTTCGCTACAGGGCTCATGCTCACGACACTGACGACACTCATCGTACGTATCGCTGGTGGGAAGAATCTCGGCGCGCTGATGTCCATTATCAGCATTCCCTCATTGCTGGGGCCGATTCTCGGGCCGCTGCTGGGTGGACTCATCTTGAATAGCCTGAGTTGGCGTTGGGCGTTCTATATCAATATTCCGATCTGTTTTGTCACGCTTCTGCTCACGATGTTCTTGGTCCCCAAAGACGTTTCGCCGAAGGTAAAGACTTCGTTTGATTTAATAGGAATCCTGCTGTTATCACCGATGTTCGCGCTCTTCATATACGGCATATCCCAGGTGGGTACCTACGGTGGGTTTGACAATACTGCAGTGCTTATCCCGGTACTCCTGGGGGTTCTGCTGCTGGCGGTGTTTGTTTTTTACGCTCTACGAACCAAAAACACGCCGGTGATCGATTTGCGGCTGTATAAATCCCGCAATTTTACGGTATCGACGGTCATGATGTTCATTTCCGGGATGGCGACAAACGGCGCGATGCTGCTTCTCCCATTATACTACCAGCAGATACGCGGCGAAAGTATTTTAATGACCGGTGTCATGATGATCCCGCAGGGGGTCGGTATGTTGCTGACGCGCAGCAGGATTGGCCGCCTGACGGACAAAATCGGTGCGCGGGTCATCGTCCTCGTGAGCCTCGCCGTCACGGTGCTTGGTACAATTCCGTTTGCATTCGCGGGGGCCGGTACAAGTAATATCGTGCTGATCCTCGCTCTGCTGGTCAGAGGCGCGGGGCTTGGTGGCATTACCATTCCGGTGATGGCTTCAGCCTATCTGGGGCTTGAAAAAGCCGAAATACCGCAGGCTAGTATTACCATTCGGATTCTGCAGACGATTGGCGGGGCGTTCGGCCCGGCGATTCTGGCCATCATCGTCGAGCGCCAAATGACAAGCGGCGTACTCAGCTTGATGGTACCTGCCTTCAACACGGCATTCTGGTGGGCAATAGGCTTCTCTGTGATCGCTGCTGTTCCTGCATTCTTCCTGCATCAGATTAAGGCATCTAACACGCCGATACCGGATAAACAGCAATAAGAAAGCAGCTCAAATGGCATTTCTTACAGCACAACAAGTCCTAGTTTGTAGTTCAAATAACCGTAGTAATTTACAAAGAATTGATACGAGCGAGGCTTTATAAAAGGAAGGAGATTCAAATGAAAATAAAATGGTTTGGTCAATCGTGCTTCATGGTCACAGCTGAAAACGGTACAAAGATCGTTATGGACCCTTATTCCAATATGTTCGGCTCTTTAGCTGGCTATAAACTGCCGGAGATTGATGCGAATATCGTCACAACCAGTCACGATCATAGCGACCATAACAATGTGGGGGCAATTAAGGGGGACTTTGTGCTGTTCAAGGACTCGGGAATATTTTCGCAAGCAGGCATCGGCATTAAAGGCATACAGACCTTTCACGACAACGCTTCCGGGGCAAGAAGAGGCAAAAATATCATCTATAATTTTACGATAGACGGATTAAATGTCTGTCATTGCGGCGATCTGGGACATATGTTGAATCCCGAACAGATCAGGGAAATTGGGAAGGTTGACATACTGATCCTTCCTGTAGGTGGGGGCCCAACGCTGGATGCCAGCGGAGCAGCGGAGGTCATGAAGCAGCTGGGTCCGTCGGTCGTGATACCGATGCATTACAGAACGAAATCGATGGGAATTCTCGGTTTCATATTTGGAAAGGTCGATTCATTTATAACTGTTTCAAAAAAAGACAAAAAAAATTATAAGGAACTTGATGTTAATTTTTCAAATATCGACGATCTTCCAGGAATTGCGGTTCTACAATATAATTGAGTGCAATTTGCATTACCCGGACTTAAAGTATCCGGGTAATGCTTTTAAGTGCGACGATGGACCCGCGATAATCGGATTATCAAACTGGAGGTATTTCTATTCATAATTTAAGCTTTTGGAGCAAAAAGTGGGGATTACTGGTTTTGCGAGTTTAGCTACAATTTGAATACGCTTATTCTAGGAGGGGATATAAAAGATACAAGAATAAGTGAGGCATGAACAGTATCCATAACACCTCCACTTAGCCCTAAGTATAACTTCCCCCGCACACACAAAAAGGGACGCTCCCGCGCCCCCTCTTGTCTGCTCTCCCCAGAACTATTCACTATCCACCGTTCACCGTTCACTGCCCTAAAACTCCCGTCCCCACGGGCCGTAGCCCCCGCGCGGGTCAAAGCCGTCCGGGCAGCTTCCGGCAAAGTGCCGGTGCAGCTTGCGCATGCCGCCGGGGCCAAAAGCGCCCAGCATGCCCCGCAGGCCCATGAAGCCCTCGTCCATCTCGTCGCCCTTGACACCGGTCTCCTTCTCCAGCGCTTCGATGACGCGGGAGAGATACCCGCTCATCGCGGCCTGCTCCTCGTCGCTCAGCACGTTGAATGCCGCGCCGGGGTCCATGTAATCCGCCGCTTCCTTCTCGCCCTTCTCGGTCAGCTCCACGGCTTTGCCGTCCGAGCCCTCTGCGGGTTTCAGCACCACGTAGCCCTTCTTCTCAAGGCCCAGCAGCAGTTCCTCGCCCGCGTCCATGCGGCGGTTCAGCAGCTTTACCAGCGCCTTGTCCATGATGCCCGGCCGGGCTTTGATGAGGCCCAGCAGCCGTTTGCGCCATGCGTCCGGCTTGCCGCTGTCCTCTTTGGCGTCGCGGAGCCGCTGCCTCATCAGCAGCCGGGCCGCGCGTCCAAACTGTTCCGTTAAGTTGATATCGTTGTTTTTCATTGTAATAACCTCCTGCTATGTTGTTTGTTATCGGTTCTTTTCGCTCCGGGCGAAGAAGAACGTGCCCACCACGAGGCACACCACCGTGATCGCGATGATGGCAACCAGCGTCACCGCGGGGTTAAAGAGCACCACACTGCTGTACTCCGGCGTTCCGGCGTACACCACCGCGCGCACCAGGTCGAGGCAATACGTCATCGGCATCATCCGGCTCAGCACCAGCAGCACGCCGCTGGAGTTGGTGATCGGGATGATTGCGCCGGAGAGGAACATCTGCGGCATGGTGATGAGCATCACCGCCAGGTTGGCAATCCGGTTGCTCTTTATCAGTCCGATCACGATCATGGCGAGAGCGCCCGCCGAGAGGCACATCAGCGGCGACAGCGCGAGTATAGCCAGCATCTGTCCCACCGGCAGCGTGATGCCCATGGCCAGCCCCACGATGAGCGTGCCCAACATGCTGATGATGGCGCCCACCGACGACCCGGCAATTTTACCGATGATGATGGAGTAGCGCGATACCGGCGATATCATCATCTCCTGCGTAAAGTCCGAGAAGCGGTCCTCCACCAGCGAGGCAATGCCGGACGTCGTAGTCATAAACAGCATGTTCACCAGCATGCCCACCATCATGAACGGTCCGTAGTTGAAGCCCAATCCGCCCGCCATGTTCTGCGCAAGGCTGCCGCCCAGCATGCCCATCATCACCAGCGGCATCGCGAGGCTCATGATAATCATGCCCGGCGACTTAAAGAGCAACCGGATGTCCCGCGCCGCGATGGTCACCACCGCGTTCAGCTCCCTCAAAAACCTCGATTTAATTCCTATCTGTCCCATCACTGCTTCATTCATGCCGCCTGCGCCTCCGTTCTCTTTAAATACTCCACATACGCGTCCTCCAGCGACGGTTCCTGGATCTGCAACACCGTCAGCTGCGTTTGCAACCCTGCGATAATTTCCTGCGCCGTGCCCTGATACGGCACCACGATGTGGTTGTCGATGCGGTAATCCAGCCCCATACCGCCGAGTTCGCTGATTAACTGCCTGCGGTCCGTTGCGTCCAGCACAAGCTCCTGCTTTAGGAGGCTGGACTTCATCTCCTCGGGCGAACCGGCAATCGCGATTTTCCCGTGGTTGATGATGCAGACCTTGTCGACATGCTCCGCTTCGTCGATGTAGTGCGTGGTCAGGAACACGGTCGTGCCGTTCTGTTTGCGCACCCCGTCGATGTACTCCCACAGGCTGCGGCGGCTCACCGCGTCCAGTCCCTGCGTCGGCTCGTCGAGGAACAGTATCTTCGGCATGTGGATGAGGCTGCGGATGATTTCCAGCTTGCGCTGCATACCGCCCGAAAGCTTTTTGATGGGCTTAAAGAGCGCGTCCTTGATGCCCACGATTTCCGCAAGCTCCATCACGCGGTCCCGATACGAGGCGGGCATCAGCTTGAAGCTGGGCCGGTAGCGGTACATGCCGTACAGGCAGGCGTGGAAGCGGATGTTCTCCTCCGCCGACAGCTGCGCATCGAGGCTGGGCTGCTGAAAGATGATGCCCACCTCCTCGCGCACCCGCTTGGCTTCCTTCTCCACGTCAAACCCCGCGATGGTCACGCCGCCGGACGTTTTAGAGAGCGTGGTCGTGAGGATGGAGATGGTCGTGGTCTTGCCCGCGCCGTTGGGACCGAGGAAAGCGAAGAAGTCTCCTTCGTTCACGTCAAAGCTCACGCCCTTCACCGCGGGCTCCTTGGCCCGGTCGTATTGTTTCACCAGTCCGTCTACCGTAATGATGGGCGTCATGCGAGCACCTCCCCGCAAGCCGGGCTGTTTTTCTCAGTGAGCTTTTTGACCAGCTGCTTCACCCCGTAATATACCAACACAAGAATCGTCATCATAAATAAACCCTCCGTTCAAACTTGATGGCCTCATTGTAGCGCCGCCAATTAAACGGAGGTTAAATGCAATTTAAACGCAGTGTAAACCGGATTCTATTTTGAAACGGGCAAAGTCACCGTAAAAGTGCTGCCTTTATCAAACTCGCTTTGCGCGGTCACCGTGCCGCCGTGCAGCTCCACAATCTTTTTAACGAGCGAGAGCCCAAGGCCGCTTCCGCCCAGCGCCCGGTCGCGCGCTTTGTCGGCCTTGTAGAAACGCTCGAAGATATGCATCAGGTCCTCCTCGGTAATGCCGGGGCCGGTATCGGAGATGCGGCAAACCACGCCGCCTTCCGCCCTTTCCAGTGTTACGATAATCTGTCCCGCTTCGGGCGTAAACTTGATGGCGTTGTGCAGCAAATTCACCCACACCTGGCTTAGCAATCCCTCGTCGCCGCTGAATGGGGTCTTTTCGAGCGCCACGGACACGTCGAGGTTCTTGGCGGTCCACTGCGGCTCCAGCATCAGCACGGCGTTCTGAATCTGCTTATCCAGCGAAAACGACGTGACGGTGAGCGGCTGCGCGCCATTCTCCAGCATGGAGAGGCGCATGAGGTTGTCGCTGAGGCGCGAGAGCCGTTTGGCCTCCGTCTCGATGACGTCGATGTAGTGTGCGCGCAGCTCCGGCGTGAGCGCTTCGTTTTTCAACAGTGCCGCGAACCCGCTGATGGACGTCAACGGCGACTGTATTTCGTGCGACACGTTGGAGATGAAGCTCTGCCGCAGGGTTTCCATAGTGCCCAGCTCACGTGCCATTTTGTTTACGCTTTCGGAGATCTCGGAGAGCGGGTTGTGCTCGTCCACCGGCAAGAGCACGCTGAAATCGCCATGTGCAATGCGATCCATGGCCTCAAGGGTATCGCTCATCAGATTGCTGCGCGCACGCTCCAGCCGCCCGTCCCCGCGCCGTTTGCGCAGGGTGATGTCGGTGATGAGTTTCGCGCCCGCTGAAAACACAATCAGACCGAACAATCCCACGGTCATAAAGGCCCAGAAATCGTCTGGGCGGCCGGTCAGGCGGAACAACACCAGCGACAGTCCATACCCCGCGGCCAGACAGGCTGCGAACGCAGCGAAGAATATCGGCAGGGACACAAGCCACCACTTTTTTTTGCGCCCGCGTGAGCCTCTTCCGTTCATCGCAACACCTTCACCACCCATCCCGGCCCGCACATGGTCATGCTCCTGAAACCGTTCTGCGCCGCCGGGAACCGCTCGCTCAGACGGTTGCTGTGTACGCCTGTTATGCACGTGCTGTCCTTGAGGTCGTAACCCCGCGCGTCTCCGGTCAAAATCTCTTTCGTTCATTGCAGCACCTCCAGTCGGTAACCCAGCCCGCGCACTGTCGTAATCTTGAAGCCGTACGGCTCCGCCGGGAAGCGCTCGCGCAGACGGTTGATGTGTACGTCCAGCGTGCGCTCGTTGCCCTCAAAGTCGTAGCCCCACACATCCTCAATCAGCTGGTCCCGGGCGAAGGTCTTGCCCGGCGCGGAGCCCAGCTTAAACAGCAGCTCAAACTCCTTCATGGGAATGTCGCTCTGCGCGCCCTTGAAGCTCACCGTATAGCTGGTCTTGTCGAGCGTCAGCCCGCCGATCTGCACCGACTGCGAGGCGTCGATGCTGCAGCGCTTCAGCAGCGCTTTTACGCGCAGCACCAGCTCCACGCCTTCAAACGGCTTGGTCAGGTAATCGTCCGCGCCCAGCCCGTAGCCCTTCACCTTGTCGCCGATTTCGGCCTTGGCTGTCAGCATCAGTATGGGCAGGTCTGCGTAGTACCGCCGCGCCAGCCGGCAAAACTCATAGCCATCCATGCCCGGCATCATCAAATCCAGCACGCACAAATCCACCCGGCTCTCGCCGAGCTTTTGCAGCGCCTCGCGCCCGCCGCTCGCCTCCGCCACAGCAAAGCCCTCGGCTTTCAGCAGCGTGCCCACGAGCTCGCGGATATAGGGGTCGTCGTCGATGACCAAAACGGATGCCACGCAGTACGTTCCTTCCCGATTTTTGTTTCATATAGTATATCACCAATGTAAACGCAGGATAAACGCGATTGGACAGGCCGTTTTTCAAATGAAAAGCGTTGGCGCTGGGCGGCGCGGAGGGCGGGTGCCGTATCAGTTCGGAATGCCTGCACTTTCGCTGTACTTCCCATATCGTGAAGGCAGTAAACCATTCCTTTGTATCCTTTTCATATTCAACGATAAACTTACGCCGGAAATAAAAATAATCGGGTTCCGTGCGAAATTTCTCTTGAATAATGACGCCGCTTATTCTATAATAGGTTTAACGTTAAACATGAATTCCATCAAGGCGGTTCACTGTATGAAAGCGCTTGTGTTCTATGGTGTAGGAGACATCCGTTTCGAAGCCGACTGGCCGGAGCCCAAAGCCCCGCGCGAGGGTGAAGTCACAATTGAAACGCTGTGGTGCGGCATCTGCGGCACCGATATCGAGGACTACCGCTATGGCGGCGTCATTCCCGTCGATCATCCGCATCCCATCTCGGGCCGCATGGCCCCGCTGGTGCTGGGGCACGAATACGTGGGACGCGTTGCCGCGATGGGTGAGGGCGTCGCCGGGCTGCGCATCGGCCAGCCGGTCGCCATCGAGTGCGTGCGCGCGTGCGGCAAGTGCCACTGGTGCCAAAAGCAGCAGTTTGCGCAGTGCGAGAACATGGTCTCCATCGGGCAGCAGGACGACGGCGGCATGGCGGAATTCTTCAACGTTCCGGCGGAAAACTGCATCCCCATCCCGGAGGGCGACTCCGCGCCGTACGCGCTGGCCGAGCCCATGGCGGTGATGATTCGTGCCATGCGCAAGGGCCGCGTGCGGCTGGGCGATACGGTGGCAGTGGTGGGCGCGGGCGCAATTGGCCTGTGCGGCATCGCGGCGGCAAGCATCGCGGGTGCGGAGCGCGTCATCTCGGTGAACCACGGAGGGCCGCGCGCGGAGGCGGCGAAGAAGCTGGGGGCCACCCACTCCTTCGACTCGCGCGAGGAAGGCTGGATGGAGGGTTTTCTGGAGCTGACGGACGGCCTCAAGGCGGACGCGGTCATCGACACGGGCGGCAACATTCCAGCGATGCGCCTCGCGTACGACTTAACGGGGCGCGGCGGGCGCTGTGTCATCGCGAGCGTGGTCAATCAGGACATCTGCCTGCCCTCGCTGGACATACTGCTGAACGAGCGGGAGGTCATCGGCGCGGTGGCGCACTCCCATCTGGAGGAATACAAGTGGGCGGTGCAGTACATCGCCGACGGGCGCTTCGACCCCAGCCCGCTGATTACGGGCAGAATCGCCCTGGAGGACGCGCTGGAGCGGGGCATCCGCAAATCCATCGAGGACCGGAGCCAAATCAAGATACTGGTCACGCCGCGGCGAGAGCTGCTGAGCGCGGAATAAACGGGGCAATCCGGGCAATAACCATACAGGAAGGACAATACGGCGGGTAACGGGGAATGGACAATCCGAGAAAGAGCGTCACGCTGAAGGACATTGCGGCGGAGGCGGGCATATCGCCCACGGCGGTTTCCAAGGTGCTCAACAGCAAGGGCGGCATCAGCCGGGAGACGGAGGAGCGCGTGCGCGCCATCGCGGAACGCATGGGCTACACCTCCAACTTTGTCGCGAAGAGCCTGCGCACCAACAGCACGCGCACGCTGGGCGTCGTCATATCGGACAGCACGCACGCGTTCTTCGGCTCCGTCATCAAGGGCGCGGAGGAGGAAGCCGCCAAGCGCGGCTACAGCATCATACTGGTCAACACCAACCGCAGCCGCGAGACGGAGAAAAAGGCCATTCGCACGCTGATGCAGAAACGCGTGGACGGGCTGCTGCTGGCCTCGTCGATGCTGACCCAGCCGCAGGACGCGGAGTACCTCGACGCGCTGGGCGTGCCGTACGTATACCTGATCCGCCGCAGCGAGAAGCCGGACGCTCCCTTTGTGGGCAACGACAACGTGCTGGGCGCGTTCAACATGGTGGATTACCTGCTGAAGACGGGCAGCAAACGCATTCACTTTCTCAACATGACGAAGGATTCCACCTCGTCGGCGGAGCGGCTGAAGGGCTACATGCGCGCGCTGGAAACGCACGGCGTTCCGTGGGACCCCGCGCTGGTGTACAACATGCGCCCCGACATCGAGTCCGGCTATACCATGATGCGCAGCCTGCTGGACGCGGGCGAAGCGGTGACCGCGGTGTTCTGCGGCTGCGACACCATTGCCGTGGGCGCGATGGAAGCGCTGTTCGAGAAGGGCATTGCCGTGCCGGGCGAAGTGCGCGTGTGCGGCTACGACGACATCGAGTTCGCGGCATACCTTCGCAGGCCCCTCACCACGGTGCGCCAGCCCAAGGAGGTTATCGGCGTAAAGGGTGTGGAGCTGCTGCTGAGCCGGGTGGAGGAGGGCGCGGACGCGCTGCCGCCCGTGGTAATCCTGAAATCGGAGCTGGTGGTGCGGCAGTCCACGTGACGGCGCGTGAAAGCCGCGGATTTTTTTAGCCGTAAAGTTTAACGTTACACTTGCAAGACGCATATCCGGCGGCGATGCCGCCCTGAGATGATAAAAACCACGATGAAGGAGTGATACAATGCAAACGAAATTCTGGTTTCTGGGCTTCTCGTCGTTCCTGATCACCACGGCGAAGGGGACGAAAATACTCATCGACCCGTACCTCAACGACAACCCGTCGAGCCCCGTCAAGGCGGCGGAGCTGGAGCACGTGGACCTCATCATCGCCAGCCACGGCGCTTTCGACCACATGAAGGACACCGCGGAGATTGCGCTGAAGCACGGCTGCCCCGTTATCTGCGGCAGCGAGACCAAGCTGCTGCTGGTGGAGCAGGGCGTTCCCGCGAAGCAGATTACGGAGACGGTGTGGGGGCTGATGGTGGAGCAGGCGGGCATCCGCGTGCGCCCCGTGGTCAGCATGCACCGTTCGTCCGTGACGCTGAAGGACGGGCGCAACGTGAGCGGCCTCGCGCTGGGCTTCATCATCTACACGGAGGACGGCGTGCGCATCTACAACGCCAGCGATACCGCGCTGTTCAGCGATTTGAAGCTGATTGGCGAACTCAACAAGCCGCACATCGGCCTCATCAACGTCACCATCGAGAACCCGTTCGACTTCCTGCCCACCTTCCTGACGGGCGAGATGACGCCGTACGAAGCGTTTCTCGCGTGCCAGTGGCTGGGGCTGGAATACGCGGTGGCGTGCCACTACACCAACCCGGACTGCGCCGACGTGCGCGAGTTCGAGGCGCTCATGAACAACGCGAGGGACGCGCAGGGCAATCCCCTCGTGAAGCCTATCGTGATGGCACCGGGCGGTGAATTCGTTTATACCAAGAAGGAGGAGTAGCATATGAAGATTGGTTTTATCGGCCTTGGCATCATGGGCAAGCCCATGGCGCAGAACCTGCTCAAAGCCGGGTATAAGCTGGTCGTGTTCGACATGGACGAGGCGCGCCTCGCGGACGCGCTGGCGGCAGGCGCGGAGAAGGGGCTGGGCTGCAAGGACGTGGCGGAGCGCAGTGACATCATCATCACCATGCTGCCCAACTCGCCGCACGTGAAGGCGGCGATACTGGGAGAGGGCGGCGTGCTGGAAGGCGCGAAGCCGGGTGCCATCATCGTGGACATGAGCTCCATCGCGCCGGGGGTGTCGAAGGAAGTGGCCGCGAAGGCCGCCGAAAAGGGCGTGGAGATGCTGGACGCGCCGGTCAGCGGCGGAGAACCCAAGGCCATCGACGGCACGCTGGCCATCATGGTGGGCGGCAAGCCGGAAGCGTTTGAGAAAGTAAAGGACATACTGCTCGTGATGGGCGGTTCCGCCGTGCTGGTGGGCGATATCGGCAGCGGCAACACCACCAAGCTGGCCAACCAGATCATCGTGGCATTAAACATCGCGGCGATGAGCGAGGCCATGGTGCTGGCGGAGAAGTGCGGCGTGGACCCGGAGAAGGTGTTCAACGCCATCAAGGGCGGCCTTGCGGGCAGCACCGTGCTGAATGCCAAGATGCCGCTGGTGCTGGACGGCAACTTCAAGCCGGGCTTCCGCATCGAGCTGCACATCAAGGATCTGCAGAACGCGCTGGATACCGCGCACGACGTATGCGCGCCCATCCCATTGACCTCGCAGATCATGGAGATCATGCAGGCGCTGCGCGCGGACGGCAAGGAGAAGGACGACCACGGCGGCGTCATACAGTATTACGAGAAGCTCGCCAAGGTCAAGGTCAGAAAACACTGAAATGAGGAGAGTTCAATGAGCAACATTGCGGAATGTGTTACGGCGGCGCTGCCCTGTCTGACGCCGCTGAAAGCGCCCAAGGGCATGAGCCTTGAGCAGCAGCAGCAGATGTTCTACACGATGTGCGCCATCCGCGAGTTCGACACCAAGGTGCGCGAGCTCTGGATGGCCGGAGAAATCTACGGCCTCGCGCACAGCTACGTGGGCGCGGAAGCCATCGCGGTGGGCGCATGCAGCGCCATCACGAAGGACGACTATATCTCCAGCACGCACCGCGGCCACGGCCACACGCTGGCCAAGGGCGCGGACCCGAAGGCCATGATGGCGGAGCTGTTCGGCAAGTTCGAGGGGTTGAACCGCGGCAAGGGCGGCTCCATGCACATCGCGGATACCAGCATCGGTATGCTGGGCGCAACGGGCATCGTGGGCAGCGGCATGCCCATCGCATTGGGCGCGGCGATGTCGGCGGATGTGCTGGGCAACGGGCGCGTCGCCATCTGCTTCCACGGCGACGGCGGCACCAACCAGGGCGTCTGGCACGAGAGCATCAACATGGCGGCGGCCTGGAAGCTGCCCGTCATCTTCCTGATCGAGAACAACCAGTACGCCATCGCGACGTGCCTCTCCTCGGTCACGTGCGAGAACAACCTCTACAAGCGCGCCGTCGGCTACGGCATCGAGGGCGTGCAGGTGGACGGCTTCAACGTGTTCGAGGTGTACAAGGCCGTGAAGAAGGCGGTGGACAAGGCCCGCGCGGGCGGCGGCCCGACGCTCATCGAGGCGCGTTTCATGCGCATACTCGGCCATTTCGTCGCGGACGACCAGTGGTACCGCGACCTTGAGGTTGCCAACGAGTTCTGGAACGTCGACCCCGTGAAGCGCATGAAGGAGTACTTTGTGGAAAGCGGGCTGATGGACGCGGCGGCGGTGGACGCCCTGCAGCAGAAAGCCATCGATACCATTGCCGAGGCCATCGACTATGCGCGGCACGAATGCACCGAACCTCCGATAGATACGTTGTACGACGATATCTATGCCAACGGAGAGGTCATCAAATAAGGCGGAGGAAGATATGAGCGAAATTACGGTAAGACAGGCGCTTAACGACGCCTTCAGAGAAGAAATGCAGCGCGACCCCACGGTGATCGTGCTGGGCTGCGACGTGGGCAACCGCGGCGGCCCGTTCGGCATTACAAAGGGGCTTCTGGCGGAATTCGGCGAGAAGCGCGTGCGCGATACCCCCATCTCGGAGCCCGCGTTCACGGGCGCGGGCGTGGGCGCCGCCGCGACGGGGCTTCGCCCGGTGGTGGAAATCCTCTATTCGGACTGGATCACGCTGGCGATGGATCAGCTCGTCAACATGGCGGCGAAGATGCGCTACATGTTCGGCGGCAAGGTCAGCATGCCGCTGGTGGTGCGCGCGCCCTTCGGCGCGGGCGGCGGCATCGCGGCGCAGCATTCGCAGAGCTTCGAGGCGTGGTTCAACGGCGTTCCCGGCTTCAAGGTGGTGGCGCCCATCACGCCCTACGACGTGAAGGGGCTGTTCAAGTCCGCCATCCGCGACGACAACCCGGTCATCTTCTTCGAGCACAAGCGCAGCTACCAGCTGAAGGGCGAGGTGCCGGACGGGGAGTACACCGTTCCCATCGGCAAAGCCGCCATCCGCCGCGAGGGCACGGACGTTACCATCGTGGCGTACTCCCTGATGGCGGTGAAAGCCATCGCCGCCGCCGAGGAGCTGGCGAAGGAAGGCATATCGTGCGAGGTTATTGACCTGCGTTCGCTGCTGCCGCTGGACTACGATACCGTGATGGCGTCCGTCGCCAAGACGGGCCGCGTGGTGGTGGTGCAGGAGGCGAGCCTGCGCGGCGGGCTTGCGGGCGACATCGTCTCGGAGATCATCGAGCGGGGCTTCGATCTGCTGGACGCGCCGCCGATGCGCGTGGGCGGGCTCAACGTGCCGATGCCGTACAACAAGTACCTCGAGGAGGCGGTGATCCCCAGCGAGAACACCATCAAGGACGCGGTACGCAAAGCCCTGAGCAACGACTGAGAGGAAGGGGATACCATGGCAAAGGTAATGACGCTGCCCAAGATCGGCGTGAACATGACCGAAGCGGTGATCGACAAATGGCTTGTAAAGCCGGGTGACACCGTGAAGGAAGGCGACGCGATACTGCAGGCGGAGACCGATAAAGCCACACAGGACATATACGCCACAGAGTCGGGCGTGGTCGGCAGGCTGATTGCCGCCGAGGGCGACAAGGTGCAGATCTATGAACCCATCATGCTATTGGTGGGCGAGGGCGAGGAGCTCTCCGAGGAGACGCCGATAGAGCCCGAAGCGCCCGCGTCCGTGCCGCCCGTCACCGCACCCGCACAGGCTCCGGCTGTCGCCGCGGCTGCGCCCATGGCGGGGAAAAGCCGCGTGCGCATCTCGCCGCTGGCGAAGCGTGTCGCGCGGGAAATGGGGCTGGACGTGGCTTCGCTGAAGCCCGGAAAGCCCGGCGCAAGGATCGTGAAGGAGGACGTGCTGGCGTTCGCCGCGGCAAAGCCGCAGCCTGTGCCCGCGCCTCAGCCCGAGCCTGTTGCTGCGCCTCAGCCCGCGGTGTTCTCCCAGCCCGCCGTGCCCGCGGGGCCGGACGTGCTGGAGGTGGTGCCCATGAGCGGCACGCGCAGGATCATCGCGGCGCGGATGCGCGAAGGGCATATGGAACAGCCAAGCGCGGTGCTCACGATGTGCGTGCGTGCCGAGGGCATGATGCGCCTGCGCGAGCTCTACAAAGCGCGGGACATCAAAATCAGCTACAATGACATCATCGTCAAGGCGGTTGCCGAGGCGCTGACAGAGCATCGCATGCTCAACTCCACGCTGGCGGGCGACGAAATCCGCGTGCTGCGCCCCATCCATATCGGCGTGGCGGTGGACAGCGGGCGCGGCCTGCTGGTGCCGGTGCTCCGCGACGCGGACGCAAAGAGCCTGCGCGCGCTGGCGCAGGAGTTTGCGGAGAAAGCCGCTGCCGCGAAGGAGGGGCGCATCGCCGCATCGGATCTTTCGGGCAGCACGTTTACGGTCACCAACCTCGGCATGTTCGGCATCGAGCAGTTTACGCCCATCATCAACCCGCCGGAGTGCGCAATACTCGCGGTGGGCGGGATTAAGCGCGAATTCGTGCCCGACGAGAACGACGCTCCGGTGGCGGCATCCACGGTGCGGCTGACGCTGGCGTTCGACCACCGCGTGGTGGACGGCGCGCCCGCGGCGGCGTTCCTGCAGCGCGTGAAGCAGCTGCTGGAATGTCCGGAACTGATGATCTGAGGATTAAAGAAGGATTGTCATGTTGAGGAGCGGATGCAAGGAAACATCTGAAAGATCCTTCCTTGCTTCGCTCTTCAGGATGACATCAAAAGTTTTCTAGCGCATCACGTTACACTCGTACTATAGGTGAAGTTATGAAAGAAAACATCGCGGGCATCACGGGCCTCGCGCACATAGGCTGGTCCACGGCGGACAGAGACGGCGCGATGGCGCTGCTGTGCGACGCGTTCGGCGTGGAGCACGGGCGCAGCCAGTTCAGCGATCAGCCGTACCTCTCGGAGGTCACGGGCTTTCCGGGCTGCGCCATCAAGATAGGCTTCATCCAGATAGACGGCGACGCAACGCCGCTGGAGATATTGGAGTACGTCCGTCCGGAGGGCGGCAGGATGCGCATGGCGCTGGGTGAGCCGGGCGCGGGGCATCTGTGCTTCGAGACGGACAGCATCGGCGCGTTCGCCAAAAAGCTGGAAGCCAACGGGCTGAGCCTCTGCGCGGAGCCGCGGGTGATGGGTTTCGGGCCGTGGCAGGGGCAGCGCGGCGCGTTCTTCGCGATGCCGGACGGCCTCGTCGTGGAGCTGCTGGAGGACGGGAGCGGCACGGCGGAGGGGCGGCTGAAAAAGCTGCACCATGTCGGCTACAGCGTATCGGACGCGGCTGGAATCAGCGGTACATTCTGTGATATCATGGGCAGGGAGTGCGCGGGCCGCTGGGACGCCGCGGACGGCTACTTCGGCGCGGAGGCGGGCATCACGGCGGCGGAGTACGTGAAGCTGTCGGAAGGCGGCTTCCTGCTGGAGCTGCTGCAGTGCGAAAAGGGCGGCATGCCGCAGGTGGCGACCAACATGCCGGGCAACGTCCACATCTGCTTTATGGTGGACGATCTCATGTCGGGGTATCAGGCGCTGGAGGCGCAGGGGCTGCGCTTCGTGCACACTCCGGGCAGGGTGACGGCGGGCGTCAACGAGGGCGCGATGGCCGGATACCTGCGGGAGCCGCACGAGGTGCGCTGCGAATTCTTTCAGGGGAAACCGACACGCGTAGCCGGATAGCGGCACATAAGGAGGGGCAAGCCATGGAGGATCAATATAAGGAGCTTTTCAATCTGTCGGGCAAGGCCGCCATTGTGACGGGCGGCGCACAGGGGCTGGGGCGCAGCATCTGCGAGGCGCTGGCGTCCTTCGGCGCATCCGTCGCCGTGGTGGATCTGAAATACGAAGAGGCAAGCAAGGCCGCGGAGGAAATCTGCGCGGCGGGCCACAAGGCCATCGCCATTGCGTGCGACGTGTCCCGGCAGGAGCAGGCGGACGACGCCGTGCAGCAGGCCGTGGATGCGTTCGGCAAGGTGGACATCCTCGTCGCGAACGCGGGCATCGGCGACCGGGGCAAGGCGGAGGAGCTGACGCTGCGCCAGTGGGAGCGCGTCATCGACATCAACCTGAAGGGCATCTGGCTGTTCGATCAGGCGGTGGGCCGGCACATGATAGAACGCGGGGAAGGCGGCTGCATCATCAACATGGCCTCGGTCACGGCGGTGGTCGGCATCGAGACAGGCAACGCCAACTATTCCGCGGCGAAGGGCGGCGTGGCCGCGCTGACGCGGACGCTGGCGGTGGAGTGGGGCAAGTACGGCATCCGCGTGAATTCCGTCGCGCCCGCGCAGGTGAAAACGCCGCTGGTATGCGACCTCATTCACAAAAAGCCCGAGACGGAGGAGTATTTCCGCAAGCGCATTCCGCTGGGCAGGCTGGGCGATCCCATCGATATCGCGGGGCCGGTGGTGTTTCTCGCGTCGCCCGCGGCTTCGTGGGTTACCGGGCATATGCTGATGGCGGACGGCGGAAACTCGGTCATGTTCTGATTGCAGCAAACCGCGCGGGGTGGCGGGGTTCCGTACCGCGCGGCATTAACCAGGAGGTTCTATTGAAGATAGTACGATTCAGCGCCGGCGGAGAGGCGCAGTACGGCGTGCTGGAGGCAGGCATTGTCCGCGCCATACGGCCGCCGTTTGAAGGCATCGGGTATACGGGCGCGCAGTACCCGCTGGAAACTGTCAGCCTGCTCGCGCCCGCGGTGCCGGAGAAAATACTCGCCGTGGGGCTCAACTACGTTAGCCACGCCAAAGAAATCGGCATGGAGTTGCCGAAAGAGCCGATGTTCTTCCTCAAACCGCCGTCCGCGATTTTATCGCCGGGCGGCGTTGTCGTACGCCCGAGGCAGTCTCAGCGCGTGGACTACGAGGCGGAGCTGGCGGTGGTCGTCGGCCGGGAGGGCAAACGCATCCCGGAGGAGCAGGCGGCGGAGTACATACTCGGCTACACGTGCCTGAACGACGTCACGGCGCGCGACCTGCAGTTCCAGGATTCGCAGTGGTCCCGGGCGAAGGGCTTCGACACGTTTTGCCCGCTGGGGCCGTGGATAGAGACGGATTACGACTGGCACGGCAAGCGCATTACCGCGCGGCTGAACGGCGAAGTGAAGCAGGACGCCACGACGGACGACTTCATCCATCCGGTGGAGCGCCTCGTCGCGTACCTCAGCACCGTGATGACGCTGAAGCCGGGCGACGTGATTGCCACCGGAACGTCGGGCGGAATCGGCCCGATGGCGGCGGGGGACACCATAGAGATTGAAATCGAAGGCATCGGCGTGCTGAGAAATGGCATCGCCGACGAGCTATAAGGAGGATAACTATGCTTCAGGGTAAGGTTGCGCTCGTGACGGGTGCGGCGTCGGGCATCGGCAGGGCCATTTGCGAGGTGCTGGCCGGGTACGGCGCGGATGTCGCCGCCGTCACCGACCGGAATATGAAGGGGCTGGAGGGCACCGCCGCGCTGGTGAAGGCGCATGGCAGGCGCGCGCTGGCCATTAAGGCCGACGTCTCCCGCAAAGCCGACGTCGAGGCCGCGTTTGACGCAGTGACAACCGAGCTGGGCGACGTCGATATCGTCGTCAACAGCATCGGCATACTCTACACCGCGATGATCGCGGACATTCCCGAGAACGAATGGGATCGCGTGATAGATGTGAATTTAAAAGGCGTGATGCTGGTCTGTCAGGCGGCGGCGAAGCGCATGATACCGCGCCGGTACGGCAAAATCGTCAACATCTCGTCGATGGTTTCCAAGCTCGGCGAAGCGGGCAACGGCGTGTACTGCACCTCCAAGGCCGCGGTGGACATGCTGACGCAGGTGCTGGCGCTGGAGCTGGCGCCGTACAACATCAACGTCAATGCGGTCTGCCCGGGCCACACCGATACGGAGCTGATGAACAGCGTGTTCGAGACGCGCGGGCCGCTGATGGGCAAGACGCCCGCGGAGTTCCAGCAGGAGCTGGTGTCCACCGTGCCGCAGGGCCGCATGGCAAGGCCGGAGGAAATAGCGGAAGTCGTGGCGTTCCTCGCCAGCGACAAGGCATCCTACGTCAACGGCGTACCCATCGTCGTGGGCGGCGGCAAAATCCCCATCTGACGGAGGCTTCAATATGGCAAAGCTGTACGGCGAGGAATTGAGCCGACGGGAGGTGCTGCGCCGCGTGGGCGACATCGCTCAGGTGGCGGGCATACGGGAGTCGGTGCTGTCCTCCGGCAAGGCGCGCGGTGTGCGCGCGCTGGATTTCCGCACGGGCGGCGGGCTTTCCTTCACGGTGCTGCCCGGCCGCGCGATGGATATCGCTCAGGCGGAGTTTAACGGAAAGGCGCTGGCGTACATCTCGCAGACAGGCGTCGTATCGCCCGCGTACTACGAAGCGCCGGGCAAGGGCTTCTTCCGCAGCTTCTTTGCGGGGCTGCTGACCACGTGCGGCATGGCGCACATGGGCGTGCCGGACGTGGACGAGGGCGAGGCGCTGGGGCTGCACGGGCGCATCTCCAACACCGACGCGCAGGAGGTCTGCGTGCGCGGCGAATGGCAGGGCGACGACTACGTGATGCGCGCGTCCGGCGTGACGCGCGAGGCAAGCTTCTTCGGAGAGAACATTGCCCTGACGCGCACCATCGAGGCACGGCTTGGCGAGAACACCATTTGGATACACGACGAAGCGGAAAACCTGGGCTTCAAGCGCCAGCCGCTGATGGTGCTGTACCACTTCAACTTCGGCTATCCGCTCGTCAGCGAACATTCGCGCTTCGTGACGTCGCCGGGCGAGGTGAAGGCGCGCAACCCGCACTCGGAGAAGGGACTTGCGGACTGCCGCCGCTTCCAGCCGCCCACGCCGGGCTACGCGGAGGAGCTGTTCGAGTACGACCTCGCGCCGGACGCGCAGGGCTGCTATTACGCGGGCATCGTCAACGACGCGGCGGGCCTCGGCGTAAAGCTGAGGCTCAACAAATCCCAGCTGCCAAAGGTGGGCGAGTGGAAGCAGATGGGCGAGGGTGAGTACGTCGCGGGCATCGAGCCGCTGCTGGGCCCCATCGACGGGCGCAGCGTCGCGCGCGCCAACGGTACGCTCTCGTACCTCGAGCCTTTGGAAAAGCGCTGCTTCGACATCGAGCTCTCCGTGCTCTCGGGCGCGGAGGACATCGCCGCCTTCGACGCGCTGGCCGCGGGGAAATAAAGCGCACAGCGCAGATGATGCAAGGCTTCCCCTCGAGGGGAAGCTGTCCCCGAAGGGGACTGATGAGGTGGAAACGAAAGCCATCCCCGCAGTCGCCAATTGCCTCGGTTTGTGGTATTCTGATCCCAGAAGATTAACGCAAAGGAGAACCCTATGATCCCTGAATTCTCGCTCAATAACGGCATGCGCATCCCCGCCGTGGGCCTTGGCACATGGCGCGCGAAGGACGGAGAGCAGGCGTACCGCGCCGTGCTGGACGCCGTCGAGGCGGGCTATCGCAGCTTCGATACCGCGAAGTTCTACTTCAACGAAGAGAGCATCGGCCGCGCCATCCGCGATGCCGGCGTGCCGCGTGAACAGCTCCATGTGACCACAAAGCTATGGAACGACGCGCACGGCTACGAGAAAACCCTCGCGGCGTTCGAGGAGTCGCGCCAGCGGCTGGGGCTGGAGTATATCGACGAGTACCTGATCCACTGGCCGGGCATGGAGGATACGTACCTGCCCACGTGGAAGGCGATGGAGAAGCTGTACCGCGAGGGCGCGGTGCGCGTCATCGGCGTGTGCAACTTCACCAAGCCCACACTCGCCAACCTGCTTGCTCACTGCGAGGTGAGGCCCATGATCAACCAGATAGAGGCGAACTTCGTGTTCCAGCCGGACGTCAACATGGCCTACTGCGCGGAGCAAGGCGTGCTGGTGGAGGCATGGAGGCCGCTGGTGCACGGCCGTCTGGAGAACGAAACCATTTCCGCCATCGCCGCGGCGCACGGCAAATCGCCCGCGCAGGCGGCGCTGCGCTGGCTGTATCAGCGCGGCGTGCGTACGCTGCCCAAGTCCGTCAACCCGGAGCGCATGCGCGAGAACCTCGCCATCTTCGACTTCTCGCTCACGGACGAAGAGGTCGCCGCAATCAACAAGCTCAACACCTGGGTCCGCACCGGAGAATCGCCCGACGAGTTCTTCATGCTGGGCCGAAAGACGATATAAGTTCCTTTTACCTCCTCGATTTGGGGCAATACGCCGGACGCCGCAGCGTCCGGCAGCCCCTGCTTATCCAGTCATCCCTTTGCGGGGTGACTTTTTTGTTTGGCGGAATCTGTGGCTGCGCTTAAATCCATATTGCGACGAAAAAGCTAGCTGTCATGCTGAGGAGCAGAGCGAGTGTGTGTGGCGATTCTGAGGGGAATATTCTTTATCGGCGAATCGATAACCACTATAACCGTAGGGCGTGGCCAAAGTACCCTTTGGGTGTCCGGATGCGCCGACGGATGTAGCGGGTTTAATGTAACGCTGGATATTATATTGCGGCAACGGGACGTCCGGGAAGCCGTCCTCTACGAGATGCGGCGGGTATCCTGCATTGCGGTATGCACGTTCCCCGTAGGGCGCGAATTCCAATACGCGCCGACGGATGCAGCGGTTTTAATGTAACGCCGGATATTATATTGCGGCAACGGGACGTCCGGGAGGCCGTACCCTACGAGATGCGGCGGGTGTTCGCTGCGCTGCGGTATGCTCATACCCGTAGGGCGCGGCATCCCTGACGCGCCGACGGATGCGGTTGTTTTAATGTAACGCCGGATGTTATGTTGCGGCAACGGGACGTCTGGGAAGCCGTCCCCTACGAGATGCGGCGGGT
>JAEWRI010000024.1 GCA_023460085.1 Bacillota bacterium | reverse complement strand
AGAATTACAGCTCCCGCTATTTCTACGACGACCCGGAGGAGCAGCTTGTAGCCACCAACGAGGCCGGACTGCACGCCTACACCACGGGGCTTCTTCCCGAAACAGACGCCGCCCGTGAGTATTGCATCGAGCAGTATATGGCGCGTTTGGGCGAAATGCTCCAGCCTGTGCTTTCGGACGTTGCACAGCGGGTTCGCTATGACTCTCTCAAGGCTTATGGCAAGAACGCCGCGGAGTTGCGACAGGCTCTCAATGCGCCGCTGGAGTTTGAAATCGTTGAGGAAATCTCCGACGGTGAAAAGAGCAAATACGCTGGCTGTACCATTGACCTCTGCCGCCCCGACGCCTTTGTGGACGAAAACTGGACGGCGGTTCTGGACAAGGACGGGCGGGCAACAATAGACGCCACCATTTTAGGGTATATGCAGGCAGGCATCCCCACCCAGTTTCGCCTATGGAACAAGGGCGACGACATGTTTGAGGACGACCCGCTCCTGACACAGACCTTCAAGGTGACAGAAAAGACCACGGTGATCCCGCTGGGCAATACGGGAATCACCCCAAAATGGTTTGAGGGAAGCTGGAAAAGCGTGGATTATGACACGATTATTCGCTTGGGTGTCCCAGACGATAAAACATTGGAATATACAGCCTTTGTCAACGGTGCGAGTTTGACCACCCGGACAGCCATGACCTTTGACCCGCAAACAGCTTCTATTACGACGGAATATGTCCCCGGAGCAATAACGCTTCTCGCGGCCACCTATTACGGAGATGTAGAGGACGGCAAAGACTATATCCGTACCGGTCCATACCTTGGAGAACAGATTCCGGGCAAGTATTCTGAAAATGAGCATGTATATGTGCGGGTAGATTGAAAAAGAGGGAAATACAATGGCAAAGAAGAAAACGAACAAAAACATCCCCCTACCCATCCTCATCCTTATCTGCGCTGTCCTGCTGTTTGCCATGTATTTGAGTCTCTCCACGCTGGCTCTGGCAATATGGGGAGATAGCGTCATGGGTACGGTGGACAGCTATGACAGTCGCCGAGATGATACGACAGCGCAGGAAAACCGCTCCCGCACCGTTTCCAAGGGCTACTGGTTTATGGCAAACGGCAAGGAGTATCACGGCTATGTGATATATAGCAGCGACGAGGCGTGGCCGAGCTTGAAAGAGGGCGAAACGCGCTCCGAGCGCATCTGTTACCTTGATGTTTTCCCCTATGTCAACAAACCCGCCATGCTGTGCGAATTCAGTGAGATGGGCGAAGTGGCGATCCTTTATCACATCCTCGCCCCCATCGGTTATCTGCTTTTGCTGCTGCTTGTCATACGCACATCCAAACGCGGGAAAAAGAAGAAAACAACGGCGAAGAAACCCGCCGTCCCTCGAATAATCGAAGCAAGGAGTGATACCGATATGTATTGTCCCAACTGCGGAAGCAAGCTGTCGGAGGGAGCGGCTTTCTGTTCTGCCTGCGGCGCGAAAACACAGGCCAGCGCCCCCGGCGTGTGTACGGCCTGCGGCATGGCGCTGCCGGAGGGAGCCGAATTTTGCATCGGCTGCGGAGCGGCGGTGAACCCGGTAACGCCGCAGCCGATGGAGCCGAGCCAAGCGACAGCTCCTATGCCCCCACAGAGCGGCGCGGGGCTGGTCGGCTTTTCCGACAGGTATAACTGCCCTGAGATACTGGCGGCCGCACAGAAAAACAAAAAATTCTCCATTGGATGTATGTGGATATTGGTGTCCGTGCCGCTCATCGGCTTTCCTGTCGCCGGTCTGCTGATGGACGATTTCCCCTTTGGAGAATCCATTATCATCGGCATGGGCATTGCTCTTGTCATGCTGGTCATTAATCTGCTGGCGTTGAGAAGAACCAAGCAACCAATGTGGGAGGGTGTGGTCGTCAATAAGTACAGCAAGGAGAAAAGCGAGCATAGGGGCGGCGAGGATGATAACTACAGAACCTATACGGAATATACCACGATCATTAACACCGATGCGGACAAGAAAAAGACTATCGTGGAAAAGGACAGCGGGCGGCATATGTATGATTATCTCTCCGTTGGTGACAGGGTGCGGTTTCATCCCAAATTCGGTACATACGAGAAGTACGACAAATCTAAAGACCGTATCATTTACTGCAATGTCTGCTCCATGATGAACCCCATACAAAATGACCGCTGCAAGCGGTGTAATAACCTATTATTTAAATAAGGAGGATTTTATAATGGAGAGATTTGACACGCTGCTGGAGGCTGCGGAGTTTTCGGCAACACGCTGCACAAGCTGGAGTTTTGCCACTTCAAATGATAGATACGATGTAAAAGGCTTGCTGGTGCTTGCCGAAACAAGCGATAGTGAAGACCCAATCGATGAGGATAGCTTTTATGTGGTATCGCCTGCCGGAGCTATCGGCTTATGTAACGACGGCGAGGACATCGATTGGCTGTTTCTGTCTGACGCTGCGCCGAATGAGGATCTGCCGCTGACATACCAAGCTGAGCCGCAGATAAAGTTCTGCTCGAAATGTGGCTCCGGCGCTGTTCTCGGTGCTCGATTTTGCGGTCAGTGTGGAACAGCGCTATGAAAATAAAAGGCTAATTTGGATGTGGTTTTAGTTTTCCGTAATCAGTGTGCGTTGCTTTTTGAAATTGAATACTTCCGCAACTATTGCTTGTTCATGAATGATTCAATGAGTACAAATATCTCAAAGGTAGTCATTGACTGAAGTATATGGACGGTGTGTAACTTACATCGGTAACCTCTAAAACGAGGGGTGTGCAAAAGAGGTGCAAATTTTAACGATTTGATTTGAGCGGTGCATTTTATCAATAGTTAGTGCCTTTGCCACCGGAGATGACAGGAATTAAACCCCATGTATCGACTTGTTCCCCCGAACGGATAAAAACCATTGA
>JAEWRI010000023.1 GCA_023460085.1 Bacillota bacterium | reverse complement strand
TAATGTTTTGTCTTGCAACTCAACAATACCCCACGAGTCCGTTCCTGCATCTTCTATTTTCAAGGTTCAGTGTCCAATATGTATTGTAGTCCTACATACCACGGCAAGCCGCCGCCACGCCCTTTGTTGATTTTATGCCCGTGCGGCGCTATAATGACATGATTAAACGATGTGAGGAAATCATGAAGCTGGGAATCGTAGGCCTGCCCAACGTGGGCAAATCGTCGCTGTTCAATGCACTGACAGGCGCGGGCGCGCCGAGTGAAAACTATCCTTTCTGCACCATAGAGCCCAACGTGGGCGTCGTGTCCGTGCCGGACAGCCGCATGGACTGGCTGGCGGAGATGTACCATCCCGTTAAATTTACCCCCGCCGTGGTGGAATTTGTGGATATCGCGGGGCTGGTGAAGGGCGCGAGCCGCGGCGAGGGCCTCGGCAACAAGTTCCTCTCGCACATCCGCGAGGTGGACGCCATACTGCACGTGGTGCGCTGCTTTGCGGACAGCAACGTCACGCACGTGGACGGCAGCGTGGACAGCGTGCGCGACGCCGAAACCATCAACCTGGAGCTCATTTTCGCCGATATGGAGACGGTGGACAAGCGCCTCTCGCGCTCCGAGAAGATGATCAAGTCGGGCGATAAAAAATACAAAATCGAATGCGACGTGCTGGCCAAGGTAAAGGAAGCGCTGGAGAAGGGTACCTTTGCGGGCGCGATGGATTTGGACGAGGCGGAGCGCGAAATCGTCTCCGACCTGTTTTTGCTGACGGACAAGCCCGTGTTGTACGCCGCCAACGTTTCCGAGGACGACGCCGCGAAGCCCGTTGCGGAAATCCCGCAGGCTGCCGCGCTGGAAAAGCTGGCGGAAGCACAGCACGCGGGCATCATGGTCATCTCCGCTAAGCTGGAGGAGGAGCTCTCCGCATTGGACGCTGCGGAGCGCACGGAGTACCTGCGCGAAATCGGCGTTCCCCAGAGCGCTCTGGGCAAGCTGGCGCAGCAGAGCTACGCGCTGCTGGGGCTCATCAGCTTTCTGACGGCGGGGGAGAAGGAAGTGCGCGCATGGACCATCGTGCGCGGCACGAAGGCGCCCGCCGCCGCGGGCAAAATCCACACCGACTTCGAACGCGGCTTCATCCGTGCCGAGATCGTGGCCTTCGGCGATTTAAAAGCCTGCGGCACCATGGCCGCCGCCAAAGCCAAGGGCCTCGTGCGGCAGGAGGGCAAGGACTACGTGATGCAGGACGGCGACGTAACGCTGTTCCGGTTCAACGTATGAAGCGGCGCATACTCTCGGCGCTGCTGTGCGCGGCGCTTGTTTTCCTGTGCGGCTGCTCCAGTCCGAAGCCGTCGTCCACGCCCACACCCATACCCACAGCCACCGCTGCCATCCCCGTCGCGAGCGTCATTGCCCAGTACGCCGACGCGGACGTCATCGAGGAGGACAACCAGCTCATCATCGGCATCCGCGTGGAAGGGGATGACCTTGACACCGTCTGCGAAACGTTCATTTCTCAGGCGGAGGACATCTATGTCCACTGCGTATCGGCAGAGCAATACACCGGCGTCAGCTTCTCGCTCGTGCGGGACGGGCTGGATGTCGCGGCGTTCTTTGTGCTGCCGGATACCGGCGGCATGAAGGTATATGAGCCTGTCGTCTATGATACCGCCTATTCGGATGCCGTCAGCAAAGCGTTCTACGACAGCGCTTTTGCCAGAACTTTGGCGGGGTGAAATCATCTTTTAAAATTTTCAGTATCGGGGCCATAGCCGCACCATTCCCGTACGCGCCGCACGAACGAAGCTGCTTTTCCTGCCGCATGAACACGACCACCGCCGCAGAAACCCGAACACTTCTTTTCGTCTCCGTCACCGTCTCGCTGAGTTATCCTTCACGCACGCCCTGCTGATGCTGCACGCCTCATAACCGCTGCAGAACAGCCGGCCCGCCCGCATCCCGATGGCCGGGAGCAGCTCGCCAAGGTCGTCCGTCTGGTATTTGCGGAACACCTCCAGCAGGATGTTGGCACAGGCCAGCGCATCCTCCTGCGCGTCGTGGTGCTTGAAGCTGAAATTCAGGAACCTGGACACCGTGTCCAGCTTGTGGTTCTCCAACTCCTCCCACGTCCGCAGCGACGCCTTATATGTGCAGAGGTAACGGATATCCGGATAACCGATACCGTAAAGGCTCAACACATGCCGCAAAGCGGACATATCGAACGCGGCGTTGTGTGCCGCGACGGTATTGCCCGCAATGCGCGGCAATATCTCCTCGCGGTACAGCGCGTCGAACTCCGGGGCGTCCGCCACGTCCTGCTCTCGGATGCCGTGGATGGACACATTGAAGGGGTCGAAGCGGCGGTAATTCGGATGCGGCTTCACCAGCCAGAAGCGGCTTTCCTCAACGCTTCCGCCGTTCATGACCACCAGGCCGACCGCGCAGATGCTGCCGACGAAGCCGTTGGCGGTTTCAAAGTCGATGGCAACGAATCGCATGGGGACGCCTCCCTTCCGATGCCGCACGCCGCTGCAAACGGAGCGCGGTTTCCCGCGCTCAGCTTGTCAATCAGCCTTGCATAATGGCCCCCTCTGACGAGGGGGCTGTCACCGTTAGGTGACTGGGGGAGAGAAAATGGCTTGAAACCGGTCACTCCCTCCGTCAATTGCCGGATTTCAATCCGGCAATTGCCACCTCCCTCGTCCGAGGGAGGCGTTTAGACTTTCGACAAGCCGGGAGTGCGGTTACCCGCGCTCCGTGCCCTTCGCCTCAATAATCGTCCCGGAAACGCGGTGCAGATTTTTCGCCTATCTTCTCCGGCTCCGTTATCTTTTCGTCGTCCGTCAGCGTGACGCGCTTCATCACCTGCGGCGCTGCGGGACGGTCGGAGGCTCCCGTCTTCGTCGTGGCGATTTCATCCACCGCGTCCATGCCGGAGATCACCTTGCCGAAGGCTGCGTACTGCCCGTCAAGGAAGGGCGCGTCGGCATGCATGATGAAGAACTGGCTGCCCGCTGAGTCCTTGGCCTGCGAGCGCGCCATAGAGATGACGCCGCGCACGTGCTTGATGGGATTGTCCACGCCGTTGGACGAAAACTCGCCCTTGATGGAATAGCCCGGGCCGCCCGTGCCGGTGCCCTGCGGGCAGCCGCCCTGTATCATAAAGCCCGATATTACGCGATGGAAGCAAAGCCCGTCGTAGTAGCCTTTGGCCACGAGGCTTTTAAAGTTGGCCGCCGTATTGGGCGCTGCCTTGGCATCCAGCGCTATCTCTATCTTCTTTCCGTTCTCCATTTCGATAATGACCATAGCGTTCTCCTTATCTGTGATGCCCCATTATACCGCAGCGCCGCGGCGCGGGCAACCTTCGTTCCTTTTTACATCTCCCTAACATCCGTATTATAATATGGGGTGAGGTGTTTCCATGGCCAGAATACTGATAGTCGAGGACGAAAAACCCATCAACGAGCTGCTGCGGCGCAATCTGACGCTCGTGGGGCATACCTGCGCGCAAGCCTTCAGCGGCGAAGAGGCGCTCCGCCTTATTGAGACGGAGACCTTCGACCTCGCGTTTTTGGATCTCATGCTGCCTAAGATGGGCGGCATGGAGGTGCTGCGCCAGCTCCCGATGCCCGTCATCATACTCACGGCGCGCGGGGACTTGAGCGACCGGGTGCAGGGCTTAACCCTCGGCGCGGACGACTACATCGTCAAACCCTTCGATACGCTGGAGCTGCTGGCGCGCGTCACGGCGGTGCTGCGCCGCACGCACAAGGCCGAGACGCGCTTCTCTCTGGGCGGCGCGGAGGTGGACATCGCGGGGCGCAAGGTGTATTTGGGCGGCGCGGAGGTGGATCTCACGCCGCAGGAGTTTTTGCTGCTCGAAACCTTCATCGTTAACAAGAACATCGCCCTCTCTCGCGAGAAGCTGCTGGAGCTTGCGTGGGGCTTCGACTACTTCGGCGACACACGCACGGTGGATGTGCACGTGCAGCGGCTGCGCTGCAAGCTGAATTGGGAGGAGCGCATCAAGACGGTCTACAAGGTGGGCTATCGACTGGAGGTGTGACCATGCGCGTCTGGGAAAAGAACTATCTGATTACGCTCTCGCTGTTTGCGGCGCTGTTCTTCGCGTCGGTATTTGCCGTCGTCTCTTCATCCTTCTCGTCCGCGCTGGACTCGGAGCGCGCGCTCACGCTGCGCGAAGAGGCGCTGCTGGCAACAGCGCTGCAGCAGGATATCGACGACATTGAGGCGCGGGAGAATCCTTCGCCGCAGGCCGTGCCCGCGCTCGCGGCCTCCTACGCGCCCGCTTACAGCCGCCGCGGCACCTATCTCCGCCTCGCGCAATCCGGCGAGGTGCTGTTCAGCAATCTGCCCGCGGACGTCAGTGCGCCGGATGAAACGGCCTCCCGCGTCTGCGTTTCGCTCAGCGCGCAGGGGACACGCTATCTCGCCGTCACCGATACGCTCTCCGGTGTCGCCGCCAATTACGCCTTCACCTACCTCAAGGATATCTCTTCGCTGTACGCTTCGCAGCAGCGGCAGGCCGTGCTGCTGGTTTCCCTCGCTGCCGCGGTGTCCGTCGCCTTCGCGGCGCTGCTGTATGTAACGCTGCGCAGGCTCTACCGCCCCATCGACAACCTCGCGCACGAGCTGCGCAGCCCGCTGACATCCATCCGCGGCTACGCGGAGTACCTGCAAGCCGCCGCCGCCACGGAGGAGGAGCGCTGGTCCGCCGCGCAGTACATCATGGAAGAAAGCCAGCGGCTTTCCGCAATCTGCGAGAAATTACTGGTGCTCGCCAATGTACGCGAGGGGGAGATCGCCATGGGCAGGGTGGATATGGAGGCGCTGTTTGCGCGCGTAAAGATGGCATACCCCGGCGTACAGTACGAAGCCGCGCAGCGTACCGTGCGCGGCGACGCGGCGCTGCTGCAAAGCCTCGTGATGAACCTCGTCTCCAACGCCGTCAAGGCCGGCACAGAGGGCGCTCCGGTGAAGCTTAACTTTCAGGACAACCGCCTCGAGGTGCGCGACAGCGGCTGCGGAATGAGCGCGGAGGATGCCGCGCGTCTCAGCAGGCCGGGCAAACAGCCGGGCGCGCATACCGGAGAGGGCAACGGCCTCGGCGTGCCGCTGTGCCACCAGATTGCGCGGGCGCACCGCGCACAGCTCGTTTTCACCTCCGCACCGGGCGAAGGCACGACGGCGCGCGTCACTTTTACCGCTTCGTAACATCGCGGTGACGTTTCGGCAATCCGCGCGGCCTACGATGAGAAAAACCGAAAGGAGAAGGGTATGAGAAAACTGAAAAAAGCACGCGTACTGCTGTATGCCGTCGGAATCATCGCCGCGTGCGTGGCAGCGCTCGTCGTGTCCATACACGCCGCCTTCGGCGCGGAAGAGAGTAAGACGGTGGCGGAGCAATCCGGCAATGTTGTTGCCGTCTCTCCATCGGCGGAAGCGGCCGCCGCAACGCCGGGCGCGCAATACATCACCGAGGAAGAAGCCGCCGATATTTTCCGCGATGCCGTAAGCGCAGCGTTCGACGCCGCCATCAAAGAGACATGGCTGGGATCTTCATTCCACGACAGCGGAAACCTTGGCGACAACCAGCGCGCAGGCTGGTATTTGAACGACGGCACGTACTCGTGCAACATCGACGCGCTCTCCGGCGAAGTGCTGATGTGTGAGCGTGCGGTCCATTATACCGGCACCATCATCAAGGTGGACGAATACCTTTCCATGTGCGATGACACCATCGCCGGGCCGCTGGATATGCACAACAGCCCCGACGACATCTACATCCGGGCGGCGCTGGGAATCATCGACGAGCGCTTTGCAAACGGGCGCACGGTGGAAAACGCCAGGATCGACGCCTCACAGTTCGTGGGCATAGCCGCCGACGAGAGCGGCACCGTCGAGACGGACGTGGACGTGCTGATGTCCACCGGCAGAAGCTACCGCCTGCTGTTCTGGGGCACAGACGAGGCGTTGTTTGCGGGATACTACTCCTTCCCGACGCAGGACGCGTGTTTGTGGGGCTACTTCTACGAGGAGGACGCGCCGCAGTACTCCGGCGACTGGCAGACCGCGCCGGGCATCACCGAAGGCACATACTCAAACGAAAGCGGGCGGGGCTGAAGCCCGCCCGTACCGCACAAAAAAAGCCGCAGTTCGCATGGAACCGCGGCTTTTGCTTTGTTTCGTCTACCTCTCGAACGTGCGCACGCGCACCACACCCTCGATACCGCGCATGGCTTCCACCGTGCGCTCCGGCACCGCGTCGTCCAGGTTGATGATGGTGTAGGCGATATCGCCCTTGGACTTGTTCATCATGTCGGTGATGTTCGCGCCCAGCTGCGCAAGCAGCGCAGTGATTTGCCCCACCATGCCCGTTACGTTTTTGTGTATCACCGCGATGCGGTAGTTGCCCGTAAAAGCCAGCTGGGCGGACGGCAGGTTAACCGAGTTGACGATGTCGCCCGTCTCCAGATAGTCACGCAGCTGTATCGCGGCCATCTTCGCGCAGTTCTCCTCGGACTCCGGCGTGGACGCCCCAAGATGCGGGATGCAGATGGCGTTGTCCATGGAAAGCAGCGCGGCGCTGGGGAAGTCGGTGACGTAGCGCGCGACGCGGCCGGAGTTCATGGCGTCGTACAGCGGAGCATATTCGATGAGCCCGTTGCGCGCAAAGTTTAACAGGATGACGCCTTCCTTCATTTTGGCGATTTCCTTCGCCCCCAGAAAGCCCTTCGTCGCATCCATCAGCGGGATATGGATGGTGATATAATCGGATTTTTCGAGCAGCTCGTCGAGCTTATAGGCATGGCCCACGCCGCGCGACAGGCCCCAGGCGGACTCCACCGAGATGTACGGGTCGTATCCGATGACGTTCATGCCGAGCGAATGGGCCGCGTTGGCGACCATCACGCCGATGGCTCCAAGACCGATGACACCCAGCGTCTTCTCGTTAAGCTCCGGCCCTACAAATTGGTTCTTGCCCTTCTCGACGAGCGGCAGCACCTCTTCACCCTTGCCGGAAAGCGTCTTGGCCCACTGCACCGCTTCGATAAGGTTGCGGCTGGCCACAAGCATACCCGTCAGCACCAGCTCTTTAACGCCGTTGGCATTGGCGCCCGGCGTATTAAACACCACGATACCCTGCTTTGTGCATTCGTCGATGGGGATGTTATTGACGCCCGCGCCTGCGCGCGCAACCGCCACCATTTCTTCCGGGAAGCACATCCCATGGCACTTGGCGCTGCGCACCAGTATGGCGTCATAGCTTTGTGCATCCTCGAGAAGCGCGTAACGTTCCGGCGCGAGGTAGTCACATACCGCTTCAGAAATCGAATTGAGTTTTTTAATTGTGAACATCGTTGTTCCTTCCCGCATTACGCCTTGCTTTCAAATTCCTTCATGAGCGCAACAAGCGCCTTGATGCCTTCCGCCGGCATGGCGTTGTAGATGCTCGCGCGCATGCCGCCCACGCTGCGGTGTCCCTTGATATTGACGATGCCGCGCTTCTTGGCCTCGGAAACAAACTTCTTGTCAAGCTCTTCGTCGCCGGTGACAAAGGTGACATTCATGAGCGAACGGTACGCCTTATCCGCCGTGGGCTTAAAGAGGCTGGATTGGTCGAGGTAATCATACAGCAGCGCAGCTTTGGCTTCGTTGTGCTTCTGCATTGCGGGCACGCCGCCGTTTTCCAGCAGGTGCTCAAACACCAGTCCCGCGATGTAAATGCCGTACGTGGGAGGCGTGTTGAACATGGACTCGCCCTCGGCCATTACCTTGTAGGAAAGCATGGAGGGCAGGGACTCCGCGCTGCGTTCCAGCAGATCCCCGCGGATGATGACGATGGTCACGCCCGCAGGCCCGATGTTTTTCTGCGCGCCCGCGTAGATGATGCCGTACTTCGTTACGTCCACCTCTTCCGAGAGTATCATGGACGAAAGATCGGCGACCAGCGGCTTATCGCCCACCGGCGGCAGCTTGTCAAAGCGTGTGCCGTATATGGTGTTGTTCTGCGTGATGTGCACATAGTCCGCGTCAATGTCGTACATCTCCGGTGTGGTCTCCGGGATGTATGCAAACGTTCTGTCCTCGGAGGATGCGGCCACGACGACTTCTCCGATTTTCTTGGCCTCTTTGATGGCGTTCTTCGCAAACGAGCCGGTTTTCAGATAAATGGCCCGCTTGTGCTGATTCATCAGGTTCATCGGAACCATGCTAAACTGCAGCGAAGCGCCGCCCTGCAGGAAAAGCACCTTGTAGCCGTCCGGAATGTTCATCAGCTTGCGCAGATCCGCTTCCGTCTTGGCGATGATGGCTTCATAGTCTGCGGAACGATGGCTCATCTCCATCACGGACATGCCGCTGCCGCCGTACTCCAGCATTTGCTCCTGTGCCTTTTTCAGCACTGCCTCGGGCAGGCACGCGGGGCCTGCGGAAAAATTGAAAACTCTCATGGTTCCCTCCTGTTTAAAAATCATCATCGAATCGGGTCAACCGCAAAGCGGACATGCTTGATAAAAAAATAACAAAATGTTTTGGATCATTATATGCCCTGCCTTTTTGAAATGCAATAGCATGCTAACAGGCTGGCAACAGTATAGCATACAAATTCGGTTCCGTCATGCACAATCGCAACTTTTCATGCACCTTCCTTACCGAATTATATACGAAATTTATATAAGAAACGGTTAGGACAACACCCAAATCCTTGACAATGAAAAACGCTTGTCCTATAATCACACTATTAAAAAAATGGGTTATTTTACGCTTTGGCGGCATTCCTGATTATTTGGAATAAACCCTTTTGAGTTGTACATATTATCTAAACGACTAAGAACATTGTGGAGGAGCAAATGGCGAACGAAGCGGTCATACTTACGGAAGACGGGCTGAGGGAAAAACAGGAGAAGCTGGATTATTTGAAGACCGTAAGACGCGCGGAGATATCCGAGCAGATCAAAGAAGCGCGCGCATTTGGCGACCTTTCCGAAAACGCCGAATACGACGAAGCAAAAAACGAGCAGGCGAGGGTGGAAGCCGAAATTGCCCAGCTCGAAAAGCTGCTGCGTAACGCCGTAGTGCTGGAGGATCACACCGTGGATCCGAATGCGGTAAATATCGGGACGACCGTGCGCATACTGGATATGGAGTTTAACGAAGAAGCGGAGTATCAGATTGTGGGCTCCGTGGAAGCCGATGCGGACAAGAACCGGATTTCCAATGAGTCTCCGGTGGGCAGCGCGCTGCTGGGCAAAAAAGCGGGCGAGGTTGCCATCGTCAAGACGCCCGCGGGCGAAATACAGCTGAAGGTACTCGACATCAAGAAATAAGGCGGAAATTATGGCAGACGACAACAACAGTCCCAACATTGCGGAAGATCTGAGTGAAATACTTCGGGTCCGGCGCGAAAAGCTTGCCGCGCTGCGGCAGGCGGGTGCAGACCCGTTTTTAATCACGCGGTTCGACAAGACGCACAGCGCCGCGCAGGTGCTCTCCGGTTTTGATGCGCTGGATGGACAAACCGTACGCGTGGCGGGGCGCATTTTAAGCAAACGCATCATGGGCAAGGCGTGCTTCGCGCACATTCTGGACGAAACCGCTCAGCTGCAGCTGTATGTGCGGCTGGACGCGCTGGGCGAGGAGCCCTACGCCCAGTTCAAAAAGATGGACATCGGCGACATCGTAGGCGTCACCGGCGAAGTATTCAAGACCAACGCGGGGGAAATCTCCGTCAAGGCGACGGAGGTGACGCTGCTCTCCAAGTCGCTGCTGCCCCTGCCGGAGAAGTTCCACGGGCTCAAGGATACGGACCTGCGTTACCGCCAGCGGTATGTAGACATGATAGTCAACCCCGAGGTTCGCGACACCTTCCGCGCGCGCTCGCGGATTCTCGGCATTGTACGGCGCGTAATGGACGGGCGCGGCTATCTGGAGGTGGAAACCCCGGTGCTGCACATCCACGCGACCAACGCCGCCGCGAAGCCTTTCCGTACCCACCACAACACGCTCGACCTCGATATGGTGCTGCGCGTAGAGCTGGAGCTGTACTTAAAGCGCCTGATCGTGGGCGGGCTGGAGAAGGTTTATGAAATCGGCCGCATCTTCCGCAACGAAGGCATGAGCCCCAAGCACAATCCGGAGTTCACGATGCTCGAGATGTACGAAGCGTACACCGATTACAACGGCATGATGGATCTGTGCGAGGATCTCTATACCACCACCGCGCGGGAGCTGCTGGGCGGATACACGCTGAATTACCAGGGCACGGACATCGATCTCACGCCGCCGTGGCGGCGTGTCACCATGACGCAGGCCGTGCTGGAACAGAGCGGCGTGGATTTTGGAAAGATAGAAGACGATGCCGCGGCACGCGCGGCTGCGCGCGAGAAGGGGCTGCATCTGGAGCACGAAGGCATGACGCGCGGTGAAATCCTCAACCTTTTCTTCGAGGAGTTCGTCGAGCCTACGCTCATACAGCCCACGTTCATCTGCGACTACCCGGTGGAAATTTCGCCGCTGGCCAAACGCACGCCGTACGATTCGCGCCTCACGGAGCGCTTCGAGGTGTTTATCTACGGCCGTGAAATGGGCAACGCCTTCACCGAGCTCAACGACCCTGTCGATCAGCGCGAGCGCTTCATCGAGCAGGCCAAGAAGAAGTTCATCGAAGGCGAGTTCGAAATCGACGAGGATTTCGTAACCGCGATGGAATACGGCATGCCTCCCACGGGCGGTATGGGCCTTGGGGTGGACCGCATGATCATGCTGTTCACCGATTCCGCCAGCATCCGTGACGTGCTGCTCTTCCCCACGATGAAGCCGCGCGAATAACCGGGACAGGCCGGGGTTACAAACCCCGCATATGGTTATAAACGATAACGCAGGGCGGCCGATGGCCGCCCGCTCGCTCTGCGGCCGCCGCGGTTGCCGCGCGGCGGCGCTTGTGGTATGATTGGGGCGACAGGAGGAGATAGCATTGTCTTCGAGCGCAATGGTGGTACTGAGATTCGTATGGTACCTGCTGTCGCGGCTGCTCATCGGCACCGTGATCGTCGGGCTCGTTGTACTATCCTTTTTTGTCGCGATGGACTATATGAACGTGCAGACGCTCGTCAAAGACGGGCTGCACGTACGCGCGGACGTGGTGCTGACGAATTCGGATACCACGACGCTCTCTAAGGTGTTTTCCAAAAGCTTTTTGGAGAGCGACCTGCTGCTTGCTTCAGATATCTACGATCCTTACGACGTTTCTTCATACAACTACAGCGCAGAGGTGGGTTTTTCGCTGATTTTCCCGTGGAGCGACACCGTTACGGTGCGCGTCACCGAGCAGGTGACGGGGATTAAAGCGGATCTGTACGCTACCACCGATACCTCCATCAGCGAAACGCCGCCCGCCTGGGTCAACGCCGTGTACGACGTCACGCTGGTACGCTATGAGAAGAACTGGCGCGTCATTGAAATGAAGCAGCTCGAAGTACTGCCCCAGCCTTCGCCCTCGCCAACGCCTTCACCCTCGCCGTCTCCATCAGCCACGCCGGTATACTCCGACGCGACGGATGCGGTCACCAGTGAGGTCATCGAAGAGTGAATTTCGCCCGCAACAATATCTATCTCGCGCCGATGGCGGGCGTCACCGACGCCGCATTCCGGCAGATTGCTATCGAGCTGGGCGCAGGCTTTACGTATACCGAAATGATTAGCGCGAAAGGGCTGGAATACGGCTCAGCAAAAACCGCTTCGCTCATATCTCCCGCGGAGAATGAGGACGCGTTTGGCGTTCAGCTGTTCGCGTCCGATCCGTCCTCCATCGCCTGTTCGGTTGAAAGGGTCTGCGAAGCATATCCGACGCGTCTTAAAGTCATCGACATCAACATGGGATGCCCCGCCCCCAAGATCACCGGCGGCATGCAGGGCTCCGCGCTGATGCGCGACCTGCCGCGTGCGGAGCGTATCATCAGCACGGCGGTAAAAGCCTCGCCGCTGCCCGTTACCGTTAAATTCCGCAAGGGCTGGGACGACGCTTCCGTCAACGCAGTGGAATTTGCGAGAATGGCGGAGGACGCGGGCGCCGCGGCGGTAACGGTGCATGGGCGCACGCGCCAGCAGTTCTACGGCGGCAAAGCGGACTGGGATATCATTGCTCAGGTGAAGCGAGCAGTTTCAGTGCCGGTTATCGGTAACGGCGATATCTTCTGTGCGGAAGACGCAAAGGCGATGCTGGAGCGCACGGGCTGCGATGCCGTGATGGTGGCGCGCGGCGCGCTGGGAAACCCTTTTCTGTTCCGCGAAATTCTGCACCTGCTGCGCACCGGCGATGCGATGCCGCCCGCCCCGCCCGCAGAGCGCATGGAGATACTCCTGCGGCAGGCGCGCATCGCCGTGGACACCAAAGGCGAATACGTCGCCATGCGACAGCTTCGCAAACACGCCGCCTGGTATTTCAAAGGTTTTCCCGGCGCGGCGCAGCTGCGTGAAGCTGCGGTACACCTTGAAACGCTGAAGGATTTAAAAAGACTGATTCTTCCTTTTGGAGTTGTGAAAAATGAACTATGACGGTTTTCTCACCTTTCATATTCGATTTACACCTCTTTCCCCTGCTAAATGCAGGTTGAAAAAAACCGGGTTGTGTATTATAGTATAAGTTAATCTGCTGACATGATTTTTTTGGTGTGGTGGTAGAAAAGCAAAGGGGAGCTTTGGGGTTCAATGGGGTTGTTTGAATATAACGATATTGGAATTGACCTTGGCACGGCGAGCGTGCTCGTCTATGTCAAAGGCAAGGGGATCGTATTGCGTGAACCTTCCGTGGTTGCGGTAAACCGCAACACGGGTGAAATTATCGCCATCGGCGAGGAAGCCCGCGTGATGTTGGGTCGTACCCCCGGCAACATCGTCGCGGTGCGCCCGCTGCGTAATGGCGTCATCTCCAACTTTCACGATACGGAAAGAATGCTGCGCTACTTCCTTCGCAAGGTCATCGGCCGCAGACTCTTTTTTAAGCCGCGCGTTATCGTCTGCGTCCCCTCGGGCGTAACCGAGGTGGAGAAACGCAGCGTCATCGAGGCCACCGAGGAAGCGGGCGCGCGCCATACCGCGCTGGTTGAAGAACCCATGGCGGCAGCTATCGGCGCGGGCATCGACATCGGCGCCCCGTTTGGCAGCATGGTTATCGACATCGGCGGCGGCACCACAGACATCGCGGTCATCTCTCTGGGCGGCATCGTCATCAGCGACTCCGTCAAGGTAGCGGGGGACAAATTCGACGAAGCGCTTGTGCGCTACATGAAAAAGAAGCACAACATGCTCATCGGTGAGCGCACCGCGGAGGAAATCAAGATCAACATCGGTTCCGCGTTCCCGCGCAAAGAGCAGGTATACATGGAGGTCGCGGGCCGCAACCTCATATCCGGCCTTCCCAAGGTGGTCACGCTGAGCTCCAACGAGACCATTGAAGCGCTGGAGGAACCGTTGAACACGATGATGGAAACCCTGCACGGCGTGCTGGAGCGCGTCCCGCCGGAGCTGTCCTCCGACATCGCGGAGAACGGTATCTGCATGACGGGCGGCGGAAGCCTGCTTTACGGGTTGGACAGGCTTCTCAGCGAAAAGACGGGCATACCGTGTTACGTCGCGGAGGACGCTATATCGTGCGTGGCTATTGGCACCGGCATGGCGCTGGACAACATGGATCTGTATGCCAACGGCACGGTGTACGACTATCGGCGCGGCGACTACTACGACAATTACTAAGCAGACATTGCCCGCCATTGCGCGGGCTTTTTATTTCCGGAAGGTTTGCGTTACCGGCATTCCCGGCAGCGCAATCACATAATCATGATTATGAGGTGATTACCATGTACAGATCGGAGTATACGCTGGGCATCATCGCGTCGGTACTGAACACCATCGCGGCTGCGCTGCTGCTCATCGGGCTGCTGGCGGTTGCACTGTTCGGCGGTACGGCAGAGCGCATCATCGCAATGTTTCTGGAGAACACCCCGGTGCCCTTCATTAACGAAGCGATAGATCTGGCAACGGGCATCGCTGCGCTGGCAATCACGGTCGTACTGATGCTGACCGTAGCTGCCACGATAACAGGCTTTATCGGCGCATCGAAGCTGAACAAAAATGACAGGGGCGGAGCGGCGCTGCTGCTCGTCTCAGCGGGGCTTTCCCTGCTTTCCGCGCAGGGCATATTCGCGATGATACTGCTGCTGATAGGCGGCGTCATGGCGCTTGACAAGCGCGGGCCGGTACAGCCTTGAATTTTTGAAGATTCAGAAAGCGCGGCGTCATGGCCCTTGACAGGTTCAAATATGCCGCGCTTTTATTTACATTCTGAGTACGCGATAATATGGGCCGATGGCAGGCTTCCGAGATTTGAAAAAAGGCGTGCGCCGCAAATCCCGCGACAGCACGCCTTGTCACTCTTTGCAAAAGAATTTACGCTTCATCCAGCGCCTTCACCCACATTTCCGCTTCCGCGTCGGAAGGCATGCGCCAGTCTCCCCGGGGCGAAAGCGACACACTGCCCACCTTAGGGCCGTCGGGCATGCACGAGCGCTTGAACTGCGAGCCGAAGAACCGCCAGTAGAACTTTTTGAGCTGTTCCTTAATTTGCGCGCGCGGATACTCGGGATACGCGTACGCCGCCAGCATCAGTATCTTCGCCGGATCCATTTCGAAGCGCAGCATGTAGTACATGAAAAAATCATTAAGCTCGTAGGGGCCAATCTGCTTCTGCGTATCCTGCCGCTCCGCTCCCTCCTCGGGGGGCAGCAGCTCTGGCGACGGGGGAATGGACACGATCTCGCGCGCGATTTCGTGCAGTTCCGCGTCGCTTCGCGATGCATGCAGCACGATCTCGCGGATCAGCGTTTTGGCGACGCCCGCGTTGACGCCGTACATCGATATCTGATCTCCCGCGTAGGTGCAAAAGCCCAGCGCCAGCTCGGAGAGGTCTCCCGTGCCCACGACGAAACCGCCCAGCTGATTGGAAAGATCCATCAGCACCTGGGTGCGCTCCCGAGCCTGCGCGTTCTCGTAGGTGATATCCGCCTTGCCGCCGTGGCCGATGTCCGCCAGATGGTGCTTTGAGGCTTCGACGATGCTGATTTCACGCAGCTGCGCGCCTGTAGCCGTCACCAGCCGCCGTGCCAGCGACTGCGTGGCCTCGGTGCTGCCAAAGCCCGGCATCACCACGCCCACCACCGCGTCCCCGCTCTGTCCGTTGCGCCTTGCGGCCTCCGCCGCCACCATCAGCGCCAGCGCGGAGTCCAGCCCGCCCGAAACGCCGATGACCATGCTTTTGGCGCCGGTGTGCCGCAGCCTGCGCTGCAGCGCCGTCACCTGAATGTTGAACACTTCCTCGCAGCGCGCAGCGCGCGCGGCCGCGTCGTCCGGCACAAAGGGCATGCGCTCCACCCTGCGGAAGCGCGGCTCCGCCTCCTGCGCGCGGAAGGCTATGCGGCGGTACTGCCGCGCGGGCGGCTGCGCCTGAAACGTATTGCGCAGTATCCTGTCGTGCGTCAGACGGTGCAGATCGATTTCGGTAATGCTCATATGGGCGTCGAACGAGAAGCGCGGCGAGCTTTCCAGCAGATAACCGTTCTCCGCCATCACGATATGTCCACCGAACACCGCGTCGGTGGTAGACTCGCCCGGCCCGGCGGAGGCGTACACATAGCCGAAAACGTACCGCCCGGACTGCTGCACGATCATCTCGCGACGATATTCGCTTTTCCCTGCCAGTTCGTTGCTGGCGGAGATATTGACGCACAGCGTCGCTCCCGACATTGCTGCAAAGGAATGCGGCGGGAACGGCACCCAGAGGTCCTCACAAAGCTCCACGCCCATCACCAGATCGGGCACTTCGCCGCATTCAAACAGCACATCCGTACCAAATGGCGCTTCCTGCCCCGCGAGGCGGATGCTCTGCCCTTCCAGGCTGATGCCCGACGCGAACCAGCGCTGTTCGTAATACTCCTGATAGTTGGGGATGTACGCTTTGGGTACGACGCCCAGCAGTTTTCCGGACTGAAAAACCGCCGCCGTGTTGTAAAGCTTGTCCCCAAAATACACGGGCATGCCGATGATGCCCACCGGGGACAGCGTCTTCGTCTCTTCCAGCAGCACGACCAGCTCCGCTTCGCTCTGATCGCGCACGCTGCGCTGGCGAAACAGATCCCCCAGCGTATAGGAAGTCAGGCTGAGCTCCGGAAATACCACCACCGATACGCCATTGCTGTCCGCATCCCGCATCATTCCCGCGATCTCGCGCCGGTTCTTCTCGATATTTCCCACTGCCACCCGTGGCACGGCGGCCGCTACGCGCACCAGTCCGCTTTTCATGTTCAATCCTCCGTCAGCGCCGGGCCGCGATAACGCCGCAACCCGCGCGCGCTTATGTTCCTTCGTTCACATCCGGCAGCGCGGAATAATCGGTCAATCCCCACTTGCCGACCAGCGCCGCCAGCGTGCCATCCTCCTGCATCTGCGCAATCGCCTTGCTGAATACCGTCCTCAGCGCCTCGTCGCTCTGCGCGAACTGCACGCAGTAGCGGCACGGCATAAACCGCTCCGCCAGCAGCAGCATACCGGACCGCCCGAATATTTTCAGATCGTTTTCGGAGGCACAGACGCCCTGCACAAACCCGTCCGACAGTGCCTGCACCGCTTCCGGGTAGGACGCGTATACTTTAACCGTCGCCGTAATTCCCTGAGCTGCAAGGTAGTCATCCAGGTTGGTAGCATCCTCGGTTTCGCTGCTGTCCAGCGCGGGCATCGAATTCTGCACCACCGCGATAACGCCACCCGAAAGGCCCAGCTCCGAAGTAATGCCGCCCTCCATTACGAGAAACGCGCACGCGTCCGCAAAGTACGGCACCGTATAGCGGATTCCGCTCTTGCCCGTATCAAGGGACGCACCCAGCGCCATATCGATTTCATCTATCTTCAAAAGAGCATCCTTTGTGCGGGAGTTGACCTCCACGTACTGCACCAGCAATTTATCCTCAAAAACGTGCGCAATCAACTCGTCGGCAATGTCCTTTTCCAGCCCTTCGTACTGGCCGGTTTCCGTATTGTAGGCGCACAGCTGCTTCATGTCGCCGCGCAAGCCGACGCGCAGCAGCCCGGCGTCCAGCTGTGCCTGAACCGCTTGCTGCTCTGCAGCCCGCTCGCGCGATGCCTCCGTCAGCTTGACGATGACAAACGTGGCCAGAATCGCGAACAACAGCACGCAGATGATCACGATATGCTTTTTTTTGAGCAGCAGCAGCCGCTTTTTCCGATACTTCAACGGGCCTCCCTTAACCCCGGGAAACCATCCCGAAAGCAGTGCTTACCGGATACCTCCCCGAAAATAGGCGGAGCCGCAGCAAAAGATTCGTCGCTCCCCGCCCTGCGCGGCCCTGCAACTTGGCTTTTGATGCGGCTCCGAACCTGGTGTATTCCTTCTGTATAATGTTTTGGTAAGAAGCCCCCTCTACACGGTAACAGCAAATCGCGGCGTTTGTTGAAGGAATACGCGCTGTTTTCAACCCATCACGCGCATTGTACAACATATGGTATATATTTTCAATAGCATCTACAAAAAATACATCCCATTGCCTGCTGTCAGCCTTGGACTTCCTCCTCGCTTTCGTCATCCTCCGGGCTTGCGAGTGTCACCGAGGCCACGCGCTCGCCCTCGCCGATATTCATGAGCCGCACGCCCTGCGTATCGCGCCCGATGACTGAGATTTCCGCCACCTTGGTACGGATGATAACGCCGGAGTCGTTGATCAGCATCACGTCCTCCGTGCCGTCCACGATGATCAGCGCACACATTCCGCCCGTTTTTTCCGTGACGTTCAGTGTCTTGATGCCGATGCCGCCGCGTTTCTGCAGCCGGTACTCGGAGAGCGGCGTACGCTTGCCATAACCGTTTTCAGAAATGACCAGTACCTCCGCACCCTCGCGCACCACACCGATGCCCACGACGTTGTCGCCTTCGCGCAGCTCCGCCGCCTTCACGCCCATCGCGGTGCGGCCCATGTCGCGCACATCCTCCTCCGAGAACGTCACCGACATACCCTGCGCGGTTCCCAGTATCAGTTCGTCGCTGCCGCTCGTCTCCAGCACGCCTATCAGCTCGTCCCCGTCCCTCAGGCCAATGGCGATAAGGCCGCTTTGGCGGATATTGCGGAACTCGCTGAGCGGCGTCTTCTTGATAAAGCCGTTGTGCGTGGCGATGACGAGCATCGTGCCGTCGTCCGGGTTATCCGACATCGGGAACACCGCGGAGACTTTCTCTCCCGCCGAGAGCTGAAGCAGGTTGACAATCGCCATGCCCTTCGCGGTACGGCCCGTTTCGGGCAGCTCGTAGCATTTGCGCCGGTATACGCGGCCCTGATTCGTAAAGAACAGCAGGTTGCTGTGCGTCGAGGTCACCATCACGTGCTCCACGAAATCTTCCTCTCGCGTGGACAACCCGGTAATCCCCTTGCCGCCGCGCTTCTGGGTGCGGTACGCGCTGGAGCTGATGCGTTTGACATAGCCGAAGTGCGTCAGCGTCACCACCATCTCCTCTTCCTGAATAAGCTCGTCCAAATCGATGTCATCCGCCGTCATGGTAATCTCGGTGCGGCGCGCGTCAGCGTATTTGTCCCTGATCTCCAGCATTTCCTGCTTGATAATGTCCCATACCATCTGGGGCGTAGAAAGCACCTGATTATAGTACGCGATACGTTCCTGGAGCTTATTGTACTCCTCCATGATGCGGTCGCGCTCCAGACCCGTAAGGCGCTGCAGCCGCATATCCAGTATGGCCTGCGCCTGCTTGTCGGACAGCGCGAAGCGGCTGATGAGTCTCTCCCGCGCGGTCGGCACATCGGGCGAGGTTTTAATCATCTCCACGATCTCGTCGATGTTGTCCAGCGCAATGATCAAGCCCTCGAGTATATGAGCGCGCGCCTTGGCCTTTTCCAGCTCATAGCGCGTGCGGCGCTCAATGACAATCTTCTGATGCTGAAGGTAGTAGTATAATATCTCCTTCAGGTTCAACACGCGCGGCTCACCATCGACCAGCGCAATCATGATCACCCCGAAGGTATCCTGCATCTGCGTATGCTTGTACAGTCGATTCAGGATGACGTTCGCGTTGACATCCTTTTTTAGCTCGATGACGATGCGCATACCGCTTTTATCGCTCTCATCACGGATGTCGGAGATGCCTTCGATGATCTTGTCCTGCACCAGCTCCGCGATGCGCGTGATCAGCGCGGCTTTATTTACCTGATAGGGAATCTCGCTGACAAGTATGCGCTGCCGGTTGGCCTTAAACTCCTCGATCTCCGCCTTGGCGCGCACGACGATGCGGCCGCGGCCCGTGCGATATGCCTGCGATATGCCCGCCATACCGATTACGATGCCGCCGGTGGGGAAGTCCGGCCCCTTCACGTGCTCCATGAGGTCGTCCACCGTGGCGTCCGGGTTGTCGATGAGACACACCGCCGCGTTGATGGTTTCTGCGAGGTTGTGCGGCGGAATGTTGGTCGCCATGCCCACCGCGATGCCGCCGGTGCCGTTCACCAGCAGGTTGGGAAACTTGGAGGGCAGCACGGAGGGCTGCATCAGCGTCTCGTCGAAGTTCGGGTAAAAATCCACCGTATCTTTTTCGATGTCGCGCAGCAGCTCCATGGCCATGGGGGAGAGCCTCGCCTCGGTGTAACGCATTGCGGCGGGCGCGTCTCCGTCCACGCTGCCGAAGTTGCCGTGCCCCGAAACCAGCAGATGCCGCGTGGAAAAATCCTGCGCCATGCGCACCATGGAGAGGTACACCGCGGAATCGCCGTGGGGATGGTACTTGCCCAGCACGTCGCCCACGATGCGCGCACTCTTGCGAAACGGCTTGTCGGGCGTGACGCCCAGCTCGTTCATGGAATGCAGTATGCGTCGGTGCACCGGCTTCAGTCCGTCCCGTACGTCGGGCAGCGCGCGGTTGATGATGACCGCCATGGCGTACGAGATGAACGACGTTTTCATCTCATGCTCAATATCAACAGGCAATATTGCCTTTGCTTTATTCTCTTCCAATGCGAGGCCTCCTTACACGTCCAGGTTGACGACAAGCTTGGCGTTCTGTTCAATAAACTCCCGCCGCGGCTCCACCGCGTCGCCCATGAGCACGGTGAATATTTCTTCCGCCTCGATGGCGTTCTCCAGCGTCACCTGCAGCAGCGTGCGGTTCGCCGGATCCATCGTCGTCTCCCAGAGCTGATCCGGATTCATCTCGCCAAGACCCTTGTAGCGCTGAATGACTGCGCCCTCTTTGCCAACTTCCGCAAGATGTTTCTCCAGCGCTTCATCGCTGTAAAGGTACGTCTCGCTCTTGCTCTTGGCCACCTTGTAAAGCGGCGGCTGCGCGATAAACACGTGCCCGCGCTCGATGAGCTCCCGCATGTAGCGGTAGAAGAACGTGAGCAGCAATATGCGGATATGGCTGCCGTCCACGTCGGCATCCGTCATGCAGATGATGCGGTTGTACCGCAGCTTATCCACATCGAACTCGTCGCCGATGCCCGCGCCGAACGCCGTCGCCATGGCTTTGATCTCCGCGTTGGCCAGCGCCTTGTCCTGCCGCGTCTTCTCCACGTTGAGTATCTTGCCGCGCAGGGGAAGTATGGCCTGAAAGCGCCGGTCGCGCCCCTGTTTGGCGCTGCCGCCCGCGCTGTCGCCCTCCACGATGAAGATCTCGCACTTGTCGGCGTCGCGTTCCGAGCAGTCCGCCAGCTTGCCGGGAAGTGCCGCGCTTTCCAGCGCACTCTTCCGGCGCGTCAGCTCGCGCGCGTGCCGGGCCGCTTCCCGCGCGTGCCGCGCGATGAGGCATTTGTTGAGAATATCCTTCGCCGTGGCAGGGTTTTCCTCCAGAAACGCCTTCAGCTCCTCACCCAGGGCGCTGTCCACCAGCGGGCGGATCTCGCTGTTGCCCAGCTTGGTCTTCGTCTGCCCCTCGAACTGCGGCTCCTGCAGCTTTACGTTGATGATGGCCGTAAGGCCTTCGCGGATGTCCTCGCCCGCCAGATTTTCGTCCTTCTCCTTCACCATGCCGAATCGCCGGGCATAGTCGTTCATCACGCGCGTGAGGCCGGATTTAAAGCCCATCAGATGCGTACCGCCCTCGTGCGTCGGAATGTTGTTGGCGTAGGAGTATATGTTTTCGTTGTAGGAATCGTTGTACTGCATGGCGATCTCGACGCTCGCCTTATCCTTCTCCACCATGAAATAGATGGGCTGCGGATGCAATACCGCTTTGTTCTTGTTTAAGTAGTTCACGAAGTGCACGATGCCGCCCTCGAAGCAGTAATCGTTCTTCGCGCCGGTGCGCTCGTCGATAAGGCAGATGCGCAGTCCGGCGTTCAGAAAAGCCAGCTCGCGCAGGCGCACCTTCAGCGTGTCGTATACAAATTCAGTCGTTTCAAAGATTTCCGGATCGGGCCAGAAGCAAATCGTGGTGCCGTTATCCTCGCTCTCGCCGGTCACGCGGATGTCGCCCTGGGGATCGCCGCGCAGAAAGGACATCTCGAACACCTTGCCTTCGCGGCTTACCTTTGCGTCCAGCCGCGCGGACAGGGCGTTCACCACCGACAGGCCCACGCCGTGCAGGCCGCCGGAAACCTTGTAGCCCTCGCCGCCGAATTTGCCGCCCGCGTGCAGTATGGTCAGCGCGACCTCCAGCGCGGATTTACCCGTCTGCTGCTGTATGCCCACGGGAATTCCCCGGCCGTTGTCCTCGATGCGCGCGCCGCCGTCCGCAAGCAGCGTTACCGTAATGTGATCGCAGTATCCTCCCATCGCTTCGTCGATGGAATTGTCCACAATTTCGTAGACAAGGTGGTGCAGGCCGCGCACATCGGTAGAACCGATGTACATGCCCGGGCGTTTGCGCACAGGCTCAAGGCCCTCCAGCACCTGTATCTGCGAGGCGCCGTAGGCGCTTTCCGCCATCGTATGGTCCATTCTGGCTTCTCCTTCAAAAAATATATAAAACTTTACGCTTTCGCGCGTTTATGCAGCGTTGCGGGGGATATGGGGGAATAGAAGATGAAGTACTTTCCCTGCATCTTCGCCACGACAACCGACTTGATGTTGTGCTTGTCAATAAAGATATTGTGGGCGCTGTCGCCCAGCTTGTTCAGAAACCGGTTGGTATCGTCGTTGGTCTTGGCTTCTTTGTAGTCCAGTATGAACATGACGTCCTTCAGCGGGACGATCTCATCCTTGCCAATGTGCAGTACCATAAGTATCCCTCAAAATCTTCTTAATTATATATACATTATAGCCGAAATCCGAAAGGAATAAAAGAATAATTTATGAACTTCCCGTGCGAAGAGGTGCTGTGGAAAGCCTGTGTATTGCGCGTGGATAAAAAAGCCGCTATACTGGCTAATATAAAATTGGCGGGACAGGAGATAAAGCATGGTCAGGCGCATCTATGTGGAAAAAAAGAGCGGCTTCGACGTTGCGGCGGCAAAGGCGCTGACAGATTTTAAAAGCACCCTCGGCAAACCGCAGCTTTCAGGCGTTCGAGTGCTCATCCGCTACGATATTGAAGAGCTGGATGGGCGCTTTTTTGACGCCGCCGTGCGCACCGTGTTCTCGGAACCCGCGGTGGATACCGTTTATGTGGATAACTTTGAAAAAACCGCGGATGAAACCGTCTTCGCGGTAGAATATCTGCCCGGACAATACGACCAGCGCGCCGACAGCGCCGCGCAGTGCGTAGAGCTGGCGCTTCGCTGCCCGCGCCCCGGCGTGCGCTGCGCAACGGTGTACGTGCTGAAGGGCGCAGCAGCAGCCGATACCGAGGAGATCAAAAAGTACGTCATCAACCCCATCGACTCGCGCGAGTCGTCCGAAGCACTTCCCGCAACGCTGGCGGAAGAATTGCCGGAGCCGGAGGATGTTCCGGTTCTTTCGGGCTTTACGGCGCTTTCTGACGCGGGCCTTGCGGAAATGGTATCGTCCTATGGCCTCGCGATGAGCCTTGAGGATTTAAAATTCGTGCAGAGCTACTTTAAAAATGACGAGCAGCGCGATCCCACGCTGGCGGAGCTGCGTGTCATCGACACCTACTGGTCCGATCACTGCCGCCACACCACGTTTTTGACGAAACTCACGGAGGTCTCCTTTGACGACAGCGCGAAGGACGCGGAGTACGTATACGGAGAATACTTGAAAGCGCGCAAAGCCGTCTACGGCGATCGTAAAAAAGACATCTGTCTGATGGACATCGCCACGCTGTATCCGAAGGAGGCCAAAAAGCAGGGTCTCATGGCGGACTTTGACGACAGCGAGGAGATCAACGCCTGCTCCATCCGCCAGAAGGTGCGCGTGGACGGCGAGGACAAAGATTACCTCGTGATGTTCAAGAACGAAACGCATAACCATCCTACCGAAATAGAACCGTTCGGCGGCGCGGCGACGTGCCTGGGCGGCGCGATACGCGACCCGCTCTCGGGCCGTTCCTACGTATATCAGGCCATGCGCGTCACGGGCAGCGGAGATCCCCGCGAATCCATCGCGGATACCTTGCCGGGCAAGCTCTCTCAGCGTAAAATCTGCCGCGAAGCGGCGCACGGCTATTCTTCCTACGGCAATCAGATAGGCCTTGCCACGGGACTGGTGGACGAAATATACCATCCGGGCTACAAGGCCAAGCGCATGGAGATAGGTGCGGTGATCGGCGCGGCGCCCGCGGAAAATGTGGTGCGTAAAGCGCCGCAGCCTGGCGACGCGATACTGCTGCTGGGCGGTGCGACGGGCCGCGACGGCTGCGGCGGCGCGACGGGGTCCTCCAAAGCGCACGATTCGGCTTCCAAGGATACCTGCGGCGCGGAGGTGCAGAAGGGCAACCCGCTGACAGAGCGCAAGCTGCAGCGGCTGTTCCGCAACCCGGAGTTTTCACGCCGTGTGAAACGCTGCAACGACTTCGGCGCGGGCGGCGTATGCGTCGCCATTGGAGAGCTCTCGGACGGCGTGCGCGTCAACCTCGATCTCGTACGCAAAAAATACGAAGGGCTTTCCGGCACAGAGCTCGCCATTTCGGAAAGCCAGGAGCGCATGGCGGTTGTGGTCGATGCCGCCGACGTGCCCGCGGTGCTGTCGCTTGCCGCGCAGGAAAACCTGCACGCGGCGCAGGTAGCACAGGTAACGGATGCGGGCCGCATGGAGCTTCTCTGGCGCGGGAAACCGATCGTGAACATCGCGCGCGCGTTTCTTAACACCAACGGCGCCACCGCAACAGCACAGGCGCAGGTTTCAGGGCTGCAACGTGATGGGCTTTTCGAAGAGCCGTTTACCGGAGGGCTTTCGGAACGCCTGCGCGCACTGCTTTCCGACATCAACATCAGCTCCAAAAAGGGGCTCATCGAAATGTTCGACTCCACCATCGGCGCGGCCACGGTACACATGCCGCTGGGCGGAGAGACGCAGCTGACGCCGCTGCAGGCCATGGCGGCGCTGATCCCCACGGATGGCTTCTGCACCACCGCGACGCTGTTCTCCTACGGCTTCGATCCGTATCTGATGGAGAAAAACCCGTTTCTCGGCGCGGTATACTCCGTGGTGCTCTCCCTAGCAAAGCTCGCGGCTTCGGGCGGCGATACGCGCCGCGCGTGGCTGACGCTGCAGGAATATTTTGAGCGCATGCGCACGCCGGAAAGCTGGGGCAAGCCGCTTTCCGCGCTGCTGGGCGCGTGGTGGGCGCAGCGATCCCTGGGTACGCCCGCCATTGGCGGCAAGGATTCCATGTCGGGCAGTTTTGAAGACCTTCATGTGCCTCCTACGCTGGTTTCGTTTGCGCTCGCCTGCGAGCGCTCCGGACAGCTGATTTCACCGGAGTTCAAAAAGCCGGACAACGAAATCTATCGTGCGCGCATCCGGAGGGATGCCAGCGGCATGCCGGATTTTGAAAGCGTCAAAGCGGTATACGCAAAGATATACGACGCGATACGCGAGGGCAAGGTTTTCAGCGCGTACGCGGTGGAGCGCGGCGGCGTGCTGGCGGCGGTGGCGAAGATGGCGCTGGGCAACGGCATCGGTGCGCGCCTGAAGGGTGAAATCGAAGACCTTTCCGATAAGTCCTACGGCGACATCGTACTGGAAGGCGAGGGGCTGGAATTCGAGCTCATCGGACACACGGGAGGCAATGCCGTGGCGCTGGGTGACGAGGCCGTACTGCTGGCTTCCCTGCGCGATGCGTTCGAATCGCCGCTGGCGAAGGTATATCCGGTGCGCGCGGAAGCGGAAGGCGAAGCTCCCGACGCGCTTTTCTGGGCAAAGAACATCACCGTTTGCCGGAACAAAACGGCTTCTCCGCGCGTCATTATTCCGGTGTTTCCCGGCACCAACTGCGAGTACGACAGCGCGCACGCCTTTGAGCGCGCGGGCGCGGAAGCGCAGACGCTGATCGTTCGCAATCTCTCCGCGGGCGATATTGAGGAAAGCACCGCACAGCTGGCGCGCGCCATTGCGAACAGTCAGATAATGATGATACCCGGCGGTTTTTCGGGCGGCGACGAGCCGGACGGCAGCGGCAAGTTTATCGCGGCGCTGCTGCGCGAGCCGCGGGTCACGGAAGCCATCCACTCCCTGCTGGCGAGGGACGGGCTGATACTCGGAATCTGCAACGGCTTTCAGGCGCTCATTAAGCTGGGCCTCGTGCCATACGGCGAAATCCGCGACATGCGCGAGGACAGCCCCACGCTGACGTTCAACCGCATCGGGCGGCACGTATCGCGTCTGGTGCGCACACGCGTCGCCAGCAACGCATCGCCGTGGCTCTCCTTTGTAAAACCGGGAGACATCCATACCGTGGCAATATCGCACGGCGAAGGACGCTTTGCCGCAACAGAAGCCGAAGCCCGCGCGCTGTTTGCGGCGGGTCAGGTGGCCACACAGTACACGGACGAAGCCGGCAGGCCTACGATGGGCGACGGCAATCCCAATGGTTCGCTGCTTGCGGTGGAGGGTCTGCTGTCTCCCGACGGACGCGTTTTCGGGAAGATGGCGCATTCCGAGCGATTTGTTTTGGGCGCGCTGCGCAATGTGCCGGGCAGCAAAAATCAACAAATATTCGAAAGTGGCGTAAACTATTTTCAATGAACATCAAGGAAAAATTAAAAGCCGTCAGGCTTACAAAGCAGCAATGGATTTGGATAGGGGTGCTGGCAGCCGTCGTTGCCGCATGTGTTGCGGTATACTACGTAGGAATGAATCGGGGCTGGTTCAATTTTTTTGAATCCCGTGAGAGCGTCCGGAATTGGGTACACTCCTTCGGTGCTTGGGCACCGCTGGCGTTCTTTGCGCTGCAGTTCATTCAGGTGCTGCTTTCGCCCATACCGGGCAGCGTCACCACCATTGCGGGCGGCATGATGTTCGGCTTCTTTTACGGCTTTCTGCTTTCCCTTGGCGCCATTTTTCTCGGTTCCGTCGCGGCATTTCTGCTGGGCAAAGCCGCGGGGCGTCCCCTGGTAGAGCGCATCGTGGGCAAAACCGTCGTAGAAAAATACATGAAGAGCGTATCGTCGCGTCAGCGCGTCGTGCTCTTCATGATGTTTCTTCTGCCGTTTTTTCCGGATGATATATTGTGCCTCGTTGCGGGGCTTTCTGCCATGCGGCTTCCGCAATTCATGCTGATGATGATACTGACGCGCCCGTGGGGTCTGCTCTTTTCCGCGCTGATGGGGTCTGGACTCGTGAGCATTCCGTACTGGGGTTGGGGAATCATCGCGGCGGTTGCCATCGCGCTGTTCGTGCTGTCTCTGAAATATGCGCCCGCCGTCGAAGAACACGCCAAGCAATGGATTGAGCGCTTCGAGGCGAAGCTCCCGCGAAAGTCTAAGCAGCCCCGTTCGTCTTAACAGGCAGCACCAGATAGTAGAAGCTATCTCCCTGCAACGGACGAATGACGCAAGGGCTGATACTCGTGTTGAAATCGAAAATCAGCGCATCATCACGCACTTCCTTCAATACATCCAGTAAATAGCGCGCATTGAACGCGATGGAAAGATTTTTACCGGTAAGCTGTATACCCACTTCCTCGCGGGCGCGCCCGACCTCTGAATCGGAGGTTACCGTCATCACGTCGCCGTCTATCATCAGATTCACCAGGTTTGTTTTCGACTGCCGCGCAAGTATACTCGCGCGTTCCAGACTGCTGTACAGGCTCGTCCTGTCTGCCACAACGCGCGTTGCGTGCTCCGCGGGCAGAATGTTGCGGTATTTCACATAGTCGCCCTGCAGCACACGCGTTGTCACCTCAACGGTATCGGTGGAAACGGCCAAAAGATGGTCTGCCGCGTAGAGTCGCACGGTAGACTCGTCGTCCGGCAATATGCTGGCAATTTCACGCATCGAGCGCGCGGGGACCACTACTTCGGCGCCCTGCATTCCCGACTGTACGATTTCTTCCCGAATAGCAAGCCGATAACCGTCCAGCGCTACCATCCGAAGCGTCGCTTCGCCCAGTTCCATCATAATGCCGGTCAGAATCGGCTTATCCTCGCTGACAGCGGTAGCAAACACCGTCTGATCGATCATGGACACCAGCTTGCCCGAATAGAGTGCAACCCCGCCCTGTTTTGCGTACTCCGGGAAGCGAGGATAGCTTTCCGGATCCATCATGCACAGCGTGGTGCGTGATGGTCCGCATACCATGACGAGATTGTTATCGTCCGTTTCCAGCCGGATCTCGCATTCGTCAAACTTGTTCAGGATTTCGCTCAGCAGCCTTGCGGGCAATACGGTTTCACCCGGTTCCGGCACTGCGGCTTCCAGCGTGCAGCGGATAGACAGCGTACCGTCGCTGCCGTACAGCGTCACGGTTTCATTTTCCGCACGAAGGTGTATGCCCTCCAGCGCGGCGATGGGTGAGCGGGCGTTTGCGGCACGGGACGTCATGGCGACGGCATGCTGTAACAAGCTCTTTTCGCAGATAATCTTCATGAAATGCTCCTTCCCCCCTCACCTTGTATCACTGGTCAGTTAAATAGCAGCAGTAGAAGTAGGGGATGTTGATAACGTGGAAAACCGTGTTTTTGCCCGAAACCGCGCGAATTTTCGCGTGCACTGGATATCGGGAAAACGGGCATGTCCCGTGCAAGGGCAGTGAATGCAGTGGGGGTAACGTTTCTGTACCGGCATGCGGAGAAAGAACGCTATCCCCGGCTTGTCCACCTATTCCCGCAGCTTTGTAATAAAGTCATCCACCAGCGTGCGCGTCTCCATGCTGGTGCTGAGCTCACGCTCTATTTTCTCGTAAGCGTGCTTGACGGTTGTATGATCGCTTTTTCCGTATATTTCCGCAATGGATTTATAGGACATATCCATCAGCTTGCGCGTCAGATACATGGCAATCTGGCGCGGGTACGCCACATTCTGATTCTTTTTGTTGCTTGAAATTTCGTCTTCAGACAGCTCGTAGTATTCGCATACCGTTTGCAGTATCTGGCGAGAGGTAACCTTTTTGTTGCTGGAGGCCGTCAGAAAATCCCGTATCGCGATTTCAGCTTCCACAAGGTTCGGGGAACGTCCGTTGAGTACGGTGTAAGCGATAATCTTGTTGAGCGCGCCCTCCAGAGAGCGGATATTGGAGGATACCTTGCTGGCGATGAGGTCGAGAATATCCTGGCCGATTTCGCATTTCAACCCGTCCCGCGTCGCGATGTCCCGCGCTTTTTTCATCAGTATGGCGAGCTTAGTTTCATAGTTCGGAGGCTGAACGTCCGCAATGAGACCGCCCTCGAAGCGGGACTGCAGGCGCTCCTCCAGCTTGGCGATTTCTTTGGGTGGCTTATCGGACGAGAGTATGATCTGTTTGTTGTTCTCGTGCAGATCGTTGAAGGTATGGAAGAATTCCTCCTGTGTACTCTCCTTGCCCGCGATAAACTGAATGTCGTCGATGAGCAGCACATCGGCTTTGCGGTACCGGCGGCGAAATTCCTCTGTTTTGGAGGTTCGGATGGCGGTGATGAGATCGTTTAAAAAGGGCTCGCTTTTGACAAACATCACCGTGTAGTTGGGCCTGTTGCTTTCGATGCGGTTGGCGATAGCTTGCATCAGATGCGTTTTACCCAGCCCCGTTTTGCCATAGATGAACAGCGGATTATACGTTTTCCCCGGGTTTTCCGCGACCGCGACGGCGGCGGCGTGCGCAAACTCGTTGGAGCTGCCGACCACAAAATTTTCAAATGTGTACGTTGGGTTCAGCGTAGAGCGCGAGGAAGAGACGCTTTCCATCTCCGGCTGCTGCTTTAAGCGTGCAGCCTCGGTGCTGTCCAGAAATACCGCGCTGCACTCCTGCGCGTCGATGCCGAGCGAAGCCGTGGCGGAATCTAATGCGCTGAGTATCACGGCGCGGTAGCTCTTTTCCACAAGCTCCTTATGCACCGGATTCAGCGTCTGAAAATAGAACACCGAATCGGTTTTCTTCACGGGGAGCAGCGTTTTGATCCACGTATCATAGCGCACACTGGAAAGCTCCTGCTTTAATGCCTCCAGCGCTTTTTCCCAAACCATTAAAAAATTATCCAACGCCCCACCCCTATGATTATACCACCATGGCAATTAAATCCGACTATACACAGCGTGTACCCGCAAAATCCGACGGAAACTCACCGGCTTTTCCACAGCTTGTCCACCATTGGAGGATATCCTGTGACTTCGTTCCTGTATTCTATCATATTTGCGTGTCTCTCTCAATAACCACTCAATAAAAAAGATGGAAGGTAATAACATCCACACCCGGTGATACTGCAGGAAGCTTTAATAACAGTTAAAAAACGCGCCTTGCGAGAACGAAGTTACGGCTGTAATAATCCGACATGGTGCTTACGAGAACACGGCCGCTGCTGGCGCTCGCGTGAATGAATTGGCCGCTGCCAAGGTATATTCCCACATGGCTGATACGGCTGCTGGAGTCGGACTTGAAGAAGAGCAAATCGCCGGGCTTTAAGGACGGCTGAGACGATATTTTGACCCAGCTTTCCACCGAGGAAAAGCCGCTGGCGCTGTAGCGTGCGGTGGACACGCCCATGTACTTGAGAACATAATATACAAAGCCGGAGCAGTCGAACGAAGACGGGCCTTCGGTAGAATACACATATTTCTTGTCCATCTGACTGATGGCAAAATCGATCATTTTATCGACAGAAGAGGGTGGGGATGTGTTTTGGCTGCCGCCCGCAACGCGATCGACGCCGTCCCATACAGGCGCGTTTCCGGAATAGAGCAGTGCGCGCGTATTTTTGCCCGCCTTGGCGTCTACCGTAAGGCCGCATTGCGCCTGAAATTCCATCACCGCGTGCTCCGTAACTGAGCCGAAATACCCCGTAACACTTTCGTATTGATAATATCCCAGCTCTTTTAGCCGGGCCTGCAGCGCTTCCACGTCCGAGCCGCTGTCACCGGGGTAGATGCAGTAAAATTTCGCATTGCCCGACGCCAGCAATTCCAGCGTCTCAGGCCCGGCGATGCCATCTATCGTCAACCCGTTGGTGCGCTGGAAACGCGTCACTGCCTGCTGTGTGACCGGTCCATAATACCCTGTGATGGTGGGATAGTCGTAGTATTCCAGCACTTTCAGCGATTCCTGCAGCGCGGATATGGCGCTGCCTTTGTCGCCGGGGTAATACGCGCCGGTATCCTTGTCGCCGCTGACGGAGCGATCGTACGGCAGATCAAAACCGGATCCCATCAGCGAAGAGAGCGTCTGAGGGCCTGCCTTGCCGTCCACAATCAGTCCATGCTGCGACTGATAGTCAATCACCGCCTGTTGTGTTACCGTACCAAAATAACCGGTGGGTTTTCCTTCCATCAGTCCGATTGCAATAAGCCGTTTCTGAAGTGCCGTCACATATTCGTCCCGGTCACCTATCATGAGAATTTCATAGCGCTCTGCCGCCAGTGCGGTGGGGATAAACGCAAACAAAGTTACAACCACCATCACCCACAGCAGCAACCGCCTTCTCCGCATCATAAACCCCTTGTGTCCATATTATATTCAGTATAATGGCGCAAGGGTTTTAAGGCAATTTGCGCTAGAGCGCGCCAGAGGCGAAAAATACGAATCTGTTTAGATTATTACAGAACTATTACGGTTTAATGAACCGATTTGCGCTTTCATCCTCTTTTATGCTCTTTGTACGGTTAAATACCTCGTAAAATTTCAGTTCACATCCCCATAAAGGAGCGGTGGCTTCTGCGCGCTTTCAGAAATGCGGACACACTGCAAAAGCGCCGCCTCGGCCTCCCGCAGTTTTTCCGCGTCGTTCGCGTGGAGTTCATACAGCGCTTCGCCTGTCCGAACGGCATCGCCGATGCGTTTTTTCAAAACGAAGCCCACCGAGAGATCGATGACATCCTCTTTCTTCTGCCGACCCGCACCCAAGGTGCCCGCGGCAAGCCCCAGACCGCGGCAGTCGAAGGCGGACACGAGGCCATCGCGCGGAGCCGTTACGGCAGAGACGAGCCGCGCCCTCGGCATTCGGGAGACATCCTCCGTGACGCGCGCATCTCCGCCCTGCGCTGCGATGATTTCAGCGAGCTTTTTTAGCGCACGCCCCGATTTCAGCGCGTTCTCCAGCAGCGCCAGTGCTTCGTCCTGCGCGCGCGCGATGCCCGCCAGCCGCAGCATGCGTGACCCCAGCGCCATCGCCACGGTGAGCAGATCGCCTTCGTACCGGCCCTGCAGTATTTCGATGGCTTCCGTTACCTCGAGCGAATTTCCGACGGCGTTGCCCAGAGGCTGGCTCATGTCACTGATCAGAGCGGCGGTTTTTCTGCCCGAGAGCTGACCGATGCGCACCATGGCTTCCGCCAGCGCGCGTGCGTCTGCGGGGTCGGTCATAAAAGCGCCGCTGCCCGTCTTGACATCCAGCATGATGAGGTTTGCGCCGGAAGCCAGCTTTTTGCTCATGATGCTGCTCGCGATCAGCGGGATGCTCTCCACCGTGGCCGTCACGTCGCGCAGCGCATACAGCAGCTTGTCCGCAGGGCAAAGCTGCAGCGTCTGCCCCATCACCGCGGCGCCTACCCTCCCGATTTGTGCCATGAACGCTTCCAATGTCAGCGCGGTGCTCATGCCGGGAATGGACTCCAGCTTATCCAGCGTGCCGCCGGTGTGTCCCAGGCCGCGTCCCGACATCTTGGCGACGCGCAGACCGCACGCCGCCACCAGCGGCACGACCAGCAGCGTTGTGGTGTCCGCCACGCCGCCGGTGGAGTGCTTGTCTGCCACCGTGCCCAGCGCGGAAAGATCCGCCATATCGCCGGAGCGGGCCATCGCATCGGTAAGCCAGGCGGTCTCTTCATCGTCCAGACCGCGAATAAAGGCGGCCATCAGCAGCGCGGATGCCTGATAATCCGGTATCTCGCCCGCCACATATCCTTCGATAAAAAATATGATTTCCTCACGGGACAGCTTGTCTCCGTCGCGCTTCTTCGCGATGATTTCAACGATTCGCATCAATATTTCCTCCCCGGTATTCTTCTTTCAGCAGTCCGAAACACAGCAGATCGTGTACGGTGCCCATCCGGACGAAGTGCTGCCGCAGATTTCATCCGTATATGGATAAGGAAGGATCGCGGTCATCCGTGCAACCCCTTCGTCGTTTGCAAGCAGGGCGATATCGAAGATATCCGACGAAGCGACGCGCCGGAAGGTTACTTCCATGCCTTCACCCTTTTTCTGCTGACATCATACCATAACTTGCGGCGGTTATGAAGAATGCCGATTTTCAGGCAAAGGTTGAAGCGGAGGCGCGCGGCGGGTATAATAGGGGCAACGAAGCGCGGGAGGATGCGTATGGAATTTGAAAAGGTGCACGGACTCGGCAACGACTTCATACTTTTTGAGGATGACGGCGTATTGCGGGACTGGAACGCGCTGGCGGTACGGCTGTGCGAAAGGCGGCTGTCGGTGGGTGCGGATGGCATATTGCTGGCGGCGCATTCGGACACCGCCGATATTCGCATGCGCATTATCAACGCGGACGGCAGCGAAGCGGAGATGTGCGGCAACGGGATCCGCTGCTTCGCGAAGTACGTATACGAGCGCGGCCTGGTCAAGAAGCAAGAGATGACCGTGGAGACGCTGGCGGGCGTGATGCGCCCCAGGTTGATAATACAGAACGGCATGGTGACGGACGTGTGTGTCGATATGGGCATGCCCGCGTTTGACAGGGCCAGCATACCCATGTCGGGCAAAGGAGAGGCGGCGGAGGTTGAAATCGAAGCCGCCGGACGAAAGCTGACAGCAACCTCACTGCTGATGGGCGTACCGCATACTATCGTATTGGTGGATGCCATCGACGAGCAGGAGGCGCTGTTGCTCGGGCCTGCCGTGGAACGCCACGCGCTCTACCCGCGCAAGACCAATGTCAACTTTGTGCAGGTGGAGGACCGAGACAATATCCGCGTGCTTACCTGGGAGCGCGGTGCGGCGCTAACGTACGCATGCGGCACCGGCTCGTGCGCGAGCGTGGTGGCGCTGGCGCGCAAGGGCATCATTAACCGCAAAGCGAATGTACATCTGAAGACCGGAAGGCTGATCGTAGAATATCTGGAGGACGGACGCGTGCTGATGACCGGCCCCGCGGAGCGTGTGTTCCGCGCGGCGCTGCTGGAATGAAACTGCCGGAGGGGATACCCGAACTGAGCGCGCTGTTTGCGGCGCGAGGGTATGCGCTGTACCTCGTGGGCGGCTTCGTGCGCAACTCGCTTATCGGGATATCGGGCGGCGACGTGGATATATGCTCTGCCGCGACACCCGACGAAGCCACGGAAATCGCGCGCGCGGCAGGGTTTTCCGTGATCCCCAAGGCGGCGGAGCTGGGCACGGTGGAACTGCACATTCACCGGGACGGGCGGACGCTGGCTTTCGAGCACACCACATTCCGCAGCGATGTATATCCCGAAACCGGTCAGCACAGGCCCTCCCGCGTGGCCTTTACCGACGATATGGAGAAGGATGCGCGCAGGCGGGACTTTACCGCCAACGCGATGTATCTGGATACCGCGGCGGAACGATATGCCGATCCTACGGGCAGCGGTATCGCGGATATCCGGGCGCGCGTGCTGCGCGCCGCGGCAGAGGATCCCGACATTACGCTGCGGGACGACGGACTGCGCATCATGCGCATGGCGCGCTTCGCGGCGGAACTGGGCTTTTCCGTATCGCCGGAGCTGATGGACTGCGCGAAAAGGCGCGCACCGCTGCTGACCGACATCTCGGCGGAGCGCAAGCGCGACGAACTGGTTAAGATTCTGCTCTCTGATACCAAATACCCGCAGCTGGCGGGCGCGGACGCGCCGCTGCGCGGCCTTTCGCTGCTGCACGAGGCGGGGGCGCTGCGGTATGTGGTGCCGGCGCTGTGCGAAGGAGAGGGTGTCGCGCAGAAGGCGCAGTATCACCGGCACGACGTGCTGTGGCATAACCTTTACGCATGCGCCGCCGCGCCGCCGGAGCTGACGCTGCGGCTGGCCGCGCTGCTGCATGACATCGGCAAACCGCGTGTTTTGGCACAGAACGGCAACATGTATGGCCATGAGGTTCTGGGCGAGACACTGGCGCGCGAGGCGCTTTCCGCGCTGCGCTTCGATAACGCCACGCGGGACGCCGTGACGCGGCTTGTACGGTGGCACATGTTCGATCTTGAAGGGCGAGCAAAGCGATCGACCCTGCGCAAACGCGCCGTCCGGCTGGGAAGGGAAGCCTTCGAACAGCTCATCGCGCTGCGACGGGCGGATATCGCGGGGTCGGGGTACGGTACCGAAGCGCCGTCGGCAGACCGGTGGCGGGCAGAGCTTTATCGCATGGAGGCCGACGGCGTGCCGTGGCGCGTATCGGACCTGGCCATCACCGGCGAGGATGTGATGCAGGCGCTGGATATTCCGCCGTCAAAGCAGGTTGGCCGCGTGCTGGAGACGCTTCATGCGGAGTGCGTTCTTCATCCAGCGCTGAACCAGCGCGGAGCGCTGTTGGACAGGCTTCGCGGGATGAAAGCAAATATGTTACTTTAACATTACAATTATTTCATTTAAGTGAACGCAAGACTTGTCAACAGGGACAGGTAGTAGTATATTGGTATCAGCCACAACCGCGCCAAATAAAAGGAAAGCCTGGGGTATTGGGCAGCGTGAATATGCTGAGAACGCGAAAGCCCTTCGAGAACAGCGAGAACATCGGGGCGTTTGCGGATATTTCATTTGAAATTGCGGGCGATATGGAAGCGGGTACAGAGAGTATCCTGTTCGACACGCGAATTCATTACGTGGACGAAGGAGACGGCATTCCGCTTCTTTTGGTGCATGGCATCGGGCAGTCGCTGTATACATGGCGACACACCATCTCTTACTTTGCGAAAAACGGGTTTCGGGTGATCGCGCCGGATTTGGCCGGCTTTGGTTACAGCGGACACCCTAACATCTATTATACCGTGGAAGAACAGGCGCTTGTGCTGAGTGCGCTGCTGGACGAGCTGGAGATACCGCAGGTACATATTATCGCGTTTTCAACGGGGTGCCTTTCCGCGCTGTGTATCGCTGCGGAACAGCCGGCGCGTGTGTTGCGTCTGGTGCTGGCCTCTCCGGGCGGTCCCAACGAGCACTACCCGTTTGCGATGCGCGCACTGGTATCTTGGGCCGGGAGAAAGCTGTTTCCGCTGATCGTCAGCGACAGCACCATCAAAAGCCTGCTGCATGGCATGTATTTTGACGCGACAAAGCTGACGGACGAAGTCGCCGCGGGATACGCACAGCCATATCGCAGCGCGGATGTGCGGGAGGCGCTGGTAATGTCGCTGATGCATTTTGACGACGAATACGTACGCTCCTTGCTGCGGGTCATACAGCAGCCCACGCTGGTGATATCGGGCATGTCTGATAAGATGCATCCCGATAACGCGGTGCGCGCGTATGCGGTGGCAATTCCCGGTGCGCGCCATACCCGCATTCGTAACTGCGGCCATTTCGTACATGAAGAGAAGCCTGACAAGTTTAACGCGGAGGCGCTGAACTTTTTCAAGGAAACTGTGTATATGGGCTTTGGACGTACGCGCAGCATCTGAGTTGAAAAAGCGCCTTTTTTAGGATAGTATAAACGTGCGATATCGCCGGAAGGAGTACAACGTGTTAACAAAGCTGAACAAATATCGCAGAAGAAAGAGCGTAGGAAGCCGACGCAGGAGCAGCAGAGGCAGGGGAAGAGGCGGCCTCTCCCGGCTGAATATCAACTGGAGACCGATACTGCTCTTCGGAGGCATTGGCCTCGCGGTTGTAGCGGTGGTGCTCATACTCGTGCTTGTCATACTGCCGGGCGGAAAAGACGGGCAACAGGGTGCTCAATCGACCCCCAGTGCAACCAATACGCCTGTGGCAACGCCCATTGCGAGAGAGGACATGTCGGAAGGCGAAGAGGAGCTTGAGGGTATCGGGTATAAGGTAATATACGACGCGTACGTATCCGGCGACGAGATCATATTCGCCTCCGGCGACAAGATGAGCGATTCCCCCACGCTGGACCGGCTTGTGATTTATAACATGACCAGTGCGACCGCTGCTGAAGTGGGCGGCATTGAAAAGAAGAACAGCGCGCTGTTTGAGCCCAAGCTCAACGCGAATTACATCGTCTATCTGGACTGCAAGTCGGAAAACGGCGGATCGGTATGCGCCGTGGATCGCGCCACCGGAGAGGCCTTCGTGCTTCGTGAATACCTGTTTGGCATGCCCAAGGTTTCTCTTTCGGGAAATTACGCAATATGGCTGCAGCAGGTCAGCAAGGGGACGAACAGCTTTGGCAAGGACAGGCTGTATGTATACGACCTCGTCAATAAAGAGTGCGTTGAGATCGAGGTGTTCGTCAATACCTATTTCTCTACCAGCGCTGCGTATGCAAGCGGGGACGCTATCGTTTTTGTGGAGCCGCAGGGAGAGAATCTGACAACCTCGCAGCAGGGATCGTCGGCCAGCACCGATGCCGAGATTTGCGTCATTCCCCTGGTGGAGGGCGGCGATACCCAGGCCATCCGCTTCACGCCGGGCACCTTCGCTTATAACCCAAAAATCTCTGGCGGCAACATCGTATACATGGACGGCACGGGTGGGCCGGGCACCAATCTGATGCTGTGCAAGAAGAGCGGCGATACCTACGGCGCTCCCGTCAAGCTCGCCACGGACGTTCTCAATTACGAGGTGGGAGAGGGATACGTCGTATATACGCTGAATGGCGCCGTCTATATCTATTACTTCTCGGATGGGTCGACGGGCAGGCTTTCGTCGCCGACGACCACCGTGACGCTCAGCAGCGCCAATGGCAAGGACGTCATATGGTACGATATATCGTTTGGTGTTGCGGCCAACGCACTGGTCCATATACAGGTTCCGTAATCCTGACAGACGCAAAACCGATCCGGGATTCCCGGATCGGTTTTTTGATGTTCGGCATTTATGAACAGGTCTTACCGTATTAATCACGCGATGGCGGGCGCTGTCTCCGAGGGCGGAAGCAGATAGGCCGCGTGCTCGCGGACAAAGGAGAGCACGGCTTCGAATATCAGACGGTGGCCGTCCGAATTGGGATGGATGCCGTCCGAGCAGATGTAGCGCTCAAAGTCCTTTTCCTTGAGAAACTCACGGCGCACGTCAATGCAGTCGACATTCCGTTTGCGGGACAGGTACTGCAGGCAGTTGGAATAGCGCTCCTGCCACCAGTAGATATGCCACACATCCTTCAGCCACTTCAGTATACGGAAACCCTTATCCTGATCGCAGTTGGTGAACCATTTGAAATAACTGTCCGCGTACAGCGGGGGAAGCGTGGTGAGCACCGGCTTTTTGCCGTTTTCGCGCACGAAGGCGATCATTGCGTCGATGCGCTTTTCGAATTCGTCCAGCGGCGTGTGCGGGATGTGATCGAAGGAAGGGTTGATTGCGATTTCGTCCCACGCAAAGTCGCAGTCATTTCCGCCGAACTCGATGACTACGATATCGGGATCGTATTTTTCGAACTTGGCCTCCAGCTGTTTCTGCCCCTGTTCTACCGTTGCGCCAAAGTGCGAAACGTTGATGAGCTGCGCGTCGAGATGCCCCGAAAGCAGATTCATGAAGCTGTCCTTGAGCAGCGTATATTTCTTCTTCTCCTCGTCGAGCACTACGCCTTTGCAGAGCGAGTCGCCCACCACCAAAATTTTATTGCTCATGATGTCCTCCTTAATGCCATGCTATTTCCACACATGTCTGGCGATATGTTCGCCGATTTGCTTCTCATTAATATCCAGTATTCCCAGCGCCCGGTGCAATATGATGCTGTCGATAGCGGTGAAGACCGCGTCGGTCAGCGGCTTCGCGTAACCGGTTTTGGAGAGCCCCACTTCTGCCATCGTGTGCCACCGATCAATTCTTTCGCGCATGATATTTTTAATGGCGTCGTTGCCCATGATGGAATAATTGACGAGGCAGATATGGAGACGGCAGGCATCCTCGTCCTGAAATACCGCTGTCAGCAGGGCAAGCAGCGTATCTTCCAGCGGCATGTCCTCCGCCACGGCACCCAGCCAGGCAAAGATACCGTCCGTTATCCGATTCAAATGATACTCCGCGGCGTCAAATATCAGATGATCCTTCGAAGGGTAGTAGTAGTAAATCGTACCCTTGGACAGCTTGACGGCGTGAGAAATATCCGAAAAACTGGTGGCATCCACGCCCTTCTCGCAAAACAGGCGCGATGTGGCGTCCAGTATCATCTGCCGGTTGTTCTCAAATTGACTCGTAAGCTGCTTTGCCAAGACGCCGCTCCCCGTTAAGTCGGACAGCCGTCCGACTTTTTTTCTACTATAGCACGGGGTGATCGGCACATTCAAGCAAAAGGCGATTAATTCTTTGTGAACAATAAAACGCATTTTTTCCAGTGCCTGCGCTTTTCAATCTTCCCAAAACACGCGGTGATGCTTTATAATGAAATTGAATATAAGCAGGGAGGAAATCCATGTCCAAAATTATCGCCATCGCGAATCAGAAAGGCGGCGTGGGAAAGACCACCACAGCGGTCAACCTGAGCGCGTGCATCGCGGATAAGGGCAAAAAAGTGCTGCTGATCGACGTCGATCCACAGGGCAATTCCACAAGCGGTCTGGGTATTGACAAGCGTACGCTCAAATCTTCCATATACGACGTGATGATAGGCGGACTTGATCCGCGAAAAGCAGTGCAGAAGACGATGATCGAAACGCTCGATATCATACCCGCCAACATCGATCTCGTGGGTGCGGAAGTTGAGATGGTTTCCCGTATCGCGCGCGAGCAGATTCTGAAGAACGCGCTGAAAGCAGTGAGGACGGAATACGATTTCATTTTTATGGACTGCCCGCCTTCGCTGGGGCTTATCACCATCAACGCGCTCACTGCGGCGGACAAGATACTCGTGCCCATACAGTGCGAATATTTCGCGCTGGAAGGACTTTCGCAGCTGATCAACACCATCAAGCTGGTAAAGACGAATCTCAACCCCGCGCTGGAAGTGGAAGGCGTGGTGCTGACGATGTTTGACGGACGCACGAATTTGTCCATACAGGTGGTCGAAGAAGTGAAAAAGTACTTCCGCAACAAGGTGTACCGCACCATCATACCGCGCAATGTGCGCCTGGGCGAAGCGCCCAGCTTTGGATTGCCTGTCATCAAATACGACGCGGCGTGCCTGGGGAGCCAGTGCTATAACGACCTTGCCGCCGAAGTAATCGAAAGCAACGGAGGCGATGTGAAATGAAACAGCAGCGCCTGGGCCGGGGCCTCGGGGCCCTGATAGGCGAGGAGTCGTCTGCCGACAAGAACGCGGTTCTCGAGGTCGATATCAACGAAATAGACACCAATCTGGAGCAGCCGCGAAAACACTTTGATGAAGCAAAGCTTAACGAGCTCGCGCAGTCCATTCGCACCTATGGCATCGTGCAGCCCATCATTGTTCAGCCCAACGGGGACCGATTCACGATCATCGCGGGCGAGCGCCGCTATCGCGCCGCGCGCATCGCGGGGCTGTCCAGCGTGCCCATCGTCGTCCGGGAATTCTCCGAGCGGGAACTCATGGAGGTATCGCTTGTAGAGAACCTGCAGCGCGAGGATTTGAACCCCATCGAAGAAGCGCAGGCAATGCGGTTATTGATGGAAGAGCATGCGCTTACCCAGGATGAGCTTTCGGGAAGAATCGGAAAATCACGCAGCGCCATCGCAAATACGCTGCGCCTGCTTTCGCTGCCTGGGGAAGTGCGCGAACTGGTGATCACGGGAGAGCTTTCGGAGGGTCATGCGCGCTGCCTGGTTGTGCTGAAAAGCGACAGCGAAAAGCTGGCGCTCGCGCACAGGATCATTGCGCAGGGGCTGTCCGTTCGGGAAGCCGAGGCGCTTGCGAGCGAAGCTGCGGGAAAAGCGACGGTGCAGCGCAAGCAAAAGAAATCCGCACCGGAAATCGAAGAGGCGCAAGGGGCGCTGACGAGCGCGCTGGGAACGCGTGTGCAGATCATGGGGGACATGAGCAAGGGGAAAATCGTGCTCTCGTATTATAACCCGGATCAGCTTCAAAGCCTGTATGATTTCCTGCTGTCGTGTAAGTAAGGATTGGAATCGGGGAGCGGAACAGCCGCTCCTTTTTTATTTGTCTTAAGAGCACTTGTTTCACGTGAAACAATAGGTCTAAAAATGTTTCACGTGAAACAAAAAGCAACTGTGCAATCTGATACTTGTCCTTTACGACATGCTGACCATGATGCTTTTAAGATTGAGAATGTTTAGAGCCAGAGTGCCCAGCGTACCGAAAACTGATCAACAAGCCGAACCACGCAGTCACTGTAGTGCGTAGCCTGCAAAGTGGAAATAATACGCGCATCGTTCTTCAGCAAAGAATATGCTTTCATCGGTTCGTCCCGGCTATCAACCTGAACGGAAAGCTGATATCCGCCGGCTGGAGAGGGATCGAGGATACTGCCGGTGTCGTTCGGCATGAGCGGCTGGCGATGGATGCGTATTTCGGCATGAACGATGGTGCCATCCTCCGGGTCCTCGATAATCGTATCGACATGTGCGCCGAATACTTTTTCGTACAGCTGTATTGCTTGCATCGGCCATCAAGGCAGATGTGCGTTGTCAGCATGGGAAGCTCTTTATGGCAGATTGATTATAGTACAAATTGTTTCACGTGAAACATCAGATAGTGCCGCGTATGAGATGCAGGAAGAAGTTATTGTTCAGGAAGAACATGCCCACGGAGGAGGAACTGAAATATTCCCAGACCTTGGGCACCGGCAGAAACAGCAGCACCGCAGGGATGACGGACACCGCCAGCAGGCAGAAAAGCATGCCGCGTGTCAGACCGAAGAGTCCTCCCATGGTTCGGTCGTATTGCTTCAGTTCCGGAAGTTCCACGGTGTATTCCACCGCGCCCAGGATGAACTGAAATACGATTCGGGCGATAATGAATATGGCGAAGAAGGACAGTATGTTGAGCACTGCGCATACGATGGTCATGTTGTAGTACTCGCCGATGGTTGCGTAGCCCTGTGAAGCAAACGCCTGAGACTGCACGTTTTGACGAATCAGAGAAGAGAATGGCTCGGAGACAGAGGATTCAGAGATAATGCGGGTCAGCGTGGAATTGCTCATTCCCGCTACCATCAGCTTGGAATCCTCAAAAGAAGCGATCAGCTCGGAGCCCTCCGTGTAGTAGAAGAAAAAGCGGAAGAGTGAATCGCTGGCGCGCACTGCGGCAGACACAACGGGATAAAGCAGGTAAGAGGTGATGATCGAAAGAAAGAACGCGCCCAGGTTCAGTGCAGAATGGAAAAAACCCCGATAGATGCCTTCGAGCAGCATGACCACTATTAATATGATGAACATGATGCTGACCAGATTCATGGATCCTCCCTGCGGTTATGGCAGCGGAAGCAGATACACGGACTCTCCGACTGTCACAAATGCATAGCCGTCTATGGCCTTGCTCACGCTGTCGATGGTAAACGGCAGCGGGTGCATTCTCAGATATTTTCCCTCAACAGTATAAACGAAAATACGATCCGATGCAAAACAATAAATTTTTTCTCCGGTATACTGCACAGAGAACACGCCGGAGGGCAGATTCAGTTTCAGTTCATCCCCGGAGGTCCTGATGAGCCGCACGGAGGAAAGCGTACTGCCCATCTCTGCGCTTTGGGCGTATACGAAGACAGGATCCTCGCCGTCATACAAATCCTCCAGGCACCACCCGTAAATAAGCCGCTTCTGACTTTGCTTCAACGATTTGAACGTAGTGAGATAGCTAGTACCCATCGCGTAAATATCGTCGCCGAAAATATACACGCAGCCAACCAGCTGATCGGTAAGGTCGTTGATTCCCGTCATGGTCTGTGTTTTGGGCCGGTAAGTGTAAATACGGGATATGGGCGCTACGCCGTCCACATCCAGCTCCAGAACATAGAGCTCTTCGTTGTTTCCGTCGAAGCCGTAGTCAAGCACGTTGTAACCCGTCATGGGAAGCTTGTAGATATCGTTGCCGCTGAGATCAAATACAAGGATATAGTAGAGCGTGGTGTCGCTTGCCTTCTGCTCCACGTAAACCGCGACCTGGCTGCCGCCCGCGCGCACCGACTGAATGGTGCAGTCCTCCAGCTGTTTGACAAAAAGCGGCTTACCCTCGCTGCTGATCACCTGAATCACCGTATCGCTGGTGGCCACGATGATGGTGTTGCTGGCTGTGTAATTGAGCCCCGACGTGTACATACGGAGCTGCCACTTTTGTTCCATGGAAGCGTTCACGCACGTCAGCAGGTCGCCTTCGGAATACACAATGGTGTTATTGACGCACAGATAAGTATCGTGAATGCCGAACGGCATCAAAGTGAGCGAATCCTTGACTTCAGCGCCTTTGGTAAGCACCATCACGAGGCCGACTATCAGCACCGTCAGCACGAGCAGCACACTGACTCCAAAGAACAGTATTTTGCGGGGTATTTTTCGCTTTTTTTTCTTTTTCTCGATATACACCTTGCACCTCTGAAAGAGCGTACCGCCATTATATCACAGGCAGGGGTGGTGCGCTACTCCGCGGTGTTTCCGCAGAACACCCGCAACGCGGCGTTGCCGATACGGAAAGTCATCGGCGTCTCCCCGTAGGTTTCGCCGTCCAAGTTGAATGTAAGCTTTTTATCCGAGTCGATGGTGACTTCGCTGCAGAGGAAGGTTTCGGTTCCCGGTATCTTTTCGGGTTCGCCTCGCTGCATCTTGGGAAGCTCGAACAGTATGCGCCAGCGAGGCATGCAGCCGATGATAACCACGTTGAACAAGCCGTCCGATGCGTCAGAGGCGGGCGCTACCATCAGTCCTCCCGCGTAGCAGCGGCCGTTGGCGATGGCGATCAGCAGTGCCTTGCGTCGGATAGTCCCGCCGTTGGCGGTGATGGTGAGGCTGACGCCGCGATACGAGAACAGCGACATGACGATGCCAAGGTAGTATGCCAGCGCGCCGGTGGTAATGCGCCGTACCTTTTCGGTGTACTTGATGACGTCCACATCGAAGCCGGTTCCCGCGACGTTGAGAAATACCTTGCCATCCTGCAGAAGCCCGATGTCTACGTTCCGCGTCCGGCCCTGCAGTATGATGTCCAGCGCTTGCGCGGGATCGCGCGGCACACCGATTGCGCGCCGGAAGTCGTTGCCTGTGCCTGCGGGGATTACGCCCAGCGTTTCTTCGGTGTCCCGGAGAACCTGTGCAATTTCGAGCAGGGTTCCGTCCCCGCCCACAGAGACTATCCCTGTGTATCCTTTTCCTACCGCTGCCTTTGCAAGCTCTACGGAGTGCTTTGGATATTGCGTCGTCGCTACGGTATACGCCGCGCCCTTTTCCCGCAACCGCTGCTCCACCAATTGCAGCGCCTTCGCCGAGCGTCCGGCTCCCGCGGCGGGATTGAATATCACATAGTACATGGCATCCCTCCGGTGTTAATACCGTCATTTTACTAAATGGGCCATCATTTGTACAGTCCGGCGGATATACGCGCTATTTCGCGCCACGATGTTGAAAAAACCACTCGAATTGTGTATCCTGTTTCTTTGTAAACAAACTGTGAAAACACCGGAGCGTTCACGTTTTTGCCGTAATATTCGAGTATGATGATACAAGGGAGCGAAGGATGAAGCTGTTCCAATACGAGGTGCACTGCCATACGGCTGAAACGAGTCCGTGCGGCATTTTGGGTGCGGTGGACGTGGTGGACGGGTTGAAAGCCGCGGATTACCGCGGGGTTTTCATTACCGATCACTTCTACTCCAGGCTGTTTGAAAAGCAGGAGTACGCAGGACTGTCATGGGAGTGGCAGGCCGAGAAATTTCTGGCCGGATACCGTGCCGCTAAAAAACGCGGCAACGAAGTGGGGCTGCAGGTGTTTCTGGGCGTAGAAGTTCAGCCGGAAGATACGCCTTACGAGTTCCTCGTCTATGGACTGGACGAGCAATTTATCATCGAGCAGGGCCCGTTTTACCGGCTCACTACGCCGGAGCTTTATGCGCTGATGCATCAGCACGGATTTCTGGTTTTTCAGGCGCACCCGTACCGTTTTGGACTTTCTCCGGATGATCCCTCGCGTTTCGACGGCATTGAGCTTGTCAACGCGCAGCCGCGCAACCGCAGCCACAACCGGCGCGCGCTGGATTTTGCCTTCTCGCACGACGTGATGCTGATAGGCGGCAGCGACGTGCACATGCGGGGCGACATTGGCCGGGGCGGCATTATGCTGCCGGACGGTGTGGACTGCGGAAGGGACTTTGTTGAATATATGAAAGAGGTCAGGAGACCGGAGCTTATCGTCACATACGGCGTGTAAGCGTGGGAGCAGGCCAAAAGGAAGAGGAGTTATGTTTCGCAGGTGGTTTATAGGGAGAAACGGCCCGGATCAGCTGTCGCTGTTGGTGGTGATACTGGCGGCATTTTTAAGCATCATACCATGGGCTTATATCTGGACCATTACCACGGCGCTGCTGGTGTTTGCGATGTGGCGTATGTTTTCCCGAAACATTGAAAAGCGCCGGAAGGAAAATCTTGCGTTTCTGAATCTGGTTAATCGGGTAAAAACGTGGTATTATAAAACAAAGACAAGTGCGAAGCAGCGAAAGTATTACAAGGTATTTCGTTGTCCGCAGTGCCGGCAAAAGCTGCGTGTGCCGCGCGGCAAGGGCAAGGTGTCCATCAAGTGTTCCAAATGCGGAAACAGGATGATTCGCATCACCTGACCGCCAACCAATAAGAAGGGGTATTTTGTATGGCAAAAATTACGAAAGACATGACGATCGCCGAGTTGCTGATGATGGATGCGGAATGCGCGGGCATACTCCTCGATGCGGGTATGCATTGCATCGGCTGCCCTGCGTCCTCCGGAGAAAGCATTCAGGAAGCGTGCGAAGTGCACGGCATCGACGCTGACGAGCTGGTGGGCAAGCTGAACGAGTTTTTCCAGGATAAATAATAAAGAATGTGAGGGATTGTTTATGGCACAGTATGAATGCTCGGTATGCGGCTATGTCTACGACCCCGAAGTCGGTGATCCGGATAATGGTGTAGCGCCGGGCACCGCGTTTGGCGACCTGCCTGAAGATTGGGTTTGTCCAGTCTGCGGTGCGGGAAAGGACATGTTTGAGGAGATCTGACGCGCGGAGGGCGCCATGTCGGCTGTAGAAATTACAAAGGACATTTATTGGGTCGGGGCACAACACCCCGACCTGCGCATTTTTGACGTATTGATGCATACTCCGGACGGCACGTCGTACAACAGCTACCTCGTGCGGGGCGCGGAGGGGACCGCTCTGGTGGACACCGTGCGGGACGGGTTTGCGGATTCGCTCATCCGAAACATCAGGGACGTTTGCGATCCGGCTTCTCTGCGCTATATTGTCTGCAATCATACCGAGCCGGATCATTCGGGTGCGCTGTCAACGCTGCTTCAACTTGCGCCTGATGCCGTCGTGTTATGCTCCAAACCCGCCAGCGTCATGCTGCGCACCATCACCAACCGCGATTTCGAATGCCGCGCCGTGGGCGACGGCGACGAGGTGAGTCTGGGAGGCCGGACGCTTCGCTTCATTTCCGCTCCGTACCTCCATTGGCCCGATACCATCTTCACCTATGTTCCGGAGGAAGCCGTGCTGTTTTCCGGCGACGCATTTGGTTTCCATTTTTCAGCTGCCAACGTTTTTGATGACATGACGCGGCTGGATGAGGAGATTGCTGAATACCAGAAGTACTATTTCGACGCGATTATGTCGCCTTTCAAGGAATACATGCTTCAGGCAGTGGATAAGATACGCGGCCTCGACACCCGCGTTATTGCGCCCGCGCACGGCCCTGTGCTGCGCAGCGCGCCTTGGGAGGCCGTACAGCGCTGCGAAACGTGGGCATCCGATATCCTCAAGGCCAACCAGCCTAAAAAGGTCTATATCGGCTTTGTGTCGTGCTACGGGTATACGCGCAGACTGGCCGAACGCATCGTTTCCGTGGTGAAGGAAGCCGGTTTTGAGGCAGAGGCGGAGGATGTATCGCAGGCTGACCCCGCCGCATGCGCGGCAAAGATTCACGCGGCGGATGCGTTTGCCGTCGGATCGCCCACCATTAACCGGGACGCCGTGAAGCCGGTGTGGGATGTGCTGACCTCCATATCCACGTATATCGTCAAGGGCAAGCCCGCGGCGGTATTCGGTTCGTTTGGATGGAGCGGCGAAGCCATTCGCGGTCTCAGCGAGCGGCTGCGCTCCGTCGGCGCGGAGGTGCTGGGTACGTGCAGCGCGCGGCTTAACCCCGATGACAAAGAACTGGAAGAGGCTGAAAAGCTGGGCAAGCTTCTATGCGAGGCGCTGCAGAAACAGTAGCGGTGCAAAAACAGTGCGGTGTTGAGCCTGTGTGATAAAGCCCTGTCCAATCATGATTGGACAGGGCTTGTTTAATGAGCTTTCCTTCACTGATTTTTTCGAGTTCAGGCTCCCGCTGCTTCGCCGCCCGCTTCTGCGGAGATCGACGCTTCTCCGAACACCGCGGCGATGTGCGCCGGTTCGAACTTGCGCGTCATCAGGCTGACGATGGGCGTTACGATGAGGGATATCAGCATTGCCATGGAACCGATGGCCAACGGGCTCATCCACGCCGGCAGTATGCCGCCTGTCGCATTGAGTATCATCAGCGGTACGACGACCCCAAGACCTGTGATAATGCCGGCCCATCCGCCCGCCCGGGTCATGCCCTTCCAGCGGACACCCAGCAGGAACGGAGCGAGGAAGCACCCGGAAAGAGCGCCCCAGGAGTACGACATCAGCGTGGAAATCGCGTCGATTTTAAACAGCGCCAGTAACAGGGACAGCAGCACAAACAGCGCGCACAGCGACCGCATCCAGGTCATGGTTCCTTTTTCACTCATGGCCGGTTTGATGGATCCCTTTATCAAATCCATGGAGATAGAGGAGGAGGATACGAGCACGAGCGAAGAAAGCGTGGACATCGAAGCCGCCAGCAGCAGCACGAGGATTAAGCCCAGCAGCCACGGAGGCAGCGCCTGAGTCAGAACCGCGGGCATCACCACGTCCAGATTCTTACCGGCAATTGCGGCTGTGGTGCTTTCCGAGAATCCCGACGCGAACAGCCTGCCGAAGCCGCCCACAAAGTAGGCGCTGCCCCCGATGACAAGCGCGAACAGGGTGGAGATCAACGTACCCCGCTTGATGGCCTTCGCGTCGCGGATGGCATAGAACTTATGTACCATCTGCGGCATGCCCCAGGTGCCGAGGCTGGTAAGCAGTATGATGGAGATGAGCCCCACGGCGTTTTGCGCGGAGCCGAACGGCGCGGAGAGGGCTGAGCCCACTTCCGGTACCTGCGAAAGCTTTTCCAGTCCGCCGGAAAGCCCCCCAACGGCATCGCTGCCCAGTACGAACGCCACCATGATGATCACGCCCGCAACCATGACGATGCCCTGAAAGAAATCCGCCATGGCCGTGGCGATGTACCCCCCGGCCAGTAAATAGACTGCCGTCAGCACCGCCATGACGATCATGCACCATGTGTAGCTGATGTGAAATACGCTTTCAAAAAACAAACTCAGTCCCTGATACACGCTGGCGCAATACGGCACAAGGAAAATGAATATCAGCAGTGCCGCAACGGTCTTCATATTAGGCGACTGGTACCGCTTCTTGAAGAAGTCCGGCATGGTGGAGGCATCCAGCCGCTGCGTGATTTCACGCGTGGGCCGCGCCATCAGCTTCCATACCGCCAGAGAGCCAATCAGCGCGTTGGCGATGCCGATCCAGGTGACGGAAACGCCCATGCTCCAGCCGAACCTGCCTGCGTACCCCATGAAAATGACTGCGGAAAAATACGTCGTTCCATACGCAAACGCCGTCATCCAAGCGCCCATTTTGCGCCCGCCCAGGAAAAAGTCGTTGACGGTTTGGGCTTTGCGCCGTGAAACGAAACCAATGGTTAAAAGAATGGCAACATAGATACAGAGAATGATGATTTGGACAGCCATAACTACCTTCCTTCCGTACTACAAAAAGTGAAAATTAAAAAAACCTACCGTACTGCTTTTCTACAAGCAAGATATTACATCATTCGCAGGAAGTGCGCAACCCTTATATTAAACTATGGTTTCATGCCGCAGTTAAAAAACTTGATGACATACATATGGAAATGCATTTGAAATAGCGGTATAATGGCGGAAAATATAGGAGGACAGCATATGAAGCGGCTTATTCTGTTGCTACTGGTTGTTTTTATGGTGATGGGGATACTCGCCGGATGTGCATCGAAATGGCAAACATTTGACGAATTCTTCGGGACATTTGATGATGTATCTGATGCAAATGGGGTTAAGAAAATATTAAGCGGATATCAGTATGAACAAAAAAGCCTGGAGATAGCTGATAATTTTGTTTTCGACAGCATTGAGGTTTGGGGCAACAATTGGTCCGGAGCCATCAGTGTTACCGATATGGATGTGAATGTTGCTATTCGTAAGGCCTTTGAAGAAGAATCGGACAGAGAACAGTTTTATCAAAAAGTGCTGGAGCAATTGACCTCAGAGTTTGGTGAGGGCAGTCAGGGAACGCTCGAATCGGGTACGGAGTATATCGGCTGGGAAGAAAAAGGATGGAAATTATCAGTTATGATGACCACATTTCGCGATCTTCCGGCTGTCAGTGTGGTCTATTATCACATGATGGATGAAGCGTGATCTGAAAAACCAACCAAACGCTCTCCGGAGGCAGAAAACAACGCCGCATTCTCGATTGTGAGTGCGGCGTTGGTGCGTCATGAGGCTTATGCAAGCGCAACAAAGGATAGCCCAGTTAAGCAAGCGCCGGGTCTGAACCATTTAATATCGCTTTTATCTCATGAAGGTGCGCGCGCGCTTCCTCTTCACCGATGCGGATCATGCTTTCGATGCTCTTAATCTGGTGCCTGCGGTATGGATCCAGCGCGGGCGACAGCATGATATCCGCATACTGCGCACAGATTTGACTGTTGACATTGACGCTCATATTGTACGCCGCGAGAAACACATCCAGCCGTTTCAGGCTTTGCGTGCCGCGTCCGCGTTCCGCGTTGAGGTTGATCCCCACCACCCTCTCGGCACCCATCGCGCGGACGGTCTCGGTGGGGATGCTGCGCAGCGTGCCGCCGTCGATATAAGTCCGCTTCCCGATGCGTACCGGCTGAAATACGCCCGGCACGGCGCAGCTTGCCGAGAGCGCCTTGGAAACATTTCCGCGCGACAGCGTTTCCAGCGTACCGCGCTCCAGATCCACCGCAACGGCGCAGAAAGGCTTTTTGAGCTCGCTGAAGGTTTTGTCCTTCAGAAAGCAGTCCGCCAGCTGTTCAATGATCTCGCTGCTCATATAGGAAAATATGGGCTTTTTCGGAATTACGTTTCTGTCACGGATGTTATGCGCAAAGTCGTAAAGCTCCTGCCAGGGTACGCCTGCCGCGAACAGCGCGCCCGCGATGGCCCCGGCAGAGTTGCCCGCCACATAGTCAAAGTCGATATGGTTCTCCTGAAAGACGCGGATCGCGCCGATGTGCGCAAAGCCGCGCGTGCCGCCACCGCCGAATGCAATCCCGCTTTTCGTACGTCCGACTTTCATATTTCCTCCTGCCGTGATGCATTTCCGACCATATATTACAAACAATACGCGGCTTTGTAAAGAGAGATGCAGGGGGGATAAAAAAAGCGGCGCAATGCCCGGGGAACTTTTTAATCTGCCGCTGCGTCCTAAAGATAAAATGAGTTTTGGAGTGCGGTATGAAAAAGGTTCTGCTTGCGATATTGGCGCTGGGTGTGCTCGCCGGATGCACGGCGCAGAGCGCGCCCAGTCTTTCCGGCGGCGATTCTGGCGTTAAGGGCATGAGTTATAAAGCGGAGCTCGTGGCGCAGCCCGTAGGCCCGCTGAATTCAGACTTCGTGAATGGAATCAACGATTTCGGATTTTCCGCCGCGGCGTATCTGTACGGCAGCGATAATCTCGCACTCTCGCCCGTGAGCATTGAGCTGGCGCTCGCGATGACGCGCGCGGGCGCGGTGGGGCAGACCAAGGAGGATATGGCCGCGGCGCTCAAGCTTTCCGGGCTGTCCGACCAGCAGATTGCGGACGCCTGCCGCGCGCTGATGTGGCGTGCCAACACCGGCGGTATGGAAGCCGCCAACGCGCTCTGGGTGGGGCAGGGCCTTACACTCAGCGACGAGTTCGCGGCGAGCTGCACGGATGATTTCATGGCGGATGCGTATGCGCTGCAGATTCCGGGCGCGATGGACGCTATCAACGCCTGGGCCAGCGAGAAAACGAAAGGCCGCATCAATGATATCATCGAGCAGGAGCTGGATCCCGGCATCCGGATGGTGCTTGCCAACGCGCTCTATTTCCTGGGCGACTGGGAGGAACCCTTCACAGCGGACGAAACTTATGACGAGGAATTTCAATCGGCGGCGGGCGGCAGCGTAACCGCGCCTTTCATGCACAGCACGCGCGCCCTTCCTTTTTATGACGGTGACGGCTTTTCCATGATCACACTCGGTTTCAAGGGAGAAGAAGGCGGCGGTCAGTATGCGATGGCATTCCTGCTGCCCGACGAGGACAGCTCTGTGGATGCGCTGCTTGCTTCGATGTCCGCAGAACAGTTTGCGCAGGCGCTCTCCGGCGCGGAAACACGCAACGCCATCGTCAGCCTGCCCAAGTTTGAGTTTTCGTACTTTTCTTCGCTCCGGGATATGCTGATGGACGCGGGTATGGAGCTGGCCTTTTCCGACGGCGCGGACTTTACCGCGATGACAGCGGAGCAGACCGGGCTGTGCATCGACGACGTGCTGCACAAATGCTTTGTGAAGGTGGATGAGCTGGGCGCGGAAGCCGCCGCCGTTACGGTGGTGGAGATGCGCGAAACCGCCATCATGCTGCCGGACAACGCGGTGGAATTCAAGGCCGACAGGCCCTTTGTATTTGCAATTTATTCCCTTGAGGACGGCGCCATCGCGTTTCTGGGCGCGGTGAACGATGTTTCTCAGGGCTGACGGGAGGTTGGGATGAAAAAGCTTTTGCTGGCGGTGCTGGCGGCTGCGCTGGTGCTGGCGGGCTGCGCGGGTTCGGCATCCAGAGACGGGATTCAGGCAATGGGCTACAAGGCCGAGATTACGCTGCAGCCCATCGAATCTCTCGGGGATAATTTTTCGCGCGGCGTCAACGACTTTGGTTTCGGCATCGCGGGCAAGCTGTACGGTACGGATGTGAATCTCGCGCTTTCTCCGGTGAGTTTGGAGCTGGCGCTGGCGATGACGCGTGCGGGCGCTGCGGGCGACACGGCGGAGCAGATGAAGGATACGCTGGGCCTCTCCGCGCTTTCCGATGAGGAAATCATCGAAGCGTGCCGCCAGCTGATGTGGCGTGCCAACACGAGCGGTATGGAAGCGGCCAATTCCGTCTGGCTGGGCGACAATTTCACTTATCGTCAGGAGTTTATCGACACCTGCACCGGCGATTTTATGGCCGATGCGTACGAACTCAATATTCCGGGCGCGAAGGACGACATCAACGCCTGGGTCAGCAGCAAGACGCATAAAACGATACCGCAACTGCTGGCGGAGGAGCCGAGCGGGGACACGGAGCTGATACTCTGCAACGCGCTTTACTATCTGGGCGACTGGGTGCTGCCTTTCGAAGCGGACAACACTCACGACGGCGATTTTGCCGCGCCCTCCGGCACGGTGTCCGTGTCGTTCATGAACAGCGATTGGTCGGTACCCTACTACGGCAACGACCTGTTCACGATGATATCGCTGCAGTTCAAGAGCGAGAGCAGCGGCGGCCGGTACGCGATGGCGCTGCTGCTGCCCGCCGAAGGCACCGGCATTGCCGATATGCTTCCGATGCTGGACGGAGACAGCTTTGCAGCGGCGCTTTCGGGGCTGGACGAGCAGCAGGTATCGATCAGGCTGCCCAAGTTCGACTTCATGGCATCCGCTTCGCTCAAGGATACGCTGGTGAACATGGGCATGAGCGCCGCCTTTGATTCGAACGCGGCGGATTTTTCCCGCATGACGGAGGAGGCGAACTCCCTCTTCATCAACGAGGTGCTGCACAAGTGCTATATCCGCGTGGATGAGCTCGGCGCGGAAGCGGGTGCGGCGACGGAGGTCGGGATTGAAAACGGAGCCATGCCGATGTCTCCTGCAACGTTCTATGCCGACAGGCCGTTCGTATTCGCCATCTATTCCCTGGAGGACGGTACCATTGCTTTCCTCGGTGCCGTCAACAATCCCGCACAGCACTGACGGCTTGGCGGCGCAGTCCGCCTGTAATGACTCTGTATAAACAGTTTCGGACAGGCTCCCACCCGTCCGGACGCTCCCATATATTCACCAGCGCGAAGGGGACAGTTACCCGCTGTCCCCTTTGTGCGTGCATTTCTTTACAGATTCCAATACGTATGGTACGGTATCTGTATTCATAATTTTGGGAGGAATAACCCATGCGCTGTCAAAAATGCGGAATGGAAAATCAGGAAGGTGATCTTTATTGCATACACTGCGGCGGAAGCATGCAGGGCGGCGATAGCGGCGATTCCCCAAAGGCCACCCGTCAGGCGGATAGCGCGGACGGGAACCGATTTAAATCGTTGATTACAAAAACCGAATCGGATTTGGAGAGGGAGAATGCGAAAAAAAAGAGATGGCGGATTGTCAGGGTATCCGTCATCTTGGGCTTTGTGCTGGCGATTTTGCTGGTAATCTTCGTTGTGGACCCCGCGGTTAAGCTGAAGAATGCGAAGGAACTGGTACAGGCCGGAGAATACATTGCCGCATTTGAGACGCTTGACGGACTGCGCGGAGAACACGCCGCGGAGCTGAGGCAATACACGCAGGTTAAAATCGCGGAGGATCAGGCCGCAAGCGGGCGATTTGATATGGCATTTCTGACACTGGACAGCCTGGAAAGCGAAGAAGCGGACGCGCTGCGATACTATTTCGTGATGCGCAAAACGCTGATTCAGGCGGAAAAGGAGCCGGTTGCGTCCTACCGCGAAGAGCACATTGAACGGGCGCGGGAGTTACTGGAAGAAATAGGTGATACGGATTGTCTGGATGAGCGGTTTTACGCGTACGCACAGGAAATTTCGGCATTGCTGGATACCCTGGCGCCCAAGGTTGATCTAATCAGCCAGTTTACCAACCAGCTGACCATTGTCGAAACGAACATGAGTCAGATCGGAACGCTGTACTATGACATTAAAAACGGCGAATCTTTTATGGTGGGAGAGGTGCGCGATAATCTGGCGGCTTGGAGTACGGAAGCCCATGCGGCGCTGGATGAGCTGAAGGCGTTGTACCCTGAAATACGGGAGGACGATTTCCCGGTGTCCTACAGCGAAAGCGTTCGGTTCTATGTGGATGACGTCTGCGACTTTCTGCTGGGAAAGATGGATGAGGCTGAAGCGCAGGGGCGTGGCATCAGCAACCCGGCGCGCTATAACAGCATCGGGGGGGATTGGGTGTATTGGGACCTGCAGCGGCAGGCAGACGCGCTTAGCATGGGCATAAACGCCGCGTTCGCAAGCACCATGGTGGATCTCGCCTTTGACGATATTTACGAGAATTGCGATTTGAACCATCGGGAGCCGGAGGATACCGATTTGGATACAGTCGCCCAGGCGCAGGAGGATATGACGCTGGCGGTTCAGGGGGAAGTGCTGGCTGAGATTAACAAGGATGTCGCGGCTCAACCCGGCTGATTCTCTGCGGCCAGCGCGAAAGCAAACAAATACCGCCGGAGAAAGGATCTCCGGCGGTTGTTTTATGGTTCTGCGCGGCATGCTATATCGCGTCGGCGTCGCTGTGGCTGTCGAGCTCACGGAACTGTGTTTCGCTGCCCTTCCAGCCGAGGTTTACGGTGCCGGTAGGCCCGCTGCGCTGCTTTGCGACGATAATCTGAGAAACTGCGTCCGCCTCCGGATTGTAGTAGCTGTCGCGGTGAATGAACATGACCACGTCTGCGTCCTGCTCAATACTGCCCGATTCACGCAGGTCGGATAGCAACGGTTTTTTGTCGTCGCGTTTTTCACTTGCGCGGGAGAGCTGGGACAGCACCATCACCGGCACGCCTATCTCCTTCGCCATGATTTTGAGGCTGCGCGTCATGCCGGAGATCTCCTGCTGGCGGTTTTCCCGCCGCTCCTTGCCGGTCATCAGCTGGAGATAGTCGATGATGACGAGCCCGAGGCCCTTCTCCTGCTTTAGCCGCCGCGCCTTGGCCAGCATTTCCATTACCGTGACGGTAGGGGAATCGTCCACGTAGAGCGGCGCGTTTTCCAGAATATCCACCGCCCAGGCTAGCTTATCCAGGTCATCGTTGCTGAGGTCCCCCGTCCGCGTCTTTTGGCTGTCCACATGCGCTTCGCCGCACAGCATGCGCAGCGCCAGCTGCTCACGCGACATTTCTAGCGAGAATACGGCGGTGGGCACCTTGTCCTTGATGGCGACGTGCTGCGCGATGTTGAGCGCGAAGCTCGTCTTGCCCATGCCGGGCCGCCCCGCGACGACGATGAGCTGTCCGCCCTGCAAGCCGGACAGCATGGAGTCCAGCTTGTTGAAGCCCGTGGGAATACCCAGCATGCCTCTGTCGTTGCGCATCGCCTCGCCGATGAGCTTATAGCCCTCCAGCAGCGCGCGCTTGATGTGCTCCAGCGAATCGCGCCGGCGTTTGACGGCGATCTGGTAGATGAGATCACCCGCGCGGTTGACCACTTCTTCGGCGGCGTCCTCGCACGCGGCGGCATCCCGGATGATCTGGTTGCCCGCAGCGATGAGCGCGCGCAGCACCGCCTTCTGCTCCACGATTTCCACGTAGTAGCCGATGTTGGAGGCGCTGGGAACCGCGGTGGCTAGATCCGCCACGTAGATGGTTTCGTCGGCGTTCATGGTCTGGCCCATGCGCTCCAGCCGATCGACGACCGTTACGGTGTCTATCGGCACACCCGTTTCCGCCAGTTCGGCCATCGCGCCGAAAACCAGCCGGTTGCGCTGAGAATAGAAGTCCTCCGGAATCAGCCGCTCCAGCGCAAGGTAAGCTGCCTTGGCGTCCAGAAACATGCTGCCGAGCACGCTGCGCTCCGCTTCCGCGTTATTGGGCGGTATGTAGGCCAATGGCCGCTGCTGTTCCGCCGCGCTCACGGCTTACTCCTCCGAGGTTTCAACGACGGCGATGATTTCTGCGGAGATGCCCGCGTGCAGCTTGACATGCAGCTTGAATTCGCCGGTTTCCTTGATGTTTTCTTCCATCACGATCTTCTTTTTGTCGATTTCAATGCCGTGCTGGACGAGTATGGCCTCGGAAATTTCCTTCGACGTTACGGAGCCGAACAGACGCCCGCTTCCGCCCGACTTGGCCTTGATGACCACGCGCAGCCCGGAAAGCTTCTTGGCGGCTTCTTCCGCGGAGAGCCGTTCCAGCAGGCGCCGCTTCTCCAGCGCTTTTTGCTGCTGCTTCGCTATCTCAAGATTCTCTGTGGTGGCTTCCTTGGCGAGCTTCTGCGTAAACAGATAATTGCGCGCGTATCCGTCGCTGACGTTGATGATGTCGCCTGCGAATCCCCTTCCCTTTACGTCTGCCGTCAATATTACTTTCATTTCAGTCGTCCTCTCTTATCTCTTTTTTAATGGTCTTTTTGAGCAGCGCATATGCCGACTTCAAATCGGTATCCTTCAGCTTCACCGCCGCGATGGTCGCGTGGCCCCCGCCGCCCAGAGACTCCAGCAGCAGCTGGACGTTGACTTCGCCGAGCGATCGTCCGCTGATGATTACGCTGTCTCCGTCCCGGCAGACGACGAACGATGCCGATATGCCCCGTATGGTGAGCAGTGCGTCTGCGGCCTGCGCCGCGATGAGCGGCGCGCTGTCCGTACCCTCCGGGCACATCGCCAGCGCTACGCCGCCTTCAATGATTTCGGCGCTGCGAACAACATCCGACTTGGCGGAGTACGTCTTGAGGTCATCCTGCACCAGCTGGCGTATGCCGGTGGAATCCGCGCCCAGCCGCCGCAGGTAGGAAGCCGCCTCAAACGTGCGCACGCCGGTGTTGAACGAGAAGCCCTTCGTGTCGATGGTGATGCCGCACAGGAGTGCGTCGAGGTCTATCGGCAGCGGCTTTATGTCTTCGCCGAAGTATTGCAGTATCTCTGTCACCAGCTCACACGCCGAAGAGGCGTAAGGCTCGTGATAGTAGAGTGCGGTGTTTTCGATGGTCGTCGTGCCGCGCAGATGATGGTCTATCACAACCACCGTATCGGAAAGCTCGATGAGGCCCGGAGCTACGGTAAAGCCCGCGAGCTGCGTGTCCACGACGATAAGCATGCTGGAGGAGCTGATGCGCATACTGGCTTCTGCACCGGAAATGACCGTGCCGTTATACACTTCCACCGCGGCGACACGCGATAAAAGCTGCTGTATCGAGGGATTGGGGTGATCCACAACGACGTACACCTTTTTGCCGATGTGCCGCGCGCAGGCACACAGCCCCAGCGCAGCGCCCATGCAGTCCAGATCCGGCACTTCGTGGCCCATGATGAACACATCGGTGCACTGCTCCATCAGGTTGCGCAGCGCGTGGCTCGTCATGCGGGATTTCACCTTGCTGCGGCGGTATACCGTTTTTGCCGCGCCGCCAAAGAATACGTATTGGTCTCCCTGCTTGATAACGGCCTGATCTCCGCCGCGGCCCAGCGCCAATTCCAGCGCTTTGCCCGCGTATTCGGAGGATTGCTCCGGCGTTTCGCCCACGCCCACCGCCACGGAAAGCGTGGGGGTCAGAGAGGCTTTAATCTGACGCACCTCGTCGAGTATTCGGAATTTGCTGGCGCGCAGCGTGGACAGGAAGCGCCGCTCGAATACGCAGGTATAACGGCCTCTGTCGGTGCGCACAAACATCGCCGATACGCTCTTGGCCATTGCAGCAATGCGCCTTTCCGCCGTCGCGATGACTTCGGAAAGTTCGGTCTGCGTCATATCGGCGGCAAGCTCCTCGTAGTTGTCCACCTGTATGCTGCATACCACGGGCAGAAAGCTCTGGTACAGCCGCTTCGCCTCAATGGTGCGCTCCACGTCAATAAGCCGATAGAGCAGCATGTCTACCCCGCGGTACGGCACATTGAAGAGCTCCTTGCGGTAAGCCCTGCCGCGGATCAGTATCTTCTTGTCCTTGTCAGGCACGTTGATGCCCGGTATCATGTGCGCAATATTTCGCATCGCGCCAAAGCCCGTGAGGCTGCGGAATGCGAGGTTGCACCACTTGACGGCGCCCGTGGGCGTGGTCAGCGCAATGGGAATCGCCATGGTGTTGAGATAAGCGGGCATGGCTTCCTCGTCGGCCAGCGTTTTTGTGACGAGCTGCTGCCATTTGATTCGCTGTATGATGCCAAAATAAACGTATAACGCGGTGAGCCCGGCACCTGCCAGCGCCACGATGATGCCTGCGGTGACATCGAACCAGAAAGCGGAGACGACAGCGAGCACAAGCGCGCAGCAGAAATAGATAAAATCCGTGGTGAATATGCGGATTTTGCGGCTCATAGCTCTTCATCCCCCTTCTCCAAAGTACGGCTGCGAAGATGCACGATGTTCTCGAATACGCCCAGCCACATGAGGAAGTTGCCGAATATCAATACGGTCATCGTGTGCATTGCCACACGCCGTGCCTTGCTCATGCCGCGTACTTTATAAAAGTAGTCGGCAAAGCTCAGCGCCTGTACGAAAAATGCGATGCTGTACGCACTGCTGACCGAAGGCTGAAGCAGTCCGGACGGAAGCAGATGGTACGCGTCGGCTGCCGCTGCCGCAAGGTATGAAACCAGAAAGGCAAGCCAGAAACGGCCCGGCAGCGCGTAATCGCTGAAGTCCGGTATTTTTTGTACCATGACGCCGTTCCGTTCCGCACCACGCCGCGGCATCAGATAGCACAGCAGTCCCCAGAGCAGCGCGTAGCACAGCATCATGGAGACCAGAGAGGTGCCTATCCAGTCGTGCAGAATTTCCGTCATATCGCCGATGGCCTGAGCGCGCGGCATTGCCGCAACGGCCTCCTGCGTAATCGCGCCAACCCAGATGTCAGGCGTGCGTAAAAACTGATAAACGAGGTTAATTTCTTTATCGCCCAGCGCTGAAAACAGCGCGCTTGTACGCTGAACCGCATATTCGGCGGGCGTTACGCCGCGCAGCAGCCCCAGCAGTGCTATGGCCAGCGCCGCCCCTGCCAGCGCCGCCCCGGAGGTGATAACGACACTGTCCCGGAATCGCCATCTGCGCCGTACGGCAACGGCGGCGGCAAAGGATACCGGCAAAAAAGCGGCTGCGAAAAGGAGCGCCGCGGTGGTGCTGAATATCGATGCGGCAGCCAGAGCGGCAGCGCCCGCGGCACCGCCCCAGAAGCCAAAGCGCGCTCCCATATAGCCAAGCACAAAAGGCAGAAACAAAGCCAGCGGCAAAGCCCGCGCGGAAAGCGCGGCCAGAGCGGCCGCTCCCAGCAGCCAGATGGGCAGCCCGCTAGTATTTTTTTCGCTTATCCTGTCCAAAACCCCGTATATTCCCGCTTTCAAAATGCTTCTTCAACGAGGAAAGATCCCCGTAGTCCTTTTCCAGCGCATGACCTTCTCTGATTCCGCCAATAATCTTATCCCCGATGTCCGCGTCCACCTCTGCAAATGTGATGCCGCACCGCCGTGCAAGCATGTATGCCAGCAGCACCGTGCCTGCGATCGCGTCCAGCAAGTCTTCCCGTCCGCCGGGCGTCAGCCCAGCCCTCAATACGTCCGCAGCCTCTGCGATGAGTTCCGACTTTAAGACCTCGATCATCTTTGCGTTGGAGGCAACGCTGAGTGATTGTTGCATGGTTTTCACCTCATGGTTCAAATATGCACCCAATCCCCCCAAGTGTCTCTATTCTATCCATAATAGAGGCAATAGTCAAATGATCCGTGCAATGCAAGCCATTGCGCGGAAAACAAAAAGGATGTGCCGGAATTTCCTGCGGGCGGCCGTCGAGCCGATGGGATACAGGCTTTCCTGTATCCCGCTGCACTCCGGATACGCCTGCCGTGCTTCCGGTACATCCCTGTTCCGATACGGTTATGCGCTTCTGTCCATAATCAGCTTGTCCGCCATCAGCGCGATAAACTCGCCGTTGGTCGGTTTGTCGTTGTTGGTATAGATGTTGTAGCCGAGAAACGCGTTGATATTCTCTATCTTTCCGCGGGACCAGGCGACTTCGATGGCGTGACGGATGGCGCGTTCCACCTTGCTCGCGCTGGTTTCAAACGGTTCTGCGATACCGGGATACAGTTTCTTGGTAATAGAATTGATGAGATCGGGGTTCTTGACGACCATTTTAATTGCCTCGCGCAGGAAGTGATACCCCTTGATGTGCGCGGGGATTCCGATGGACAGAAACACCGCCGTAATTTTTTCGTCCAGCGTGCGGCTGCGTACGGGCGCGGGCGATTTGCGCGTCTGGATAACGCGCTGTCCGAACATGTCCTGAAGCCGCTTGTAGAGTATGTCTTTGTTGAACGGCTTTATCATGTAATACTTCGCGCCGAGATCGCAAGCCAGCTTTACCATTTTTTCGTTGCCGACAGCGGAAACGACGATGGTGGCGGGCATTGTCTCAAACTCCGAAGTGTTGAGCCGCTCCAAAAGCGACAGTCCGTCTGCTTCCGGCATGATCATATCCACGATCAGCGCGTCCGGATTTACCTCTTTGATCATGGCCGCTGCCTCGAGCGGGTTGCTGCAGGATCCCACTACCTCTACGTCATTCTTCGTGCTGAAGAATTTTGTCATCATTTCATTTAGCTGCAAATTGTCTTCGATGATGAGTAACCGAATTTTTTTGTCCATTTTTCCAGGCTCCTTTCGTTTGTTACTTAAAATCCTGCCCAGACCCCTGCGAAAAATGACGATGTGTGTCGAAACATACCAACAAAACTAATATTTGTTATTATATTAGCATGTCCCGTGAATTTTGACAATGGGATAAGCGCGGTGAAGGTGTGCAATGTTAAAAAAATATCATTTCTCAGGAAATGCGAAATTCTCTTATATTTCGACAGTATCTGTTGCATGCGGCAGTTTTCGCTCGAACCGGATAGGGGAAACAACTGCGGCCCGGGTTACCCGGGCCGCGGCTGTTTCAATGCGTTTGCGGTTCTTGATACGGGTGTTACAGTGCGTCCGCGCTGGAATGCCCGCCTACGCCCAGTATCTCACCTAGGCCCGCCAGGCTTTCAATTTCCTTAAGCTCGGGCGAAGCGCCCATCTTCATCAGCTGCTGATACAGCGTCGCCGCCTTGACGCCGCGCTCCATCTCTTTCTTCAGCTTTGCGTTGAGATCCCGCACACTGGCGGAGAGCACCGTGTTTTCCTTGCGGATGTTTTCGTTCTGCATTTCCAGCGTCTGCAGCTCGTCTTCGGCCTGCACGGAGGTTGCCGCCATGGAGGCCAGTTTGGACAGTCCCTTGAAGAACGCCTTCACGTCTACGTCCGCGCTCGAGAGTGCGCGCGCCACGTTTTCGGGTATGTAGCGGTTGTCTCTTGTAACCGCCGCCTTGGGGGCTTCGTACGGGCTCAGATACTTCTCGCCGTCCTGATCCATATCCGCCATGACCATATCAACGAGGGGCCGTGCGCTCTTGATGAGGCTTCGGTACTTGTTCTGATAGCGCAGCATCATGGTCTTGTCTCCGCCCGCGAGCTTCAGGCTTGCGCCGCGAATGGATTCACCGCGCGCGCCGGCCGCCAGCAGTGTGCGCAGCAGCGAGTAGATTTCGTCTCGTGAAAACTGTATGAAGGTGGAGGGCTTCTTCTCGATTTCCCCTGTCTCCTTAACCTTCATATAATAATAGTTCCGTACGCTGTTGGGTTTGCGGCCCGTCTGGCGTGCCACCGTTTCGAACACGCGCTTCAAAGGCGCGCCCAGTTTCTGCGCCTTTTTCACTTCGTCCCAAAGCATCAGCTTCTCGTCGTCCTTCCAGCCCGTGCGAAGCGAGATCTCGAAGTCTGACAGCCCATTGTTTGTATCCATGTTTCCTACCCCTTATCATTGAATTTTGGTGTATATTATTCTCTGATACCATCCGGTTTATTCCGTTTTTATCCAACAAAATTCAAAAAAGCAAACGCTTTTTCGTCTGCTTTTGTGCAAGTATAGTCATTCACCCTTTCCGTATATAGGTATGCGGTTTTTGTGGTGGATAGAATTGCGTATCAGCCGATGTACCTTCGAATATACATAGGACGAGGGAGCGGCCAGATGGATGATAATGCGATAAAACTGTTGTATATCAATTCGCAGGTGCGTGCGCTGATCAGCGTCAACCAGGTACCGGCGGGTGAAACCGGCGCGGGTGCGGTGACGCAGCCTGTCAGCGCCAGCGCGTCCTTTTTTATCAGCATGCTCCCGCTGGAAAATGCCCCGGATTTCGTGTACCTGCCGTATACGCGGCGTGTAAGCCTTGCGGCTCCCGGATCGGTGGATGCTGCCGACGGGCTGGCAGAGCTGTGCGTATGGCCCGGTAACATTGTGGAATTGACGCTGTTCCCGCTGGCGGTATACCGCAGCGAAGCGCAGGAATATTCCCCGGCCATGCTCTGCCCGTACGAATTTTACCTTGGTGCGGAACGCTTCAGCGCCTTCATCTATAATGAAGCGTATTCGAGCTTTGCAGTGGAACATTCGCCCAGCGGCCGGTTAAAGTTTATTTCGCCGCTGCCATTTGGCGTGGAGCAGGCACAGATTAATTTTGTGCGGCTGGATGAGCATCCGCTGCTGGTGGCGGCGGGAAAAACGCGGCAGGGAGAAGGATTCGTATATGCGGCGGAACTGCTGCCTGTCTTCCGCACGGTCGTGTGCGAGATTTGTCTTTCGCATGCGGTGGAGCGCAGTGCGCTGACCGTAGTGACGCAGGGCGCGTTTTTCGAGGAGAGGGCGCGTTACGAGCATCGGACAGAAGGAATCCGTCGCGGCGGCACCGAGGCCGGATGGTTTGCGGGAGCACAGCGAGAGCCCGCGACGCCGCGCGAGGTATGTGACGCGCTGGTACAGGCGGTGCGATCTGGTGCGCACGACGCTGCGATGTGGTGCCTTACTTCGTCGCTGGCCGAAGGGCTTTCCTTCGAGGATCTGTGCGAATTTTTCGGGGATTTCACGGAACAGACACAAGCGATATCACCGCTGTGCGGACCAAGCGGATTCGCGCTGAAATACTCCGCGGGAGATCACCGCTTTACCGCGCGCGAATTTGCCGTGGAGACGCGGCAGGAAAGAGGCGCGCTGCGAATCGACAACATCCGCGAGCCATAGCGGCGGGGTTGACAGCGTGCTGAAATTAGGAATATACTGCCATCAGGGAACGCGAAGGGGGAGTTTTATCCGACACGTCGACACCGCCTGAGTTCGGTGCGGCGCGCTGTGGAAACGACGGAGGACAACAACCGCATATATGGATACCGGTCCGTGGCGGGCCGTGCATGCATATGGGTTTTGTTTTGCGTTTCCACACAATCCGGGTTTAATGGATTTGAAGCTGTGGGAATGCCACGGCTTTTTGATTTTAAAGGAGGGATACCGATGTTTGGACAACTGCTGGGGTGTATCCGGAAGCGTCCGGAGCCCTATGCGCCCGGCGAGCCGGAATTCTGGACGGATGCGCATATCTCAAAGGGAATGCTGGAGGCGCACCTCGATCCGGAACTGGATTTGGCCACGCGAAAGCCGGAGTTCGTCAGCCGTTCCGCAGACTGGATTGCGCAATGTGCGGATCCGGTAAAACGGCCCTGTCTGCTGGATCTGGGCTGCGGACCGGGCATCTACGCGGAGCAGTTCAAAGAAAAGGGGTTCGACGTAACCGGTATGGATTTTTCGTCCCGCGCTATCGCGTACGCGAGGGAGCACGCGGCGGCAGGAGGACTCGATATCCAATACATTCTGCAGAACTATCTGGAGCTGGAGTTTAGCCGGGCGTTTGATGTGGCGGTGATGATATACTGCGATTATGGCGTGCTGAGCGGCGAGGATCGCAGGCGGCTTCTCCGCAGTGTACGCCGTGCGCTGAGACCGGGCGGAATGTTCTTTGTGGATGTTTGTTCTGAAAAGCAATACGAGGATGAGCGGGAGAGAAAGACGTGGAGTTACAGCGAAGGCGGTTTCTGGAGCCCGTCGCCGCACGCATGCTTGTATTCCTTTTGCCGGTACGACGAATGCCGCACGTATCTGGAGCAATACACGGTGATTACCGAGGAGAGGGTGCGCTGCTACCATATCTGGAATCACGCCTTTGTGCCGGCCGAGCTGGAGGATGAACTGAAAGAAGCCGGCCTTGGTACGGTGCGCCTGTACGGGGATGCGGCGGGCGCGGGATATTCGGCGGAATTGAAGACGATCTGCGCGGTGGCAGTGTGCGATTGACAGCCAGATTACTGAATTATACGGTTGGCATTCTTTCAGGGAGGCATGGTATGCCGTCGAACCGCTGATTTAAACCGCATGCAGCAAAAGATATCGGCGTAGATCGGATGGTGCCGCACCCTTTGATGTAGCAGCGCATTCTCTTTCGGTGGGTATAACCGCATGGGGTACATCGTTCTGTGCGGTTTTTTGTGGTGTCCCGCCGCGATGGCCTGTAAACGACGCTTTCCCGACGCGTTCCTTTTGGGGTGCGGCGGCTTGCCGAGGCAGGCTGTGTTGAGTGCGGAACGGATATCCGAAGAGCAGCGCTTTTGGCTGAAGTGAGGCTGACGCTGCGCGCGCGCTGGAAAGAAAATTGAAAACCCGCTGTTGACACGGGGCAGAATCCGCGATATATTGTGTATACACAGTAAGCACAGTTTGGAGGTGCGAAGATGGCGATACTATCGGTGCAGGGCTTAACGAAGCGATACGAAAAGTTCACGCTGGACGGGGTGTCGTTCGAGCTCGAGCCGGGCTACATCATGGGGTTTATTGGCCGCAACGGTGCGGGAAAGACGACGACGCTGAAGAGTATGCTGGGTCTCGTCCACGCGGACGGGGGCAGCGTATCCATGCTGGGGAAGGATTTCTTTGCGAATGAGCAGGAGCTGAAACAACACATCGGGTTTACGCTGGGCGGCGCAGATTACTATCCGAAGACGCGCATCCGTAATATCACGGATGTGGTGCGCCGTTTTTACGGCAACTGGGACGATGCCATGTACCGCAAGTACATGAAACGGTTCTCGCTGGACGCGGATAAACGTCCGGCGGAGCTGTCGGGCGGCATGCGCGTGAAGTACGCGCTGACGCTGGCGCTTTCCCACCACGCGAAGCTTCTGGTGCTCGATGAGCCCACCAGTGGTCTGGATCCGGTGGCGCGGGACGATTTGCTGGAGCTGTTTCAGGAGATCATCGAAGAAGGCGGAAGAAGTATCCTCTTTTCCACCCATATCACGAGCGATCTGGAGAAGTGTGCCGATTTCATCACGTACATCGAAAACGGGCGCATCGTGGAGAGCCGTGTCAAGGATGATTTGATTGCCGCTTACCGATTGGTAAAGGGTACGTCCGCGCAGCTGGATTCGGTGCTGCCCCGTCTGATTGCGCACAAAACGCACGCCTTCGGTTTTACCGGCCTGATGCCGACGGAGGCGCTGATGCCGGAGGACGGCCTTTCTGCGGAAGCGCCCGGGCTGGAGGACATCATGATCTATTACGCGAGGAAGGAGAACGTCCATGAAGAATCTGCTTTATAAGGAGCTCCGGCTGGCGGTGCATCCGGCGTTCTATCTGATACTGCTTGCGGGTGTGCTGCTGCTGATACCGCACTGGCCATATCTTATCGCGATGATGTATCTGTTTTTCATCGTGGTGCCGAATCTGTTTCAGCTCAGCAAAGCGAGCAACGATATCGGCTTTACGGTGATGCTGCCAGTGCGCAAGCGTGACATCGTCAAAGCGCGTCTCTGCACCATCATGCTGCTCGAATGCCTGCAGGTGGTGACCGCGGTGCCGTTCGCGCTGCTGAACAGCAGGCTATATCCCGCGGGCAACGACATGATAGACGCCAACATCGCGTTTTTCGCGCTGACGCTGATGATGTACGGACTGTTTAATGGGGTGTACTTTCCGATGTTCTATAAAACCGGGTATAAGGTGGGCGCACCGATACTGGCCGCAACGTGCGTCGCGGTGCTGTTCGCGGCGGTAGCGGAGACGCTGGTTCAGGTATTGCCCGGCGCGGCGTATGTGCTGGATGGCATCAGCGCGGAGGCGCTGGTTCGGCAGATACCGGTGCTGGCGCTGGGCATCGCGATATTTGCGCTACTGAACTGGCTGGGATACCGGGGCGCGGCAAAGCGCTTTGAGAATGTAGATTTGTGATGCCGATGGATATCGTGCTGACAAATACGGATAAGCCGCTTTATCTCCAGCTTTTCGAGCAGATCAGCGCGCAGATTGTGCGCGGCGAGCTGGCCCAGGGAGAGGTGCTTCCGCCCATACGCACGGTCGCCAAGGAGCTGAGGATCAGTGTGATTACCGTTAAAAAAGCGTGGGAGGAGCTGGAACGCGGCGGCTTTATTGTGACGATGGCGGGGAAGGGCTGTTTCGTCGCGCCCCGTCAGGGAGAGCTTACGGCAAAGCGCGGCGAAATGGCGGAGGAAAGGCTGCGCGAAGGCGTGGCCTATTGCAAGTCTCTCGGACTTTCGCAGGATGAGGTACTGGAGCTGGTACGCCGGTTCTACGGCGGCTGAACCTCAAGCCATCCAGACGAGAAAGCCTGCGGAGAGGCAGGCCTGCGCCGCGATGTAGGAGGACATGACCTTGACATTTCCGTGCCGGCTTTCGCCGCGGAACACCTCGAAGGAGAGTATTGAGTCGGACAGCATGAACAGCAGCGTTCCCGCGAGCACGATGGTGGAGCCGATATGCAGCGAGAAAGCCGACATCACCGCCGACGAGGAAAGCGCGCAGAGCATCAGCGTGTAGGCCAGCGCCGGTATGCGGTATTTCCCGGGCAAATGGGGATACAGCTTGCGGTAGAACAACACCGCGACAGCGGCATATACGAGCGGAACCAATACTGCGGCGCGCCACGATGGCGCAGGTGTCAGGCACCAGATCTGTATCATATACAGCACATGGCCCGCAAAGAAGCACGCAAGGCCGAGCGGGAGCCCCGGACTAAAATGGCGGTCCAGCAGGAAGGCATCGCCCCCGAAGCCCAGCGCCAGCGCCGCAACGACGAGCCATGGAACGGACTCCGGAGAAAGGGAAGTCCAGAAGAGGCAAAACGTCAGCGCCAGCAGCGGCATCAGCAGCAGCTTGGTCACACGGCGCAGCGTTTCGCGCCGATTTGCGACGGCGGCGAGGTGTACCGCGGAATCGGCGGTGAACAGAAGGGCGGCAGCACAGGCGAAAGGTATCATATGCACTCCTTTAACGGTAAATGGGACGGGCGGTTACGTCCTTTTTTTATGGCTGAGGAGGCCGGGTATCATCCGGCGGCGCCGCATCATTCCGCGGAGGCTGAGGCTGCGGCGGCTGGACAGGCTGCGGCACGGGATAACAGCCATAGTATGGCGGGGCGGGCGCGCCGTACTGCGGGGTTCCGTATGGGTAAGCCGGATATTGCGGATACGGATAGTATGGCGCGTACGGGTAGTACGGATTGTACGGAGGGCGCGGCCTGTCTTTACTGAAGGCAAAGACGGCGGCGAGGATGAAGCAGACCATGGTGATGAGGAACAGCAAACTCAGCACTGCGGCAATGATGAACATCACTCCCGCGGCGGTACTCTTTTTTGGCACGATAATACCGCCTGTGATTCCCAGCCCGCCGCACACAATGCCGGGTGCTACCAGCAGAAGCATGAACCCTGTGGCAGCGCTGTCCGCAGAGTCCGCGCCTTTGGCGCAGTATGACAATCCCATCGCGCTGCCGTCGGTGTACGGATACTCCCAGCCGGAGGTTGCGCTCAGTATGACCAGCAGTATTAGCAGCGCAATGACGAGAGACAGTGCGCCGCCGACAATGCCCAGTACTCTGCTTGCGGTTTTCATCCGGTTTCCCTCCGTATACCAAGTCTGTGATGGTACGTATTTTACCACAAAGCGGTATGGTTTTCAAAGGAGCGAAGGGCTGCGGCATCTCATTTCCATGGTTATGGAATAGTTGGGGTATTTCGTTCATAGTATCAGAAGTAATCGATGCTGTGCGCTTCTTTTTGCGCATGGAAGGGCGCTTGTTGAAGTTGTATCTGCGCAGTGTGTATTATATCATTTTAATAGGGTCTTTTTCGGGAAACACCGTCGTGGTTTTACGGGTAAAAAACGTGGATACGGAGGAGCCTCATGATTTGTAACAATTGCGGGCAGAAGGACGAAAGCAATTCTCAGTTCTGTATGAAGTGCGGGCAGCCGCTGCGGGCAGATGCGGCCCCGGGTAAAGCGGGGGCGGTGAGGAAAGGCGGCCGCAGCCGGGGAAAGGCGCTGCCGATTGTGATTGCCGTTTCAATAATATTGCTGGCGGTCATTATACTGATACTGGCCCTCTCCGCCAATCCTGTCGCGGGAAGATGGTATTCTCAAAGCGGCACGGAGCTGTTATTGCTGGAAAACGGCAAAGGCATGACCATTCCCGCCGATGATACGGAACGGTTTTACTTCATGTACGCAATAGGATACAGGGAAGCGGGATATATCGAAGGCGAGATCTATGACAAGGAGAGCGGAAGCAGCACGTGGTTTTATCTGTACGACGGGAAACTGGAGTTCAACGGCGAGCTGTTCTATCGTCAAAAGCCCTCCCCGCGCCTGGGATGACCGCCCGGCCGCACAGCGGCAGCGGATATAATGGGTCAGTAGTTTAAATTCTTTACCCATTTTATCGCGTCGATATAGAGCGAGAGAAACTTCATTGAACCGATTTGTCCGATAAAATGCTGTTTGTCTTCCGCGTCAAAATCGGCGCGCTCGTATGCGATCACGCAATCGAGCAGCCTGCGCGGAGGAGTATCCTCGCCCAGCAGCGCCTGCTTGACGGTGCCCGGCAACGGCAGACCCTTCAGTATTTGCTCCATCGGCTGACTGAGCAGCACGTCGATATACGAGAACATGCCGGTGAAATAGTAGGTTTTGGCGTCCTCTCCGGGATAAAGCTCCAGCGCCAGCAGCTCCATGAATTTTGCGCGCACGAACGAGAGCTTGATGAGCTCCGCGTTTTCAGGCGTAGAACAATCCTTGACGAGCATCAGCGATATCCATTGATACATTTCATTGATACCGATGAACGACAGCGCGTGCAGTATCGATTTGATTTCTTTGCGCGCGCCGAAATATACGGAATTCGCCAGCTTCAAAAGCTTGAGCGATAGGCCCAGGTCCTTTTCGATGATCGCGGCGATGTTATGAAAACTGGGGTCGATGGTATCCAGCTCCTTCAGTATGTTGAAAAGGTTGATGTTCAGCGAAGCGACTTCTTTGGACTGCAGCATCGAGGGCTTGGAGAAGAAGTGGCCCTGAAAGAAATCGTAGCCCAGGTGCAGCGCGCGCGCATAGTCCTCTCGGGTTTCCACCTTTTCAGCAAGAAAGCGTACGCCCTTGTGGTGCTGCCGGATCATCTCCGCCTGTTTTTCCGGGCTGAGCGCCAGAAAATCCACCTTGACGATGTCCGCGAACTCCAGCAGGGGAAGGTCTTCAGGGTTGAACACGAAGTCGTCCAGCGCGAGGGAATAGCCCAGCGCTTTAATGCGGCGGCATGCGTCTATCGTGGCCTGGGTCGTTTGGCTGCGCTCCAGCACCTCGATGGTGATGCTTTGCTTGGGCAGCAGCGAGGGAATATCGCTTTCGATGAGCTCCTTGGAAAAGTTGATGAACGCCCGTGTGCTTTCGGTCAGATCGTAGAGGTCGAACACAAGCATCGACGTATAGATGAGCTCCGCTGTCGCCTGATCGTCATCCATCTGCATAAACAGGTTTTCACTGCCCTGCCGGTACAGCAGCTCATATCCGTATACGCCCATGTTGCGATCGAAAATAGGCTGGCGCGCAATGTAGGAATGCGTGCGGCTTCCGCCGGGTTCACGCGGAGCGCGAGGGGGGCTCCCGCTTGTCTCCTCGATGAGACTGTCGGCGAGATCGTTCATGTTGGGAAAAAGCGTGTCCGGAACCTGCTCCGGTCCGATTGTCATGGCTGCACGAAACCGCGCGCACGCTTCACTGTTATCCTCACAATACTTTCGCTTGATAATTGCGCCTACACCCTGCTGTCCTGACAGCTTCCCATTATAAAAAGGACATTTATCCAAAAAAACGCATTTCACGGAAAAATACCCCCTCTATTGTTCTGTCAATGCTGCTTATTGTTATATCGGATGAATATCAAGGAACAAATACCCGTTTTCAAATGAAAACTTAAAATTTCATATTTACCGCAGACTGATTCCGTTACTCTTGGACTGCGTAAGAAGTCATGGAGAGCCTGCAGTACGCGGATACAGCGGAAGGCAGGACGCATGCGCCTGCCTTCCGCTGTTTAATAAGTCTCCCCTTATGAATCCCTTACCAGCGTACAATCCGGTAATATACTCTCGCGGTCAGCCGGTATACGATGAGGTACAGCAGAGCGAACACCACGCACACTCCGCCGATGCACATGAGCACCAATCCCCAGTCGTAGAGCATGAAGGTTTGCAGCATACGCGCCATGATTTTGGAGGCAAACACCATGTGCAGCACCGTCATGCCGAGCGGGATAAAGAACACCCAGAGCACCTGCGTATTGATGGTGGCTTTTACCTGAGCGTCGTCCATGCCCACCTGCTGGAGGATGGCGAACTGCGCCTTGTCCTCATACCCTTCGGACACCTGCTTGAAGTAGATAATGAGCACTGTTACCGCGAGGAACAGTATGCCGAAGAATACGCCAAGGAAGAGCAGCCCTCCGTACATGCCGTAGCCCTCCTGCCGCGCGGAGAACACGTCGCTGATGGAATAGCGATTTTCGAAGGCGTTGTTACAGAGCGCCTGAAGTCCGGTCATAAATTTCGCGCAGTTTTCTTCCGTGCCGTCCGCGTCAAAACGCAGCTCGTCATCAAAGAAGATGAGATTGGGTATATCCACCCACTTGGAGTTTGGGCTGACATAATTGTTATGTGTGACTCCAAATTCCGGGACCTCGTGGATAAGCTTGGATTTGTCCGCGCTGACGGTGACCGCACAGTCGCTGCCGAGCGCCACCACGGCACTTTCGAAATCGCGGATTGTCTGCTCGTCCGCGTCCTCGCCCGTATATACGCTTACGTCGTAAGGGTACATGGACGAGAGAATTTCCTCCTGCCCGAGATACAGCGACAGCGTGCCTGAAACCGTGACAATCAGCATGGTGGAAAGTATGCAGATGGTCGCGAGCGACTTGGCGTTCTGCCGCATGCGCTGGAACATGCCGCCGATGGTGACAAAGTTTCGCGGCTTGTAATACAGCTTCTTATTGGCGCGCAGCGCCCGCAGCGCCGAGATGCTGCCGGACGTGAACAGGATGTTGGTCGCGAGGATAACCAGTATGGCCAGCAGAAAGAACACGCCGAGTGCCGTAGCCGGAGAGCTGATATTCCATGCAAAGTAATACGCGGCCAGCAGAAAGAGCACGCCGATTACCGTCAGCGGGATCATCAGCTTCGAGTCCTTCTCGCCTCTTCTTTCGCTGCTCATCAGCGCGATGGGGCTGGAGAGCCGCACCTGCCGCAGATTCAGCAGAGAGGTGAAGAAGAACACCGCGAAAAACAGCACAAACGTAATGATGTACGCGTAGGGCGAGATGGAGAATACGCTGCCCGCCGCCGCGCGGATCATCTTGAGCAGTATCATAAAAAGCAGCCTGCCGAAGACCAGCGCGACGACCACGCCGCCCGCTACCCCAAGGCCCAGCGTGATGAAGTTCTCCCATACCAGCACGCGGCCCACATGCCGCTTCTCCAGCCCGAGTATGCCGTACAGCCCGAACTCCCGCTTGCGCCTGCCCACGATAAAGTTGTTGATGTATATCATAAAGAAGAACGCGAAGATGGAGAAAACGACCAGCCCGACGCTGAACAGCGCGGTCGCAGTCTGTCCGGTGGGCACGTTGGCCAGCCCCTTGGAGAACAGCAGCCCGCCGATTAACAGGTATACACCGCTGATGATGGCGGTCGTCAGCATATACGGAAGAAAGGTTCTGCGGTTGCGCCAGATGTTGCTCCACGCCATCCGCAGGTAAAACGCCTTAGCCAATGTCCGCGCCTCCTTCCGACAGCACCGAAAGGTTGGCTACGATGCGCTCGAAAAACGCGTGATTGTCGTCGTTTCCCCGGTAGATTTGTGAGAAGATCTCCCCGTCGCGGATGAACAGCACGCGCGAGGCGTAGCTGGCGGCAAACGTGCTGTGCGTCACCATCAGTATGGTCTTTCCGCTTTGATTGAGCGCACGGAAGTTGCCCAGCAGGTTGGCGGACGCTTTGGAGTCCAGCGCGCCCGTGGGTTCGTCGGCGAGAATCAGCCGCGGGTCTGTGATGACGGCGCGCGCCACGGCGGTACGCTGCTTTTCGCCGCCAGATACCTCGTACGGGAACTTGGAGAGCAGCTTCTCGATGCCCAGCATTTGCGCGATGGGCGTGATGCGGCGCTCCATCTCGGCAATGGGCGTTTGCGAAAGCACCAACGGCAGCAGTATGTTGTCCTTCAGCGAGAAGGTGTCGAGCAGATTGAAATCCTGAAACACGAACCCTAAGTGCCTGCGGCGAAACGCGGACATCTCGCGGTCGCGAATCTGCGAAAAGCTTTTTCCGTCGAGGAACACGTCGCCCTCAGTCGGTTTGTCCAGCGAGGCGATGATGTTGAGCAGCGTGGTTTTGCCGCTGCCCGACGACCCCATAATGGCCAAAAACTCGCCGTCCGCCACCTCGAAGCTGACGCGCTGCAGCGCCATGCACTGCTGAATTCTCAGCTTCGTATAATAAATTTTCTTGACATTGCTTACCTTTAAAAGCTCCATGATCATCCTCCCAGTTAGTATAAGGATATCATACCGAGAAAAAAACGCCGCTTCCATCGCGGCGGCTTACACTTTGCGGCCCGTAACGAACATTTCTGTCACCTGAAAATATCCGTATCCGCATGAGGAAAATGCAGCATCACCTTTGTGCCCGCGCCCACCTGCGACTCCACGCGTATGGAGATGCGCAGTGCGTCCGCTGCTTTCTTCGCCAGATACAGCCCGATGCCCGAGGCGCGCTCGTCCACCCGGCCGTTATAGCCCGTGTAGCCCTTCAGGAAGATGCGCGGCAGATCCTCCGGCCGGATGCCGATGCCGCTGTCTTCTATCACCAGCGCACCGGATTGCATGGTGACGCGGATGCCGCCCGCGGGCGTGTATTTAATGGCGTTGGAGAGCACCTGCTCCAGAATGAAGCCCAGCCACCGCCGGTCGCTGATGGCCTGTGCGCTGAAAGGCGCGATGTCGACGGACAGCTTCTGATAGACGAACAGCACGCCGAACTTCTTTACGCTCTCGCGCACCACGGCATTCAAATCGCAGGGTTCGAGGACGAGGTCCGAGGAGATGTCGGACAGCTTCACGTAGCGCAGCGCAAGGTCGGCATAGCGTTCAATCTTAAACAGCTCCTGCCGGATGACGCCCGCGGCCTCGCCTTCCATCTGGGACAGCACCAGCCCCAGCGCCGCAATGGGCGTTTTGATCTGGTGTACCCAAAGGGTATAGTAGTCCAGCGAGTCGCGCTGCGCGGTTTCCTCCCGCCTTTTAAGCACATCGTAGGCGTGCCCGAGGTCGCCCAGCAGGGAAACATAGTCGGCCTCCAGCGCGTTGCCCGGCGCGGGCAGTTCCCGGGAGGCATGATAAAGCTCCGCGCCCAGCGCTTTCAGCGCATTCCGGCGCCGCATGTACCGCGAACCGTCGATGAACAGAATAAGCAGCCAGAAGAAGGTCAGCAGCAGCACCGTATAGCGCGCGTAGGACATCTCCTGATTCGCAAGGTACTGTACGGTGAGCGTCAGCACGACGGTGATCGCGTAGAATATGACCAGCGGCAGGCGGTATTTGAGATAGGACAGCAGCTTAGTCATGAATGGCGTACCCTTGTCCTTTGTGCGTGACGATGCAGTCATGAAGTCCCGCGTCGTCCAGCGTTTTGCGCAGCCGGTTCACGTTTACGGTCAGCGTGTTGTCGTCCACAAATTCGTCGCTGTCCCAAAGCGCCAGCATCAGTTCCTCCCGGCTGACGATGCTGCCTTTCCGGGAGAGAAGCTGCTGCAATATGCGCGCCTCGTTGCGCGTCAGCTCCGCTTTGACGCCGTCCCGTATCAGACACAGCGCACCCGCGTCCAACACTGCGCCGCGCAGGGTCAGCATACTCGGCGTTTCATAATCGTACGCGCGCCGCAGCATGGCCTGTATCTTGGCGGTCAGCACCTCCATGGATACCGGCTTGGTGATATAATCGTCGCCGCCCATGCTGACGGCCATCACCACGTCCATGTTGTCCGAACGGGAGGACAGGAAGATAACAGGCACCTTGGAGCGTCTGCGGATCTCGCCGCACCAGTAAAAGCCATTGAAAAACGGCAGTGAAATGTCCATCAGCACCAGCTGCGGAGCGGCGGCCTCAAACGCGCCGAGGATATCCGAAAAATCGTCCGCGGAGATGGCTTCAAAGCCCCAGCGCTGCAGGCTGTGCCGAATCTCGGAAGCGATTACCGGGTCGTCTTCCACGATCAATATCCTGTACATGGCCCCTCCGATTTCATATAAAAGCCAAAAACAGTATACCACATGCCGCCCGACTGTGCGACAAGGGTATTATGGCTGGGCTGGCCCGGTACGATAAACTGAGAGAAACCAAAGGAAGATTTTGCTCTGAAGCATGGGTTCCGGGCATCAGCAAGGTGCAATGGCGTGCATATGAGGCATGAACTTATGAACTGCATATTACGAGCCGGCGGCATGGCGGGTATACAGAAAAATGCCGCTGGCAGAGAAGCATTACTGTCGGGACGCGGGCCGGAAATAGCCTTTGCGCAGAGTCAAGCCCTGCGCATACAGCCCTAATTGGCGGTGCGTACGGAGGCGGCCACGGTGTCTATAAGCGCAAGGACGCGCGATATCTGCCCGCTTCTTTTGCGCGCGGCCTCCCGGCGCGCGTCAGCCTTCTGCTTTTTAGTGTGAGGGTTTTCCACACCATTGCGCCATTTGTCGTGCTGCACGGTATACTGCGCGTATTTCATAAGGCTGCCGCACGAGTAGTTCTGCACATGGTATTCCCGCCGCCAGAAGGGGGTGACGTCCCGAGCATAGCCGATGCCTTCCGTATTCTCATGGAACAGCAGGAAGCCGCCGCTTCTGCGCAGCATGAGCTTCCACCAGCAGCGGGAGGTTTTCAGCCATACCGCGCGGTCGGACACCTCGCAGCGCACGCGGTTGTTCTCGCAAAAGCTTTGCAGCTGCGAAAGCACGTCGCGGCAATTCCGGTGTATGGCCCCGCAGCACCGGCACATCACTAATGCTTTATCCATCGCCGCGGCTTCGGAGGCAAGCTCGAGACGGTTTTCAGGCAGTATACGCCGCGCGTGGCGGCAGCCTTCGTGGTGGTAAACGCGGGCTTTTCGGCTGAATACATACATGGGGATGTCCTCCTGTCATCGTTTGTCTATACAATACACAACGGGGTATCCTAAAAATGGGACTGCTGTATGTCCGTGTTCGCTTTCGTATATTCCCCGGGAAAAGGGCTGCGGCAATCGACTGTGGTGTAGTATAATGGTGCGGGGTGAGCGCTTTGCCCGGATATTCTGAGCTGATTAAAAACTTTGATAAGATCCGCGACTTCGTGCGGGATTTCTTCGTGTTCGGGTACCGCGGGCGCGGCGACTACGGCGAGGTTTCCGCGCGCAGCTACGACAACGAGCGACGGCGCATCTCAAGCTACCTGAAGGACTACATCGCGGAGAATCGTGACGGGCGCGGAAAAACCATCTCCATCACTTCGGACACCGCGGGCAAATCCGTCAATCCGCTGTTCACCGTCTGGGAAACCAAATCCTTCACGCGCAACGACATGTTTTTGCACTTCGTGCTGCTGGATATACTGCGGGACGCGTGTCTCTCCGCGCCCGATATCGTCGAGGCGGTATCGCGCGACTACCTCTGCGCGCTGCCGGAGGGGGTGTCGGTGGACGCCATGACGGTGCGCAACAAGCTGTCGGAGTACGCCGCGCTGGGGCTTCTGACTGCCGAAAGGCGCGGTAAGGCGGTATGCTACAGCCTGTCAAGCGCTTCCGTGCCGCACTCCGCCGCGCTGGCGGACGCCCTTTTGTTCTTTCAGAACGTGCTGCCGGGTGGGTTTCTCGCGTCCGGCCTTGCGCGGGACATGCCCGCGCGGTTCATGTACCGGCAGGCCTTCTTCGCGCAGACGCTGGACGATGATGTTGCGCTGCGGCTGCTGGACGCCATCGCGCAGGGGCGCAGCGTCACCGTGATTCAATCCCGCATGGGGCGCAATCCGGTGAAGCAGGCCGTCGTACCGCTGTTCATCATCGCCAATACGCGCACCGGCAGGCGCTACCTCGCGCATTTCTCGATGCGCCGCCGCCGCTATGGCACGATGCGTCTGGATTTCATCCGCGAGATTGAAGCAGGGGATGCCGCAAAGGGTGCGGGGGAAATCCGCGCAGAGTACCTGCGGCTGCGCGAGGGCAGCTTTTCGCTGGTGCACCGGCAGCAGCAGCTGAAAACCGTGCGCATGGTGCTGCGCGTCGACGAGCGCGAGGAAGCGTATGTGCTGGAGCGGCTGCGCCGCGAGGGAAGACACGGCATGCTGGCGCGCATCGCGGAGGATACCTACGAGTACGCCATCGAGGTGACCGATACGTGGGAGATGATGCCGTGGCTGCGCACGTTCATCGGGCGTATCGTTTCCATAGAGGGTACGGAAGCAGCGGTCATCGCGCAGTTCAAGCGCGACATCGAAGCGATGGCGCAGCTGTACGCGGAGGATTCGGATGTTTAACGAGGTTTACGGCGCGTATTACGACATGATGCGGCGCATACTGGAGCGGGCTTCCTGCGCACCGGTTTCTGCGCGTGACGTGGCGGAGATCGTCGCCGCGCGCGGCTTTGCGGAAAGCGCATTGTATTTTACGCCCGATGCGCTGTCTCACGACGGTACGGGGTACAATCTGCTGCGCGCCGCGCAGGGCGGGTACGCGTCCTGCCTGAAGCATCCGCCGGCGCCGCCGCAGACGGCGAATCAGCGCCGGTTCCTCCGTGCGATGCTGGACGATCCGCGCATCGCGTTGTTTCTGGACGACAAGGAGCTGGGCGCGCTGCGCGCCGCGCTGGAGGATGTGCCGCCGCTGTTTCGCCCAGAGGATATTCTGCTGACGGATACCGCCGCCGACGGCGACGAGTTTGCGGACGCGGGCTATCGCGCGCGCTTTGCGGCGCTGCTTGGCGCACTGCGGGACGGGCGGACTGTGCGCGTGGTGTTCAATTCCTCGCGCGGATACCGTCGCACGCTGCTCGTCGCGCCATGGCGGCTGGAATACGACGTACAGGGCGGCAAGTTCCGGCTGTGCGGCGTCAGTCTGCACCAGGGCAGTCCGCTGCGCTATGTCAAAATCAACGCGGCCCGCATGAGCCAGGTGAACGCGGAAGGCGCCGCGCCCGACATCGATGTTGAGGCATTCGTCGCGCGCAAGATGCCGGGGGAGCCCATCGTCGCGGAGATCTCCGATTTCCGCAACGGCTTCGAGCGCATCTTCATCGGGCTTTCCAATTACCGCCGCGTTACGGCATTCGATGAGGAAACGGGGAAGTGCACGATGCAAATCTTCTGCATGGACGACGATGTGCAGGAGCTGCTGATTGTCCTGCTTTCCTACGGCCCGGCCGTCCGCGTTCTGGGGCCTCCCGATTTCAGAGAGAAGTTCGTCGCGCGCGTCCGAGGGCAGCTGGAGCTGATGCGGTCCGGGGAATAGCTTGATATATTCCGAAAATGAAAAGAGCGCTTACGCAAAGGCCGGAAAGAACTCTCTCCCCGGCCTTTTGCATGATGACAACCCTTTCGCGAGGGCGCTGCCCTCGCGCACCTGCTTCTTTTCTTGAAGAAAAGAAGGAAAAGACACGTGGGTAAACCTGATGGGATTCTTAAGGGATGTATCCCTTAAGCGGTGGTTTGGAGGCAGAGCCTCCAAGAGATCCCTTCGTCAGCAGCCTGAAAGCCGGCAAGAACTCTCTCCCCGGCCTTACGTTATTTCCCAAGCAATACGCCCAGCTGCTCCACGATGCCCGAGCCGGAAGACAGCGAGATGTTTCCCACCTTGTCGCAGATGCGCTCCAGGTACTCCAGCTCCTTGAGCCGGTAGAGCGTTTGGTTCTCTTCCATCAGCTTTGCCGTGTTGAGCAGGCTGCGCGTGGACGCGGTTTCCTCGCGCCGCGTGATCACGTTGGCCAGCGCCTGCTTTTCCGCGACGAGTACCGTGTTCAGTATGTCGCGCACGTCGCCCGGCAGTATGATGTCCTTCACGCCCGCGCTTAAAAATTCCGCGCAGAACTCGCTTTGCTGCCCGCGCAGCGTTTCGAGTATGATTCTGCCGATCTCGTGCTTCTCGGCCAGCAGCTCATCCAGCTTGCGCGTAGAAACGTACTCGCGCAGCGCCAGCTGCAGCACCGTGTAGAGCTGCTCCTGGTGGTGCTCGAATTCCGTAACCAACCGCACGGCGTCGGTGACGCGGTACTGGCATACAAAGTTCATGCGCAGCGTCACCTTGTCCTGGGAGAGCAGCTCCTGCCCGGAGACCTCAAGCGCACGGGCGCGCATATCCACCGGACGCACTTCCACGGCGCGGCGGCCCTTCCAGAAGTAATGCACCCCCGCCGCAAGCTTCCCCGCGTATTCGCCGTCCAGCAGCAGCACGCCCACGCTGCCCGCGGGCACCGTGAAAGCGGAGACGTATGCCGCGCCCTCGTTTTTGAAGTAGGGCTTCGCGAACACCGCCCTGTCGATATCGTCCGGCGGCGCAGGCTGGGCGGTATCCACCACGCGGAACGTATGCTCCACGAGCGCCTTGAAGTAGGCGTGGATGCCCGGCGTCAGTATATCCGCAAAGTTGCCGTCCGCGTAGTGCAGCGCCAGCTCGCCGTCGCGCACATGGACGACGTGCAGCTGCTCCATGAGCGCCGCGTCGTGGCGGTACAGCGCCATATCCGCACTTCCGGACGGGAACTTGCCGCGCATGTCCACGCGCAGCATGCCGTAGCGCGCCAGCCCGTAATAGCGGTGGATACCTTCCGTCACGGCCTTCACATAGCTGCCGTTCCTGTACAGCAGCCCCACCTCGTGCTTTTTCACAACGAATTTCATATTTCTTTCCCCCTTATTTAAAGCACTTTGCCGTGCCTGTTCTCCGCCGCTGCCGTCCGGCGCTTCACAGATAGTCCGCGGGCCGCGGGTTCAGCGGCATTTCCCGGGAAACGGAGGTGAGGCCCTGGTTTCCAAAAAAATGCGGCGGTATCCCTCGCGGCGCAGGGCGGAGTGCCTGCTGTCCGCGGCGATGGGGCAAGCCCCTTCGCACACGGGCCAAAGCGCCGGACTGCAGCGCTGCGATTGTCAGATATGCCATGACAGGGCACTCCATTGAGTGGATTTGAACCACGCGCCTTAAGCGTTGCCAAACCAGATTGCTCTAACCACTAAGCCATACGGGCTTTCGGCCCGCAGAAGGAGTCGAACCTTCGCATATCTTTGTGCGAAACACATCCGGCATACCGCGAGGCCAGAGGCCAGGGGCACCGCGCGGGATTTCGATCCCGCCGCACAGGAGCGTTTCGCTGCATCACTGCAAGCCCATTGTACGAAAAGAGAAGGGAAGCATCATCAAAAAAAGTATGCGAAAAGGGACGTCTGCGCGGAGAAATGGTATAATATACGCAAAAAGAGGAGGGGGTTTATGCAGTTCATCTGTTATCCGCACTGCACCACCTGCAAAAAGGCGAGGCAGTGGCTGGACGCGCGCGGCATCGCATACGAATTCCGCGATATCAAGGCGGACAACCCCGGTTATGACGAGCTGCGGAAATGGCACGGCGTCAGCGGTCTGCCGTTGAAGCGGTTTTTCAATACCAGCGGGCTTGCGTACAAGCAGCTGGGGCTTTCGGAAAGGCTGAAATCCATGAACGAGGAGGAGCAGCTATTGCTGCTCGCCACGGACGGCATGCTCGTGAAGCGTCCCATACTCGCGGGAGAAGACTTCGTGCTCGTCGGTTTCCGGGAAGCGGAATGGGAGGCGAGACGATGAGCGCCATGACGGATTTGGCCAACATCGGACCCAAGCTCGAGGTTCAGCTGGCGGAGGTGGGTATTGCCACGCCGGCGGAATTGCGTGCGGCGGGCAGCCGAGAGGCGTGGCTGCGCATCAAGGCCATCGATCCGTCCGCCTGCCTGATGCGCCTTTGCGCGCTGGAGGGCGCCATTCGCGGTGTGCGCTGGCACAGCCTGGATGAAGACGTAAAAGCGGAATTGAAAGCGTTTTACCACAGCCACAAATAGCGCGACAATCTATCAAAAAGCGTCCCTGTCCGAGGGACGCTTTGCCGATATGCTTACTTCCTTATAAGGATATGTCCCGCGCCCTTCATTGCGGACTCGACGGCCTCACCCGAGGTTACCAGACGCGTACCGTTTACGTATACCGCTTCGATGCCGTGCGGACGCACGCATTCGTCCCCGCGTGAGTCTGCGCGCTCCGCGTCGAACACCGTGATATCCGCCGCGTATCCGGGGCGCAGATAGCCCCGCTTTTCAATGCCGAATCGGTCGGCGGCGCTCCCCGTCATTTTGCGTACCGCCGCCTCCATCGAAAGCGCCCCGCCGCGCGCCATTGCCAGAAACCGCGGAAAGCAGCCGTACGCGGAAGCATTCTGCACGCCCTCGGCTTCTATCCATGCGTCGGTCATGAACAGAGACGGTTCGTGGGCCATCAGCCGCCGGATGATGTCCTCGCTGTAATAGCGGTACATGTTGACGCGCCCCTTGCCCGTGCTTTCTTCTGCCACGCGCAGGTACGCGTCCAGCTCGCTCACCTTCCACCGCTTCGCCAGCTCGCTGATGCGCAGCCCGCAGATTTCCTTCAGGCCTTCGCCCGCCCACGCTACCTGGATATCGCTGAAGTCGAAACCCAGCGCGCGCTTGGTAACGGCGATTTCCACCGCCAGCCGCGCGCGTGCTGCGAAGCCGTGCTGTTTCTCTTTGGGCATGGAGAGGTACCAGCTGGGCAGCACCACCGTGATGACGGAAACGCCGAACGTCATGGAATAGATGTCGTAGGCGATATCCACACCCTCGGCGCGGGCGCTGTCGATGAGCGCAAGGCTCTCTTCCACCGTGCGCCATGTGGACTTGCCCACGAAGATGTGGTGCGAATACTGAAGCTTCACGCCGGTGCGCCGTGCGAGTTCTATCATTTCCTTCAGCGCACGCAGGTTGTGGGCCTCGCCGCCGATGGGCGGCTGATACGAGGTGGAAACGCACGAGAACGCGCGCGCGTGCACCGTCAGTATGCCTCCGCGCGCGGCGGTAAGCCTCGCAGCGGACTCCAGCTCCTCCGGCGGCGCGTAGCGATCCGGCTCGTACATCAGGCCGTAGGACAGCCCGAACACGCCTTGGTCGAACGATTCCGTCAGCTTGGCGTCGTGGCGTTTCATTTCGTCCGGCGTGAGCGGGCGGTTCTCGTATCCGGCAATGCCGATGCGCACCGAACCGTGGCCCTGCAGCGGCACAAGGTTCAGCGGCGTCGTCTTCTCCGCTGCGGCACGCCAGCCCGCGAACGCGGAATAGTCGCCGAAGGTTTCGCCCATTTCAAAAAGACCGCTGCCCAGCAGCCCGTAGTGCGGGGTGTCCGCCTCGAAGCCGAAGGGCGAAAAGCCGCAGTTGCCCGTTACCTGTGTGGTGATGCCCTGCTCGACGAAGGGCGTGAAATACGGCGCGGGGTTTTGCCGCGCGGCGTACCAGTCGTTGTGCGAGTGCGCGTCGATGAAGCCCGGAGCGATGGCCTTGCCCCCACAGTCCACCGCCTCGCCATCGAACGCTTCGGGCGCGCCGCCCGCGAGGACATCCTTAATTACACCGTTTTCCAGCAGTACCGACCCGGGACGCGCGGACGCGCCGGTTCCGTCGTACAGCATTCCGTTTTTCAGCAGCGTTTTCATGGGGTCCTTTCTTCGGCAAAGCAGCGCCGTGCCGCGCGAGATTCCAGGAGGTTGTTATGGAGTGTATTCATTGTATCACGCGCAGCCAGCGATTCAAAGCACGGTTTCCGCTTACAGCGCGGCAGAGATTGCCGCTTGACATATTTCTAAAAACACCTTATTATTGCTGTATAAGAAACAATAAGGAACATTTATTATGCAAGAGAAATATTATACGGTGGAACAGATATCGGAGATGCTGGGTATGCATCCCAAAACCATACAGCGGTATATCCGCGAGGGCAAGCTGCGTGCGGGCAAAGTGGGAAAAGGCTGGCGGGTAGCCGGGCACGATTTGAGCGTTTTCATGGAGAGCGTGAAAACCGCCGGTCCGGAGGATAGCCTGTCCGCGGAGGAAAGGGTTCAGATATCGTCCGTCGCCGATATCCGCGTGGGGGACAGGGACGACGCGATGCGTATCGTCAATACGCTGACGGCGGTGTTGAATTCCAAACCGCCCGAATACGGCAGGTCGTCGATGCACACACAGTATATCGAGGCGGAAGGCAAGGTGCGCGTGACGCTGTGGGGCGGCGTACGGTTCATGGAGGCGGTGATGGGTTCCATTGCCGCGCTGATGCAGCAGGAGGAAGTATGAAAACCAGCGTATTTAAAACCCCGGGGAGCCGGGACAGCATTCGCGCGCGGTATCACGAGATACTGAGCGCATTTCCCTTTGGACCGCGCACCGTACAAACGGGCTTCGGGGAGACGTTCGCGCTGGAGGCGGGCGATCCCGGCTGCCCGGCGCTGGTGCTGCTGCACGGTTCCTGCAGCAACAGCGCGTTCTGGTTCCGCGAAATCTCTGCGCTGTCCTCGCAATACCGCGTACTGGCGCTGGATATTATCGGCGAGGCCGGGAACAGCGAGGAAACAAGGCCCGGCCTTGACGGCGACGGTTATGCCGACTGGCTGGGCGAAACACTGGACGCGCTGGGCGTGGAAACGGCGGCAATAGCCGGAAACTCGCTGGGCGGCTGGGTTGCGTTGAAATTCGCGGTGAAATACCCGAAGCGCGTTTCGAGGCTCATGCTCATCGCGTCCGCGGGGCTTTCGGGTATCAATACGGATTTCCTGGGAAAAGTGAATGAGGATGCGGCGGCGAAGGGTGTCATGACCATAGACCCTGTCGTATCCGGGGGAGAAGCCCTGCCGAAGGAGGTGGAGGAGTTCATCAACCTCATACTGCGCGGCTTCAACCCGATTACGGAGGAGCTGCCTCTGTTTTCGGACGCGCAGCTTGCGGCGCTGGATATGCCCTTGCTCTACGTGGCGGGCGATAATGATGTGCTGCTTGATACCGCTGCCGCGGCAAGGCGCTTGGGCAGGCTTTTCCCCGGTGCCGACGTGCGCGTGCTGAAAGGCGTGGGGCATATGGTGATGAACGCGGTGGATTATATGGTGCCATTTCTGACGAAGGAAGGGTGAAGGAAGGAGGCGGCGCATGGAACGCAATTTGCTGCAGCGCAGCATTGAGCTGGCGAAGAAGGGTACCGCCGAGTCCATCGGAGAGATCATGGCGCACCTCAATGGCGGCATGAGCATCGCGGAGTCAAAGATACTCGATTTTGCGCTGGGCCATGTGGACAGCGAGGAGGGCGTAGCGGAGATGGAGCGGTACCTCTTTACCGGTACGCAGATACAGCGCAATTACTGTGCGCTGTACTTCGGCAGACGGGAGGAATACCTGCTGCTGCGCAAAGCGTACGAGGCAGGAAAGATAGACGGCATTCAGGCTTTTTCGAGATAGGAGTCGGGGGATTACGCGCCCCGGCTTTTTTTATACCGCGCCGCGATCGGCCCGCGGAAGAAAAGCAGCACCGCGGGCACCAGCAGGAAAACGATGCGCCCGATGATGGTATTAGAGAACAGTATCAGCGCGCCCAGCCAGCGGTTTCTGCCGGCGTACACGCCGTATACGGCGGAACGCGGGATTTCCTTTCGCATGGCTCCGGCCTCTGCGCCGGAAGGATAGCTGTCGATGTCCACCTTCAGCACATCGCCTGTTATCTCCGTTACGCGCTCCACATAGACGATGCTGTCGTCCGTAAAGAGCACAATCTGGTCTTCCGCCAGCGGATACTGTACGTCCACCTTGCGGAAGAATACGAGATCATTCATCGCAATGGACGGCTGCATGGTGTCGGACTGGAACACGTAGGGGATGGTGCCGCGTATCGTGACCTCGCTGCCGGGCGTGGAGGTGCTGATGAGTATGATCAGCACGTTCAGCGCGAGTGCGGCGGATACCACGGCGATCAGCAGCGCGGTGACGGCGGCATTGAGCAGCTTTCTGCGCCGCGAACGCTGTCCGCGCTGCTCCGCGTGCTGTTTGAGGATCTTTCCGTCCATGCGGACCGCCGCGATTCCCTCGGGAAGCGCTTCCGCGTCCGGCGCGGGCGGACTGTAATAGCGCGCCAGCCGGGCGGCACGCAGCGCGGCGAGCGCCGTACCGGCCAGCAGAAGCGCGGCGGCGGCGGGGAAATACCACGAGCGCGTGGTATCGAACAGGCTGCCGAACTCCTGCATGGTTACACGGTTGCGCAGTATGCCGTATGCGCCGGTCAGCGCCTTCAGCGCCAGCACGCCGACTGCCGCCGCGGCGATGCCCAGCCGCGCGTCCCCGGCGCTTTTCACAAAGAGCGACAGGGTAAGCGAAGCAACGGTGAGCAGCAGCACGTCGGTAAGGCCCGCCAGCCAGAGCGCGGGCATGTAGGCGGACACGAAGGTGTATTTCAAAAATACCGTCAGCAATGCCGTTATCACAAAGCCCGCGGTGTATACGACCAGCGCGAAGAAGAGCAGCGCCGCCAGCTTGGCCGCGATCATCGCCCCGGGCCGATACCCCATTTGAATCAGCAGGTACCACGCGTTGCGCCGGATTTCGGTAAAGAACAGATGGTCATAGTAGACGATATAGTAAGCCGCCGCGCCCAGCAGCGCCGTATGGATATAGATATAAAGCGTGGAGAAGTAGCTGGGCTGCATGAGCTCAGGCGCGGCGTCGGAGAGTACGCTTTCCTTCAGCGTCTGGAGCACGAAATACACGGCGAAGGAAACAAGCCCCATAAACAGCGAGAGCGACAGCCTGCGGCGCAGGCTGATGCGGCTGTCCATGTACGCCTGGCGCGCCTCCTTATTATAATAACGGCTCCGATAGATCATGGCGGCGCACCAGCTCCTCATATGCGTAGTTCACGGTTTTCTCATGCATCCGGATAGCATGCGGCAGTACGCCCGCTTCGGCGATGCGGCGGTACAGCGCGGGGGTTTGCGCGTCGTCCGAGGCCGTCACCCGCAGACAGCCGTCCTTGGCGGACAGCCCGCTGCCGTCCAGCACAGCATCGAGTTTACGGCGCAGGTCCTCGATGTCGGCGTCATCCAGTATCAGCACGCACCGATCGTACTCCTGCTTCAGCGCCTCCGCGGTGCCCTGATAGAGCATGCGTCCGTCCGCGATGAACGCGGTGTGCGTACAGGCTTCGTCTATCAGCGCGCAGTCCAGCGTGCCGAGTATCAGCGCCTTGCCGCGCCGCATAATCAGCGTCGCCGTCTGCGCAATGGCGCTGCGCAGCCGGGCGTCGAACGCAGCCTCCGGCAGGTTGAATACGATCATGGCACTGGCGGAATACGCGGCGGCGATCAGCGTCACAACGGCTTTTTCCTCCGCCGACAGCCATTTCACCGCGGTCAGCGAAATGTCTGAAAGGCCGATGGCAATGAGAAACTCGAACAGATTCTCCTGCATGGACAGTTTTTCTTCGCGCAGCCGGGCGGTGGCGAACATCAGAAACTCCAGCACGTTCATGCTGCCGTACAGCATGTCGGTGCCGCCGATGTAAAACACATGCGGCTGTATAACGCGTTTGCGGCGCAGCATGCCGCGTTCCGCGAGCACGCATTTTCCGCCGTCGTACGGGCGGATGTTGCCGATGATCTCGAGCAGCAGCCGTATCTCGTACGCGGTGCGCGCCGTGATGCCCCAGCTTTGCGCGCGTTCTACGCGCAGCGTGATGTCGCTGAGGACGCGGCGCGGCTCGCCGCCCTCGCGCACGATGCCTTCGGCGGAGGATACCCCCGCCATAGACACCATCGTCTGAACGAGCCGGGAATCCGCTTTGCCGCGGCGGGACGTTACCTCTGCGCCGCTCATGTAAAGGGTACCTTCGCCGCGAACACGCCGATCACGCGATCGGGCGTCAGCAGTTCCTCGTCGGGAGAGTTAACGGGGTTGTCGCCTTTGGTGCGATAGGCGGTGCCGCTGCCTTCTGCGGTGGTGACCTCAACGATGCGGTGTGTCACCACCGCACCGGAGGAAGTATGAAACGTCACGATCTGTCCGGCTTCAAGGCTGTCGGGGTGATCCGTTTTTCTGCAGACGATCACGGAGCCTACCGTCAGCGTGGGTTCCATGCTGCCCGACTCCACTGAGTACAGCTGATACCTGCCGAACAGCGTGGGCGTTTCCCCCTGCGATTTTGCGGCGTATACGCCCAGCAGCGTGACAACGAGCAGCGCGAACACCACGAGAAACGCCGCCCATTCCGCTGTCTTCAGCACGCGCTTCCAGCTCTTTTGGCGATCCGGCGTGCCCTTGCCGGCTGCTTTCAGTTTTTCGCGCCGGATCTCATCGCGCATCGCGTCGATCTGTTCCTGCGTTGTTGCTTTGGATTGCTGCAAAAGCGCCTCCTTACAGCGCTATTGTTTCCGGTTTTGCACAAAAAAACAGCCGCTCTTTCGAACGGCTGCCTGTTGGTTGTTTACTTTTGGGTGCCTGTCACGGAGACGGTGACCGCCGCGCCGTAATCAGCGCCCGCGTAGTTGATGTCTGTGCTGTCGTTGCTCGGCCAGTTGACGGAGACCGTGTAGGTCTGCTGCTGTCCGGCCGCGCTCAGCGCGAATTCGCTGTCATACGCTATCGTGCCGCTGCCCGTCGTCGTGCCGACGACGTTGCCGTTCTCGTCGGTTACCGTGATGACCAGCGGGTCTATCATGTTCGTGCCGTCTGCCGCCGCGACGTCGATGTCGAAGCTCAGCGCCATGGCGGTTTCGCTTACCACAGAGCCGTCATAGTTTTTCACGCTGAACTGCCAGTCCACCGTTTCGCTCGGGGCGATTTTGACGTTTTTCACGAAGCTGTCCGTGCCGTTTTCCATAAGCACAAATTCTTTGGCAACCACGCTGCCCGTGGCGAGATTGTCGACGGATGTGGTATACATGGCGAGCGTTCCCGCGATGATGGATACCGACAGTACCGCGACCAGAGCGACGATGACCAATGCTTTTTTCATAAGACCCTCCTGTAATGGTTGTTTTTATTCTTTGAGGCAAAGCCTCTTTTTCACTCGTTTTGCTGCGGTGTTTTGGCCGCAGTATCCTCTGACGTTTGAACCGTGGTGTTTTCCGCCGGGACGGATGCGGACGATTCAGGTTCCGCTTCGGCTTCCGGCTGCACCGCGTCGGGCCGGACTTCTGCCTCCGCATCATCGGAGGCGGTTGCCTGTGCGCTTGGGGCGGCGGGCTGGATGCTGAAGCTGAAGGTGGCCTCCGTGGTATAGTTTGCCAGCGTTTTGCCGGCCCCGGCGGTCAGTATCACCGCGGCCAGCGCCAGCAGTATCAGCACCCTGGTCTTCATGAGCTCACTTCCTGTCAGCTCAGGCTGCCGAACTGACAGCTGAGCGAAGCGCTTGCGGCACCGGCATTGCTGCCGCCTACCTTCACGTTCTGCGGCGATGTGGTACCAAGCCCAATCCCATGGCCGCCGAATGTGACGCTTTGCCCCGGCAGCAGATCGTCCATGGACGTGTTGTTGTAGGCCGGGTTGAGGAACTTATAGCTTCCGGCCGACATGCCGCTTACCATTTTCGCGTTGCTCCATACGCCCGAAATCGTATCTCCTGCCAGTGCAAACTCGATGTACCAGTCCTCAATCGCGGTATCCGAGTTGTTGGTAATGGTCACGCTGTAGTTAAACTCGCTCGTGCTGCTGCCGCCATTCTGCCATGCCTTGGTGGTGCGGTACACCACGCTGAGGTCGCTGGTCTGCGGCTCTTCCGGTTCGCTGGCTGAAAGCGGCGCCTGCGAGGCCAGCGCGTCGATGGTAATCGTCGTGCCGTATGCGTCTCCCGCGTAGTTGATGTCCACACTGTCATCGCTGGGCCAGTTCACCTCCACCGTGTAGGTGCGGGTCTGTCCGGCTTCTGCCAGCGGGAATTCGTCCAGTACCTCGAATGTGCCGGTACCGGTGGCGCTGCCCACAACGGCTCCGCTCTCATCCTTGACGCTTACGGTCAGCGGCGCGATGGCGGTTTTGCCTGCCGATGCCTGCACGTCTATCGTCAGCTTATAGTACAGGTCGGTTTCCGTAACGACTGCGCCGTCAAAATTCCGTACATCGAACTGCCACGTGACCGTTTCCGTCGGGGCGATTTTAACGCCCTGCGAAAAGCTGTCGGTACCTTCTCCTGTAAACACGAATTCCTTCGCGGCGACGCTGCCCTGCGCCAGATTATCTAGCGAAGTCGTGTACATGGCCAGCGTGCCTGCCGTCAGCGAGCCCGCCATCACCAGCACCAGCGTTAATAACAAAGCCGTTTTTTTCATGGTCCACCTCACCGTTTTCGTCACCCCATTAATCATATCAGTTATTGATTAAATGCTAACAAATCAATATCTTGTGAGTCAATTTGTATTATTTAGCACATTTAGTATGGGTTGTTTAATTGTGAACGCAGGCAGAAAAGAACAGAATGAGTGCGCTGTGCAGGGTTAAGAGCCGTGTGCGGTTGGAAGAACCGAACATATGACAAAAAATACATGTCCCATCGGGACGAGAATATCGTTGTCTATATAATTATAGAAGGTTGCGGATACAAAACACATCCGCGGTTTAACATGCCGGAAAAACATTGGGTTGCAGATACTCATACTGAAAAAAGGAAAGCCGGTACGCACAGTACCGGCTTTTCCTTTTGGTGTTTATTTTTCCTGCAGAGGATGACCTTCGCAGTCTCCGCAGCCGGAGTGCGCTTCATGCCCTGCACAGGCGCTGCAGCCCGCACAGCCGCTGCATCCGCCCTTTCTGCTGCGCCGCACCATGCGCACGATTGTGAACGCAAGCGCAAGCAGTATTATACCGCCGATGATGATATCGGCTGTCATCGCATACTCCTTTCCGGGCTACGCTTCGTAGGCGCGGCCCGCGGTTTTCTTTCCGCCGCCTTTTTTGAACAAACTCACCAGGCCGATTACGGCAATGGCCAGCACCAGAGCGCCGAGGATGTAGATCATCGGGTTTTCAAGTATCGCGATGCTCGTAATTGCGCCTTCGCCTGCCGCTTCGATCTCGCTGCCCAGCTGTATTGCCTCCGCATTGGGGAATATAATGCGGCCGAAAAGGTTAACGAGCATCGCCAGCACATACGCAAGGCCCGTCTGATAAAGAATGGTGATCCACGTCCATTTCCAGCCGCCCATCTCGCGCTTGATGGCGCCTATCGCCGCGAAGCAGGGAGCCGCAAGCAGTGTGAAAATCATAAATGCGTAGGCCGTTACCGCGGTGAACGTAATCACCGAATTCGTCCCTATCAGCGCAAAGGTGGAAACCACCACTTCCTTGGCTACGAGTCCGGTGACCGCGGCCACGCTGGAAGCCCAGTTGCCAAAGCCCAAAGGCGCGAATATGGGGGCCAGGAACTCTCCGATACCCGCCAGCATGCTTTCGTTGATCTGTTCCGGATCGAGGTATTGGAACGAGAAGCTGAACGACTGAAGGAACCAGATAACCGCGCAGGCAACAAAGATAACGGTACCGGCTTTGATAATGAACGCTTTGCCCTTCTCCCACATGTGGATACCTACGCCTTTGATGCGCGGCAGCTTGTACTCCGGCAGTTCCATGACGAAGGGCGCGGGCTTACCCGCAAAAAGCTTTGTACGCTTGAGGATGATGCCGGAGAGTATAACCATGACGATGCCGACGATGTACATCGACGGGCCTACCCAGGAAGCCTCGCGGAACACCATCGCCACGAACATGGCGAACACCGGCAGCTTTGCTCCGCAGGGGATAAACGGTGTCAGCATAATCGTCATCTTCCGGTCGTTTTCGTTTTCAATGGTGCGGGAGGCCATGATGGCGGGCACAGAGCAGCCCGTTCCGATAAGCATCGGGATAAAGGATTTGCCCGAAAGTCCGAAGCGCCGGAAAATGCGATCCATGATGAACGCAACGCGGGCCATGTAACCGCAGTCTTCCAGTATGGAGATGAAGAAATAAAGTATCATGAGCTGCGGAACGAATACGAGCACCGCGCCCACGCCGCCGAAGATGCCGTCTATGACAAGGCTTATCAGCCAGGGAGATGCGTTCCATCCGACAAGCAGGCTCTCTGCGCCGCCCGATATCCAGCCAATCAGCTCTTCCACCCAGCCTATGGTCCAGTCTCCCACCGTCTGTATGGAGACAAAATAGACGCCCCACATGATGAGAAAGAAGATGGGCAGCGCCAGTATCCGGTTGGTCAGAACCTTGTCGATTTTGTCGGACACGGAGAGCTTTGGGCGGGCCTTCTTTTTGAACGCGTTCTTAAGCAGCGCCGCGATGCATTCATACCGCTCATTGGTGATGATGCTTTCCGTATCGTCGTCCATCGCGTTTTCCAGCACAGCGCGCACCCCTTCAATGCCGTCCTGCACCTCAATGGGCAGCGTTAACTGGCCCAGCAGGTTTTCGTCGCGTTCCAGCAGCTTTATCGCAGCCCAGCGCGGCTGGAAAGCGTTGATATCCGGAACATTCCGGACGATCTCCTGTATCTTGCCCAGCGTGTCTTCGACCTTGCCGGAAAACCTTTGCGGCTGCGGAATTGTCTTTAAGGAAAGTGCTTTCTCGATCAGGGCCTGAATCCCGGAATTCTTTACGGCGGAGATGGGTACCACCGGGCAACCGAAATGTTCCTCCAGATACTTCATATCGATAACGTCGCCGCGCTTTTCTACGACGTCCATCATGTTCAGCGCCGCCACCGTAGGCACGCCGAGCTCGACTATTTGCGTCGTCAGATAAAGGTTGCGCTCCAGATTGGATGCGTCGATGATGTTGATGATGACGTCGGGTTTTTCGTTTAAAATGAAGTCCCGCGCAATTACTTCCTCCAGCGTGTACGGCGAGAGAGAGTAGATGCCCGGTAAATCCACCACCGTGACGTCCTTGCTTTTCTTCAGTTTGCCTTCCTTTTTTTCCACGGTCACGCCCGGCCAGTTGCCCACGTATTGTGTGCTGCCGGTCAGCGCGTTAAAAAGCGTTGTTTTGCCGCTGTTGGGGTTGCCCGCCAGCGCCATGCGAATGCTCATGATGACTCCTCCTCAAAAATGATTAGCGCAAGCTAACTTTAACATTAAAAAAATATCACTCCACCATAATGGTGTCGGCATCCGATTTACGAACCGACAGTTCATATCCGCGCACTGTCACCTCGATAGGGTCTCCCAGAGGAGCCTTCTTTCTCACCATCACAGACGTGCCCTTGGTGATGCCCATGTCCATGATTCTGCGCTTCACCGCGCCTTCGCCTTCCAGCTTTTTAACAATAGCCGTATTGCCGCAGGGGACCTCTCTTAACGTCATATCATGCCTCCTTTTTTCTTATACCACGATCCGGTTGGACAGCTGCCTGTCCAGCGCAACGCGCGTATCCTTGACATTCAAAATCAGATTTCCGGCGATGCTGGATATCACCGTCACCGGATGTCCTTCGATGAACCCTAAACGATTCAAAAACCGTACCGTATCGTCCTTACCGGTAATTTTCTTAATGGTTACACATTCACCCGGTCTCGCCATTGTCAGCGGCATATCCATTTACCTCGCTTCACACAAGAGTTAGCACATGCTATCCTAATCATCAGTTTACCTCTGCTAACTTTGATTGTCAATAGGCAAAGCCGCTATATTTGAATATTGCCGGACTGAATGGAAAATGCTATTATTTTTGCAGATTGATTCGGGAGAGGTGACGGGATTGGAGCTTTACGAATCCGGCGAGAATTACCTGGAGACGATACTGGTACTGAAGAATAAGCATGGCCATGTACGTTCCATTGATATTGCGCGCACACTGTCCTTCTCCAAGCCCAGCGTGAGCCGCGCGGTTTCAATACTGAAGAAAGCCGGCTATATTACCGTGGACAGCGGAGGATTGATTGAGCTCACAACGTCCGGCCTCATCATTGCCGAAAAGATTTATCACCGGCACACCATGCTGACGGAGTGGCTTACCGCCATTGGGGTGGATCCCGAAACCGCAAGCCGGGATGCGTGTCGGATGGAGCACGTTATCAGTCAGGAGACTTTCGAGAAGATAGGGGCCCACATTAAAAGCAAACGGTAAACGGCTTAAAATTCGCCCAGTACCTTTTCCCATTTTTCAAGTACAATGGCAGCAATATCCGGGTCGTACATGACGCCGCTGTTGCGGGAGATCTCTTCCCGGCATTCCCGCGGGCTTAATGCGCTGCGATATACCCTTTCGGTTGCCATGGCGTCGATGGAATCACATATCGCGATGATGCGGCTTCCCAGCGGAATATCCGTGCCGCGTACTCCGTCCGGATACCCTTTGCCATCCCACCGCTCGTGATGATGCAGCACGATATCCGCAATTTCCGACAAGCCGGTGAAGCTTCTCAGCATATCCGCACCGATGCGCGGGTGCTCACGGATTTTAGACCACTCTTCATGGTCCAGCGGCCCCGGCTTGGCAAGCACGGCATCGGGAACGCCTATTTTCCCAATATCATGTACGTGGGCCGCCAGATGGATCATCTCCGTCTGGCTGGGGGACAGCCCCATCAGTTTGCATACCCGCTCCGTCATATCGCTGACACGCAGCGAGTGATCCGCGGTGAAATGATCCTTGGCTTCCAGCGCGGCTACGACGCTGGTAACAAGGTCGTGGTAAATTTTTTCGGTCTGCTGTTCAATACTCATGGTGCTTTCTGCTTTCGTGTTTTTAGAATGCGGGTACGCTGTCTCTCGGGTGGGCGATCCGGCAGCGGCATAGTTAGCGTGTGCTAACGTAAATGGTATACCCCTCGCGGCTGATTGTCAATTCCGCAGAATGTCCCCGGTTTTGCAACAGAAAATCCCGTGGCTTGCGCAACGGGATTTTCAACAGCAACGATACAAACGGGGCGGGTGTCAGCAATACCGGTCGCGCCGGGGTTTAATCTGTCCCGCCAGCGGCACGATAGCGTGATGCCGCGCCTGATTCCGTTCAATACAGACCCTTGCGGCTTCAATGTGCTCGGGTTCCACCCGCAGCGACATGCCGCAAGACAGTTCACCCTGTATCTCGCGGGGTGCGGGCGCAATCCGGTTGGGGATTCCGTCGGCCGTCAGCAGGTCGTGCAGCGACATGCCGTGGGTATAGTTCTCAAAGAGTATGTAGTATTTAACGTCCGAATCAGTCATTGAGCATTTCGAGAAATGCGCCGATGCGGGTGCGCAGCTGCTCGGCATCCGTGTCGGTGTAGTCCGTCTCAAGGCTCAGTACCGGCACGCCCGCGTCCTTGAGCGCCCGCGATACATTGTACTTTTCGGTGTCGTACAGGCAGCAGAATTTCAGGCTGCAGTCGATTACACCGTCCGCCTTGTACTCCTTCACCATGCGCAGTATGTCGTCCACCCGGCCCGTGTTGGGGGTGAAGCAGGCGCAATGGGTCTTCATGTACCGCTCGGACAGCGCCATGAACTGCTCGTCCAGCGTCGTTTTCGTGTCGTCCACGAGGTTTTCGAAATAGCGCGTTCCCGTACACATCTCCTCGCAGACTACCGCGCCGCCGCTCGTCTCGATGATATTGTGCAGCTTCCAGTTGGGCACGGCCAGCGGCGTTCCGGTCACCAGTATCCGCTTGGTTCCCGCGGGCACTACGCTGACGCCGTCTTTGATGCGCTGATCCAGCTCGTCGGCCAGACGGTTGCACATCTTTGCGCAGCGTTCCGGGTCGTCGAAGAACGCGATTTGTATCATCAGAAGCGCGTCCCGCCCGGAGATGGGCAGGCATTCCGACTTGCGCGCGTCATACACCCGCTGAATAGCCTTGCGCTTCTCATTGATAATGCGGATGGCGTCGGCCAGCTTCTCTGTGGTAATTTCGTTGCCGGTGAATTCCTGCACCACCTTGGCGAAATCCGCAATTTCTTCCTTCCACTTGAGGATATCCTTGTCCCGCTTCATCTGCGGTACGTCCATGATGTGCATCGGCACGTCTGCCCCGAGGATCTCGTATGCCTTCTTTTTGCCGTCGCAGGTGGTCTCGCCCACATACATGTCGGCGATACGGAAGAACGGGCAGGTTTTGCCCAGCCGCGCACCCACCGACGCCTTGATCAGCGAGCAGGTGCTCTTGGGAAGAACGGTTTCGCCGTCGGGGACCCAGAACTGCGAACCGCCGCAAAGTCCGGTGACGATGCCGTTCGCCGCGATGACCACCTCGTCCGGCACATACACGCAGAACGTACCGAACACCTTGCGTCCCTGCTTTTGCGCTTCAATCAGCTCCGCCGGGCGGATGCCGTGCACCTCGGAAATCACAAGATCCCAGAAATCCATGCCCGCCGGGCGGTTTTCCTGCGTCAGAAAAACATCGCCGACCGCACCCGGCAGCATCTGGCACAGCATGTCATGGGTTTCCAAATCCATTCCGAGGTCCTTCCACATCTGTACGTAATCTGACATTGACTATCCTCCTCGTTATGCTTCTTATTTTAATTAAACCGTCAGCTCATACCAGCCGTCCGTCTTGATACCGGCTTCCCGCGCTGCTTGCTCGATGGCCTTCCGCGCCTCCGGCGGCGCGCTCCACGCCATGCCGCAGCCCGCGGTGATGTCCCGCGGCACGGGTATCAGCCTGCCTGAGACGCCTTTCTCCGCGCACGTCTTTTCCAATGCTATCGCGGCGGTCGTCGTGTGAAACGTCACAATCAGCCGAAGCTGCCTGGTTCTCATTCCGCCAGCTCCTTCACGGCGCGTATTGCGGTATCCACATCTTCAGCTTCGGTGAACCACCCGAAGCTGAAGCGCACCGCACCCTGCTCCGCCGTGCCCAGCGCCCGGTGCATCCGGGGCGCGCAGTGGGCGCCGGGGCGCACCGCAATGCCGTAGGTTTCCGACAGCTCGTCCGCTGCCGCGCCGGAATCGCAGTCCCGAATGTTCAGCGCCACCACCGGTGCGTGAAACGCCGCCGTAAAATCGCCATACACTGTCACGCCTTCGATCTGCGAAACGCCGTCCGCGAAGCGGCGCGTCAGAAATTCCTCTTTGTCCCGTATGGCGCAGATGCCCACGGAATTGATATAGTCCACCGCCGCCGAAAGGCCCGCGATGCCGTGTCCGTTCAGCGTACCCGCCTCCAGCAGCGCGGGCAGCGCCTCCGGCTGCGTTTGGCTGTAGGTCTGCACACCGGTGCCGCCCACCTTCCACGGGCGTATAGTGACATCCTCGCGGATACACAGCCCGCCCGTGCCCTGCGGGCCCATCATCGCCTTGTGTCCGGTGAAGCAGAGGATGTCAACGTTCATTGCTTCCATATCGATGGGGAAACAGCCCGCTGTCTGTGACGCGTCCGCGATGAACAGCAGGCCGTGCTTTTTCGCAATTTGTCCGACCCGCGCAATATCTATTATGTTCCCGGTGAGGTTGGACGCGTGCGTGCACACGATGACCTGCGTGTTGGGGCGTATCTGCTGTTCAAACTCCGCGTAGTCGATGTTGCCGCTTCGATTTGCCGCAACAAAGCTCAGCTGAACGCCGTGTTCCGCCTCCAGCCGGTACAGCGGCCTCAAGACGGAATTATGTTCACAGTCGGTGGTAATCACATGGCTGCCGGGATGGAGGGCGCCATGTATGGCGATGTTCAGCGCTTCTGTGGCGTTGCATGTGAACACGACATGGTCCGCGCGCTTGCAGCCGAAAAACGCGGCGAGCTTCACGCGCGCTTCATATACCGTGCGGGAGGCGGCGAGGCTTTCTGTATGCGTCCCCCGGGAGGAATTGCCCATGGTATTCATAGCCCGCACCACGGCCTCAATCACCTCGGGCGGTTTGCGCAGCGTGGTGGCCGCGTTGTCGAGATAGATCACGGCTTGATGACCTTGGCCGCTCCGGAGAGCTTCTCTGCGATGGAGTACATGTTGGCGACCTGCCCCACCGCCAGTTTCTCTGTCAGACCATAGAAATTAAGGCAGGTGCCGCACGTCATGATTTCCACGCCCTGCGCCTCCATGCTTTTAAGGTCCTCCACGCTGACTGACCCTTCGATGGGAATGGATGCGCCGCCGTTGTAGAAAATGATGGTCTTTGGCAGTTCCTCCAGCTGGCACAGCGCGTAGATAAAGCCCTTCATCAGCGTTTTGCCCAATTCGTCGTCCCCGCGGCCCATGGTTGCGCTGCCAATGGCTATCACCGTATTGCCTTTGACGTCGGGAATACAAGCGGCTTCCGGTTCCGCCGTTTTCGCTTCGGGCAGAGAGGATACCTCCATCGAGATGATAAAGTGCTTTTCATCCAGCTTTTCACTCTTGGCCGAAAGCCCCTTGCCCGCTGCCAGCCGCGTCACGTTCTGCACGGCGATTTCGTTGTCTACATGCACCTCCAAGATGCCCGCTTCCTTCATTTCACCCAGTGCTTTGGTTGCCTTGACCACCGGAATCGGGCACTGCTCGCCTACCGCGTTGACAATCACCTTTGCCATTTTGGTTACCTCCTTACGGTTCATGCTTTCATTATTCCGGGAAAAGTGCTGCCGGATGCTTTTCCGTGCCGATTTACCTCAGCGCTGTTTCATGGCGCACAGCGCCGCGCCGATCGCCCCGGCGTATCTTCCCTGTTTGTTGGATATCACTTGGGCGCGCAGCGCGCCTGAAAGTGCGTCGATAATATAGGTGCTGTCGCACAGGCCGCCCGTCAGGCAGACCGCTCCCGTATCGGACAGCAGCCTTTTGGCCTGCGAAGCCACCTTCTGCACGATGGAGTCCACCACGGCAAACGCGATGTTCTCTTTTTTCTCTCCGCGCCCGATGAGGCTGATGACCTCGGATTCCGCGAACACGGTGCACATGGAGCTGATGGACGTACTGCCGCCCCGGGCCGCCAGCGCGCACAGCTCCTCCGGCGATACGGCCAGCGTATTGCCCATCACTTCCAGAAAACGCCCAGTGCCTGCCGAGCACTTGTCGTTCATGATGAAATCCTTCACCGTGCCGCCCTCGATGCGGACGATTTTCGTATCCTGACCGCCGATATCGATGACCGTCATGTCCCGGCAGAAAAAAATCTCGCAGGCGCCCTTGGCGTGGCAGGTGATTTCAGTGACGGCTTTATCTGCGTAGGGTACCGCTGCCCGCCCGTACCCGGTTGCGACGCAGGGGGTATGCTGTGCGTCAATGCCGTGTTCAGCCAGTTTTAAACGAATCGCTTCGGCGGTGTCCACGCTGCTCCAGCCAGTGGGCAGTATAAACTGCGTCCGTATGCCTGCGCTTTCGTCCAGCACCACGGTTTTGGCACTGGTGGAGCCGATATCGATACCAACATATTTCATTAAAACCTCTGCGGCTGCCGTTTACAGGCGTCGTGGGCTGGAAGGAGTACGGCTGCTGCCGATATATTACCAATATTATAAGACCAACACAAAAAACCGCCAATTCAAATATCTGATAGAACAATAGAAACTATCGGGTTTGGCGATGAATTGCGGTTGCATTTTCTATATTATACACGGTTCAATGTGAAATCCCGGAATGCCTGTACCGTCTCGGTAAGCTTTCGTTCCTTGGGAAGTATCATGTACAGGCAACGCTCCGTACTCTTCCCGTCCAGTGCAAAGCGCAGCGCGTTTTGCGCGGAGCCCGCGGCAAGCTCGGATACGATGGCGACGCCCAGCCCCTGCGATACGGCGCGCAGTATGGTGTCGCTGTTGTCCACGCGCGCGACGACGTGAATATCCTCCGTGCGGATACTGTTTTCACACAGAAATTTATCCACCGCCTGCTGTGTGCCGGAGCCCATCTCGCGGAATATCAGCGGTTCGGAAAGCAGCGCGTTGCCGGAAGCCCCGGCATCCAGCAGGGCACGGTATTTCCCGTTGTCCGGTGCCAGCAGCACCAGCCGGTCTTCGCACAGAAGGTCATAGGTGAATTCCCTTCGGTTCAGCACCGCGCCTACAAACCCCATCTGGGCGTCGCCGTCCAGCACCTGCTCGTGCACGCGTGTGCTGTCTCCGCCGCGCAGCGTAAACCGGCATTGCGGCCTCTCCCGCGAAAAATCGGCAATCAGACCGGGCAGCAGATATCCCATGGGGATGGTGGAGGCTGCCACTATCAGTTCCTGAGACGTCCGTTCCTCCAGATCCCGGGAAAGCTGCTCGCAGCTCTGGAGGATGGATTTCGCGTGCGCGTATACGCGCCGTCCTTCCTCCGTGAGTATAATCTTTCGTTTGCCCGAGCGCACAATCAACGGTACGCCGATGTCCTTTTCCAGTGCGGCGACGTGTCCGCTGACCGTGGACTGCGCGAGATACAGCCTGTCCGCTGCCACGGTAAAACTGCCGCATTCCACAATCGCAGCAAACGCCTCCAGCTGCTTCAAATTATAGTTCATCGCATTACTCCAAGATAATCCTTTTGCCGCCGCCGTAAGGCGCGACCACTCCGATGCGCTGCGCGGAGGGTACGCAGCCTTTAAGCTCATTAAACAGCGCGTCGGCGTCTTGCGGACTGACGCAAATCACCAGCCCGCCGGACGTCTGCGGGTCGAACAGCAGGTCGGCCTTTTCCAGGGGCGTGCGGCCTAAGTCTGCCGCATCCTCGGCAAAGCTGCGGTTGCGATACATCCCCGCGGGCAGCACGCCCATCCGGGCAAATTCCAGCGCTTCGGGAATCATGTCGATGCCCTTCACGTCCACATGCAGCTCGGCACCGCTGCCCTGCGCCATCTCCAGCAGATGACCCATCATGCCAAAGCCCGTCACATCCGTGCAGGCATGCACGTCGTATTTCACCATCGCGTCCCGTGCGGCCTTGTTCAGCGTGGTCATCAGCCGATACGCCAGTTTCTCCGTCTCTTCGCTCACCAGTCCAGCCTTCATCGCGGACGTTAAAACGCCGATGCCCAGCGGCTTGGTGAAGAGCAGCACGTCTCCCGGCCGCGCGCCCGAGTTTGTCAGCACCCTGTCCGGGTGTACGAATCCCGTCACCGCCAGCCCATACTTGGGTTCTTCATCGTAAATGCTGTGCCCGCCGGTAATCAGCGCGCCGGCTTCGTACACCTTGTCATAGCCGCCGCGCAGTATATCATGAACCGTTTCCTTGGGCATGTCCTCGGGCACCGCCATAATGTTGAGCGCAAGCTTCGGTTCGCCTCCCATCGCGTATACGTCGGACAGCGCGTTCGTTGCCGCGATTGCGCCGAACGTATAGGGGTCATCCGCTATCGGCGGAAAAAAGTCTACCGTTTGCACCAGCGCCAGCTCGTCGCTGATTTTGTAGACGGACGCGTCGTCGCTACGGTCAAACCCGACCAGCAGGTTTGGGTCTGTATGAACCTTGATGTCCTCCAGCAGCTGCGCCAGCACGCCCGCGCCCACCTTTGCTCCGCACCCCGCGCATTTCGCCAGCTTTGTCAGCTTGATATCGTCCTTCAATGCCGCACCTCCGGTATACGATTGTTTTCCTTTTCTACCCATCGTGAGCATACCATAAAAGCGCCCATAATACCAAAAATACATACAGCAAACGGAAAATCGCAACGAGAAGTGTGCAGGCTTTTGTTGAGGAGTGATTGTGGATGATAGTATAATATTGCCGGGTTCATGGGTAGCGGGCACGGTACTCAGAAAATCAGAGGCTTTATCGCTGAATCCTTTTTGACTGCACTGCAAAAGAACGATATCTACGGAGCCAAACCGGCAGGAAGGCTTGAGACGGTTCGGGCAAAGCCGCCGAGGCCGGTTTGCACGAAGCGGCTGACCGGAAGCCGAATAGCATGGCGCTATCTTGAATGAGGACGGGTACTGAATGAATACATTCCCATTTGATGCAGCCGCATACCGGCGCATCCGGCTGCCGTGGCTGCTGCTTATACTGTGCCTGTCCCTCGCGCTGGACGCTGTTCTGATCTTCTTCTGGCAGGGCGGAATCCGCCCCGATGCGAAAGCTTACTGGGATGCTGGTTTTGCGTTCCTATGCATCGTGAATCTGTTGTTTGTGAAGGCAGTGGCGCTGCGAAAATACCTGCATGTCAAAAAGCTTCGTGCGGGAAGCTATGTACGGATCGAAAAAAATGAGGTTGTTCACTGCCTGCTTTTATCCCGCATGTCACACTGGCAGGTGGAGACGGTCAAGGAAACCAGCTTCCGCTCGGGCGGCAAGGAGGAATATATCTCGGCCATTACCTTTTATATACGGCAAGTGAGCAACCTCAAGCGGAGACCCGACGGCAGTATCATCGTTGAAGGAACCATGATACGTGAATCGCTCAATGAAGGCTGGGAGGAATACAGCGCTGAATATGGTAAGGCTTTTCAGAAAACGATCAATCGCCACACGATTCCCGCGTATTATGAAGGAATGGATGCGATCTTCAAGGCGCTCAATAAGTATATAGTATCTGAGCGCAAAACCCGATAAGGGGTTAGCGCTGTACCGGTTACCCAAATAACGCTTGACAATAAACGGTTTCGTTCAATAAACTGTCGATAAAAATCAGGCGCGGAGCGAAGAGGTCATGAGAAGCAGCGGTATATTATTGCATATCAGCTCGTTGCCTTCGGCGGGCGGAATTGGAACCCTTGGGGAAGAGGCCTGCCGGTTTGTTGATTTTCTGCAAAACAGCGGCACCGGAATCTGGCAGGTTCTGCCCATTGGGCCGGTGGGGCTGGGCGGGTCGCCTTATCAGAGCCCTTCGGCGTTTGCGGGCAATCCGCTGCTGATCGATTTGGAGCAGCTGCGGCAGGAAGGACTGCTGCAGGTGGATGAAGCCCAAAATTGCATGGCTTCCCATGAGGAGCCTATCGATTTTGCACTGCTGACCCAAAAGCGCCTTGCGGCGTTGAAGCTGGCTTGGCGACGGGCAGAAGCCCGGTTCGCAGTCGAGATGGCGCGGTTCTCTGCGGAAAATCCGTGGCTGGAAGATTACGCGCTTTACTGTGCGCTGACAGACCATTTTGGCGGCAGGCCCTGGACAGAGTGGAAGGATGAAGCGATTCGCCGCCGGGAGCCGCAAGCTTTGCAGCGGTATGCCGCAGAGTTGGAAGAAACGGTTCGCTTTCATCGCTTTGTCCAGTTTGTGTTCTTTCGGCAGTGGTACGCACTGAAGGAATACGCTAACAACCGGGGTGTCCGCATATTTGGCGATATCCCCATCTATACCGCCATGGAGTCGGCGGATACGTGGGCACACCCGGATATCTTTCAGTTGGACGAATGCCTGCAGCCCACTGCCATTGCGGGTGTGCCGCCGGATTATTTCAGCGCGGATGGGCAGGTTTGGGAGAACCCGCTCTACGACTGGAAGCGTATAAAGACGACGGGTTATGCGTGGTGGACGCAGCGGATGCGGGAAATGGCCAAACGCTACGATATCGTTCGAATCGATCATTTCATAGGGTTGGTTCGCTATTACGCCATACCGGCGGGTGCCGCGGCGGCCCGTTCCGGGCGGTATTATAGAGGGCCGGGGCGCAGCCTGCTGCGCGTGCTGGAGCAACAGGTCCCGGGGCTCAATATCGTCGCGGAGGACCTGGGTGTCGCGCTGCCGGCGGTCAAGAAGCTGCTGAATGAGTTTGGTTATCCGGGCATGCGGGTGCTGGAGTTCGCTTTCGGATCGGATAAGGACAACATGCATCTGCCACACAACATCGGTCCGAATACCGTGCTTTATACGGGCACGCATGATAACGACACGGTGCTGGGGTGGTGGCGAAAGGCGGAGGAATGGGAACGTCGGTTTGCGGCGGAGTATCTGGGGGCGACGGATGAAGCGCAGATCTGCAGAACGATGATCGAGGCGGTATTTGCCAGCAACGCTGATACCGCAATCATCCCCATGCAGGATTTTCTGGAGCTGGGCAGCGAGGCGCGAATGAACACGCCTGGAACGGTGGGCGGCAACTGGGTGTGGCGCATGCAGTCCGGTCAGCTGACGGGGGATCTTTGCGATACAATTAGAGCGCTTAATCAAAAATACAAAAGGAAGACGGGATGAATGCTGACAGGCAATGAGATTATACGCAGGGCAGAAGAGTATCTTGAATGTGATTATCAGGTGGATATCCGTAACGCGGACGCGTTGCAATTGCACAGTGCGCTTTCCAATGCGGTGATGGGCGCAATTGCGGGCGACTGGCAGCGGTCCCGGCAGGCGCACGCGCAAAACCGCCGCGCATTTTACTTTTCGGCGGAGTTTTTGATCGGCAGGATGGTTTTCAACAATCTGTACTGCCTGGGCATACTGGAACCGGTGCGCGAGCTATTGAGGCTGAAAGGCGCGGCTATTGAGGCATTGGAGGACATCGAGGATGCGGCGCTGGGGAACGGCGGCCTGGGACGGCTGGCAGCCTGTTTTCTGGACAGCGCAGCGACGCAGCACATTCCGCTGGACGGTTACGGACTGCGGTATAAGTTTGGGCTTTTTAAACAGTCGTTCTGCGACGGAATGCAGCACGAAACGGCGGAGGACTGGCAGCACGGCGGAGACCCATGGAGCCGCCGCCGGGAGGATCAGGCCGTAACGGTGGGATTTGCCGAGCAGCGCGTGAGGGCGGTACCCTACGATATGCCGGTGATAGGTTATGGGACGTCGCACATGTGCACGCTGCGGCTTTGGCAGAGCGAGCCGCTGGAGGAGCTGGATTTTACCGCTTTTAACGAGCAGCAGTATTCACTGGCGGTGAGTGAAAAAAATACGGCGGAGGATATCACCCGCGTGCTTTACCCCAATGACAGCACGGACGCGGGCAAGGCGCTGCGGCTCAAGCAGCAGTACTTTTTATCCAGCGCGTCCCTGCAGGATATCCTGAGGGAGTATCGGGTTATAAACGGCGGCGATTTCGCGGCATTGCCCCGTTATTGCGCAATACAGCTTAACGATACGCATCCTGCCATATCGATTCCTGAGCTTATCCGGCTGTTGATGCAGGAGGGAGCGGGCTTTGATGCTGCACTGGAGACTGCCCGCAGTGTTTTCTCCTATACAAACCACACTGTGATGGGCGAAGCGCTGGAAAAATGGGATATGGAGCTGCTGTGCGGTGTGGTTCCGGAAATTGGCGAAATCATCAGGCGGATTGACGAAAAGCTGTGCTCAGAGCTGGCGCAGCGCGGCGTGCCAAAGGATACTGCCTGCCGGATGCGAATCGTGGACGGCGGAACCATCCATATGGCGCGGCTGGCGATCTATGCTTCTGCATTCGTCAACGGCGTGGCAGAGATCCACAGCGAGATACTGAAGCGAGACACCTTTTGCGACTGGTATGCGCTATGGCCGGAGAAGTTTCAGAACAAGACCAACGGCATTACACAGCGGCGCTGGCTGGGACTGTGCAACCCGGAGCTTTCCGGTATGATTGAAGAGCGCATTGGTACGGGCTTCCTGACGAACCTGGATGAGCTGGAAAAACTGAAGGGTTGTATTGACGACGGGATGATCGATCGGTTTAACGCGGTGAAGTACGCCAAGAAAGAACAGCTTGCCGCGATTATCCGCGAGAGAGAGGGAGCAGCCCTCTCTCCGGATTTTATATTCGATGTGCAGATAAAACGGCTGCACGAGTATAAGCGGCAGCTGCTGAACGCGTTTTCGATACTGCATATCTATTTCTCCCTGAAGGACGGCACGCTGAGGGATTTCGAGCCTACCGCATTCATTTTCGGCGCAAAGGCCGCACCCGGATATCAGCGTGCCAAGGCGGTTATTCAGTTTATCAACGGCATTGCAAAGCGGGTCAACTGTGACGCGGACACCAGGGACCGGCTGCAGGTGGTGTTCGTTCAGAACTACAACTGCTCATATGCGGAACATATCATTCCGGCAGCAGATATTTCCGAACAGATATCACCGGCCGGGACCGAGGCCAGCGGTACCGGCAACATGAAGCTGATGCTGAACGGCGCGGTGACGCTGGGAACCTACGACGGCGCCAATATAGAAATCGTGAGGCAGGCCGGTGAAGAGAATAACTATATTTTTGGCGCAAGGACTGCGGATATTGAACGCATCCGTGAAACGTACGATCCGAAGCAGATATATGAGCGGGAGGCGTCGGTCCGCCGCGTGGTGGATACGCTGATAGACGGGACCTTGAGCGATGGCGGCAGGGGTGTGTTTAAAGAACTTCATGACGCGCTGCTGAAGGGTACGGACTGGCACCGGGCAGATCATTACTTTCTGCTGCTGGATATGCTGCCGTATATTGAGACCAAGCTGCGGGCAAACCGTGATTATCGCGACCGGCGCGTGTTTGGCCGCAAGGCGCTCTGCAATATTGCCGCCGCCGGCATGTTCTCGTCTGACCGTACGGTGAGGCAATACGCGGCACAGATTTGGCATCTGTAGCTCACCCTCGAACCCCATGGCTGCCGCCCGGCAGCCTTTTTTATTGAAAGCAGGTATACGCATGTGAAAGCCTGTATCTTTAGGTGCCGGCTGGTACCATGGGCATTTAATCCCTTGCGCGACTATCCTTCGGGCAGGTATCCATGGTTGCCTAAATAAAAAGGAAAACAGTTAACTAAAAACGATATAAGCACTATCAAAAATGGCTTAAAAAAGGAGGAAATGCAGGGTAAACGGTTAACCAAATTTTAGTTGATTTGTAGCGCGAGAGGGTGTTATAGTAGGAGCATGTAAAGATGGTGTAACAGCTGGCACTGTCTGATTGAAAAGGTATGAAAGGAGAACATGAATGAACAGTAACAAGAAACTGCTTGCGATGTTGCTTGCGATTGTTATGTTGCTGGCGATTGTTCCGCTGACCACTTTCGCTGCGGAAGAAGAAATGATCATTGTTTATGCTCAGACCCCGGACGATTGGTCGGGCGTATGCCTGTGGGCTTGGGATGCCGCCGGCAATAATGCCTTTGATGCATGGCCGGGCGGGGAGATGACAGCGGACGAAAACAATCCCGGCTGGTATTACTGCTACATTCCCGCTTCTATGTCCAGCATCATCATTAACGGAAATGAAGGAACCATTCAAACCTCTGAAAGCGCGATTGAGTCGAAAAACGTATGGGCGGTTGTCGCCGCTGATGGCGATGCATACAGCGCCACGCTTTCTTATGATCAGATGACGGAGGGGGACATTCCGGAGTATGTGCCCACCATCACCATCTATGCCCAGGCACCCGAGGACTGGGAGGGTGTGAGCCTTTGGGCATGGTCTGCTCCCGATGGCACCAACGCGTTTGACGCGTGGCCCGGCGAAGCGATGGCGGAATCCGCGGATGGCTGGTACAGCTGCGAAGTGCCCGCATGGGTAAACTCTGTGATCATTAACGCCAACGAAGGCACCGTGCAGACCGCCGATATCAGCATCGAATCAAAGGATGCCTACATCGTGGTTGCTGACGCAGAGAATTATGAACTGACCTACGAGAAGCCGGTAGCGGAAGAAGAAACGTTTACGGTGCATGCGCAGGCACCCGAGGATTGGCTGCTGGTAAGCCTCTGGGCGTGGTCGGCCCCGGACGGCACCAACGTGTTTCTGAACTGGCCCGGCGAAGAGATGGCCGAGACGGATGGCTGGTATACCTATGATGTACCCACCTGGGTTAACTCCATCATCATCAACGGCAATGCGGGAACGGTGCAGACTGCGGATATCAGCGTCGAAGCGAAAGATCTGTGGGTCGTCGTGCAGGACGCGGAAAACTACCAGTTGTATTATGAAGAACCTGCGGAAGTGCAGGAATCGGCCGAACCATCCGCCACCGCAACGGAGGTTGTGGCTGAGGTAAACGCCCAGCCTGCTGCCGATCTCACGTGGCTTTGGATCACTATTGCAGCAGTAGTAGTTGCTGCGGCAGTGGTCACCGGCGTGTTGGTTGCCCGGAAAAAGAAAAAAGCGTAATATAAAAAAGCGGGGGGAGGCTTGACCAGAGCTGTCGGGCCTCCCACAGGCCTCAAACTCAAAGGAGGTAAGGACTATGAAACGATTGGGACGAGTATTGGCTTTTGTGCTGAGCATTTGCATGGTTTCCTGCACCTTTATCAGCTGCGCTTCCCCGGCGAAGGAAGAGGCGGGCCCGGTTACCATTACGATATGGCACGATAAGGAGGAGGACGTTGCAGCGGTGCTGCAGGCGAAGCTTAATACGCTGGCTCCGGATATCGTTGTCAATCTTGTCCGTAAGGACGGCATGACCGAAGCGCTTAAGCTCGTCGGCAACGATCCGTCCGCCGCGCCGGACATGTATTGGTTCGCACACGACAAGATCGGCTTATACGCTGAATTGGGCTTGCTTTCGCCCATCACGGATTTTATCTCTGAAGAGGAGCTTTCCAATTATCTCGACGTGACGCTGTCCGCCGCCACTTATAAGGGAACCATCTACCAGCTGCCGCTGTATTATGAGACGCTGCTGTTTATGTACAACAAGGCAGATATGAGCGAGGAGGAAGTTCCCGCAACCTCCGAGGAACTGTATGCGTACATGCAGACCAACACTGCCGACGGCCGGTATGGCTTTGTGGAGCAATACGGCACGCCCTACTACACGGTGCCGTGGATCCATGGCTTCGGCGGATACCTGCTCAGCGAAGACGGCACACCCGGACTGGACGACGCCAACACGATCGCAGCGCTGGAATATCATCTGAAGTTTTTGGACTATATGCCGGACGACAGCTCTTCCGGCACCGTCAATACGCTGTTTCTGGAAGGAATGGCGGATTCCATCATTGCGGGCCCATGGCTGGTACCCACCGCGCGCGAGGCGGGGATCGATTTGGGCTTTGCTGCCCTGCCGACGGTTGATGAGACCGGGCTCCCCATGTCGCCATATATCGGCGTACAGGGCCTGCACGTGCTGAAGGTGGCAGGCGAAACTAAAGCAGACGCGATCACCACGGTGCTGAAGGCGCTGATGCAGCCCGAAGTCGGCATTGAACTGGCTAACGCGAGCGGTTGCGCGCCTGCAAACGAACTCTGCTATGAGGACGAATCGGTTGCGACCGATGAGATGGTGATGACCATGAAGGATATTGCCGAGTCGGCGGTCGCCATTCCCAACCGCCCGGAAATGGATGTGATCTGGACCATCGCCGGAAATCTGCTTGTGGCCGTTAATGTTAACGGAGACGACCCGGCAACGGAGGCAGCCGCGAATCAGGAGAAGGCGCTGAAACTTATCGAAGCGATGAAATAATGCGGTACCCTGATGCGGTGAACGGCAGCCGCATCAGGGAATTCCGGCGCATCGGGGACGGGAATGTACAAGAAGCAACGAAAGACGCTGAAGCCATATATCTATAGCGCGCCATCGCTGGTACTAATCGGATTGGTGGTCGTGTTTCCCATACTGTACACGCTGTTCATATCTTTTACCAATATGAACATCTACCACTGGTACGACTATTCCTTTATCGGGCTGAAGAATTATAAGGAGGCGCTGTTCGTGATGGACTCCGGGTTCCTGGCGGCATTGCTCAGGACGGTCCTGTGGACGGCGGTTAACATGGTACTTCAGCTTGTGATTGCCTTTGCGCTGGCCAGCCTGCTCAACTCCAGGAATCTGCGCTTGCGTAAAGTGTATAAGACGATCCTCATGTTTCCCTGGGCCATGCCGGGATATGTATCCATACTGCTGTGGAAAACCGGAATGTTCAACTCGCAGTTCGGACTGTTGAACCAGTGGATGCAAAGCTTGGGGCTCAATATGGTCAACTGGCTCAGCGGCGATATTTCAGCGTTTATCTGCTGCACGGTGGTCAACCTTTGGCTTGCGCTGCCGTTTATGATCATGATCATCGACGGTGCGCTGCAAAGCATCGATGCGGGATATTATGAACATGCGCTGCTCTGCGGTGCGACGCGGCTGCAACGTGCAACCAAGATCACCATCCCCCTGATGAAACCGGTGATTGCTCCGGCTGTGGTGATCACGATATTCACTACGTTCAAACAGTTTGACATCATCTACCTGCTGACGCAGCAGGTGGGGGCAAAAACGGGAGCGGACATCCATACGGTACTGACCTACACATACGAGAATGCCTTTATCACCAGCGATTACGGGTACAGCTCGGCGATATCCATCCTCATATTTATGATGCTGATATTGTTCACGCTGCTCTCGCGCGGTAGGTTGAAGGAGCGCAGGCAATGAGCATGAAGAAAAAACTGAAAAAACTGACCGCAAAGGCAGGGCTGAACGTATTCTTCATTCTCGTGTGCACTGTCACCATGATCCCCATACTGTACGCGCTTTCAGTGTCCTTTAACGCGCAGAACAGCCTTTTGGGATCGTCCTTCTCGTTCATACCGAAAAACTTTACGCTGGAAAACTATAAGGTGGTATTCACGGAGGAGGCGGTGCTGCTATGGCTGAAGAACAGCGTTATTCTGGCGGTTTCAACGGTTGCGCTGTCTCTGGCGGTTGCCGTGCCGGGGGCGTACGCGTTCTCGCGCTTTCGGTTTCGTGGGCGTAAAACCATATTGAATATACTACTAATCCTTAATGCATTTCCCGCGATCCTGTCCATGTTCGCTATTTACAAGCTCATAAGCCCGATGGGGCTGATCAACACCAAAACAGGGCTGGTTATCATCTATATTGGCACCATGGCGATTTTCGGTCTTTGGAACATAAAGGGTTATTTTGATACCATACCGGTGGATATTGAGGAGGCTGCACATATCGACGGCGCAAATGATTTCCAGCTTGTGATGAAAATCGTCATGCCGCTGGCCAAGCCGGCCATCATCGTTACAGCCGTGATGATTCTGATATTTGTGTGGAACGAATATATCTTTGCGATTACGTTTCTGACTGGCGCAGAAAACTATACGCTCGCAGCGGGGCTGTATTCGCTGCAGGCTAACGAGATGTCCGGGAGTTGGCCGGTGTTTGCGGCGGCTTCACTCGTCATCTCCATCCCCGTGCTGATCATCTTTCTTGCGCTGCAGCGCAACATGGTATCTGGCCTGACAGCGGGCGGGGTAAAAGGGTAATTTAATTTGAATCTTGAGGATTTCGCATGAAGAGAGAGGCTATTTTGCATATACCGATGTCCAGCTATGCACATGGAATGGACGAAGAACATGTGGTTTTCCGACTGCGGGCGGCACGGGGAGACCTCAAGCGTTGCCGCCTGTTTTATGGCGACCGCGCGTGCCGCCAGACTCCCGTGGTGTTCTCCGGCGTGGATATGACGCGCGAGGCACAGGACGAGTGGTTTGACTATTTTGAAGTGATCCTTAAAAGCCCGTACAGGCGAATCTGTTACTATTTTGAACTGAGCGACGGCAAGGAAAATACGTTGTACTACGCCGATCTGTTTGCCGGCAAGACGGTGGCCGAACGCTCCGAGTATTACCAGCTTCCGTATAACCGCCGGGAAGATATTGTCGATGTTCCGGAATGGTTTAAGAATGCGGTGGTGTATAATATATTCCCGGACAGCTTTGCGACTTCGGCGGGGCATATCAGCCTGACGCCCTGCGCCAGACAGTTTGGCGGCATTGAGACACGCGGCAAGCTGGGCGGCACAATCAACGGCATCCGTGAGAACCTGCCGTATATCCGGTCGCTGGGCGCAAACTGTATCTATATCAACCCCATATTCGCCGCGGGAGAATATCATAAGTATGACCTGATCGACTACTATACGATCGATCCGTGCTTTGGCACGAACGATGATTTTAAGGTGCTGGTGGATGCATGCCACAAAATGGGCATGCGCATCATTATTGACGGGGTATTCAACCATTGCGGCTGGGATTTCTTTGCCTTCAACGATGTGGTGGAAAAGGGAGAGCAGTCAAAGTATGCGGACTGGTTCTACGGGCTGCAGTTTCCTGTGGTCAAGCCGGACGACCCCGAGGCCTATCCCGGTTACGAATGCTTTGGTTACGAACGGCTGATGCCCAAGCTGAACACCGGAAATCCGGAGGTGCGGCGGTATTTCCTTGATGTATGTACTCATTGGATTAATCACTACGACATTGATGGCTGGCGTCTGGATGTGGCCAGCGAAGTTGACCACGATTTCTGGAACGAGTTTCGCAAAGCCGCCAAAGCTGCCAAGCCGGATTGCGTGCTGATTGGCGAGGTATGGGAAAGCGCGGGGTTCTGGCTGGACGGCAGCAAGTTCGACTCCACCATGAATTACGACTTTCGTAAGCACTGCCGGGATTTTTTTGCGCACGGAAGCGTGGACGCGGCGCAGTTTGACGGGCGCATAACGCAGATGCGCATGCGGTACCGCTACAATGTTTCCTATGGGCAGTTCAATCTGCTGGACAGTCACGACGTTCCGCGCTTTCTGTCGTTGTGCGGCGGGGACATTTATAAGCTTAAACTGGCGGTGCTTTTCCAAATGACGTTCATCGGGCCGCCGTCCATCTTCTATGGAGACGAACAGGGCATTGAAGGCGTTTTGGAAAGTGATTACCGCAGTCCGATGCGCTTTGACGAGGATGGGGAATTGCTGAAGCATTACAGGATGGCGGCTTCGCTGCGCAACAGCCATGAAAGTCTGCGGCGCGGTACATATGCGACGCTCCATGCGGCACAGAACAGCGGGCTCTACGTGTTTGAACGGCGCGACAGCAACGAACGGCTGGTGGTTGCGCTGAACGCCGGAGTCATGGACGCGGAGCTACATGCCGAGTGGATGGATGGAGAGCTGCTGATGGCGCAGGGGCTAAGCGGCGGCAGACTGGACGCAAACGGATATGCGGTTGTCTGTAAGCCCGTATAAGTGTATAATTTTCCAGAGGTGATGTCATGTCGGTAACCATCAGGGATGTGGCCAGCGCGGCCGGAACGTCCATCGCCACCGTATCCAAGGTGATCAATGGGTCGCCATCTATTTCGGATGCCACGGTGGAGCGTGTCAAAAAGGCCATGGATGAGCTGTCCTATACTCCCAACCGACGCGCGCAGAGCTTTGCGCGGCAGGCGACCAACAATATTGCGTTTATTACATGTTTGGAGCGGGATGCGGCGTTTGCGAACCCGCATATGTTTGAGATTATGTCTGGCACGCAGGCCGCATTGGCGAGAAAGGGGTATACGCTGAGCCTGTTGGCGACGGATGTAAATGGGATCGGTGTGGTGAAAACAATTATTGCGCAGAAGAGCGTGGACGGCATCGTGGCACATGCCTCGGTGATGACGCGTGATCTTGCACAGATGATCACCAAGGAAAATTTTCCGCATATTGTGATCGGCGTACCGGGCTTCAACAGTCACCTGTGCTGGATCGATAACAACAATCCGTACAGCGGTCAGATGGCAGCCAACCACCTGATGGATATCGGGCGGCGGCGAATTGCGTATGTGGGAGGCAGACAGAATGATGCCATATCCTTTGCGCGGTGGCAGGGTACCCATAAAGCCATGCAGGAAGGCCATATCCACTTTTGTGAGGAGTATCTGAAGCAGGGGGACTCCACCCGTCAGGACGGGTATCGGATGATGAACGAGCTGCTGACTCTCAAAGAGCGGCCCGATGCGGTGATATGCGCCAACAATCATATCGCGCTGGGCTGTGTCAAGGCGCTGGAGCACGCCAATGTGGCAATCCCGCGCGATGTTGCGGTAATTACCTTTGATGACTATCCATTTTCACGCATCACTGATCCCATGCTGACGGTGGTCAATATCGACGTATACGATTTAGGGTTTGAAGCCGGCAATCTGGTGCTGGAGAAGATCAAAAAGCCAAATCTGCAGGTGCAGTCATATTCTACGCTGCCTGTGCTGATTGTACGCGGCTCCACAAAGGCATGAGAAGCAGCTTGACGGGACACCTCAAGCGGATTGTGGCGGCGGCTCTTCTGCTGCCGCTTTGCATGGCGGGCGGCTGCGGCGAGGCGAAGGAGCAGGGCAGCCGCGTCTTCTATGAGATCTATGTCGGCGGGTTTTATGATTCAGATGGGGACGGCACCGGCGATCTGCAGGGAATCATTCAAAAACTGAACTATCTCAACGACGGCAGCACCCATTCGGAGGCCTCGCTGCATGTGGGCGGGATTTATCTGATGCCCATCATGCCGTCGCCCACCTACCACAAGTACGACGTAACGGATTATTACAGCGTGGATGAGGCCTACGGTACGCTGGAGGATTTTAAGGAGCTGGCGCAGGAATGCGACAAACGCGATATCCTGTTGATCATTGATATGCCGGTGAACCATACCGCGTTTGCGAATCCGTGGTTTGTCGCGGCATGGAACGAGTTGAGACAAGGCGGAGATGGGCGGAGCACGGCCTGCGAGTATTACCGGTTTTCACAGGATAAAAAGAATGAAAGCTATTACGCGGTGAGCGGTGCGCCGGGCTGGTATTATGAAGCGGTTTTTGGCGCAGGCATGCCGGATTTAAATCTGGACAACAACGCGGTCCGGCAGGAGATATTGGATATCTGCCGATTTTGGGTGGATATGGGTGCGGACGGCTTTCGGCTGGACGCGGTTACCTCCTACTATACGGGCGACAGAGAAAAGAATACGGAGTTTCTCTCCTGGCTATGTGGAGAGATGACGGCGTATAAGGACGACATTTATATTGTTGGCGAGGTGTGGGCAGACGCGGCGGAAATTGCCGAGCTATATCTGAGCGGCATCGACAGCTTGTTTAACTTTCCGTTTTCGCAAAACGGCGGAGCCATCATACGAGCCTTGAAAAATGCGGACGGCGCAGCGTTGGCCCGTGCGATGGAGCGCTGGCAGCAACAGATGTCCGCCGCGAATCCTTCGGCGCAGGATGCGGTGTTTTTGAGCAATCATGATACGCTGCGCAGTGGGTGGTCGTTTGTCGGAAATACGGCGATGCAGAAGCAGGCCGCGGCAATATACCTGCTGATGCCGGGCAACGCATTCATCTATTACGGCGAGGAGATCGGTATGCTGGGCGGCGCAGGGCTTACGGATCCGGACAAGCGCACGCCGATGGAGTGGTCGGTCACCGACGATACCGGGATGGCGTTGCCTGTACCAGGTGCGGCGGATGTGATCCCGGTGGAAGCGGGCGTTGCACAGCAGCTATCGGACAGCGAATCCGTACTTTCCTTCTACATCCGGGTGATTCAGGTGCGCGAACGGTATCCGCAAATTGCCAACGGCATCATCAAGGCGCTGCCGCTGGACGCAATGGCATTGTGCGGCTTCACCGCGCAATACGGAAAAAGTTCGGTCGCGGTCGTTCACAATCTGAGTTCGGAACAAGTCAGCGTGCAGTGGACGGCGGGAGGATCCATTCTGGATGCGCTGACGATAGGGGTACAGTCATCCGAACTGGCGGGCGGTGTGCTGTCGGTGCCGCCCTGGGGGACGGTTATCATCGGATAATAAGGGGGGAGTGGCATCGCAGCTGCGGCAAAGTGCATATGTCAACGGTAACTTTACAACGCATCAAAAAGGTTAGCAATCAACATTCACATACCGCTGTAATAAGTCTATAGTATGCCAAGAGATTCTATAATTGTATAAAAGGTAGAATAAAAAGTATACTTGCATTTACTTTCTGCCCCGTAATCAGTTTGCCATCGGGGTTTCTGGCGGTCCCGGCGCGATTCGAACGCGCGGCCTTTCGCTTAAGAGGCGGTAGGCGTATGGTTCGAAACACGCAAGGCGAGAAGCCGAATGTGCCTATTTATCGGTGTTTCGGGCGTTTCTTCTATGCCTATGTGGCCTATAAAATACTCAAAAATCTATGCTATACTACTGAAAGTAAAACAAAATCGGCGGTCCAACTGCTGGGTTTTTTAGAATTTATCCCGGACCTATTGCTTATTGGAAACTGCAAATGTAAATTTGAATATAAATTTAATACTCTCAGTTTTTATATCTGACCATAATAATGTAATTGTAAACTATCAAATAAATGTTTATTACGAAAATTTAAAGGGTATAGACACCTCATAATTTGACAAGCAAAGAAAATGTAAATATAATAATAAACACATTATAAATGGAAAATACACAGCATAAAATAACATATTACGTAAAGGGATGATCATTTGTCGAATCATAAGATCCCAAAAGTAATGAAAGTATTGGATTGGTGGCTTTCTCTATCTATAAGAAAAAAGATGATGGGATTTGTCATTATTGTTTCTACAATGGTTTTGATCGTAACCTTATTTAACATTGTTATGACCAATAAATACTTGGCAGACTTTAACGTCATACTTGGTGATAGCTACGCTGTTAATACGGTACAAAATGATTTCGATAGATTAAACACTGCTTTTATTAATTATGAAAACGACAAGAACGAAGAGCTGTTTGAAGCGGAATACCTTGCACAAACGCAAATACTGAAAACCGATCTTGAGAAACTAAATAATGCTTACAAACAAATTGGAATACAGCGCTATCTGCTTACACAAGCAATCAAGACATCATGCCAAAGCTATATGCAAAGGTGTGGTACTCTTATTAATACGGAAGACCCAAAGAATACGCAATATATCAAGGAATATTATAAGATACTGAGCATTGGGAACTATATCAAAGGATATCTGAAGCAACTGATGCAGGAAACACTTACGCAGGGGAACGAGAGCTACGCAAAAATAGCGAATGTTTTCAGCATACTTCCCGTATTTGCCATTGGTCTTGGCATATTTGTTGTTGCGATTGCATTTATACTCAATTGGATTACGATGAACCATATTATCAAACCGTTACTCGCGCTTTCAAGGTCGTCAAAGGCGATTGCCGACAGCGGTATGGATGTACCCGATATAGAAGTTCAGAATAGGGATGAAATCGGAGAACTCGTAAACGTATTTAATAAGATGAAACGATCCACCGCGCAGTTGATCAACACGCTGCATCAAAACAATGAACTTGAAAGTCAGCTGCATCAAGAAGAAATTATCCGCATCAATACCGAGAAAGAATTTAAGGAAATGCAGATGTCCATGCTGCAAAGCCAGATTAATCCCCACTTTCTGTTTAATACACTCAATACGATATCGCGTATGGCAGCTGTCGAAAATGCGGAAAGAACCGAAGAATTGATCCATAGGCTTTCAAATCTTTTTCGATACAACCTTGAAACGGATAATAAAAGCGTAACGCTCACACGCGAACTCGATATCATCAACGATTACATATACGTTCAGCATGAGCGTTTCGGTATTCGTATGGGGTTCTCCATTTACTGTTGCATCAATACCGATGTGGTAAGAGTACCGCCGTTCGTTCTTCAGCCCATCGTTGAAAACTCGGTTATACACGGCATAACTCCCAAAACTGAAGGCGGGCAGATCCGCGTCAGCATACTTGGTATGGACGGTAAAATCGTGATTAAGGTCGTAGACAATGGCAGGGGAATCAGCCCGGAGGTGCTGAATGTACTGACCAGCGAAAATAGCGATTATGTGGGGCATGTTTCAGGGATCGGCCTTGGAAACGTAAAAACCCGCTTGAAGCTAATGTACCCTGAAAGTGAGTTTGTGATTAACAGTAAAGTGGGGCTGGGTACTGCGGTGCGGATTACCCTGCCGAAAAAGGCAAGCCAGGAGTTGCCCGCGAGATAAACGAGGTGAGTGTATGTACCATATCGTATTAGCTGATGATGAGCAGATTGAACGGGACAGCTTAAAAGAAATTATTGAGGGGATGCTGTCGGACTGCCGCGTTGTAGTTGCATCCAACGGACAGGAGGCGATTGATGCTGCGCGCATACTCCAGGCCGATATGGTATTTATGGACATACAGATGCCTGGTATGGACGGCCTTGCAGCCGCACGCAAGATTAAAAGCGAATTCCCCAGCTGTGAAATCATGTTTCTGACTGCTTACAGCGAATTTGGTTACGCGAAAGAGGCTGTTGATTTAGGCGCTTCGGGTTACCTGCTTAAGCCCTGCAACAGTCAAAACCTGTTGAGCGCATTGAACCGCATGATGGAAAAGATCAATTTGCATCGTGATGAAGTGCTGCTCAATGAGCAGCGTCAAAAGAGCATGGAGTTGCTGACAAAAGAATTTGAAGAGCAGCTTGTTCTTACCGTGATGGGAGGATACCTGCGTCCGGAATGGGTATACCGGCAGCTGGCCCTAATGGACATTTCGTTTAGTAATGGTGTTTTCGCAATTTTAAGAAGCCCCGACGGCATCAGCGCGGAACGGCTGAGGGGCATGGTAAATGGCTTGTGCTGGAGAACGGGGATGCGGCATTTTTCTTATGAATATGACGACTCACTTTATGTATTGGTGATTTCATGTTTCAATAAGGATTGTGGCCCTCATGTATACGAACTCATGAAAGAGGTTTGCAGTCAAACCCAATATCATCTTCATAAGCGGTTGATTTGTGCGGTAAGTGAGCAATTTGATAAAATGGATTACGTGCAGGATGCTTTTTATCATGCATTTTCTTCTCTACAAAATTGTACGAGTGAAGACGCGGTATTTCAGTGCAACGCTAAAACGGATGGTAATCATAACAGCGATGAGGCACAGAGGCTGGCTCAGCTTATCATCATGGGAGAGAGGGAGGCTGCTGCAAGCTTGGTTTGCAATTTTTTAAGCGGGCTTTGTGCCCGCCAGTTCGAAATTAGCGTCATGGTACAGAAGACACATAAGTTGTTGCAACGCGCTTTTGATAGCCTGAAAAAAGAATCGGGTATTGAACATGAAAGCATGTTTCATCTGCAAACCAGATTCGGCGAGGCAGCCAGTATCGAAGAAATATACAACAGTGTAAACCGGCTGATTAATGAAGTAATTGATTACGAAGCCGGTATCTTCAAAAACCACATGATGCAGATCAAGTTTGAAGTTGAGGAATATATGAAGGCCAACTTCAAACGGAATATATTTATGCAACAGGTAGCCAATGAGATGAATTACTCGATTGCACATTTTAGCCGCTTGTTTAAAAGCTGCTTTAATAAAAATTTTGTAACCTATCTGACGGAAATGAGAATAAAGGCGGCCAAGGATTTGCTGCAGCACCCTACCGTCAGCATAAAATCGATTGGTGAAAAGGTCGGGTATATGGACTCCAGCCATTTTACAAAGGCCTTCAAACGCATCGTGGGCGTTAGCCCATCGGAGTACCGCTCCTCGATGTTTCCCGAGAAAAGCGCTGCTGATCAAACCTGAATCCATAATTCCGAATTAAGTAATCAAAAATGTACTGGGAATATCAAAAACTGCTGATATTATATTAACTTTTGTTATTATACACTTAAATTAAGGTTATACCCATAATACTTTATATGGAGGAAGGAATCATGAAAAAAGTACTTGCTCTGTCGTTGGCCTTAATCTTTATTCTGGGGCTTACCGCGTGCGGAAAAACCGCGGAAACAACAGAATCATCCAGTGCATCGGTAGCTCAGACCACGACTGAGGCATCCGTTGAGCCGTCTGAATCCACCTCGGTAGAACCCTCGATGGCTGCTGAACCGGAATTTATATTCCGCTATGCAGAAAACCAGGCGGAAGACTATCCGACAACTCTAGCTGCACAAAAATTTGCTGACTTGGTTTTTGAAAAAACTTACGGCAGAATTAAGATCGAGGTTTATGCGGGCGCGCAGTTGGGTGACGAGAAGTCCGTTATTGAACAGCTGCAGTTTGGCGGCATTGATTTTGCCCGTGTATCCGCGTCCCCTCTGGCTGAGTTCTCGCCGTCTTTGAACGTGCTGCAGATGCCCTATTTATATCGAGATGAAGCGCATATGTGGGCGGTGCTTGACGGACAGATCGGTCAGGATTTCCTGGATTCACTGGAGCCTTCCGGGTTAATCGGCTTATCTTGGTATAGCTCCGGTTCCAGAAGCTTCTATAACTCCGTACGTCCCATCAATACACTTGAAGATCTTAAAGGCCTGAAGATCCGCGTTCAGGAGTCCGCTTTGATGATGGGTATGGTCGAAGCACTGGGAGCGAACCCTGTGCCTATGGCATATGGTGAAGTTTACGGTGCGCTTCAGACCGGTGTCATTGACGGCGCAGAAAACAACTGGCCCAGCTACGAATCCACCTCTCATTATGAGGTCGCTCAGTATTATGTGCTCGATCAGCATACCCGCGTGCCCGAGCCGCAGATCATGTCGGCAGTTACCGCTGCGAAGTTGTCCGCTGAAGATATGGCAATCATTCAAGAGTGCGCAACGGAATCCGCATTATATCAGCGTCAGCTTTGGACAGAGCGCGAAGCTCAATCCGAGGAAATCGTGCGCGCAGCCGGTGTCACGGTGACGGAGCTTTCCGCTGAAGAGCTTGCAAAGTTCCAGGCGGCTTGCGAGCCTCTGTATGCTGAGTTCTGCAGCGATTATATGGACATCATTGAGGCAATCAAGGCCACCGAGTCATAACGTTATTTACATAAAATATCTCAATATTCATAGATACAGGAGAGCAGATGCTCTCCTGTATCTAAAGTCCGAATCGGCTCCGAATTAAATTTGTTCGGCCGTTCTTATTGAACCCGGAATAGGACAAAAAGGGGTGAATAGTTTGAAGAAAGTTCTTAAAGCGATTACTCTTGTTTTTGATATTCTTTATCGCGTGATGCTGGAAAGCTCTAAAGTCGTGCTTCTTGCGATGGTTCTGATTATCAGCGCACAAGTCATCTTGAGGACGTTTACCCGCCATAGTATTTTATGGTCAGAAGAAGTCGCGCTTTTGCTAATGGTGTGGACGGCGTTCATCGCGATGGCGATAGGCGTTGAAAAATCAATGCATATATCGATAAACATTTTCTATGATAAATTTCCAAAATGTCTAAAAACAGGTACATCGAAGCTATATGAGGTAATTGCGACAATCATTGGCATAGCACTCATATATTATGGAATTCTTTTGTTAGGAATAACATCAACCTCAACGCTTCCCGCGACAAAGCTGCCATCATGCTGGAAATACATGATGATACCGGTCAGCGGTTTCTTTATCACTTATTATTCAATACTGAATTTATTTAATCTGAATTGGTTAAGGCACGATAAAATACTGAAAGGAAACGACGGAGATGTTTGATCCTTCTATTGCAATCGCGCTCTTATTAGGCATATTTGCCTTTTTGATCATTATAAAGGTTCCCATGGTATTTGCACTTGTCGCCTCCACAATGGTGACGATGATCTATACGCAGATACCGCTGATGGCGACGGTGCAGCAAATGGCGAAGTCGGTTGACAGCTTTTCTTTGATGGCAGTGCCGTTCTTCATACTCGCAGGAGAGATTATGAGCGCGGGCGGGCTTTCGATGCGGCTCACGAAATTTGCCAACGTGCTGGTGGGCAGATGGAGAGGCGGGCTTGCGCATGTCAACGTGCTGGGCTCCATGTTTTTTGGGGGCATCTCGGGTTCAGCGGTTGCGGACGTATCCTCTCTTGGTATCATCGAGATCGATATGATGACAAAAGCGGGGTATGAAAGGGATTTCTCTACAGCCGTGACCGTGACGAGCGCCTGCCAAGGCGTTGTGATTCCCCCCAGCCACAACCTGATCATCTATGCGATGGCGGCGGGCGGAGTATCTGTGGGTAAGCTGCTTGTAGCTGGGTATATTCCGGGGATACTGCTGGGCGTGGGGTTAATGGTGATCTGTTTCATTTTTGCCGTAAAGCGCAACTTCCCGCGGGGAGAAAAGGTACCGTTTAAAGAAGCGCTGAAGATTTCGAGGGACGCTTTGCTGGCTTTGTTTACGGCGGTGATCATCGTCGGAGGCACCGTCAGCGGCATATTTACGGCCACTGAATCATCCGCGTTTGCCTGCATATACGCGTTTATCATCGCGGTATTTGTGTATCGGGATCTGAAGATCAAACAGATTCCAAAGCTGATTTTCAATACAGTCAAGATGCTTGCGCTCGTGTTCAGCCTGATTGCGGCTGCGGGCGGGTTCGGATGGATGATGGCCTATTTGCAGGTGCCCAAACTGATCACGGAAGGGCTACTCGCCATCACATCCAGCAAAGTCGTGCTGCTGCTCATTATCAATGTCATGCTTTTGGTATTGGGATGCATCATGGATATGGCACCGCTGATCATCATATGCACCCCCATACTGCTGCCCGTCGTTACTCAGTATGGAATCGATCCCATCCATTTTGGCATTATCATGGTGCTCAATCTCGCAATCGGCCTTACGACGCCTCCGGTGGGCAGCGCGTTGTTTGTCGGCTGCGCGATCGGCAAGATCAGCGTTGAAAAGGTAACAAAAGCGATGTGGCCGATGTGGCTGTCTATGGTGGCGGTATTGATGCTGGTCACATTTATCCCCGAACTTACAATGTGGCTGCCGAATCTCGTTATGAAGTAAACGCGTTTGTTTCGGGTATCACTGCTGCATGAGTACGGTTTTAGTTCGGATGATATTTGGTTTGAGCTGCTGAAAAGAGAAGCCAATTTACTTATGGAAAGAGTATAAAATGAAGCAACTAAAACAAGATTTTACGTATTCGCTGATCGTACCGACCAGTATGGGCGTGCGCATTACGCCAAGTTACCGCCAGCCGGTACATGTCAGCCGAGAATTCACAATGCAGGCGACCAGCGCCGAAACAAATGTGGCGAGCATTGCCGCCGCGTTGGGGCTCAAGGTTAAGGTATTAACGGCCTTTGTAAAAGGGAGTCCGATCGCGGGCTTCATCAAGGACGATCTTGCTTCGCGCCATATGGAATACGAAGGGGCTGAGGTGGAACAGGGAGACCCGTGGGGGTACCGTCACCAGTTCAACATCGCGGACAGCGGCTACGGCATGCGCGGCCCGAGGGTGCATAACGACCGCGCGGGAGAGGTTGGCCGGACGCTTAGTATTAAAGATTTTGATTTGAAACGCATTTTCGGTGAAGAGGGCGTTCAGGTGCTGCATCTGTCCGGCCTCGTCGCGGCGCTCTCGCCCGAGACGGGAACATTCTGCCGAGAGCTTGCCGAGGCGGCGAAGGAAGCCGGGACATTGATCTCATTTGACCTCAATTACCGCGCTTCGTTCTGGAAAGGCAGGGAACAGGAGCTGCGCGGCTTATTCACTCGCATCGCGGGCTTGTCGGATATTTTGATCGGCAACGAGGAGGACTTTCAGCTAAGCCTTGGGATTCGGGGGCCAGAGCATGGTGGTAAGGAGCTTTCGCAGAAGATCGACAGCTTTAAGGAGATGATCACGCACGTGAAGCGTGCGTTTCCTGAAGCGCAGGTATTTGCGACCACGCTGCGCGAGGTGAAGTCAGCTAACAGCCATCTGTGGGGTGCAATCATGCTGGAAGGGCAGGGGTGGCATGTGATCGAGCCGCGCGAGATTCCCGTGCTCGACAGGATCGGCGGGGGAGACAGCTTTGTGGGCGGCCTGCTGTACGGCATAATGAAGGGCTGGGAGAGCGAGAAGTGGCTGCAATTTGGCTGGGCCAGCGGCGCGCTGACCGTAACGCTGCTGACAGATTACGCATTGCCTGCAGACGAAGAACAGGTATGGAGCATTTGGGAAGGCAACGCCCGCGTAAAGAGATAGTTAGAGAGAATATTGAAAAGGAGACAGTTATGAAAAAAGCGGATATCGGTTTAATTGGCCTCGCTGTCATGGGCGAAAATTTGGTCATGAATATGGAATCAAACGGGTTTACCGTGGCGGTATACAACCGGACATCTCAGAAGGTGACAGATTTTGTACGGGGCAGAGCCAGCGGCAAACATATTATCGACACATATACGCTGGAAGAGCTCGTGGACAGCCTTGAAAAGCCGCGCAAGGTAATGCTGATGGTGAAAGCGGGGCAGCCCGTGGACGACTATATCGAAACACTGATACCGCTGCTGGAGGCGGGCGATATCCTGATCGATGGTGGCAACTCCCATTTCCCCGATACGATCCGCCGCACGGCATATGTCGAGAGTAAGGGATTATTGTACATCGGCACAGGCGTATCGGGCGGGGAGGAAGGCGCGCTGAAGGGGCCCTCTATCATGCCGGGTGGTTCTCCCGGAGCGTGGCCATATGTGAAGCCAATATTTCAGGCGATTTGCGCGAAGGCGGATGGCGCACCCTGCTGCGAATGGGTGGGCCAGAACGGCGCCGGACATTTCGTCAAGATGGTGCATAACGGCATAGAGTATGGGGATATGCAGTTGATATGCGAGGCATATCAGTTAATGCGCGATATGCTGGGCATGAGTGCGCAAGAGATGCACGAGGTGTTTGCTTCCTGGAACAAGGGGAAGCTGGACAGCTACCTGATCGAGATCACGCGCGATATACTCGGCTTTAAGGATGAGGGCGGAGCGCCACTGGTGGATAAGATACTAGACACGGCGGGGCAGAAGGGCACTGGTAAGTGGACAGGGATTGCAGCGCTGGATGAGGGTGTACCCTTAACGCTGATCGGTGAAGCCGTATTCTCGCGCTGCCTTTCCGCAATGAAAGAGGAGCGCGTAGAGGCATCGAAAGCGTATCAAAAAGCCGCCGCCCGATTTGACGGCGACAATGAAAAGCTCATCGAGGATATCGGCAATGCGCTGTACGCGGCCAAGATCATCTCATATGCACAAGGGTACACGCTGATGCGCGCGGCAGCAAACACCTACGGATGGAATTTAAATTATGGCGGCATCGCGCTGATGTGGCGCGGCGGCTGCATTATCCGCTCGGTATTCTTGGGTAAGATCAAGGAAGCGTATGACAAGAATCCGCAGCTTGCGAATTTGCTGCTTGACCCGTTCTTTAAAGAGACGATGGAGAGCCTGACCGGCAGTTGGAGAAACGTTGTGGCTGCGGCGGTAAAAAGCGGCATACCGATCCCGGCGATGGCTTCGGGATTAAGCTACTTTGACGGATACACATGCGAAAAGCTCCCCGCAAACCTGCTGCAGGCGCAGCGCGATTATTTTGGCGCGCATACCTACGAGCGGCTGGACGCGCCGCGCGGAGCGTTTTTTCATACCAACTGGACAGGGCACGGAGGAGATACTGCCGCATCCACGTATGTCGTTTAAGAGAGGGGAGTCAATATGGAGTTACCGTTTACACCGGATTTCAAAGGCAGAACTGCCGTTGTGACAGGCGGGGCGGGAATACTTTGCAGCATGTTTGCCAAAGCGCTTGGGCAGTGCGGCGCCAAGGTTGCGATTTTAGACCTTGCGGAGGATAAAGCGCAGCAGGTCGCAGACGAGATTACCGCAGCGGGCGGCACTGCGATGGGCGTTAAGTGTAACGTGCTCGAGAAGGACAGCATTGAAGAAGCGCACAGCATCGTTCTAGCGGCATACGGCAAATGCGATATACTGATCAACGGCGCGGGCGGCAACAACCCCAAGGCCACCATCGACGACGAGTTTTTCGATACAGCAGTAATGGAAGCGCATGATAAGAAGAGCTTCTTCGATCTTGACCCGTCGGGGGTGAGTTTCGTATTTGGGCTCAATTTTATCGGCACGCTGCTTCCCACTCAGGTTTTTGCGAAGGATATGGTCGGCAGGCCGGGCTGCGTGATATTGAACGTATCCTCCATGAGTGCTTTTAAGCCGCTGACTAAGGTAATTGCGTACAGCGCGGCCAAAGCCGCGATATCCAACTTTACGCAGTGGCTGGCGGTGTATTTCGCGAAAAGCGATATCCGTGTCAACGCCATCGCGCCGGGCTTCTTTTCTACCGCGCAAAACGCCGCGCTGCTGTGGAACACGGATGGCTCACCGACGGCACGCACGGCCAAGATACTAAACAGTACGCCGATGGGCCGCTTTGGTGTGCCCGAGGACTTACTGGGTACGCTGCTTTGGCTGCTCGATTCCAATGCGTCTGCTTTTGTGACAGGCGTGGTGGTGCCGGTGGACGGCGGGTTTGCCGCTTATTCGGGCGTATAAGGAGCAAGGCGTGGAACTGTTTCTGAAAGAGGAAGGCAGCGGCGGGCTGCCGCCGCAACGTATACGCGCGGCATTGCTGCAATCGATTGAAGGCAGACGACTGAGCAGGGTGCTCATTGTTCCGCCCGACTTTACGCGTTTTCATTCCAATGCGGGCTTTATCACCAGCGTGTACTATCAGGCACTTACGGGTATAGGCTGCGAGGTGGATATACTGCCCGCTTTGGGTACGCACGAGCCCATGACGCCGGAACAGTGCACCGTGATGTTTGAAGGCGTACCTTATAAAAAGCTGATACGGCACTCTTGGAAGCAGGATACGGTAAAGCTCGGTGAAGTACCGGCGGGAACCCTGTCTGAAATCTCGGAGGGCTTCTGGAACGAACCGGTTGCCTGTGAGGTTAATCGGCGCATCATGGACGAAAGCTACGACCTGATTATATCGGTGGGGCAGGTGGTGCCGCACGAGGTGATTGGCATGGCGAACCATTCCAAGAACCTGTTTGTGGGCTGCGGCGGCAGTGAAATGATCAACAAATCGCACATGCTGGGTGCGGTATTCGGCATGGAGCGCATCATGGGCAAGGATTTCAGCCCCGTACGAAAGTTGTTCGACTACTGCTCTGAGCAGTTTCTAAGCCGCCGCCCGATACTGTATGTGCTGACGGTAACGACCGCGCCGGGTGGCAATATCCGTACGCACGGGTTGTTCATCGGCGAAGGGCGCGCGCCGTTAACTGCGGCGGTTGCGCTTTCCCAGCAGAAGAACATCGACTTTGTGGACAGGGGAATCAAAAAGTGCGTCGTTTATTTGGATCCGGATGAGTTCAGAAGTACCTGGCTTGGCAACAAAGCGATATACCGCACGCGCATGGCGGTGGCGGATGGCGGGGAGCTCATCGTGCTTGCGCCCGGCGTATCGCGGTTCGGTGAGGATGACGAGGTGGATGCGCTGATCCGCAAATATGGTTATTACGGGCGGCTTAAGGTGCTGGATTTGTTCCGCGAAAAAGAAGATCTGCGCGCGAATATGGGCGCAGCAGCCCATCTCATACACGGCTCGTCCGACGGGCGGTTTACCGTCACATATGCGGTAAAGAAGCTGAGTCGTTCCGACGTCGAGGACGTACACTTCAGGTACGCCGATTATGATGAGATGGCTGTGAAATATAATCCGCAAAAGCTGTCTTATGGGTGGAACACGATGCCCGACGGCGAGGAAATTTACTTTATTCCCAATCCCGCGCTGGGGCTGTGGATTGACAAAGACCGGTTTGAGCAACGAGGGAATGCGCTTCGATAAAGAAAGCGAGGGTATGATGAAGACGTTCATGGGCGAGGATTTTCTGCTGGAGAGCGATACGGCTTCCCGGCTGTACCACGAATATGCCAAGGATAATCCCATCATCGACTACCATTGCCATATCGACCCACAGGAGATTGCGGACGATCGCCGCTTCGAGAACATCACGCAGGTTTGGCTGGGCGCAGACCATTATAAATGGAGGCTGATACGCAGCAATGGTGTGGATGAGCGCGAGATTACGGGCGACACGCCCGACCGCGATAAATTTCAGCGGTTCGCGGAGGCGTTGCCGCGCGCAATCGGCAACCCGCTCTACCACTGGACGCACCTTGAGCTGAAGCGGTATTTCGGATTTGAGGGAGAACTGAACGCCAGCACCGCAGAGAAAGCGTGGCAGCACTGCAATGAAAAACTACGCGGCATGAGCGTGCGCGGCATCATCAAAGGCTCGAATGTGGAGGCCATCAATACCACTGACGATCCGCTCAGTACGCTGGAAGCGCACCGAAAGATCAAAGGCGAAGCAAGCTTTGATGTTAAAGTGCTGCCTTCGTGGCGGCCCGACCGCGCGCTTGGTATCGGCGACGGTAAGTTTGAGGAATTCATTCGCGGCCTGGAGTACGCTGTGGGGTTCAGCATCCGGGGCATGGATGACCTTTACAGCGCGCTTCGCATCCGGCTGGATTATTTCGAGAGCGCGGGCTGCCGCGCTTCGGATCATGGCTTGGAATACGTGCCCTATGCGCCAGTTCCCGAAAAAGAAGTGGAGGGGATATTTCAAGGGAGGTTGTACGGCCTCAAGGTTAGCCGCCTTCAGGAGGATCAATATAAGACGGCGCTGATGGTGTTCCTGGGGCGCGAGTACGCGCGGCGCGGCTGGACGATGATGATCCATTATGGTGCGCTGCGCAATTCAAACAGCGTCATGTTTGATAGGCTGGGACGGGACAGCGGCTTTGACTGCATCGGCCTGCCCGGAAATGCCTATGATATCATGGGATATCTGAATGCGCTTTACAGCACGGGCGAACTGCCCAAGACTGTGCTGTTCTCGCTGCACCCCGGAGACGACGCGATGCTGGGAACGGCGCTCGGCTGCTTTCAGGGTACGGAGATCGCCGGAAAGATTCAGCAGGGGCCGGGCTGGTGGTTCAATGACACCAAGCGCGGCATGATCGATCAAATGACGAGCCTTGCAAACCTTTCGGTTCTCGGCAACTTTATCGGAATGCTGACGGACTCGCGCAGCTTCCTGTCTTATACGCGACACGAATATTTTCGCCGTATACTCTGCAACATCATCGGTCAATGGGCGGAGGACGGGGAGATTTTTGGGGATATAGAAGCACTGGGTAGCCTCGTGAACGACATCTGTTACGGGAATGCCAAACGGTATTTTCGTTTGTAATTCTATCTGTGGGCAGCTTGGGAGGATATCGAATGCGCGAACAATTGACCGATGCAATCCGGCATACAATGAATAACGAAGCCGAAATCTCAGGCGTATATCCTTTGTCCGTGCGACGCATTGCTGGCGGGCTGGTATTTGCGTACAGGGATATGGAGGAGGACTACCTGATTGCCGTGGGCGGCATTGCGCATGAGCTTGAGGGATACCGCTTTAAGGTTGACGGTCAGCCGTGTAAGGCTGTACCTTCCGGCCATGAAGCCGCAGTGTTTCTGAGAAAGCATTTTCCCTTCACCGCGCCGGTTGCTGTTTTAAAGCACGACAGAACCATCGGTCTCGGAGACAGGCTGGGCATCGCGACGCCCGGCCACATCGACGCAGTTTCGGATTATGATGTGTATCCTGTGTTTGCGCAGCAGTCCATGCGGGAGCTGAATCTGACAGGCCGCACTTATGAGGAAGTACTCGACGACGCAACTTTCGCTGTGTACTGCGCAGGGTTTGAACGTGGATTCGGCGCGGACGGCGACCACTTAAAGACCCCACAAGAAGTGAAGTACGCGCTTGCATGCGGCTATACGATGATTACGCTTGACTGCAGCGAGTATATCAGAAACGACATATCGGGTATGGACGATGATGCAGTCAATGCTGCTTGTAGGCTGACCGTTTCACAGCGGAAGAGGTATATCGGAAAAACGTTTGACATTGATTCGGAAAGATCTATATCGCTGGATGAGATTACGCTCAAACGGGCGCTGCTGACGTATGGGAGCGCGATTGAATTTGCGGCGAAAATCTACGCCGAATATATCTCAGGTAGGGCGGTGAAAATTGACTTCGAGATTTCCATCGACGAGACCGCGACGTCCACGCTTCCGCAGCATCACTTCTTTGTCGCAAATGAGTTGGTACAAAAACAGGTGAATATCGCGACGATTGCGCCGAGGTTCTGTGGTGAGTTTCAGAAGGGCATTGATTACGTAGGCGATATCGCGCGTTTTGAGGAGGAACTGAAAGCACATGCTGCGATTGCACGGCATTTCGGTTACAAGCTCAGTATCCATTCGGGTTCGGATAAGTTTTCGATATTTCGTATGATCGGCAGACACACCCATGGCCGTTTCCACCTCAAAACAGCCGGAACGAGTTGGCTGGAGGCAATGCGCCTTGTGGCAATGAAGGACGCTCGGCTTTACCGGGAAATTCATCTCTATGCACTGGAGAAGTTCGGTGAGGCGACGAAGCATTACAAAGTCTCGACTGACCTATCCAACATACCGGGTGCAGACACCTTAAACGATGCGGAATTGCCAGAGTTGTTTGCAAACGATGACGCCCGCCAGCTCATTCATATCACATACGGATATATCTTAACCGCTAAAGCGGATGACGGAGGCGCACTTTTTTCCGACAGGCTTTACAGCTTGTGGCGCGAACATGACACGGAATACAGGAGATTGTTAAGGGAGCATATTGGAAAGCACCTTGTGCTGCTATATTCAGGTTATTAAAATGGAACGGCTAAATAACGATCGCGGATTTTAGATTAAGAAACGTTTAGTGCGGTATCTGACAAAATATGAGCATGTAGGTGCAACATGTAAAACACTTTCTTTACCGTAGTATCACCCTGGGCGGTAGACCTATGGTCGAATGGCCCCCCATGACTTCGTTTCCTCCTAATCTATTGAATGATAAAGCGTTATATAAAAAATGTAGTAGAATGTAGTATGAAGTGTCTTGGCAGCGTTTTATCTCGCCACGAGACGCTAAAAAACAGCCTCGAAGGGTAGGCTGTTATTGCTTTTATGTAATACAAAATTCAAAGCAATTTTGGGTAATAAAAAACCCCGAAAGCGGCTTCACAACGGGGTTTCTGGCGTTCGCGGCGCGACTCGAACGCGCGGCCTGTCGCTAGGAGGCAGTAGGTCTATAGTTTGTAATACAGAAAAGCAGGAAGCTAAATGTGCCTATTTGTTGAATAGGTAGCGACCGTAGTTTTTCACGAAAGCGGCATCTTTCATGAGACTGGCTAGCTGGAAGCGTATACACAACCGTGCTGGATACCACACCGATAGTCTGGTTTCCACCAGCGTCATAGCAAGACTCTGCTGACTCGTGTCTGTCATGTTCTATTTCGGAGATAGGGTAAATGTGATGCTCTGATATTATTAACACGGCAGAAAGGCCTTGGCAGGCCTCTCCGCCGTGTTACGTTAATGATATAGGGCGAGAATAACCCTTGCCCCACGAGCCACTTCAGTCCTCTGACTTCCGGAGAATCCACAAAGTTTTCGGCACTATCCAGAAATCCGCCTAAAAGTCTAAATATTTTCAATAAATTTTTTTATAAACATTAGCCCACTGCCTATCGCGGAGGAATTTACGCCGCCTTTTCCATTCTTAACGTAATTACCGTTGTTTTCAAAAGGATTGTGCACCGCAACAAGCTGCCTTATGTCGGCAATGTGAGCGCCAATGAACTCGTTCAGCTCACCGCCGATGATAATATCACAGTCGAAAATCGAACGGAGGATGTTGATGCCGGTGCAAAGGTACTCGGTATATTCATGCCAGCGGTTTTCGGCTTGTGCATTTCCGGCATCCAGTTCTTTGAAAAACAGATTCAGATCCCCGCCGGTAAGGGAGGAGAGTTCTGTCGTGTTGCAGTATGCTCCGAGGCACCCCTTTTGTCCACAGCGGCAGGGCCTCCCGTTTTTGAGTATGGGAATATGTCCGAATTCGCCGCTTCTGAAATTATCCCCCTGATAAATGGAATTGTCCAGAATGATGGATCCGCCCACGGTGTCGTTAATCGCAAGATACACCGCGTTATTGATCGTCTGGCTTTGCGTGTTCCATATTTCTGACAGACCGGCTGCATTGGCGTCGTTGCAAAAAATGACCGGAAACGGAATGTTCTGACCAAAATCCGAACTCAACAGACTGGTGGGCAGCACATGGGAGAAAACGAGTACTCGGCTGTCTGCCGAAAGTGTTCCGGGCAGGGCGATTCCCACACCCAGTATGCTGCTTTCCTGCACGCCCGAGCGTGATGCGATGCGCTGAACCATGTTGCCCAGCTGAAACATGTAATCAGAGGTATTCTCAAAAGGGCGTGCAATCCTGTCCGATAAAAGGACGCTTCCGCAGAAGTCCAGCAGCACGGCGGTGATAAAGTCGGGGCGGATGCTCAGGCCAATGGAATGATACCGGGAAGGGTTCACGCTGATAGCCATAGGCTTTCTTCCGCCCGTCGAGTCCATTATCCCGCTTTCCCGGATGAGATTCTCCTCTGCAAGGCCTTTGATGCAGGATGAAACGGTAGGGATGCTCAGCCGTAAATAATCCGCGATATCCCTTTTGGAAGTGGTGGTCTCGCGATAAATGTAATTGAATATTCTGCTGCGGTTGTATTTGCTTTCAGATGCTGAAGTAACCTTGCTCATTACCTATCTCCCCGATTTGCGTATGCTAAGTGAATGAAATAACATTTAATAGTATATACATAAGTCTGTAATTTGAAAAGTGATTAAAAAAATTATTTAAAAAGTATTGACTTTTTATCGTGTTGGGATCATAATGGCGATAAATTAAAGAACATTTGAAAAGATAATTAAAAAGAATAGCAAAAAGGGAAATTCTCACCTATACTGCTCAATACGGAGATAGCGGAAGAGGGTCGGAACTGCGGATTTGTTTAGATCATGAGCGAGACAGATCATAAAAGGAGGAGTGATGATATGAATTCTGCGTTTGATTTAAAGGGACAAATTGCCTTAGTGACAGGGGCAAGCATGGGTATCGGTGAGGGCGTCGCCAAGCGTATCGCGCTGGCGGGGGCAACGACTATCGTTGCCGCGCGCAGCATGGAAACGCTTGAAAAGCTCGCAAATGAGATCCATGGTGAGGGAGGAGAAGCGTATCCGCTCTATCTGGATGTAACGGACGTATCGGGGATTAAAAAAGCGTTTGAGCAGGTAGAGAAGGATTTCGGGCGGCTGGATATTCTGGTAAACGTTGCAGGACTGGGATTCAATCATCATGCACTCGACGTAATGGAGCAGGATTGGGATGACATGATGAGCGTCAATCTGCGAGGCCTGTTCTTCTGCTCTCAGGCGGCAGGCCGGATAATGGTTAAAAATCACTATGGCCGCATTGTAAACATGAGCTCGCAGGCCAGCGTGGTCGCCATCAAGGATCATGCGGTATATTGTGCCACCAAAGGCGGCGTCAATATGGTCAGCAAAGTCATGGCGCTGGAATGGGCGGAAGAGGGCGTAACGGTTAACTGTGTCGGGCCGACCTTTACCTATACGCCGGGTACGGCGGAGCGGCTCGACAACCCGGAATATCTGAAGACTGTGCTGGAAAGAATCCCGGCAAAGCGTGTAGCAACGCTTGACGACGTGGCCGCCGCGGTAATTTATCTGGCGTCCCCCGCCGCCGGTATGGTAACGGGCAGTCTGCTGCTTGTCGACGGAGGCTGGACGCTGCCGTGACCGTAACCCGGAAAAACTCATTTAAAAAATATATGGAGGTAACACCAATGTTAAAGAACATCCCAGCTTGTATTACTCCGGAACTAATGAAGATACTGATGGAAATGGGCCACGGCGATGAGATCATCTTTGCTGATGCCAATTTCCCGGCCATCTCACTGGCAAAGCGATTCCTCAGGATTGACGGGGTTAAAATCCCGGAACTGCTGGACGCCGTTCTGCGTTTCTTCCCCCTCGACAGCATGGTGGATCATCCTGCGGCGTTGATGGAACTGGGCGCAGGAGATCCAAACCCGCCGAACTGGCCGCACTACCTCGAAGAGGTTGGCAAGTATACGGTTCAAGTGAAGACAATGGACGATTTTGAGTATATCGAACGGTTTGCGTTTTATGAAAGAGCCAAAAAGGCCTATTGTATTGTCACCACGGGCGATATTTCGCGTCATGCGAACATTCTGCTTAAGAAGGACCTGATGACAGAGCTGCCTAAATAAGCAAAGGAGCCGTAACACATGAAGTATTATCAAATACCCAACACCCGTATGCGCGTTTCAAGCCTGATCCAGGGTTGTATGCGCATCGCTGGGCTTTCGGACCGCGAGGCGCTTATGCTCGTGGACGAGGCGCTGGATTGCGGCGTCAACTTCTTCGACCATGCGGATGTATACGGCGCGGGGGAGTGTGAAAAGAAATTCTCCAAGACGATCACGAGTGACGACAAGCGCGAGCGGATGATTATCCAGGGGAAGTGCGGCATTCACAAATGCGGAGGCGATCTGGATGGCTACTATGACTTCTCTAAAGGTTATATTCTGGAGTGCGTCGATCAAATACTCTCGCGCCTGGCCACCGACTATCTGGATGTGCTGCTCCTGCACAGGCCAGATGCGCTGATGGAGCCGGAAGAGGTGGCAGAAGCATTTGACATTCTGGAGTCTTCCGGCAAAGTCTGCTATTTTGGGGTGTCCAACCAAAGCGCAGTTCAGATTGAGATAATGCAGCGCGCCTGCAGGCAAAAGCTGCTCTTCAATCAGGTGCAGTTTGGCGCCGCGCATACGTTGATGGTGGACTCCGGAATGAGTGCAAATACGATGCTGCCCCAAGGGGTTAATCGCGATAACGGGGTATTGGAGTACTCTCGGATGAACGGGGTTACGCTGCAATGCTGGTCGCCGTTTCAGCATGGGTTCTTTGAGGGCGTATTCCTTGGCGACAATGCGCGTTATGGAAAGCTCAACCAAGTCATTGACAGGCTGGCGGAGAAGTACTGTGTGACGCCTGCCGCAATCGCCGTTGCCTGGATTATCCGTCACCCTGCGAGAATGCAGGTAATTGTCGGCACGACCAAACCCTCGCGGCTGCGCGAATGCTGTGCCGGTGCGGATATTGCGCTGGACAGGTCGGAGTGGTATGAGATCTATAAGGCGGCCGGAAACCCCATACCATAAGGGAGTTACCCGACAGAGGGGCCGCCGGATCCGGCGGTCCTTCTGTCGGATGGTGTGCATGAGCACATTAAAATGTACATATATACCATAAAGTCAAAAAACATATGCGTTATTTTTGAAAATATCTGTTGACATATCTGTATGCGTGATTTTATAATGCAAATGTGCTCGAGCACACAAAACTTCCGAAAAGGGCTCTCCAAAATGTCAGTAACGATTAAAGAAATCGCGGAGTATGCGAAGATATCCAGAGGGACTGTCGATCGTGTACTCAACAAAAGGGGCAAAGTAAGCCCTGAAGTCGAGCAGCGTGTCCGAATGATAGCGGAAGCGTTGGGGTATAAGCCCAACAGCGCCGCCAAGGCGTTTTCGGTTTTGAAGAAGAAGATGCTCTTTGGCGTTTTGCTTCCCAGCGTTAAAAACCCGTTTTTTGACGACGTGATCAAAGGTATCGAATTCGCGAAGCGTGAGCTTGAGGACTATGGCATTGAGATTGCGCTCGATGAGATTCAGGGATTCGACGTGGAGTGCCTGCTGACTCACATGGACGACCTGCTGAAACGCGGGATTACGGCGCTCGCATTGGTCCCGTTTGACGACAGCCGCGTGGTCGAGAAGATTAACGCAATCGTCGAGTCCGGAATTCCGGTAGTTACGGTAAACTCGGACATACAGAACTCCATGCGCCAATGCAACATCGGTATCGATTTTACGGAGAGCGGCAGGCTGGCTGCGGATCTGATGGGACTGATTAATCCCAGGGCAAAGGTTCTGATAGTCACCGGAACATCCAAACTGCTCTCTCACAACCAGCGGATATGGGGATTCAATGAGGTGGCGAAGAGTCAGTACGCCGAGATGAACATCGTGAAGACTGTGGAATGCAACGAAAATGAATACGTTGCGTATGACCTGGTTGCGGAAGCCTGTGCCGCGGATCCGGAGATCAACGCGATATTTATCACCGGCCAGGGCATCAGCGGAACGTGTGAAGCCCTCGGAAAAATTCCGGACAAGAAGTTCAGCGTGATCTGCTTCGATGATATTCCCAGCACGCGCGAACTGATAAAGCAGGGCAAGATCAGCGCGACGATTTGCCAGCAGCCGTTTGAACAAGGGTACGAAACCATACAGTACCTTTTCAAGCGGGCGGTGGGAAGCGAAACGGATGATGAAAAAGAAATATTGATGGAAAACGTCATTAAAATCCGGCAATGCATTGTGGATGGGAAATAACACCTGACTGATACGGAGAGCGTTTAAGAAGGGAGATGTACCGTTTGGCGAGTGAATACGCGTTTGAAATGCGTAATGTTACGAAGATTTTCCCCGGGGTAAAGGCGCTGGACGATGTTTCGTTTCGGGTTAAGCCCGGAGAAGTTCATGCGCTTGTAGGGGAGAACGGCGCCGGAAAGTCGACGCTGATGAAGGTGCTGTGCGGTCTTTACAGGCCTGAGACCGGGAAGATTATCATCAACGGCGTAGAAGTGGAAATTAAGAATGCCCGGGATGCGATGGATAAAGCCATCAGCATGATCCATCAGGAACTCGACTATTTTCCGGATATGACAGTAGAAGCCAACCTGTTTATCAGAAGGGAAAACGTACGCTTCGGAGGGGTTGTCAACAAAGCGGAAAACATGAAGCGTGTGCGAAGCATACTGGCCGAGTATGAGATCGACATTGACCCGAACGCGCGTATGAAGCAGCTTACTATCGCGATGCAGCAGATGATAGAGATTGTCAGGGCAGTCGCGTTCAATGCCCAGATTGTTATCATGGATGAGCCAACGTCGTCACTGACGGAGGCAGAGGTGACCACGCTGTTCAAAATGATACGGAAGCTGGCGGCCGAGGGCAAGGCAGTCATATATATTTCGCATAAGCTGGATGAGATATTTGAAATTGCGGACACGGTCACGGTAATTCGGGATGGACAGACGATTGGTACGAAGCCGATAAGCGAGCTGGACAGAATGCAGATTATCACGATGATGGTGGGACGCGAACTCAAGAATTATTACGACAAGGCCAATACGCCCACCCCGCAGGAGAGGCTGAAGGTAGAGGGACTTTCGCGCGGGAAGGAATTTCAGGATATTAGCTTCACCGTCCATGCCGGCGAGATATTCGGTTTTTTGGGTCTGGTAGGTGCGGGAAGAAGCGAAGTGGCCGAAACCATATTTGGCATTCGAAAACCCGAAAGAGGCACGATAACCGTCAATGGCAAAGTGGTGCATAACAGGCATCCCCGGTTCGCTTTGCGGAACAAGATGGCGTTTATCACCGAGGACAGGAAGCTCTATGGCCTCAGCCTGATGCATAACATCCGACAGAATGCGGTGTTATCCAATCTATGCCAGTATAGCGCGAATGCACTGGGCGTTGTTTCCGGACGGGAGGAGCGCAAGGGAACCGACAGAATGATAAAAGCGCTGAACATCAAGGCGCCCTCCCAGGAAACGCGCGTGGAATCGTTGAGCGGCGGTAATCAGCAAAAAGTCGTTATCAGCAAGTGGCTGCTGACAGAACCCGATATCATGATCATGGACGAGCCTACCCGGGGAATTGATGTGGGCGCCAAATCGGAGATTTATAAAATCATGAGCGACATGGCGTCTCAGGGGAAAGCAATCATCATGATATCGTCGGAAATGCCCGAGCTGCTGGGCATGTGCGACCGAATAATGGTGATGTGTGAAGGCAAGGAGCGGGGGGTTTTTTCGCGGGAGGAATTTGACCAGGTGAAAATGATGACCTGCGCAACCGGTACGAAGAAGGAGGATCTGGCGCTATGAAAACCAAAATTTTCAGCAAGGGCTTTCTGACCAGCAATATCATATACATCACCTTTATACTGATGGTGGTCGGGCTGTCCGTCTTCTCACAAGCATTTCTGAGCACGTCAAATATATTAAACGTGCTGCGTCAAAGCGCCGTTGTCGGCATATTGGGAATGGGCATGACGTATGTCATCATTACAGGCGGTATCGACCTTTCAGTGGCGAGCACGCTTGCGCTTTCCGGTTGCATTGCAACCACTTTTTCGACGGAGACATCCGCGACTCCGCTGTTTGTCGGCATTGTGATTGGCATACTGTTCGGCGGGTTGGTAGGGCTGTTGAACGGGTTTATCATCTCTTACCTGGAGATCAATGCGTTCATCGCGACGCTGGGCATGCAGACCGCGATAAGGGGCGTCACACTCGTGTATACCAACGGCCGCCCGATTAACGCGCTGTCCAAGGCGTTCATGAGCATCGGCAAGGGATCTGTGCTGGACATCCCGGTCCCGGTTATCATATTGGTGGTTGTCGCGCTGCTGTTCTGGTTCATACTGTCCAAGACCCGGTACGGCCGCTATATCTATGCGATAGGCGGCAACGAACACGCAGCTCACGTGTCGGGTGTCAATGTAAAGCCGCTGAAATGCAGCGTATATGCAATCAATGGTATGACTGCCGGCTTGGCGGGCATCGTTCTTGCGGCGCGCGTGGCGGTGGGCAACCCGACGGCGGGCGAGTCGTATGACCTGAACGCCATTACCGCGGTTATCATCGGAGGCACTTCCAATTATGGCGGCACCGGCGGTATCTGGCAGACGGTTATCGGCTGCCTGATTATCGGCGTGCTGAACAACGGTATGGACCTGCTCAATGTGTCCGGATATTACCAGAAGATTGTCACTGGCGTTGTTATCTTATTGGCTGTTATCATTGACAGGAATAACGTGAACAGGGCGCGCAAGTAAGCGAGAGTCAAAAAATCATAACTTGTAAAAACAAATAATTCAAGCATGATCTGTTTGTCCATTCCCATTGAATGGATTAAAAAAACAAAGGAGATAGAAAAATGAAAAAAGCACTGGTATTGGTAATGGCAGTTCTGTTTGTACTTGTCTGCCTGGCCGGATGTGCAACGGATGCGGGCACAGTGGTGAATGTGTCGGCCTCATCGGGCGACAGCGCGGCAGCCCAGACGGAATCCGCGGGTGGCGGGAGTTCGGATACGGATTATACGTTCTGCATGATCTATCAGGATCTCTCGACGCAGTTCAATATCTACTTCCAGGAAGTTCTTTCGGCCAGATGTGCTGAAGCCGGTATCAACCTTTTGGAGTTTGATGGACAAGCGGATACGGAAACCCAGCTCCGTCTGTGCGAAAACGCCATCTCTCAGGGTGTTGACGTCATCATGTTCATCCCCATCGACAAGAGCGGTTGCGTTCCAATGATAGAAGACGCGAATACTGCGGGTATCCCCATCATTTGCTGCAACAACATTACGGACAACTGGGAAGACGCCACGGCGTACGTTGGCGCCAACGACAAGGACGCAGGCATCATGGAGACTGAGTATATCGTAGAGCTGCTGGGCGGCAAAGGCAATATCGCCATCGTGGAAGGGCCTTTCGGGCACTCCGCACAGGTGGCCCGTCAGGAAGGCATTAACGAAGTGCTTGCCAACTATCCGGACATTCATATAGTATTCGACGACTCGGCCAACTGGTACCGTGATGAAGCAATGCAGCTTGCTGAGAACTGGCTGCAGACCGGCACACAGATAGACGCGTTCATCTGCCACAACGACGACATGGCCATGGGCGTTTATCAGGCGCTGGAAGGTGTCGAAAAGACGGATATCCCCGTAATTGGCATCGATGCGATTTACGACGCGCTTGTATCCGTAAAGGAAGGTGGACTGTGCGCGGATGTGTTCCAGGATGTTTACGGTCAGGCCGAAGGCGCTTTTGATGTAGCGATGAAGATTATGAACGGCGAGTCTTTCGAGCATACCACCTATATACCCTTCCAGCTGGTTACCCAGGACAACGTGGACGAATACCTGAAGAACTTTGAATAAGCCGCTGGCGAAAGGCTGACATCGCGGGGGCGCGCCGCAGCGCGCGCCCCCGAACTATGATAAGGAGACGCAAAATGATTAATGACGTATTTTATTGTCCTACGAAAATAATCTTTGGCAAAGACACAGAGAAGCAGGTCGGCGCTGAAGTCGCTGAATATTCCAAAAACATTCTGATTGTGTACGGTTCGGATCGCATCCGGAAGAGCGGACTTTTTGATGCGGTTGCCGAAGCGCTGAAGAAAGAGGGAATCTCATACAGTGAGCTGGGCGGCGTAAAGGCCAATCCGCGCGAAGATTTGGTGTACGCAGGCATTGAAATCTGCAGGAAGAAGGGCATCGACTTTATCCTGGGCATCGGCGGCGGCAGCGTGATAGACTCGGCCAAGGCGATTGCCTACGGCGTGGTATACGACGGCGACTTCATGGATCTGTACCTCGGTAAGGCCACGCCCACCGCATGCCTTCCTATTGGCAGCATACTGACGATCCCGGGCGCGGGCAGCGAGTCCAGCAACGGCTCTGTCATCACGGACATGCGCATCGGCCTCAAACGCTCCTGCGACACGGACCTCGCGCGGCCGGTTTTTGCAATTATGAATCCTGAGCTCACCTATTCTGTGCCCATGTATCACACGCTGTGCGGCGCGTTCGACGCGATTGCGCATGTGATGGAGCGCTACTTCACCAATACCCGGAACGTGGATGTGACGGACAGGCTGGGCGAGGCGGTTATGGTTTCAATGATTCGCGCCATGAAGCTCGTCAAGGATAATCCGGAGGATTATGACGTGCGCGCCGAAATTATGTGGGGCTGCAAGATGGCTCAGGACGGCATCATCGGCGTGGGACGCGAGCAATGCTGGTCCAGCCACCTGCTTCAGCGCGATGTGGGCTCCATCAGTGTCGATTCCTCCCACGGCGGCGGGCTGGCGGTGATTGTGCCGGCATGGATGAAATATGTTTACAAGCACGATGTGGCCCGTTTCGCGCAGTGGGCGAACCGTGTCATGGGTGTGGAAGTAGATACCTACGATCTGGAGGCCACTGCGCTGGAGGGCATCGAGCGGCTGCGCAAGTTCATCGCCGAGATCGGCCTGCCCACCACGCTTCGTGAAATGGGCGTCAAAAACGAGGCGGACATTATGGTCGTCGCAGAAAAGGCGTTTCCGGATGGCAAGGGGGCGCTGGGCGGTTTCCAGCCTCTCGGCAAGCAGGATTTCATTAACATTTTGAGCAGCGTATTTTAATTGCAGAAAGGATCAATCCACTATGCTTAAAAAGATTTCCCCCATTATCAGTCCTGACCTGATCAAGGTTCTGATGGAGATGGGACACACCGACGAAATCGTGATTTGCGACGGCAACATGCCCGCATGCACGCTGGGACAGCGCGTCGTCCGGCTGGACGGACATGGTGTTCCCGAGATACTGAAGGCGGTTCTGGACATTATGCCGTTGGATCCCGCCGCGGAGTACTGCGCGTACCTGTGCGACTGGGAAGGGCCGCGCGCGGAGATTTGGGACACATACAAGCAGATCATCATGGAAAGCGAGGAAGCGCCGAAGTTCAAGAACGGATTCAAGATGCTTCCGCCCGACGAATTCGTACCGGTGGTCAAGAACGCATATTGCCTGATTACGACCTCTGAAAAAGCACTGGCCGCGAATATCATACTCAGAAAGGGCCTCCTGTAAGGTGACGAAGGGCATAATGGCTGCACTTCCTCCGCGCCATTATGCCCTCACTCCAAACTTGCCTGTTTTGGTAATAACGATGATAAAAAGCATACAGCATATCACGATCAATATCGTCGATCTGGCGAAATCAGTTGCCTTCTACGGAGAATTGCTGGGGCTGCCCCGGCTGGATGATGTGGAAATGGATGATCACGTGCTGCATTATTTTGTGCTGCCGGGCGGTACCCGTCTGGAGCTTATCGAGTACGCACAGAGGACGCCGATAGCCTGTGACCCTCTGACGGCGCGCGGGCGGTTCCGGCATATCGCGCTTGAAACGAACAACCTGGACGCATTGGCAGAAAAGATACCGCTGTACGGCGGGCATATACTACAGCCGCCGAAATACGTCGAAAAGCTGGGCTTCCTCGGGATGCTGGCAGAGGACCCGAACGGGTGTGAGCTGGAATTCACGGAAACCGTTCCCGACGGCCCCTGGTATCAGAAACAAAAGGAGATATAAGCATGCTGAATTTAGCGAAAATTGCGTATGAGCTGCGAAGGGACGCGCTTCGTACGATACAGGCTGCGGGCAGCGGCCATATTGGCGGCTCTTTTTCAATGGCGGAGATCATGTCGGTGCTGTACTTTGATAGAATGAACGTCCGCCCGGAGGAACCCGCATGGCCCGACAGGGACAGGCTGGTGGTCAGCAAAGGCCATTGCTCCGCAATCACCTATGCCGCACTGGCGCGGCGCGGATTCTTTTCCGAAGCGGAGATGATGACGTTCCGCAAGATTGACAGCCGCTTTTCCGGGCATGTCACCAAGGAAGTGCCGGGTGTGGACGCATCCACCGGCTCGCTCGGCCAGGGGCTTTCCATCGCGGCGGGCATGGCGCTTTCCGCGAAAATGTTTGACAAGCGCTACCGGACCTATGTGGTTACGGGGGACGGAGAAATGCAGGAGGGACAGATATGGGAAGCTGCCATGGCGGCGGGCTCCGCGAAGCTGGACAACCTCGTGTGGTTTGTCGACAACAATGATCTGCAGCTGGACGGCTGCATACGCGATGTGATGGATATTTACCCGATCGACGAAAAGCTGCGCGCATTCCACTGGAATACCGTGACGATAGACGGGCACGACGTGAACCAGGTAAAGGCTGCGCTGGAGATTGCGGAAGGATGCAAGGGAAAGCCCACGGCAATCGTCGCGAAGACGGTGAAAGCGAAGGGCGTTTCCTTTATGGAGGGCGTGGTGAAATGGCACGGCGGCCACCCGAGTGCGGATGAATTTGTGCGCGCCTATGCGGAACTGGATCAGCGCATCACGGAACTGGAGGAGTAACCATGGATTATACGATTTCTACCCGGAAGGCATACGGAGCGGCGCTTGAAGAGGTTGGCGCGAATCCGGATATCGTGGTGCTGGATGCCGATTTGAAAAGCTGTACGATGACCTGCTACTTTGCAGAGAAGTATCCCCGCCGGTTCTTCAACTGCGGCATCGCGGAATGCGACATGGCCGGCATAGCCGCTGGTATTGCGTCCACCGGCAAGACGGTGTTTATCAATTCATTTGCGATATTTTCGGCGGGCAAAATATACGATCAGATACGCAACGCCATCTGTTATCAAAACCTGGATGTCAAAGTGGTCGGCACTCATGCGGGACTCAACGTGGGAGAAGACGGCGCGACGCATCAGGCGCTGGAGGACCTCAGCCTTATGCGCGCTGTTCCGAATATGACGGTAGTATGTCCCTGCGACGCGTTTGAGACAGTGGCGGCAACCCATGCGATTTCGGTGCATCAAGGCCCCTGCTATCTGCGGCTCGGCAGAACGTCGGTGGGCGATGTTACGAGCGGCAAAGCGGATTATCGGTTTGAGATTGGCAAAGCGGTAAGGATGCGCGAGGGCAGCGACGTTACCATCATTGCGACGGGACTGATGGTGCAGGAAAGCCTTAAGGCAGCCGATATGCTGGCCCGGCAGGGCGTAGAGGCAGCGGTGCTCAACATGCACACCCTCAAACCCATCGATGAGAAAGCGATCGTAAAGGCCGCGATGGAGACCGGCGCCCTCGTGACAGCCGAAGAGCACAACGTGATCGGCGGATTGGGTGCTGCGGTATCCGAGGTGATTGTCAAATCGAAGCCGGTTCCCGTCGAGTTTGTGGGCGTGGAGGATACCTTCGGTCATTCGGGCCAGCCTTCCGAGCTGATGCAAAAATACTGCCTGACGCCGGAACGTATCGTTGAAAGCGCATGTCGTGCCATGCAGCGCAGGGGCTGATCGCAGAAAAAGGAAAAATTATGGAGTATTTTAAAGGGGTCGGGAAGATCGGGTAGAAGGCCCGAAGAGCGGGAACGCGCTGGCGTTTCGGTATTACAACCCGGAAGCCTTGGTCATGGGTAAGCCTATGCGCGAACACCTGCCGTTTGCCATGGCTTGGTGGCACAACCTGGGCGCGTGCGGCGCGGATATGTTTGGCGTAGGCACCGCGGACAAGGCTTTTGGCGCGCCCGGCAACTATATGCGGCACGCCCGTGCGAAGGTAGACGCGGGGTTCGAGTTCATGCAAAAGCTGGGGCTCCGGTATTTCTGCTTTCATGATTCGGACCTGGTGCCGGAATGCGAGCACATCACCGATACCAACGCTTAACTCGATGAGATATCGGATTATATCCTGCAAAAGATGAAGGGAACCGACATCCGATGCCTTTGGGGTACGGCCAACATGTTCAGCAACCCGCGATATATGAACGGAGCGGGCAGTTCCAATTCCGCGGACGTTTTCTGCTTCGCCGCGGCACAGATCAAAAAAGCGTTGGAACTGACCGCTAAGCTGGGCGGTAAGGGCTATGTGGATGCGTTTGCGCTCGGCCTTATCAAAGCTGCGGAGCTGATTGAAGACGGGCGTATAGACCGTTTTATATCGGAGCGGTATTCCAGCTATAACAATGGGATCGGAGAGAGGATTCGTAATGGCCAGACAACCCTGAATGAGTGTGCAGCATATGCGGAAAAGTTAGGGAAGCCAGCAATGCCCGGATCGGGCCGACAGGAATATCTGCAGAGCATACTGAATGGTATCCTTTTTGGCTGAGTATCAAGTTCGGTTGATAAAGCCTAAATAAGGTCTATCAAACAAGAAAGTGCTGTTTAAGGTTGTAGTAATATCCTCGGATTTTGGGCGATACTGGGCGGCACGGAAAAGAAATCGGATCGCTGGAAGACCTAGTATTTAAGCAGGTTTTCGCCGTATTGCAAGCCTTGCGCGGCACCCCGGAATGATCGTCAGGGTTTTCTCCTAAGTGGCAGGCCCAAAGTTAGATTCGCAATAGTAGTTCTTTCCCCAATAATTATGAAAAGAGCAAATTTACCGCATTAGCTTTCTTGTTTGATTTATTATCTTCCAATAGCCATTATATAGATATGTGATAATACTTTGTATATTCGGTCCTTTTCAAATAATAAATGCTTAAGTACTCTTGATATCATGTAATGTGTAAGCTGATAAATAAGCAAAATGGAAGTCAATTTTTTGTCAGGTGCTCCCATTTGTGCGGATATTGTGGTGGAGGCCAGGGGAGTACTACTCCCGCCCGCATCAATTATATGGCTGAATTTACACGGCATTGCAATAAGCAATCTTAAGAATATACCTCCTCCACTCTGAAATCGTATATGATATCCTGAACATCCTCCAGAAATTCATATAAATAGACTTCCTTCAATTCCTGTATCTCACAATCAACGATCATCTGGATTTCGTCCGGAATAGGCAAGCTGCTATATATCCCCTCAAAATCTATGCTATACTACTGAAAGTAAAACAAAAACGGCTGTCCACCACTTCATGATTACTATGAGGGCTATCGGAGGCCTCATAAAAAACACTCAGAAACTATGTTGCGTTGGGCTATTTTATCTGTCGCGCCACTATCACCAGCCTACCATCGTCAACGTGGTAATCACAGGTGGAAAGGGTTATGAGGTTGTCACCAAACTGAGCTTCTAAGCCGGTGTCGTAAAGAGACAAGGCCTTGATATTGTTGTAAAAATGATCAAATTCGCTTTTTGTGCCCGTTCCGAAAAAATTATAAAACTTGAACTCATCGTCGCTCTTATTGTAGACTTGCGACAGGAACACTGCGACGATCTCATATTCTCCCTGTTCATCGAGCGTATCGTATTGAATAATGGGATGTGCCTGAAACCAGGCTTCGTCTTTGTACGAGTCCAGCGTGCCGAACATGCTCCCGTTTTTCATGTTGTGGCCATATATGATGATATTGGCTCCCGGCTGACCCACGCTGCACCGCCCGTCGATAAAGGGTACACCACTGCGGGAGGTCTTGCCCTCAAAGTCATGGTGTAAGTAAAAGTCGCCATCCTCGGGCGTGTACATGACAGGGTAATCTATCGGCGTTCCGTCAATTTTGATCCAGCCGACCATATCGGGATTAATTGCATGGAGATTACGGTACTTTTCCAACACCGAAGCGTCGGTCACAGAAGGCGCGGCTATTCCGGTCGACGCTGCCCCGGTGTCTGTTACCGGCAGCGCAGATACATCGCCCGCAACATACGCCGCTAAATCAATAAATGCGTTATTCTCGTCGGAATCCTGCAAGGCGGAAAAGATGAGTACACCAGCGGATACCGCCAGCATAGCGAAAAAGAGGAGAAACAGTGCCAGACGGACATATGCGCGGGCATTCAAATTCTTTTGAGGCGCCGCGCCGCGCCTTTTCGACAGCGCCGGTGTTCCTCTATTCTGCGTGTGCCGGAGCCTTAGGCTGCTGTATCGCCCCTTTATCGACGTTGCTCTTAAATATGTATGATTTTTCAGTCTGTCCTCGCCTCGCATATATTCACCCTCTGAATAAAAGGAGAAAGGCAGCGGCGCTGCTTTCGCGCACCGCTGCCTCGCCCGGTCATAACTCTTACTTCTTGTTTATCGCTCTTTTTCTGCCCAGGACGAGGATCGTCGTGATTCCCGCCGCGCCGACCGCCATCAGAATCCACCAAAGCAGGTCGAAGCTATAGTCGCCGGTGTCGGGAATGTCGTCCGTACCGCCTGTTTTGGATATGGTCAGCGCGTAAACCGAGAAGTGCATGGTGGAGAACCGAAGATAAGTCGCACCGTCGATCGTTACGATCTCCGATTCAAGCTGTGTCGTCACACCGTCGTCGTCGATATACGTCACCGCCAGATCGGTACGGCCCGCGTACTCCTGCGGCACCGGTATAAGCACGGCGATGGGCGCTGTGATACCGCTGTTCTCCACTTTTTCGGAGCTTATCGTTTCGCCGTCGGTATCCAGCACCGTTTTGAGTATGGACAGGTCGTAGGCTGCGATCATCTTTTTGCCGTCACCGTCCAGCGCGCCCAGCGCGATGGCGATATTCGTGGGCGTCGTGCTGCCGGTGGTAGGCATCGGATCGACCACCAGTTGCAACGTCACACGGCTCACGCCGGGGTCGCCCAGTTCGGGCACCTGCACCGCGGTGCCAATGTTCGTAAGCTCTATGCCCGTATCTTCATCCTTGGGCTGAATCACGAGCAGCGCCGTCAGCCGGTTTAAAAGGCCGTTCAGCTTGTCCACGAGCGCCGGGTCGAGGCCGTTCTTGGCGCCGTCGGTCAGCAGATCGTAAATGATCTTGGCCATTCTAATGGTATCGGCGTTATCGCTGATCTGGTCGTCGGTAGCGGTATGCGGGTCTGGCAGGCTGTCCAGCACGTCCTTTAGAATATCCGCTTCCGCGATCCTCACCGTGTACGAAAGTGTGGGGCTGCTAACGGCGGAATCATTATTGGAATCCCCTGTGAATTGGGCGGTGATCGAATAAGTGTTGGCAGAAGGGGACGCCCATGTGCAGGAAGCCACGCCGCTTGAGTTGGTCGTGCCGGAACCAAGCAGCACTGCGCCATTGTAGAAAGAGATCGTCTGGCCGCTCAGCGTGCCATAATAATTGCTCAGCGTGGCGGTCAGCGCGACGTCGTTCGGATAGATCTGGCTGCCCGAGGGAGAGGCCGTGGGCGTGGAGACTGTGGGAGATTGCTTGTTCACCGTCAGCGTCGCCGCCGAGGTGGTCGCCGACAACCCCGTCTCGTTCTCCGTGATCACGCAGCGGTATTTGCTGCCGCTATCGCTCATCGCAAGGAGTTCCGTCGTATAACTTGCGCCGGTCGCGCCGGATATATCGGCAAAGGCGCTGCTGCCCGAAGGCGCTTTCTGCCACTGATAGGACAAGTGATCGCCCGTGACCGCCGCGGTGGCGGAAACCGAAAAGCTTGCCGTCTGCCCTACCGTCTTGGCGGCGTCGGCGGGTGATGTGGTAATGGTGGGCTCTACCGGACTTACAGTCACGGTAATCGTCCTGGTTGCCGTGGCAGTGCCGTCGCTGACCTGAACGGCAAAGCTGTCAGAGCCGGAATAGCCCTCGGTGGGGGTATAGGTAATGCTGCCCCCTGGCGCAATGTTCGCGCCGCCGCTGAGGGCCGTGGTACCGGAAAAGCTAAGCGCGCCATGGTTTGGTGCTGTATTCTGCGACCATGTCAATGTTTGCCCTGTATCGCTGTCACTGACATGAAGCAGGCCTTTGATATCGGTGGCCGATGCGTTCTGATTGACCGTTAAGCTTGTGGTCGAGCCCGCAAAGGTGGGTGCCGTATTGCCGGAGGACACCGTTATGCCGACGGTGGCGGATGAACTGACGTCCGTTAAGCTGACGCCCGCCGCCGGGCCGTATTCGACGACATAGCCATATATATTCGTACCGGCGACGTCTGGAAAATCGTTCCACGATCCGGTAGGATAGCTGCCTGCCCACGAAGGCTTTGTTTGCCCCATAATATGCAGGTAGTCTTCGTCCCCATTGTTGTCCGGCTCGACGTTAATGTGCCAATTATTGTACTGGCCGACTACCGCGCTGCCGTTTTTCCCGCCATTCCAGAACGTCGTGCCGCTCTCAGGCCCGGTCACCCATTGCCAGACGCCCTCGGTTGCGGCGTCACTGGCGCCCAGCCAGCCCGCGCCGGTGCATTTGGAGGTGACAAACGTATTCTCAGCCGCGGAGGTGATGGTAGCCAAGTAACCCTGATAGCCTTCATAATACCTGCTTTCCGCGGCGGTTTTTGCGTTGGTCCAGGTAATTGAGGAGGCGGATACAAATTCATAGAAATGCTGGGTATAATCGTAATACACCACATTGCCTGTCGTTGTGTTCAAAAGCAGCACGATGCCGCGCGTACCCGAGGTGGCGGTTGTTTTGAAAGCAACGGTCCTCAGAAAATCCTGGTAGGTGGCAATAGATGCTGAACCCGTTACCGTAAGCACGCCGTTCGCAGAATTATAAGACGCAGTCACCCCGGCTCCCGTACCATAAGAAAGCGTGTCCGCCGAGCTGGAAAAGCCGGAATCGATATTGACGGTCGCGCTGTTGATATTACCCGAACCGTCGATTACAAGATCCGAAAATATGTAGGTGAAACTATTGGAATCAGCGGATACCGAGGCGGTAACGTCTATTGAGATATCGGACGCGGCAAGCACCGTCCGCGCTCCGATCTCCGGAATTCCGGGCGTCAAACCCAGCACCATTAGCGCCGCCACCGCTACAGCGGCAAATTTTTGGAATACCCTGCGTTTCATACTTTGCATCCTCCTTCATGTAACACCGTGCGCTGTCCCATAACAACACAATGAGAGCCACAGGAATGGCTCATTTTGTGTTGTAAGGACGCCCCAAAACGCATAGTTACAGATATATATTTAAATTATACAGGAGGGCACTCGCAAAACTCTCGCAAAACAGACAAAAAGACAGCGTTTTCGACGCCGTCCTCAAAAAATATATATGAAAAGAGCATTTCTTTATGATAAAGCCTTATCGGTAAGGTCAGCGTCAATTTGCAAGAGCTTTTGCAGGGCTTCTTGCTTGCACGCATAGTCTTCACGTGCGATGTCCGACCAGGGCCAATCCTCACCCTCCAGATACTCTCCGCGATAGAGCCGAGCCAGCTTTTGAACAAGTTTTCGGGAGCCCGTTTGAACGGCCATTTCAAAGTCCTTATTAAACTGCCGCAAGTCCCATTCCACATCCTCAGAAACCCGCGCGCAATACCGGTCGCCGAAATACTCAATCGTGATTTGGGTGCACCCTGTCTCCCGCAGGCTTTTCCGCAGGGCATACACAGCAGTTTGCAGATAGGCCAGCGCCTGTTCCGGCTCATACTCTGCCCATTGTTCCTCGCATAACCTGAATTTGCTCAGCGGGTGGCCTTCGTTTTGCAGCAGGTAGGCCAGCAGCTCTTTGGATTTATAGCGGCTCCATTTCACCAAACGGCCGTCCACAAGGATATCTAAGGAGCCGAAGCTGCGGATGACGCACGCACCCGCTGCCGCCTGCGATATCCACGTCATTTTGTTCTCTATCCTTTCCAGCGCTCTGCATATTCGCTCCGGGCGAATGGGTTTCAGCAGATAATCCAGTGCGTTAACTTCGAAGGCCTGTGTGGCATAGTGGTTGTACGCCGTAACAAACACGACATCTATATTCGGGTTCACGGACAGAAATTGTTCCGCCAGCTCGATACCGGTGATTCCCGGCATCTCGATATCAAGAAACGCGCAGTCCGGTCTGGTGTCCGGCAATTCCCGCAACGCCTGCAATGGGTCGGCATAGGACGCCATGACCGTGACGTTATCCTGCCCCTCCAGCAGCTCTCGCAGTTCCTCCAGAACAAGCGGCTCGTCATCCACCAAAATTGCCTTTATCATGAGATTTCCCCTCCTGGTTGATACGGTATTTTCATCGTCACCGTGGTGCCTTGGTTCTCTCTGCTTTCAAACTCCAGCCCGTGGCCATAAGAAAGAACCATGCGCCGGTGGATGTTTCTCAGCCCGACACCCGAAGGCTGAGCCTGGCCGTCAAGCAAGCCCGGCATACGCTCTGCGGTAATGCCCACGCCATCGTCCCCCACGCTAATAACGGCAAAGGCGCCTTTTTGTTTCACACTTATGCGCACTGTGCCGCCCTGCGGGCGCTTCAATATTCCGTGGCGCAGCGCGTTTTCCACCAGCGGCTGTATAGCCAGCACCGGCACAAGCACATCCACGGTTTCATCGACATCCCACTCGACGCGCAGCTTATTCCGAAATCGCTCCTTTTCAATGGAGAGATAGGCGCGCACCGTTGCCAGTTCACCGGAAAGCGGCGTCAGTCCGCTGCTATTTTCAAATTGGAAGCTGCCGCGCAGGTAATCGGAGAGGTCGTACAGCAGCTCCTTGGTTCGCTTGGGATTCTTAATGCTCAGGGCCGAGATAACGGTCAGCGAGTTATACAAAAAATGCGGCTTGATCTGTGCTTGGAGGAACGAGAGCTGCGTTCCCATCAATTCATCCTTGAGCTTATCCATCTCCACCAAGTGCACATTCATGTTTTCAATAATATTGTAAGCTTCATTGTATTGCCGGGACAAAAGCCCGGAGATCAGCAGTACGAAAATCACAAACACGGTGGTACTGATGTTGCTGCTGAGCATATTGTTGATATACAGCGACCCGCTGGTAAATACAACCAGAGCGCACAGAAAGGCCATAAGGAGCAGGGTTGCACCGGCGCGCCCCAGACTGCCGCAGCGATTTCGCATAAGGGCCACAGCCATCATGATGCTTACAATCAGATAGACCGAGGTTCCCAGCACCAAAAACGGTGTCTCCACGCTGGTGATGACCGCAAAGGGCAAGACCCAATATGCGACGATGTGCCCGAGCATCGTAATCGTGATACCGGCCACATACCACCGGGGCAGAAGCGCCGCCATCTGATTGACAAACAAGCAAACGAAAACAACGCTGAGATCCAGCAGCATGTTTTGAATCCGGAGCATAGTGACATACGGCAAATCAGGAAATGCCTGAAACAATATTTTGTCGCCGTATAGCAAGGTAAAGCATGCAGTCAATATGCAGTATATACCAAAATAAAGCGTGCTGATATTTTTGCGCCGCCCCATGAACACCAGCAGATAATAGGTGCCTGTGGCAAGAAAAAACGCCGAAACAAATGCGCCAATTACATTGCTGCGCGTCATTGCCCCTGTTATTTGCGCGCTGCTGCCAAGGCTGATGCTCTGCACAATGCCCCCGGCCTTGTAATCAAAATCCGCAACCTGTACGACGATCTCGACTTTATTTCCCGCGGGATTAAAGCTGACGGTGCGTGGGATATTGGCCGTCACATAGCCTGACTCAGACGTGGTTGGTACTCCGCTGGAGAGCACCTCCGCGCCGTCAATAAAGATACGGCAGGACATGCGAATGCTAACGGTTCTGATGCCCATATAGACCGGCTCGCTGCCTAATTGAACCCATAGCCGATAGGTGGCAAAGCCCTTATCCGTGAGTTGGGTTGTTCCTATACGACCGCTCCACGCGGATGGCACAAGCGTATAACCGTCTGCCCGAGGCGTCGCTTGAAAATCCTTCGGGTATAGCAGCTGATTCCAGTAAAACTCCCATTCGCCATCCAGTTTCACGTTTCCGTCTTTCTGAAAATTCCAGTTGGACAGGTCGAGATAGCCTTGCTTCGCGACTGGCTGGGCGGGCGGCGGTGTTTGGCAAATATAAAAAAAGAGCGAAATAGCACAAATAACAACTGTGCAGACCGCTATCGCGATTCTCTTATGCTTTTTTATTATCGCCATCTCATCACTCCCCAATTTACGCCGTTTAACGTGAAGAGGCTTTTATATAGAGTTTATGTTTACTGCCATTAGGCGAAATAATATAGAAAATGCGGAATAATGGCTATTTAATTATATCATGGTGATGATTCAACGGCAATTACCATACGTTTACCATGCAACTATGCGCATTGTTACGGCTCCGGTATAGTTCAAAGAGAAATTAAGTTAACATCTATTGGGATGAAAGTAAATTTTTAAACACAGGTCTCTATTTTTAATTGCATCGCAGAACTCACCCCGGACGGTATATCGTTTCGGATATTTCCATTATCTTTTTCGGAATACCTGAGTTTTAAAGGAACCTATTCGGCCATAGAATCCCCTCACTCAGAGCTGGCTAACTATCTGATGATGGGAGGCTTCCCTGCGCTGCATCTAAGAGCCTATACGCAAAACGAAGCATATACGATCGTGCGCGATATATAATTCAACTATATTTACAGATATCGTTCAACGTAATCAGATCAGGAAAACTGATCAGCTTGAACGTATCGTTAAGTTCGTTTTTGATAATGTTGGCCGAACCTTTTCCGCCAACTCAATTTCATCATATTTGAAGGGTCAGCACAGAAGCGTCGATATTGAGACAGTGTATAGCTATCTCTCTAAGCTCGAAAGTGCGTATATTTTGCATCGCTGCTCTCGGTATGATCTCCATGGGAAAGAAATATTAAAAACTCTAGAAAAGTTTTATTTAGCCGATCCTGCTTTCATATACAGCGTTCTCGGTTATTCGCCGACATCGGTTGCCGCAATGCTTGAAAATCTCGTGTACTTAGAACTTTTACGGCGAAGCTATGGAGTCTATGTTGGAAAGCTTAACAATGCCGAAGTGGATTTTGTTGCACAAAAACAGAACGAGCGCTTATATATACAGGTTACAAAAAGATAATTGAACAGACGACGGAAACACGTGAATATGAGCGATTGCTTGGTATCCGAGATAATTATCCAAAGTATGTTCGTCGTACCGATGATTTTGCAGCTGGAAATTATGAGGGCATCAAAACAATGCACGTTGCAGATTTTCTGTTAAGTAACGAATTCTGAGGATATTTGAGTCACCCCCAGGCGGCATGCCTATAGTTTAGATATATACGCAGGAATGCAAAAAGGCCTGTTTCAAGGGATATTTACGGCTTCAGCTAAGTTAAATTGATTAAAAAACCTTGTAGTAAAATGTAATATAAAGCCTCCTGACAGCGGATTTTTGACTCGTAATGAGACGCTGAAAAACAGCCTTGAAGGGTAGGCAGTTTTTACTTTTGTGTAGTATAAAATACGAAGCAATTTTGGGTAATAAAAAACCCCGAAAGCGGCTTGCCATCAGGGTTTCTGGCGTTCCCGGCGCGATTCGAACGCGCGGCCTTTCGCTTAGGAGGCGGTAAGCCTATGGTTCGAAACACATCAGGCGGGAAGCCGAATGTGCCTGTATAAAGGGGTTCTGAGCGATTCTACTGTGTCTATGTAGTCAATGAAGTACCTCGGAATCTATGTTCTACTACAGAAAATGTAGTAGAAATGTAGTAAAACGAATCGGCTTCCACTCAAATGTTTGAGGGTGGGTCTGTAAATAGTCTTGTGCGTTCACCGAACCCAAAAGATCAAGCGAACGTGGATTTGGCCTTTTCTGGGAGAAAACGTAGAGCTGAAGAAGAATCTGCCCCCAGTTTTGAACCCGACCAGTCCATCGCCTTAATAATGCATAGTTGCATGATAGAGCATTTTCTGCAATGACTCGTCGTTGGAGAAAATGTTTTTTCTTTGGTGACTTTGCGTAATTGACGATGGTAGTGAAAGAACACGCTATGACAAGCTTGCGAGTAGATTCCTTGTCTTTGTGCATTTGGGACGTATTCGTATATTGCTCGCATGAAACGGCTTGATTTGCTTTAGAAACACACTCTAGTCTGACAGAGAGGGCAACAGAGTGGTCAGGGAATGGATGACCGGGCCCAACTGATCCATCAACTCATCACTGTTGAAATAGAACAGATGCAGATCTAACGAGCACATGGGTGAATTTAGGCACAAAAACTGCAGCGAACCTGAATTGGGGATGTTCCGGATATGAGTTTCCGTTCCAAAGCAGGCGACGTTGCCGCGTACCAATTTAATGGACGCCTCGATACTGCGTAGCGTTAAGTCCTCACTGGGAATAATTCCGACCTTTTCAAAGATGGAATTGACTTTCTGTCGTATTATCTGTGATGGGCGTTGCAATATAAAGGATAACTCCGATAGCAGACTCGGCTCGATCACGGGGTAGCGGCGTCCTAGTACTGTAACGGCTTTTTGGACCAATGGATGATCTTTTGATACCACTAAAACGATCTCGTCTTTGCGAAAAAAGACGGAGCACAACTTTGTGGAGTGGGGATGATCGCGAATAATAGCCAAGTCAATCTCGTGATGCAGCAACATATCTTCCAGCTTATCCGACGATGATACCTCGTCGATGATTAACTCAAGATTCGGAAAATTACGCCGCAGATTATCAATGATGTCCGGCAGTAACAAACCGCTCCACAGATGGGGCAACGCAATGCGTACCCGCCCGTTTTCGAAGCCGATGTTTTCCAACGACTGATTCATCTCCTGCTCCAAGGGGATGATTTGATTGGCGTAAGAAAGCATCCGCTCCCCTACATAGGTAGGGATCACTTTACCGCCCTGGCGATAAAAAAGCGGTGCGCCAATTTGAAGCTCCAAAGCATGAATATATTTGGAAAGAGCTGGCTGGGAGATGTAAAGATCCTTTGCGGCCTGACTGAAGGAAGAACATTTTGCCACAGTTGAAACGTATTCTAATATCTTATTGCCAAATTGTAGATTTTGATGCATATATTATCTCTTCCTGCAAACCGCCATTACATCTATCTTAACACCTTTATTTTATGGTATATCCTATTGGATGTCCACTCGTTTTTATAGTGCCTGAAAAATGTGAATGACGGCGTGAAAAATGCTATAGGGTGTTTTGGTTTCGCTATGGCCCCCATAACAGAAGGGTGATTATACCATGACTATAGGTAATTGGATGGGGCATTTAGGTTAAAAATACTGGTGTAGACAATCGAGCAAGCGTTAAAAGCCATTGCGTACAGTGCGAAAAAGCAAAGATAGAATAACCTGAAGTTATAGATCGCATAACTCTTCGTCTGTTGCAAAAAGGGGTAAAAAGACCTATCCTAAAACATAGATCAGACAGGATAACTCAATAAAAAATACAACAAATTTTGTTTTTGGAAAACACAATAAAAGGAGGATTATCATGAAGAGATTCTTAGCTGCTGTGCTGTCTATGGTGATAGCGCTGAGTCTAGCTGCTTGCGCAGGAACTGCCCAAGAGGTTGGGGAAGCTGAAACTGCGGAAACCGTAACCGCTACTGATGAAACTGGAGTTACAGAAACTGTAACCGCACACACGGTTACACTGGAAGATGGTACTGTGTTCCCCGAAAAGAACATTACAATCATCATCCCCTGGAAGGCTGGAGGAAACACGGATATTTACTCTCGTCAGTTGGCATCCCTCATGGAAGAATATCTGGGCGTGAACATCGTTGTGATGAACACTAACGGCGGCGGCGGTCAGGTGGGCTACCAGACCTTGATTGGCGCGACTGCCGACGGTTACACCCTCTGCGCAACCTCAAACTCCATGCTGCTGGCTCCTTATACCGGCGTGGGCGATGCGGCGGTTAAGTATAATTCTGTAAAACATCTGGCTATGTGGGGTAATTCTGCGTGTGCTCTGGCTGTTCCTGCCACCGCTGAGTATGACACCTTGGAAGAGTTTATTGCCGCTGCTAAGGGAAACCCCGGCACCATGCGTGTTGCAAACTCCGGTGTGGGCGCTACCTGGCATGCTTGCGCGTTGACATTTGCATCCAATGCAGGTATAGACATTACTCACATTCCTTATGACTCTGGCACCGAGGCTGTGACTGCTGCTGCCGGTGGCCATGTCGAGGCCGTGATGTGCGGCGTTGCGGAGTGCGCTTCTCTGGTGGAATCCGGCGACCTTAAGGTGCTGGCTGTTTCCAGTCCAAATACTCTGTATCCCGATGCTAAGACCTTTGAGGCAAGCGGTGTAGCCAATATGTGGGGAGGCTTTAACGATTTTATCGTTCCTATGGATACCCCTGACGCCGTTGTCGACCTGCTGATCGAGGCGATGGAGTATGCGGTGAACACCGACACTTGGAAGGACTTCTTGTCCGCCGGTGGTCAGAGCTGGGTCTGGATGACGGGCGATGAGCTGATGGATTATTACGCAGATGTGGATGTTTCCCTGTCTGAGCTCTTTGCGTAACTGTTTCAAGAATGGGTGTAGGGAACAGGTTCTCCCTGCACCCATTTCATCTGATTGAGCACGGGTAGCTTGTACTCATCTGATAGGAGCAATTGATATGAACATGAAAAAGAAAAACTTGGTTTTGTTAGTTTGTATTGCTGTGATTTCGGGTCTGATACTTTATTGGATGAAGGATTTACCGATGGGAACGGCAGAAACAGGCTACGGGCCTGATTTTTATCCTAAATTACTACTGATCGTGCTTGGAATTCTCGGAGTGATCCTTTTGATACAGACTTTGCTGGGGAAAGGGGACGCCGCTAAGAAAGATGAGGACAAGGAAGAAGCCGATCCGGCGGATGTACGCCATCGGTGGCTGATGATGGCCGTTTTTGCGGCCATGGGGGTTGCATACGCGTTACTGCTCAACACGCTGGGGTTCATCGTCATCAGTATCATTATGGTGTTCGCCTGCATGAAACTCATGGGCGGAAAATGGGTCAAATCAGCCATTATCTCTGTAGTAGCCGTTGTTGCTTTGTACGCTATTTTTAAGCTGGGTTTTAAGGTTCAGCTCCCTGACGGTATTTTAGGAGGTATCCTATGAGCGATTTCTTTTCATTGTATACTGCCGGTTTAGAAACCGTTATGCATATCGAGGTCATTTTGATGGTGCTGTTAGGAGTTGGCATTGGCGTGATGATTGGCGCGATGCCTGGCTTGACTACCACCATGGGCATTGCCATCGTTACGCCACTGACTTACGGTATGAATATAACCGCCGCGCTTGCACTACTTATGGGCGTATATTGCGGAGGCGCCTACGGCGGTTCTATCACTGCAATTATGGCTAAGATCCCAGGCACCCCGGCCGCTATGATGACGACGCTGGACGGCTATCCCTTGGCAAAGTCCGGCCACGCAGGCAGAGCCGTAGGTATGGCCACTGTCGCCTCCTGTATTGGCGGTATTGTGAGCGTTATCATTCTTTCCATCTGTGCCACGCCAATTGCAAAACTGGCGCTTTCGTTCAGTGCGCAGGAATATTTTGCTGTGGCAGTGTTTGGCCTGTGCATCATCGCCTATATCTCCAACGGAAGCATTATCAAGGGCTTGATTTCCGCTGTGCTGGGTCTGTTGCTCGCTACTATGGGTTCAGACAGTATCACGGGTTCGCTGCGTTTTACATTTAACAACTATTTGCTGCTGGACGGCTTCGAGCAGATACCGCTTCTGATCGGCTTGTTCGGGTTGAGCGAGGTGCTTAGGACCGTAGGCCAGCGCCAGAAAGGCAAGGCGAAGGTGATTCAAAACGTAGGACGAGCTTTGCCTACCAAGGCTGATATGAAGGAGGCGCTACCCACTATTTTACGCGGGTCCACCATCGGTACTATTATCGGCGCTATTCCCGCGGCTGGTGGCACCATCGCTTCCATCATGGCCTACGGTGTGGAGAAACGAGTTAACAAGAAGGGCAAAAACTTTGGGAACGGTGAGATCTGCGGTGTAGCGGCACCCGAATCTGCCAACAACGCGACCACCGGCGGCGCGATGATTCCGCTGTTGACTTTGGGCGTTCCTGGTGATGCAGCCGGCGCTATTCTGGTGGCCGCTCTGTTGGTTCATGGATATACACCCGGCCCGCTGCTGTTCACCAATAACATAGATTTGGTTTCTTCAATTTACATTCTGATGCTTTTGGCTAACATCGCCTTTTTCTTCGTGGGCTTGGGAGCCGCAAAGGTGGTCGGCCGCGTAATTAACGTGCCTGCAGCCTATTTCACTCCTATTATCATGCTGCTTTGCTGCATTGGCGCTTACGTCATCCGCTGCCAAATGTTTGATGTGTTGGTGTTGGTAGGCTTTGGTGTGCTGGGATTCCTGTTCAACAGGATAAAGATGCCCACGGCTCCACTGATTTTAGGGTTTATACTGGGGGATCTGGTGGAAACAGGGCTGCGCCGTGGTTTGCTGTTAGCCTCAGGTGATGTAGGTACTTTCTTTACTCGCCCCATTAGCACTATTTTTCTGTCTTTGGGGTTGCTGATGCTGTTGGCGCCGCAAATCATATCCTTGATTCGCAAGCTGTTTAGAAAACGGGTAAAACAATAAGAATAAGTCATTCAATGCATAAGAAAGGGGAACTTGCCTTCCACAATGCACGAAATAATACTTGTTCTAAGAATACAGATTTAAACAACGAGGTATATCAACATGGATAAGATTATTATTGCAGGGCCTTACAATGCGGTAGCAAAGCAGAAGATGATTGCCGATCTGGAGAGTGATTTCCAGGTGGCGAGCATTGCGAGCCCTGATGAATTTGAGCTGCATCTCGACGCTCAGTTTATAATCTTGCGAACGATAAATCTGTCGGCAGAGGTGATCGCACGGATGCCCAACCTGAAAATGATCCAGCGGTGGGGCGCCGGCGTGGACATTATCGATGTAGATGAGGCAAGTAAACGCGGCATTCCCGTCGCCAATATAGCGGGGGAGAATGCCCCCACCGTGGCGGAGCTGACCGTGGCGCTGATGCTGGGCGTGTACCGCCAAACGGTTACCATCCATAACGCCCTTCACCGTGGCGAATGGATAAAGGACGGAATTGACAAGCGCTGTTTTATGATCAGCGATAAGACCGTGGGTATCATCGGGCTAGGGAATATTGGAAAACATCTGGCTAAGATTACCCAAGCGATGGGCGCCCAAGTACAGTACTATGATACCGTACGCTGCCCTGAACTGGAAGAAAAGATGGACTATCGCTATGTCGCTTTAGAGGAGCTGCTGCGTACCAGTGATATTGTAACGCTCCATATTCCTCTGGGTGACGAGACGCATTATATAATCGGCGCAGAGCAACTGGCGATGATGAAGCCCTCGGCGATTCTTATCAACGCTTCCCGGGGCGGTTTAGTGGACGAAAAAGCGCTTTACAAAGCGTTGCAGGAAAACCGTTTGCTGGGCGCGGGGCTGGATTGCTATGAGAACGAGCCGCTGCCTGCTGACTCGCCGCTGCTTGAGCTTGACAACGTAGTACTCTCGTGCCATGTTGGCGGCAACACCGCGGACCTTGCGTTGAGACTTGCAAGGCGCTGCCCGCAAAACATCCGGGATTATACGCAGGGAAGACTGGATGCAAAATATGTGGTCAACCGGGAAGCTACCCGCTATGGCGCGTAAAGGAGCGGTATTATGAAAGAAGCGATTCTGATTATTGACTTTGGCACATCCAATGTAAGGGCGGTGTTGTTTTCTACAGCAAATGGTGAAACGCTACATACGCATTCGGAGAGTTACCCTATTCTTTCGCCGGAGCCGGGCTTTCAAGAGCTGGATCCGGAACGGGTATGGGGCAACGCGGTAGCTTGCGTGAGAAGCGTGATGAACAAAGCTGCCGGCAACGTTGCCGTAAGAGCCATCAACTTTTCGTTTATCGGCGCAAGCTTGTTCCCTCTGGACGAGAAGTATGAACCCACTTATAACTGCATTCTCTGCAACGATTCCCGCGCAAAGGACTTTGCTATAAAGATGATCCCCATGTTTCAGACTGCATCTTGGAGGTTCTCTGAGGTGGCGCCTCCATCCAAGATGATGTGGCTGCGCGAACATCGCCCCAAAGTATTTTCAAAGACACGCTATTTCTGTACTATACAACAGTTTATTCTGGCGCGGTTGGGGCTTACCCCGGCTTTTGATCCCTCAATAGCCAACCTTCATTACCTGTACGATCAATCCGCCGGCGGCTGGCGAAAGGATGTTTTTGCCTATGCTGAGATACCGGAGGATATGGTGATCTGCCCGGTGCGTTCCAGCGAATATGTTACCGGTGCTGTGGAGAAGTTTGGCGATGTGGATCTGGGCGGCTGTATTCCTGTCAGCATCGGCGGACAGGATGGCGGTTTGGGTATGTTGGGGTTAGGGCTTTTAGGCGAGGGTGACGACGTCATCGCAGAGGTTTCAGGCACCTTCGACCATGTTGGCTTTTTCGCCAATGTGGATCCTGAGAATCCTATTCCCGGGCGCTGCAAGCCCGGCCCACTGCCCGAAACAATCGTGCTGATGCACGTTTTTAAGACCTACGGCGCGGATGTGGAATGGTTTATGAAGACCTTCTGCGGCAATACCGACCCTGCCAGCTATGAAGACTTATGGAGCCATGTTACCTTTGACGGTTCGGAGAATAAGATATTGATCAACCCCGAATTTTCCGGACATGGCCAGATAGAAAATCTTGACCTTACGGTCACAAAGTATGAATTGTTCAAAGCGCTGATCGAAGCGTTGACCTTTGAAACCCGTCGCAGTATGGATGGTGTGCTGCGGTATAAGCGTAACGGCTGCAATCGCATCCGTATTGGCGGCGGCCCTACCCGTGAGCCCGCTTGGGCGCAGCTTCGTGCCGATGTTACCGGCAAAGTCGTGGAACGCGTGGTCAGTACCGACAATTCCGCGCTGGGCGCTGCGGTTCTAGCGGCTATTGGCGCAGGCATCTATCAGAACTTACCGGATGCGGTCGCAAACCTGGTGCAGGTGAAAGACAGGTTTTACCCCAACGCTGCCGTTGCGGCGAAATATGAAGAACGCTACCACGAATATTGTAAAAAGGTATTTCGCGAGGCGGAATAAAGCTGTTGATTTTTTGATCTGAAAGGAGATAGATAAATATGTTAATGTCCATGAAACCTATCTTGGATGCCGCTAGAGCAGGCGGATATGGCGTTGCTGCGCCGAATATCCACAATGAGGACTCTACGAGAGTTTCTATCGCAGCAGCGGAGAACCTGAATGCTCCGGTCATTTTGGATATAAGCTCAAAAGCGCACCCCGATCTGAAATGGTTTGTGCAGATGGTGCGTACCCTGGCTTCCGAGTCCACCGCACCCGTCGCGATAAACTTCGATCATGGCAAAACGTTTGAAAACTGTGCTAACGCGATTGTAGATGGCTTCACCTCGATTATGGTTGACCGTTCTAAGCTGCCATTTGAGGAGAATGTAGCTCAGGTATCGGAATTGGTCAAGTTTGCCCACGCCGTGGGTGTTTCCGTGGAAGCGGAGCTTGGCTATGTAGGAAGAGCGGAGGGTTCTGATGTGGTGCAGGACTATCAGTTTACGCACGTGGATGAAGCGGTTAAGTTTGTGGAGCTTACGGGCGTGGATTGTCTCGCCGTATCCATTGGCACCGCCCATGGTATGTACCCCAAGGGCTATGTACCTAAATTGAATTTTGACCTGCTGAAAGAACTGCGTGAGGCGGTTCCGGTTCCGCTGGTGGTTCACGGCGGCAGCGGTTCCGGCGATGACAATTTAGCAAAAGCATGCAGTATGGGCATATGCAAGGTGAACCTGTCCACCGACAATTTCCAGAACGGCTTGAAGTATATCAATGAGAACGAGCTGACCACAGGCTTTATGGTGGTGCCTACCTTTTACAAGGGCTTTCAGGATAAGGTCGAGTTTTTCATTGAGCTCTTGGGCTCCAAGGACAAGGGCAGCGAGGCGCTGGCGGGCTATAACTATAAGGGACACAAGACCCCTGTCAACGCCAAGATTGGTCCCTGCTACAAGTAATTATTCAAGAACACATTTTAGGAGGATATAACTATGAAAATCGTAGCCATTTTTGAGCCGCTTTTAGGTTCCTATGTGGATGAAAACGGCAAGATCGTCGATAATTCGACCGAGACTCAGAACCTGAAGAAGAACGTGAAGAAGTTTGGTCCCAATGCTGACGTCGTTATTGAACCGTGGACGCCGGTTGATCAGGAGCAGCGCTCTTTGATCCAGCGAACTCTGGAGAAGGAGGGCGGCAATGCGTTCCCGCCTCCTCAAATATTTGCTGACAATCAGGATGCCGAGATCATTATCGGTAAGTTTGGCCCCTTTGGTTCCAATTGCATGGACGTAACTAAGGACGCTAAGATTTATGGCGTGATGCGCGCCGGTATGGAAAACATAGACGTGGATGCCGCTACCGCGCGCGATATCGCTGTTGTGAATGCCACCGGTCGCAACGCAAATGCTGTTTCCGACTATGCCATCGGTATGATGCTGGCTGAGTGCCGTGATATTGCACGAGCCCATCACACTGTGAAGATGGGTGGATGGAAAGCCGCATTCCCGAACGAGGGTCTTATGCCCGATATGTTTGAGAAGACCGTGGGGATAATTGGATTCGGGTTTATTGGACGTCTGGTGGCGGAGAAACTGTTCGGCTTCCATGTCGATGTGCTGGTGTTCGATCCCTATGTCAGCAAGGATGTGGAGAAGGAGTGCAATGTTAAGCTGGTGGACCTGAACACTCTGTTTGCCGAGTCCGACTTCGTTACGGTTCATGCACGACTGACCGAGGAGTCTTCCAAGGTCATCGGTAAAGAGCAGTTCAATTTGATGAAGCCCACAGCGTACTTTATCAACACCGCCAGAGCGGGCTTGGTGGACTATGATGCCCTTGCAGAGGCTCTCAAAGAGCGCAAGCTTATGGGTGCGGCGCTGGATGTGTTCTATGAGGAACCCCTCGCAAAGGACAGCCCCTTCCTTTCGCTGGACAATGTGACAATTACGCCTCATCTTGCTGGACGCACGAAGGACGGCGCAGAGAATTCGCCCCGCATTCTCACGGATCGGATCATTGCACTGATCAAGGGCGAGGGTTCGGTAGGCGTTGTAAACAAGGAGGTCCTAGATTCCCCCAGATTCAAGGCATGGCAGGAGCAGGCGCGAAAAGATCTTAATCTTTGATTGCATAGCACATAGCATGAGGGGAGGCTCCGCCATCGGAGCCTTCCCCGTTAAAATGGTGATTTAACACAGTGAGGCATTAATAATGGGCATGAACGTATTTCCGGAGCTTCTTCCGGACGAAATGATACAACGGGCAAAGAAACTGAATCCTGCTCTTTTGGCTGACGGGATGAAAGGCTTGGGGATTCTCCATGACGGCGTGATGGAAGCGGCCGTGATGCCGGTAAACCCGGATACTGAGCTGATGGTGGGGACCGCTGTTACAGTGGAAACCGCGAACGGGGACAATTTTCCGATCCATGTAGCTTCCTATTCCGCTCCCGCCGAGGGCTATGTAATGGTCATCGACGGCAAGAATTACCCGGATCGTGCGTACTTTGGCGATCTTATCATGGGGGCTTGCAAGGGCGTGGGCTATGCCGGTATGGTTATCGATGGGTATACTCGCGACAGGCAGGGGTGTATCGAGATGAACTTTCCGGTGTTCTCTAAGGGACATATGCAGGCCGGCCCAATAAAGAAGGAGATCGGTACGATCAATGGCGCCATCGTGTGCGGCGGCGTGAACGTGCAGCCTGGCGATTTGGTGGTAGGCGGCGCAGACGGCGTGACCGTGGTACCTCGTGACCGTATCGAAGAGGTGCTGCAAAAGGCTGAAGAGAAGGCTGCTTATGAGGCAAAGAGGGATGCTGCCATTGCAGCTTATATGAAGGCCAAGGCGGAGGGGAAACCACTTCCGCAGTTGGCGCCCCAGTGGGTGCTGGATCTGCTGAAAAACCAGGAATGAACAACAGGCACATTGGGGGATCGCAATATGAGAGCAAAAACCATCGCAGAAAAAATACTGTCTGAAAAAAGCGGAACGGACGCTAAAGCAGGCGAAATCGTATTTTGTACCGTTGATCAGATGATGGCGCACGACGCCAACGGGCCAATGACCGTGAAGGCATTTCAAAGCTTGGGCGGAGAAAAGCTGCATAATCCTCAAAAAGTGCATTTTATTATGGATCACGCTACACCGCCTCCCAATGAGAGAATTGCCAATCTGCAAATGATGCTGCGGAATTTTGCCATGGAGCAGCATGCGGACTTTATTGAGGGTGGCGAGGGAGTGTGCCATCAGCTGATGGTGGAGCGGGGCTATGTCCATGCCGGTGACCTTGTGATCGGCACGGATAGCCATACCTGCACCTATGGCGCCGTGGGGGCTTTTGCTACCGGCGTGGGCGCAACGGATATGGGGGTAGCCTTCTATACCGGTATGAACTGGTTCAAGGTGCCGGAAACGATCCGAATAAATTTGAACGGCGTTTTACCGGAAAACTGTACTTCCAAAGATATTATCCTCTACGTGATTGGCAAGGTTACTGCCGCAGGCGGTAACTACAAAACTTTTGAGTTTTATGGCGACTATCTGGAGCACTGCACCCTTGCCGACCGGATGACCATTGCAAATATGGTGGTGGAGATGGGAGGCAAGGCCGGGTTTATATGTCATGACGGTCTGGGTATTGCAGCGGACGAGGGCGCGGAATATGTTGACCAGATCGATTTTGATTTGAGCTCGCTGACGCCCGGCGCAGCCAAACCCCATGCGGTCGATAATTATGCGCAGGTCAGTGAACTGGCGGGAACAAAATTTCAGTTTGCGTTTTTGGGAAGCTGCACCAATGGGCGCATTGAAGATCTGCGTCAGGCGGCGGATATCCTGCGGGGAAAACATATTGCTCCGGGTGTGCGATTAATGGTCATCCCCGCCTCTAAGAACGTGCTGCTGCAGGCGATGGAGGAAGGCATTACGACTGACCTGATCAAGGCGGGAGCTTTCTTTTTCACCCCGGGTTGCGGTGCCTGTGTGGGTACTCACGGGGGCATACTCGCCGATGGCGAGGTCGCTATCAGCACGGCAAATCGTAACTTCAAAGGCAGGATGGGCAATAACAAGGGCTTCATTTATCTGGTAAGCCCTAAAACGCTTGCTGTTTCCTGTTTATACGGGGCTATTACAGAATTGAAATGAGTACAAGAAAAAATGAGATCAAAATGCATCAAGTACGGCAATGATATCAGTACCGACCTCATTATTGCCGGTAAATACACAAAAACATTGAATATGGGAGATTTGGCCCTTCATTGCATGGAGGATCTTGACGAGCATTTCCATGAGAAGGTAGAAAGCGGTCATAAAATCATTGTGGCAGGGGACTATTTTGGCTGCGGGTCTTCCCGGGAGCAAGCTCCGACGGCGATTCGGGAAAGCGGTATCATATTGGTGGTCGCAAAGACTTTTTCCCGCATTTTCTACAGAAATGCCGTAAATATCGGTATTCCCATTGTAGAGTGTGATACGTCTGCTATAGATGACGGCGACGAATTGGAATATGTTCTTGGCGATGGCGCGCTTAAAAACATTACCAAGGGTGAAGAATACCCGGTGGCATCCATGCCGGACGTTATGGTTCAGATCATGCTTGACGGCGGTATTGCGGCGCATTTTGCAAAACATGGCGGTTTTTAACCTGAAAGGCAGAGGTATGGGCAAGACATTTGCAGAGAAAATACTCAGCAGAGCGGCCGGGCAGGACGTAAAGGCGGGAGATATTGTAGTTGTGTGCCCCGATTTCTGCATGAGTCATGAAAACGCCTCTTCAATCAGTGAGACGTTCAAGAAGATCGGCGTGGATCGCGTATTTAGCCCGGATAGGATTGTAATTATTTTTGACCATACGGTTCCCGCCTCCACGGCAGAGTATGCCCGTTCTCAAAAGGTAGCGCGCGAATTCGTCCGTGAGCAGGATATCACTCACTTTTATGATATGAATAGCTGCGGCGGGATCTGCCATCAGATTATGTGTCAAGAGGGGTATGCCGTGCCCGGAGCCGTGATCGTAGGAACAGACAGCCATACCTGTACACATGGCGCTTTTGGCGCGTTTGCCACTGGCATCGGAAGATCTGAAATGGCGGCTGTATGGGCTACTGGTGAGATTTGGCTTTCCGTACCGGAAAGCATCAAGATTACCATTGACGGAGTCTTCCCCCGCGGGGTATACGCGAAGGATCTTATCTTAAAAATCATCGGAGATATTGGTGCTGACGGCGCCAACTATAAGTCTGTGGAGCTGCACGGAGAAGCGATCGCTCGAATGTCTCTGGCGGAGAGGATGACACTTTGCAACATGGCCATTGAGTATGGCGCAAAGAATTCTGTGTGCCGCCCCGATGAAAAGACGTATGATTTTATCCGGGGACGTGAGAAACTGACCAGACATGAAAGCGTATGGGCGGATGCGGACGCAGTATATTGCCGTGAATTGACCTATCATTTGGAGGATATCGTTCCTTGCGTAGCAAAGCCCCATACAGTAGACAACTATGCTCCTGTACAAGAAGCCATCGGAACGCCTGTTGATCAAGCGTTTATCGGTACATGCACCAACGCGCGTTTGGAAGATTTGCGTATCAGTGCGGCAATACTGAAGGGGAACAGGGTGGCGGTGCGAACTATCGTAATTCCTGCGTCTGTCGCAATATACCGCGATGCCATACGGGAAGGCCTGATTGATATTTTTCTGGAAGCTGGCTGTACGGTCAGCCATCCGGGCTGCGGTCCATGTATTGGTGTGTCCGGTGGATGTCTTGCGGATGGGGAGACTGTGATCTCAACGGCAAATCGGAATTTTCGGGGCCGTAATGGAGCAAAGACCAGTCAAATTTATTTGGCAAGTCCTGCTACGGTCGCATGGTCAGCGGTCAACGGATGTATCAGCGATCCATGCGCAAGTAACAGTTTATAGAGGAAACACGTTATGTTTAAGGGTAAAGTATGGAAATATGGAGACAGCGTCAATACAGATCTGATTTTTCCCGGACGTTATACCTACATTCTTATGGATGAAGCAGAAATGGCAAGCCATGCGATGGAGGACTTGGACGGAGAATTCCTTGAAAAGGGAAGGCCTGGTGATATTCTGGTGGCCGGAAAAAACTGGGGATGCGGCTCGGCCAGAGAGCAAGCAGTGAAGGCGCTGAAAGCCAGGGGCGTGGCCGCGATCATCGCGGAAAGTTTCGCGCGTATTTATTTTCGTAATTCTTTGAATGAAGGCCTTCCGGCTATCGTCTGTCCGGAAGCGGTTCGTGCTATTAATTCTGGAGATATCGTATCTGTTGATCTGGAGTGTCACCAGATAAAGGTGGGGGAGCGGAGTTTCTCCTTCGGAGCATATCATCCCTATATCCAGCACATGGTGGATTGCGGCGGCTTGATGCCTTATGTCAGGGCGAAGCTGAAGGGGCAGGGAAGATTGTAAAGGGGAGATGTTATGAAGTATACAAACGTGTCCGTGCCGGTAGGTGAAGACGAGATAAGCTTTGATGTACCCAACCTGCTGCAAATCGTTGAACCCGTGAAATCTGTATGCGTAAATGCTGAAGCTGAGATCCATCGAGCAATGAAAGAACCGATCGGCGCGGAACGTCTGCGAGAAATTGCGCTGGGAAAGCACAGTGCTGCCATCGTAGTCAATGATATCACCCGTCCGTACGCCGGGCGCGAGATGACGCTCGCCATCGCTGAAGAATTGAACGCTGCGGGCATGAAGGACGAGGAGATTTTTCTGGTAGTAGCATATGGGGCGCACCGAAGAAACACGGATGAAGAGCTGACAAAAATGTACGGCGACGAAGTTTTTCGCCGTTTCCGCTATGTTCACCATGATGCCTTTGATCCTGAAACGCTGAAGACGGTTGGCGTTACGGACGGTGGCGTCGTGGTGGAAATCAACCGGGAGTTTGCACAAGCAGAGGTAAAGATTACCACAGGGTGCATAGTCCCTCACCAACTGGCCGGTTTCTCCGGCGGAAGGAAGAGCGTCATACCGGGCATTGCCGGGTTCAACACCTTAAAAAAGCATCATTCTTTTCCGATTCGACCGGAGGAGACATCTTTGGGCTGGATCGACGGGAATCCTTTCCACGAGGAAGCCATGAAAGCCGCTCGGATTGCCGGGGTGGATTTCATCGTCAATTCGGTTGATAATGAGGAGAAAAAAATGGTGAAGTGCGTCTGTGGCGATCTGAGAGATGCATATCTGGAGGGGGTCAGATTTAGTCGGCAGGCTTGGTCTGTTCCGGTCAAACAGAAAGCGGATGTGGTTATTGTCAGTCCGGGCGGATATCCGCGGGATTTCGACCTGCATCAGTCTCAAAAAGCGATTGGATGTGCGGAAATGATGTGCAAGGAAGGCGGCCATATCATTCTCTGCGCAGAAATGCGTGACGGCGGTAACAAGCCTGGGAAGATGCTCAAAGAAGCCGGAGATCTCAAATGCATTACGGATAGGTTCTGTCAGGTGGGCTATACTCCCGATGCGCTGAGCAAAACATATATGTTTGCCCGGGCGATGCAGCGCTTCCACGTTACGCTCATAGGCAGCAAGATACCCAAAAATGATCAGAAGGAAATGTTTTTTGAGGTGTATAACAGTATCGAGCAAGCTATTCAAGCGGATCTGGCGCGATACGGTGACAATGCCTCGTTTGTGGTGATGCCGTGTGCATCGGAGGTAATACCGGTTTTTGGAAGATAGATAATAAAGGAGGACAAAAATGATAGTATCACGTTTAAACGCGCCCCAGACGTCTGCCCGTTTGAAAAAAGCCCTGCAGTTATTTGCTGAGATTTATTCGGAAGATTTGGCTCCCGGCAAGTATCCGCTGGAGGGCGAGGACTTTTTTATGGTGAAGGACAATGTTACAAAGCTTTCAGCAGAGTGTAGTTTTGAAGTACACAAAGACTATGCCGATGTGCAGATCGTTATCCATGGTGGAGAAATCATGGCGTATCGCCAGCTTAGGGCTGGTGAGGAGCCTGTAAAATATCCCGGCGGCGACTGCTGGTTGTTTGACGACGACGGTGTCTGCGACCAAATCTGCCTGACCGACGGAATGTTTGCGGTGTTTTTTCCCGGCGAACTGCACAAGCCGAACATACAATTGGGCGACAATAAAAAAAGTCGCAAGAGCATTATGAAATTAAAGGGTTTCATCGCAGAATGATCGTACCGCTTTTGAGTCGGAAAAAGGTCGAGACTAAGGAAACCTCTACTAGCACGAGACAATTATACAAATGCTACCAACGGCTTGATATACAAATCTAACAGCTGGGACATCCTGGCCTGATGGTTTTCGGAATGCTTTATTTCGCTATACCCGTTCTCCATCCCGGAATCGAACAACCATCGAAGTAAGCATAAATCAATAATAGGCAGAGGCGCCGTCGTAACGCCCTTTTTCTAATGGCGCTGTGTTTTAATGTTGCGGCTGCAATGTTTTAATTGCCAGGTTGTTTAAACGTGACGTTCGATGGTATCGGTGCCCAGCTGTTTCAGATCAGATTTTCTTTAGCGGAAATAATTCTCATTGAACTTGGTGCAAAGTTCGGTATCCAAGGTCAGGTTCCCGACTATAGCGAAGATAACGCAAAAGCGCCGGCGTGGATTAAAGTTCATGCCGGCGCTTTTCTTGAACGAGAAACTGATGCGGTCGAGTCATACGTTTCCACGAGAAGCCTAAATTTTCTTTGGAGGAATCGTTTTTTAACGGTAGTAAAAACATCAAAAAAGCTCGCAACTATGGACTTTGAGACAATATCTATATTGTCAGTGATAAATGACCGCCGCCAGGCAACATGCCCATTGTTCACTAGGCTGTAGTCCTATGGTTGAATGGCCCCGCCAGGGCGGCATGCCTATAGTTCAAATTAAGAAAGCTCTCATTAAAAAGTAAAATATTTATGGTTATATCCATAAAAACTATTGTTTTTTTGATATAAATCGGTATAATTTGCATATAATAAGCATGGGGTGATAGCTATGATAAAACGTCCTCAGTATACAGAGCAAATAACACCGTACATAGATGCCCCGCTGGTTAAAATCTTAACCGGTGTAAGGCGGTGCGGGAAATCCACGATACTACTCCTGATTATGGATGAATTAAAAGTGCGCGGAATCTCTGATCAGAGCATTATTCATTATAACTTTGACTCTTTGAAATATGATAACATTAAGGATTCTAAAAGCCTATACAAGGAAGTCCAAAGCAGCTTAAATACCGACGGAAAAACCTATCTATTCTTAGATGAAGTTCAGGAGATAAAGGATTGGGAAAAGGCTGTAAACAGCTTTATGAACGACTTCGATGTGGATATCTATGTGACAGGTTCCAACTCTCGAATGATGTCTTCTGAAATATCCACTTATCTCACGGGACGGTATGTATCGTTTCGAATCTATCCACTATCTTTTGCCGAATACTTGAGCTTTAAGAAAACATATGCGTCAGTGGAGTCACCGCATTCAGAGCTAGCCAACTATCTGATGATGGGAGGTTTTCCTGCGCTTCATCTGAGAGCCTATACGCAAAACGAAGCATATACAATCGTTCGCGATATATACAATTCCACAATATTTACAGATATCGTTCAACGTAATCAGATCAGAAAAACCGATCAACTTGAACGTATAGTTAAGTTCGTTTTTGGTAATGTTGGCCGAACCTTTTCCGCCAACTCAATTTCTTCATATTTGAAGAGTCAGCACAGAACTGTCGATATTGAGACGGTTTATAGTTATCTATCCAAACTTGAAAGTGCGTATATCATACACCGCTGCTCTCGATATGATCTTCAGGGGAAAGAAATATTGAAAACTCAAGAAAAGTTTTATCTGGCCGATCCTGCTTTCAAATATAGCGTTCTCGGTTATTCTCCGACATCGGTTGCCGCAATGCTTGAAAACCTTGTGTACTTAGAGCTTTTGCGGCGAGGCTATGGAGTCTATGTTGGAAAGCTTAACAATGCAGAGGTAGACTTTGTTGCACAAAAACAAAATGAGCGCTTATATATACAGGTTACAAAAGAGATAACCGAACAGACAACAGAAATACGTGAATATGATCGATTGCTTGGTATCCGCGATAATTATCCGAAGTACGTTCTTCGTACCGATGATTTTGCAGCTGGAAATTATGAGGGCATTAAAACAATGCACGCTGCAGATTTTCTGTTAAGCAACGAATTCTGAGGCTGTTAAGTCCCCCAGGCGGCATGCCTATAGTTCAAATATATACGCAAGAAGGCAAAAAGGCCTGTTTCAAGGGATATTTACGGCTTCAACTAGGCCAATTTGGTTAAAAACCCTTCACTCTTACATGTTTTTATTTCAAAGTGTAGTATAAATGTAGTATTGAAGAGTTTTAACCCGGCTGAAACCGTAAAATATGATGACATAAGTATTAATTGTCCTTTTCACCTTTCCAGTTCATCTCGCTTTTTTGTCTTCTGCTTCGGTTGCTCTTGTGAAATCACAGGCTCAAATGATGTTATTTTATCCAAGTGCGCATTTAATGAGCTAATGGCTTCAGCTTCTTTGTATTTTGATAGATGTGTGTATACCGCTAGTGTCATCTCAATATCAGCATGACCTAAAAAACGCTGTGCGGATTTTATATCTACCCCTGCTTCATATAGCATAATATCCTGAAAGTCCTCCAAAAACTCATATAGATAGATTTCCTTCAGTTCTTTCTCCTCGCAATCGAAGATCATCTGTAAGTCGTCAGGAATGAGCAGCCAGCAACAGTTATACAGTACTTTCAGTATTCCCATCAAAATATCATATTGCCCCTGCTCATAAACAGCATTTAAGAAGACCTGCAATTCTTCCATTGGCGTTACATCATTCTGATATAGATTCCATACCTCGCTCAAGAGCGGCCAAGTATGCGCACCGGAAGTAATGTTAACTTTAAAAACGTTGACTGTTCCGGCTTCGTCGATCAAATTCTTTTCAATCAAAACACTGCGCAATTCGTTCCCATTCATTTGTCCCATGACTTTTGCGTCCTCCTATAATTCTTCATATTTATTGGATGTATAATTGATGAATATGAATGTATTCCAACACTCACATTAGAGCTGTGATTGGCCAGTTTTGTACTATAAAGTCTATAGAATGATAAGGCGTTATATAAAAAGTGTAGTAAAATGTAGTATAAAGCCTCCTGACAGCGGATTTTTACCTCGTCATCAGACGCTCAAAATCAGCCTTGAAGGCTAGGCAGTTTTTACTTTTGTGTAGTATAAAATTTGAATCATTTTCGGACACAAAAAAACCCCGAAAGTGGCTTCACAACGGGGTTTCTGGCGTTCCCGGCGCGACTCGAACGCGCGGCCTGTCGCTTAGGAGGCGACCGCTCTATCCGCCTGAGCTACGGGAACATATTATTCGATTTTTGCCTCATATCGTATCGGGTTAGGAGGCGGGCCCTCTATCCTGATGAGGTACGGGAACTCGTTATTCGATTTTTGTACTTATCCCAGCGGGTTAGGAGGCGACCGCTCTATCCTACTGAGCTACGGGAACTTATGCATTGATATCGGTTCGTTACAAACTACATCGTAAGAATATAAACGTCCAAAATTAACTGCGCCCTGCTATTTTACCGACAAAAACGGCAAATGTCAACTCAGTTACGGATACCCTGAAGTGGTGCCGGGATGCGTCCGCCGCGGGCAATCAGCCGTTCGCTGCCGCTCTGCCCGGCGTCCATCACGATGACGCTGCCCAAAAGGCCGCCGAACTCCACCATATCGCCTACCCTTGCGCCCGGCACGGGGATGATGCGCACGCCTGTGGTTTTGCTGTTGATGACGCCCACCGCGGCTTCGTCGGCAATGATGGCGGATAGAACGGACGCCGGCGTATCGCCCGGCACGCCCACCATATCAAGCCCGACCGAGCAGACGCACGTCATCGCCTCAAGCTTATCGAGTGTGAGCGCACCCTGCCGCACCGCCGCAATCATACCTTCATCTTCGCTGACCGGAATGAACGCGCCCGAAAGTCCGCCCACATGGGACGAGGCCATCACGCCGCCTTTTTTTACCGCGTCGTTGAGCAGCGCCAGCGCGGCGGTGGTGCCGTGCATGCCGCATACGTCCACGCCGATTTCCTCCAGTATGCGCGCCACACTGTCGCCGATGGCCGGCGTAGGCGCGAGGGAGAGGTCTACGATGCCAAAAGGTACCCCCAAACGTTCGGACGCCTGCTGCGCGACCAGCTGGCCCACGCGCGTGACACGGAAAGCGGTCTTCTTGATGGTTTCCGCCACTACGTCAAACGGTGCGCCTTTCACCTGCTCCAGCGCGGCTTTAACGACGCCCGGACCGGAGACGCCCACATTGATAGCGCATTCGGGCTCTCCGGAGCCGCAGAATGCGCCTGCCATGAATGGATTGTCTTCAATGGCGTTGGCGAACACCACGAGCTTGGCGCAGCCGAGACCGCCCTGCGACGCGGTCAGCGTCGCTGTCTGCTTGATGATATGTCCCATCTTGGCCACTGCGTCCATGTTGAGCCCGGAACGAGTGCTGGCCACATTGACGAAGGCGCACACGCGCTGCGTCTGGGAAAGTGCCGAAGGCAGCGAATTGAGCAGGACGGTGTCGCTCAGTGTTTCGCCCTTATGCACCAGCGCCCCGAAGCCGCCGATGAAATTGACGCCTGTCTCTGCCGCCGCTTCGTCCAGCGCCTGTGCGAAAACCGTATAATCGGTAAGCCCGCAGCCCGCCGCTATCTCTGCAATAGGCGTGACGGAAATACGCTTGTTCACGATGGGTACGCCGAATTCGCGCGCGATGTCGTCACCCACGGTAACAAGATCCTTCGCGCACCGGACGATTTTGGATTTGATGCGGCTGCAGCAGTGCGCGGCGTCCGCGGACACGCAGTCCCGAAGGGATATGCCCATGGTGATGGTGCGTACGTCGAGGTTTTCGGTGTCTATCATTTTAATGGTGTCGAGTACTTCGTGTTGGTTGATCAAGGGCTTCCTCCCGCCGGGCGGCGCTCCGCCGCAAAGTTTGGACTCATTATAGCGCAGTAAGGAGCGGTACGTAAACCTAATAATCACGGCTTTTTTTCATATGTTACGGACGCTTGACATATATGTGAATTAATTGCAAAACGCGTTTATTTCCGGTCGAAAAGCACGATGAATATAGTAGAAACAGAAAGGCGGTGGTCTTGGTGAGAAAGCTGTTGGCGGCGGGAATGATGCTCCTCGTTATCGGTCTGTATTACATCGTAGGCATGGGCGGCCTATGAGCACTGCACCCATCCCGGGCGTACGGAGAGGCTCATAATAAAAGGACGTAACCGCGAAGGCTGCGTCCTTTTAGTTTCCGCGAAATGCGGACATATAGGCTATTTCTCCCTGTGCCTGACCCGGGGAACCAGCATGATGCACCATAGTCCCGCGAGGCCGACCAATGCGTAGATGATTCTTGATACAATGGCAGCTTGTCCACCGAATATGGCTGCGACCAGATCCCACTGGAAAAAACCGATCAAGCCCCAGTTGATAGCGCCGATGATTACCAGTATCATTGCAACAACATTCAAGATATCAACTCCTTTCATCCGTTATTATTCACGGAGCGGAAAGAAGTTATTTCTGTTTGCGTCTGGTAATTAATTCAACCTCAAGCGCATCAAACGGCACGGAATCCACAAAGTCATCCGGATAGAATAATGTCCGCGAAAAACGCTTCATTTCTGAGTGATGTTTTTCGCAAAGCACCGGTTTGGAGAGATCGAGCGCGTTGCAGCCTTCCACCAGCGCCCCAACCAAATCAGGCGCGTCCACCGTAATGTGCGTGCGGATAATGTCCTCGGTTTTCAGCTTGACCCAGTACTTCATCCCTTACGCCCGCAGAGCCGCACGATGGTGTCTGCGATAATCTCGGCGTTTTTAATGAGGGAGCTGATTTCCATGTACTCGTCCGGGCCGTGCTCCACCTTGGGCTGGCCGGGGAACAGGGGGCCGAACGTGACCGCGTTCTTGAACGCGCGCGCGTAAGTGGCACCGCCGATAGCGATACAATAGGGCTCCTCGCCGGTATTTTCCTTGTATACCTGCTTCAGCGTTTGTATCAGCTCGCTGTCCTCCGGGACGTAGAGCGAATTGATGGAATGAATGCAGCCGTATTCAAACAGGGCAAGGTGTTTTTTAATCTTGACATCCACATCTTCGCGCGTATAGGTTACCGGATAACGCACATCCAGGCCCACCTTCATCATGCCTTCACGCATGCGGATATATCCCAGGTTCAGCGTCAGGTCTCCCGAAGGCTCGTCGGATAAATTCAGCTCCATGTTTTCGCCGTGCAGCGTCGCGCCTATCTTTTCGGCCAGCGTGTATACCGCGTGTTCCGCAGGTCCGTCGGACAGAGGCAGCGTGTTGAGGTACAGCAGCAGAGAAGCCGCCGCGTTGATTCCTTCCTCCGGACGGGAGCCGTGCGCGCTTTTTCCTGCCGCGTTGACGCGCGTGCAGCCGGTCTCGTCCTCTTCACAGGTGAGGTTGGCGCCGAGGGGGCAGGTGTACGCCTCCACGCTCTTTTGGATGAGCGCAAACGGCGCGTGCAGCACGCAGGAAGCGCGGTTGGGCACTACGTTGACGCTTGTGCCTGCGTTCAGCGTACGCAGCGCAACGCCTTCTCCCTGGGTCGGCGGGCAGGAAAGCGAAAGCTCGATGTGGATAACGCCCTTCTCCACGTTGATGACGGGATATTCGCCGTCCGGCGAAAAGGCGACGTCGGGCAGACGCTCGTGCGCCTTGTAATAGTCCATGTCGGTCCAGGTGGTTTCCTCGTCCGCACCGAAGATAAGCCGCACCTTCTTGCCCAGCTGAATGCAGTTGTCACTGAGGGCCTTGATGGCATAGAGCGCCGCGATGGCGGGGCCCTTGTTGTCTATGGCGCCGCGCCCGTATATCCGCCCGTCCTTTTCGATTCCCTCGAAAGCGGGCATCGTCCACTCGTCGCCCTTGGGTACGACGTCCACGTGGGTAAGAATGCCCAGCATCTCTTCGCCGTCGCCGTAATCCACATAGGCGAGGTGTCCAAACATGTTGACGCAATCCAAATCCATGCGCTCCGCCGTGCTTTGCACATACATCAGCGCGTCGAATATCGCCCTGCCATAGGGCATGTTGGGCTGCGCGGCACTTTTTACGCTCTCAATCCGGATGAACTCCTTGAGCGTATCGAGCATTTCCTTTTTGTACGGTTCCATTGAAAAATCCAGCATAACATTACCTCTGTATATTATCAGATGATGCGGTACGGTACTGTATGAATGCATACAGCCCCGGCCTCATCAAAACACAATGTGCATCCAGTACTGATCCAGCAGCACGAATACTCCCAAAACCGTGACATAGATCGCGAATCCCCACAGCCGCTTCTTGGATATCAGCGCGAGCATGAAGCGGATGGCGATGTAACCGGTGACAGCGGCGCATACCATACCCGCAATCAACGGAAGCCAATCCAGCGACGCGTTGTCCATTTTAATGAACTTGTAACCGTTCAGCAGCGCCCCGCCCAGTATGGCAGGAACCGACATCAAAAAGGAGAAACGCGCTACCTTCTGGCGCTCTGCACCGCACGCAAGCCCGCCCGCGATGGTGGAGCCGGAACGCGATATGCCCGGCATGATGGCGATCGCCTGCATGATGCCCATCGTGGTGGCGGTGCCCAGGCGCACCTCGCGCCGGTTGCCTATCCGCTTGGAGATAAGCTCTGAAGCGGTCAGCGCCAGTGCGGTGAACAGGAACCCGAAGCCGAGATACTGCCCGCCGTACGCTTCGTCGATGAAGTCCCCCAGCCACAGCGAAACCACCACTGCGGGGATCGTTGCGATTACGAGATACAAAAGCGTATTGAACGGTTTGCGAAAAAGCCCCAGTATATCCTTCCACAGTACGACGACGACGGCCAGCAGCGTACCGATATGAAGCATGGTATCAAAAAACAGCAGCTGCGGATTCGTCGTGCCCTCCAGCGCCGCGGTGCCGAATATCTTCTGCATTAAAACGAGATGCCCGCTGCTTGAAACGGGCAGAAACTCCGTTAAACCCTGTACGATGCCCAACGCAATGGCTTCCAAAATGCCCATGGTACTATCCTTTCTTATTCTTCGCGATGTTATTATATCAGCAAAGCGTTTTTTTGCAAACCTTACGGTCAGCCTCCTCCCGCATCTTTCGCCGAAAAAACAGGGATTATGGTTGACTCATCGTGCCATGGGGAGTAAAATTAACAGAAATTAAACGGGGGCATAGGAACATGAAGCTGGAGATCATCAGGAACACGCAACCCAAGCAAAAGCCGCAGGACGAGACCAAGCTGGGATTCGGCCGCATATTCACGGATCATATGCTGACCATTCAGTACCGTACGGGCGAAGGCTGGCACAACGCGCAGATCCGTCCGTTCGAGAATTTTTCGTTTTCGCCCGCGTGCAGCGTATTGCACTACAGCCAGACGATTTTCGAGGGTCTCAAGGCCTACCAGACGGAAAAGGGCGTCAACCTTTTCCGCCCGTGGGATAACTTTACGCGCATGAACATCTCGGCCAAGAGGATGTGTATGCCGGAGCTGCCCCAAGAGTTCATACTGGAATCGCTCTATGAACTGGTGAATATTGAGAAAGGGTGGATTCCCAAGGCGGACGGCACCTCTCTCTATGTCCGGCCCACCTATATCGCCACGGACCCCTACATTGGCGTGAAGGAAGGCGACGAGTACCTTTTCTACATCATACTCTCGCCGGTGGGCGCGTATTACGCATCGGGTCTTGCGCCGGTGGATATCTACGTGGAGGATAACTACGTGCGTTCCGTCGTGGGCGGCACGGGCGCTGCCAAGACGGGCGGCAACTACGCGGCGAGCCTCATCGCGGGCAAGTATGCGCACGACAAGGGCTTCTCTCAGGTGCTGTGGCTGGACGGCTGCGAAAAGAAGTACGTCGAGGAAGTCGGCTCGATGAACATGTTCTTCAAGATCAAAGGCGAGCTCTATACCGCGCCGCTGACGGGCAGCATACTGGCCGGTATCACGCGGGACTCCATCATCCGCCTTGCCAGGGACGTGTACGGCGTGCCGGTGCGCGAGGAGCGCATCGCCATCGCGGACATCTTCCGCGAAGCCGAAACGGGCGGGCTGGAGGAAGCGTTCGGTACGGGCACGGCCGCGGTGGTTTCTCCGGTGGGCGGCATGCAGTGGGAGGATAAGCGCATCAAGGTCTCCGGCGGCAACATGGGCGAACTGACGGGCAAGCTTTACGACAAGCTCACCGGCATACAGTACGGGCGCTATCAGGATGAGTTCGGCTGGATAAAAACGCTCTGAAATATCGTATACGAAGGCACCGCCGCTGAGGAAACTGCGGCGGTGCTTTTTATTTGTCCTGCGCGTTCAGAAGGGTCTTTTTCCCTCCAGCCAGCCCTGCGCCAGCCAGTGATTCCGGTCGGTTGGGTTCCAGTCGTTCTTCTTTTGCATCCCCGCCATCAGGCGAAAGAAGAAGCTTCTGAACAGCGGGCGCTGCGTCCGTGCGCTTACGGACTTTACAATCCGCGCAGCGAGCTTCCCCGCGTTCCTGCGTATCTTCGCCTGTGTCTTTTCGGAGACGTCGCTCCATTTCATGGCCGCAACGCGGCTGCTAAAGCCGTACACCTTCTTCACCCCCCAGAAGCGGAGGCTGTTTTTGAGGGTCTTGGCGGTGTGCGAGAGGCCGGAACCGGCGGCGGTGACCACGGTCAGCCCCGCCTTGCCGAACATGGCTGCATTGGGCCGGTGGCTCATCCACATGAAGCAGAGGTGGTCGAGCAGCGCTTTCATTCCGCCGGATACATCCATAGCGTAAACGGGGGATGTCAGTACGATGAGGTCGGCCTGCGTTACCGCTTCCACCAAAGGCTGGATGGACGAGGCGTGCGGGCACGTGTCCTCCCCATGGTAGATGCAGGAGAAGCAGCCGTTGCAGAAATGCGGCATGTCCCGGGGAAGGAAGAATTCCGTCACCTGTGTATCGCCGGTTTTCCTGAGTTCCTGTAAGACGGCATCCGCGCAGTGCCACGTACTGCCGTGGCGCATGCTGCCGTTGATGAGGGTGATTTTCATCGCGTTCAGCCTTTCTGTGGTGTATCGGCGCCGTAGGTTTTGCCGAAGTGGTCGATGTGCCGCAGGAACAACGCCTTTGCCTGTTGCAGGCTTTCGGGATCGCTGCCGTACTTGTAGAATATCAGGAAGATGGGAGAGAAGAACTCCAGCGCCAGCACCTCCGGATCCGTTCTTACGAAGCAGCCCGCGTCCATCATGGCTTCGAACAGCTGCGCCTGATACGCGATGCTGTCCTCGAACGAAATCCTTTTGAACAGCGCGCCGATATCGGCGTTGCGGTACTGCTCGATGGTCAGCATCCGGCGGAATTTGACGTTGATATCATCCGTCATATAGTAGTCGAAGATAGCGCCCGCCACCGCGGCAAACTGTTCGCCGCTCATGTTTTTGTACATGGCTACGGTGCGCTCGTCCGCCGCAAACCGCATGTCGTCTCCCGTCAGCCGGGCCTGATGGAAGAACGCCTCCCAGCGGCCCGAGTATTCCTTCAGCAGGGAATCAAAGATGTCCTGCTTGTTCTTAAAGTGGTTGTAGAGCGAGGACTCCTTGATGCCCACGGCGTAGGCGATGTCCCGCACCGAGACGGGATCGTACCCCTTCACGGAAAACAGGGTGAGCGCCTCCGTCAGTATCTTCTCCCGCGTGTTCATGCCTTTGCCTCCTTACATCATCGCGATTCTCGACGCTTCCACCGTTACGACCTGTACGAGGAAGAGCGCGGAGATGACGTAAAAATCCACTTTCCGGAACTTCTGGTTTTTACAAACAGGGCCGCGAGCCCCGCGAGATAGATGAGGCAGCCCGCCGCCGCGCAAACGAGCGACTGTACGCTCGTGAGGGCGAACAGCGCGCCGTCCATCATGAACGCGTCGCGCGTGGCGGACAACGCGCTGATTGCCGTGCCCGCAAGCACAAAGACGAGTATGAAGCGGCCCCAATACCGGGTTCGCTGCCTGTTTACGAGCGATATCCCTATCAGCGCCAGCATTCCGGCAATCAGCGCGGTGGTCAGTATTGAGACGACGTCTCCCAAATAAAGTGCAACCATTTTTGTTTTCCTCCAAACTAACAACTGTTAGCATCACTATAACTAACAACTGTTAGTTTGTCAACAGGTCAACAAAAATAATTGTGGATATGAAGGGGAAAGCCGCGGAAAACCAAAAGCGCAGCCAGGAAAAGGCTGCGCCGATGGATCGGTTGTATACTCAATGTGTGGACGTAAACGCGTCGACACGCGCCTGAAGCTCCGTACTGGAAAGGCCGAAAGCGCTCGCCATGTCTCGCAGTGCGATGTCGCGGCGTTTTTCCAGCGCGGCACGCATCAGTTCGGTTTGATCCAGCCAGGCGTTCACACTGCGGTGGGTATGCCATCGCGCGATATGCCGCGCCATCTCCGGCTCCATTTCCGCCACGGTCTCGTCAAACATCGCCAGCACGCGATCGGTATCAAAGACGGTGTAAGCGACCTCGATATAGCGGTCAATAAACGCATCCCGCCAGGCCGCGTTCCTCTTGAGGCCGTAGAATATATCCATGTTGGTGATGGTGCCGTTGCCCGCCGCGGAGCCGGTGCTGCTGAAATACCGGGAAAACGTATCGCGGTACGCGCTGTTGAAGCGCATGCACCAGTCGAGGTCGAACAGCAGCGGCTGCCATCCCTCCGATCCATCCCTCGCGTTCCAGAACCGCTGGTTGATCACATCCCCGTTGCCAAAGAAGGTATTGATGATCAGATAATTGGTGCAGGAGTCCACGTCCACGAGCTTGGCGAATTCCGCAAACACCGCGTCGTCGGAGAGGTTCCAGCTTCGGGCGGCACTTCGGGCTTCGAGATAACCGTCGGCGCTGCCCTGTCTTACGGTATTGTTGCGGTCTACCATGTCGATATCGTCATAGGACAGGCCGTAATACGCTTCAAAATAGCCTTCTTCCTGCTCCTCCTCCAGATCGTAGAGCCCCCAGTACTCGCCGTTGACGTAAACGGCGACGATACGGGTACGGATGCCATTTACGTCCATGCCCTGCGAGAGCTGCTGTATAAAAGAGTCGCGCAGACGCGAACCAAAGTAGTCCTGACCGCCGTTGCGCAGCGTAAGCTCGGAGAAGGTGGTCACGGTACCCGTTTCAAAGAAAGGATAGGAGACCTCGTTTCTGCCATATTCCTCGCCGAGGCATAGGGTGACCGACTTCTGACCGTATTCCAGAGAACTGCGGCCTTTGGACTTGATGCCGGTGGTAAAGCTTACGCCCAGCGTGCCGTCGGTTTCATAATATTCCATATTCCCGCCGTGCTCCGGTTTGTGCCGCCTGTCAGCGTTTACAAAAATGTCGCGCATCTCCGACGGTTCCCCCGAGAGGCATACCACCGGTATGGTGTGCGGTTCCTCGAAGAGGTAGGTTGCCGTGGTGACATCGGAGGGCAGCAGGCCGGGCGCGATTGCTGCGGCGCGCACGGTCGCGTTGGCATCTATTGCGATGGCACCCGCGTACAGTGTATCCGTTTCGTCCGGCTCGGAGCCGTCCAGCGTGTAGTATATGGACGCGCCCGGCGTGGCCGTCGCGAGCGACAGCGAAAACACCCCGGTGTGGTACAGTCCGGTTTCGGAGAGTACCGGCGCGGCAGCGTAGCTTTCGTAGGCCTGCTCCGCGTTTTGCGCGCCCGGCGTGGGCTGTGTGAAGAACACGCGTGCGAGCGTGGCGTCGCCTGCGACGCGTCCGCTGGTGAGCCCCGAGCGCAGCAGCCCGGTATCCATGGCGTCCACCAGCGCGCCGTCGGCGCGTGTCAGCAGCAGCGTTTCGCCCGAGATCGCGATGCCGAAGGGTGCGGCATTCTCCGTCGCGCCGTCCGCCGTAATCACGGTGTAGCCGCCCGCCGCGATGATGAGCGAGGGAATCTGCCATTTTTGCGGGTCGTCCGCGTCGTCGGAGAGGTACCAGCCGGAGAGATCCGCCGCCGTGTCCGAGCCATTGTACAGCTCTATCCAGTCGGCGTCGGCGTCTGCCGCGCAGACCTCGCTGAGAATGACGCCCTGCGCACGGCTGCGCCGCATATCCGCAAGGGAGGCAAAGCACTCTGCGTTGTCCGCGCCGGGTGTGGGATACGCGTACCCTGCCGTGCCGTCCTGCGCGCGCACCACGGAGACGTCCTGCTCGGCTTCCTGCGGCAGCGCGAAGGCGTCTGTGCGCATCGTAGCAATCTCGGTCAGGTACAGCGTGCTTTCCCCCGCGGAAAGCCGGAAAGAGGCTTCCATACCTTCTCCGGCGCCGGAGAGCGGAACTACGGCGTAGCTGCCCGCCTCCAGCGTGGTATCGGGAAACGCCCATTTGAGCGGATCGGCAGCGTCGTCCGAGAGATAATACCCCGAGAGGGATACCGGCGCATCCGAGTGGTTGCAAACCTCGGCCCAGGCACAGCGGTCGCCCGCCGCGCACCGCAGGCTGTGCGCATTGTCCGTCAGCACCTCGCTGAGGCGCACGGCGTCGGAGGCGTCCATGGAGGCGCGCTCTGAGAGGGAAAATACGTCCGTGCTGTTGTCCGCACCGGGCGTAGGATGCTTCGTATAGGTATCCGCCGCGACGACGGACGTATCCGCGCCGGGAGGCGTGTCCCATGTGAGCGCGCTGCGCAGCGTCCCTGTCACGTCGTAGAGGTATACGCCGCTGTCATCCGCGCCCAGACGGAAGGGCACGCTGAAGGCGATGTCCGCGCCGCCCGCATAGATAAGCGCGTATTCTCCCGGAGCCAGCGTGGCGTCGGGCAGACGGTACGGACTGGAATCGCCGCTGTCATCCGCGAGGTAGAAAACGCCAAGGTACGTGTCCGTATCGCCGGTGTTGCGGATTTCTATCCACGCGCTGCCCTCCGACGGATCGGGCATCGCTTCGGTGACGGCGAGGCTGCAGCCCTGTGCGCACTCCGCCAGCGCCTGCAGCGTGGTGATCTCCGTGTCGTTGGCAGCGCCGGGCGTGGGGGAGAGGCAATATCCAAAGCCGCCGGTTGCGGCATTATTCGCATAAGACATGTCCGTATACAGCGCCGGTACGGCGAGCGTCTGCAGCACGTTGCTGTCCGCGTCCACCAGGCGCAGGGTGCAGCCGCCGCGCGGCAGAGAGAAGCCGGTGCACGCAGTACCGTCCGGCGTAGTATCCGCCGCGTATACCACCGCATACCCTCCAGCGGGGATGGTGACGCCGTCCAACTTGCCGCGCCGTGTCGTGTCGTTGTCCAGCATCAGAAAATATCCGCTGAGGGTGATATCGCTGTCCGACGGATTGTGCAGCTCTATCCAGTCCGGCGAGCCTCCCGCCGCGTCTTGAAGAGATGCAGCGTTGCTGGATACCACCTCGGTGATTCGGATCTGCGCGGAAGCAACCGCATCTGCCGACCCGCCCGCCAGCAGCCAGCATGCCGCGATGAGCGCGGCTGTCAGCACTGCCGCCGCGGCAATCTGCCAGAAGCGGCGGCGGTTTTTTCGGACGCGCACCGGGTACTCCTCGATGGAGCGCGGTGCCGCGGAGTTGTCTTCTGTCTGTTTCATTGCATGCCTCTCCGGATGGTGGATATGGCCTTGTTTGGATGGATATACCGCTAAAGCTGATTATAGCACCAAACGGCGAAATGATCATGACCGAAGGAAGAAATCCGCGGAAATATCCCGGTATTGCTTCCGCTGTGGTAGAATAATCAAAAAGCGTTCGGGGGTACGGCATGAATTTTTCGGATAAAATCTGCGTGATAACGGGCGGCGCGAACGGCATCGGGCGGTGCATTACGGAAGCGTTTCTGACGCGCGGCGCAAGGGCTGCGGTGATAGACACGGACGAAGCATCGGGCGGAAGACTGACGGCGAAGTACGGCGGATCCGTGCTGTTCGAGCGCGGCAACGTGACGGACAAGGCCGCGCTGGAACGCTTTTCGCGCCGCGTGCTGGAAGGCTTCGGGCAGGTGGATTATCTGGTGAATAACGCGTGCTTTTCGCGGCGCGGGCTGCTCTCCGGCTGCGGCTGCGAGGACTTTGAAACGGTGCTGCGCGCGGGTGTGGTGGCCCCGTATTATCTGACGCTGCTTTTCAGAGAGCATTTCGCGCCGGGCGCTGCCATCGTCAACATCGCCTCCACGCGCGCGTTCATGTCCCAGCCCGACACGGAGAGCTACTCCGCCGCGAAGGGTGGCATCGTGGCGCTGACGCATGCCCTGGCGGAAAGCCTTGCGGGGCGCGTGCGCGTCAACGCCGTCAGCCCCGGCTGGATAGACACGGGCGCGTATCAGCATGAAGAGGAGTATCAGCCGCGGCACTCCGAAGCGGACAGGATGCAGCACACTGTAGGCCGCGTGGGCACGCCGGAGGATATCGCCAGCATGGTGCTGTACCTTTGCGGCGATGAAGCGGGCTTCATCACGGGTCAGAACTTTACCGTGGACGGCGGCATGACGAAGCGAATGATCTATCACGACGATTTCGGGTGGACGTACCGGCCATAGAAAGCGCCGGGCTTGGGGTTTTCTCAGCGCAGCGAGGATAACAGCGCGTCCAGCTCCCGCTCGTCCAGCATTTCCAACGAGGACAGAAACCGTTCTGCGGAGACGGGGCCATCAGGATTAACCGCTATCCGCCATCGCTGTCCGGGAACGGCGGCGAAAACGAGCAAGCCCGCGCGCGCTTTGTCCCTTTCTACGGTATAGAAGATTTCTGCCCGGTCGAGCGCCTCCAGAAGCCCCCAGCCATCCTCGGCGGGTTCTCCCGGCTGTGCCGCCCCATACTCTCCGGGTTCGGCGAATTCCCGGATCAACTCGCGCAGGCCTTCTGCATCCAGCGGCGGATCGCTGCGGACGAACTTCTCAGCTTCGACGGTTCCATCCTGCATGAATTCCACTTCCCACAGCTGGTCTTCCAGCGGAATCTCAATCAGTATGCTGTCCCGGATCTTGCCCAGCCGAAATGGAAGCTTCCTCTCGCCCAGCGTATCCAGAAAATCGATCACATCGCTCAGCGTCTTCATACAGCCTTTCTCTTTCATGCCATGGAAAGTAAAACCCGCATGATGCTTTCATACGGGCCTTGCGGTTACAGTTTTTCCTCAATCACTTTTTTCAGGATATCCATACCCCGGTCAATCTGCAGTGCCGACGGCATGGAGAAGTTCAGCCGCAGCGTGTTTTTATGGCCGCCCTCCGGGAAGAAGTGCGTACCCGGCACGTACGCGACGCCCTTATCCACGCATGGTTTAAATAGGGCTTCCGCGTCCAGCCCCTCGGGCAGCTCCGCCCAGATGAACAGCCCGCCGTCCGGCCGCGTATAGGTGACGGCCTTCGGAAAGCCTGCCAGCTTATCCAGCATCGCGTCGCGTTTGGCGCGGTAGACGGCGCATATCTTTTCGATGTGCGGCTCCGCCTTGCCGGAGCGCATATAGGCGGTGACGATCTCCTGCGAAAGATTCGAGGTGTGCAGATCCTCGCCCTGCTTGGCGATGTTGTATTTGCCGATGATGCGCGGGTCCGCAATGGCCGCGCCCACGCGCAGACCGGGCGATATGATCTTGGAAAAGCTCATCAGGTAGATGACGCGGTTGTCCGCATCCATGCTCTTGATGGTTGGCTGCACCTCTCCCGAATAGCGCAAATCGCAGTACGGATCGTCCTCCAACACCAGCACGCCGTGCCTTCGGCACACATCCAGCAGCTGCTTTCTGCGCTGCGCGGGCAGCGTGCGCCCCGTGGGGTTCTGGAATGTCGCGATGGTATAAACAAACTTCGGGTGATAGCGGAGTATCTTTTCCTCCAGATCGTCCATTCGCATACCCTGCCCGTCCATGTCCACACCGACGACATTCGCTTCGTAGCCGAGAAAGGTTTGCAGCGCGCCGATGAACGTGGGGGACTCGGCGAGTATGGCGTCGCCGGGGTTTATCAGCGTCTTGGCCGCGAGGCCGATGCCCTGCGTGGAGCCGGAGGTGATGATGACCTGATCGGGCGAAGCGCTGATGCCCCGGTTTTTCGCCATGTCCAGCACGACCTGCTTGAGCGCGTCGATACCCGGCGTGCCGCCGTATTGCAGTATGGCGTCGCCCCGCGCGCGGATCAGCTGCGCGGCGATATCCGCCACGTCATCGGAAGGAAAGCATTCCGGCGCGGGGTTGCCGCCCGCGAAGGAAATGATATCCGGATTTTTGAGCAGTTCAAATATCGCGCGGATTGCGCTGCCCGTCACACGATCCAGCCTTTTGGCGAATTCCATTTTGCCGCTTCCTTTACATCCGGAGCGTTCCGGTTTTTCGCTATTATAATACGCGTTTGCGCCTCAGGCAAGCCGCAGGGCACATTTCGTTGCCAGCAAGGGTGTCAAGGTGTATAATAACGCAATAAAAACCGGAAGGAAGTCCGTATATGCACGAGGCTTATGACATCGTTGTCAAGATAGGCTCCATGGCGCTGATCCGCGACGAGGACAGCGACATCGACTACAATATATTCTCGCGGCTGGGGGCGTCGCTGCGGCCCGGCATGCTGCTGGTGAGCTCCGGCGCGACGGAGATAGGCCGTATCGACTACGCCAAACGCATGGGCGCGGAGCTTTCGGGCGACGAGGAGGACATGAAGACCGACTACGCCGCGCAGGGCCAGTCCATATTGATGGAGAACTACCGGCAGTTCATCAACCCGGGCTATTCCGTGCGGCAGGTGCTGGTGGAGCACAGCCACTTCAACGACGCCGAGAAGCGGGAGCATATCTATCGGCTGCTGATGCGCATGCCCGCGCAGAACGCCATCCCCATTGTCAACTACAACGACCCGGTCTCCAGCGAAGAGAACCGCAAGATGGAGCTTAAACGCATTGGACACAACGGGGAATATCCCGTGGTGGAGTGCGTGGATAACGACGAGACGGCGGCGGTCATCGCGCAGCTGGTATGCGCCCGCGCGCTCGTGATACTGACTTCGGTCGACGGCATCTATCAGACCCCCGGAGATCCCGCCACGCTGATCCGCGAAATCAGCGGCGCGACACCGCAGGAGCTGGAGAAAAACGTGGCGGACGCCATCGCGTGCTGCCAGGGCGCGTCGCGCGCGGGCGCGCAGGGCGCGGGCGCGAAGCTAAAGTATTCACTGGCCCCCGCCAGTGCGGGCACGCACGTGTTTATTGCCCGGGCCAAGAACCGCCTGGACGATATACTCTCCGGCAAAGCGGCCAGTACCCATATTTATATCAAACCGTAAGTGTCAGTCCGGGAGGTTCTTCCGATTCTCCGAATCAGGGAGTCATTCGCCGCATTCTGGATAGCCTTTTCAGTCTCCGCAGTATAGAATTTTCTTAGATGAACCGGCGAGCAGTATAGAATTTTCTTAGATGAACCGGCGAAAGGAAGGCGTACCGCGTGGAGAAGAAAACGATAGGCGGCTTCATTGCCGCGCTGCGCAAGGCGCAGGGCATGACGCAGCAAGAACTCGCCGACAGGCTCTGCGTATCGAACAAGACGGTGAGTAAATGGGAATGCTGCGAAAGCTTTCCGGAGATAACGCTCGTACCGGTGATCGCGGAAATCTTCGGGGTGACTTCAGATGAAATACTGAGGGGCGAGAGGGCCGCAAAGGAATCCGCGCCGAATGAGAAGGGTGCCGCCCGGGTGGAGCAGCAGACCAGGCGGCTGCTGCAAAGCAGCATTTTACGGTATAAGACGGTGTCCTGCATCGCCGCCGGGCTTTTTTTGGTCGGGTATGTCGTGCTGCTGGTGCTTTCGTTCGTGGCGTACGAGCCGGGGGCGGGTTTCGGCGTGATGACGGTATTCCTGATTGCCGGTGTGGTGCTGCAGATCGTAGGCATCAGCCGGGCGAATTCCGCGCTGAGCGGCGAAGGCATGGACGAGCGTCTCTTAACGCCCGTCCGGCAAACGCTGATTCGTTACGCGTTTCATGTTTTTTGGATCGGCGCGGCGGTGACGCTGCTTTCACTGCCTGCGATCATCGAGATAGAAGTCGTCTGGCCTACCAGTATCGTCATTATGAGCGCGTTTGACTTCTATTTCTACCAGGCCAGGCCGCTTGCGGTGTGCGCTCTGGTGCTGTACTGGGCGGCGAAGTGGGCAGTGAACGCGCTTCTGAAAAGGGATTCCAGGTACGAGGGAATTACGGTGTTTCCGCGCAGCACAAGAGCGACGGTATTGTGGCTCTGCGTTTCGGTAGTCTGCGCCATACTGCTGCTGGTGTAAGATTTGCATCCTTCGGCTTGTCCTGCGAAAGCGCGCGTGATACAATGGGTTCGCTATGGCAAACAACGGCAAGCGGTTTACATACCATATCGTTCCGGCGCTGACGGCGCTTTTTTGCGCGTACGTTCTGGTGTACGCTTCCGTCGGGCAGGGGCTCTTTTCACACAGCACCTACGACTCGTATACGCAGCAGGCCATGGCGTGGTGGAACGGCAGCATGCACCTGCCGGAAAACATGTCCTGGCTGGAGCTTGCCTTCTACAAGGGCGAGTATTACGTCAGCTTCCCGCCGTTTCCGTCCGTGGTGATGTCGCTGCTGACGCCCTTCTTCGGGCAGAATACGCCCGACAACCTCGTCAATACGCTGTTCGGCATCGGCGCGTTTCTGCTGGCCTACCGCTATCTGATGCGGCGCGGTATGGGCGGCCTGTACGCTTCGATTATCGCGCTGCTGCTGACGCTGGGCTCCAATCTGTTCTATCTTTCCGTGAAGGGCTGGGTGTGGTTCTCCGCGCAGACGGAGGGCTTTTTCTTCTCGGTGCTGGCGCTGTACCTGATGCAGAGCGACAGGAAGTACGCCTGGGCGCTTTCGTTTCTGTCGCTGGGCGCGGCGATGGGCTGCCGGCCGTTCCAGCTGATCTATGCGCCGCTGCTGCTATGGGAACTGTATAAAAAGCTGGAATACAAAGGGGCGATGCGCACGCTGCTGCGCTGCGTGCCTTATACGCTGCCGCTGGTCGGCATGGGCGTCGCAATGGGCGCGTACAACTTCGCGCGTTTCGGGAATTTCTTCGAGTTCGGTCACAATTACCTGCCGGAATTCGCGGTGGATCCGCAGTTCTCGCTGTCGTACGTTCCGGGTAATATCCTCGAGTCCTTGAAGCTGCCCGGCGCAGAGTACGACGGCTTCTGGCCGCAGTTCAACGGCACGCTGTTCTTCCTCGTGAATCCCGCGTATATACTGCTGTTTGTCTGTCTGGTGAGGCGCATGGACAACGAGCGCCTGCTGTGGCTGGGCTGCTTCGCGCTGCACGTGCTGGTTACGCTGTGCCACCGCACCATGGGCGGCTGGCACTTCGGCGCGCGCTATCTGGTGGATATGCTGCCATTCATGCTCGTGGTGCTGGGCGGAGAGCGCGTCTACCGCACGGACCGCGTCACGGGGTACACCGTACTGCCCGCCCTGCTGCTGGCTGCGGGTATCGTTATCAACCTCTGGGGATCCCTCTGGTTTTACTCGCTGTAAGGAGACGCGCATGAAGCTGGCCGGTCTGATGCTGAAAAACTACAGAAGCTACACCGCGCTGCAGGTGGCCTTTGCGGATGGCGTCAATGTGCTGCAAGGCAAGAACGCCGCGGGCAAAACCAACCTGCTGGAGAGCATCGGGTTTTTGAGCTTCGGGAAATCCTTCCGCACCCAGCGCGACGCGGAGTGCATCCGCGTGGGCAGCGAAAGCGCCTATGTGAAAGGCGTGGTAGCCCGTGCGCAGGGCCGCGTGGATATCGAGGTGCTGCTGTCCTCTCTGGACAGAAAGAGCCTGAAGGTGAGCGGGCAGCCCATGAAACGCATGGGAGATCTGCTGGGCAATTTCATCGCGGTGGTGTTTTCGCCGGAGGATTTAAAAACGCTGAAGGAATCGCCCGCGCTGCGCCGCCACTTCCTCGATCTTGAAATTTCAAAGCTGCGCCCCACCTACTTCTTCGATCTGCAGGAATACCAGAAGGCCATGGCGCAGAAGAACGCGCTTTTAAAGTCGCGCATGCAGGAGCACCAGGTGCGCAAGCTCGTCGCCATATTCAGCGAGCAGCTGGCGGACTTCGGTGAGCGCATCATTCGTCAGCGGCAGGCGTTTCTGCAGCGGCTGGATGCGACGGGCCGGGAGATTCACAGCGGGCTTTCGGGCGGCGAAGAGCTTTCTCTGCGCTACCGCTGCAGCGCAGCTTCGGGCGACGTGCGCGCCTCGCTGCTGGAGCGCATGGACAAGGCGCTGCCTTCCGAGATGGAGCAGGGCCGCTGCCTCGTGGGGCCGCACCGGGAGGACTTCGCGGTGTTCATTAACGGCGCAGCCATCAAGGAGCAGGCTTCGCAGGGGCAGGTGCGCACCGCCATGCTTTCGCTGAAACTGGCCACGTTCGAGACGGCGCGGCAGGAGTTTGGCGAAGCGCCCGTGCTGCTGCTGGACGACGTATTTTCCGAGCTGGACGAGGCGCGCCAGTCGGCGCTGCTGGAGAGGGTATCGGGATCGCAGTGTTTCATCACCACCGCCGTGCCCATGCGCCTGCGCTCCGGGCAGATATTTACCGTCGCGGAGGGTGCGGTTAAACCAGCAGCGTCATGAAGAATCCGAAGCATAGCCCCAGCAGCGTGTAGAGCGCTTTTTTTTCGCCCGCTGCCGGGATTAACTCCCGCAGCGCGATGAACAGCATCGCGCCGCCCGCAAACGCGATGCACAGCGATATCATCTCCGGAGAAATGCTGCCTACCGCAGTGCCCAGCAGCGTGCCCAACGCCGTGGGCACCGCCGTCAGAAACGCGAGGAAGAAGATGCGCCGCGTGGGCAGTCCGGCAAGCTTTAAAGGCAGGCATACCACCACGCCCTCCGGGATGTCGTGAACGAGCATCAGCAGTGACAGCGACAAGGCCGCGCTTTCGCTCTCTACCAGCGAGGAGCCGATGGCGAGACCTTCCGGCAGATTGTGCAGCGCAATGCCTGCCAGCACCAACATGCTGACGGTCTCCATGGAGTCCTCCCCGTGGGGTAGCAGCGGCGCAGCCAGCGCGAAGAAAATGCCGCCCGCCATCGCGCCGCCCACCATCGTCCACACGCTGCCGATGGCCGCGCTTTCGATGAGCATATCGAAGAACACCACGGCCACCATCATTCCGCCCGCGAAGGCGAGAAAAGGCCGGGGCTCGCGCACCCGCCTGCCGATGAGCAGCGCCAGAATGCCGCCCAGAAGCGTGCCCAGCGCGCCTACCACCACGCCCAGTACGCCGCTTTCGAGATACATCCGCAAAATCCCCCTTCAGCGTCCGTAAAGTATACGCAAGGAGACAGGCGATATGCGGATTCGGGTAAAGAAAAAGGCGGGAACCCTCCCGCCTCATACTTTATGTGTTCCGTTCAGGAAGCGTACTGCATGCCTTCCATGAAGGTGTCCATCACCGAGAGCTCCTCGGCATCGTAGCAGGTGTACGTGGCCGTCAGCAGGTAGTCGCCCGTCATGGTCATGTACTGCGTCTGATACATCGTGTCGCTGCCGAACGTGGATACGATGTTGAAGTTCATGTAATCCTTGCCGCCGAAGGTGACCGAAGGCGATCCAGTGACTTCAACGCTGTCGGCACCCATCTGCTCCACATACATCTGGGTATACATGGTCTGGAACTGCTCCAGCATCGCGTCGTACATGGCTGCTGTGAGCGTGGTGTTGGTGACAGTCATGTTGATATTGGGGTTATACCCCGAGGTTCCCATCGGATACTGAGAGCAAACCATCAGGTATCCCTGGCTGTTTTCCGGCAGCTCTACGGTGCCCTCCAGTAAATCCTTCGTCTGGCCGTACAGGGCCTCAATCTCTTCGTCCGACGCGAACATCCAGCCTTCCGGTATCGTAACGGAAAAACCCATCGCTTTATTGATGTACTGGTCGCCTGCGATGGTTCCCGCGAGGCCCGCCTCGTCGTCCGCTGATACGCTGGGCGACACGCTGACTTCCGGTGTCGCTTCGGGAGTTTCAACCGGAGCGGATTCCTCGGTCTGGCTGGGGGATTCGCTTTCCTCGTCCGACGCGCGATCGTTGATCGAACTGCATGCGCAGAGGCAGAAAGCGAGCATCAGTACCAATAGCGCAGAAATTATCTTTTTCATGGTATCTCCTTAAAAATCTTTATGAACAACAGTACCACAACTGCCTCAAAAATTCCAGCTTAATTTGGAAACATTCTACCCCAGAAAGAGAGCCCCGATAACGCCCGCGGCAAGCGTCAGCAGTATAGGATTCACTTTCAGGCTGATATTGACGGCGGCAACGGCGGCGAAGATGCCGACGAGCGGCAGCGACAGCGTGCCCAGCGGGTTGGAGAGCAGCGTGGCGGTGGTCGCACCGGGCTGAAGCAGAACGCCCGCGGCGATGGTAAAGGCGGCAGCGGCGATGAGGCCCACGGCGGCGGGTTTTACGCCCGAGAGAAAGCCCGTGACAATACGGTTTTCACGATAGCGCGCGATGACGCGCATCACGAGGGTGACGACGATGAGCGAGGGTAGTGATACGCCGATGGTGGCGGCCAGCGAGCCCCAGAAGCCGCCGGAGAGGTAACCCACGTAGGTGGCGGCGTTGATGGCGATAGGGCCGGGCACTATCATGTCCAGCGCGTTGAGGTCGGCCATCTGCGCTGTGGTAACGCCGAATTTGGCGGACTCGGTGAGTATCATGGACATCATGGCGTAGCCGCCGCCGAAGCCCGCGATGCCGATGATGAAGAAGGTGTACAGCAGCCGGAGACACAGCAGTATGATCATGACGACACCTTCTTCCCGCGGCTTTTCAGCCACTGAAACCCGCAGCCCGCGGCCCCCGCTGCGAGTATGACGATGGGCGCGCTGACGCCCGCGAAGAGCACCAGCGCAAATGCCGCCAGCATCACGACGATAGCGAACGCGGTTTTCAGGTTGTACTTGCCCAGCGACACGGCGGCGGAGAGTATCAGCGCGGAAGAAGCGGCGCGGATGCCGCGAAAAGCCCCCGCGACAGCGCCCTCCTGCGGCACCAGCTGCAGCAGTATGGTGGCGGCGAGCATCAGCACGAATGCGGAGAACGTCGCGCCGAAGCCCGCGACGAGCATGCCCCAGAAGCCCGCCGCGCGCCGCCCCACGAACGCTGCGCAGTTGAGCGCGATGACGCCGGGCAGCGTCTGCGAGAGCGTCGCGGACTCCAGAAACTCGTCCTCCGGCATCAGCTTATATTTTTCCACCACATCCTTCTGGATGACCGGCAGCATGGCCAGCCCGCCGGCGAACGTGAACGTGCCTGCCTTGAAGAAGATGACAAACAGATGCCACAGGGTTTTGAAATCCGGTCCGGGTTTCACGCCGGGAGTAGGGGAGACTACCTTGTTTTCTTCCGTATCCTGCATTTTCGCTTCGCTGTCCGTCCTTGTATTGATTTCGGGTTCTCCCGTCAACGGGGTGTTTTTATCGTTGGAAGAAGTCATCATACAGTCTTTCCGGCGTGAGATTTTACATACGCCAATACACGCCTTGGATAAAGCATACCAAAAGGCGTTTCGTTAGGGAAGCCGATAAACCGAAAAAGGCATCGAAATGTTTCGCGGTCAGGTGAAAAGCCGCAGGCGTCTACCTTGCGGGAAACAGCCTGCCCTTGTGCTTATCCAGCGCCAGCAGCAGCGGCAGCCCCAGCCCGAAGCACGCGATGGCCTGCCCCGCGGCGACCCACAGCACGGATTCCCAATAGAACACGGTCTCCCCGAGAAGGGGCAGATAGTACTGCAGTATCGCGGCGACCACAAACGCGTTGATGGCCACGGCGGGCAGCGGCACGAGCCACTTGGGGCGGATATAGCGCGCGGCAAACGCGGCGGCCAGCGAAGCCAATGAGCCGAACAGGATGTCGTACGGGCCCAAAGGACTTCCGGCGAGGTTCGCGAGCAGGCAACCGATGAACAGCCCCGGTATGGCGGCGGGTGTGAAGTAGGGCAGCACGCACAGCGCTTCGGAGATGCGCACCTGCGGCGTCATGTAGCTTAAGGGAATGCTGGCCATCGTCAGCGCAAAGTACAGCGCGGCGATGATGCCGGCTTCCGCCATGAAGCGCGGCGTAAGCAATTTTCTTTTCATGGATTCAATTTCCGCGGAACCGGTGCCGGCCTCCGCCCGGGTTTCTCGCCCGGCCTTCCGTAGTTTTATTTTAGGACAGGATGGTTTCGAACTGTCCGGCGGGATTTTAACGGCCCCCGCCTGCCATGGGTCTCCCGTCAGCCCACCACGATGTTGGCGATGCGGCCCGGCACGATGATGACCTTGCGCACGGGCTTGCCCTCCAGCAGCGCCACGAGGCTCTCCGTGGCGAACACCTGCTTTTCGATGTCCTCTTTGGTGGCGTCGGCGGATACGTTGAAGCGCCCGCGCACCTTGCCATTGACCTGCAGCACCATCTCCACGGTGTCCAGCACAAGCGCGCGCTCGTCGCATTCCGGGAAGGAAGCGTTGAACACGCTGTATTCCTCGCCTGCCTGCGCCCAAAGCTCCTCCGCGATGTGCGGCGCAAACGGTGCGATGAGGCGGATCAATGTTTTGGCTATGCTGATGGACGTTTCTTTATCCGGCGCGGCGTCAAGGTATTTCGCCAGCGCGTTGACCAGCTCCATCATGCGTGCAATGGCGGTATTGAACGAGAAGTTTTCGATATCAGCCGAAACGCGCTGTATGGCGTAGTTCTCCGCGTAGCGAATCTCCTTCTTGCCTTCCTCGCTCTCGCCCGTCACCTCCAGCAGGCGTGTGACGATGCGTTCCAGCCGCTCCAGAAACTTGTTGACGGAGCGGATGCCGTCGGCGTTCCACGGCCCACCCTCCATATACGAGAAGCCGAATGCGAGGTATGTGCGGAATACGTCGCTGCCGTACTGCTGGATGTATTCGTCGGGCGAGATGACGTTGCCGTGGGACTTGCTCATGCGCTGCCCGTCCGGCCCCAGTATGACGCCCTGATGCACCAGCGAGGAAAACGGTTCGTCGAAGTCCACGTAGCCCATGTCGTGCAGCGCCATGGTGAAGAAGCGCGCGTACAGCAGGTGCATGCAGGCGTGCTCCGCGCCGCCCACATACTTGTCCACGGGCAGCATTTGGTTAATCCATTCGGTATCAAAAGCGGCCTTGTCGTTATGGGCGTCGGGATAGCGCAGGAAGTACCACGACGAACACACAAACGTGTCCATGGTGTCGGCGTCGCGCTTCGCCGGTCCGCCGCACTTCGGGCAGGTGGCGTTTATGAAGCTCTCGGATTTCAGCAGCGGGGACGTGCCGTCGGGCGTGAAGTCCACGTCGTAGGGCAGGCGCACCGGCAGATCGCTCTCCGGCACGGGCACTTCGCCGCATTGGTCGCAGTAGACCACCGGGATGGGCGCGCCCCAGTAGCGCTGGCGCGAAATCAGCCAGTCGCGCAGGCGGTAGTTCACGCAGAAATCGCCCGCCTCGTCGGCTTTCAGCTTTTCGATGATGGCTTTCTTGCCCTCCTCCACGGAGAGGCCGTCGAATTGCTCGCTGTTCACCAGCACGCCGTTGTAGCTCGTGAAGGGCAGGGTGTCGTCCTCGCCCTCGCGGCCCTCGATGACGCGCTCGATGGGCAGGTCGTACTTTTGGGCAAACTCGAAGTCGCGCTCGTCGTGCGCAGGCACGGCCATCACCGCGCCCGTGCCGTAGGTGGCCAGCACATAGTCCGCCACGTAGATGGGGATGCGCCGCCCGTTGATGGGGTTCAGCGCATACGCGCCGGTAAATACGCCGGTTTTCTCGCGCGTGGTGGAGAGCCGGTCGATTTCGCTGGCTTTTGCGGCATAATCGATGTATTCCTCCACTGCTTTCATCTGGTGCGGCGTGGTTACCTTTTTGGTCAGCGGGTGCTCCGGCGCGAGTACGGCGTAGGTGCAGCCGTACAGCGTGTCGGCGCGCGTGGTGAACACCGTGATGGCGTCGCCTGTCTCCAGCCTGAATGTAATCTGACCGCCGGTGGATTTGCCGATCCAGTTGCGCTGCATCATCTTGGTCTTCTCGGGCCAGTCTATCTTATCGAGGCCGGAAAGCAGCCGCTCCGCGTAGTCGGTAATCTTGAAGAACCACTGGGTTAAATGCTTGCGCTTCACGGGGGTGCCGCAGCGCTCGCAGCCGCCGTCCACCACCTGCTCGTTGGCGAGCACGGTGTTGCAGCCCTCGCACCAGTTGACGGGCGCGGCCTTGCGGTAGGCGAGGCCTTTTTTGTACAGCTGCAAAAAGCACCACTGCGTCCAGCGGTAATAATCGGGCATACAGGTTTTGATTTCGTAGTCCCAGTCGAACATCGCGCCCATGGCCTTCAATTGCTTCTCCATGGTGTCGATGTTTTTGAGCGTGGAGTCCTCCGGGTGGATGCCCGTCTTGATGGCGTAGTTTTCCGCGGGCAGGCCGAACGCGTCGAAGCCCATGGGCTGGAATATCTCATAGCCCTTCATGCGCATATAGCGCGCGTAGCTGTCGGTCAGGCCGTAGTTGTACCAGTGCCCGAGGTGCAGCTTCGCACCCGACGGGTACGAGAACATTTCCAGCACGTAGTGCTTCTTATCGGCGCGCGCGCGGTTGAAGCTGTAGAGCTTCGTATCTTCCCATTTCTGATTCCACTTCTTCTCAACCTGCAAAAAATCCATCTGCGTTGCTCCTTGGCGGTTTAACTCCGAACATTATTATATAGAATGGCGGAAAAATCAAGCGTTTCAGCCAATCAGCGTTGCCACGGCCATCGCGGAAACGCCCTGCTGCATGCCCTCGAAGCCCAGCCCTTCCGTCGTGGTGGCCTTTACGCTGACGGCCTCCGCGTCCATTTGCAGCGCCTGCGCGATTTGCTGGCGCATCTGCGGCACATACGGCGCGAGGCGGGGCTTTTGCATGATTACCGTACCGTCCACGTTGACAACGGAATACCCCCGCTGCGCAATGATATCGCGCGTGCGCTCCAGCAGCCGGATGCTGCTGATGCCGCTGTATTCCGCGATGGGCGGGAAATGGTGGCCGATGTCTCCCGCGCAGGCCGCGCCCAGCAGCGCGTCGATGATCGCGTGCACCAGCACGTCCGCGTCGCTGTGGCCCGAGAGGCCGTGCGTGTGCGGCACCTTTACGCCGCCGAGAAACAGCGGCAGCCCCGGCGCGAGCCGATGCGCGTCGTAGCCGGTGCCGCAGCGCTGCCGCGCACCCGCCATCAGCCGCGCCCGAAGCACGTCCTCCGGCGTGGTGAGCTTGATGTTGTCCGCGCCCGCTTCCACGAAGCGAACGGCGACGCCCATGCGTTCCAGCAGCACGCTCTCGTCGGTGCCGAGGAAGCCCTCTTTCGCCGCCTTTTGGTGCGCCGCCCGCAGAAGCTCCAGCCTTGCCGCCTGCGGCGTCTGTATGGCGGCAATGCGGCCTCTGTCCAGCGTATCGGTGATGACAGTGCCGTCCACTGTCTTGATGGTGTCGTGTGTGCGCGTGCCCGCAGCCGCCGCGCCATGCAGCCGCGCGGCTTCCGCGCAGTCACGGAACAGCTGCGGAGAAGCGAAGCAGCGCGCCGCGTCGTGCACCACCACGACCTCCGCGCCGTCCGCTTGGGCCAGCGCATTCGCTACGGAATGCTGCCGCTCCGCGCCGCCCGGCACGAACGTGCAGCCCCCGCCCAGGATGCGCCTTGCGGTTTCCTCCACCTTGTCCTTGTCCTGCGGGCGGTGGACTATCACCATGCGCGTAAAGCAGCCGCTGCCGCGCATGGCCTCCATAGAGCGCTCCAGCGCGGTGCGCCCGCCGATATTGATGAACAGCTTGTCCTCGCCCATGCGCGCGGAAGACCCGGCGGCGAGCAGTATGCCCACCGTGTCAGCCATTGTGCGTCTCTCCGAGGATTTCGTACATGCTGTCGGCTTCTTCCTTGCGCGCGGTTTCGCTCACCTTGAGTATGCGCGCCTTCAGCGTGGAAGCGCCGAACCGGATTTCGATGACGTCGCCCACTTTGATGTCCTTGCCGGCCTTGGCGACGTTGCCGTTCACGGAAACGCGCTGCTTGTCGCACGCTTCGCCCGCCACGGTGCGCCGCTTGATGATCCGCGATACCTTTAAAAACTTGTCCAGCCTCATATTCTCCCCCTGTAATCCGCCCCATTATATCAGAAGACAAAGAAAAAAGCGACGATTCACATCATCGCTTTTCTCTGAAATATATTACTGTCCGTTGCCCCTAACCATGTTCTATTGTAAAAGATCCCTGTGAACAATGTTTGAACAGGGAGTAGCCATTTTGTAAAAAGGCTAAAGCGTCTTCTCCATCACCAGCCGCTCCTCGCCGGAGCTGTCCTCGTCCTGCTGGCTCTCCACCACCGTAAAGCCCAGCTTTTCCCGGTAGGCGGCCAGCGCGGCAAAGTTGGCCGGGTCGACGGTCAGCTGTACGCGCGTGATTCCAAAGCGTTTGAGGTGCGAGAACGCGAAGCTTAAAAGCGCGGTGCCCACGTCGTGTCCGCGCAGCTCGGGCAGCACCGCGACGCTCATCAGGTACCCAAGGCCGATGTCGGCCATGTCGCGCATAAAATACGCGCTGGCGACCGTATCGCCTTCCTCGTCCGTCGCGATGTATACCTTGCCGTGGTGCATCAGCGGCACGATGACGTATTCGGACAGCGCGCCGTCGCCAAAGGCCTCCTGCTCGATGTCGAGTACGCCGGAGATGATGTCCTCGCTGGGAGCATCGACGGGTTTAAACGTGATCGTCATGGCGATTCCTCCTGTCGTCGGATGAGTTGGTTTTTCTGCCGCGCGGATTGAAGCAGCGCGGCTTCGGTTTGCCGTACGCCTGTGTATTCCGCGGCGTACGCTTCATGGGCGGGCAGGCTTTTCATGTCCATCAGAGAGTCTCCCTGAAAGCTGAACGTCTGACCGTCGCTCACGATGATGTGGTCGATGAGTTCTATGCCCAGCGTCGCGAGCGCGCGCAGTATGGCCTGCGTGGTCTCCACATCCGCGCGCGAGGGAGCGGGGGAGCCGCCCGGATGGTTGTGCGCGATGAAGCCCTTCGCGGCGTGGTGCCGCAGCGCGGACGCCGCCACCTTGCCGACGTATACGGGCAGTTCGGATATTCCGCCCTCCGAGAGCCGCTCGCAGTGAATCACGCGGCCCTGGGTACCCAGCCAAACCATGTAGAGCTGCTCGTACGGCTTGCCGAACAGCAGCGTACGGGAATAGTCGCACGCGTCCCGGATGGAGCGCACCGCCGGGCGCGCGCCGATGCGGCTCTTTTCATACGCGCGCAGCATGTCGGGCATCATCGAGAGGTACGCCGCGGCGCGGGGGCCTACGCCCTCCACCTGCTGCAAATCCTGCGGCGCGGCTTCCAGCACGCCCGCGAGGCTGCCGAAGCAATCCAGCAGCCGGTGCGCGATGGGGTTGGTGTCCACACGAGGCAGCACGCCGAACAGCAGCAGCTCGAGAATTTCGTGCTCCTCGAAGCCTTCGAGCCCGCCTGTCAGGTAGCGCTGCGTCAGCCGCTGCCGGTGTCCTTCGTGCATACTCAGTGGCCGCATCCGCTGCAGCCGGAGCACGAGCCGCCGCTGCATCCGCCGCCGCCCTTGCCGCTCTGGCTGCCGAAGCTGCACTTGCCCTGATAGTAACGGTCGGTATTTTCGGATTTGCAGGCTGGGCAGGGGACCTTTTTGCCCGCCGCCGTCAGTTCCTCAAAAACCTGCCCGCAGTCCTCGCATTTAAATCTCAGCAATGGCATGATTGCCTCCTACAGCATCTTTCTGCGCCATAGTATCACCGTTACGATGATGGTGGAAACGATGGCGATGCCCGTCACTATCAAAAAACCGCCGCGCATGCCGGTGAACGGCACATCGACGTTCATGCCCCACATGCTGAAGAACAGCGTGGGGATGGAAAGTATGATCGTGACGGAGGTTAAAAACTTCATCACAATATTGAGGTTGTTCGAGATGACCGAGGCGAAGGCGTCCATCGTGCCGGAGAGTATGTCGCGGTAGATGGTACACATCTCGATGGCCTGCTTGTTCTCGATGATGACGTCCTCCAGCAACTCCTCGTCGTCCGGATAGCGCTTTAAGACGTTGGTCTTGAGCATCTTCTCCATGACGATTTCGTTGGCCTTGAGGGACGTGGAGAAGAACACGAGCGACTTCTCCAGCTTCAGCATCTGTATGAGCTCGCGGTTCTTCAGCGACTTTTGCAGCGCGCTCTCCACCTGCGTTTTGGCCTTATCTATCTGGCGCAGGTATTGCAGAAAGCGCGAACTGATTTTGTACAGCAGCTGATATACGAAGCGCGTTTTCTTGGCGCAGTCGAAGCCGCGCACGCGCCCTTTGGCAAAGTCCTCGACGATCGTCGTTTCCTCCAGACACACCGTGATGATGTTGGTTTCCGTAATCACGATGCCCAGCGGCAGGGTGTTGTAAACAAATGACGTTCCCTCGGGTTCCAGCACGGGAATGTCGACCAGTATGAGCGTCTGCTCGTCTTCCTTGTCGATACGGGGGGTTTCCTCTTCGTCGAGCGCGGCCTGCAGGTATTCCGGGAAGACTCCCGTCATGTTGGCCACCTGCTCCAGTTCCTCTTTGTCCGGGCTGACGAGGTGTATCCAACTGCCCGGGCAGGCGCCCTGCTGTTCGCTCAAAAGACCGCTTTCGGTCTTGTAGCACAGAATCATGATGATCACCGCCTTTCATGGACGGTGTGCACCCTTAATCTCGGTGGTAGGTATGCACGCCGCCGGAAATTGTTATTCGAGTCAAAGGGTCAGGTTCCACGCATACCACCTCCGGAAAATAACTCGAAAAACGCGCCGCGCTTTTCGGCAAAATCATTATAACACGCGGGGCAAATAAATCAACCTTGGCCGCCGCACAAAAATTGGCGCGTTTGACACACGCTTAATGCGAAGCTTATAATGATTCCGGCGGCGGGTCTGTGGTTGAAAGTCGATGCCAGTCGCGGGCAAAACGACCCACGTAAACCGGAGAATTTCCGGCGAGCATGGCGCGGTTTAGTGGTCAGTCCGGCCGGGAGGAATCCCGAGAGGCGCAGTAGTGGGGAGGCCAAGGCCTTAAGAGCGAAACGTCCAGCCGGCGGATGTGGGGGCAAAGACCAGGTCAGCCGCCGCCTTCAATTCAGCGAAAAAAGCATCCCCTCTAGGGGAGCCTTATAATACGGCGAGTGACAGCGATTAACGTGGCATTCTATAAGCGGTTATCCAGCACGAGGATGGAATATGGATACGCGAAGAAACGGCAAACTGATTGGGGTTGCGCGAAGCCTGAGAAAAAATATGACCAAGGAAGAAAAGCACCTGTGGTATGACTTTTTATGCAGTTATCCGGTGCGCTTCCGCCGTCAGGAAATCATCGGGAATTACGTTGCGGATTTTTACAGCGATAAGGCAAAGCTCATAATTGAGCTGGACGGTTCACAACACTATCAGAAAGAAAACAGGGAGAACGAGTTACAAAGAACCGCCTATTTTCAAAGCCTTGGCATTAATGTGATCCGATTTTCCAACTTGGAAGTCAACAGTAATTTTGAAGGTACCTGCGCAGTGATTATAGAGAAAATCAAAGCCTCCCCTCGAGGGGAGGTGGACGCGCAGTGGCCGGAAGGGTGAACCTGACGGTACGGGAAGCGGAACGTTAAATCCCACGCATTGCATCACCCTTCAGTCACCTTCGGTGACAGTCCCCCTCCAGGGGAGCCTTGCGGCACTTCAGTATCGCCGCAGATAATCCCCTCCGGGGAGCCTTACTCAGGCCCGATTCTAACGCCTTCCTTACAGAACCGGAAACAAAATATGAATTCGATTTTCCTGCCGTTTCACGCGGCGATTTGCATCCGATATTGAAAGCATAAAGCCGAGAGGAGGTTTTGTATGAATTCAATATCCGGAAGTTCCAATTGGTTATATTCCTATCTGACACAATCCTCGTCCGCTGCCCGCACATCCTCCGCGACGAAATCAGATCCGCTGGCGGTGCTGGTGGAGGCGGGGACCATCACAGAGGAGCAGCAGGAAGCCGTAAAGAGCGCGCTCGATGAATCGGCCATGTACGGTCCGCCGCCGTTTATGGCGAACGGCGAAGACCCCATGAGCAGTACCTTATCCGATTTGGTGGATGACGGCACGATTTCGCAGGAACAGGCAGACGCGATATCCGGCGCGGTAGCGGATGCCATGACACCGGTACAGGTGAACGCGTCTTCGCTTTCAGAAACGCTGGATGAATTGATCAGCGACGGCACCATCACAGAAGACCAGAAAGAGGCGATCCTCGCCTCCATGGAAGAGGCGCGGGAAAAGATGCCGCCGCCGCCCGTGCCGCCGGAGATTTCCGACAGCCTTGACAGCCTCGTCAGCGCGGGAACCCTCACGGGTGAGCAGGAGGACGCAGTGATTTCGGCGTTGGAGAGCTTTGACGGCAGTTCTTCAAATCCGCTGCAGGATCTGGTGGATGACGGCACGCTGACGCAGGAGCAGCTCGACGCGGTCACCGAAGCGTTTCAGAACGCCCTGAAGATGAGGCAGGCGCAGGCAGCCTATGCGTTGACCCGTTCCGAGGCAACCGTGGCTTTGGCAGGCAGCGACGCTCTGGCCGGGAATACGGCAGCGGCTTTATCCGCATAATGGCGCGTCATCGGACACGTACAAGCCGGACAGGGTTTACCCCCTCGCCCGGCTTATTTTCGATTTTGAAGGCCGGTTCTCGGTACCGCAGCGCGGCGATTCCAGAGAAGCGGCTGAATATCATTGAGTATCTAAAAAAAATCATGTTTCAAAAGGGGATTTGTAGCCCATATAGGAGGTGGAGGAATCGAAGGAGGTTGGATATGAATTCCATAACGGGCAGCACAAATGCCTTTTTCAATTACGTATCGGCCCAGTCCGCGTCCCGGACGCCCGCATCCGATGAAAGCGATGTGCGCGTGCTGGCGGAAGCGGAAGCAATATCGCAGTCCGGCACTGCCGACGCCACGCTTTCGGAGCGTGCGGACGCGGATGCGCTGCTGAATAAGCTGGACGGTCTCATCAGCAGCGGCATACTCACAGAGGACGAAAAGCAGGATCTGCTGGGCGCGCTGCGCGGGACGCGAGCGCTTACTCCGCCGCCCGTGCCCGCGGAGGTTTCGGAAAGCCTGGACAGCCTTGTTTCCGCAGGGACGATTTCTGACGGGCAGGCGGATGCAGTAATGTCTGTGCTGGAGAATTTCAGCGGCGCCGACCCGCTGCAGGAGCTGACGGAGGCGGGCACGCTGACGCAGCAGCAGGCGGACGCGGTATCCTCCGCGTTTCAGTCTTCCGCGAAGCTGAAGCACGCGCAGGAGGCGTACAGCGCAGTGATGTCCGGCTGGACCAAAAGGGAGTAAGCGGATTCTTTTTAAGCCACAGGCAAATAAAACGGGCGTTGAGCTTTTGCTTAACGCCCGTTATTGTTATCCCTGCTTTTTACTCAAACCGCAGGCTGATGTCCATGGGCTTCACGGTATGCGTCAGCGCGCCGATGGAGATGAAGCCCACGCCCGTGGCGGCGACCTCACGCAGGTTTTTCTCGTCCATGTTGCCCGAGGCTTCGACGAGCGCGCGCCCGGCAATCAGCTCCACGGCCTGTGCCATCAGCTCATAGCTCATGTTGTCGAGCATAATGATGTCCGCGCCCGCGTCCAGCGCCTCCTGCACCATGCTGAGGTTCTCCACCTCGACTTCGATTTTCAGCGTATGCGGCGCGTTCTCGCGCGCGGCTTTGACGGCGGGGGTGATGCCGCCCGCGGCCTTGATGTGGTTGTCCTTGATGAGTACGCCGTCCGCCAGCGTGATGCGGTGGTTGTAGCCGCCGCCCGCGCGTACCGCGTATTTCTCCAGCACGCGAAGGCCGGGTGTGGTCTTGCGCGTGTCGATGATGCGCACCGGATAGCCCGCCACCTCGTCCGCCGCCTGCCGTGTGCGCGTAGCGATGCCCGAAAGGCGCTGCATGAGGTTCAGCGCGAGACGTTCCGCCGTCAGCACCGAGACGGCGCGGCCGCTCACTGTGCCGATGACCTCGCCCTTCTGCACGGCGTCACCGTCGCGGAAGAAGAATTCCGGCACGACGGAGGCGTCCACATACGCGAACACCGCTTTGGCAGCGTCCGTGCCGCAGAGTATTCCCGCCGACTTGGCGATAAACCTGCCGGAAATCACGGTGTCGTACGGCACGGTGGACTGCGTGGTGATGTCGCCCGTGCCCACGTCCTCCGCCAGCGCGCGCGCTATCAATTCGTTCAGATACCTGGGGTCAATCGTCATTCTGGGTTCCTCCTGCGTCGGTGCGGAAATGCGCGCCCACCGACTCTTTGCGGGCCAGCGCGCCCGTCAGTATGGCCTGCGCCAGTATCGCCATGTTGTAAAGTTCCATATCCTTCTGAGAAACGAGCCGCGCGGTCTCCAGCGCCTCGCGCATCGCGGTGACGCGCGCAAGGCCGGACTGAAGATCGTCCCCGTTGCGCAGTATGCCGCACTGCTTCACCATGATGCCCTTTAAGTCGATGGTCTGCGCGGCGCTGTCTTCGGGCGGGGCAGAGGGCGCCTCCGCTTTGGGCAGCTTCCCCGACGACGCCAGCGGCAGGAAGCCTCCGGCTACGGTCTCGGCGCAGCGGCGGCCAAACACCAGACACTCCAGCGTAGAGTTGCTGGCAAGCCGGTTCGCGCCGTGCACGCCCGTGCAGGCCACCTCTCCGCAGGCCAGCAGGCCGGGGATGGTGGTTTCGCCGTACAGGCTGGTTTTGACGCCGCCCATCATGTAGTGCTGCACCGGACCCACCGGGATGAACTGCTTCGTCATGTCTATGCCGTGCTCCAGACACGTGTTGTAGATGGTGGGAAACCGGCGTGTTAAAAACTCCGCGGGCTTGTCCGTGATATCCAGCCGCACGTAGGGGGATTTCTGGTGCTGTATCTGACGGTAGATTTCGCGCGCGACGATGTCCCGCGGGGCCAGCTCCGCCAGCCGGTGGCGCGTCTTCATGAAGCGATCGCCCGCGTCGTTTAAGAGTATGCCGCCCTCGCCGCGCACCGCTTCCGAGATGAGGAAGCACTGGCGGTTGCGGTTTTCCGGCGTGTAGAGGCCGGTGGGATGAAACTGGATGAACTCCAGATGCTTCATCTCCGCACCCGCGCGCATTGCCATGGCGAAGCCGTCGCCCGTCGCCACCACCGGATTGGTGGTGTAGCGGTACAGCTGCCCGAGCCCGCCGCTGGCGAGAATGACGTAGCCCGTGCGGTAGTAGTGCCAGCCGCCGTTTTCAAAAACCACGAGCCCCGCGACATGCCCGTCCTCGGTGACGACGTCCGCGGCGAAGGCGTTCTCGTGGATGGAGAGGCTCTGTTTGTCCCGCACAGTTTCCTTCAGCGTTCGCACCATCTCAAGGCCGGTGGCGTCGCCGCCCGCGTGCAGTATGCGGTTCATGCCGTGCCCGCCCTCGCGCGTGGTCATCAGATGCCCCTCGCTGTCGAGGTCGAACTTTGTGCCGAGCTTCAGCAGCTCGCCGATTTCTTTCGGGCCTTCCTCCACGATGGTATGCACCGCCGCTTCGTCGCAAAGCCCCGCGCCCGCGTTTATCGTATCCGCGAAGTGGTACATGAAGGTGTCGTCCTTCTCCGTCACGGCGGCGATGCCGCCCTGAGCGAGCGAAGAGCTGCTCGTCTCCATGCGCTCCTTGGTGAACAGCGCGCACTTCAGCGAAGCGGGCAGATGGTGCGCGGCGTACAGCCCCGCGAGGCCGCTGCCCACGATGGCGACGTCGATGTCGTGCGTTTCAATCCCTTCGGGGAGTGCGCTGAAAATATACCGTCTCAAAATACTGACCTCCCGGCGCGTTATACCGCGAGCATGCGCTCCAGGCTGACGCGCGCCCTGTCCATGATGTCTTTATCCAGCGTGATCTCGTATTGCCCGTACAGCAGCGCGTCGCGCAGGTCTTCGATATGTGTTTTTTTCATGTTGACGCAGAACAGGCGCGGGCTCAGCAGGTAGAACTTCTTGCCCGGGTTCTGCTTTTCCAGCGTGTGGAGTATGCCCATCTCGGTGCCGATGATGAACTTGTCATGCGGGGATTTGCGGGCGTATTCGATGATGCCAAGAGTGCTGCCCACGTAGTCCGCGCGCCGCGTCACTTCCTCCGGCGCTTCCGGGTGCACCAGCAGCAGCGCGTCCGGCTGCGCGGCAAGCGCCGCGTCCACATCGGGCGCGCCCAGACGGTCGTGCACGATGCAATAGCCCGCGTAGGGGATGATTTCCTTTTCGGGCAGCTGGGCCGCGACGAAGCGCGCGAGGTTCTTGTCCGGTACGAACAGCACGCGTTTCTGCGGCAGCGAGGCCACCACCTTCACGGCGTTGGACGACGTCACGCAGATGTCGCATTCGGCTTTGGTTTCGGCGGTGGAGTTGACGTAGCACGCCACGGCGGCGTCCGGGTATTGCGCGCGCAGCCGCCGGATGTCCTCCGGCGTCACCATGTCCGCCATGGGGCAGCCTGCGTTATAGGCCGGCAGGAGCACTTTGCGCTCCGGGTTGAGTATCTTGGCACTCTCCGCCATGAAGCGCACGCCGCAGAACACGATGACATCCGCCTCCGCGTCCCGGGCCTGCCGCGCCAGCGCGTAAGAGTCTCCCACGCGGTCGGCCACGTCGATGATGTCGCCCGTCTGGTAGTAGTGCGCAAGTATGATTGCGCTCTTTTCCCGCTTCAGCGCGGAGATTTCTTCCTGAATGCTTCCCATATCCCCATCCGTCGGGGTCATGCCCCTTTAAATTACCCACCATTGTAGCAACCCCGCACCGAAAAAGCAATCGTTTTGCACGGCGGGCTGCCGTGCCGCGGCGCTTACTGAGGCGTGCGCGTGCCCTGTGCCGGAGGCTGCTGCCGCATGTAGAGCGTCTGCGTCGGGAAAGCGAACTCGATGCCGCGCGCGTCGAACGCTTCCTTGATGCCAAGATTGATGGTCTGCTGCGCGTCCATGTAGAGGTCGAAATCCTGGCTCAGCACGAAGTACACGATTTCGAACACCAGGCTGGAGCCCCCGAACTCCTTGAAGTGCGCGCGGTCGAAGCGGACGTTCTCCACGCCGTCGATGATGTCCTTGACGAGCGCCGGAATCTGCCGCAGCGTTTCCGTGGACGTGCTGTACGGAACGCCGAGGGTGAACAGGCTTCGGCGTGTGTCCATGCGCTTGTAGTTGTGCAGCCGCGCGCCCGTCAAATCCTTGTTGGAGAACACCAGCTGCTCGCCGGTGAGGCTGCGCACGCGCGTCGTTTTGATGCCGATATGCTCCACCGTGCCGGAGAGCGTATCCACCACGATGAAGTCGCCTATCTCGAACGGGCGGTCAAAGAATATGGTGACGAAGCTGAACACGTCCTCGATGATGGTCTGCGCGGCAAACGCGATGGCGATGCCGCCGATGCCGAGCCCCGCCACCATCGTGGTGATGGGAACCTTCAGGATATCGAGATACCAGAGCAGCGCGCCTATCCAGATGATGGTTTTGACGATGCCGCCTATCCAGCGGATGGCGGCCTTGCCAGCGGGCTGCTGTTTCTTTTCGAGGTACTTGTTGAACACGTAGATGAGCAGCGACGAGATGATGGCCGCGCCCAGCATCATCAGCCCGGCCAGCGCGATGACGTTGACGGCATGCGAAATCCCGTCGCTGAGCGTCAGCCAGCGGGTATTCAGGTATACCGCGCCGATATACAGCAGCGGCAGCACATAACGCTTCACCGCCTTGACGAGCATGTCGTCCAGCGAGGTGGGCGTCTTCTCCGCACGGCGCGCGAGGCCGCGCAGCAGCACGCGCTTCAGCACCAGCACCACGGCGACGCTGAGGGCCAGCGATATCAGAAATATCAGGTATTCCTGTATGGTATTGTTCCAGAACTGCGTATCAAGAAATTCCTTCAATGCCGGACTCCTTTTACTCCTATTGTTTCCCTTTTTACCCTATCATATAACGCCCTGTTTTTCAAACTCCCGCAGATACAGCGTTCGCGGAATAGGGTACGTGTGAATCAGCGATACTATGCGATACTGGGGGTATAGTAAGCCCCCCCTTGCCTAAAGGGGGGTGGCACGCAAAGCGTGCCGGGGCGATTCGGTCTCCAAACAGCCTTTCGGCTAAAGACACCTATAGCGCATCCCCGTATCCCTCCGCCGCAAGCGGTTCTCCTCTCACTCCGCCCTACAAAGCCGTCGTCTTTGCGGGGGACCCCGGTCGGCACGGGAGGCTATGCCCGTAGCGATTCGGCGCAGAAAAGGGTATATATAAATTATCGATACTTATCGATACTATGCGATACTGAAGTGCTGCAAGGCTCCCTGAAGGGTGATGCACTGCGCTGGATCGCGTTTGTCCCGGCCGTCAGGTTCACCCTTCCGTCCGCTGCGCGTCCACCTCCCCTCGAGGGGAGGCTTGCATGCAGCAATGCATTAATGAAAAACAGGGTGTGTACAAATTACCGATACCTATCGATACCCATCGATACCCTGAGATAATGCGCTTTCCCAACGGCGTAATGACAGTACTGAATACCGACGCATATCAATACTTAATAACAGAGAGTGTATCAATCAGTCCTGTGATGACGGTTATGAAACATGCCGGGCCCGATGGAGAAAGGCGCGGCTGCACCCTGCCTGTGCGTTGTCAGCCTGTATGATGCATCCCACAGTATCGCATAGTATCGCAAAGTATCGGTAATTACCACATACCCCGAAAACCTATATCGCATCAAAGATACGAGATGTGAAATGAGTACCTGTCGGAACACGGGCGCTGTCAGGTTAGTAACGATAAGTATCGTAAAGTATCGATAATTACCATATACCCCGAAAACGGGCGCGTACCGCAAAAATAACAATCCGTTGATGCTTACCGGGCCGAAAAGCGGTATGATGATACCATACAACCATCGGAGGCGCTCATGGACAGTATCATCAACTTTCGCCCGCTGGCCAACGGGCTGAAAACCAAAGACGGAACACAAATCAGGGAAAACACCATACTGCGCAGCGGCGAGGTCACCCATGCGTCGCAGCGGGACATTCAGACGCTGACGGAATACGGCGTGCGGTATATCTACGACTTTCGCAGCGCGGAGGAGGTTGAGCGCATACCGCCGCTGCCCGTCTCCCTGTTCTCTACGCTGCATGTGAACGTGCTGGAGGAAGCCTCACCCTACGCAGCAGGCGAGGTGCTGCGGAACCCGGAGAAGGGCATCGCGCTGATGATACAGATGTACAGCGCCATGGCAGGCGAGGCGGGCCGCTATAAACCGGCGGTGGAAGCCATACTCGCGCAGGAGACGGAAGCGTTTCTGTACCATTGCGCCGCGGGCAAGGACCGCACCGGCATATTCAGCGCGATACTGATGATGGCGCTGGGCTTCGGCTTCGACGCGGTGAAGGAGGAATATCTGCGGATTGACGCGCAGGGTATGGCCCTGCTGAAGGCCCGCATGCTCGGACAGTCGGGGCTGCCGGAGAACACGCCCCGGCTGGATTTCATGTTCACCGTGCGCGAGGAGTACATCGACGCGTACCTCGGCGCGCTGACGGAAACATACGGCGGTGCGGACGCCTACCTCCGCGAGGTTCTCGGCATGACGGAGAAGTCAAGGCAGGCCTTGCGTCAGAAGTATCTGGTGTGAGAGTAGGGGCCGCCTGAGCGCGGCATGCCCACGCAGGAGAGCCGGGTTTTTCTGTGCGGGTATCGATAGGTATCGATAGGTATCGGTAATTGATATATACCCCCGGGAACGGAAAAAGCAGGCATGGTGAGTGCCTGCTTTCAGACTGCTGACAAAGGTATCTCTTGGAGGCTCTGCCTCCAAACCACCGCTTAAGGGATACATCCCTTAAGAATCCCATCAGGGAGATGCCTTTAAAAGGTATTTCCCACGTGTCTTTTCCTTCTTTACTTCGAGAAAAGAAGCAGGTGTGCGAGGGCAGGCCCTCGCGAAAGGGTTGTCATCAAGCAAAAAGCAGGCATGGTGAGTGCCTGCTTTCATATTGCTTCCGTTATTGCAGCGCTGCCGCCGCGTCCAGCCGCTCCCACGGCAAATCCAGCTCCGGCCTGCCGAAGTGGCCGTAGGCCGCTGTCTGTTTGTACAGCGGCGCGCACAGGCCCAGCCGCTCGATGATGGCTGCGGGCCGCAGGTCGTAGCGTTCCAGCAGGCGCTGCGCGAGCCGGTCGTCGTCCATGACCCCGGTGCCGAAGGTGTCCACGTAGAGCGAAACGGGCTTTGCCACGCCGATGGCGTACGCCACCTCAATTTCGCAGCGCTCCGCGAGGCCTGCCGCCACCGCGTTCTTGGCGAGGTGACGCACCGCGTAGGCCGCGCTGCGGTCCACCTTGCTGGGGTCCTTGCCGGAGAAAGCGCCGCCGCCGTGCCGTGCGTAACCGCCATAGGTGTCCACGATGATTTTACGCCCCGTAAGTCCGGAGTCTCCCGCCGGGCCGCCGATGACGAACCGCCCGGTGGGGTTTACAAAGTATTTCGTATCCGCGTCCAGCATCTCTGCCGGTACCACAGCGCGAACCACGTGCTCCAGCACGTCGGCGCGAATCTGCTCCTGTGTCACATCCTCCGCGTGCTGGGTGGAAACCACCACGGTATCCACGCGCAGCGGCGTGCTGCCGTCGTATTCCACCGTGACCTGCGCCTTGCCGTCCGGACGCAGATAGGGCAGCGTGCCGTCCCGGCGCACCTCCGCCAGCCGCTTCGTCAGCCGGTGGGCCAGCGTGATGGGCAGCGGCATCAGCTCCGGCGTTTCGCGGCACGCGAAGCCGAACATCATGCCCTGGTCTCCCGCGCCCTGCTCCGCCTTGCCCACGCCCATGGCGATGTCTCCCGACTGCTCGTTGATGCTGGTGATGACGCCGCAGGTATCCGCGTCAAAGCCGTACTTGGCCCGCGTAAAGCCGATTTCACGCACAGTTTCACGCACGATTTTGGGAATGTCCACGTAGCATTCCGTGGTGATTTCGCCCATCACCAGCACGAGGCCCGTGCACACCGCGGTTTCGCACGCCACGCGCGCCTTTTTGTCGCATGTCAGTATGGCGTCCAGCACGGCATCGCTGACCTGGTCGCAAAGCTTATCCGGATGCCCCTCGGTGACCGATTCGGAAGTAAACAGTCTTCTCATGATTCCATAGTCTCCTCTTGTTTTCTAAATAAAAAACCCCGCATTTGCGAGGCTCGGAAAAAAGCTTCTTCACCTCATCTATCAGGAATTGGCACCTTGACTCGCGTCCGGTTGCCGGGCTTCATCGGGCCTGTCCCTCCGCCACTCTCGATAAGGGTTCTTTATCATTACCAATCATAGCATAAAATTCAGCCGGAAGCAAAGCCCCAAATCAGCCAAATCAACGCCCCGGCAACGCAATTTCCCAGAAATATCACCGGAATTGCCGTTTTGGAGCGAATATCAAAGAGCCCCGCAATCATGGAACCTGTCCATACCCCCGTGGTGGGCAGCGGTATGGCGACAAACAAAAACAGGAACCATACGCGGTATTTTTCGATGCGTCCGCCCTTGCTCAGCAGGCGGCGGTGCTGCCAGCTGCCGAACCGGCGCAGCAGCGCGATTTTGCTGTTTACGCACCAGTTCAGCACACGCCGCGTGAACAGGATGATGAGCGGGGAGAGCGCGACGGAGCCCAGAACCGCCAGCACGAAACATTGCCATTCCGGGATGCCCAGCGCAATTCCCGCGGGAATCGCCCCCTTCAGCTCGATAACGGGCGTCATGGACAGCGCGAAAACCATCAGATAGCTCCAAAACGAAATCAACCGCATACCGCCTTTTGTGTACTTGTCCCATTGTATATGGTTTGCGGTGAAGGTGGCAATCCCGCTGCCGCAATGTTTACATACCGTTCACGGGGCACGGCGCAGCGCGGCGGCGTCATTTTCTGCGGTGCAAAGCCGGAGGAAATAAAAAAGGCTGCCTGCGCGGGTACGCGCAAACAACCCCGGGCCGCGGTTATGCAACCGGACGGACGGTCAGGCTGCGGCGGAGGGCAGAACCAGCTCCGGCTGGGGCTTTTCCGCCGCGTCAGCGTAGTTGTTGTCCTTCACTTCGAAGATGAGGCGGCATTTGATGACCGTATCACCCGCGTTGTTGCGCTCGTAGGCGATGCCCGTCAAATCGTACGACTGCCCGGCGAGGTTTACCTTGGTGCCGGAAAGAAAATAGTCGTCGGCTTTGTCGAGGTCCATCACGACGCCCTCGGCGGGCTTCAGCGTGATGACGAGCAGTATGTTGCCCGCGTCGGCGGTAATCGTCTCGCCCGAATTGGCTTCGATGCTGGCAACGAAATCCTGGCTGACAGTGCACTTGCCGATAGCGGTTTCAACCTCCTGCGCTTCGGCGCACGCGCTCAGCAGCAGCGCGAGGCATAAAGGCAGAAGCAGCAAAAATCTTTTCATAGCGCATCCTTTTCCTTGTTTTAGCTGCACCAATTATATATCAGGGCTGGGAGGCGTGCAACCTTTTTCATCCTAACGTTGTTATTTCGTCACGTTTGTGCAATAATTTTAAGATGATTACAAAGGAAGAGCTCGTATCGCGCGCGCTGGAGATGGGGGTTTCGGACGTGCGCTTTGCGGACGCACGGGGAGAGCTGGCATTTCGCGAAGCGGAACGGGTAGAGCTTGCCCGGCAGCTGCCCGGCGCAACCTGCATGGTCGTCCTTTTCACCGCGTACCTGCCCGCGGAGGAGGCTGCGCCCGAGGGGTTCATGCCGCTGTCCGCGTATTATATCGCTTCCAATACGGGTTATCATGCCGCGAAGGCGCTGTCCGCGTGGCTGAAGGAGCGGGGCGCTTCCGCCCTGCACGAAGCGGAGCTGCCCGCACGTGCCGCGGCACTGCGCACCGGCGGCTTCATCGGTGACAACGGCTTTTACTATCACGAGCGGCTGGGCTCGTATGTCGCCATTCAACCGCTGCTGACCGACGCGTTCGCGCCGGAAACATACGCTCCCGCGGAGAACCGCTGCACGCACTGCGGCGCGTGCGCCGCGGCCTGCCCCTCCGCCGCCACGAAGGACATTCCCCGCTGCCTACGCAAGCACATCAACGGCGAGGTGCCGGAGGCGCTGCGCGGCAGCGTCTATCAGATACTCGGCTGCGAGCGCTGCCAGAGCGCCTGTCCGCTGAACCCGCCCGGCAGAAGTCCGGCGCGTCTTTTCGCCCTGGAGGACCTGCTTTCGGGCAGAGCCACGGAGGAGGTGCGCGCGCTGGCGGGCAGCAACTTTGTGCGGCCGGGGCGTATGAAATCGCAGGCGGCGCTCTACGCCGCGGCGAAGGGCGCTGACGCCGTGCTGCCGCAGCTGCGGCTGCTGGCGCAAACCGCCGAGGAGCCGGTGCGCACGCATGCGCGCTGGGCCGTCGAAACGCTTTCGGGAGGTCTGCCGTGATCCGCCTTAAGGCATACGCCAAACTCAACCTTTCGCTCGACGTTCGCGGGCTGCGCCCGGACGGCTACCACGAGCTGGACAGCATCATGCAGAGCATCGACCTTTACGACATCGTAATGCTCAAAAAGGCCGACGCCATCCGCGTGCGTTTTGATACGGACGGCATTGACGCACGGCGCAACACCGCCTGTGCCGCCGCCGAGGCGTTCTTCTCGCACACCGGCATTGAGGGCGGCGCGGATATCGATATTCTGAAACATATCCCCGCGATGTCGGGGCTGGGCGGCGCGAGCGCCGACGCGGCCGCGGTGCTTTTGGGGCTTTGCCGCCTGTACGGCGAAGAGCTCAGCGCGGGCGCGCTGCGCATGCTGGGCCGCCGCGTAGGCGCCGACGTGCCGTTTGCGCTGACGGGGGGCATGGCGCGCGCGCGCGGTATCGGCGATCTGCTGACGCCGCTGTACCCCACAAAGCCGTTTCACTACATTGTACTGAAGCCCTGGCAGGGCGTATCTACCGCCGAGGCGTTCGCGCACTTCGGCGCTTCGGAGCACGTCAGCATCGACACGGTGGAGTACGCGCTGCTGAAGGGGGAAATGGCGCTGTTTCTGCGCTGCGCGGACAACGCGCTGGGGCTGCCCGCGCTGGCCTTGGCGCCGCAAATCCTGCAGGCCATCGGCGCGCTGCGCAAGGCGGGTGCGCCCAAGGCGCTGATGACGGGCTCCGGCAGCGCGGTATTCGCGCCGTTTGAGACGCCGGAGGAAGCCCGCGGCGTTGCGGAGCGCATCGAGGGCGACTATGCCCATTGCGGCGTACACAGCCCGGTGAGCACGGGCGTGGAATTCATGGAGGAAGTGTAATGGGTCTTTTCGAGGAGACTTTGCGGGCCGCGCTGACACAGGCGGGGATACCATACGAAGAGGAGCTGCCGACGCGGTGCCGCGCGTATTTCGACGCGGTGGTGGAAGCCAATGAGCGCCTGAATCTAACGCGCATCACGGACGAGGCGCAGGCGGCGCAGCAGCACTTTGCCGATGCGTTGAAGCTGACATCCGCGATGGAGCTGCCGCCGGGCTGCCGCGTTATCGACGTAGGCACCGGCGCGGGCTTTCCGGGCGTCCCTGTAAAGCTGCTGCGTCCCGATATCCGCCTGACGCTGCTGGACGCGGCGGGAAAGAAGACAGACTTTGTGCGCTCCGCGTTGGAGGCCATGGGCGTGGAGGCGGAAGTGGTCTGCGGCCGCGCGGAGGAGCTGGCGCGCGGGGAAATGCGGGAAAGCTTCGATGTGGCGCTGTCGCGCGCCGTCGCGCCGCTGCGAACGCTGTTAGAACTGTGCGCGCCGCTGCTGCGCACAGGCGGCACGCTGGCCGCGTGGAAGGGCGAGGGATACGCGCAGGAGCTGTCCGACGCGAAGCACGCGCTGGGCGAATTGGGCTGTGCGCAAAAAGCGACGATTCCCATCGGCCCGGGCGCGCTGCTGCTGATTGAAAAGCGGGAGCCCGCGCCGAAGAAGTATCCGAGGCGGTTTGCAAAGATCAAGAGCGATCCGCTGTAACAGAGTGGCTCACCCGCGCCCGCGAATATAAGGATACAAAAACAGCCTGCGCCGAATTGCTTCCGCGCAGGCTTTTCGTTTCAGGGTAACCGGCTGTTCAGCCTTTCTGCTCTTCCTTTTTGAGGTCGTAACGGTAGGTGCGGTACGTACGGTAATGCCTGCCGCCCGCCTTCTCCACGCTGAGGCGGGACTGCAGATTCGTCTCGTCGATGCACGACGCTTCGATAAAGTCCAGCTTGGTTTCCTGCCAGTCCTTGTACGCTTCGAAATACATGGCGTAGTTGACGCCCATATTCTGATAATTTCTGTCTACCATCTGCACCAGCGCACGCGCACCGTTGATTTTGCGCTTGTACCACAGGAACTTCGCCCAGCCCACAGGCATCAGCTTGCCCTTCATGTGCTTCAATACCTGATTGTAGTCGGGCAGCGCCACGACGAAGCCGATGGGGATGTCACCCTTGCGCGCGATGTAGCAGTAATGGCCGTCGTAGAAGGGCAGCAGGCCCTTGAATTCGTCCACCACCGCCTCCAGAGACGGCGTCACGAGGTAATCCCACTCCTCCGGCACGCTGTTGTCGAGTATGCGCTTGATGTCCTTCGCCTCGTTTTCGATATCCTTGGCGTTCAGCTTGTCGACGCGGAAGCCGCCCTTCTTTTTGGCGTACTCCACCGCCGCACGATGGCGCTCCAAATCGAAATCGTCCGGGTTGAACAGGTACGCGAAGTGGTCGTCGTTTTTGGAAAAACCGTATTCCTCCACGAGCTTGGGGTAATAGTTTTTCGTGTATGCGTTTAAAAGCACCGGCTGTCCTTCGCCCATCACCACGAAGCCCTTGCGGTCGTCGCCGTTGGAAGGGGAAAGCGGGCCGATAACGGTATTCATGCCTTTTTCCTCGAGCCACTTCAGAGAGGTATCCAGCAGCGCGCGGGCCGCCTCCTCGTCGTCGATGCACTCGAACATGGAGAAGAAGCCCTGCCTGAAGCCGCGGACACGGTTTAATTCTTCGTCGATGCCCACCAGCACGCGCCCCACGGGCTTTTTGCCCTTGTACACCATGAAGAATGCCTGATCGCCGTTTTCAAAAAGCGGGTTGCCCTTGCCCTTGAGCGTCTTTTTAATGTCGCCCTTGAGAGGCGCCACCCAGTGATCGTCGCCCTTGTAGAGCTTGAACTCCAGCTTGATGAACTTCTTCAGATGCCGGGACTTTTTTTTCAGCGTTTTGACCTCGTACATATGATCTCGCTCCTTTAACGCCAAATCATGAGTCGGACTCATCGCAATTACATTTATCATAATCATATTTTATGTCGAGCGCAACAGCAAAACATACGCGAAACCAGAAAAAACGCGCGATTTTGCGGATTAACGTGAACTTAACACAAGCGGCAAAGGGTTTTTGCACCGGCAATCGAAATTCTTAGCAGAATAATTAAGGAGGCGCTCTCATGAACGAGCCCAAACAGATCCGCGCGTGGTGTCTTTACGACTTCGGCAACTCCGCGTTTGCGACGACGATACTGGCCGCCGTGCTGCCCGCCTATTTTTCTCAGGTGATCTACAAAGGAACCAGCAGCGCCACCGCGGTATGGGGCATTATTACCACCGTGGCGATGCTCATCATCGCGGTGCTGTCGCCCGTGCTGGGCGCGATATCCGACAGCGCCCGCACCAAGAAGAAGTTCTGGGCGTTTTTCATGTTTGTGGGCTGCGCGTCCACCGCGCTGTTCTTCTTTCCGCAGCCGGGGGATACGCTGTTCTTAAGCGTGATATTCGTGGTTGCCAACATCGGCTTCATCGGCTCGCTGGTATTCTATGACGCCTTTCTGCCGCATATCGTATCGCGGGACCGCATGGATAAGGTTTCCGCCGCGGGCTACGCGTGGGGCTATATCGGCGGCGGCATACTGCTGGTGCTCAACATGGTGATGATCATGAATCCGGGCAGCATATTTGGCGAAGGAGATCCGACCAACCTCGGCATCCGGCTGTCCTTCGTATCCGTGTCCGTCTGGTGGGTGCTGTTCTCTTTGCCCATGTTCCGCCATATTCAGGAGCCGGGGCTGGACGAAGCGGTGAAGCTGCCCGCGGGCAAGGCCGTGAAAGAGGGGCTCAAGCAGCTGGCCAAAACGCTGCGGCAAATCCGCCAGCACAAGGAGCTGTTCAAATACCTCATCGCGTATTTCTTCTATATCGACGGCGTGGGGACGATTATCCGCATGGCCACCGTGTTCGCGAGCGACCCGGATCTGGCGCTGACCAACCACCTCGCAGATCTCACGGGCGGCATGCTGGACATGACGATGGTAATGGCGCTGGGGCTTCTGATTACGCAGATTGTGGCGTGGCCCATGTCCTTCCTGTTCGGCTGGATAGGGCAGAAGAAGGGCGCGAAAAACACCATTTACATCTGCATCGTGGCGTACACCCTCATCTCCGTGCTGGGTACGTTCATGTTCGCGGACTGGAACTTCCTCGTGCTGGCCGCGCTGGTGGGTACGGTGCAAGGCGGCATACAGGCCATGTCGCGTTCGCTGTTCGCGCACATGATCCCCAAGGAGCAGTCGGGCGAATTCTTCGGTTTCTTCGGCATCTTCGAGAAGTTTGCCTCCATCCTCGGCCCGCTGCTCATGTCGCTGGTGGCGCTGTTCACCGACAACGTGCGCTTCTCGGTGCTCGCCGTCATTCCGCTGTTCATCGTGGGCTTCGTGCTGCTGACCAAGGTGAAGACGCCCGACACGCGCCTCTCCAAACAGACGTCGGGCAGCTGACCGTCATCGCCCGGACGGGCTTCGGGCTGTGCGGCTGTGCTATGTTTTTGTGCCATCACAAGGTTATCAAAAGCTCCCCGCCGGGGGCTTTTTGATTGCCGCCGGGGGCGTTGCGCGCCGCGAATTTTCAGGTATAATGGGTATATACTTTCATCAACATAAAGGCGGATACCCATGAAAAAAGCGGATTTTAAGTGGCAGGTGATCATCGGCATCGTCGGGATTGCGTTTGTGGTGATCGTGGCGGTGGCATTCTATCAGATGTGGGGCATACCGGATATCCGGTGGATAACCTATGCAGCGCTCGCGGTGCTGATGGCGCTATTCCTCGGTTTTCTGCTCTTTATCTTCGGCGGTGCGCTGGGCTTTGTGAAGGGGGCTGCATGGGGCCTTGGTTTCGTGGCGCTCACCGTAAGCGCAAAGGAGCTGCCATCCTGGGCGTTCGGCTTACTCATACTGGCGGCGGTGCTGGCGTTTATCGTGCGCCCGCTGGTCCGGCAGTACAAGCGCGACCGGGAGCGCGGAAGTGAAGCCGTCATCGACGAGAAGGCCGCGGCGGCCGTGCGCGAGGAGGAAGCCGTCGAGGAGGAGCTGCAGCTGCAGGACGACGCGTTCAAGGCGTCCATCGCGTTCGGCGAGAAATCGCTGCTGCTGCTGGCCAACATGACGGGCGCCATGGTTCAGCTGATTCGCAGCGGGGACACGCTGTACTTCGCGCGCGTCGGCGGAGAGATAAGGGGCCTCGACGAGGAGCTGCTGCGCACGGACTTTTCCCGCGAGGCGGACTTCCTGCGCGACAAGAAGGACTTCTGCCTGCAGCGCGGCGAGATCGTTTCCATCTCGTGCCGCTATGGCCGGGAGGCGGGAACGCAGTTTCCCAACTGCGGCAGGCTGACGGTGCATACGGCCTCCAAGCGCTACGTATTTGCCATACTGGACAAGCTGCCGGAGCAGCAGCTGAAGCAGTTTTTCGCCGGGCTGCCGTTTGCGCTGAAATCCAAAAAGAAAGCGGAAGCGCCGGCCTATGAGCCCACCGAGCAAGAGAAGCGCATGCTGCCAAAACTCAGGAAGATTTGCCTCGTACTGACGGTAGCGGGGGTGCTGGCGGGCGCGGCGTTCGTGTTTCTGCCCGGTATTCGGTTGACCTACTCCATACTTTCGGTGGTGTGCATATTGATTCCCGCAGTGGCATTCGGGCTGTACGTGCGCTACGGCGCGGTGCTTTCGGTGGACGACAGCGACAAGTCCGAATACAAGAAGTCGGCGGCGAGCGTCACGCTGGCGCTGATGGTGCCCTCTTTGGCGCTGCTGCTTCGCACGATACACGACTTCACCGTGCTGGACTGGGTGAGCCTGGTCATCTGGTCCGCGGCGATCCTCGGGGCCGCGCTTGTGCTGCTGCTGACGCTTGCCAAAAAAGCCGCACGCAGAAAAACCGCGATTTTCCTGATTGCGTTCGTGCTGCTTATCTATTCTCCCTGCGCGGTGCTGCAGATTAACGGTCTGTACGACAGCTCCGAACCGGTCGTGTATACTTCCACGCTGCTCGAAAAGGATATCTCGGAGAGCCGGAGCAGCACGTCCTACGAATTTACCGTCACGCTGCAAAACGGCGCCGAGAAGGACGTCGAGGTGACGAAGGAATACTACAATCAGTGCGAGCCCGGGCAGACAGTGACGGTCGTGGAGCAGTCCGGACTGCTGGGTGTGGACTACGTGTACATCGCCGAGGAACAATAGCCGGATAAAATTGCAGAACTGTTGAAGGGATACCTTGGGTTAGCCAAAGGTATCCTTTTTTGCATAAGTTGCATTTGCAACATATAACTGTGGGTTTGCGAGGTAAACTAAGTCTGCAACGTAAGAGACGGGGGTGAGGCTGCGATATGAAATCCATCGACTTGCGGCTTCCGGTACAGCGGCTTTGCGCGCAGTATCCGGAGCTCGTCGCAATCATGCGGGAGCTGGGATTTGTGGAAATCACGAAGCCCGGCATTCTGACCACGGCGGGGCGGTTCATGACCCTCCCCAAGGGGGCGGCAATGCGTAAAATCCGCATGGAGGCTGTCCGGCAAAAGCTGACGGACAGCGGGTTTGAAATCATCGGAGAGGAGTGAAACGATGAGTCAGGAAATCAACAACCGCGAATACAGGAAACAGGCAATCAAGGATTTGTTGAAGCAGCTGCACGCGGGCAAGAGTGTGGACGAGGTGAAGGCGCAGTTTGAGGAGGCGTTTGGCGGTGTCGCGGCGTCCGAAATCTCTGAAGCGGAGCAGGCGCTCATCTCGGAAGGGCTGCCGGTTTCGGAGGTGCAGCGGCTGTGCGACGTGCACGCGGCGGTGTTCAAGGGCAGCGTGGATCAGATTCACGCGCCGCACCGCGCGGAGGATACGCCGGGGCATCCGGCGCATACGCTCAAGGCGGAGAATCGCGCGGTGGAGCGCCTTATAAGCCGGAAGATTCGTCCGCACATCGAAGCGCTGCGGGGCGGGGACGCTGGCGCCGCAAAGGCGCTTAAGGCGGATCTGATTCAACTGACGCAGCTGGACGCGCATTATGTGAAAAAGGAAATGCTGCTTTTCCCGTACATGGAGAAGTACGGCATTACCGCGCCGCCCAAGGTGATGTGGGGCGTGGACGACGAGATCCGCGGCATGATTCGGCAGGCGGCGGAGGCGGCAGACGCGGGCAGTGCCGACGCGGCGGACAAAGTGGAGGCGGCAGCCGACAAGGCAGCGGAAATGATATTCAAGGAAGAGAACATCCTGCTGCCGATGCTGCTGGAGGTGCTGACCGGAGAGGAATGGCAGCACATCGCGGAGCAGAGCGAGGAGCTGGGCTGGTGCCTGATCCCAAGGCCGCCCGTATGGAAGCCGGAAGCGGAGAAAGCAAAGCCCGCACCTACGGCGGCGCAGGCCGGAGACATATCGATGCCGACCGGGTTCTTGTCCACGCGGGAGGTGGCTGCGCTGCTGGACACGCTGCCGGTGGACATCACGTTTGTGGGCAAGGACGATACCGTGCGGTATTTCTCCCAGACGGCGGAGCGCGTGTTCCCGCGCACCCGGGCGATCATCGGCCGCAAAGTATCCGACTGCCACCCGCCCGCCAGCGTGCACATCGTGGAGGGCATCGTAGAGGATTTCAAGAGCGGCAAAAAGACGCACGAGGATTTCTGGATCCGCATGGGCGGAAAAACCGTGTACATTCGCTACTTTGCGGTGCGCGACGCGGCGGGGGAATATCTGGGGGTGCTGGAGGTCACGCAGGACATCGCGCCCATACAGGAAATCACCGGTGAAAAGCGCCTGGTTGCTCAGGAATAAGGCAAGGAGGATAACAAGATGGCAGCGGGCATTCTGAAGAATATCGATTTTGAAAAGGCGGTGGCGCTGGCCGAGATGGTCTCCTATCAGCCCGGACAGATAGTGAGCCGCACGCTGGTGCAGAACAAGGCCGTGAGCATCACGCTGTTCGCCTTCGACGCGGGGGAGGAAATCAGCGCGCACGATTCCAGCGGCGACGCGCTGGTGTACGTGCTGGACGGCACGGGGCAGCTGACCATCGGCAGCACGGCGCACGCAGCCGCCGCAGGGCAGGCCGTGGTGATGCCTGCGGGCATACCGCACGCGGTGTACGCGCCGGAGAAGTTTAAAATGCTGCTGGTGGTGGTGTTTCCGCAGGGGTGAGGCGGAACTTTGGCTGAAAAGACAGATATGCACTCGATAGATCTCTGAAACCAGAGCGGCAGGGCGGTTACCCCTGCCGCTTTGTTGTATACATTAATGCCAATATATAATATAATTACATAAATATAAGCGCGGAGGCAAGCATGAAGAAGGACCGCCCCAGCTTCAGCACATACCGGGCTCATGTGTACCGTCAGGGATTCGGCAGGTCGCTGTCGCTCAAGCCCATTATCGAAAAAACCGGGGAACGATACGCCGTCCTTAAAACCACGCCCTATAAGCTTTTCTGGCTTCTGGGTGCTTTGGCTGCTGCCAGTTTGTACTTTGTTCAGGAATTGCGCATGAGCCTGGTGCCGCTTTATGTATTACCGGCGCTGTATGTTGTCGTCGCGCCGATTCGCTACTTTTTTGCACGTTTTGTGAAGCTGGATTCTGATTTTGTATCGGATGCTATGTGCGAAAGGGCATCAAAAAGCGACCGTCCATCGTTTTCCGTGTATTTAAGATACGTTTTTATTCCTCGCAGAGAACGGCTGATCGATTTGATCGAAGAAGGGAATGGCCGAGGGTACTATCTCTTGCCAGTACCATTATCCAACTCCTATCCTGTAAGAATTACTTTATTTATTGTACTCAACTTATTGTTTCGTCTCGGCTTTGCATTGGGAGGCGGATTCATTTTACTGACGCTATTAATCTTCGTCGGCCTTAATTTGCTGTTATCTCTGCTGTCCGTTTATTGTTTGAATTTTAAAACCACGGACGAGCCGGAGGACACCTTGCCAGAAGAAGATAAAGAACCTTCCGCCGTGTCAAACAAGGTGAAAACCGGGATATGGATTGCGGCAGGGGCAATCTTTACCATAATACTGATTTTCATCATAATTATTCAATCACAAAGAACCGAGATGGCCGATATGGAACAGCCGGAGACACTTGCACAGGCATACGACGACGCGCTTGCATATACCTTGGAACAATGCGGCAACGCGGAGCTCGTCGGTTTTTACGTCAAGTTTGAAGGTTCAGACACGCTGCTGTCGGGTGAGCCATCCTATTTCTGTTTGGTATTTCAGGATGCGCCGGGCCTGCTGCCTGAACCCAACACAACGCTCTCGTTTTATTCACGCCGAAGTTACGACTATGTGTCGGTCATTTTTCAAAGCTATCAAAACATACGTCCCCCCGTTAATACAGGGCTTATCGATTTGCCCACTATATTGGATATACTTGATACCGATGCTGACATATCGATTGGCCCGGATATCAGCTTGGTCAGCATCACCGCGACCAGACCTTCGGCTTTTTTTGGGTGTACAGCGGGGATGAATGCGAGGTTGAGATTCACCGCGGCGAACAGAATGTGGAGAAGTATATCGTAAACATCACGCAAAAAACCGTGCGCGAAGCATAACCATTCGATGGTTCAGCACCCCGGAATTATGGGAGCGGCATTATCCAGCCGGGTCTCTCGAAGAGGCACAGCGGGATGTGTAGTTGGGAATTTAAGTGAAGTGGACGACTTTTGCGTCATTCCTTTATATAACTAATTTGTTTACATTAAAGTTATCTTTAATCCATTCACTGTGGAATGGTAAAATAGTAAAAAAGAGAGTAGATAGGATGTATAAGCAATTTTTTTTAATACCCGTGAATAATGGGCATTCGCGTTTAACAAAGTTAAAATTAGAAGAAAACGTTAGGTTTGAATTGTTGGACCGATATATGCTAGAGGCGTTATTTGATAAAAGTGAAAATTATGTGTACTCTTTTAAAGATTTTTTAAATTCAGTTGCTGCCGAAATAGAAGAACCGAAATTTTTAGTTTTGAAATTTGGTAATACGGAGCAAACTTATTTGGAATTTAGTAATTTGACCTATCAGTATGCTTTAGATCTAATTCAAAAGATTAGATTATTTACTGCCGCCGATATTTATATTAATGAGATGTTTCTATTTTGTAGTGACAACAAAATCACCACTTGTACTGGTCAAGTGATGACTTCTCAACCTAGGCATGGAACTCAAAATTCAGTTTCTTTAGAGGAAGGAGATATAGACGAATTTCAGGAGTTTATTAATATATTTGATTTAACTAAATCATCACAAAAATTAAAAGAAGCAGTCTCTATCTATAATCAATCATTTGATTCACTAGAGTATGGAGTTAGAATTGTATTACTCATTACGGTATTGGAAATGCTTTTTAGCAATGACTCAAAAAATGAGATCAGCTATAGAGTATCAAGAAACACTGCAATTTTTTTAAGTAGCAACATTATGGACTATAAAGATTATTATAAAAAAATAAGGGATTTTTATTCTCTTAGATCTGAATACGTTCATTCAGGGAAAACCAAGAAGATTAGATTTGAAGACGTAATTCTGATACAAAGAATAGTAAGCAAAACGATCATCAAATATCAACGAGTTGAAAAAATGATGGATATAACACAAGACGTTTTATCAGAATCTGGATTTAACAATCCTTTTATAGGAATATAAGCGGTACTGATGCGGCCGTTCCAGCCTAACATATTTCCTTTACCCGGCCGACGATGCCGCCCTCCAGCATCACCTTGATGCCGTGCGGATGTACCGCCGAGTTGGTGAGTATACGGCTGACGATGCCTTCCGTGAGCCGTCCGCTGCCCTGATCCTGCTTTTGCACCACCCTCACCGTATCGCCGATGTGAATATCGCTTCTTTTCGTACCATCCATTGCACATACTCCTTCCGCGCACCGATGCCATCAAGGCATACGATTGCGTGATTGATAGTACCATATGGATTGCCGCCTATCAATTGCGCCGTCGGCAGCCGCAGTTTTCCGAAAAAAGCCCACGCCGACGCAGCCATATGATATAATCAGCGCAAGCTGGTGGCCAAGGGTTTGCGACGCGGCGCTGCACGGGCAGCGTAATCGCGCGGTTTCCGCGGACATCGGGCGGTTCAGGCATTGGCGATCAATCATTCGATAAGGGGTAATGCACTTGGTATTGTGTTCGGCGGTTGGCATCACAAAAAGCTACAGTGAAAAAGCGCTGATAAAGGATATTTCGCTGTATATCAGCGAAGGGGATAAAACCGGCGTCGTAGGCATCAATGGCACAGGCAAATCGACGCTGCTGAAAATCATCGCAGGCGAAGAGCTGCCGGATTCAGGTACCGTTACCCGGGCGGGCGGGCTGCGGGTGGGCTATCTGCCGCAGAACCCGGTCTTTGAAGAGGATACCACCATACTGGAGCAGGTGTTCAAGGGTGCGTCCAGGGAAGTGAAGGAGCGCAAAGACCACGAGGCCAAGACCATATTGACAAAGCTCGGGCTTCTCGACTTTGACAAGGATGTTGGGTTGCTGTCGGGCGGGGAGAAGAAGCGCGTTTCCATCGCCAGCGCGCTGATCCATCCCAGCGACCTGCTGATACTGGACGAGCCCACCAACCATATCGACAGCGAAATGGTGGCATGGCTGGAGAAGTATCTGGCCAAGTACACCGGCGCGATATTGATGGTCACGCATGACCGCTACTTTTTGGACAGGGTCGCCAACAAAATCGTCGAGCTGGACAACGGATCGCTTTACAGCTATGACGCCAATTATTCCTCGTTTGTAGAGCAGAAGGCGCAGCGCGAGGAGATGGAAATCGGGTCGGAGCGAAAGCGCAAAAGCTTTTTGAGGCGAGAGCTGGAATGGATGCAGCGCGGGGCAAGGGCGCGCAGCACCAAGAGCAAAGCGCGGATCGACAGGTTTAACGAGCTGAGCGAAAGGGAAGGCCCGGCGGCTGCCCAAAAGCTGGACTTAAGCTCCGTCAGCACACGGCTGGGAAAGAAGACCGTTTATCTGCACGGCATCTCCAAAAGCTACGGCGGCAGCCCGCTCATCAAGGACTTCGAATATGCGCTGCTGCGGGACGACCGCATCGGCATACTCGGCAAAAACGGCTGCGGGAAATCCACGCTGCTGAAGATGATGTGCGGACAGGTAACCCCGGATACCGGAACCGTGGAGATAGGCGAGACCGTGAAGATAGGCTACTTCTCTCAGGAGTGCGAGGAGATGGACACCTCGCAGCGCGTTATCGACTATATCCGGGGCGTTGCCGAAAACGTGGCGACCACGGACGGGGTGCTTACGGCGTCGCAGATGCTGGAGAAGTTTCTCTTTCCGGCCAGCGAGCAATGGAATACCATAGGCAAGCTCTCCGGCGGAGAGCGGAGGAGGCTCTTTCTGCTGCGGACGATCATGGACGCGCCCAACGTGCTGCTGCTGGACGAGCCCACCAACGATCTGGATATTATGACGCTGATGGTGCTGGAGGAGTATCTGGAGGGCTTCAGCGGAGCGGTGGTGGCGGTTTCGCACGACCGATATTTCCTGAATAAGATCGCGGACAAGATTTTTGTGTTCCAAGGCGGCGGCGCGATAAAGCAGGTACCGGGGGGCTATGCGGAGTATCTGCGGGATTGCGAAGAAACGCAGCCGCAAAAAGCGCCCGTCAAAAAGGCCGTGAAGGAAACGGAAAGCCCGCAGAAGAAGGCCAAGTTTACGTTCAACGAACAGCGGGAGTATGCCGCGATCGACGGCGTCATCGCGGATCTCGAGCAGCGGCTGGATAAAGTGAAAGCGGCGATTGAGAAGGAAACCAGCAACTATGTGCTGCTGGAGGAATTGTTGAAGGAACAAACCGCGCTGGAGGAAGAGCTGCACGGGAAAATGGAGCGATGGCTGTATTTGAACGACATTGCGGATAAGATCTCGGAGGGCAAGTAGGCGAATCGCACATGCGCGGAAGGTAGTTTATACAGCGGCATTTCCTTTACACAATATGCGTTGTCTGTGGTACAATATAAAAAAGCGTACATATGTTTGAGGGTGTCTATGACCAGCATTGAAGGCACTGTACTGGAGTTAACGTTCCGTAACGACGAGAACGGTTGGACGGTGCTGAGCATCGACTTTTCCGGCGAGATGACCACCGCCGTGGGCTGCATGCCGCACATCCACGAGGGCGAGTTTGTGCGCCTTTTCGGCGCGTGGACGGAGCACCGGATGTACGGGCGGCAGTTCTCCGTGACCGCGGTCGAGACGCGCCTGCCCAACACCGCGGAGTCCATCAAGCTGTTTCTTTCCAGCGGCCTCATCAAGGGCGTGGGCGAGGGGCTGGCCGGGCGCATTGTGGACCGGTTTGATACGGATACCTTCGACATCATAGAGAACAGCCCGGAGGAGCTCGCGGATGTGCGCGGCGTCAGCAAAAAGCTGGCGGAGAGCATCCACGAGAGCTTCATGGAACACGTGGGCGTTAAGCAGATCATCATCGATTTACAGGGCATCGGGCTTTCGGTGCGGCAGGCGTTTCGCGCGTTCGAGCGTTACGGCGCGGCGGCGGCGGCGCTGATCCGCGAGAACCCCTACCGCATGATCGACGACATCGCGGGCATCGGCTTCGAGCGCGCCGACAAGATTGCCTCCGCCATCGGCGTGGAGCCTGCCTCCGATTACCGCATCGATATGGGAATAAGGCACGAGCTACTGACCGCGATGAACGAGGGGCATACCTGCCTGCCGCGCTACGAGCTGCTGCGCCGCGCTTCGCTGATGCTGGGCGTTTCGGAAGCGCTGGTGGAGGCGCGCGTGGCTTCGATGACGCTCTCCGAGCAGATCGCTCAGAAATTCGTGAAGAACACCCCCGCCGTATATCATATGATGGCTTACATCACCGAGAACGACATCGCCCAGCGGCTGTACCTGCTGTCCCGCTGCGCGCCGCGCGTGCCCATACGGGACGCGGCGGCGGCGTACGAGCGCTATGTCGGCGGCGTGGAGCTTTCCGAGGAGCAGGAACGCGCCGTGCTGATGGCACTGTCCGCGCAGGTATCGGTGATCACAGGCGGCCCCGGCACGGGCAAGACCACCATCATCAAGGCCATCATGTCCATATTCGAGCAGAGCGGCGTCACCACGTCGCTGTGCGCGCCCACGGGACGGGCCGCCAAGCGCATCGAGCAGTCCACGGGGCGGGCCGCCAGCACCATTCACCGGCTGCTGGAATACGGCGTGGGCGAGGACGACAGCTTTGAAAACGAGGCGCGCTTCATCCGCAACGAGGACAACCCGCTGGAGACCGAGGCGGTCATCGTGGACGAGGCCTCCATGATAGACATCTTCCTGATGCGGGCGCTGCTGCGCGCGCTGCCCTCCGGCGTGCGGCTGGTGATCGTGGGCGACGCGGATCAGCTGCCCTCCGTCGGGCCGGGCAACGTGCTGCGCGACGTCATCGGCAGCGGCCTGTTCCCCGTGGCGCAGCTGACGCGCTTCTACCGCCAGCGCGAAGGCGGCACCATCGTGGAGAACGCCCACCGTGTGAATCAGGGCATGCCTCCGGAGCTCTATTCCACCGGCGAATTCGTATTCGTGCCGGAGAGCGATCCCGAGGGCGTCATTGACCGGATCAAAAAGCTTTTAACGCAGGGTGAGCTGCCCGAAAAGTACGATATCCTCGAACAGGTGCAAATACTGTCCCCGGTCAAGAAGGGACTGCTGGGCGTATACAACCTCAATATGGAGCTGCGGGAGCTGCTGAACCCGCGGCTGGTCAGCCGTCCGGAGGTGCAGGTGGGCGACACGCTGTTCCGCGAGGGCGACAAGGTGATGCAGACGCGCAACAACTACGGCATGGAATGGCACTATGTGGACGGCATGCAGCTTTACAACCGCGGTACCGGCGTGTTCAACGGCGACCTGGGGCGCATCGTGCGCGTCGACACCGACGCGAAGGAAGTGACCATCCGCTTCGACGGCAGCCGCGACGCGGCGTATGCCTATCCGGAGCTGGAGCAGATAGAGCACGCCTACGCGGTGACGGTGCATAAATCACAGGGCAGCGAATTCCCCGTGATCATCCTCCCGCTGCTTTCGGGCGGCGGGCGCTTCCTGTCGCGCAACCTGCTCTACACCGCGCTGACGCGTGCCATGGAGAAGGTGGTCATCATCGGGCGCAGGGAGAGCGTGGAGGCCATGGTGGCCAACAACCGGATTTTGGGGCGCTATACCACGCTGGACCACGAGCTGCGCGAAATCGGCGAAGTAATGGGGGTGCCGGGATGGGCATAATGACGAGGCTGCTGGACGCGATGTTTCCGTACATACCGGCGTGCGTGGGCTGCGGCGCGGAGAAGGGCGCCGTGGACAGCCTTTGCCCGAAGTGCGCGGAGGCGCTGGGCGAGCTGGAGGCCGGAAGCGCGGAGGCACCGGGTTTCTCCGCATATGCGCTCTATTGGTACGACGGCCTCGCGGCGCGCATCGTGCGCGGCTATAAATACGAGGACAAACGCTGGCTCAGCCGCTTTATGGGCGGCAGGCTGGCCTGCGCCGCGCGGTGTATCGGCCGCTTCGACGCGGTGTGCCCGGTGCCGCTGCACCCAAAGCGCCGCCGGAAGCGCGGCTTCGACCAGTCGGAGCTGCTGGCAAGGCGCATCGCGGAAGAGCTGCGCATTCCCTTTGTGCGGGGCGCGCAGCGCACGCGCAATACGCCGACGCAGACAAAGCTGAACCGGCAGCAGCGGCAGGAGAACGTGCGAGACGCGTTTGCGCCCGCGGAGCCGGTTTCGGGCCGCGTGCTGCTCGTGGACGATGTGCTGACCACCGGCGCAACGGCGGCAGCCTGTGCGCAGGCGCTCATCAAGGCGGGCGCGGACAGCGTGTTTCTGCTCACCTTTGCGCGCGCGAAGGAGGCCGACGGAGGGTTTACCGATGCAAAGCGGGGATGAGACCGTGTTTGCGCAAAAGGCGGAGGCGCTGTTCCGGGGGCTGGGCGAGCACCGCATCATGGTGCTGGCTACCGCCGAAGGCGGGCTGGTCACAGCGCGCTCCATGAGCTGCATCATATTTGATCAGAAATTCTATTTCCAGACGGACATCACGATGACCAAGGCGAAGCAGATGGCGGCCAACCCCAACGTGGCGCTTTGCCATTCCAATTATCAGATTGAGGGCGGCTGCCGGGAGACAGGGCATCCGCTGGACGAAGCGAACCGCCGCTTCCTCGCGCTGTACCGCAAGCACTATGAGGGCTCGTATCGGAAGTACTCTTTGCTGGAGAACGAGCGCGTATACGAAATAAGCCCCGTTCGCATCGCGGTGTGGGACTACGAGGACGGAACACCTTTTCAGGACTTTTATGATTTCACGGGCAGGACGTATCGCAGAGAGTACTACGGCTCACCCTGAATCCGGAAATGCAATCTTGCAGATACCCAGATTTACGGGTTCAGCGGTTTCAATTCCTCCAACACGAACAAACCATCCTTGCGGATGAGCACGTCGTCGAACCAGATTTCGCCGCCGCCCATTTCGGGGGTCTGGATGCAGACCATATCCCAGTGGATGGCGCTGCGGTTGCCGTTGTCGGCGTCGTTCTCATACGCCATGCCCGGCGTGAAGTGGAATGAGCCCATGATTTTCTCATCGAAGAGCGTGTTGCAGAATGCGCGGGTGATGCGCGGGTTGACGCCCAGCGCGAATTCACCCACGTAGCGCGCACCCTCGTCGGTATCGAATATGGCGTTCAGCGCCTGCGAGTCCTGCTCTGCCGAGGCGCGCACGATGCGGCCCTTGCTGAACTCCAGGCTGACCTTGTTGTAGACCTTGCCGTGGTACGGGCTGGGCGTGTTGTAGGTGAGCGTGCCCTCCACGGAGTCCTTCACGGGCGCGGTGAATACCTCGCCGTCCGGGATGTTGTTTTCCCCCGCGCACGGCACGATGGGTATGCCCTTGATGGAGAAGCGCAGATCGGTTCCCGGTCCCTTGATGTGTACGGCGTCGGTTTTCGCCATCAGCGCGCACAGCGGCTGCATGCGGCGGCCCATCGCGGCGTAATCCACGCAGCTCGTGTCGATGATGAAGTCGCAGAAATCCGAATACGGCATGCGTGCCTTTTGCGCCTGCCCGACGGTCGGCCAGTTTATTAGCACCCATTTGCGGTGGTTGAGCACGAGATCCGACCACGGCTTGCGGATGCGCGCGCGCATCTGCATGATGTCGGGGCGGATGCTGATGGACTCCGCGTCGTTTTGCTCCGCGGTGATCTGGATGTACGCGTCGGCGTCGGTCATCGCCTGGATATCCCAGGACGCTTCGATGCGCTGCCGCTCTTCGTCGGAGCCCTTCAGCAGCCAGTGCCGCACTTCCTCGTCGGAAAGCCTCACAAAAGGCAGCAGGCCTTTTTCGTACGCCAGCGCGATGATCTCCTGAACCAGGGGTTTCGCGGCCACGGTGGTTTCTATCAGCAGCTTTTCGCCTTTTTCCACGTGGAGGCTGTGCTCCAGCAGGGTTTTCGCCAGCTGTTGCAGTCTTTGATCGCGCATTTTTTATTCCTCTTTCGCCGCTTTATAAAGGATATCCTAACACAGCGCGGGGGGCGTGACAATTGTCCGGCGCACCTTTTTCGCGCCGCCGCGAAATTTCGTTCACGCTTCCTGAAAATAAGGTATTCCAAATACATACCCTTATAGGTTATAATGAGTGCTGGCAGCCACGGTGCTCGCCGAAACGACGGAGGATATTTACAGCATGACGATAGCATTGGGAAGCGATCATGGCGGTTTTGAACTGAAGAGCGCGATCATCACACACCTTCAGAAAAGCGGTTATACGCTGAAAGATTGCGGCGTCTATGACACGTGCGCGAGCGATTATCCGGATAACGCGGTTCCGGTCTGCGAAGCGGTGCTTGCCGGAGACGCCGATCTGGGCATATTGATTTGCGGCACGGGCATCGGCATCTCGATTTCGGCCAACAAGATACGGGGAATCCGCTGCGCACTGTGCGGCGATGTGTTTTCGGCGAAGATGGCACGGCTGCACAACGACGCGCAGATACTGGCGCTGGGAGGCCGCGTGGTCGGTCCGGGCCTTGCGCTGGAGATTGTGGACGCGTTTTTGTCCACACCCTTCTCCGGGGAAGCGCGCCATGCAAACCGCGTGGAGAAGATCATGAAGTTGGAGGACAGGTGATCTGTCTTCCTATTTTTATAAATGATGGAGGGGAAAAATGGGAAGACTGGTCGTAATGGATCACCCGCTGATACAGCATAAGATATCGCTGATACGGGACAAGCAGACGGGCACGAAGGATTTTCGGGAGCTTGTGGCGGAGATTGCGATGCTGATGGCATATGAAGTAACGCGAGACCTTCCGCTGAAGGAAGTGGAAATAGAGACCCCGGTTGCCAAGGCCAAAACCAAGGTGATTTCGGGCAAGACGCTGGGCGTTGTGCCCATACTGCGCGCGGGACTCGGCATGGTGGACGGCATACTGCAGCTCGTTCCCGCGGCAAAGGTGGGGCATATCGGCCTTTACCGCGATCCCGAGACGCTGCTGCCGGTGGAATACTACTGTAAGCTGCCCGCGGACGCGACCGAGCGCGATCTCATCATCGTCGATCCCATGCTGGCGACGGGCGGCAGCGCGTGCGACGCCATTACGCTCATCAAGGAGCGCGGCGTGAAGAACATCAAATTTGTCTGCCTGATTGCCGCGCCGGAGGGCATTGCCGCGGTGCAGAAGGCACACCCCGACGTGGATGTTTTCGTGGGGGCGGTGGACGAGCGGCTCAACGATCACGGCTACATCGTTCCGGGTCTTGGTGACGCGGGCGACAGGCTTTTTGGAACCAAATAGAGAGGAACGGATATGGCGCTGGAAGTACTCGAACAGGTAAGAACAGCGGAGGAAGCGGCACTGGAAACGCGCCGCGTTGCGCTGGCTTCGGCCAGAGAGGCTGTCAAACTGGCGGAGCAGGAGAACGCGGCATACCGCGAGCAGCGTATCGGGAAGGCCAAGGCGGATATGGCGAAGGCGGTTGCCGAGGCGCAGCAGGCGTCTCAGGGCAGGCTGGAAGAGCGGCAGGCGGAGCGGCTGGCGAAGCTGGACGCACTGAGCGGCGGCGAAGATCGCCTCAAGCGCGCCGCGAAAGCGGTTTTGGAGAGGATATTGCAGTAACATGGCGCTGTTGCAGATGAAAAAACTGACGCTCATCGCGCACGCCTCCTCCAGGGCGGTTGTGATGAGAACGCTGCAGGACATGGGCGCGGTAGAGCTGACGCCCACGGGCGAGGAGGAGCTGCGTGCCGCGCGCGCGCCGGAAGGGCTGTCCGCGTTGGAAGATCGGCTGGCCGATGTTCAGGCGTCGCTTTCGCTTATCAAAAAATACGACGAAACCAAAACCGGCTTTCTGACGGCCAAGCCCGCGATATCGCGGAGCGAGCTCAAAAAAGTCAGCGAGCGTCTGGCCGAGGCGGACGCGGCGGTAGGGCGCATACAGCAATTCTCCGAGGAGATGAACGCGCTCAAGAGCCGCAGACAGCGGCTGGCGTCGCGCATCGCGCAGCTGGAACCCTTCGAGGCATTTGACGCCCCGCTCGAAAGCGTGGGCACAGGCCGGTACACCACGTCGCTGCTGGGCACCATTCCGGGATCGGCGGCGGAGAAGTACGAGCAGATCGCGGAAACCTATGCGGATCAGGCGTACTTCGAGATGGTCAGCAAGGCCCGCATGGCGGTATACGTCGTGATGCCGCTGGAGATTGCGGAAAAGCTGACGGGGGAGCTCAAGTACATCGGCTTTTCGGAAGCCTATACCAAGGATCTGTACGGTACGCCGAAGGATCTCATCTACGACTTCCACGGCGAATGCGAGGCCATCGACAGCGAAGCGGCGGAGCACGAGGAGAAGGCCAAGAAGTTCGTGGAGGACAAGCTGACGCTGCAGGCGGCGGAGGATTATCTCGCCAACGAAATCGAGCGGGAGCGCAGCATCGAAAAGCTGGGGGAAACGGACGCGGCTTTCATGCTGAGAGGCTGGATCATCGCGGAGCATCAGGACGCCATCGAGAAGGCGCTGAGGGATGCCGCGCCCGAGGCCTATATCACCTTCAGCGAGCCCGCGGAGGACGAGCTGCCGCCTACGGTGGCGGCAAACAAACGGCTCGTCACGCCCTTCGAGGCGGTGACCAACCTGTATTCGGCACCGTCGTCCAAAGGGGTGGACCCCAACTTCGTGATGTCGATATTCTACTTCTTTATATTCGGGGCAATGATAGGCGATTTCGCGTATGGCATCATACTGACGCTGGGCGCGTATCTGGTGCTGCGGCTGAAAAAGCCCACCGGCATGTTCCGCCAGATTACGACCGTGCTGATGATCTGCGGCATTTCGACGGCACTCTGGGGCCTCTTCTTTGGCACGATATTCAGCATACCGGGCATACCCGCGGTGCTGAGCCCGCTGGACGACGCGATGGAGATGCTGATGCTGTGCCTCGGGATAGGCGTGGTGCATCTGCTGTTCGGGCTGGGTATGGGCGTGTACGCCAGCATCAAGAGCGGTCAGCTATGGGACGGCATTTTCGGCAGTATGTCGTGGATGTTTGTGATCATCGGCGCGGTGCTGCTGCTGCTGGGCGGCATTATGGGGACCATCGGCACCTGGCTGATACTGGCGGGCGTGGTGATGCTGCTGGTCGCACAGCTGCGCCAGAAGAAAAATCCGCTCAAAGCCATCGTCGGCTGGCTGGGCGGGCTGTATGGCGTGACAGGATACCTGAGCGATGTGCTCTCGTATGCGCGTATTTTCGCGATGGGTCTGGCGACGTCGGTCATCGCGATGGTATTCAACACCATTGCCGGGCTGTTCTTCGGCAGCGTTGCGGGTTACATCGCGGGCGCCATCGTCATGACCATCGGGCACGTGTTCAACATCGCCATCAATACGCTCGGCGCTTTTGTACACACCGCGAGGCTGCAGTATATCGAGTTTTACTCCAAGTTTTACGAAGCCGGCGGGCGTCTGTTTGCGCCGCTGGGGATACATACGAGGAACTACAGGCTGGAGGATTAGCCCACTGCCTGAAGAACAAATAAAGATGGTCGGATGATATACAAAAGGAGTTTGATATGGAGATTTTCGACGGTTATCTGGGATTGGTGATTTCAACGATTGGTGCGGCGCTGGCGGCCACGCTGGCGGGCATCGGATCGGCAAAGGGCGTAGGCATGGCGGGACAGGCTTCCGCGGGCATCGTATCGGAAAATCCGGAATTGTTCGGACGTGCGCTCGTGCTGCAGGCGCTTCCCGGCACGCAGGGCATCTACGGGCTGCTCGTGGCGTTTTTGATACTGCTCAACAACGGTGTCATTTCGCCGCTGGACACCCCCATTTCGGTTTCGCAGGGGTTGGTATACTTCATGGGCTCGCTGCCCATCGCGTTCGTCGGCTACTCTTCCGCGATAGCGCAGGGTAAGACGGCGGTCTCTGGTATCGGCCTTCTGGGCAAAAAGCCGGAAGAGTCCGGTAAGGCCATCACCATGGCAATCATGGTGGAAACCTACGCGGTGCTGGCGCTGCTGGTATCCATGCTGACGGTGCTGCTGAGCGGCAACGCCTTCAAAGGGTGATAGCTTTGGCCGGAGTGGAAAAACTCATCGAGAAGATAGCGGGCGACGCGCAGCACGACGCCGAGCGGTATTGGCAGGATGCGGAGGATAAGAAGCGTGCCCTGCGAGAGGCAGCGGAGCGTGATATCGAAGCCGCCGCCGCGCAGATTGAACGCGACTCCGCAGAGGCGATCCGCGAGAACGAGCGCCGCATGACGGCCGTTTACGATTTGGAGTATCGCAAGCAGACGCTGGCGGCCAAGCAGGAAGCCATGGGCAAGGCCAAAGACCTGGCGATGGAAATGCTTTGCGGCCTTACCGATGCGGCTTATCTGGTGCTGATGAAGCGAAAGCTGCTGGAGTGCGCCGCGTCGGGCACGGGCGGCATCATCGTGGGCAAAGCGGAGACGCGGCTGAACGAAGCGTTCTTAAAGGATGTCAACGCGGAGCTGAAAAAGACCGCGGGCCAGGGGGCAGTAACCTTGATGCTCGAACGGCGCGATATGAAGGGCGGTTTCATCTACGTGGAGGGCGGCATGGAGGTCAATATGTCGCTGGAGGCGCAGCTGAATGAAGCGTGGCATGATTCTGAAACGGATGTCGCGAAGCTACTGTTTGATTAACGGATGACGGGTGAGATATGTCGCAAACCATGAGCAGCTTCCCTTTCGCCTCGGCACGCGTCAAGGCGCTGGAGGGCAGGCTGATAACCAAGGAAAAGATTGCGCGCATCATCGAGGCGAAGGATTACGACGCCGCGCTGCGCGCGCTGGGCGAGTTGGGCTACGGACAGCCGTCGCCCGCGGGCGCATCGGTGGAGCAGCTGATAGACAAGGAGCTGGCGGATGCCGATGCGCTGCTTATTGCCGTATCCCCCAGCGATACGTTTACGAAAATCATGCGCGGCGGGCGGGACTTCGGCAACATGAAGGTGCTGGTGAAGCTGCTGATGCAGGACAAGCCGCTGGACAGTGTGCCGCTTACGCCGGGCAGCATTCCGGTGGAGACGCTGCGGCGCGCGATCAGCGAGAACAGCTACCGCGATTTGCCGGAAACCATGACGGCGGGTTTGCACTATATCGACCGCAGGTTTGCGGCGGCGGCGGACGCCTCCATCGTCGGGCTCGCGCTAGACAGGGCCTACGCCAAAGAGATCCGCAACCTGCTGGCAGAGCTGAAGGACCCGCTCGTAACGGAATACTTTGAGGCTTATTTCGATCTGACGAACTTCATCGCGCTGATGCGCGTGCGCGCCGCCGGTTACGGCAAGGAGACGTTCGAGCGCGTGTTCGTCAAAGGCGGCACGGTGGAGCGGTGCGTTTTCGCCAAGGCGTTTGATGTTCCGGACGAAGGCGTGATGGCTGCGGCGCTGCCGCGGGAGTACCGCTATGCCTTGGCGGACGCCTTTGCCGAGTACCAGAAAACGGGCAGCCTCTACATGCTGGAGAAGGCGCGCGACGATTATTTGCTGGCGATGCTGGAGAAGGCGCGCGACGACATGTTTGGCGTCGGACCGTTGATGGGCTATTATATCGCGCGGCAGCGTGAAGCCGAGGCGGTGCGTCTGGTGATGACCGCCAAGCTGGGCGGCATCAGCGATGAGACCGTGACGGCGCGGCTGAAAGAGTTGTATTAGCGAGGGAGACAATGAACAAGATAGGCGTCATCGGGGATATGGACAGCATACTGGGCTTTCGCTCACTGGGTATAGATGTATATCCCGCCACGGGTGCGGAGGTCTCGCGGGAGATCTTCCGGCTGTCGGGCGAGGGGTACGCCATACTCTTTGTTACGGAGCAGGCGGCGGAAGCTGCGGCGGAGACCATAGACCGCTTCAAGACGCAGCCGTTCCCCGCGATCATCCCGATACCGGGAAACCGCGGTTCGACGGGCTTTGGAATGAAGGGCATCCGCGCCAACGTGGAGAAAGCGATCGGCTCGGACGTGATATTCAGGGACGAGAATATAAAGTAAGACTGGCAAACATGCAGTCCGCGCGGGCGCGGTTCCCGGCGGCGGACCAGGAAGGGATCAGAGCATATGGAAGGCAGAATAGTCAAGGTTTCCGGCCCGCTGATTGTGGCGGACGGCCTCGGCCAGAGCGAGATGTACGACGTCGTGCGCGTCAGCAACGAGAAGCTGATAGGCGAGATCATCGAGCTGCGCGGGGACATGGCGTCCATACAGGTATATGAGGAGACCAGCGGCCTGGGGCCCGGGGAACCGGTATTTCCCACGGGCAGCCCGCTTTCGGTAGAGCTGGGGCCGGGCCTTGTGGAGTCCATATTCGACGGCATTCAGCGCCCGCTGGACAAGATTCGTGAAACGGCGGGGGACAGAATTCACCGCGGCGTGGCGATCGCGCCGCTGGATCACGAGAAGAAGTGGAAATTCCAGCCCATCGCGAAGAAGGGCGACGCCGTCACGGCGGGCGACTACCTCGGCAGCGTGCAGGAGACCACGCTCGTAACGCACTACATCATGGTGCCGCCGGGCGTTTCCGGTACGGTGGAGTCTATCGCGGACGGCGAATATACCATCGACGATATCGTTGCGAAGCTGAAGACCGCCTCGGGCGAGGTGAAGGAGCTTTCGATGCTGCAGCGCTGGCCGGTGCGGCGAGGCAGGCCCTACGGCGAGAAGATGGCCCCGACGGAGCCCATGATCACAGGGCAGCGCGTCATCGACACCCTGTTCCCGGTGGCCAAGGGCGGCGTGGCCGCGGTGCCGGGTCCTTTCGGCAGCGGCAAGACGGTGGTGCAGCACCAGCTCGCGAAGTGGGCGGACGCCGACATCATCGTGTACGTGGGCTGCGGCGAACGCGGCAACGAGATGACCGACGTGCTGATGGAGTTCCCGGAGCTGAAAGACCCGCGCAGCGGCGAACCGCTGATGAAGCGGACGGTGCTCATCGCCAACACCAGCGACATGCCGGTGGCGGCGCGCGAGGCTTCCATATACACAGGCATTACGATCGCGGAGTACTTCCGCGACATGGGCTATAAAGTCGCCATCATGGCGGACTCCACCTCGCGCTGGGCGGAAGCGCTGCGCGAGATGTCGGGCCGTCTGGAAGAGATGCCGGGCGACGAAGGCTATCCCGCGTATCTGTCGTCGCGCCTGGCGCAGTTCTACGAGCGCGCGGGCATGGTGAAGGCGCTGGGCAGAGACGGGCGCATCGGCGCGATTACGGCCATCGGCGCGGTTTCCCCGCCGGGCGGCGATATTTCGGAGCCGGTTTCGCAGGCGACGTTGCGCATCGTCAAGGTGTTCTGGGGGCTGTCGGCTTCGCTCGCGTACAAGCGGCATTTCCCGGCCATCGACTGGCTGACCAGCTATTCGCTGTATGTGGATCGTCTGTCGGAATGGTTCGACGGCAACGTTTCGCCCGAGTGGATGGAGCTGCGCAAAAAGACCATGCAGCTGCTGCAGGAAGAAGCCGAGCTCGAAGAAATCGTGCGTCTGGTCGGCGTGGACGCATTGTCGCTGAAGGACAGACTGAAGCTGGAGACGGCGCGTTCCATCCGCGAGGACTATCTGCACCAGAACGCGTTCCACGAGACGGATACGTATACCTCGATGCAGAAGCAGTTTGGGATGCTGAAGCTGATACTGAAGTGGGGCGAGCTGGGCCAGAAGGCGCTGGACGCCGGCGCGGAGTTTTCCAAGGTATCGGCGCTGTCCGTCCGGGAGGACATCGGCCGCGCAAAGTACGTGGAGGAAAAGGACATGGCGCACCGCTTTGCCGAAATCGACGCCAAGCTGGAGCAGCAGATGAGCGCGCTCTACGAGGAAGGGGAGATCGACATTGCTTAAGGAATATCGCACGATTCAGGAGGTCGTAGGGCCTCTGATGCTCGTCACGGGCGTCGAGGGCGTCAAATACGACGAGCTCGTGGAGATAGAGCAGGCCAGCGGCGAAGTGCGCCGCGGCAAGGTGCTGGAAATCAACGGCGACAAGGCGCTCGTGCAGCTGTTCGAGAGCTCTCAGGGCCTGAAGATAGCCACGTCCAAGGCGCGGTTTCTGGGCAAGAGCATCGAGCTCAGCGTATCGTACGACATGCTGGGCCGCGTGTTCGACGGCATGGGCGAGCCCATTGACGGCGGCCCGGCCATCATCCCCGAGAAGCGCATGGACATCAACGGCGCGCCCATCAACCCGGCGGCCAGAGATTACCCGGAGGAGTTCATTCAGACGGGCATATCGGCCATCGACGGCCTGAATACGCTGGTGCGCGGACAGAAGCTGCCCGTGTTCTCCGGCTCCGGCCTGCCGCACGCGCAGCTGGCGGCGCAGATCGCGCGTCAGGCGAAGGTGCTGGGCGGCGAGTCCAATTTCGCGGTGGTGTTCGCCGCGGTGGGCATCACGTTCGAGGAAGCGGACTTCTTCATCAGCGACTTTAAAAAGACGGGCGCCATCGAGCGCACCGTGCTGTTCGTCAACCTCGCGGACGACCCAGCCATCGAGCGTATCTCTACGCCGCGCATGGCGCTGACGGCGGCGGAGTATCTCGCTTACGAGAAGGGCCTGCACGTGCTGGTCATCATCACGGATATCACGAACTACGCCGAGGCGCTGCGCGAGGTTTCCGCGGCGCGCAAGGAAGTGCCGGGCCGCAGAGGCTATCCGGGCTATCTCTATACCGACCTTGCGTCCATGTACGAGCGCGCGGGCCGCGTAAAGGGCCGCACCGGCTCCGTCACGCAGATTCCCATACTGACCATGCCGGAGGACGACAAGACGCACCCAATTCCGGACCTCACCGGCTACATCACCGAGGGGCAGATCATACTCTCCAGAGAGCTGCTGCGCAAGGGCGTGACGCCGCCCATCGACGTGCTGCCGTCGCTTTCGCGCCTGAAGGACAAGGGCATCGGCAAGGGCAAGACCCGCGAGGATCACGCCGACACCATGAACCAGCTGTTTGCGGCGTATGCGCGGGGCAAGGACGCCAAGGAATTGTCCGTCATTCTGGGCGAAGCGGCGCTGTCCGACGTGGATAAGCTGTATGCCCGTTTCGCGGACGCGTTCGAGCGCGAATACGTATCGCAGGGCTACGAGCGCAACCGCCCCATCGAGGAGACGCTGAATCTCGGCTGGAAGCTGCTGAAGATACTGCCGAAGTCCGAGCTCAAGCGCATCAAGGACGCGCTGATCGAAAAGTATCTGCCCGCTGAGGAGTAACCAATGGCGATATTGAGGGTGAATCCCACCCGCATGGAGCTGACGAAGCTGAAAAAGCGGCTCGTTGTGGCTTCGCGGGGACACAAGCTTTTGAAGGACAAGCGCGACGAGATGGTGCGCCAGTTCATGCTGCTCATCCGCCGCAACCGGGAGCTGCGCGCGCAGGTGGAAGAGGCGCTCGGCAAGGCGCTCTCCGGCTTCGTGCTGGCGCGTGTGGCGATGTCCAAAGAGGCCATGGACGAGGCGCTGCTGTACCCCGTGCGCGAGGTGGAGCTTACGGTAGCCAAGGCCAATATCATGAGCGTGCATGTGCCGCGCATATCCTATAAGGAGAAGAAGCGCGAGCAGGTGTTTTTCCCGTACGGCATGCTGACGACCTCGGCGGAGCTGGACAGTGCGGTGGCAAGTCTCGCCGCGGTGCTGCCGCAGATGGTGGAATTGGCGGAACTGGAGAAGACATGCAACCTGCTGGCCGACGAAATAGAGAAGACGCGCCGCCGGGTGAACGCGCTGGAGTACGTGATGATACCGCAGCTGCAGGAGACCATCAAGTACATCCGCATGAAGCTGGACGAGAACGAGCGCGGCAGCCTCGTGCGGCTGATGAAGACCAAGGATATGATAGCGGGAAGAGACAGTCAATAAGGGAAGCGAGGCTTCCCTTCCTTATTTTTTGCGAAAGGCAAGGGGGACATCATGGACAACGCACTGAAGGCAATCCGCGTGGGCATCTGCATCGTGCTGCTGGCCGCGCTGTGCGCGTGCGGCGCGCAGACGCAGCAGCCGCAGGACAGCACCCCGCAGGCGGGCGTGCTGGAGGATCTCAATCAGCAGATCGCTTCGCTGCAGGCGCAGATTGTGGTGCTGGAGGAGGAGCTTGCGCAGGCGCAGGAGGGCTCGGACTTTGAGGGCGAGTATGACTCGGGCTCTGTGGATATCGGCAGCCTGCTGGATTCCGTCAGCGCCTCGGACGCGCCGCTCACCGCATTTCCGGCGCTCGTCACCGAGGCGTATGTTTCGGAAGCGGGCTGCATGCTGACGTATGACCGCCTGGACTACAACCCTGATTTTACGGAGGGTAGCGGAGACCCGTATCTGCTGAACGAGGAGGAGCTTTCGGAACAGATGGACGCCAGCTACGCGTGCGCGCAGTTTGACGGGCGCGTGACGGGGGACATCGGCGAAGACTTCTCGAGCTACGTCGCTTCGGCGGAGGGCGGCGCGCAGTTCACGTTCTACATGCTGGGCAACGAGCTCATCTGCGTGGCGGAGATTACCGTGCCGTAAGGGAATGACTGGACGCTATTGCGCCGGAATGCTTTTCGCATCCGGCGCTTTTTGATTTGCAGGGAGATAGTTTTATGGGCATTGAATCGCCGCATAACGCGCAGCGGGCTATGCGGAAGGCTTATCCCGGTCCTGCTCGCTGAGCTTTGCGTTGATTTTTGCTGCGTCGGCTTTGTTCTTGCTGATAAGAAACCAGTAGGTAAGCCCATAGACCAGCAGCACGATGACCCCCACCGATGCCAGACTATCCAGCGTGAACGCAAACCAGCCAAACAGCAGCCCCGCCCCGAAGGTCAGCCCCAGCATGGCGATAAAGTTGACGGGGAGAAACACGGCAAGCTTGTCTATCAGACGGAAAATGAGGGCGTCGACCGCCTCCAGCGCGACGATCATCGCAAACAGCTGAAGGAAATACAGGTTGGACACCTTCCAGTCCATGCCCATCTCCAGCATACGGTTCAGGCTGGTGATGACGACCACGAGCGTGTAAACCATAGTGGTGCCGGTGATCCTGCTAAAAAAAGCGGATCTGGTTTTCATGGCGCACTCCTTTCATATGCCAAAGGCATTCTTGAAATCGTTGACGTAATGGCGGGTGACGATGAGCTTCTCTCCGTTCTTAAGCTGCACCTCCATCTTTGCCAGCTCCAGCGGGCGGGCCTGTTTCAGCGCACGCAGGTTGACAATGGTGTTCTTGCTGATGCGCAGGAAAGACATGTTCTTCAGCTGCTCCTCCAGCTCAAACAATTTGGCCTTGCTCTCGTAGCAGCTGCCGGCGCTGTAAATGAAGCTGCGTCCGTCCACCGAATCGATGTAGAGTATCTTTTCTACCGGAATCCGGAACCACGCGTCTTCCTTTCTGCCGCTCAGCGTAAAGTCCAGAGCGCGGAGACTGTCGATAATCTTCTGCAGCCCAGGCGACACGATGCTGCAGGTGATGATCACCTCCGTTTCCGAAACCTCGGGGGACTGATTGATGGTCAGTTTCATGGGCATCCTCCTGTATTGCTCGTGGCTCTATAGTACAGTGAAGCCCCTCCGCATTCAACCCGGTCTGAACGAAATGCATTACAACCCGATAAGATGCAGGATTGCGGACATCTTCGCTGGAGAGCAGCCCGGTTCGTCCGCAATCCCGCGCAGGGTATGAAGCTTGCGGAAAAACACGGAAGCTATGATAGTATACGGGATTGATAATCACTGCCCTACACAATATAATAGGTACTGGTATCTATTATCAATTCGGGAGGTATTATCAAATGCCATTTAACTTTGGGGACAGTCTGTTTGGGAGCTTTAGCGGCTTGGGGGATATCACTACGATATTGATCGTATGCGGGATACTGGGCTTGCTGCTGGGCATCATCCTGCTCTTCGTGTTTCTGCCCGCGCGCAATCGCGGAAAGTATCAGGGCGCGGCGAAATGGTTCTACGACTTTCTGAACTTCCACAAGTATTGGATCACCTCGCTGCTGAAGATCCTCAATATCATGCTCGCGGTGATCTGCCTGCTGGGGGGCTTCATCTGCCTGTTTATCTATCCGGCTTTCGGTTTTGGGCTGATGATCGCCTACGTGCTGTATCGTATGCTGCTGGAGCTTATCATGGTGGTGCTCAACATTCGCGATAACGTCTCGGAAATTGGCGAACGTCTTTCGCATATGGATGGCAGCGCGCCGCAGGCCCCTGTCAATGGCGCCGGCTACAGCGCTCCTCTGCCCGGAGGCTACAATGTGCCCGCGCCGGGGGCTTATGGTGCGCCCGCGCCGAAAACCTGCCCGAGCTGCGGCGGTGAAATCGAGCCGGGGACTGCCTTCTGCATGAGGTGCGGCACGCGCGTCTGAGCGTACATAGACACAGAAAAAGGCTGATGCATCTCGCGTCAGCCTTTTCGTTTTCAGCGTCTCACATCACCAGCGTGCCGTCGTTGGTGTGCTGTATCATCAGTATGTCTTCCTCCGTGCCTGTTTCGACGTTCACGTAAATGAGGTAGTCGTTGTCGTTTATCGTGCCTTTCAACTCCCAGCACAGCACCTCCGCGCCGGAATCCAGCGGGATGAGCGCCAGCCGCACGGACTGCGGTTCCATGCGTGAGGCCACCGCGTCCTTTGCCTGCTGCTCCGTGACGGCGGGTTCCGGCAGGTCGCGGTCCTGATGCGACATCCAGTAGTTGTATGCGTCAAACCCCACCACAGTGTCGGACGAAATGTCCACCCACACCTTAATCAGGTCCGGGTAGAGTATGGCCCCGTTCTGTACGGGCGCGAGGTTGATCAGCGCCATGCCGTTGTAGAACTGCGCGTAGCTGGGTTCCGTCTGCCCGAAGCCCTTGCCGCGGCAGTACTGCTGTGCGATGGCGGTCAGCTGCTCGTAGCGCGCGTCGGTGGGTACGGCGGAGATGCCGCCCGCGGTATTGCGCATGTAGTACAGCACCTTGCAGCCCTGCTTGGTGACGCAGATGGAATATGCGAAGCCGTCCTGCTCGCCGGAGAAGCCCCAGCAGGGCAGAGTGCCTTCCTGATCGCAGTCATTGGTGAGTGCGGAGGCCTGCACACCGAGGAATTTTGCGGCGGCGTCGCACGCCTGCTGTGCGGTGCACGCACCGTCGCCCAGGCCCACGGCCTCCTTGCTCTCGGTGCTCTCGGAGTACGGCCCGTCGTAGATGAGGCGCGGGAACTCCTGATTCGTGAAATCCAGCGTGCCTGCCATGGGCGTATCGGAGAGGAAGGCAATGTCCGTAAGTCCGGCTTCCGTGGGGTACCCCTGTGTTCGGATATCCTCAATCACCGTGTTTACCTGTCCGCATGTGTCGGCGAGAGCGCGCAGCTGCACCATGTCCTCTTCGGTGATTTCCTGTCCTGCGGACAGCTTGCGCGAGAGGTAGCGGCAGTAATCGCCGGTGCGCGTAACGAACTGCGTCAGCGATGACGTCGCCGTATAGGATACGGGCAGCGCGGCGATGGAGCTTTCGGTGTCACCGGTCTGCCGCCAGACATCCATCAGCAGCGTGGTGTACTGCCCGGCATCGCCTGCCGCCTCCAGCTTGAACAGCTTCGTCTGAAGGCTTTGCACATCGGCGGTGAGTTCATCGAAGGATTTCTGGTATACCGCCGAAAGCTGGTTGTTCAGCGTGGCGTTCCGGTCGCTCAGTATGATGGAATATACCGAAAGCCCCAGAATGAGCGCGCCCGCGGCGCAGTACACGATAATGCGCGTAATATGTTTCATGCGATGCCTCCTAGCTGCAGAATTTGTGTTCGCCAATCACCACGATGACCGGGCGGGACCATATCCAGCCGCTCGTTGCGGTGTTGGGGTTGTAGTAAAACAGCGCTCCGCCCGAAGGATCCCAGCCATTCAGCGCGTCGCGAGCGGCGGAGAGCGCCGTTTGATCGGGCGCGAGGTTGATCTGCCCGTCGTCCACCACGTCGAAAGCGCCCGGCTGGTAGATCACCTTGGCGATGCTGTTGGGAAACTTGCTGCTTTCCACGCGGTTCAGCACCACTGCGGCTACGGCAACCTGCCCCTTGTACGGTTCGCCTCGCGACTCACCGTAGATGAGCTGCGCCAGCAGGTAGACGTCGCTGTCGCCGGAAGAGGAGCTTCCGCCGCCGTCCGAGGGCAGCGATACGCCCAGCTTCTCCGCCGTCTGGCTCCCCACGATGCCGTCTATCGTGATGCCGTGCTTCTTCTGGAAGGCGATCACGGCGTCCTCGGTTTCCTTGCCGTAGTGACCGTCCACCTCGCCGTCGTAATATCCCCAGTCCTTCAGCCGCTGCTGTATCTCCTTCACCATATCGCCGCTGGAGCCGAACTTGTAGGCCGCGGCGGGCAGCGCCTCGCAGCCAGAAAAAAATACCGTAAGCAGCGCCATCAGCAATGCCAGCGGTATTTTCAGCATACGCTTCCTCATAATATAAGCATCTCCCGCAAAGAATTACGGGCAAACGCCGAACCATTCCTCCCAGAGCTCCGCGAAGAACGAAGTGTACTCCGCGTCTTCTTCGGTAATCTCCGAAATGCACAGCGGCGGGAACATGACACACCACCAGTTATGCCCTTCGCCTTCTCCGAGCACAATGCGCAGTGCGCGATAGTCGCCCTCGGGGTAGGTAACGTCCTGATACGTCCGTTCCGGAAAGCGGAACGTGCCTATCTCCGCATGCGCGCGATACGCTACGCCGTTTTCCTCAAGTACTGCGTTTGCCGTTTCTTCTATTATTTCAAGGTTGTCGCAGACATATTCTTCGGCATCCGCTTCATTATCGCATGCTTCGATGCCTTCCTGGGTGGCCAGCAGCACCGCGTCGCGTACTTCCATCTTGATCTGCTGATCGGCATCGTCGTCCGAGTTGGCGAGTATGTGCAGCCGCAGCGGCGCCTCCTGTGCGCCGCATCCTGCCAGCAGCGCGATGATTACCGGTGCCGCGAAGAACAGCAGCAACGCTTTTCGCGCCGCACTCCCCGAAAGCATACCGGGGTGAGAGTTAAACATGGTACAACATTCCTGTCTGTCATATTCATATGCATATGTGCTTTTATTATGGCCACACAGGGAAAAACTATACCTTTGCGGATCAATCCCCCGGGGAATAAAAAAGCCCTTCGTAAAAGCGAAGGGCCATGGGGTTAGGTTTATGCGCCGGGCTGTATGCTTTCGGCGATGCTGCGCATCAGCTCCTGCTGTTCGCTCGTTGGCGCTGTATCGGTGTAGCGGCAGAAGATATCCACCTCCGCGACATTCGCGCCAAAGCTGACGAAATATTCGTAGCCCCGGTAGGTGCAGTCGTTGCCGTCCGCGTCCTTGCCGGCCATGGAATACCCAAAGTACGCCGCGGCGTTGTCGCCCAGCTTCAGCTCTGCCGCCTTGTCCACAATATAATTTCCAAAGTGATTCTCGGAAGCCATGTCCAGAAAATCCTTTGCGCTGTAGCCGTTGCCGTCGTCCGGATAGTAGTTTACCTGCGCCCACGTGTCCGCGCCGTTTCCGACGACCAGCACCAGGGTATCGTGCAGCTCGTAGCTGGTATCCTCCGCCCATCCTTCGGGTACACTGATGTGCACACTGCCGTTCTGTGCCGCGACGGTATTCGCCAGCGCATCGCCGTCATCCTTCGCGCCGCATCCTGCCAATGCGGTCAGTGTCACCAGCACAAGTGCCAGCCATCTTTTTCTCATCGTGCTTCCTCCTGACGCGGCGGGTCTGCTTTGGTTTGCCGCAACCTCATTATAAACGCCGTGGGGCGGCGGGTCAAACGCGGCTTCGGGTTACTCGCGGATGCGCGCGGTTTCGGCGATGCTGCGCAGCTGTGCCAGCTGATCGTCCGAAGGCGAAAACAGCTTGCCCTCCAGCGTGCTCTGAGAATAGAAGATGTCCACCTCGATGATATTGAGACCGAAGCCGATGAGGTATTCATAGCCGTGGTAATTATGGTTGTTGCCGTCCACGCCTTCTTCTACCATGGAGTATTCGAAGTAACACGCCTCAGCGCCCTCAATATCGGCTTCCTCGATTTCGCCGATAACATTTTCCATGTAGTAGGTGTCGATCAGCGTCTGCGCCAGCTCTTCCGCGGTGTCTCCGCTTCCGTCGTCCGGATAGTAAGAGATCTGCGCAAAGGCCCCCGTACCGTCGCCGATGGAGAGCACCATATAATCGGGCATCTCCTGCGAAGTGTCCTCTTCCCAGCCATCCGGCGTGTCAATCTGCACGCTGCCGTCCGGCGCTTCCAGGGTTTTTGTTTCCTCAGCACCGCTGCCGCATCCGCCCAGCATTGACGCGAGCAGCACCAGTATGGCTGTTCCCAGCCAACGCTTTTTCATGTTGCCCTCCAGTGTTATTCGAAAAATAGCGTCAGCCGGATGCATGATACCCCTCGCTGCATTGCCGGTCAGCGCATTGTAGCGATTATATTCGTTGAAAGATCGGAGGGTCAACCACCGGAAAATGGAATACGAGTTTATCAATTATTTCATAATTGCATTTATAAAGCTATTTTGTTATTCCTGACACATGTGCTATAATACTTAAGAATATTTTGAGGGGGCAGTTATGCAGAAAGTTCTGCTGACGATAAGGGGATCGCTTCTGGAGGGGAATACGAACGATGCCATCGAGTTTATGACCGAGGGCACGCTGCAGCGCAGCGCGGACGGTTACCTCCTGGAATATGATGAGAGCGCTCTGACCGGCGTGGAAGGCGTGACGACGCGCCTCATGCTGGAGGGTGAAACGGTGACGCTGGAGCGCAGCGGCGCAATGGACACGCATATGGTGTTTGCGCCGGGGAGCGTGTTTCAGAGCAATCTGGGGACGTCTTCGGGCGGCACCGGCATGAGCATATTTGCGACGCGCGTGGAAAGCCGGCTTCAGGAGAAGAGCGGCAGCCTGAGCCTGGAGTACGAGATGAGTATGGGCGAGTTTTTTACGGCCAATAAGCTTGATCTGTCGTTTAGGAGCATGGAGGAGCGCGCAAACTAGATAAACCACGGAGGTGAGGAAAATGGTCATAGAGTGGCTCGGACACTCGTGCTTTCTGGTTACGCTGAAGAACGGAACGCGTATTTTGTTTGATCCGTACGACGATACGGTGGGATATACGCGCGTTGAAAAAGAAGTGGATGCCGTGGTGGTCAGCCACCAGCACTTCGATCATAACAACCTGAGCAGAATCACGGGAAACTACACGGTAATTGACAAGCCGGGACTGCATACGCTGGGTGAAGCGACTATCGAGTGCATTTCTACATTTCACGATCATTCGGGCGGCGCGCACCGCGGGGAAAACCTGGTTTCGGTGCTCAGCGTGCGCGGCATTCGCCTGTGCCACATGGGAGACATCGGGTGTGTTCCGGGAGAGGACGTCGTTGCGAAGCTGAAGGGCGTGGAGGTGCTGCTGATTCCGGTGGGCGGGCACTATACCATCGACGCGCAGGAGGCGCTGGAGCTGTGCGAGCGGATAGAACCCAACATTATCATTCCGATGCACTTCAAGACGCCCGCGACCGATATGGACATTGCTCCGCTGCATGAATTTTTGGACGCGGTGAGCCGCGAGTACGATGTTTCCCATCCGGGGCAATGCTACCTGAACATCGATCTTGCGACGCTGAAAAAACGGACCCGAATCGTCGTAATGGAATATCTATAATATTTGATTTTTTTTGGAGGGTGTTGATGGCAACCAAATTCATATTCGTCACAGGCGGCGTGGTATCATCGCTCGGCAAGGGCATCACTGCAGCGTCGCTGGGTTTACTTTTGAAAGGGCGGGGCCTGAAGGTTTCGCTGCAGAAGTGCGATCCCTATATCAACGTGGACCCCGGCACAATGAGCCCTTTCCAGCACGGCGAGGTATTTGTGACGGATGACGGCGCGGAGACCGATCTTGACATCGGCCACTACGAGCGCTTTACCGACGAGAATTCCTTCGCGGATTCCAACGTCACCACCGGCAAGGTGTACTGGAAGGTGATTACCAAGGAGCGCCGCGGCGACTACCTGGGCGGCACGGTGCAGGTTATTCCGCATATTACGGACGAAATCAAGGCGCGCATCTACAGCGTCGCGAGCAGAGAGAAGCCCGATGTGGTCATTACCGAAATCGGCGGCACCGTGGGCGACATCGAATCGCAGCCGTTCCTCGAGACCATCCGCCAGATCAAGTGGGAGGTGGGCGAGGAAAACTGCATGTACATCCACGTCACGCTGCTGCCGTACCTCTCCAAGGTGGGCGAACTGAAAACCAAGCCCACGCAGCACAGTGTCAAGGAGCTGCGGGCCATCGGCATCGATCCGGACATCATCGTATGCCGTACGGAAAAGGCGATCACCGCCGACCTGAAGCGCAAGATATCGCTGTTCTGCAACGTGAGCCCCAAGAACGTGGTGCAGAATACCGACGCCGATTCGCTCTACGAAGTGCCGCTGATGCTTCGGGAGGAAAAGCTGGATACGCTGGTATGCGAACGGCTGGGCCTGCCGGATGTTTCTTCCGCCCTTCCGGAGTGGGAGAACATCGTTAAGATTCAGAAGCAGAAGAAGGATAAGGTGAAGATCGCGATCGTGGGCAAGTATATCGAGCTGCACGACGCGTACCTGTCCATCGCGGAATCGCTGACGCACGCGGGCATCGCCAACAAGCTGGATGTGCAAATACTCTGGGTGAACGCGGTGGAGCTGGAGGAAACCCGGGATATGGAGTCCATACTCGGCGAAGCGGACGGCGTCATCGTGCCGGGCGGCTTCGGCGAGCGCGGTATAGAAGGCAAAATCAAGGCAATACAATACTGCAGAGAGAAGAAGCTGCCGTTCTTCGGCATCTGCCTCGGCATGCAGCTGGCGGTCATCGAGTTCGCGCGCAACGTACTGGGCCATCGCGAAGCCAACTCCACGGAGTTCTGTTCCGATACGCCCTGCCCGTACATCGATCTGATGCCGGAACAGAAGAACATCACGAACATGGGCGGCACCATGCGCCTCGGCGCGTATAAGTGTGCGCTGCAGAAGGGCACGCACGCGTACGCGGCCTATCAGGCGGATGAAATCAGCGAACGCCACCGTCACCGCTACGAGTTTAACAACATCTTCCTGGAGGAAGTGACGAAAACGGGTATGCGCGTGGCGGGTGTTAACCCGGAGCATGGGCTTGTGGAGATCATGGAGCTTGCCGATCACCCGTGGTTCGTGGGCGTGCAGTTCCATCCCGAGTTCAAGTCGCGGCCCATCCGCTCGCATCCGCTGTTCCGCGAGCTGGTGGCGGCGGCAAAGAAAAACCGCGACGCGAAGAAGAAATAGCTTCGCGGGAGGACGATATGACGGAAACGAAAAACCGCAACTTTATTGAAGAAATCATCGACGCGGACCTGGAAGCGGGACGCACGGATTATGTATTAACGCGCTTTCCGCCCGAGCCCAACGGTTATCTGCATGTGGGGCATGCCAAATCCATATGCCTCAACTTCGGCACGGCCCAAAAGTACGGCGGCAAGTGCAACCTGCGGTATGACGATACCAACCCCGCCAAGGAGGAGAACGAGTACATCGAGAGCATCGAGCGCGACGTGCGCTGGCTGGGTTTCGAGCCCGCCGAGGTACTGTTCGCTTCGGACTATTTCGAGTACATGTTCGACTGCGCCGTACGGCTTATCGACAAGGGCCTCGCGTTTGTATGCGACCTCACGGCCGAGCAGATGCGCGAGTACCGCGGAACGCTCACCGAGCCGGGCCGGGAAAGCCCGTACCGCAGCCGTTCCATTGAGGAAAACCGCAGGCTGTTTTTTGAAATGCGCGACGGAAAGTACGCCGACGGCGAGAAGGTGCTGCGCGCGAAAATCGACATGGCCAGTCCCAACGTCAATATGCGCGACCCCATCATCTACCGCATACTGCGCGCCACGCATCCGCGCACGGGCGATACGTGGTGCATTTACCCGATGTACGATTACGCGCACCCGCTGGAGGACGCGTACGAGCGCGTCACGCACAGCATCTGCACGCTGGAGTTTGAGGATCACCGCCCGCTGTACGACTGGGTGGTGCAGCACTGCGGCTGCGATCCCGCGCCGCACCAGTACGAGTTTGCGCGGCTGAACCTGACGCGCACCATCATGAGCAAGCGCTATCTGAAAAAGCTCGTGGACGAGGGTTTCGTCTCCGGCTGGGATGATCCGCGCATGCCCACGATCTCCGGCTTGCGCCGCCGCGGCTACACGCCGGAGGCCATTCGCGACTTTTGCGAACGCATCGGCGTTGCCAAGGCCAACAGCGAGGTGGAATTAGGGCTGCTGGAGCATTGCGTGAGGGAGCATCTCAACGCCACCGCGCAGCGCCGCATGGCGGTGCTGGACCCGCTGAAAATAACGATTGAAAACTACGACGGTACGGAAACCGTGCAGTCCGAAAACCTGCCGAAGGATGAAAACGCGGGCCTGCGCGGCGTGCCGTTCTCCCGCGAGATCTACATCGAGCGCGAAGACTTCATGGAGGATCCGCCGGGCAAGTTCTTCCGGCTCGCTCCCGGCAGAGAGGTGCGCCTCAAGGACGCCTATATCATCCAGTGTGAACGCGTCGTCAAGGACAGCGAAGGCAATGTGACCGAGGTTGTATGCACGTACGATCCCGGCTCCAAAAGCGGCGGACCCACGGCGGGCCGCAAGGTGAAGGGAACGCTGCACTGGGTGGATGCCGCAACCTCCGTGCCGTGTACGGTGCGCCTGTACGACGCACTGCTGCTGCCGGATACCGAGGGCGACTTCATGAACCGGCTCAACCACGACTCCATCAAGGTGCTGGGCAGCGCGCGCATCGAGCAGGCGGGCGCGGGTATCCGGCCCGGCGAGCGGTTCCAGTTCATGCGGCAGGGCTATTTCGTCGCGGACGACGACAGCCGGGAGGGCGCACTGGTGTTCAACCAGATAGTGGGCCTCAAGGACAGCTACAAACCGGGAGAGTAGGCTGACCGCGAAAAGAGAGTATCATTCAGGGCGGCTGCATTACCCGGCGTGGGTATAAGCCGCCCGCGTGTTATTTTGTGAGCATATAAGGCCTGCCATTGAAGGGATTCCAAAGGGATGTATCCCTTTGGCGGGGGTACAGGGGCAAAGCCCCGAAAAGGAGAAAGGAACGATCACCACATGACCCAGGTCAGGACAAGGTTTGCGCCCAGCCCGACGGGCTATCTGCATATCGGGGGGCTGCGCACCGCGCTGTACGCGTGGCTGTTTGCGAGGCAGAACGGCGGCGTGTTCATATTGCGCATCGAGGATACCGATCTCAACCGAGAGGTGCCGGGCGCCAAGCAGGTCATCTACGACACGCTGCGCCAGACCGGCCTCGATTATGACGAAGGACCCGATGTGGGCGGCCCTTACGGCCCGTATATACAGAGCGAACGGCGTGCGACGTATCAATACTACGCCGAACAGCTGATCAAGCGCGGCGCGGCGTACCGCTGCTTCTGCACGAAGGAACGGCTTGCGGAGGAGCGCGCCAGCGCCGAGGCGCAGGGCAAAGCCTTCACCTACGACAAGCACTGCCTTCGCCTTTCGGAAGAGGAGATACAGGCGAAGCTGGACGCGGGCGAGCCGTATGTCGTCCGTCAGAATATCCCGGCGGAAGGGGATACCACCTACAGCGACGCGGTGTTCGGCGAAGTCACCGTGCCCAACGCCGACCTCGACGACAACGTGCTTTTAAAGGCCGACGGCATGCCCACGTACAACCTTGCGAACGTGATAGACGACCACCTGATGGGCGTCACACACGTCATCCGCGGGGTGGAATACCTGTCGTCCACGCCCAAGTACAACCACCTGTATCGCGCGATGGGCTGGGAAATTCCGCAGTACATCCACCTGCCGGTGGTGATGAAGGACAAGCAGCGCAAGCTGTCCAAGCGCTACGGAGACGCGTCCTTCGACGATTTCATGAAGAAGGGATACCTCCGCGAAGCGCTGATCAATTACATCGCGCTGCTGGGCTGGAGCCCGGGCGGAGAGCGCGAGATCTTCTCTCTGGAGGAGCTGGCGGAGGCGTTTTCGCTGGAGGGGCTGTCCCGTTCGCCTGCCATATTCGACACCGAAAAGCTGACGTGGATGAACGCGCAATACATCCGCGCGCTGCCCCGAGAAGAGTTTATTGCCCGCGCAATGCCGTGGTTCCGGGAAGCGGGCGTGGCGGAGATGAACCTGGATCTCATCGCGGAGATGATACAGCCGCGGCTGGAGACGCTGGGCGAGATAACCGGTAAGCTGGGCTTTCTGACCGCGATGCCGGAGTTCGGGCCGGAGCTGTATTTCCACAAACGGTCCGGCTGCGACGCGGAGTCCGCGCTGCCGGTGCTGAAGGAGGCGCGGGACGCGCTGTCCGCGCTGGACAGCTATTCCGCGGACGCGCTGAAGGGTTCGTTGACGGCGCTGGTGGAAAGGCTGGGCGTGAAGAACGGGCAGGTCTACTGGCCCCTGCGCATCGCCATATCCGGGCTGGAGGTGACGCCGGGCGGCCCGGTGGAGATAGCATCGCTGCTGGGCAAGGCGGAAACGCTGCGGCGGCTGGACGGCAGCATCGGGAAGCTGGAAACGAAGGTATAATAAAAGGCAGCGCACGCTGCCTTTTTTCATGCGGTTACAGGAAGCAGGTTTCCGGTTCCGGCGCGGGACGAACCAGACACGGCTGTACTGCGGCGGGAGCAAAGCCCACGCCGACTGAGCTGTTATACATTCCGGGCGTTGCGGAGGACTCACCCGCTCCCTGCTGGTTTAAGAATACGAATGCGCCTGCCACGGCGCCTGCGATAATCACAAATATCAGCAGTACGATTAAGCTTTTTTTTGTCATAGTCTCTCCAAATCGTTGTGCGGTTTCTGGGTGTAGTCCCTATTGTACCATCATGGCATCCTTTTTAATATGTCCGCAGCCAAAGTTCACAAAATATTCGGGATGCTGTTAGAATAACCCGTCGATACGGCCTTCGTCGTCGATCGTGATCTGCTCCGCAGCGGGGTTTTTGGGCAGTCCGGGCATGGTGGTAATGTCGCCCGCCATGACGACGATGAACCCCGCGCCCGCGGAGAGCTTGACGCCGCGCACGGTGAAACGGAAGTCTTCCGGACGCCCCAGCAGCTTGGCATCGTGCGAGAGCGAGTACTGCGTCTTGGCGATGCAGACGGGCAGGTGCGCATAGCCGTTGATGCTGAGCATGCGGATGTCCTTGGCGACGCCTGCGGAGTAATGAATTTCGCCCGCGCCGTAGATGGTGCGCGCAAGCTTTTCGATTTTGGTTTCGATGCTGTCCTCCAGCGCGTAAGGATGGCGCGGATCGCCTTTGCGTGCGATGCGCATTACTTCCTGCGCGAGCGCGACGCCGCCTTCCCCGCCCTTGGCCCATACTTCGGCGGGCACTGCGGTGACGCCCTTTTCTGCGCACAGGCGGATGATGGTGTCCATTTCCTCCGCCGAGTCGGTATCAAAGCGGTTGACTGCCACCGCCACCGGCAGGCCGAAGAATCCCTGAAGGTTTTCGATGTGCTTGCCGAGGTTGGCAAAGCCGCGTTCCACCGCCGTGGCATCCGGTGTGGCAAGCGCCTCCTTCGCGACGCCCCCGTGAACCTTAAGCGCGCGTACCGTAGCGACGACGACGACGGCATGCGGCCAAAGCCCCGTCTGACGGCATTTGATATCGAGAAATTTCTCCGCGCCGAGGTCCGCGCCGAAACCCGCTTCGGTGACGACGTAGTCCGCGAGATGCAGCGCGGTGTGCGTGGCGATATAGCTGTTGCAGCCGTGCGCGATGTTGGCGAACGGGCCGCCGTGCATCAGACAGGGTGTGCCCTCCAGCGTCTGTACCAGGTTGGGGTGAATGGCGTCCTTCAGCAGCGCGGCCATAGCGCCCTGCGCGCGCAGCGCTTCCGCGGTGACGGGTTTGTCGTCAAACGTATAGGCCACCTTGATGCGCGCCAGCCGGTCTTTCAGGTCGTGCAGATTGGAGGCGAGGCACAGCACTGCCATGACTTCAGAGGCGGCGGTGATGTCGAAGCTGTCTTCGCGCGGCATGCCGTTGGCTCGCCCGCCAAGGCCGCACGTGATGAAGCGCAGCTGCCTGTCGTTCATGTCCATGCAGCGCCGCACGGTGATGCGCCGCGGGTCAATACCGAGTGCGTTGCCCTGTTGGATGTGGTTGTCTACCAGCGCGCAAAGCAGGTTGTTGGCTGCGGTGACGGCATGCAAATCGCCCGTAAAGTGCAGGTTGATGTCTTCCATTGGGATCACCTGCGAATATCCGCCGCCCGCCGCGCCGCCCTTGATGCCGAACACCGGCCCGAGGGAGGGTTCGCGCAGCGTAAGGCAGACCTTCTGGCCGCAGCGGCTCAGCGCGTCCGCCAGCCCGATAGAAATGGTGGTTTTCCCTTCGCCCGCGGGCGTGGGGTTGATGGCGGAGACGAGCACCAGCTTTCCGGGAGGGTTGCTGCGGATGCGATCCAATATGGAAAGGGAGACCTTGGCCTTGCTGCTGCCAAAGGGAATGATTTCGCTGTCCAGAATGCCTGCGCGCTCCGCGACGCTGCCGATGGGCAGCGGATTGGCCTCGCGCGCAATTTCGAGATCGGTTTTATGCATAGAATCTCCTGCTTGCGCGGCAGAGCCCAGGCCGCGCGCTTTCAAGTAGTCGATCTGCGCCAAGTCGAAGCTTTATAGGCGCAGATCCCGTGTCCTATTATATATGAAAATTCAAGTTTGAAAAGTGCATTTTTATGCATGGATGCCCAGTTTGCTGTGTTTGTTCTGGTACATCAGCGCGTCGATGCTGGTAAAGATCTGTTTGCTCGTCAGGCCGTGCAGATTGGAATATACCTTATATCCCATAGAGAATTCGATGGCGTAAGGCAGCTTGTTTTCCCGGTTGAACTTCTGTACGTTCTCGCGAATGCGCCGGATGACACGGGTGGGCGTGCTGTCGCTGCACTGGTCGAGCACGATCAGGAATTCATCACCGCCGTAGCGCGCCGCGACGTCGCCCTTTCGGATGCTTTTGCGCAGTATGTCCGCAGCCAGAATGATGGCGTGATCCCCCTCGACATGACCGAAGGTGTCGTTGATGGTTTTGAAATCGTCGATATCGAGCATGATGGCCGCAAACTTTTTGCCGCCTTTGCCCACGCCGCCGGAGCGGTTCATCTGCAGCACATCGTCGATATATTCGTCGAGGTATTTCCGGTTGTACAGCCCGGACAGATGATCCAAATTGATTTTCTCCGTCAGCCGTACTATCTGCATCATCACCATAGCCAATGCCGTGGCCGGCCAGACCATCAGCGTGGAGGCATGCAGTACAAGCTGTACTATGCCAAGCGCCGTAGGGAATAATGGAATCAGCAGATACGTATAGAACTCACGGTTTGTCAGGCGGCTTTTGTCGCGGAAGATTTGTATCAGCGCGTAAATCACGTATGCATACGTGCACACCGATATGAGATGGAAGTAAGGACCGCGCTGATAGGAGTTATCCGCATTGATGCGGAACAGGAAGCCCTGCGTAGCGTTCAGGCTGATAAAAACCGCCAGCAGAACAATCGGTGTGCTCAGCAGTATCAGTGTGGCCGGGCGCAGTTTGGAACCGGGCCAGAGCGAGCAGTACAGCGCCCATATCAGGCAGAAGAGGGCGCAGAGCATGAAGAATACCGATTGCAGCGCATACAGGGAAGTATGCGCGAAGGTGCCAGGCTTCTCCAGAAGCAGGTAGATGAGCATGTCGGAGAGCATGATGCCCATATTGCAGATGATAAGCGCGCGAAAAAATCTCTGACGGAACATGCCTTCGCTGCTGTTGCGCAGATGGTTGAACAACACGATTGCCAACAGCAGTATCGAAAATATATCGATGTCAATTTTCTCAAACATACCCTTGCTCCATTGCTTGGGCTGGAAAATATAACTACATTATACACAGATTAAGGAGATATTGCAATTGTGAGATAAAAAACGAACGCTTTGCCTGCATATATGGCTGGAACCGGGCTTGACGCCATTCTGACGCAAGTGTATAATTGCAATTGGTTGGAATGAATTGCGATTTGTAAGGAGGAAAATGGGATGAGCCTGCATCTGATGCAGGAGAGGCGCGGCTATATCGAGAAGCGGCTGGCTGCCGAAGGCAGCATCCGGGTGGCGGAGCTTGCGCGGCTCTTCAATGTTTCTTCCGAAACCATCCGAAAGGATTTGATATTTCTCGAGGAGAAGGGACTGGCGGTAAAGGCGTATGGCGGCGCAATGGCGGTGGGCGGCGCGAGTGAACCCAGCTTTACGGAAAAAGCCGTACGGAGGCTTGACGAGAAGCAGCGCATCGCCGAAGAAGCGGTGAAGCGCGTGGAAAGCGGCATGTCTTTGCTGCTGGACGGCGGCTCCACGGTGTATACCTTCGCGCAGGCCCTGACGATGAAAAAGGATATCACGGTTTTCACCAACGGCCTGAAGGCTGCGCAGCTGCTGGATGAGTACGGCATCACCACCTATGTGCTGGGCGGGCAGGTGCGCCACAACAGCAACGCCATCGTGGGCAGCTGGGCCATGCGAAGCCTCAAGGAAATCCGCGTGGATCTGGCGGTGCTGGGGACAAGCGGCTTTCGCGACCGCGGCGGACCGTGTGTGGAGAACTTCATTGAAGCGGAGCTGAAGGCCGCGATGATAGCGGCAGGCAACCGCATCCTTGTGCTGGGGGACTCCTCTAAGGCCGGAACGCAGGCCGTGGTGGAGTTTGCGCATTGGGATGAAGTGGATGAGTTGGTAACGGATGAAGGCATCGGCGCGGACGCGCTGGAGCATATCCGTCAAAAAACGATTGTTACAGTAGTATAGGAGGACAGAAACATGAAAACCAAGGCGGTCAGGATTTACGGCAAGAACGATTTGCGGCTGGAGGAGTTCGAGCTTCCGGCAATTAAGGACGACGAGATACTGGCCAAAGTTGTGTCCGATAGCCTGTGCATGTCGACGCACAAGGCGGCGCTGCAGGGCTCGGATCATAAGCGCGTGCCGAACGACGTCGCCACAAACCCCACCATCGTGGGCCACGAGTTCTGCGGGCAGATCATCGAAGTGGGCAGCAAGTGGCAGGATAAGTTCAAATCCGGCGATAACTTCTCGATACAGCCCGCGTTCAATTACAAGGGCTCTCAGGACGCGCCCGGCTACTCGTACCGGTTTATCGGCGGAGACGCGACGTATGTGGTGATTCCGCAGGAAGCCATGGAGATGGACTGCCTGCTGAAGTATGACTCCGATGTATACTTCTACGGCTCGCTCGCGGAACCCATGAGCTGCATCGTGGGCACCTTCCACGCGTTTTACCACACGAGACAGGGTAAGTACGTTCACGACATGGGCATCAAGGAAGGCGGCAACATGGCCATTCTCGCGGGAGTGGGGCCGATGGGCCTTGGATCCATCGACTACGCGCTGCACTGCGACAGGCGGCCGGGGCGGCTGGTGGTGACGGATATCGACGAAGCGCGCCTTGCGCGCGCGGCCCGCATCTATACGGTGGAAGAAGCGAAAAAGCAGGGCGTAGAGCTGCACTACATGAACACCAAGGACCCCGCGAAGCTGGAGGAGATGATGGCGCTGACGGGCGGCAAGGGCTTCGACGACGTGCTGGTGATGGCGCCGGTGCGCCCCGTGGTGGAACAGGGAGACTCGCTGCTGGCCAAAGACGGCTGCATGAATTTCTTTGCCGGCCCCACGGATACGAAGTTTTCAGCCTTGTTCAACTTCTACAACGTACACTACAACTTCACGCATATCGTGGGTACTTCGGGCGGCAACAACGATGACATGCGCGAATCGCTCGAGATGATGGCCAAAGGGCAGATAACCCCTACCGCGATGATTACGCACGTGGGCGGTCTGGACGCTGTGATCGATGCCACGCTGCGCCTTGACCAGATACCGGGCGGCAAAAAATTGATCTACACACATATCTCCATGCCGCTCACGGCCATCGACGATTTTGATAAGCAGGACTCGCCGCTGTTCCGCGGCCTTGCCGAGATTACGAAGAGATCCGGCGGATTCTGGAGCGCCGAGGCGGAAAAATATCTCCTCGCGAACGCGGCACCCATCGCGTAAACAGGGATAGGCAAAAGACCGTTTTGCTGGTATAATCATTATCGGCAAAACGGTCTTTATATTTATATACGGCATTACCGAAAAGCGTTTCGGGCAGGCCCCGGGGAGGGACATTTGAACAGGATACCTTTGAACGCACCCAATGTACTGACGCTGCTGCGTCTGGCGCTTGTGCCCGTCGTAGCGGTGCTCGGCTATTTTGATTATATGATACCGGCGCTGGCGGTGTACCTCCTCGCGTGCGGAACAGACCTGCTGGACGGCTACCTTGCGCGCAAGTACAAGCTCATCACCGACGCGGGTATACTGCTGGATCCTCTGGCCGACAAGCTCATGGCCATATTCACGGTGATGGCTTTTATGGTGACGGGTGTGCTGCCCTGGCCCATACTGGTGGTGATGCTCGTCAAGGAAGGGCTGATGATAGGGGGCGGGATATTGCTGTACTCCCACGGCGTGGTGGCCCCCGCCAACACTTTTGGCAAGATAGCGGCATTCACGCTCAATACGTCCATTGCGTTCACCTTCCTGCATCATGTGGTGCAGCCAAGGCCGGATATGATACCATGGCATATCTATTTTGTCTATTTTGGGCTCGCACTGATGGTTTTGGCGCTGTTCCAGTATGCGTATTTCAATGCATACCTGCAGCTGAAGGGGAAAAAGCAAACAGAAAAAAAGGACTGACAGGAAATTCAGGAAAAGCATAGAGCAGCAACATCGAAAACAGATGCCCCGCGCACCTGTTTTTTATTTCGGACTGCCTGGAGCCCACCCAAAGGTCAGCGACTCTGATGTACCAAAGTCAATACCGGTCTGGGCGCGCGCCTCGTCCATGAGGCTCAGTACAGCCAGCGTCTGCGCGTCCCAACGCTCCGTTGTTGCCTCTCCGCGCACACATCGGCAGAAGGTCTCAATTTCGTATACGATGTTCATGTTGGGGCCAAGCGGAGCCAGCGGCAGCCGCTCCGGCTCTTGGCCGCGCAGGCAAAGCTCCACAAACGATGGCTGATTGAGCGTACCCATGGTGAGCGTACCCGCTTCCCCCTGAATGAAGCTGGGTACAACCGCCTGTGACACTTTGGAGTAGGCGATTGTCGCCTGCATATCACCGTAGTCGAGCAGCATCGTGCCCGCCGCTTCCGTCCCGTTGGGCAGGAAGGACGCGCGCGTGTGGATGTCCCTGGGGACACCGAACAGCGCGACGCAGCAATGCAGGCAGTATACGCCGAGATCCAGCAGCGCCGCGTTGCCCAGCGCGGCGTCGAAGGTGCGCACATACTCGCCGGCCTTGAAACGGTCGTACCGTGAGGAATACTGACAGAAGTCGAACGACGCGCGGCGCAGGGTGCCGATGCGCGGCAGGTTATCGGTGATTATTCTGAGAAAGGGATCGTGTATCGGGCGAATGGCCTCCAGCAGCGTCAGCCCTGCGTTGCGGGCGCTGTCCAGCATGGCCCTGCCCTGCGCGGCGCAGAGCGCAAACGGCTTCTCGCACAGCACGTGCTTCCCGCTTTCCAGTGCCGCCATGGTCTGCGGATAGTGCATGCAGTTGGGGCTTGCGATATAGACAGCGTCGATATCGGCGCTGGAGAGGAACGCTTCCCAGCCGCAAAAGTGCAGCGGGATATCGTACTCCTGCGCGAATGCTGCGGCGCGCGCTTCGTCCCGGGAGTACACCGCCGCAACCTCGCAATCCGCCGACCTTCGGGCGGCTTCCGCCAGCGAGCCGCTGATAGACCCCGTCCCCACGATGCCAATTCGCACCGGTACTGCTGTTTCTGTCATGTGCGCCGCCTTTCTTCATGGGTATAAAAGAGGCTGCCCCATGCGCGCACAGGGCAGCCTTTGATGCAGAGTGCTATTTCGCGAGCACCGCTTTGGCTTTGGCGGCGACGTTGTCCGCCGTGAAGCCGTACAGCTCGAACAGCTTCTTGGCCGGGGCGGACGCGCCGAACTGGTCGAGCGCCACGATCTCGCCCTGGGGCAGCGCGTACTTGTGCCAGCCGAAGGACGCGCCCGCTTCCACGACGACGCGCCTGTCAAGGCTGTCCGGCAGTACGCTCTGCTTGTACGCTTCGTCCTGCTCCTCGAAGAGATCGACGCAGGGCATAGAGATCACGCGTGCCGCGATACCCTCTTCCGACAGTTTCTGCGCGGCGGCCATGCAGACCTCCACCTCGCTGCCCGTGCCGATGAGCGCAACCTGCGGCGCGGTGCCGAAGTCCTTCAGCACATACGCGCCCTTCAGCGCGTCGCGCCCGGTTTCGGTGTACAGCGGCAGTGTCTGGCGCGTCAGCGCGATCACGGACGGTCCGGAAGCGGTAAGCGCGAATTCGTATGCCGCGGCGGTCTCTTTGGAGTCCGCCGGACGCCACATGTAGGTGTTGGGGGTGGCGCGCATGCAGGCCAGCTGCTCGATGGGCTGGTGCGTCGGGCCGTCCTCGCCGACACCGATGCTGTCGTGCGTCATGACGTAGATGACCGGCAGGCCCATCAGCGCGGAGAGGCGCACCGCGTTCTTCAGGTAATCGGTAAATACGAAGAACGTCGCCACGTAAGGAATCACGCCGCCGTGCAGATACATGCCGTTGGCGATTGCCGCCATCGCGAATTCGCGGATGCCATAGTGGATGTTGGTGCCCTCGCGGCAGTCCGGCGCGTAGTACGGCTTGCCCTTGATGACCGTGTTGTTGGAGGGGCCGAGGTCTGCGCTGCCGCCGAACAGCGAGGGCAGCTTCGCCGCGAGACGGTTCAGCACCTCGCCGGAGGATTGGCGCGTTGCCAGCGGCTTATCGAACGTATACATGGCGTCGTCGAATATCGCCTTCGTATCAGGCTTGGAGAAGAACTTCTCCCACTGAGAAGCCATGTCAGGAAATTCTTTGCGGTATTGCGCAAACAGGTCGTTCCACTGCTTCTCCGCGGCGTCGTAGCCTTTCTGGCGCGCGTCGGTTTCGGCCTTTACTTCGTCGGGTACGAAGAAGCTGCCTTCATAGGGCCATTCCAGCGTCTTCTTGAGCGCCGCGATGTTGTCGTCGCCCAGCGGGGAGCCGTGGCACGAGGCCTTGCCCTGCACCGCGGGGCAGCCGTAGCCGATGGCCGTGTTGATGATGATGAGGGAGGGCTTGCCCTTTTCCGCCTTGGCCATGGAGATGGCCTTGTCGATGCCGCCCACATCCTCGTTGCCGTCCGCCACGGAGAGCACCTGCCAGCCGTAGGCTTCGAAGCGCTTCGCCACGTCCTCATCAAACGCGAAATCCGTCTCGCCTTCGATGGTGATTTTATTGCGGTCATAAAGCAGTATGAGCTTGCCCAGCTTCAGTGTGCCGGCCAGAGAACAGGCTTCCGAAGCGACGCCTTCCATCAGGCAGCCGTCGCCCGTGAGCGCATAGGTGTAATGATCGACAACCGGGTAGCCGTCCTTGTTGAATATCGCGGCGAGATGGGACTCCGCCATCGCCATGCCCACAGCGTTGGCAATGCCCTGACCGAGCGGGCCGGTGGTCGTCTCGATGCCCGGAATGTGGCCGTGCTCCGGATGACCGGCGGTGGGAGAGCCAAACTGCCGGAAATTCTTAAGGTCTTCCAGCGATACGGGGTAGCCGAACACGTGCAGCAGCGAGTAGAGCAGCATGGAGCCGTGGCCCGCGGACAGCACGAAACGGTCGCGGTTGGCCCATGCCGGGTTCTTCGGGTTGTGCTTCAGGTGCCTGGACCAGAGCGTGTAGGCCATGGGCGCCGCGCCGAGCGGCAGGCCGGGATGGCCGCTGTTGGCCTTCTGTACGCCCTCCACCGCCAGCAGACGCACCGTGTCGATGGACAGCTTGTCGATATGAGTCATTACATATCCTCCAAAACAAAATATTTCACGGCAGCAGCGCCGCAAGAGTTCCGGAAATCCGTTCCCTATTATAAGGTCTTTGCCGTTCGGTGACAACCTAAAAAGCAAATTTGCACGGGCGTGCGCCCGCTTACCGCCTGCGCTGCGAGAGCGCGAGAAAACGCACCACGTTGAGCAGCGCCACGAGCGTCGCCGCGACGTAGGTTAAGGCGGCGGCGTTCAGCATCTGCTTCGCGCCGTAAAGCTCCTCTTCAGAGAAGGCTCCCGTTTCAGTCAGCGCCGCCATGGCGCGGCGCGAGGCGTTGAACTCCACCGGCAGCGTGACCACCTGAAACGCGAATATGCCGAGGAAGATGTACACCGCCACCTGTATTGCGCCCGTAAAGCCCAGCCACAGGCCGAGTATCAGTACCGGCCAGAGCATGTAGGATACCGCGCTGACGACCGGGGCCATGACGCTGCGGATGCGCAGCGGGATGTAGCCCTGATGATGCTGCAGCGCGTGGCCCGTTTCGTGCGCGGCCACGGCGACCGCGGCGATGGTGCGTCCGGAATAGCTGTTTTCCGAGAGGTTGAGCGTGCGTTTGCGCGGGTTGTAGTTATCCGACAGCGCGCCGCCCGATACGTCGAGCTGCACGTCGTGAATGTTGTTGTCGGAGAGTATGCGAAAAGCCGCCTCGCTGCCCGACATGCCGCACAGCACGGGGATTTTGGAGTACATGCGGTACGCGCGATTTACACGCGACTGCGCCCACATGGCCGCGATGATGCCCGGGATGATCAAAAACATGGTCCAGTCCCAGTAGAAGCCGCCCCACATTCCGTACATAATTACCCTCCCTGAGAATATTCTGCGCGCCTGCCGCCGCCGATATGCAGCGCGCGGGACGCGCGGTCGAAGCTGATGCGCGCCACGACGCCCGTAATCGCGCCCGAAACCGCGCCCACCGCCACCAGTATAAACGCGTAGTAGAACAGGCGTGCCTCGCCTGTGGTCAGCACCGCCACGCATACCTGTGCCACGTTATGCGTCACCGCGCCCAGCATGGATACGCCCGCGATGGTGAGCGGACGCAGCGTGTGCAGCGCCGCGGCCATCACCAGGGTGGACAGCAGCGCGCCCGGCGCGGAGTACAGAAACATGCTAAGGCCGCCCGTAAACAGCGAGGTGACGAGCGTGCGCAGCAGCGCGAGCGTCAGCGCCGCGGGCAGCGAGAAGTAACACAACAGAAACATGGACACGATGTTGGCAAGGCCCAGCTTCACGCCCGGTATGGGCACGGGCACCAGCGCGCCCAGCATACTCTCGACGATGGACAGCCCGATGGACAACGCGAGCAGCGCGCCCAGAAGCGCGGTTTTCTGCGCGGCGGAACGGTTATTTCGCAATCGCGTCCACCTCGCTTTCGCCCGATACCGTAACGGATACATGATTGGGCAGGCACGCCATGGTATCGCCCGGAGACGAAAGCCAGCCCGCGTGCACGCATTCCTGCCCGGGGCAGTCCGACTCCGCAAAGCGAATCGCGCCGTCCTTTACCTCCAGCATGACGCTGCCTACCGTATAGGTTTTGTCAATCGCCAGCGGTACTTCCAGCACAACTTCTCCGTTCTGCCGGATCACCGCCGTTTCCCCCTGTCCGCTGCCCGAGAGCAGCACAATGCCGCCCGCCGCGATGACGATCAGCAGCACGAACAGTATGATATCAGCTTTCGAGAATATAGCTTTCATCCGTAATCTCTATCTTTCCCTTCAATCCGTCCGTGATATATACCTTTCGGTCGGCGGTGACGAAGGCCGCCTCCACTTCTGTCAGCCCCTGCGCGAATTCCAGCCCTTTCTCCAGCCCCATCACGAATAGCGCCGTGGACAGCGCGTCCGCCTCTGTGCTGCTGTCGCATACCACCGTGACGGAAACGAGGCCGTTGTCCGCGGGATAGCCCGTCTTCGGATCGAACAGGTGGTGGTATGTCACGCCGTCGCTGACGAAGAAGCGCTCGTACACGCCCGAGGTGACAAGCGAGGTGTCGCTTACCGGCAGGAGAGCGAAGTAATCGGTGTCCTCGCCGTAAGGATCACGCAGCCCGATGGTGAAATCGCTGCCGTCCGCTTTTTGGCCATACGCGAAGATGTTGCCGCCGAGATTCAGCAACGCCGATTGTACGCCGTGCTTTTCGTATATCTCCGCCGCGAGGTCCGCCGCGTAGCCCTTGCCGATGCCGCCGAAATCGAGCATCATGCCCGCCCTGTCCAGCGTGACGGTGTTGCCGTCCAGCGTGACGCCCGTATAACCTACGAGCTTCACAGCCTCAGCCAATTCCTGAGCGGAGGGTACGCGCGGCGTGCCGGAGATGTCCCACAGCGACGAAACCGGGCCGATGGTTGGGTCGAAGGCACCGTCCGTCATCGCGGCCAGCTCCAGCGCGCGGGAGAGCAGCGAGGCCGTTTCATCGGAAACCTCCACGCCCTGCGGCGCAGCGGCGTTCACCGCGTATAAATCCGACCCCTCGTTCATGGACATCTCGCTGGTGATGCGCACAAGCATGGAAGCCACCTCCTGCGCGGCGGCTTTTGCGTCTCCGCCGGTCACCTTCTGCGTGCAAATGGTATCGAGCGCGTAGTATTCGCCGCTTTCCTCCTGAGCTGCCGTGCACCCTGCGGCAAAAAACAGCGCCGCCGCGGCGATGCAAAGAAAAAACCGTTTCATGCTTATTATTATAGGGCAAGCGCGCCATGCGGGCAAGGCAACGTTTTTCCAGCGGACGCCTTATCAGAGACTAACGCGAAAACACTTCGTGAACAATATGTGAAAAGTGCCGCCGCCTGTTGACGGCAAGCATGCGGCAGTGTAATGTTAGCAAGTACTTGCATACACTGAGGGGAGGTCGGGATGGAAACCACGCATGAAAAAATATTGAAAGCCGCGCGGGAACTGTTTGAAAAAGGTGGCTTTGCTGCAACCACCACCAAGGAAATTGCAGATCTTGCGGGTGTCAGTGAGGTGACGCTGTTCCGCCATTTCTCCACAAAGCGCGCGCTGTTTGAGGAGACGCTGCACAGCTGCTTTCATCCGTACCGCGTAAACGAATATATCCAGAAAGAAGCCATCTACGAGCTGGAGGCCGATCTCCGAAACATTGCGCGGGGCATGATGGAAACCTTCGGCAACAACGCACCACTGATTCGTATGCTGATGCGAGACAAGATGCGCGAGTCTCCGCCCGAAGTGCTGTTTAGAAAAAACGAGCACGGCGCGGAAAACCGACTGCTGGAATACTTTATGACGATGCACAAAATGGGGCGGCTGGGGCCGGATCCCAAGATGGCCATCAAGTTTTACATGACCAACCTGACAGGCTACTTTATGCGCAACCTGTTTGCGCAGTCGAAAGGCATATGCCTGGACGACGAAGCGTATCTGGACTGGATGCTGGGCGCGGTAATCTCTGTACTGAAGCCCGCGCAGTAAAACGAAACGCAATGCGTCAATATAAAAGATTTTATCTGTAGAAAGGAAGTAACATGCTCAAGCTATTCCGGTATTTCAAACCGTACAAATGGCAGGTGACGCTCGTGGTACTGTTAACCACGTTGCAGTCGCTGGGGCAGCTCTACCTGCCGAACCTGATGTCGGACATTGTCAACGAGGGAATCGTGGGGCAGGACATTTCACTGATCATCACGATTGGCCTGGAGATGCTGGGCGTATCGCTGATCGCCATCGTCGCCACCATCGTGTCGCAGCTGTTTGCTTCGCGCACGGCGGTGGGCTTTGCACGGGATTTGCGGCACGACATTTTCTCCAGCGTGCAGGCGTACTCCCTGGCCGAGTACGATACGATTGGAACGGCCTCGCTGATTACGCGCTCCACCAACGACGTGACGCAGATACAAAACGTGATGGTGATGATCATGACGATGCTGCTGTCCGCGCCCATTACCGCGGCAGGCGGCATCATCATGGCGCTGCAGAAGGACGCGGGGCTGTCATGGCTGATCATCGTCATCGTCGTGTTCATGGCGGCCATCGTACTCACCATCGCGCTCAAGGCGATGCCGCTCTTCAAATCGCTGCAAAAGAAGATAGACCGCGTAAATCTGGTGCTGCGCGAGGGGCTCACCGGCATTCGCGTGATCCGCGCCTTCAACAAAGCGCCCTTCGAGGAGCAGCGCTTCGACGAAGCCAATAAGGACCTTACCGGAACCTCCGTCTCCGCGTATCGCTGGATGGGCGTGATGTTTCCGGCCATTATGCTGGCGATGAACATCGCCACCGCGGCGGTGCTGTGGTTCGGCGGGCTGCGCGTAAACGAGAACCTGACCACGGTGGGCGACCTGATGGCGTTCCAGCAGTACGTCATCCAGATCATGTTTGCGCTCATCATGGGGACGATGATGTTCGTGATGGTTCCGCGCGCGCAGGCTGCGGCGGAGCGCATCAACGAGGTGTTCGCGCTGAAGCCTTCCGTAGTGGATACGGCTGCGGAAGCGCCGCAGACGACGCAGCGCGGATATGTGGAATTCCGCGACGTGAGCTTTGCCTATCGCGGCGCGGAGGAGCCCGCGGTACAGGGCATATCGCTTATCGCGAAGCCGGGGCAGGTGACGGCGATTATCGGCAGCACGGGCTCCGGCAAGTCTACGCTGGTAAAACTGATACCGCGCTTTTACGACGTGACGCAGGGTCAGGTACTGCTGGACGGCGTGGACGTGAAGGACTACCCACAGGCGGATCTGCGCAAGCGGATCGGTTTTGTGCCGCAGAAGGCCAGCCTGATGAGCGGCACCATAGAAAGCAATATCCGCTATGGCAGCGAAAACGCGACGGAAGAAGAGGTATGGCATGCGGTGGAGACAGCGCAGGGGCGCGACTTCGTCTCTGAAACCGAGGAGGGGCTGGGCGCGGCGGTGGCGCAGGACGGCACCAACTTCTCCGGCGGACAGAAGCAGCGGCTTTCCATCGCGCGGGCACTGGTGCGCAGGCCGGAGGTATACATATTCGACGACAGCTTCTCGGCACTGGACTTCAAAACCGACGCGAAGCTGCGCCACGCGCTGGCGAACGAAATCGAGAACGCGACGGTGTTTATCGTGGCGCAGCGCGTCAACACCGTGATGAACGCCGACAACATTATCGTGCTGGACGAAGGCAGGGTTGTCGGTCAGGGCAAACATAACGAGTTATTGGAGAGCTGCGGCACGTACCGCGAGATCGTGTCGTCGCAGCTTTCGTTGGAGGAACTGGCATGAGTGAGCAGCAGAATACATCAAAACAGGACGCAGCGCAGGGCAGGTCGCGCAGGGGTCCCGGCGGTCCGGGAGGCCCGGGAGGCCCGGGCCACGGCATGCCCATGGAAAAAGCGAAGGACTTCAGGGGAGGCATCAAAAGGCTGATTGCGTACCTCGGCACCCATAAGGCGGCGCTGATCATCGTGACTGTAATGGCGATTGGCAGCGCGGTGTTCTCCATATTCGGCCCCAAGATTATGGGCGAGGTGACGACCGAGCTGTTCAAGCCCACCATGGCCAAGATGGAGGCATTTTCGGGCCTTAAGGAGATACTGCCCGAAGAGGTGGTGACGCAGATCGAAAATGGCGAGATCGGCGAGGATCAGATCATGGATGTCATTAAAAACAATGTGGACATGAGCGATCCTCAGCAGGTGGCGGTATTGCAGCAGGCATATACGGAGTACCAGACGGCGAGCACGCTGGAGATTGATTTCGGCCGCGTCGGGGAAATACTGATCTGGGTGCTCATACTCTATGCGGTGAGCGGGCTGCTGTCCTTCGTGATGAACTTCGTGATGGCCAAGACCTCGCAGCAGATCGTATACGACATGCGGCGGCAGGTGGACGCGAAGCTGTCACGGCTTCCGCTGAAATACTTCGACGGGCGCACACACGGTGAAATCCTCTCGCGCGTGACCAACGATATCGACACCGTATCCACGACGCTGTCTCAGGGCCTCACGCAGGTGATCACCTCTGTTACCATGGTGGTGGGCATCATCGTCATGATGTTCACCATTTCGTGGCTCATGACGCTGGTGTGCCTGCTGGTGCTGCCGATGAGCTTCATACTCGTGCAGATCATCGTAAAGCGGTCGCAGAAGTACTTCCGCGGCCAGCAGAAGGAGCTGGGGCATATCAACGGCCAGGTGGAGGAAATGTACGGCGGACATCTCGTCGTGAAGGCTTTCGGCAAGGAAGCGGACAGCGTGAAGGAGTTCGACGAGGTCAACGAGCGGCTGTATGCCGTGGGCTGGAAGGCGCAGTTTCTATCGGGCGTGATGATGCCTGCGGTCAATTTTATCAGCAATATCTCGTATGTGCTGGTGTGCGTCGTGGGCGGCGTGATGGTCATCAACAAAGGTATCACCGTGGGCGACGTGCAGGCGTTCATACAATACTCACGCCGTTTCACGCAGCCGATTACGCAGGTGGCGCAGATAGCCAACGTGCTGCAGTCTACCGTGGCGGCGGCGGAGCGCGTGTTTGAGGTGCTGGATGAGCAGGAGATGCCGGAGGACAGTCACGAAAACACCATTGCGTACCCGAAGGGCGCGGTGCGCTTCGAGCATGTGAACTTCGGTTACAACCCGGATGTGACGATCATCAAGGATATGAATCTGGACGTAAAACCGGGCGATGTGGTGGCCATCGTAGGGCCGACCGGCGCGGGCAAAACCACGCTGGTGAACCTGCTCATGCGCTTCTACGACGTGGACAGCGGCAATATATTCGTGGACGGCGTGGATATCCGCACGCTGCCGAGAGACGAGCTGCGCCATCAATTCGGTATGGTGCTGCAGGATACATGGCTGTTCGGCGGCACGATCCGCGAAAACATCCGTTACGGGCGCGAAGGCGCGTCGGATGAGGACGTGGTGCGCGCGGCGAAGATGGCGCACGCCGACCACTTCATCCGCACCCAGCCGCTGGGCTACGAGACGGTGCTCAATGAGGAGGCCTCGAATATTTCGCAGGGACAGCGGCAGCTGATTACCATTGCGCGCGCGCTGCTGGCGGATCCGCCGATACTCATACTTGACGAGGCGACAAGCAGCGTGGATACGCGCACCGAGGCATATATCCAAAATGCCATGATAGAGCTGATGAAGGGGCGCACAAACTTCGTCATCGCGCACCGGCTGTCCACTATCAAGAACGCCTCCACGATACTCGTGATGGTGGACGGACGCATCATTGAGCAGGGCAGTCACGCGGCGCTGATGGCACAGAACGGCTTCTACGCCGACCTGTACAACAGCCAGTTCCTCGGCAGCGAGGCAGTCTGAGAGAGTTCGGAATGCAAGAAACGGCGTGTCATGTAAAATGGCGCGCCGTTCTCATATTCCGCGGGGAACCATCGCCACCCGAACTGATGAAAGTTCACAGTGCGGCCATTTCTATCAAATCTGCTTTGTAGGTTTGTCAAACATGTTGGACAGTATAGGAGCGCAGATAATCGACTGGTGAACGCCAACCGAGTGGACGCATGGGAATCTTGTTGGAACGGTATCGATAGACTTCAAGCTGCAGCTTGAAGTCTGCAAAAGAGTAGAAGGTGCGTTTGGAATAGAAGCGCTTCTGATCCTCTCGATGGCTGCGCTCCACCTTGCCGTTATGCCGTGGCGTGTACGGCCGGATGAGCTTGTGACGGATGCCCAGACAGGCAGCAGTGGATTCAAACAGTGTAGGGAGGTCGCGTTTGGTTGCAGCGAACCGGTTAGTGAATTCAAAGCCGTTATCGGTCTGTACACACAGTATCGGGAACCTGAAGAACCTGACAGCATTCTTGAGAAAAGTGGTTGACGAGTAGGTGCTTTGTTCATTAAAGGCTTCCACATAGCGCAACCGTGAGAACTCATCAATAGCGGTATACTGATAAAAACGCTGCCCTTTTGCGGCACCAACCAGACAGGCCGAAGGAACATATTTGACATCGATTTGAACGCGTTGACCAGGGTATAGCATGTGCTCATAAGGTTTCGGGATATACTTAGGCTTATGAGTAGGCTCAGGCTGCAGCCCTAGACGCCTTAGGGCACGATACATGCTAACAATGGTGCGGCTGTAACCTCTTTCGCGCAACCGACACCACAGCTCACATAAGCCTAAGTCAGGGTTTCTGCGCCGCATGCGGCGCAGAAGGTCAAGCTCGTTCTCGGTGTGCTGCGCAGGGTGGGAGTGCGGCCTTCGCGACTGGCAGGCTAATGATTCGATTGTGCCATTGTACCTTGATAACCAGAAATAGATTGTGGAACGGGCTTTGTTATACTTACGGCTGGCGCGTGAAACGCCATATTTGTGAGCGAATAAAACAAGGGATTGCCGATACTTCATGTCTTGTGTTACGTTATTCATGGTGCAGCAATGGCTCCTTTCGGTAATGTTTTGTCTTGCAACTCAACAATACCCCACGAGTCCGTTCCTGCATCTTCTATTTTCAAGGTTCAGTGTCCAATATGTATTGTAGTCCTACAAAAATCCCTGTTCCAGCTTAAAAAAACTATTGGCAACCGCAATGGGTTTATGGTATAATTCGATACTGTCGGCGGAACTCCGCCACGGGCCAATGTAGCTCAGCCGGCAGAGCGGCTCATTCGTAATGAGCAGGTCAACGGTTCGATTCCGTTCATTGGCTCCATTTTTTACCCCGAAGTCTCTCTTCGGGGTAAGTTTTCGGGGTGTAGCGCAGTTTGGTAGCGCGTTTGGTTCGGGACTAAAAGGTCGCAGGTTCAAATCCTGTCACCCCGACCAGTAAATAAAACCGCTTTACAAGGCGGTTTTTTATTTACTGTTAATTATTGGGACAGAATGCTATTCATACTCTTTAATAAATACCGTTCATCAGCATCCGCTTGCTCTGCGCGAATAGTCAACCGTTTTCCGCCTTACTGCCGCTATGGTTTGATAACAAAGCTTTCTCATCGGCAGTTCATTTGTGAACAGCGCTTACATGGTGTATAATCAACACTGTATCATTGGCGTCATTGATCGCGATAAGTTACTGTTTTTGAGCGTTGCCTTAAGAGAAGGGAATGCCGATGTTTTACTATATCATTTCATTCTTATTGAGTGCCGGAATCAGCATTTCGGTTTATTTAGTATCGTCAACAAGATTAATCAAACGAGACCCAATCAGGCCAAATGCAAATGGCAGACGCTGGTCATACATCAAACTCTTTTCGGTTATGCTTGGTTCGTTATTCATTACTCTTTTCGGCGGTACTGCTCTCTGTTTTTTTATTCAAAATATATTATTTATAAAGCCCGGCGGCGGTTATCCCCTTCGATTAGACAGCAGTGAAATGATGATAATAATACCCATGGCTGTAGTGGCAATTTTGGTGATGGTTACTGCGGTATCGACGTTGCCAGAAATCAGGATAAAAAGTATAAAGCGAGCAAAGAAAAGCACTCATATCGTAAAACAGATTGCGGCTATTTGCCTGTTCATTTGCTTAGTGATAACCGCGCTGGGTATACACAATTACGCATATGTCATAAATAACCGTATAACGGTATCTACGAGTCTTTCTTTCAACCCGGCGATATACAATACATCCGATATTTATAAATTGGCAGTTACAACGAATTACAGCCGTGGCGAAGATTATTATTCCTTTACGATTTTTTTCTCGGATGGTACATCTATAAAAGCAGATTTATACGACTTAGGATACATGATGGAATATATTCCGGCGGTCGATATCACCTTTGATACCGCAGAGGCCCAGGCCGCATTTAATAAGGAATATGGCCGCCATTTTGAATAGGGAACTATACCCGATGGACTGCTTTATTAAGCAGCACACGCAGTATTCCGCAGCTCAAGTGTCCTGCCTTCAGATACGGATAGATAAAAACAATTAAACAACATCTGATATCTCATCATCTTTTCTTATTCTTTATAACAAGCATTAAACATACCGCAGCGCCTGCAAGCAGAATCGGAGCTGTTATGACTTCCCAAGCCGGCGTAAAATGCGCTACTTTGTACCCCTCCTCAACGAGCTCAATGCTGTCAGCATGAATATCCATATCGCCGCCATGCACCGGGCAGGCGCGGTTGAACACGCCGGTGATCCTGACCGTATCTCCGTGCGTCGTATAGCCGCCTAGGCTATCAATAGCGCTGATATCATCGGTTTGCACCCATACGCCGATAGCATTGCTGCCGTCACTGACATTGATCCATGAATACTCTCCGCGTGATAAAATGTCTCCGATGACTTCGCCGGTATAAACGATTTCTTTTCCGTCAAAGTCTCCGGCGTTGTTGATCAGGTCACTGCTTGTCACTTCCACACCGCTTGCCAGAGACATCGCAGGGCAGAAGCAGATAACAACAGCGATTATTATAGAAATTTTCTTTCGCATCTTTTCTTCACCTTCGTTGCAACATAGACGCCCAGCGCCAATATCGACATAAACTCGAGCCGCGCCAGCCACATAATCAGTATATAGGTCAGCTTCAATACCGCGGGCATGGCGGCACTAGTGAGACCGATACTGAGTCCCACATTTCCTGTGACAGAAGCGGATTCAAACGCTGACTCCGCAAACGGATAGCCGCAGAGCATTCCCACCAGCGTTCCCAGCGTAAAAGTCACGATGTATGCAAACACAATCAGAAATGCGCTGCGCACCACCTTATCCTCCAGCACAACATCTTTGATATGGTGATACTTTTTAACGGATATCGCAGACTCGGGCAGCACCATCTGGTGAATATCCTTCTTAAAAGCATTAACGATGATGCCGATACGCAACCCCTTAAAGCCGCCCGCTGTGGAACAGGCGCTTGCGCCGAAAAGCATGGCTATCATGATTGCAAACAGCGCGATATCGCCCCACTCAAAGTAGAACTGCCTGGCATAGATGGTCATAAAGCCAGTCGTCGTATGGCCGGATATGAGCTGATAGAACCCTTTGCGGAACATGGAGACCACGTCGGTATAGATACCATTCTGCAGTAGCCCCAGTGTGGCGATGAGGGTCAGCACAGTGACCGTAATGGTAAAAGTCACCGTCTCAATATTGCGCCGCAGCTCGCCCCTTCTGCCCGTCATAACGGCGTAGTGCAACGCGAAGTTAAACGAGCCGATGATAAAGAACACCATTGTCACAATCTCATAAAACGCGCTGTGGTAATAGAGAATGCTTTGCGACATCGGCGCAAAACCTCCCGTGCTCCAGGCGGACATGAATATCCACAGGCCGTGAATAAACGCCCGGCCAACAGACATGCCCGCCACAATACCGGCGATCCATTGCACCAGTGTGCCGACGCCCAGATAGATAAGGCTAATCAGCCAAATGTGCCTTGCGGTGCTGATGGCGTTCGGCATCAGCCGCTCGTCTTTCGCTTCGCCCACATACATTTTATAAGCGCCGTTGGTACCCTTAATCAAAAACGTCAATGCGAGAACGACCATACCTTGGCCGCCCACGAAGGTGAGAAGCAGCCGCCACATGTTGATGCCGTTTGATATGTGATCCATGTCTTGTATCAGCGCCAGCCCCGTGGTGGTAAAACCGCTCATCACATCAAAGCAGCAGTCCAAGTAAGACAGATAATTGCCGCTTAAATAGTACGGCAGGGCACAAAGCAGCATGCCTGCAAACCATGCGCCAGCCGCCACAATCATGCCTTCGCCCCAGCTCAGATGCTGATGCTTGTATTTATTAAAACCCAGCATCATGGTACCGCCGATAATTAAAGCGATGGAACTGCTGATAACAAAATCATACAGTATTTCCCATTCAGCATATACTGCCGAGACCAGAATCGGGATGTATTGTATTGCGCCCAGCCCGATAATGACAATACCAATATAATAGCAGATCGGGTACAATCGGCTCACATGCTTTTCTATCATAACCCCTCACAAAGCCAGCAGAGAAATCAGAAACCCAATGAGTATCAGCACCCCGGCGAATATGATTTCCGCAATTACGCCTGAAACATAGCCAAAAACCTTCTTCATTTCAGCCCCCGTTAACCCAGGAAATAGGACGCCACCTTGGGCATATTGCCTTCGTTCGTCAAGGCCACCACGATATCTCCAGCGAATATCTTTGTCTGGCCGTTCGGTATAATTGCTTCCTTATCACGTACCACGGAGATTAATATCGTACCTTTTGGCATACTCAAAGCCTCAACCCTTTTCCCCACGGATAATGACGCTTCCGCCACCGCAAATTCTCTGATCCGCACATCCCCGACTCTTTCCGCAAGCATGCGGTTGATGCCTGCCCAGTCGACTTCCTGCTCAATGATGTCCGCAATATGCGCGGTGCTGCTGACGGTCGAGTCCACGCCCAATCGCTTAAACACGTTAATATTTTTCGGATTGTTCACGCGGGCGATGGTCCGCGCCACACCAAAATAGTTCTTAGCCAGCTGGCATGCAACAAGGTTGTTCTGATCGTGCCCGGTCACCGCAATCAGCAAATCCGCTTTTTCGATTTCCGCGTCCTTAAGATACTTGATGTCCGTACCGTCACCATGAATCAGTCCGACGCCAAGGTCAATAAGCTCGCAGGCGATCTTCTCACACAATTGACAGTCTTCCTCAATCAGCATAATCCGATGCTTCTCCGGCGCCAGCGTTTTGGCGAGATAGTAGCCCACCTTGCCGCCGCCCACGATGATTATATACATGCTGCCTCACCTTCCTGCCCGGCATATTCAGGGATAACCAGCGCGTCGTCCTCAAGGATGACGGTTTTGGCACAGCCAAATTGGAAACGGCCCTTTCTGATAATCCCGAATACAAATGGCCCTTTCGCTTCAGACAGGCTTTTGCCCCAAAGACGCCTTGCGGGTTTTGTGATAAGAAAGCGGACAGACGTACCAGCGATATCCAGTGTTACTAGCTCGCCCTGTGGAATCAGCATGTTTTTGAGTCTGTCAACCGCCAGTGTCGTCGGGCAGATCGTGGTTAGCCCCATCTTTTTAAAGACCATTTCACGTTCGGGATCATACAGCCGTGTAATTACAGCAGGAACATGAAACAGATCCCGCGCGATTTCAGATACCATCACGTTCATATTGTCATCGTTGGTAACAGCCGCCAGCGCATCCGCGTTCTCTATACCGGCATTGCGGAGCACATCCTCGTCGATCGGCATACCCGCAATAGTCACCCCATTAAAACCGGAACCGAGAAAGTCGAAATTATTTGGATCGCTGTCAATGACCACGACGTCGTGATTTTCCTCAGACAGCATCAGCGCAAGATTAGAGCCGATTTTTCTGCAGCCCGCTATGATGATATACATATATATAAACTCCCTTAAATTATACGATTCCAAGCCCTTGGCGGCCCAAGTCCGAAACCGCATCATTGGACCGGGTTGTTTCGCCTTCTCCCTGAAGCTCAACACCAAAATCATATTTCCGGCTGACAGGGCCCCATACGAATTCAACCAGTCTTTCTAAGTTGCGGCATGCGGGTTTATAAGTCGGATCAAGCGCGTAAGCCGCCCGATAATGTTTGCGGGCATTATCATCGTCGCCTTTCATCTCGAAAAATATGCCGAGAAGATTGTGTGGCTCCGCGGCCTCCGTATTCAGAATGAGCGCTTCCTTAATGACCTGTAACGCTTCATATAGCCTGCCCGCATTCAAAATAGTTGCCGCTTCTTTGACCGCCTCGGAAAACGCGTCAGGCAAGACCGCTTTTCTTTTCATGTTCTTTTCAGCCTTCCTTCTTACTTCGCTGATTACATGATAGAACGAAATGTATAAAAACGGTGTGATGAACCCTAAGGGAGGCATAAAGATTGTATAAAAAAACCGCCGCAGCGGTTATCCCTGTATACGTGCAAAAACATCATTCATCCACCATGCGGTAGCCCACTCCCACCTCAGTGATAATGTATCGGGGCTGCGCCGTGTCCTTTTCTATCTTACGGCGCAGATTCCCCATGCAAACCCGAAGGGTTTGCGCATCATCGGAGACCGAAGCGCCCCAGACCTGGCCGATCAGGAAACGATGAGTCATTACTTTTCCGCTGTGTCTAGCCAAAAGAGTGAGAAGATTATACTCCGTCGGCGTCAGATGGACAAGCTTGTCATCCAATGTGACACGACGCTTCTCAAAATCTATCGTCAAACGATCCAGCTTAAACAAATCAGGGACTTCGGGCTGTGCGGCAGATGTGTATCGACGCAGTGCAACGCGGATGCGCGCAAGCAGCTCCGGTACCGAAAAGGGCTTTGTGAGATAGTCATCCGCTCCCGCGTCCAGCGCTTCCACCTTTTCTCGTTCATGCCCCCTTGCCGAAACGACAATGATGGGCACTTGCGACCATTCCCTGACCTTGCGAATCACATCCAGACCATCCATATCCGGCAGGCCAAGGTCGAGTATGACGATATCGGGATGGTGTGATGTGATGAGCATCAGTGCGTTTGCGCCGTCCTGCGCCTCTAGACAGCGGTATTTCTGCGTCTCCAGCGAGACCTTGATAAAATGCCGTATCGGTTTTTCATCTTCCGCAATCAGTATCAGCGATTCCATTGCCTACTCCTTTTCCGGCAAACAAAAGCGAAATACCGCCCCGCCTTCAGGAGCGTTGAACGCGATGATTGTACCGCCATGCGCCTCCACGATGGATTTGCAGATCGCGAGTCCGAGGCCCAACCCGCGACGTCCCTGCTTTGCCGACGTAAAGAATCTTTCGAAAACCAGGGGGAGCTCTTCTTCGGGAATTCCAGGGCCGTTATCATGAACCGAGAACATAATATTCCCGCCTTCACTTTCGACGGTGACATGAACCTTTGCGTTTTCCGGAGTATGCTTTATCGCATTCTCCAATAAATTAACCAGCACCTGCTCAATGAGTATACCTTCGACGGGAATCATGATCAACTCGTGCGGTATCGAAATGGTGATATCCTTTTTCTGCGTTCTTTTCCTAATGCGCTGCACAGCTCCGGCAACCAGTTCTTCGACGGCTTCCATCTCTTTTTTCAGCATCACCGTTCCCTCGCTGAAACGCGTCATGCTCAAGATATTATCCACCAGATGATTGAGCCATTCCGCATCGGTGCAAATCCCCTGCAAAAAGTCTTTCCGCACCTCATCCGTCAGCTGTTCATAATTCTCGATAACCGTACTTGCGGCACCCAGTATGCCGGCCAAGGGCGTTCTCAAGTCATGGGAAACAGAGCGAAGCAAGTCGCCCTTTAGCCTTTCGCGCTCGATTTCCAACTGCGCGCGCTGCTGCCTTTCGTACATCATCTCGCGTTCTATAACCAGCGCGATTTGTGCGCCGATAGTCTCGGGGAAAACTCTTTGACTTTCGGGTATCTGTGAACCGTCCGGCAATGCAATTCCGATGATTCCCAACACTCCGCGCTGGCCCTTTATGGGCTGAAAATATGCGCGGCTATCCCCGAACAGCGGCGTTCCTGTTCCGCATGCATTGCCCGATCGAAACGCTTCCATACATGCGCTCATCTCCGTGCCGGAATCAAATACATTCTGGCCCTCAATATAACCTCCGCCCCATTGACCGCTGGTGTTTGATACTGTCACCAATACCGATTTCCCGAACAGCTTTGAAATGTCTATTGCGGCAACCTGCGCCAGTTCCTTGATATCCCTTATCGCCAAAAGATCACGTTCAAGCTGGTAAAGCATGCGCATCCTCTTTTCTCTGAGTTCGGCGCGCTGCGTCTCAAACTTGACGCGTGTCGTCAATGTGCTGGTAATTAATGAAACGATCATCATCACAACAAAGGTGATAGGATATTCCGGGCTGTATGTCATAAGCGTGTAATACGGCTCTGTGAAAAAGAAATTGAACACGAGAACAGATATAACCGAAGCGATTATCCCGTAGGTGTATCCTTGTGTAAGGTAAGAAACAAGAAGAACGCTCAGCATGTATGTAATAATGTAACTGGATTCGTTAAGATGCAAAACTGCCCTGAGGACAAACGAAACAAGGGTTGCCAGAGCAACAATGCCTACTGTAATCGCTGCATTCCTAAGTACTCGCCGAGAAGTTTTTGTATTATTTTTCTTTACCTGTTGAAAAGAAAAATCGTCATACTTCATACTTTTCATATAATCAGCCTTAAGCATATTATGTATTATAGCACGCCTTTATATAAAAGAATCAACATATTCCCATTCCCGGCTTGAATTTTGGCAACCATTCAGAGCGATATTCCTCATTCCGGGCGGTGAGCAGTATAACAGGGATCTGGCTGGTTTTCCGGATTTCCTTGAGCACCGCCCAGCCGTCCATCTTCGGCATCATGACATCGAGGACGACAAGGGAAAGTTCTTCTGCCCTAAAGAGATTTAGAGCTTCTTCGCCGTCACCGGCTTCTAATAACTCCGAGTCCTCCGCCTGTGAGTACTCCTTTAAATTGAACGTATTCGCGGGTCATCATCAGCCAAAAGGATACGAATCATACTGTCACCTTGCTTGTTTCATTATACCATGTCTGTCGGCATACTAATAATCGCTTCTCAATACTATGGATTTCTTGCCGGGGAGGGGGGGATATGCCAATGCAGTAAAAGCGGTAAAAATCGAACTCTAAAAGATGATCCGGTTTAATGGCGGCTAAAATTGCGCGAAAATCATGTGACATTCAGAGAACAGTGCCGAACAAAAAACTCACAAGTTCTTGTAAAACGGGAGTTGCCCGGTGACCGCAATAACACAAAGGGGTTTTTATATTAATCAGGTTATCATTTATTAACTCGGCAATGCAGTCCATGCCAAGTCCAAACCTGTCTTGAGTGCGGCCTCGGGTAGAGTGACGGAATGTTACATTTTGTCTCGCTATTCCAGATTCGCGTGTGAACCCCACATGTTTCCCGCATTCAGATTTCTCTCGTGGATGAGCCGCAATACAATGATATCGCCCAGCATCAGAATTGTCTGTTCAAAAAGACTCGTCATGGGCTGCACCGATTTTACGCTGGCTTCGTTTCCAAACTTGCTTGCAACCGGCACAACCACCTTCAGTCTGGAAAGCTGCCCGATAGAACTGCCCGGGCTGCTGCCAATGTAAGCGATGGGGACCCCCAGTGCGCTCGCCTTTGTTGCCACCGCGAGCGGGAAAATCGATTCACCGCTGTTTGATACCACGATCAATAAATCATCCGACGTCGCAGCCGGTTCGTCAATCTGCCCCACATAGTAAGCCGGTATTCCAATATGCCAAAGCCGCTTGACAAAGGCCTGCGCCGACAGCAGAACGCGGCCCACTCCTACTACGAAAACCTTTGCCGCATGGGTAATGGCATCCGCCAGTTTTTCGACTTCGGAATCATTCATGGCAATAAACACCTGAGACAGCTCACTTAAAACGTTTTCCATGTCCTTACGAATTTCACTCATAGGCCCTCCGCCCGTCATATTCGATTATAATCTGCGATCGCGCGTTCCATCGCAGCCCGGTTTTCCGCAGGGATGGTAATCGTATGGCTGGGCGCCGCAATATAACCGCCGCCATCCGCCATCACCGCCAGCGTCCTCAGCGTATTATCATATACTTCCTGAGGCGTACCAAAAGTAAGCCACGTCTGTGTATCCAAGCCGCCCATAAATGTAATAGCGTTTCCGTAGTGACGCTTCATCGCAAAGATATCGTTAGCGGCTGGCTGACAAGGATCCAGAACATCCACGCCCAGCTCAACAATATCGTCCATAATCTCTTCGATTCGGCCACATGAATGCTGAAACACAAGCTTCCCCTGCGCCTTCACTAGCCCGTACAGCGCGCGATACCGTTCCTTGAATAGAGCCCTCCAGTCTGCAGGTGAAATAAACAGCCTGTCCTGCATACCCCAGTCATCTGTAAACCGTATACCGGCGATATTCGTCTCCAGCAACACCTGCACAAACCGTCTGTTGTACTGATAGATTTTTTCAATCAGTCCGTCCAGCGCGTCACGGTATTCTACCAGCGCAATCATAAAGCCTTCGAATCCCAGCAGAAGCTGCACGCGTTCAAACAGCAGCAGTTCGTCATATGCGATTGGAAGTATGTCTTTCCCCTCGAATTCGCACAGCTGCCGGCAGATATCGCCGGAAACTTCAGCCCAGTCGGTTTGGGGCACCTCAAACGCGTCGATGTCTTCGATATCGATCACCGCCTTGTTATCGGGATAACTGCCTTCTTCTTCATTGGTATACAACCAATTGACGCCCCAGTCGTCTTTTCCGCCCTTCACCGGACGAACGCGAATCACGTTCGACCTCAGCATTGTTAAGGTGCCGTCGTATCGTGACGGTACCCATTGCGGATGATCGTGCCTTATCGTCTTCTCCAGATTCTCTCTCGCTGTAAGCTGCACGGCTGCCCCCTTGTTTCCCAAGATAAATCATCGTAAGCCTAGTATAATATTGGTCTTTGTTGGTGTCAACCCAAATTATGCGTTTATATCGCAATTTTTCGCAATTATTTTAATTGCGTATTGCCTATCTTTCTGTTTTGTTGTAATATTATTGATATTGACACACAGCGCCCGCTTTTTCAGCGCGATTGGTACAAATACAAACATAAAACCAAGAAAGAGAATTGGATTATGAACAGAAAAACCATAGAACGCAGAGCCAAACTGAAAGAGATGCTGCTGACATCCGGCAGCGTAAACAGCGGAGATGCATCCGCCATGTTTTCCGTTTCAACGGAAACAATAAGAAAAGACCTGCTGTTTTTGGAAAAGCAGGGCTTCGCAAAAAAGGGGTACGGCGGGGCCGTTGCCAGCACCAATTACATCGAAACCCCCTTTGATCTGAGAAACGATGAGAATGTGGATGTTAAAATCGCCATCGCCAATAAAGCGCTGGAGTTCATTCCGGAAAAAAGCGTGATATTGCTGGACGCGGGAAGCACGACGCTGCTGCTTGCCAAACAGCTGCTATCCCGCGAAGGCCTGACGATCATTACAAATTCGATGAGCGTATGCAACGTGCTCTCTTCCAGCAATAATTATGTCTATATTACAGGCGGGCAAGTGAAAGGCGTCACCATGTCTCTGGTGGGCTTGTGGGCCAACAGCTGCCTTGAAACCATTAACATCGACACCGCGTTTTTGGGCACAAGCGGTTTTCAAAACTTCTCCGGTCCCAGTGCAGAGTCGTTTCAGGAGGCCGAGATGAAAAAAAAGATTTTGGAAAGAAGCAACATCTCCATCGTCCTTTCAGACAGCAGCAAGTGCAACACCAACGCCCTTGCGCAATATGCTTTATGGAGTGAAATCGATTTTCTGATCATGAATAAATCGGACGAAAAAGAAAAGCTTCAGCAAATTCAACAAGCCACCAACGTCGTGCTGGTATAGGAATAGAAGTATGAATTCAAACAAAAAATACGACGTCGTTTCCATGGGCGAAATGATTGTTGATTTCACGCGCTATGGTACCTCCGAAAACGGCTATACGCTTTACGAGCAGAATCCGGGCGGAGGCGCGGCGAATATCGCTGCGTCCGTCGCGCGACTCGGCGGCAGCGTTGCTTTCCTGGGCAAGGTTGGCAGCGACTGCATCGGCAATGCGCTGAAAGAAGCGCTGCTCCATGAAAATGTGGATATCTCCGGGCTTGTTTCCGACGGCATCACTAAAACATCGCTGGCGTTTGTCCAGGTCGACCCGAGGGGCGAGCGCTCCTTCTCCTTTTACGGTGAAACACCGGCCCATCTTGCGCTTCAGCCGGAAGAGCTGAATTTTGCGCTCCTGCGCAGCACGGAAATTCTTGCGTACGGCGATAAAATACTGGCTTTCCCGGGCATACAACAGACAACGATGCAAGCCGTGAAAACGGCCAAGACATCCGGTGCAAAGATTGCGTTTGATCCCAATATCCGTCTGAGCCTGTGGTCATCCCCGGAGGTTGCGCGCGCCACGATACTGGAGCACCTACCCAACTGCAATTATATCAAGCTCTCTGTTGAGGAACTGAGTTTTCTCACCGGGCAGCCAAACATAGAAAAAGCCGCGGCCACGATATTTCATCCCGGATTGTCGCTTCTCGTCATTACAGACGGCGAAAACGGCGCTTACGCCTTCACGACCTCGGAAACCGTCTCTCATCCGGCATACCCCGCCAAAGCCATTGACACCACCGGAGCGGGCGATGCGTTCTGGGGCGGCACGCTGTATCAGCTTGCCCGGAATCGCGGCAATGACTTCCCCCCGGATTATCTGATCGATTTGCTGTCTTTCAGCTGCGCCTGTGGCGCTCTCGCCGTCACGCGCAAAGGAGCCGTCCCCGCCATGCCTACCCTTGAAATGGTCAGGCAGTTACAATCTCAAAGGAGAACATCACGATGACATCCAAAGAACGCGTGCTATGCGCAATCCATCATCAGCAGCCCGACAGGGTCCCCGTGGATTTCCGCTTTTGCAAAGAAAAGCTGGAGGAACTGAAAAGCCATCTCCAAATGACCGAGGCGGAAGTTTTTGAGTATATTGGGCAGGATGTCGTTACCATCCGCCCGGCTTTTCGGAAAGCCGTAACGGATATTAAATATGCGGATCCTACCATACGCATTGACGATCGGGGCTATTACTATGACATCTACGGTGTGCCTTTCCGGGAAATCACCGCGATGGGGCAAACCTATCTGGAACTGGCCAATGAATACGTGCTGGGAGACGCCGCAGACATTGAAGCCCTGGACGCCCATCATTGGCCTTCTCCGAACGACTGGGATTATTCCGGCATTCACGGACAGATCCTGCGGCACGCCACCGAAGCCGTATGGGCGCGCAGTCGGGGCGTTTTCCAAACTGCCCAGTTTATGCGCGGTTTCGACAACTTCCTTATAGATCTCATGGCGGACGAAGACTTCGCAAAAGCGCTGATGGATCGCATTTACGCGTTCGTGCGCGAAGATGCGAAGAGAACGCTGGAGGCAGGACAGCGTCAATATACGTTTATAGAATACAACGATGACGTTGCTACACAGCGCGGTATGATGATCTCACCTGAGCTTTGGCGTAAAATGCTCCGGCCTTATATGGAGGATTTCTGCAGCCTCGCACATTCTCACGGTGCCTTTGTGCGTTATCATTCGTGCGGTTCCATTGTGGAGATCATCGAGGATCTGATTGATATCGGCGTGGATATACTGAATCCGGTGCAGCCTCTGGCGGAGGGCATGGATCCGCTGCTGCTGAAAGACCGCTTCGGGGATCGCATCTGTTTTCACGGCGGGTTAGATACGCAGCGGCTGCTTCCCGAAGGGTCTCCGGAGGAAACGCGGCAGCAGGTGCGCAGATTGATCGACATCGCAGGCAAGGGCGGCGGTTATATCCTCGCGGGTTCTCACACACTCCAAATCGACGCGCGTACGGAGAACATTCTGGCCGCGGCAGACGAGGCGCTGGGGCGGTAACCCGCCCTTCCGTTACATGCATGAAAAAAGATGCCCACGGGGGCATCTTTTTAAGCACAATCGCTTTCCTCGGTATTATCTGTGGTTCTCAGGGTGGAATCGCCCCTCAACCGCGCCCAGTTCCAGACGGTAAGTTTTGCTTTCAAAGGGCAGGATTTCAGGCAGCAGCCCTTTCTTACGGGCGTCGCTACGGCCTTCACACAAGCTATTGCACGGCGCGAACCCAAACACATACTCCTTTGCCCGCATCATCTTCCACTGTACAAAATACGGCAGCTCAGCGGGTCGGTAGATGAGATACGCGCTGAAATCCAAATCCGGGTTATACAGCGCCGCATATGCAAGACCGTCGTTGCCCGTCTCAAACCAATGATAGAAGCATTCTTCCTCGTAATCCGGTACAGGAGCGCTCAGCTTACGGTATTCATTCATCCCCTCCGCCGCTTTGCTTGTGCGCGGCTGCGTGCGGAGTACGGGTGACGTGATGAACTCAGTATTTTCATCCACCAGCGGATACCCGAAATTGATATGATACAGCAGCATATTCACCGCAGGGCTGAAATCCTGATTCTCCACCGAGTCCTCCAGAAAAATTCGGTTTTCACCCAGCCTGGCCTCTATTTTCCTGCAAAAAAGCAGATCTTCCCCATAAAATCGGCTGTGACGCATGCTGGCCTGAACCCTGAAAACGCACTCGTCTTCCTCCCAAATCGTCGAAACCGACGTTTCATCGGCGGGGATATTGGAGAGCTGTCCATGCATGCCGTAGCGCTTTCCCCGATCCTCTCCGCTGGAGCCAATGTTCCCAAGGCCGCTCGTCGTCAGGAGCCCTCCAAAAAAGTTGTCCAGAAACCCTTTGTCTCCATCCTCCACAAAATATTGCGGAGCACGAATGCCCGATTTGGAAATATAGCCGTAGGGCATACCACAGAAGCTGGCATCCGCGATATCCAGGCAGCGCGATGGCAGCAGCGTAAAGGAGGAACTCCCAGTATGAAGCCCCATCGCGTCCACACCCTTTGCCCTGCCGGAATTGAACGTATACTGCCTGACCCCCGCAATCTGCGTCAGATCACCCACTCTGGCGCAGATCTCCCGTCTGTTCATCATTCTGCCAAAAAGCGCCGCCATACGAAACCCTCTCTCACCCTATTTGCGAAAGATTATGCGCAAAGTTGTCCTTCAGGCATGTGCTGCCCGCCACAAAGATGTCCACCTCACGTTTTGAATACTCAAAGATGTCTGTCCAGGACACGCGTCCGTCGATACTGATCTTCGTGCTTGCCGCTTCACGTTCAATCATGGCACGCAAGTCCTGTATCTTTTTCTTCGCATAAGCGACCTGGCTGACGTCGTTTTTATCGGCATACCCCGGATTGATCAGCATCTGCAGCACAAAATCACATTCTCCCAGAATATAATCCAGCTCGTGAAGTGTCGTTGCAGGCTTCAGGGCAACACCCGCTTTTACACCGGCTTTCTTTATCTTTTCAAGGTATATATCGGCATGCTCTACCGCCTCAATGTGAAAGCTCATGCTTTGAATGCCGATACCCAATAGCTCATCCATGAAAAAATCATTGTTGTGGGTCATCAGGTGAACGTCGAAGTCCAGATCGGTTTTTTGCCGAAGCTGTTTGATGGTATCCAGTCCCAGCGGCATACTGGGGCTGAACGTCCCATCCAGCAAATCGATATGCAGCGCTTTAACCCCCGCTTCAGCGATCCGTTTAACCTCCGCTTCCAGATTGCACAGATCGAGACAAATTAAAGATACTTCTACCATGGGCGCCGGTTGCTTTCTCATGCAAGTATTATTCATTCGCTTTACCTCGGTTGACGTCCAGCAGTATCGCCAGAAGAATCACGCCGCCTTTCACAATCATCTGATAGTAGCTCGATATGCCCAGCAAATTCATTCCGTTATTGAGAATGCCGATGATCAGCGCGCCCACCAGCGTACCTGCAATGGTACCTACGCCGCCCGCGATACTCGTTCCGCCCAGTATCGTTGCCGCAACCGCATCCATCGCATAATCTTCGCCCGTGGTTGGCTGCGCTGAATAAAGCCGCGCGGACACAATGAGCCCGCTCAGTGCCGAAAACGCCCCCGAGATCACGAATATCATCAGTGTAACCAGCGTTACGTTTATCCCCGACAGCCGGGCTGTCTCCCGGTTGCCGCCCAGTATGTATACGTGACGGCCAAATCTTGTGCTGCCCAGCAGCACCGCCGCAAAGATAAAAATCACAACCAGTATAATTACAGGAACGGGAACGCCGAACAAGTGACCGTTGCCAATCTGACCATAGTCGGTATTCTCCAGCCGGATGGGTCTTCCGTTGGTCAGCACGTAGCAGAAGCCCCGAAATATAGTCATCGTAGCCAGCGTTACGACGATTGGCGCGATTCTGCCCTTCGTAACAATTAAGCCGTTTATACCCCCGAGCACAACGCCGCTCAATATCGATATCAGCACCACCAGTGCGAGGTTTACCCCCTGATTGACCGCGTATACCGCCAGCAGGCCCGCAACCGCAGCGATAGAACCCACCGACAGGTCTATTCCCCCAACCATGATTACAAACGTCATGCCAAAGGCGATGATGGCATTAATGGAAATTTGCCGGATGACGTTGGAGATATTGCTCATCGTTAAAAAGGTATCCGTTGAAAAGGACAGAACAATCACGAGCAGCAGCAAGCCCAGCAGCGCTCCGATCTGAATCCCTGTTTTTTTGACTTTGTTGTTTACTGCGGTAAATATATTGACCGACTTTGTATTCATCCCTGTTTCCCTCCCGATGCATGGCGCATAATCTCCTCCTGATTCGCCTCTGTCCTGTCCATTTCCGCAACGATTTGATTTTTCCGCATGACGAGTACGCGGTCACTCATTCCCAGAATCTCCGGAAGTTCTGAAGATATCATGATGATAGCCATCCCGTTTGCCGTCAGCTGATTCATAATCGTATAGATTTCATACTTTGACCCCACATCGATTCCTCTTGTGGGTTCATCCAATATCAGCACTTTCAGGTCGTGAAGCAGCCACTTGCCCACAGCCACCTTTTGCTGATTCCCACCGCTCAGGAACTTCACGAGCTGATCCATTCCCGGGGTCTTGATACACAGCCTGGCTATCGCATCCGATGCGGCCTTATTCTCCTTTTTCCTGCTGACTGTACCCATCTTATTGCAGACCTTTTCGTAAGCAGCGCTGAGCAGGTTGTGCTCTACCGAGAGACCAAGGCACAGCCCCTCTTCCTTCCGGTTCTCCGTGACAAATCCGATGCCATGGCGTATGGCATCCAGCGGTTTATCCACGCGGACCGGCCTCCCGTTCATCAAAAAGGTGCCGGAGTCCTTTCGGATCGCGCCGAAAAGTGTTTTAACAAGTTCGGTGCGCCCCGCGCCTACCAGCCCCGCGAGGCCTAAAATCTCTCCTTTTCGGATGGTAAAAGACACATCGTTCACAACCCCGCGGGCAGTGATACTCTTTGCCTCAAATACAACCTCTCCCGGCGATACGGCGCGCTTGGGATAAACCTCGGCCATCTCCCTCCCGACCATCTCCCGGATCAGCTTTTCTATGGTGATTTCATTTCTGTCATGGGTACCGACCGTTTTACCGTCTCTCAAAACGGTAATGCGCGTCGCAAGCTGCATCACTTCATCCAGCTTGTGGCTGATATAGATGATAGATACGCCCGTCCGTTTCAATGATTCAATGATAGTGAATAGTATACGGGTCTCATGCTCCGTCAGCGCGGACGTCGGTTCATCCATAATCAGAATTTCCGCATCCTGCGAAAGCGCCTTTGCGATTTCCACCATCTGCTTCTGAGATACGCTCAGGCTGGAAAGCGGGGCATCGGCAGCAATGGGAACGCCCAGTCTTGCGAAAAGCTCGTTGGTTTCGGCAATCGCCTTTTTATTGTTCAAAAACCCCAGCTTCTGAACATACTCACGGCCCGCAAATATATTCTCGTAAACCCTGAGGTTGTTGCACAAATTCAATTCCTGATGAATGATGCTGATCCGGCTCTTTCTTGCCTCAACCGGGGACGAAAATGTCCTCTTTTCGCCATGATACAAAATAGCACCTGAATCCGGCTGATATACGCCCGACAATATCTTCATCAACGTGGATTTCCCCGCGCCATTCTCACCGATCAGCGCATGGATTTCATTCCGGTTGACGTCAAAACATACATCGTCCAGCGCTTTAACGCCGGGAAAGTGTTTCGTGATGTTGTTCAACTCAAGGATTCTGTCGCTCATCAAAATCTCCCAAAGATCCGGCCGTGCCGCCGCTTATGCAACGGCAGCACGGCCTCTTTTTATACCATCCTCGGTTATTTTCCGTTGTAGATACCGACTTCCACCGGCACATTCTGCTCTACCGTTTCCCCTTTGATTAGCTTGATTGCCGTCTCAACCGCCGTGGCTCCGATAAGCTCGGGATACTGTATGACATCTGCCTTCAGCGGCTTATCGCCCGCGTCGATGATCGCCTGAGCTTCGTCAGTCGCATCGTAGCCCACCACGATAATATCGGTTCTTCCAGCCGCCTCAATGGCCGCCATCGCGCCCAGTGCGGTGTCATCGTTGACGCAGAACACACCGTTGATGTCGGGGTATGCCTGAAGCAGGTTCTCCATCACCTCCATGGAGGTATCTCTCACCGCGTCGCCCGTCTGCTGCACCAGAAGCTTGATATTGGGATACTCGAACAGCGCCTGCATAAACCCGGTGTCTCGATCCAGTCCGGTGGTATTGTAGGGGTAATTGAGATCTACAACGTTCCCCGAGCCGCCCAGCAGCTCGAACAGGCACTTGCCGCCGAGATAGCCGCCCTGCACGTTGTCGCTGGCGATATGCGAATTCACTTCAACGCCGTTTGCGCCGGTATCCGCCGTGATGACAAATATGCCCGCGTCCTTGGCAGCCTGCAGAGGCACTGTCACGGAATCCCTGTCGTACGGGCTGCAGATGATGGCATCCACGCCCATCGTGATCAAATCTTCAATATCTGTTACCTGCTTTGCCGCATCCATGTTGCCGTCCAGAAACACGATTTCAACGCCCAGCTCAGCTGCCTTGGCCTCCATGCCCTCTTTCAGGGTTACATGAAACTGCTGCGTTTGATTCATGAGAGAAACGCCGATGGTAATCTCGTCCGTCGCCCCGCTCTGCTCACTCGTCCCGGGCTGGTCGGTTCCCGCCACTTCCGATTGCTTAGCCGATTCACTCGTGCTTACGGTCTGCCCGCTCGGCGCGCATGCCGTCAGCGCAAGAGCCAAAAACACAACCAGAACAATGCATAATGTTCTTTTCATTTCGGTCCTCCAAAAGTATTATTATTCTGCCGTATTTACGGCAAAAGCAAAAATCGCATTAAATTGGTTTTGCCTGTATGTTACAACCAATTTTGTTGGTTAAAATTGTTTTTTCAAAAAATATCAGTTGTTATCCCAATTATTTTTAACAATTTGGAGTATAACATTGTATTATGTTGCTGTCAATAAATTATTTATGGTTATTTGTTGTTTTTTATGTTGTCATTTCTTGCGTTTTGCGCCATCAAACTATTGTACCCACCCCAATCACTCTTTTTCAAACGCGCTATTGCTGCTTTTAATGAAAAAACCATTGTGACTGCCAGTAGGCTTTCAGCGACCTGATTCCCCCGCTGTGTTTGACGCAAGCACCGCTTTCCAGGTAAACTCTACGGAAAGGCCGCGCAGAAATCGCGAAGCGGCTATCCGGCTTGTCGCATCCGAATGAAAGGAATCCCGCCCATGAAAAACGGAATCAGGAAAGCAGCCGCCCTTGCGCTTGCTTTTATCATCGCTCACGGCATCCCAATAATTGCGCGCCTTACAGCGGAGCTGCCGGATTATTCGTTGATATCAGGTGATCCCATGAGGCAGCTGGCATATGGTTTTGTGGCATATGCGCTGCAATTTGCGTTGTCCGCAGCGGCTATCCGGCTGCTGGTCGCAAGGCACCTCGCGGATGCGGGCTTCAATCTGCAAAACCGCGCAGAGAGTCTGCGATCTTTTCTGCGTTTCATGCTGGCATGGGCGGGCATACTCGTGGTTTTTTACGGAGCCGCGCTGATACTTGCACCTTCATTTCTCGATTACCTCAAAAGCTTCTGTCCGCCGGACGGGCTGTATGCAGTCAAAAACGCGGTCGGCGGGTGCATTCTCGCCGGGTTGGGAGAAGAGCCCTTGTTCCGCGGCTTCGTCCTGTTGTTTCTCTCCCGGTACTGGCAAGGAGATATCCGTATCGGCAGGTTGAAATTGACCCACGCGTCGCTGATCACAGGCTTTATCTTCATGACCGCACACATCGGGTATCGGTTTGCCCCGGGGTTTGAGGTTGTGCACTTTGATGCCCTGCAGCTTGGGTATACTTTTGTGCTCGGGGTAGTATGGTCGCACATGCTTGAGAAAACAAGGAGTCTCCTTGCTCCTGTCCTGTCGCATATCTGGGCCAACTTTATACAATACGCGCTCGCATATGCGGTTGTGTATATATTGTTTAGATGAAAAGGAAGATACGAATCTACGAAATATTCAAATGCGTCATTCGAAAAGCCGTTTCATAAAGATGATTCATTGCGCATGCTGCGATCGCTGCTATGCATGTCTACACATCTGTACCCGAAAAAAGGGTTACGGTGTTTTTCCCCTTGACCTTCGATTGGTACATCGCGATATCCGCTTTCATAACCAGATTATTGACGGGCGCGTGTCCTTCTATCACCCCGATGCTTACCGTGACTTTCAGTGACACCTCTCCGATTTGAAATGGGGCTTCGTTGACGGCGTCCCGTATCCTCGCAGCCGCCTCGTACGCCTGCTCCGCGTTTGCTTCCGGAAGCAGAATCACAAATTCATCCCCGCCAAACCGGATAATTTCATTGCTGCATGAGATGACCCTTTTAAAGCGCTGCGCCAAATCGGCCAGCACCTTATCCCCTGATAAATGCCCATACCGGTCATTGATCATTTTAAAGTCGTCTACATCGATAAACAACAAAGATACCCCTACCGCAACGCCCGCCCCTTCCTGTTCCTCACCGCAATATTTATCTACAAAGTACTGCCTGTTATAAACCTCCGTCAGTCGATCGATGGTGGATTTCTCAAGGAGCCTGTCCTTCTCACGCTGATAGAGCTTCGCGTCGGATATATCCTTAATCATCACCAGCTTTGCCGCGCCCTTATGTTCCGTATCGATGGGATACTGTGTTACAGAAAGGAAGCGCTCCTTCTCCCCTGTATTGATTTCCATCTCCTGTTGTGTGTAGTTTATCTCGAATGAATACTCCTGAATATAATCCGTCAGGGTTTGTCCCATACTCAGTTCTTCGTCTTTCAGTATCTGCCTGGCGACGTGATTGATATTGATAATCCTGGAGTTTTTATTAACGATGATAATGCCATCTATTGAATTCAAAAACAGTTTTGTATAAATATAATCGGATCGAATATACAGCAACCTGTATTTCATTATGGATACAAATATGAAAAGAACAAAAACGAAGATCGCGTAATACATCAGGGAAACCTGCAAATTGATATGCAATAAAGTGGGTAATACATACTCTGAGGAAACACTGATCAATAACGCAAAGCCGGTCCCGACAAAGATATTACCAAGCTGCGCCTTCCGGCGTTTATCCCTCGTACTGAAATACTCTTTCAGTACAAGAAGCAGCGCGAAAATTGCCGGAATCGAAAATATCAGTGACATCGCAGGAGCTGCAACAGGATCAGATAGGCGCCAAAAAGTAGGATCGGAGTAGTCTAAAGGATACAGATACCGCGAAAAAATGGTAAGCACGTCTGCGCATGCAATAATATAAAACGCGGCGTCCAGCTTTCGCCTGAGCAGCCTGTACACGAACAGAAGGAATAATACCGACATCATCAGCATGCTATACCAGTACATCGTCCTTGCTATTGCGGAAAACAGGGAGGAATCAAAGTAACTGCTGCCTACACTCAGCACTATCCATATGATTACCAGACTCAGAAAATACAGAAAGGACTGGTTTGTTTTATCATGACTCCTGTTCAAAAAGACAAAGGTCCATATGAACATCATTCCCCCAAATATAAAGGCAAATGAAATGAACTGTACCATGAAATCCTCCGGCCCAGAATAGATGCATCATAGATAACACCAAATTAATCAATTCACACATCTTCCTGGTCTTTTTTTGAGGATGGTATCACCGCGCAGCGAACGCGCACTCGCGCACTGCTATCCCTCCCAGACGGGCAGCGCACGGTGCCTGTTGCAGCTTGCATGCTGCCGAAGCCCGACACATTTACCATTAAATGCGTAGAAAATTTTGAACCGCGAGCGATGTGACAGAAATGGCGGCCCAGCACAGAAAGCCGAGCGTTATCGGCTTCAGCCCGTTTTTCAGAAGCCTTAGCAGGTTGGTATTGAGCCCAATCGCACACATTGCCATAACGATCACAAACTTTCCCGCCTGCGCCAGCCACGACGCCGTCTCAACGGAAATTGACGTGAACGTTCTGATGACGGAAGTCAGCAAAAACCCGACAACGAACCATGGAAATATCTTTATAATATTAAAGCTTCTATTCCGTTCCACGTTTTTGCGTGAGGTAATTACCGCGAGCACGAGCGTAATCGGAACAATCATCAGCGTACGCGTCAGCTTTACGATCACCGCGAGATTGCCTGCGTTGTCACTGTACGCGTACCCCGCGGCAACGACGGAGGAAGTGTCGTTTACTGCCGTACCCGCCCAAAGGCCGAAGGAATGATCGCTCATTCCCAGCAAATGCCCCAAAGCCGGGAAAAGGAAAGCCGCGATCACGTTGAACAAGAATATAGTGGAGATGGATTGGGCTACCTCCTCTTCATTGGCGTTGATAACCGGCGCGGTCGCCGCGATGGCCGAACCGCCGCATATGGATGAGCCCACGCCGATCAGTGTCTTGGTGCTGTAATCAAGCTTCAGCAGTTTACCTGCAAAATGCGCGGTAAGCAATGCAGCCGATAATGTAAACGCCATCAATATCAGTGTCTGTTTGCCCACGCTCACAATATTAAACAGATTCATCTCAAAGCCCAACAATATGATAGCGTACTGTAAAAGCTTCTTGGATGTATACTTTATACCCGCCTCCACCAATTGGGGCCGCTTTACCATCGCAAGAACCATTCCAAACAGCAAACCCAGCACCGGACTTCCTATGACAGGAAATACCCGGCCAATCAGCCACGCTGGCACTGCAATCACACCGGATAGCAGTATACCGGGCAGCACACCCGTAATTGATTTCAAAATGCGTTTCCTTCGCTGCTTTTTTTACCCAAGTATAGCCGTTGACATATAATAAGTATAATATTATTATTTTATTAATATAATAAGCTTTCGCTTATAGTTATGGAGTGTGTCCCTTGACGCTGAGGCATTTAAAAATATTCGCCGCAGTCTGCGAAGCCCGCAATATGACGAAAGCTGCCGTCACGCTCTTTATTTCGCAATCGGCAGTGAGTCAGGCTATCGCGGATTTGGAAACGCATTACGGCACCAAATTGTTCGAACGGCTCACAAAGAAGCTGTACCTGACCGAGTCGGGTGAGAAGCTTTTCAGCTATGCCCGCCATATCATCAGCATGCTGGAAGAAGCGGAAACCAGTATTCATTCCTTAACAGACAAGGGCTTGATACGAATCGGTGCAAGCGTAACCGTAGGCACTGCCGTGCTGCCGGAAATCGTCACTACCTTTCGTCAAACGGCACCCGCCATTCGAATCACCGTAGTAGAAGACAACACCGCAGTGATAGAATCGCTGATATTGAACAATGAAATTGATATCGGGCTGGTGGAGGGTGAGATTTCGTCGCCCGATATCGTCGTCTCTCCGTTTATGCGGGATGAACTGGTGTTGATCAGCGGGCAGCGGCATCCGTTTTCAAAAAAGCCCGTCGTAACATCCGAAGAACTGAAGGATCAGGATTTTATTATCAGAGAGAAGGGCAGCGGTACCCGTAAGCTTTTCGAAACCCAAATGGCGGCCAACGGTATCCAGTGGAGTGCGTCGTGGGTATGCAATAATTCGGATACCATTAAAAAGGCGGTTATCAGCAACATCGGCATTTCTGTAATCTCAAAGAGAAGCGTTCAGGACGAACTCAGAAACCACCAGATCTTCGTTTCAAATATTGAAGGGATTGAGTTCGTGCGTTATTTCAAAATCATCTGCCATAAAAATAAGTATATGTCTGAATCAATGCTCCATCTGATCGAGAGCATTCATAACCGCGATTCATTTAGCGTATGGAACTGATTTTACAGGCAGCCACGCTGGCTTTTGACCGAAAAAGGTTGTTTTTCTTGAAATACCAAGGCTTTATGCTATAATCCAACTTAAGATGAGAATCGACATATATCGTTGCATGCTTCTTTTTCTCTATCAGACCGGACACCCCTCCGCCGAAGCACTGCGAATTTCTTTGTATGCGAAAGAAGAGATGCAGGTGAAGAGAGACATCTTATGCTTTTGACCAACCTGATAAGCGTATATCTGTTATCCGTCACGATTGCGGTCGTTTTCAGTGCTGTCTATATCCGGACATTGAGCGGGGCGAAATATACCCGCACGGCAATGCTGCTGTGCTTTGCGGTTTGCGTATATATACTCGGTTATACCATGGAATTAAATTCCTCCATCCCGTCACAGCTGCTGATATGGAATCGGATAGAATATATCGGGATCCCCTTCGTGTCGGCGCTGTGGCTGACAACGGCACTGATTTACACCGGTCATTTTATGTTCCACCGGAAAGTGCTGCTCGCAGCCATCTTCGTGATCCCTTTCATTACTATGATACTTCGGTTCACCAACGAATACCACGGACTCTACTTTGCATCCTCCACCTTCCTAGAGAGCGGCGGACGGCTGGCCTATGTCAAGCAGTCCGGCCCATGGCTTTATGTGCAGCTGGTACACTCTGCGGCCATGATTTTCACCGCTATGGGCCTGCTCATCAGCGATTGCTTTAAAAGGGCAGAGCGGCAAAACGGCAAAATTCTGGTGATCTGCGCAGCCTCGGTTTTCGCGGTAGCCGGGCTTATTCTCTCCCAGATAAAACCATTCGGCGTGCAGATAGATTATATGGCGCTTTGCCTTCCTGTCACATGCGTGCTCGTCATCGTGGCAATATCACGTTACGATCTGCTGGAAGCCAAAGCGGTTGCAAGGGCCAAGGCTTTCGCCATAAGCAGCGATTCCATACTCCTCATCAACTCTCAAAACAGGGTTCTGGACTATAACCGAAGTGCACAGCAGCTTTTCAGCAGTATGAATATCCGGCTGGGCAATGGCTCCCTGCTAAACCTGTTCGGCAAAGAGCCCGGTTTTTTGGAAGGACTTGGCAAGGCTGAGCCAACTGTCGTCAGGCTGAAAATCAATGGTGAGGATCGCTATTACGGTATCACCACCGAAACCATCGACATCCCCGATAAGGCTAGCGGCTGGATTAAAACGATCCGCGACGTGTCTCAGATTTATCAGCTTAACGAGGAACTGAAGAAGCAGGCGATGACCGATGAACTCAGCGCACTCAGCAACCGCAGGGCTTTTATCAAAATCGGCAGCGAATGGATCGCGGAGACGGAAGATAGCGGCGTTCCGCTGCATCTCGTAATGATGGATTTGGATCGCTTCAAGGATGTGAATGATCAATTTGGCCATCCCACCGGAGATTCAGTCATTCGCGAGTTTGCGCAGATGCTGAAGAACCACTTTCCTCCGAAAAGTCTTGTAGCCCGCCTGGGCGGAGAAGAGTTCGCGGTAATGCTGATGGGCTGCAGCGATGACGATACGGTTCATGTAGTAACCGATTTGCTTACATGTGCAGCGCAGCATCAATACAATTATATGGAATCCCGTTTTTCGGTCACGGTAAGCGTCGGCATCACAAAGAAACAACCGGGCCAGTCGCTGGACGATATGATGAGAAAGGCGGATCGGGCACTCTATCAGTCGAAGGAACGGGGAAGCAACACGTTCACGGTGCTGTAATCCGCAGACCCCGCTTCATAGCAAAACTCAGCCGGCGCTGTAGTCCGCAGACCGGTTAAGGGAGGACAAATTGGGAGAACGCGCAAATCGATGGCTGGGCAATGCAAAGCAGATGCGGCATGTGCTCATTTTTGTATCCATTTATCTGGTATTGTTTGTACTTTCGGGCGGCAGCGCTGTGAACTGGATAACGGCGGCCTATTCCGCCGTTCCGTTCTCTCTCGTGCTGACTGCTTTTTTACACTTCGGATTCTTCCACCTGTTATCCAACGTATACTGCATGTTGGTATTCGGCTGGTTTCTCTGCAACAGCATGTCGGAGAGGAAGGCACGGGGGGTTACCCTGCCGCTGCTGTTCGCCGTCGCCAGTGTGGTAACCGGCATACTGCCATACTATCTGCAGCCCGGTGCCTATACGGCGGGTGCCAGCGGTACCGTTTACGCGCTCGAGGCTTATGTATTCATCATGGCGTTTGCGGGCGGCAGCGATCCGCTTTCCCTCCGCCTGCGGCAGCAGAAGCGATGGCTGATTATCAACGCCGTGATCTCGGTATTGTGGTTTTTAAACCCTGAGGTCTCTTTCTACGGCCATTTCACCGGAGCGCTCGTGGGCATCGCCGTCGGTTTCATCGATCTGCGCCGCCGCAAGCGCATCAAAGCAATCAACGACAGGAACCGGCAGGCCAACAGCCCGCGGGGCAGCGCAAACTAAGATTTTCTGCGCACGTACGCCCGCCGGATTGCTGATCATCCGCCTCCACATTCCAGAAGCATAACGCCGTTGGCACTGCAGAAACGCCCTACGGTCTATATGTGGCTCTGGTATACAGGACTATTGTTATTTTTTCCCGAAATCTGCTCCTTGGCCCACTATTTCCATTAAACTATTTCCAAATTTGTTCGATATACTAATCAGAGCGCATTGTCGTGCACTGGGTCAGTTTTTTGTTTTTTTCAGTTTTTGCGATTTTTCTGACGTATGCCTGCGGCAATTCCTTTGTGCATCAATATTGATTTGCATATATTCACTATTTATGAAAAGGAGTGACCCATGGATCAGGCAGATCTGGTACACGAGGAAGAAGACACTCAATCGGGTAAATACCTTACCTTTTTCGTCGACGGAATGCAATACGGTATTGGGATACGGCATGTCACGGAAATCATTGGCGTTCAGCCAATCAATTCACTTCCGGAGGTCCCCATATTCATCAAGGGCATTATTAACCTTCGGGGAAAGATCATTCCAGTGATGGATATGCGCCTGAGGTTCGGCAAAGCAGAAGTCCCTTATACCGACAGAACCTGCATCGTGGTGGCGGAAACCGAACGCCTCACGGCAGGGCTTATCGTCGATCAGGTTTCGGAAGTGATCGTAATTGATGAGCAGAACGTTGAGGCACCTCCTGATGTCCAGGGGGACAGCCGGTATATCTGCGGCATCGGCAAAACAGGTACGGAGGTAACGTTGCTATTGGATTGCGAGAGACTGTTCGACGGCACTGACAACCAGCATTAAAACCAGCAGGAGAAAATTGATATGAAAACAATCAAGACCGGTGTTAGACTGATCTCTGCTTTTATCATTGTTGCCCTGATTGCCGGGGGCGTGGGCTTGGTCGGCATACTGAATATCAATAAAATCAACCAAAATGATACCGCGCTGTATGAAGAAAACACAATGGGGATTTCAAACATCTCAAGCGCTTCCATGTATTATCAGCGCGTGCGTTTTAACGCATTGAAGATGACGGTTACAAGCGGGGCAATGCGCGGGGAATGCATCAATAATATCGACAGTTATATGAGCGAAGCGGATCAGCATTTGTCGGATTACCGCGAAAAAATTGATGATGAGGAAAATCAGGAATTATACGATGCCACCGTTGCATTGTGGGAAGATTATAAAGTCCAGGTAAATGACGCGGTATTGATGGTTTTAGAGAAGGACTCTGAAACCGCGCGGGAATTTATACTGAATAACACCACCGAAACAGCGTCCGCGCTGCAGGAATCATTTGACCGGTTATTGGTGTTAAATGAAACCCAGGCGGCGGAGCGCAACGGTCAGAACGATCAGGCGGCATCACAGTCAAACATGCTCATGTTTGTTATCGCCGCTGCCGGCATACTCCTGGCGGTTATACTGGGCATCTTCATGACAAGGAGCATCACGAAACCAATCCATGCTTCGGTTGCGCAGCTGACCAAAATGGGCAACGGTGACGAGTTGGATGCCATGGACGTCAGCAAGTTCAGCGGAGAATTCAGGCAGATGGTTGGCAATATGAATGATGTCAGAACAGCGCTTTACCGGATGCTTGACGATACGAATATGCTGACCCAGGCAGCAATAAGAGGCGAGCTTTCGGTCCGAGCCGATGCAGGACTGCATAAAGGCAGCTACAGACAAATCATAGAGGGCGTGAACACACTGCTGGACGCGGTGATAAAGCCGGTAAACGAAGCGCGCGATGTGCTTGAAGAAATGGCGCAGGGCAACCTGAGTGTCGCCGTGGAAGGAGAATATCAGGGCGACCACGCGACCATTAAGAACGCGCTGAACAGCACGATTGATGCCATCAAAGAATATATTGCGGAAATTGCCGAAGTACTCGAAAAGGTGTCGAAGGGCAATCTGGACATCGAAATAACGTCAGAATTCAAAGGCGACTTTATCCAGCTCAAGAATTCCATCAACCACATCGCGACGTCCTTGAACGATGTGCTTGGCAGAATCAACACCGCCGCGGAGCAGGTGGCGGCGGGAACGATGCAGGTGTCCGACGGCAGCCAGGAGATATCCCAGGGCGCAACGGAGCAGGCGGCTTCCGTAGAGGAACTGACCGCTGCCGTGACGCAGATTGCGCAGCAAACAGCTCAGAATGCAGAAAGCGCACATGAGGCCAACAAGATGTCCGCCGAGGCTAAGGCCAGCGCGGCACAGGGCAACGACCAGATGAAGGAACTGCAGCAGGCTATGCAGGACATCAGCGAGTCGTCTGGCAGCATCAGCAAGATCATCAAGGTGATCGATGACATCGCGTTCCAGACGAATATTCTGGCACTCAACGCCGCGGTGGAGGCTGCCCGCGCGGGCATCCATGGCAAAGGGTTTGCGGTGGTGGCAGAGGAAGTGCGTAATCTTGCAGCCAGAAGTGCGGGCGCAGCCAGGGAAACCACAGAACTCATCGAGGGTTCCATCAAAAAGACAGAGGCAGGTACGCGCATAGCCGACAAGACGGCAGGCGCATTAAAAGCTATCGTAGAAAGCGTCGAGACCGCGGTAAAGCTTGTGGGCGAAATTGCCGCAGCCTCCGGTCAGCAGGCCGTCGCTATCAATGAAGTCAACCGGAGTATAGAGCAGATGTCACAGGTGATACAGAGCAACTCCGCAACCGCCGAGGAAGCGGCGGCTACCTCCGAGGAACTGTCCGGTCAGGCGGAGCTGCTTAAAAAGATGGTTAGCCAGTTCAGGCTGAGGGCTGAAAGCGCGCCGATCAAAATGACGCCAGACACGCACGCCTCCCCAAAGCCGGCGGCTGCAGTGAAGAGCTCAAGAGAACCCGCACACATTAGCCTGACCGACAACGAGTTTGGCAAGTATTGAAGTCAAGTATCACGCGCACCCAGAAAAATTGTTAAGCACCATCCATCATCATGCCCGGCGGATATCCGCCGGGCATGTTTCCGAATCTGGAGCCGATTCTCCGGAGCTTATATACCGCAGCAGGAATAACAATGGCTCGACAAAACACCCGCAGCAAGAGCTTTAGGGCAGCGGATATATGATATAATAATGGGAATATCATCAGGGAGAGTTCAAATGAGCAATTCAACCGCAGAACAGTTCAGCGGCATCCTCCGGCAGCTGTCCGCGCTGAAAGAAATCCGCGCCATTGGAAAAACCGGAGGCAGCGCACTTCCGGCGGACGGCAGCGATATTGATGTATTTATATTTTGCGATGTTATTCCGACACCGGAAGCCCGCATCAAAGCGCTCTCCCCGCACAAAATACTCAGCCAGGGCGAACTGGAAGGCCCTTTTTGGGGCCTGACGGACTATCTGGATGTGGGCGGGCTGGATATCTGTCTGATGTTTTTTACCGCCGCTGCCTTCACGAACTCCGTCGAGTCCATACTGCGCGGTGAAAGGCTGGAAAGGGAAGGCAATTGCTTTTATCCCGTGGGACGCTGTGCCTCGGTACTGGATATGCACGTATACTTCGAGAGGGATGGCTACCTCAGCGATCTTCAGAATCGGCTCCGCGATTACCCGGAACTACTTGCGCGAAAAATGATTGCCCGTCATATCGGCAGTATATGCGATGAAGAGGATTTCGGCAGGGCTGTAGCGCGCGGCGATGTGCTGTTCTACCACGCAACGCTGGATCTCGCGCTGGATAGCTTTCTGCAGATGCTGTTTGCGGTAAACCGCCGCTTCTTCCCCAGCCGCAAGCGCAGCGCGGCGCTCGTCGCGGACTTTGCGCTGCAGCCCGCGGACTGCGCGGCACGCATGCAGCGCACGGTGGAGTTGGGCGCACATTCGGAAACACTGGCAGAATCTTTCCGGCTGTGGTCGGAGCTTTGCAACGATCTGTGCGCGCTTGCAGATATCTCGCCATGATGGATATTACATCGGAATTTCCGGCAGCATGGCCGCACCCCGCTTGGCTTCGTACATCCGCGTGTCTATCCGGTGATAAAACTGTTCCTGCGTCTCCTCCGTATTGGTATCCCACACGTCGTACCCCACACTGAGATGCAGTGGAAAAGGAAACCTGCGCTCGGTGTTGAAATGTGCCACGCTCTCCCGCAGCCTGCTTACGGCATTCGCGAGTTCCTCCATATCCTGCACATCCAACAGCACCGCGAATTCATCCCCGCCCACACGCGCCACAAAATCGCCCTTGCGCAGACTCCGCTTCAGCAGCGCGCCCACACTCTCCAGCACGCTGTCCCCCACGACATGGCCATACTCATCATTGATTTCCTTAAAACTATCGATGTCTATCATGATGCCGCCGATCCGTTTCTGGCGTCTGGACAGGCTCCTCAGCCTCACATCGAACCAGCGGCGATTTGCAAGGCCTGTCAGGTGATCCGTGTTCACCTTGGAGCTCTGCAGATTCAAATAGACGATCAGCAGGGAAAAGGAGAGCGACAGCCACAGCACGCTGATGCCATAGAAAAAGCTTTGCAGCAGACCCGCCGCCAGCGTGGGCGCTACGGCAATCAGCAGGGACGAGAACTCGTGTTTCAGTATGTACTTCCGCTTAACCACCATCAGGAAAATGTAGTAGATCACGTAGCTGTAGCAAATCAGCGGCATGAGCCAGAAGAACGGACCCCGATGATATACGTTCTGTGCATCGATTGCAAATACATATCCATTTGAAAGGCTGGCAAAGGCCAGCACAGCGTTGGCGGCAACCGGAAGCAGTAATACGGCAAGAAATCTGCGGCGCAGCCGCTTTTCGCCGCGCCGTATGGTAGCGTCCAGATAGAGCACCCAAAGTGCCTCCGGCACGGGATTCATTATAAAAAAGAAACACACCACAGGGGGAAGAATCGCGCGGGCTGCCGCCGATGAAACGCCGGTGAATATATTCAGCAGCATTTCCAGCAGGAGCAGCGCCATATTGGAGAATATCAGCGCCTTGAAAACCTTCTGCGAGGCGCCCATGTAAGGATCACTCGTGCCCAGACGGAAAAAAATAAGCAATATAATAGCCAGGCCCGTTAATGATGTCTGCACGTAATAAAGCAGCGGCATGCCAGACTACTTCCTTTCGTAGACACGAATGAATATATGCACATTATTCCCACATCTTAAAGCTTTGTCAATCATGAATATATGCTTTTACGCCCAAACCATCCGCAAAGCAAAGGACGCTGGTGCCTGACTGTCACATGCACCGGATTCGCATTCATTTTCTCTAGAAGCCGCGCTCCTGACAGAGCCTGTCGATTTCGCGCCAGCCCATACCCCGCATGAAGTTGGCCGCCGTTCCCGCGTCCGCGTCCTCCAGCAGCAGCCGGTGGATGCCAAGGCGCTTAATGCGCTTGCCAAGCCGGGTGTGCTCCTTGCGTTCCTCCGCGATCATCGCAAGATAGAGCACCGTCAGCAGTATATCCACCGTTGTGGCGTCACCCCCGTACGTAGCGGCAATCCGGGAGATCTCCTTCAGCGCGCTCGCTTCCACCGCCCTGCCGGTCAGTCGGTATACGCGTTCATAGTCACGGTACACCTCCTCCAGACCGTACAGCCTTGAAAATTCCTTCAGCTGTGCGAAGTAATCCATATCGCGCGGCGGATGGCGAGGCACATCCGGGCCCGTGAGATACACGCACCACTCGTCAAACTTGCCCCTGTCGTATTCGAGGACAGAACCGTCGGGAAATGTCTTAATCGCTTCCATGCCGCTCCTTTCGCTGTCAGTCAACGCGCCGGACTTCATACTCCCCGATATAGATTGTTGTACCGTCAAAATCGTATGTCATGCTGGTACCGCTGCCCGAAAAGGTGATCGTTCCGCTGCCGACGCTGTAGGTCGTGATCGCGCCGTTGCCCGCTTCGCACACTTCGATGAGATACTGGTCGTCCATCATTGACGAGCCCCAGTACGCCTTGTCGCCGCGGAACACGATGGCCACCGAGTCTCCCTGCACGAGCGTAACGCCGTGGTTGTCGGTGGTGTTGGGAATCACCTGCCCCTCCCAGCGTCCGCTCAGGCGGCCTCCGGTACCCGCGCCGCTGTCTTCGCCCATTGCGCTCTGCGTGCCAAAATCCGCGCTCAGCCCTTCCGGTCCTATCCAGACGGATATGCCCACGCTGACTGCCAGCATCACCGACAGCAATACAACCATCGCGCTTTGCGTCATTGGCTTCTTGCCTGCCGGAACGCCGGGCTGCGGGGAACTCGCCGCCGCCTGCGGCAGTATCGCCGCAGCCTCCAGCGCGCGCTTATATTGCTCCGCAGTCATTCCCGCCGCTTTCATGCCGCGCACTCGCGAAGCGCCCCACGCCGCTGTCAATATCGCCAAAAGAACCGGCACGGCAATCAGCAGCACGGCGGGCAGCGTCTTCCGTGCAAAGCGCGCCCAGCTGTCGAACAGCGCATTGCCCACGAGCTGCAGCAGCAGCACGATAAACGCAGCCGTCAGAAGCAGCGCCAGCCAAATCATGACAAGCGCCGCAACCCCGTGCTTGCGTTTCAATTCCAGCGCCCGCTTTGCCTGCGGCACATTGGGTGCCTGCCGTTCATTTTCGGACGCGCCGCACACATTGCAGAAACGCGCACCCGCTATCCACGGACTGCCGCAGCGCGCACACCGCCGGTTCGATTCCTCGAACTGCTGCGGGGCTGGAAAAACCGCGCCGCAGACATTGCAGAAACGCGCGCCGGGTCTCCGGACGGAGCCGCAGCGCGGACACTGAACAACATCCGGCTGCGCATACGCCAATGGCGCACCGCAGGCGTTGCAGAAACGCGCGCCGGAGATCAGCGGATTGCCGCAACTAGGACAGTCTGACATACCAGCACCCCCTTTTTATCACAATATATCACAAAAATCTCCAGCGCAATATCATCCGAGAAATATTTACATTCGCCGGATTCCGCGCGGTTTCGCGTGAAAACGTCTGTTGGGATGCGCGGCCTCCTATGGTATAATCCGGGTAACGGCAATGCCGTGAAAGGAGAACGGACCATGGGAACCGATCTGAGCGAGGAGTTCAGGAAAATCTGGCTGGCAGGCGTAGGCGCGATGGCGATGACCGCCGAAAAGGCGGAGGAGCTGGTCGAGAAGCTCATCAAAAAAGGTGAGATCACCGTAGAGCAGGGCAAGGCGCTCAATGAGGAGCTGAAGCATAAGGCGCGCGAAAAGGTGAAGGACAAGGTAGCGGGCAGCAAGCTTGCCGTGGAGGCGGTTATCGACAACCTCGGAGATCTGAGCGCGGAGGACATCGCGGCGCTGAAGGCCAAGCTGGCCGAGGTGGAAGCGCGCAATGCCGGCAAAGAATAGCCGTTCACGGCTCCGGGAAATACTGCGGGTACTGGCGCGCTGTGGCGCCGCGCGCAACCTGACTCCGGAAAAGCTGCGCGCGGTGCTGGAAGAGCTGGGGCCTACTTTTGTTAAGTTCGGCCAAATCCTCTCCATGCGGCCCGACATCATCCCCGCGGAGTACTGCGAGGAGCTGACCAAGCTGCGCGGCGACGTGCGACCGATGGCCTTTTCGGAAGTGCGCCGCGTTTTGGAGGAGGAGTATGGCGCGCCGCCGGAGGATTTCTTCGTGGAGCTCAAAGAGGCGCCCTTCGGGTCCGCTTCCATCGCGCAGGTGCACCGGGCGGTGCTGAAGGACGACCGGGCGGTGGTCGTCAAGGTGCAGCGTCCCGGCATCTACGAAACCATGGCGCAGGACGCGCGGCTGCTGCATCGCATTTCCGGGCTGCTGCGCATCGCGGCGCGCACCGGCAAGGTTGTCGATCTGGACGCGGCGGTAGACGAGATGTGGGCCGCGGCGCAGCAGGAGATGGATTTTCTCGTCGAAGCGGAACATATCCGCGAGTTCGCGGACCGCAACGCCGATGTGCGCTACGTTGCTTTCCCTGCCGTCGAAAGCGCCCTCACGACACGCCGCGTGCTTGTGATGGAGATGGTGGAGGGTATCGCGGTGGATGACGCTGCGGCACTCCAGGCCGGTGGTTACGATACAAAGGAAGTTGCCGTTAAAATCGGCGCCAACTATTTAAAGCAGGTCGTGGAGGACGGCTTATTCCACGCCGATCCTCACCCGGGAAATATCCGCCTGCGGGGCGGCAAAATCGTCTGGCTGGACCTTGGCATGGTGGGGCGGCTCTCCGCCCGGCACCGCCAGCTGTTCCGCGAGGCCGTATCCGCCGCCGCGGATAATGACGCGTACGCGCTCACCGACGTGGTGGCGGCGCTGGGCAGCGGCGGAACAGAGATGGACCGCAACCGGCTTCAGGACGGCATCGGCAGCATGCTGTCCCGCTACGGCACGATGGACCTTGGCGAGGTGGATGCGGGCATGCTGTTGATGGAGCTGCTGCGCATCGCCGACGAAAGCGGCATCCATATGCCGCCCGGCATCACGATGCTGGCGCGCGGTGTGATGACGCTGGAAGGCGTGCTGTCCAAGGTGGATCCCGAAACCAGCTTCATGTCGATCGTCGCTGCCCGCGCCGCGGACGCGTGGCAGGAGGATGTCGAGCACGCGCTGAAGCACAGCGGACGCGTACTGCGCACGTTTGGGCGCAGGGCGATGGATATCCCCGTGCAGCTGTCCGACGTGCTGCGCGCGGCTGCGCGGGGGCAAAGCAAGCTCAACATTGAAGTCGTGGGATCCGGCCCGACGCTATCGCGCTTTGAGCGCATTATCAACCGTGTGGTCGTGGGAATGCTGGCGGGCTGCCTCGTTATCGGATCCAGCATACTGTGCACCACCGATATGACGCCGCGCCTGCTGGGCATCCCGCTGCTGGGCATATTGGGCTACGCAGCGGCGTTCATCATGATAGTCTGGCTGACCGTGCGCATACTGCACGCGCGAAAACGCTGAAATAGGGGGGCTTATGATATTTTCACCGAAAACCGTACTGCTGCGCGACGGGCGCACCGTGCTGCTGCGCAGTGCCGTGCCGGAGGACGCGAAAGCGCTGGTTGCTTTCGTTCGCGCTGCCGATACCGAATCGCGCGGGCTTGCGCGGGAACCGGGCGAATTCACCATGACGGAGGAGCAGGAACGTGCTTACCTCCTCGGAAGGCAGGACGACCCGCTGTCGTTATTTCTCGTCGCCGAAGCGGATGGGGCCGTCGCCGCGACCGCCAACGCCCATGCCGTGCGCAACCTCTCACGGTTCCGCCACCGGGCGCTGATGGCTGTCGCGGTGCGTCAGCCGTACTGGCGGCAGGGCCTCGGCCGCCTGATGATGACGGAAGCGCTGCGCTGGTGCAAAGGGGCGGGTTTCGAGCAGGCGGAACTGGACGTGGTGGCCAGCAACCACGCGGCCGTCGCGCTCTACGAAAGCCTCGGCTTCGAGACCACGGGCATGTATAAGCGCGGCTTCAAGTATTCCGACGGCACTTATGCGGACGAGTACTTCATGTGGCTTCCGCTGGACAGAATACGCTGAGAGCGGCTCATTGCCAAGCCGCTGCGCTGTGGTAAAACCAACAGGAAAGGCTTCTCTCGGGAAGCTTTTTTTCAAATATCGGACGGGTGTGAGAAAAATCCGCCTTCTGTATCGTTTTATGGGTGAAAGGCGCTGATGCAACGGTTGAACAGTGAAACGGAAATGCAGCGAATCGTGCAGAAACATGCGACGGATATCGTCCGGGTGGCTTTCGCGTACGTCAAAAACGTGCACGACGCGCAGGATATCGCGCAGGAGGTGTTCTATGCCTGCCTGCGCAAGGCCCCGGCGTTTATGGACGCGGCGCACGAAAAAGCATGGCTGCTGCGCGTCACCGTCAACAAAAGCCGCGATTTTCTGCGTTCGGCGTGGATACGCCGCCGCGTTCCGCTGACGGAGGAATTGCCCGCGATGCCCGAGGAGGAAGGCGGGCTGCTTCGTGCAGCGCTCTCGCTGGAGGAGAAATACCGGCTGCCGGTATACCTGCACTATTTCGCGGGCTACTCGCTGCGTGAAATTGCGGTAATGCTGAGCACGAACCCCTCCACAGTGGGCACATGGCTCGACAGAGGCAAGCGCCAGTTGCGCGAAAGGCTGGAAGAAAACGATGAATGAGCAAAAATACAGGCAGGCGATGGAATACATCCGACCGGGCGAGGGCTTCGAGGCGGATACGATGGAATGTCTCCGGCGCAGGAGGAAGCGTGCGCGCACCGTACGCGTCGTGGCAGCAGGGCTTGCGGCAGCGGCCTGCGCGGCCTTTGTCCTATTCGCGCTGCCGGGGCTGCTTGCGCCCGCGGCGGAATTGCCGTCCGTTCCTGTGGCCATCGCGACGCCGGAAGGCAGCGCCTCCGCGCAGCCCACACAGCTGCCGCCGCTCACACTGGACGGCAGCCCGGTGGATTACAGCAGCCTGAAGTTCGCGTACACCGGCGACGGAAATTACCCCGGCGTGCCCGACCAGACGGCGCAGATGTGCGTTATCGCGTTCTCGGAAGAAATGCTGAAGCGCAGCGCGCTTGTCGCCGGCGTCACCGTGGAGGACGTGCGCTTTCTCGACTATTTCGACCATACGCATAGCGCGCTTTTCACGCTGCGCCTCGATAAAATCTACTATACCTCGCTTGACGTATCCGAAGGGGATACCTTCACGGTGGAGCAGGTGCTCTACGGCGGCTGTCTTGCGGACAGCGAGTTTTCGCTGAAACCGGGCGGGCGGTACATACTGCCCATCTGCGCGGACGAAGGCATCATCGCCGAGTACGACATCGACAATGTGGCGCACACCGCCGCCAAGCAGAGCGCGTACTCGCTCATCTACCCGTTCCAGCCGATGATCGAGCTGACCGCAGACGGCGGGGCCCTGTTCTTCGGTGAGCGCGATGCGGATGGAAGCGGCTTCGGCTGGAAGTCGCTCGTGGATGAAAATACTGTGGAGGTCGTGATGGACGTGGAAACAGCGTCCGGCGCGGATTCGTGGATCACGCGGATGAAGCTGCGTGCCGACGCAGGCTTCGAGGACGACTTTCAGGCGCTGGTCGATTACTACTGTGTGGAGGGCGGAGAGGATCCCGCCAACTTGCAGACCGCTCCGCCGGGGAGCGACATCACCGGTTTGGAGGCGCTTTCTCTCGGTGAAGCACTGCTTCCCGAAGGCTACACGCTCGCCGCCGAGTCCTGCTGGTTTGATGTCATCCGAAAGGAATGGAATGTGCACTTTGAATTCAATAATACGGAAAGCGTGTACGATATCCGCCTGACTGCCTCCGGTGAAATCATCGACGCGGCATGGCGCTGAAGGGGCTGACGGCCATCAAAGCAGGGAACAGTCCCTGCTTTTTTGATATTCCGGCTATCACACAGCCTATACAGATATCATACACTGATACTGTCAGAGGAGGGATGGCATATTAACCAATATATTTTCACCGGGCAGGGCAGCCACCTGCACATGCTCGGCTGGGGACGCGCAGAAGCGCAGGCTGTGCCTGTCGCCGTAGACCAGGCGGGCCGCGCAATGGTGACCTCACCCACGGCGCTGTCTGTCACAGCCGCCGATCTTACTATCCGCAGCCTCTCCGCCGCAACGGATTCCGCGCTGATTACCGGCAGCGATGTGGACATTCGGAACCTGTCGGGCGGGCAGGACTCGCTGAAGCTGCACAGCAGCGCCACAGCAGAGGACTCCGAGTCGGGCTCCTTACTTGTGCCGGGCACGCGCACCTTTCTGACGAAGGACATCAGCGCGTACGAGAGCGTCAGCTACCTCGTGATCAACGGCGGCGTCGCCGTGACGGTTTCACTGGAGATTGCGCCCGTTGACAGCGACGACTACTACGAGACGGACGGCTCCTCCTTTGTTCTTATCGCCTACGGCAAGGTACTGCTGACTCCCAGCAAGCTCACGCAATACGCGCGCGTACGGATGTCGGCGCTGGCGCTCGCCACCGCCACCGTCTACTTCTTCGCGCAGGCTTAAGGAGGGATCATGAACTATCTCGTATTCAATGACACTGCCAGCGAGCTTAAGACGCTGATATCCGGGCTCTATAACGACACTACCGTTTATGACATTGCCGTCGATACAGACGGCAGGCTTATTCTCTCCCCCCTCGGCGGGGTACCCGTAACGGCTACCGATCTCGATATTCGCCCTCTTTCCGCCGCGACAGATTCGGTACTCGTCTCTGCCAGCGACCTCGATATCCGCAACCTCTCAGGTGCGCAGGATTCGGTACAGGTGTACAGCTGCAACTTCATTGAGGACGATGTCTCCACCAATGTGGTATCCGGCAGCAATTATCTGATGACCAAGGAGGTGGGGCCGTACCGCCAGAACAGCTTCTTCATTCGCAACAAAAGTGCATCTTCCTCCATTGGCGTCACACTACAGGCCGCGCCGACGGATTCCAACGATTATTACATCACCATCGCCGGGCCTACCACCGTCATCGCGGGCAACAACAACCTGACCTCTCTCACCCCGGTAATGAAATATGCGCGGCTGCTGGTAACGGCCTCCACCACCGTGGCGGTGGAAGTCTATTACAATGCGCGCGCGTGACGATTTCCGCCAAAATTTTTACCGTCAGATGTAAGGTATACTTGACAACCGCCGATATAATTGCTATGCTGTATGTAAAGTAAACCTTACACAAGAGAGGCGACAGCCATGAAAAACCGCGTACGCGTGATGCGCGAGGCAATGGAGCTGACACAGGCAGAACTGGCGGCACGGACAGGCGTATCGCGGCAGGCCATCAACGCCATCGAAACGGGCAAATACGACCCGTCCATCGGCCTCGCGCACGCGCTCTCCAAGGTATTCGACCGGGCGATTGAGGAAATATTTATCTTTGAGGATGGTGAGGAAGATGAAGCGAAATAATCTCAGAAAGTTATACCTGATCTATATCATCGCGATAGGAGAATTTGTGATGGCTGCGCTGTTCGTTATAGGAGATTACCTTCCCCACCCGGCATGGCGATCATTATTGCGCACAGTGGGCTGCATCGGGTTTGTGGTGCTTCCTTTTGCAATGTGGGTGATGTACCGCTGGCTGAAAAAGGACAACGACGCGGCAAGCGATGAGCTTGAACGGATGGTGCTGCAAAAGGCGATGGCCATTACGGGATTTGCAGCGGTCACGCTCTCGCCGTTCGTGCTGATACTGGTGAGCTTGATTACAAATTGGGCGGTACTGATTACATTCTGCTATATGGGCTTGATATGGGGTACGCTGAAGTTGTCCACTTTTATACTATATAAAAAATATTGAGGAGGGATCGCATTGACTGCCATTGAAACCAAGGGCCTGACCAAGTACTACGGCAAAAACCGGGGCATTGAAGGCATCAGCATCTCCGTGAGTGAAGGGGAGATATACGGCTTCATCGGCCCCAACGGCGCGGGGAAATCGACGATGATAAGGCTGCTGCTGGGTTTCCTGTTCCCGACATCGGGCAGCGCAAAGCTACTCGGAATGGACTGCGTCAGGGATTCACACCTGATCAAGCGTAAAGTTTGTTACGTGCCCGCCGAAGTCAATTTCTACAAAGATCTTACCATAGCGCAGATGCTTGTATATTCGGACAGCTTCTATGAAAACGCGGACAGAGAATATACGACGCAGCTTATTGAAAAATTTTGTCTTGAGCCAAACAAGAAGATGGGCTCGCTCTCATCGGGCAATAAAAAGAAGGCGGCGCTTGTTGCTGCACTGTCCCCGCGTCCGAGGCTGCTCATACTGGATGAACCTACAAGCGGACTCGATCCGCTTATGCGCAGCGTGCTGTTTGAGGTGCTCCAAGAATCGCACGAAAAAGGCGCGTCGGTGTTCCTGTCGAGCCATAACCTTGACGAGGTTCAGTCACTTTGCTCACGCGCCGCTATAATCCGTGAAGGACAAATTGTGGATGTGCGCGATGTACACGGGTTGAAGCAGGTAAGGAAGGTAACATTGCGCGGGGCGAACATGCCAGATGTAAAAGGCGAGGCGATAACGCCCGTCTCTCGGAGCAGGGGCGAGGCGGTGTTCACATATACAGGTGATATGAAAAAGCTCGCTATGATGATTGCGGGCATGGATTTGCACGATTTTCTCGTAGAGGATGTGAATATCTCAGATGTGTTCATGTCCTACTACCGCTGAAGATAGGAGCGTTATGAACATATATAAGATGGAATTGAGAAGGGGACTCAAAGCATTACTCATTTGGACGTTTACGACAGGCTTCACCCTCTCCCTTATCATAGCAATGTACCCGGCGATGATGAGGTCGGATTTCATGGATATGATGAACGCAAAGATAGCGATGCTGCCCAAGGAACTTGTGGATATGTTTCATGTGTCGGGTCAGGATATCAGGCAGCTTCCCCAGTACTTCGCCAACATGTACCAGTTCGTGCTGATGGCGCAGTGCATATGGGGGGCACTGCTCGGAGCGAGTGCGCTTTCCCGCGAAGAAAGTGAGGGAACAATAGAGTTCCTGTTCGCAAAACCAGTGACGCGCGCGCGTATAGCTGTTATGAAACTTGCGGCAGTTTGTACGCAATACCTCGTATTTTTCGTTGTTGTCGGCTTGGCGGGCATGGCAATCTGTATAATAGTGCGGCCTGCTGATCTGCCGCTCGCCGACTTGATACAGCAGAGCGAGACAGTGCTGCTGGGCGGAATGATTGCGGGATACGCATACCTGTTCCTTGGGTTTGCACTGTCTGCGTTCCTTCAGAGCGCCAGGAACGCGGGTTCACTTGCTGTCGGGCTTTTCTTCGGTACATACATAATGGGGTTTATATCGGCGCTAGGCGTTGTCCCGTTTCTTATATGGGTCTCACCAATTAATTGGTTCGTGCCTCGTGACGTGATTATGAATGGTATAAGTGGATTAAAGGTGTTCTTCTGCTTTATTTTGTACGCTGCATGCACCGCAACCGCATTCTCAGCCTATCGAAGAAAGGACTTCCTCGCATGAGGATACTATCAAGACGTGAAGCCCGCACAGAAGCCATGGATTTTAAGACGAGATACGCTGAAAAGTTGTAAACATTTATACTGTTTAAAAAGTATTAGGAGGGGATTACATTGACTGTGATTGAAACAAAAGGGCTGACCAAGGCTTACGGAAAGAACCGCGGCATAGACGATGTGAGTATCTCCGTCAGCGAAGGGGAGATATACGGCTTCATCGGCCCCAACGGCGCGGGGAAATCGACGACGATTAAGACACTGCTGAACTTCATATTCCCCTCCGGGGGCAGCGCGCAGGTGCTGGGGCTGGACTGCGTGTCCGCTTCGGAACGCATTAAAGCGCAGACAGGATACGTACCCAGCGAGATCCGCTTCTACGAGGATCTCACCGTGCGCGATCTGCTGGACTACGCGGCGCGCTTCCACAAGGGCGGCGCGGATACGCAGGAGTGGATAGACCGCTTCGAGCTGGAGACAAAGAAGAAGGTAGGTCAGCTTTCCTCCGGTAACAAAAAGAAGGTGGCTCTGGCCGCCGCGATGCAGAGCCGCCCGAAGCTGCTGATACTCGACGAGCCGACGAACGGGCTCGATCCGCTGATGCGGCAGACGCTCTTTACCGCACTGCGGGAGCAGCAGGCCAAGGGCTGCACGGTGTTTCTCTCCAGCCACAACCTCGACGAGGTGCAGTCGCTGTGCGACCGCGTGGCGATTATCCGCGAGGGAAAAATAGTAGACATCCGCGAGATTCGGGAAATGGCCGCGGCGCAGGGTAAGAAGGTAACGGTTACCGGCGGCAGCCTGCCGGAGAACCCCGGCACGGATATCAAGGTGGTCTCCCGGACGGAGAACAGCGTGGTGTTCACGTGGAAATCGGCGGACATGCGCGCGCTGCTCTCGCTGCTCTCCGCCATGGACGCGAAGGATTTCCTCGTGGAGGACGAAAAGCTCTCGGACATATTCATGTCCTACTACAATACGGAGGTGCGGAAATGAATCAGTTCAAGATGGACTTCAGGCGAAATTTTAAGTCGCTGCTCATCTGGGCCTGCGTGACAGCTGCGGTTTCCGCCCTGATTACAGCGCTGTATCCCAGCATGATGCAATCCGATATGCTGGCGCTGATGAACGCCAAGCTGGCTTCGCTGCCGGAGGAGCTGGTTGCGGCGCTGCACATGGAAGATCAGGACATCCGTGAGTTGCCGCAGTACTTCGCGTACATGTTCCAGTTCGTCGCGATGACCGCCTGCATCTACGGCGCGACGCTGGGATTCACCGCGCTTTCGCGCGAAGAGGGCGAGGGCACGATTGAGTTCCTTTATGCGCAGCCGCGCAAGCGCACGCAGATCGTGTCCGCCAAGCTCGCTACGGCGTGCGTGTCTTATCTGGTGTTTTTCGCCGCGCTGGGCATCGCTTCGGTGCTCGCGGGGTTCGGCGTGAAGCCGGAGGAGCTGGCGCTGATCGATCTCGTCACGCCGATGAAGACGGTGCTGGCAGGCACGATGATTGCCGGGTTCACATACCTGTTTATCGGCTTCGCGGTATCCGTGTTCCTAAAGAAGGCCCGGCACGCAGCGTCGCTGGCGGTAGGCATGTTCTTTCTGCTGTACATCCTTGGCAGCATTCCCGCGATGATTGGCGTGCTGGACTTCCTGAAGTGGATATCGCCCATCAACTACTTCATCCCCAACAAACTCGTGGTGGACGGCATCGACGCCGTCAATGCCCTAATCTGCCTCGCCGTCATGGCGGTCTGCGCGGGCGTCACCTACGCCGTCTACCGCAAAAAAGACTTCGCGGTATGACCGTGTGAACAGGCCTCCCTTGCCTAAAGGGGGGCTGTCCGGATACTAAATCTGTGATTTAGTACCCGGACTGGGGGATATTCGCTTTTCACTGAGCGCTGCATAAATCCCTCCACCGCCTATGGCGGTCCCCCTCCCTTTAGGCAAGGGAGGCTTATATGACCTGAACCTTTTCGGTGATGTTCTAAAGGCGCGGAGTGCTTTCGCGCTCAAGCCGGTTTGAGCTCAGATGACATTTGCGGCATTTTTCCTCAGTCCGGCTCGCTGCCGGAAGAGGGCTGCCCTTTTGGGACAGCCCCCTCTTCTATCTATCTCCCCAATCTCCGTCACAAACGCATGAATGGGCCTATCCCAGCAGCCTCTCCAGATCCGCTTCCGGCGTGGAGATGGGCGTGAGGCCGTACTGCTCCACGAGCGCTGTCAGCACGTTCGGCGACAGGAACGCGGGCAGCGAAGGCCCGATGAGTATGTTTTTGATGCCCAGCGCGAGCAGGGTCAGCAGTATGCAGACCGCCTTCTGCTCGTACCACGACAGCACCAGCGACAGCGGCAGATCGTTGACGCCGCAGCCGAAGACCTCCGCCAGCGCCGACGCCACGCGGATGGCGCTGTACGCGTCGTTGCACTGACCCATGTCCATGATGCGCGGCAGCCCTGCCACCGTGCCGAGATCCATGTCGTTGAAGCGGTATTTGCCGCACGCGAGCGTCAGCACCGCCGTATCGGCGGGCGTCTGGCGCACAAACTCGGTGTAATAGTTGCGCCCCGGTTTCGCGCCGTCGCAGCCGCCCACGAGGAAGATGTGCCGCAGCGCGCCCGACTTCACCGCGTCCACCACCTTGTCCGCTACGGAGAGCACTGTGCCGTGCCCAAAGCCCGTGGTCAGGGTATCGCCGCCGTTGATGCCCGTCATGCGATGCTCCTCGGCGTAACCTCCCAGAATGAGCGCCTTCTCGATGACCGGCGTGAAGTCCTTTTTCTCGCCGATGTGTACCATGCCGGGGTACGCCACCACCTCCGTCGTAAAGATGCGGTCGGCGTAGCTTTCCTTCACGGGCATGATGCAGTTGGTGGTGAACAGCACCGGCCCGGGGATGTCCGCGAACTCCTTCTGCTGGTTCTGCCAGGCCGTGCCGAAGTTGCCTTTCAGCTGTGGGTAGGCTTTCAGCTTCGGGTACGCGTGTGCGGGCAGCATCTCTCCGTGCGTGTACACGTTGACGCCCTTGCCCGCCGTCTGCTCCAGCAGCCGGTGCAGATCGTACAGGTCGTGGCCCGACACCACGATGAACGGCCCCGCCTCGATGGTCATCGGCACCTTGGTGGGCGCGGGTGTACCGTAGGTTTCGGTATTGGCCTTGTCCAGCAGCGCCATGCACGCAAGGTTCACGCGGCCCGTCTCCAGCACAAGCGCCAGCAGCGCGTCCGCGCCCGCTTCCTCGCCCAGCGCGCGCAGCGCCTTCAGCAGAAAAGCGTCCACCTCCGCGTCGCGGAAGCCCAGCACGCGCGCGTGGTAGGCGTATGCCGCCATGCCGCGGATGCCGAACAGCACGAGCGACTTTAAGGAGCGCACATCCTCGTCCGCGCCCCACAACTCCCCCATATCCATTTCCCGCGCGTCTGCGTCCAGCTTCTCCCGCAGCCGCCGCGTCTTCTCCGTCTGCGCCTGAATGGCCTCGTCGTCGAAGCTGACATTGGTGACCGTGGTAAACAGCCCTTCCAGCACCACCTGCGACACCGCCTCGTCCGCAGGCTTGCCCTGCGCCGCCCGTGCCAGCCCGACCAATGCGCCCGTCAGCGCGTCCTGGAAATTCGAAGTGGGGGCCTTCTTGCCGCAGACGCCGCCTATCGTGCAGCCCTTGCCGCCCGCCGCCTGCTCGCATTGAAAGCAAAACATATTGGACATTTCCATCTCCTCCAAAACTCGTTTGATGGAGTCAGCATACCGTATCATGGCGTAATTGTATGTTGCGTTTGCAACAAAAAACTCCGCAATGCTGCGGAGCACGATTTATATTTATGCCGGTTATTCTATCTTGTCCCACTGTCCAGCAGACGTCGCACCGCCCAGATCTGCAGCGGCAGAAACAGCGGCGTCTTCACATTCTCCAGCGGAATATACCGCAGCGTATGATCCGCCTCGATGGGCAGCTTCACCTGATTCAACAGCTCGCCCTCGTAAAAATGCTGTATGGGGTGGAAATGGCCGTACACCTCGTTTTCCTTGTACTCCTGCGCGCTGCCGATGTACCGCCCGACGCGCACGCCGCAGCCCGTTTCCTCCAGACATTCGCGCGCGATGCACTGCGCGTGGGTTTCCGCGCCGATGATCCCCCCGCCCGGCAGAAAGCAGCCTTTGCCGCGCACCTCTACCGCGGCCAGCCTGCCGTCCTTCACCGCGACGACGTAAGCCCCCTCCCGGTCGAAATACTTCAGCCCGCCCTGTTTGACGCCAAATGTCTTCAGCTCCATTGCACACCTCTGCTCCGATTGTACCACGACGAATTCCCCGTGTACACCGGACGCCGCCATATTCGCCCGCGCACCGTCATAGTATAGTATAAAAAGCCGGGACGGGGTGCCATGGAGAAGAAGGGTTTCAGCGTATTTCAGATCGCGTCGGCGTACATCGGCACGGTAGTAGGCGCGGGTTTCGCGTCCGGTCAGGAGGTGCTGCGCTTCTTCGACGCGTACGGCCTTAACGGCCTGTGGGGTATCCTCGTCTCCACGGTGCTGTTCTTCTTCATCGGCTGGTCCATACTGAGGCTGGGCCGCAGCCTGCAGGCGCCCTCGCACGTCGCCATCGTGCGCTTCACCAACGGACCGCTGCTCGGCAGCTTCATCGACATCATCATCACCGTGTTCCTCTTCGGCGGGCTCTCCGCGATGATCGCAGGCGCGGGCGCGGTATTCTCGGAGCAGTTCAATGCCGCGTCGGCGTGGGGCACCATCGCCATGACCGTGGTCACGCTGCTCACCGTACTCACCGGCACGCGCGGCGTCATCCGCGCCATCGGCTACGTCGTGCCGTTCCTGATTGTCGCGGTGCTGTTCGTATCCATCCACAGCCTCGCGTCCGATCCGCTAACGCCTCAGGACATCGCCGCCGCCCAGTCGCTGCCCGGCGCGACGCCGCACTGGCTGCTGTCCGCCGTAAACTATGCCTCGTACAACATCGTCATCTCCATCGGCGTGCTGACGGCGATGGGTGCACATACGCCGAATCCCAAAACACTGCTGCGCGGCGCGCTTCTGGGCGCGGCGGGGCTTTGCCTCGGCCTCGTGGCCATCTACTTCTGCGTGCTGACGCAGTCGCAGGCCGTAGGCGGCAAGGAGCTGCCCATGGTGGAAGCCGCAGGGCAGATCTCCGGCGTGCTGCGCATTGCGTTTGCCATCGTACTGCTGGCGGAGGTATACACCACCGCCGTGGGCAACCTCTACGCGCTGTCCGAGCGGCTGACGCTGCGGCTGCGCAAGAGTCACTTCATCATCGCGGCGGCGTGCCTTGCGCTGCTGGCGGGGCAGCTGGGCTTCTCCAACATGGTGCGCTTCCTCTATCCCGCCGTGGGCTACGGCGGCCTCGCGTTCTTCGCGGGCGTAATCTACGTCTGGATCGCCAAGCGCGACGGGCTGCGCGGAGAGCCATAATGAAACGCTTCCTCGCGGCGCTCGTCGCCATGCTGGCGTTGCTGGCGCTCGCGGGGCGGTTTTCGCTGGACGCCGCCGCCGTACGCGCCTCCGCCCGGGCCGAATTCGAATACGACCGTTCCATGAAGCGCGATATTCTGGCACTGATGCTGGCATATCCGGACGACATCGCGGGTGTGCGCCGCGAAGAGGACGGCCTCGTCTATATCGTCATGCACTCCAGCGATGAGGTGATGTATGACGACGGCAGAGAAAAGGGCTTCGACGAGCAATTATGGAACGCGGACGTTCAGGACATGATGGCAATGGCGTATCCGTTGGGCGCTGTGGAAACGCTGAGGCAGGGAAACGACGATCCGGGCCGCGTGCGCTGCTATGCCCTGCTGCACGCGCTGTACGGCGGGACACAGCGCGACATCGAAAGCAACCTTGTCAGCGTCGGCCTCGTCTCAGGCCGCTACTCCTTCGCATCGCAGGGGGCGGACGCCGCCGAAGCCGCGATGCAGGAGGTTGCCGCGCTGGCCAGTCAGGACAATTCCGTCTATGGCTGCGTATTCCCGCTGAACGGCACATACAACTACCGCGTCATCGCGGGCACCAGTACGCTGAGCGCGCACGCCTTCGGCATCGCCCTGGACTTCTGCAGCCACTCAGGCGATTATTGGCGCTGGTCCTCGCGCGAGGCGGGCCAGGCGCGGCTGGACGCGTTTCCGCAGTGCGTGGTGGACGCGATGGAGAATCACGGCTTCATCTGGGGCGGCAAATGGGCGCACTTCGACTTCCTGCACTTCGAGTACCGGCCCGAGCTCATACTCAAGGCGCGCTGCACCTCCGAGGCGGAGCCGTGGTATTCCGGCTTTCCGCAGGATGCGCAAACGCGGGAAGCTATCGTCCTCATTGAGGACGCGCTGGGCTAATGGCACTACTGAATATCGATGGTTCCGCGCACGCCGGAGAGCGCTCCGGGGGCAAGCTCCAGCGCCATGCACCACTCGCCGCGGCGGCTTTCGTCGGAGACGTGGAATATGCCATATTCCCACGAGCCCTTGAACCCGAAACGGTGGTAGAAATCCGGTTCGCCGCAGAGGAATACGGCAGTCTCACCCCTGCCCTTGGCAATGCGGAACGCCTCCGCCATCAGTGCGCGGGCGATGCCCCTGCGGAAGTGCGCAGGATGCACGCTGAGGGGCGAAAGCAGCAGCGCAGAGACGGGGCCGGAGGGCGTGGCAATCTCCATGCGGTACAGCACGATCTGCCCCAGCAGGGCGCCGCCCTCGTCCTCCGCGACCAGTGAAAGCTCCGGAATGAAGCTATCCTTCTTCCGCACCTCGCTTAAATAATCCCACTCGCCCTCGTTGGTGCTTGTGGCGAACGCCGCTTTGACAAGCGCGTACACCTCCTCGTAATCGGCGGGTGTCTCCTGACGAATATTCATCGCTCTATCTCCTTCCAGCGGAATGAAAATATCATGAATACACCTCTTTTTCAAGGCTCAGCGGCACCGAACATACGGGGCTATTTATCAGAAAATTTTCCGTTTATCCGCATAATTTCCTCCTGCGTGCAAAAGCTTAACGAAAAGGAGGTTTCTCATGGTCAGTTTCAATCAGAAAGAGACGTCGCTTCTTCAGGACGCGAAGAAGAACGAGGAGCTGTGCATCAAGAAATACAACAGCTACGCCAACCAGGCGCAGGACGCGCAGTTAAAGCAGCTGTTGACACAGCTCGCCCAGCAGGAGCAGCAGCATCTGGACAGCATCAACCAGCTGCTGGCAGGCCAGCTGCCCAGCATGGGCGGCGGGCAGCAGCAACCGCAAGGGCAGCAACCGCAGCAGGCACAGGGCGGCCCGACAAACCAGAACGACTCGGTGCTGTGCGAGGATCAGCTTGCCACCGAAAAGTATGTGTCGTCGGCCTACAACACGTCCATATTCGAGTTCCGCGATGCGAACGTGCGGCAGATTTTAAACCACATACAGAAGGAAGAACAGGAACACGGCGAAAAGCTGTACAACTACATGGCCTCGCACGGCATGTACACCGTACCGCAGTAAACGAAAAGCGCCCTCCCGGCGCTTTTTGATTGCGCGTATGCCGCTATCGGATCTCGATTCCCAGCAGTCGGGCGATGGACGCCGCCTGATATACGTTCATCACAACGCCGCGCAGCTCCGCGAAAGTATCGGACAGCAGTATCCCTTCGATATCGCAGTCCGAAAAGTCGATGCCCTTAAGCGGGGTTTTGTAGAAATCGGCACGGCTGAAATCCACGCGGCCCAGCCGCAGCCTGCCCAGCTTCGCTTCCGCCAGCACCGCCTCTTTGAAATTGCAGTCCTCCAGCGCGCAGTCCTTCCAGGTGGTTCCCGCAAAGCTGGCGTATGGAAAGCCGCTTTCCTTCATGCAAACCTCTTTGAAGTAAGACTGACCAAAATCGCTGCCCGCGCCCTTACACGAGCGGATCGTGACGCCCTTCCAGTAGCTTTTGCCGAACCTGCAGTTCGAAAAGTCGCAGTCCTCAAACCGCACGTCAAAGAAGTTGGCATGGGTAAAGCTGCAGGAGACGAACCGGCAGTTCACAAAGCGCACGGTCTGGAACTCCGCCTTGCCCGCATCCAGTCCCTCCGCGGTCTCTGCTTCAAAAACAGCATCCCTTACGGGCGTTTCGTTGGCTGCCGCGTCTGTGATAGTCTCAAAAAGCATAAAATAGCCTCGCTTCAGGCGTACGGGAAGAACTGACGCACAAAATATATCACCGCGGGCAGCGTAACGGTGCACAGCACGGTGGTAACCACGATGACCTGCGCGGTATACCCCGGTTCGTTGTCGAACTCGTGCGCGATCATCGCGGCAAACAGCGCCGTGGGCGTGGCAATGCCGATGATCAGCGCCTGCGCCAGCAGCCCCTGTATACCCAGCAGCAGCACGATGCCAAAGCCCAGCAGCGGCGCAGATATCATCTTGACAGCGCTCGTAACGAACACGCGCCCCAGCCCCCGGGTCAGCTTTACGTCCGCCAGCTGCACACCCAGCGCCAGCAGCGCTACACCCACGAAAGCGTTATCGAGATAGCCCAGCGGTATCTGTACGATGTCGGGTATCGTCACGGAGGTGAGCCGGAACACGGCGGCAAGCACGATGGCGTACAGCACGGGCATTTTGATAATGCTGAGGAATGCCTGCTTGCGCGACGCCTTGCCTGCGCTCGCCTGAAATACGCCGATGGTGGAAGAAACAATGTTCTGGTACAGCACGATGAGCACCTGAGACGCGGTCGCAACCGGCGCGCCGTTGAACGCCAGGTCGATGAGCGGAAAGCCGTAATTGCCGGTATTTATCAGCAGCATCAGGTTGGTGTTGGCGTTGCGCACCGATTTTGGAAAGCGCGCAATGGCGCTGTAAACCCGGCTGATGATGTACAGCCCTATCATCAGCAGCGCGGTATAGGCTGTCACGCTGCGTACCAGTTCCCACGTATACTCGCTGTGCATCACACGGTTAAACACCATCGCGGGAACCAGCACGTACATCTGTATCCTCACGAAGGTAGCGATATCGCTCTTGAATATCTTCTGGTACGCGTAGCCGACCGCAATCAGTATCATGATCGGAAGCGAAATATGTAACAGTATGCTCAGCAGATCACCCATGTTCTGTCCCTTCGTTGCCCAATGCGTCCATTATAGCAGGTTCCGGAGTGGTGTAAATATTGAATAAACCATCGTGTCCTTCCGCACAGTGACGAAACCGCGACGCAGATTGGCTTTAGAAGCCGCCGCGGGAGCCACTATCACGCCGCCATCGACGCTGAGAGTACGCGCCCAATCAAAAACAGCCCGGGGAACCCCGGACTGTTTTGCCGCTTTACAGCACCTCGAGCGGAATGCAGATGTCCACAGGCATGCTTCCTTCGGGGCCGCACTGCTCCCGATACCGCTCGAAGCACACCTCTCCGGCGGGCGCGTAACCGCTGCCCGGCAGCCAGTCGCGGTACATGAACGCCCACGCTTCCCCATACTCGCCGTTCTTCAAATCGAAATGGCCGACGGCGTACGTTCCGCCGAAGGCTTCCATTTCACACACCTCGCCGGATACCTGCATGTCCGCTCCGATGGGCACGCATACGCTGATGCGCAGCTTCGTCTCCTCGGTGATCGCCGGATCGTCGTGGTACAGCACGTACGTGACGGTCGTATCCACGCCGCGCGGCTTGGCCCACGCAAACAGCCGCCCGTACAGGCCCTCGAACAGCGCACCATCGTTCTGGTACGCCCCGACGTAGCGGATGTATGCCAGTCGGGTTTTGGGGATCTTCTCAATCGTCACTTCAGGCATCTTTTCAAACCTCCCGGTGTTTTTGATGCCCTCATTGTAGCGCGCCGCATAGTCCGCCGCTTCCCCGCGGTTGCGCAGCAGCTGACGCAGGCTGCTGTCCGCTTGACCGTGGTTGCGCTGGCGGAATTCCGAGGGGGCGCATCCGAAGCGCCGCTTAAACTGACGGCAAAACACCGCGTGCGATGAGAAGCCGCACTCCATCGCGATGCCTGTGACATTCCGGTCGGGGCGGGTGCACAGCAGCGTCGCCGCGCGCTCCACACGAAGCCGCGTGATGAAGCTGAACAGCGTCTCCCCCGTCATGGCGGCGAATATGCGGTGAAAGTGGAATTCCGAAAAGCCCGCGACGGCTGCCAGCTCCTCCAGCGTTAGCGAGGAGCCGATGCGGGCGTCGATATAATCGCACGCGAGGTTGACGCGGCGGATGTATTCGTCCGACTGACCGGGGTTCATATCTCTCCTCCGTTTTCCCCAATATACCATACCGAGTGCGAACTGGCAAAATTCAGGTATAAAATCCTACCCATATAGGCACAATGATGATATTAAACAGCGGAGGTTATTCATGTTTTCGTTTTCTTACCTGCTGCCTTGCCTGGGCATAGACCTTGGCACGGCCAACACATTGGTATATATGAAGGGAAAAGGCGTCATTCTCAACGAGCCCACCGTAGTGGCAATGAAGGGCGGACGCAAGGACATTGTGGCGGTGGGTGAGGAAGCCCGCCGCATGATCGGCCGCACGCCGGGCGGAATCGTCGCGGTGCGTCCTCTGAGGGACGGCGTCGTGGCAGACTACAACATGACAGAGACGCTGCTGCGCTATTTTATCCGCAAAGCGGTACCGCAGGGCTTCGCATTCGTGCGCAATCCGCGCGTCCTCATCTGCGTACCCTGCGGCGTCACAGAGGTGGAACGCCGTGCCGTGGAGGACGCCGCGCGGGCAGCGGGCGCGCGGGATGTCGCGCTGCTGGACGAGCCCATGGCCGCCGCGATGGGCGCGGGCTTGGATGTCCACCAGGCCAAAGGCTGCATGATCGTCGATATCGGCGGCGGTACGACGGAAGTCGCCGTGATTTCTCTCGGCGGCATCGTCACGTCGCGCTCTCTGCGCGTGGGCGGCAATCACCTGGACGAAGCCATCGTGAAGTACGTCAAAACACGCTTTGGCATGATCATCGGCGACAACACCGCGGAGCAGCTTAAAATTACACTGGGCAGCGCGGTGGACACCGGCGGTGACAACGCGATGGAGGTACGCGGGCGCGATGCGGTCAGCGGTCTGCCAAAGTCCATGGCCATCAGCGCCGCGTGCGTACGCGAAGCGCTTGCGGAACCGGTAGCGCGCATCGTAGAAGCCGTGAAGGGCGTATTGGAACAAACGCCACCTGAATTGTCGGGCGACATCATCGGCGAAGGCATCGTATTATCGGGAGGGGGATCGCTGCTGCCCGGCATCAACCGCCTCGTGGCGCGCGTTACGGGCATGCCGGTGCGACGCGCCGAAAACCCGCTGGAGGCGGTCGCGCTGGGCGCGGGGATTGCGCTCGAAGAGGACACCGACGTTACGGCAGCCCGTGAAGAAAGCGCACAAATCGAAATCTGACCGTCTGGTTTCCGCCGTGCTCCGCACCGGATATTCCGGGGCGGGGCTTTTATTTTTGCCTTTGGACAGGCGCTGCTCAATGCAAAACGGTGACGTACCGTCTGATCTGTTTCTCTGCAGTTTCCATTTCAGATTTATTTTTTTGTAAAGCGTGTTAAGCGGGTGTGGGCTTTTATCGATGAATTAGTTGAGTGAATATATCTCAGTTAATGATAAAACAGCACTGCTCGGGCAAAAGCATCAGCAGATGGCATAAACCATTTTTAGCAAAGGAAGGGCATCCATGAAAGTCAGCGCTAAGATTCTGCTCATTGTTACAGCCATGATATTGGTTACGGTGACCGCGGCGGTCGGTATCGTCATGGCGGAGAACGTCACCTTCATCGATCAAACGAACCTCGATCTGGCACAGGCGGGGCTCACGGATTTGCAAGGCAGCATCACCGATCAGCTTCAGAGCGCTGAAAAAATGGCCCTGCAGCTGGCTGGAAACGCAGGGGTGATGCAGGGCGTAGAGACCGCCGATTTCAACACGCTGAAAGCAACGCTGGACGATCTGAACAGCGTGCTGGACCTGGACACCATATCGGTTACGGACAACGAGGGAAACGTGATCATCCGCCAGCATCAGCCGGACAAACGAGGCGACAATATTGCGGATCAGGGCAACGTACAGCAGGCGCTGGCAGGCAAGCAGCAGACCAATATCGAGTCGGGGCAGCTGGTGAATCTTGCGTGCCGCTCCGCCGCGCCCATCCGGGATAAAAACGGCGCGCTTATCGGAACGGTCGTTGTGGGATATACGTTCGAGAATCAGGAGCTCGTCGATTCGCTGAAAGCCCGATATGGCATGGACTTCTCGATCTTTCAGGGAGAGGAGCGCCTCGCCACCACGATCATGCAAAATGGCGAGCGCATCACCGGCACACCGCTGAAAGAAGACCTTGCGGCAGTCGTGCTGGAGCAGGGACAGGACTACAGCGCACTGACGGATGTACTCGGACAGCCCTATTATTGCGCATATACTCCGCTCCGGGATACAGAGGGCAATATCATCGGCGTGCTGTACGCGGGGCTTCCGGCGCAGACGGCCAAAACAGCCAAAGCCTCGACGCTGGTGCACGTGCTGATATACGCTCCGCTTGCCGTCCTAATCATGCTTGCACTTCTGCTCTGGTTTGTACGCAGAAACATTAAGAAACCGTTGGAGAAGATCACCGCAGCGGCAGAGCGGATGGCTGAGGGCGACCTCGGTACGGAATTAAAGATGAAAGGCCGGGATGAAATTGCGCAGATGGCGCGCGCGTTCAGCAAGGTTTCCGACGCGATACATCGCCTTACGGAGGATATCCGGCACGTCAGCGCGGCAGCCGAAGCGGGCCGGTTCGACGCGCGCAGCGAGGCAGAGCGCTACAGCGGTGCATACGGTAAGATCGCGGGCGGAATCAACGAGCTGATAGGCATGTTCGTGCGGCATCTGGACAACCTGCCGCTGCCGGTGCTCACCCTTAATACGGATTACACCGTGCTTTACATCAATAAGGCAGGCGCAGGCTTGACCGGGCTTGCCGCGGAACAGATCCCGGGGATGAAGTGTTACGAGCTTTTCCAGACGAGCGACTGCCATACCAGCCGCTGCGCATGTGCCCGCGCAATGCAAAGCGGGAGCAGTGAAACCAGCGAAACCGATGCGCATGCGGCTACGGGAGATTATGACATCGAATATACCGGCACACCCATCCTGCAGGAGGGCAGCGTCGTGGGCGCGTTTGAAGTAATCGCCGATCAAACTGCTTTGCGGCATGCGGCAGCGCACGCAAGCCAGCAGGCAGAAACGCTGGAGAAGCTGCTGAAGCAGGTACAACTGTCCGCGGATCAGGTAGCCGCAGGGTCCCGGCAGGTTTCAGACGGAAGCCAGCAAATTGCGCAGGGAGCCGCGGAACAGTCCGGCGCGGTAGAGCGTCTGACCGCTTCAGTGGGCGAAATTGCTGCGCAGACGCGTCAGAATTCCGAAAACGCGGGCCGCGCCAGTACGCTGACGCTGGCTGCGAAAGAGCAGGCCGCGCAGGGAAACGCGCAGATGGACGCGATGCTGAAGGCGATGGCGGATATCAGCGAGTCATCGGAGAATATATCAAAGATCAACAAAGCCATCGACGATATCGCGTTCCAGACCAACCTTCTTGCCCTGAACGCCGCGGTGGAAGCCGCGCACGCGGGTACGCACGGCAAGGGCTTTGCGGTGGTTGCGGACGAGGTCCGAAACCTCGCGGCACGCAGCGCCGGCGCAGCCCAGGAAACCGCGGCGCTGATAGAGAAGTCTGTCGAAAAGGCAGCGGCCGGTATGACGATCGCGGACGAAATGGCGGCATCTATCGTGAGCATTGTTGAAAGATTGGAAAAAGCGGCAGCGCTCGCTGCCGATATCGCCGCGGCATCGGGAGAACAGGCGGGTGCCATTGCCCGGGTGGATCACAGCATCAATGAAATGGCGCAGGTGACGCAGATGAACTCCGCCATCTCTCAGGAAACTGCGGCAGCCAGTGAAGAGCTGTCTTCTCATGCGGAGTACCTGAAGACCATGGCAGGGCAGTTTACGGACGGAGACGGCATCTCCGAGGTCTGAGATGCTCCGTCTTCTCTCTCCAACAGCCATCCAAGAAGTCCGGCGGCATAATGCCCCGGACTTTTTTACGTCCGCCGCAAATCCGCAGGCCTTCTACAAGCCAAAAACAAAGCTAAAAAAGCTTTTTAAGTTGATCATTTTTGCGAAAGAATATATAATTGCTTGGAATGTCCAGTAGGCTATAAGCCCGCGTTTTTCAGTGCGGTTTACTATAGTGATTTTCAAACCTGAAGGAGGAGTACCAATGGCGACCAAACAGACAATTGATGGCAATACCGCCGCTGCCCATGTGGCATACGCGTTCTCAGACGTCGGCGCTATCTACCCCATCACACCCTCATCGCCCATGGCAGAAATCTGCGACGAATGGGCGGCTCACGATAGAAGGAACATCTTCGGGCAGAAGATGCGCATCGCGGAGATGCAGTCCGAGGCGGGCGCTGCGGGCGCCGTACACGGCTCTCTCTCGGCGGGCGCGTTCACCTCAACGTTCACCGCGTCGCAGGGCCTGCTGCTGATGATTCCCAACATGTACAAAATAGCGGGAGAGCTGCTGCCCTGCGTGTTCCACGTCACGGCCCGCTCACTCGCCGCGCACGCGCTGTCCATCTTCGGCGATCACAGCGACGTGATGTCCACCCGTCAGACCGGCTTTGCGATGCTGTCGGCCTGCAGCGTTCAGGAGGTCATGGACCTCGCCGCAGTTTCTCACCTTGCCACGCTGAAAGCGAAGGTACCGTTCCTTCATTTCTTCGACGGCTTCCGCACCTCCCACGAAGTGCAGAAGGTGGAACTGCTCGATTATGAAAAGCTGGCGCAGATGGTCGACAAAAAGGCCATCGCGGAATTCCGCGCGCGCGCGATGAATCCGGAGCACCCGCACCTGCAGGGTACGGCTCAGGATCCGGACATCTACTTCCAGAATCGTGAAGCGGCCAACAAATATTATGACGCAGTGCCGGGCATCGTCGAGTCCGTGATGGACGAGTTCTATAAGACGTTTGGCCGCAAGTACGGCCTGTTCGATTACGTGGGCGCTCCGGATGCCGAAAACGTCATCGTACTGATGGGCAGCGGTGCTGAAACCGTGGAAGAAGCCATCAACTACTTAAACGCGCACGGCTACAAGGTGGGCGCCATCAAGGTTCGCCTGTACCGTCCGTTCTCCGCGAAGCACTTCATCGATGTGCTGCCGAAGACCGTCAAGAAGATTTCCGTGCTCGACCGCACGAAGGAGCCCGGCGCGCTGGGCGAACCGCTTTATCAGGACGTCATCACCGCACTGGCGGAAACCGGCAGAACCGGCGTTCAGGTCATCGGCGGCCGGTACGGCCTGTCCTCGAAGGAGTTCACCCCCTCGATGGTCAAAGCGGTGTACGACAATCTCGCGGGCGCGATGAAGAACCACTTCACCGTGGGCATCAACGACGACGTAACGAACCTCTCGCTGGACTACTCCAGCCGGATTGACGCGGCCCCGGAGGGTACGGTTCGCTGCAAGTTCTACGGCCTCGGCGCGGACGGCACCGTAGGCGCGAATAAGAACTCCATCAAAATCATCGGCGACCACACCGACATGTACGCGCAAGGATACTTCTACTACAACTCAAAGAAGTCCGGCGGCCTTACAGTGTCTCACCTGCGTTTTGGCAAGCAGCCCATTCAGTCGGCGTACCTCATCGACGTCGCGGATTTCATCGCGTGCCACAACCCCTCGTACGTGACGCGCTACGATATGCTTTCCGACGCCAAGGAGGGCGGCGTGTTCCTGCTCAACTCTCCCTGGACCCTCGAGCAGATGGAATGCGAGCTGCCTGCCGTGGTGAAGAACACCATCGCGAAGAAAAAGCTGAAGTTCTACACTATCGACGCCATCGACATGGCGGAAAAAGCCGGCATGGGCGGGCGCATCAACACCATCATGCAGGCGGCGTTCTTCAAGGTGGCGGGCATCATCCCGGATAAGGAAGCCATCGACTACATGAAGCAGGCGGCCAAGAAAACCTATGGCAAGAAGGGCGACAAAATCGTCCAGCTGAACTATGCCGCCATCGACATGGGCGCGGAAAACCTGACCGAGGTCAAGTATCCCGAAAGCTGGGCTGCCACCACCGAAGGCGCGCCGCTGGCGCAGGCCCCGGCCGAGGCGGGCGAGTTCTTCGCAAAGGTGCTGTACCCCATCATTGCGCAGAAGGGCGACGAGCTGCCGGTTTCGGCATTCGATCCGCGCGGCTTCTTCCCGACCGGCACAACCCAGTACGAGAAGCGCGGCATCGCGGTGAACGTACCGAAGTGGATCCCGGAGAACTGCATCATGTGCAATCAGTGCTCGTACGTCTGCCCGCACGCGGTTATCCGTCCCTTCCTCGCGAAGCCGGAAACCCTCGCGGACGCTCCGGCAGGCTATGTCACCAAGGACGCCAGAGGCAAGGATGTCGCGGGGTACAAGTTCCGCATGCAGATTTCGCCGCTGGATTGCACCGGCTGCGGCAACTGTGCGGACATCTGCCCGGCCAAGGAAAAAGCGCTGGTCATGGTGCCGTTGGTCGAGGAATGTGAAAAGGAAAGCGCAAACTGGGAATATGCCATTAATCTGCCCGAGCCGGAAGTACAGGTCAGCAAGAGCACCGTCATCGGTTCTCAGTTCCAAAAGCCGCTGTTCGAGTTCTCCGGCGCGTGCGCGGGCTGCGGCGAGACACCGTATATCAAGCTCATCACGCAGCTGTTCGGCGACCGCATGATCGTCGCCAACGCCACGGGCTGCTCGTCCATCTACGGCGGCAATACGCCCACCTGCCCGTATACGAAGAATGCCAAGGGCCATGGCCCGGCATGGGGCAACTCTCTGTTCGAGGACAACGCTGAGTTTGGCTACGGCATCGGCCTTGGCGTCAAGCAGCAGCGTGACCGTCTCGCCATGCTCGTCGAAGAGTTCGGCGCGAAGGGCGGAGCGGAAGCCAAGGCGGTTTGCGACGCGTGGCTGGCGGTAAAGGACGACGGCGAAGACAGCAGGGCTGCTTCCGCGGCGCTCGGCGAAATGGTGGCGGGCTGCAAGGACTGCGGCTGCGAGCTGGACGCTCTTGCGAAGGAAATCGCGTCGATGAGCGATCTGTTCGTGAAGAAGTCGGTCTGGGTATTCGGCGGCGACGGCTGGGCATACGACATCGGCTACGGCGGTCTGGATCACGTGCTGGCACAGGGCGAGGACGTCAACGTGCTGGTGCTCGATACCGAGCTGTACTCCAACACGGGCGGTCAGGCCAGCAAGGCCACGCCGACCGGCTCTGTCGTGAAGTTTGCGGCGGCCGGCAAGCGTACCAAAAAGAAGGACCTTGGCGCGATTGCCATGACGTACGGTTACATCTACGTCGCGCAGGTCGCCATGGGTTCCAACCATAACCAGCTGCTGAAGGCCCTGCAGGAGGCGGAAGCCTATCCGGGCCCGTCGCTCGTCATCGCCTACGCGCCCTGCATCAACCACGGCATCAATATGAGCAAGTCTCAGGCCGAGATGAAGCGGGCGGTGGAAGCGGGCTACTGGCACCTGTACCGGTTCAATCCGGCGCTCAAGGCAGAGGGCAAGAACCCCTTCACGCTGGACAGCAAGGAGCCCACGGGCAGCTATCAGGAGTTCATCGGCAGCGAAAACCGCTACCGTACGCTCTCGCAGCAGTTCCCGCAGGAAGCGGAGGTGCTGTTCAAGACGGCGGAGCAGGAAGCCAAAGAGCGCTACGAGTACTACAAGCGCATGGCGGAAAACAAATAAGGGATATATGCACGAAGGCTCTCCGGGAAACCGGAGAGCCTTTTTTCAGTATGTACGCGCAAAGCGCGGGCGCATTATGCCTAGTACCGCAGACGGAAGCAGCCCGGGTCGAAGGGCTCCCAGCCGCTGCCGCAAAGAAACTGATTGACATAGTGCACCGCCATTCGGATATTACCCGGCTGTCGCAAGAACAGGGACATCTGTCCTGCCTGCGCAACCTCCTCCGTTTCAGTGCGCAGCACGCCAAAGCGCGCGCCCATCTCCGTCGACAGGTACAGCAGCACCGCTGTGTCGGTGGAATAAAAGCCAATGCAGCCGCTCCTCTCATCCGTCTCCACGATCATCATGTGATAACGCGTCATATCCGCTTCCTCCTGATGAAATCATTAGTCGAATTCTATCACACGCAGCCCTTCACGACAAACAAAAAAAGAGGCGCATCGCCTCTTGTCGTTCTTGGTTATTCTATCCCATCAACCGCGAATACCCGTCATACGGATGAAGCTCCTTCAGCGTGAAGCGAATCAACCCGCCCTTTACCAGGGGAAGCTCCGCCAGCAGGCGCTCCGCTTCGGCCTTGTCCGCGCACTCCAGCAGCAGCACCGCCTCGTGTTCCTCCGTGAACCATATTTCACGAACGACGTCTTTCAGCTGCAGCGCGTATACCGCGCGCGCTTCCTCGCGCAGCAGCGCCTGTGCGCCGCTCCAGTCCGCGCCGAAAATTTCCGCTTCCATCGCAAGCAGCCTCACAGCAGCCCCATCTCCTTCAGCATGGTATACAGCGTGCGCAGCGGCAGCCCCATCACGTTGAAATAGCAGCCGTTTACCTTGCGGATAAACTTCGCGCCGAAGCCCTGTATACCGTACGCCCCTGCCTTGTCCATGGGCTCCCGCGTGGCGATATAGCCTGCGATTTCATCGTCCGACAGAGGCGCGAAGGTGACCCGGGTCATGCAGTACTCCGTCCGTTCCTGTCCGCCGAACAGCGCCGCCACGCCCGTATAGACGCGGTGCGTACGATCCGACAAAAGCCGCAGCATCGCCGCGGCTTCGGTTTCGTCCTGCGGCTTGCCCAGCACGCGATCACGGAAAGTCCCCGGAGCGGATATGGCAACCAGCGTGTCCGCGCCGATGACCAGCGCGCCGGGATGGCGCTGCGCGATGTCGCGCGCCTTGCGCAATGCCAGCGTCACCACCTGTCCGGCGGGATGCCCGCTTGCGTCCTCGGGCGCGCCGCTCGGCAGCACCTCAAACTCCGGGAACAGATATTTCAGCAGTTCCTGCCGCCTCGGCGACGCCGAGGCGAGTATCACTTGCGGCAGCTTCGTCATGCCTCCCTTGCCGCTTTGGACTGCGGCTTATTGGGCGCGAAGATGGCACCCTTCGGACATACGGCGGCGCAGGTGCCGCAGCCCGTGCATTTATCATAGTCGATGACGGGCAGGTTGTCTACAATGGTGATTGCGCCTTCGGGGCATTTTTTCGCGCACAATCCGCACGCGATGCAGCCTGCCTTGCATGCCTCCGCCACGGCCTTGCCCTTGCGCGTGGTGCGGCAGGTTACATAGATGCTGCGGCTCTGCGGCATAACGGTAAAGCAATGCTTCGGGCACACTGCAACGCACGTTCCGCAGCCGGTGCACTTCTCCTCGTCCACCGCCGCCAGTCCCTTGTCAGAGAGGTAGATGGCACCAAACGGGCAAGACTTCGCGCACGTCAGCAGCCCCACGCATCCGAACGGGCACGAACGCGGGCCGCCCGCCAGCGCCGCCGCGGCGCGGCAGTCGTGCACACCCGAGTAACGGTATTTTGAAATGCAGTTCTCCGAATCGCCGCGGCACAATACGCGCGCAACATTCTTTTCACCGGTCTTCATCTCCACACCCAGCAGCGTGCCGATGGACGCAAGGTTGTCCTTCGATATGGCGACGCACTTGCTGGCGTCCGCCTCGCCCGCAGCCACCGCTTTTGCGAAGCCGTCGCAGCCCGGAAAGCCGCAGCCGCCGCAGTTGGCGCCGGGCAGCAGCTCGCGCACACCCTCCGCCTTTGGGTCGGCCTCTACGGCAAATAATTTAGAAGCGATGGCCAGCCCGAGGCCCAGCAAAAGCCCGAGGCCTCCCAAAGCGACCAACGGCCACAGTATTGCATCCAACATAAACGTTCTTCCTTTCCTTAAACGAGGCCCTGGAAGCCCAGGAATGCCAGCGACATCAACCCCGCCGATATCAGCGCGATGGGGAAATCCTTCAGCGGCGCCGGAATGGGCGCCAGCTCCATGCGCTCTCTGATGCCCGCGAACAGCACGATGGCGAGCATAAAGCCCAGCGCCCCGCCGATGCCGTTGACAAGCGTCTGTACCAGATTATATCCTTCGTCAATGTTCAATATCGCTACGCCCAGCACCGCGCAGTTGGTCGTGATCAGCGGCAGATAAATGCCAAGCGCACGGTACAGCGACGGTACGCTCTTCTGCAGCGCCATCTCCACGAGCTGCACCAGCGCCGCGATGACGAGTATGAACGCGATGGTCTGCAGATAGCCAAGGCCCAGCGGCTCCAGCAGGTAGTACTGCACCAGCCAGCAGATGACCGAGGCCAGCGCCATGACGAACGTAACGGCAAGGCCCATACCCAGCGCCGTCTCCACGCGCTTGGACACGCCGATGAACGGGCAGATGCCCAGGATTCGCGAAAGCACAAAGTTATTGACGAGTATTCCGCTGAGCAGCAGCAGCAGTATGCCTGAAAACGTGAAATCCTGCATCTCAGTGCACCTCCTTCTTCTTACGGCGCGCCATAATCCAATTGATCAGCGCAATGACAAGACCCAGCGTAATGAAGCCGCCCGAGGGGCTCACCATGCCCACCGCGGGCAGGAAATTGTCGCCGAAGAGCTGTGCGCCGAAGATGGTGCCGTTGCCCAGAATTTCGCGGATGGACGCCACGATGACGAGCGCGATGGTAAAGCCCACGCCCATTCCAATGCCGTCCAGGAACGACGCACCCACACCATTCTTATACGCGAACGCCTCGCTGCGCGCGATGATGATACAGTTGACGACGATCAGCGGAATGTAGATGCCCAGCGCCTTATCCAGCGCAGGTACAAACGCCTTTAAAACCAGCTGCACGATGGTCACAAACGCCGCGATAATCACGACGAATGCGGGGATGCGCACCTTGGGCGGGATAAAATTCCGCAGCAGCGACACGAACACGTTGGAACCCACGAGCACGAACGTAGCCGCGAGGCCCATGCCAATGCCGTTGATGGCCGCCGTCGTAATGGCCAGCGTCGGGCACATGCCCAGCAGCAGCCGGAATGTCGGGTTCTCATCGAGTACTCCGTTTTTCAGTACGGCCAGAGCCGATGGTTTCTTTTTCATTGCGCGCCTCCTGTCATGTCGGCGTAGAATGCGCTCACCGCGTTCACCGCGTTGGTCACTCCCTTAGAGGTGATGGTCGCGCCGGCGATCGCCTCCACCTGTCCTGCGCCGGGATTGGCTTTCACGACAGTGAGCTCGCCCTGCTGACCCGCGTACTGCCCCTCGAACTCGTCCTCGGACGCCTTCGCGCCGAGGCCTGCCGTCTCGGTGTTGTCGCCCACGATGACGCCCTGTATGGTGCCGTCCGCCGCGATGCCGACCGTCATATGCAGTCCGGAGTTGAAGCCCTTGGTAACGACGCCCGCCACGATGCCTATCTCATTGCCGTCCGCATCCACCGCTGCGTACACGCTTTTGATAATGCCGTATTCCTTGGGTATCTCCGTCTCCCCGATCAGCGAAGCCAGCGTCACCTCCGGCAGCGCGTCGGGATCATACAGCGCGTTGAAATCCGCCGCGCCCGGATACGCGGACTGGCGCGCCTGACGCGCTTCCTCCGCGGCCCGCTCCGCGATGGGACCGGCAGTGACATAGTTCACCGCGCCCAGCGCGGCAGCGCACACGATGGTAATCAAGAGCAGGTTGAAAGTTATCTTTACGATGTTTTTCATTTCGCTGCCTCCTTTGCCACCTGTCCGAACAGCTTCGGTTTAAACGCGCTGTCCAGCAGCGGAACCACGAGGTTCATCAACAGTATGGCATAGCACACGCCCTCCGCATACCCGCCCCAGCGGCGGATTACGGTGGTCAGCACGCCGCAGCCGATGCCGAATACGATACGGCCCGTTCGGCTGATGGGCGAGGTCACATAATCGGTTGCCATATAGAACGCGCCCAGCATCAGCCCGCCGCCCAGCACATTGTAGATCGGGTCTCCCGTGAAGGCGCCGTTGAAGCCCGCTATCCACGAGAACAGCGCTACAGTGACAAGATACGAAACCGGGATGCGCCAGTCGATGACACGCCGCGCGATGAGGTATATGCCTCCGGCAAGCAGCGCGAGTGCGCTGGTCTCACCGATGCAACCGCCCACGTTACCCAGCAGCATGTCCATGTACCCCGAGGGCAGCGCTTCTCCCAGCTTCACGGCAGCCAGCGGCGTCGCGGTGGATACCGCGTCCACCGGCATGGTCCATGTGGTCATGAGCCCCAGCCACGACACGGTAAGAAACGCGCGCGCAGCCAGCGCAGGATTTAAAAAGTTATATCCCAGCCCGCCAAAGCACATCTTGACGATGGCGATGGCGAAAGCGGATCCTATCATAGGAAGCCAAAACTGCCCGAATTGAAGCGGCGGCAGGCACAGTGCCAGCAGCAGTCCCGTCACGGCGGCGCTGCCGTCCGATACGGTCACCTTGCGTTTCATCAGCACCTGCAGCAGCGCCTCGACGCCCACCGCGGTACCTACGCTCACCAGTACCATCCATACGGCGCTCCACCCGAAGAAATAGACAGCGCAGCCCACCGCGGGCAGCAGCGCTGTCAGCACGTCCCGCATGAGGCGCGCGGTGGTTTCGCCGGAGCGGACGTGCGGCGATGAAGATACGAGATATTTGTCCATGTCAGCTCCTCCTGTCAGGCTTTCTTGCGTCTGGCTTTGGTAATCTCCGCCTTGGCCAGCCGTATGCTCTGCACCATGTGCCGCCCCGCCGGGCAGGAATAGGTGCAGCATCCGCATTCGATACAATCCATCGCGCGGTGCTTCTCCGCATCATCAAAGCGCCCCGCGTCTGCGTACGCGCTGACGAGATAGGGCGACAACCCCATCGGACAGCCCGCTACGCAGCGGCCGCAGCGGATACACACCGACGGCTCACGCATGTGTGCCACCTTTGCGTCCAGCGCCAGCAGTCCGGATGTGCCCTTCACGACCGGCGCGCGCAAATCGCACATTGCGATGCCCATCATCGGGCCGCCCGCCAGCACCTCGCTGATATCCCCCGTAAAACCGCCGGCGGCCTCAAACACCTTTTCGATGGGCGTTCCGATGCGCACCAGCATATTGCACGGCTTCGCGACGCTGCCCGTCACCGTCACAACGCGCTCATAAAGCGGTACTCCCTGCTCTACTGCAAGAGCTATCTGACGCGCCGTACCGGCGTTGACCACGACCACGCCCACGTCCATAGGCAGCCCGCCCGAAGGGACACGTCTGCCCGTAACGCCGTATATCAGCTGTTTCTCCGCGCCCTGCGGGTATTTCACCTTCAGCATCACGACACGCACATCCGGCCCCGCGATGCGCCGCAGCACTTCCGCGGCTTCCGGCTTGTTGTCTTCCATCGCGATGCAGGCGTTTTGCGCGCCCAATATTTTCATCACGGCCTTCAGCCCCGTAACAACGCGCTGCGGGTGCTCCAGCATCACACGGTAATCCGCGGTCAGATAAGGCTCGCATTCGGCGCCGTTGATGATGACCGTATCTATTTTCTTATTCGGCGGCGGCGAAAGCTTGACATGCGTTGGAAAAGCGGCGCCGCCCATGCCCACGATTCCTGCCGCGCGCACGCGCTCCAGCAGCTCCGCAGGGCTCATGGACTCCACCGTGCCCGCCGGGCCAATACCGGAAGCGGGCCTGTCCTCAAAATCGTTTTCAATGACGATGCTCATCTCTGCCTGTCCGCAAATCACGAAGCGAGGCTCTATCGCCTTTACCGTACCCGATACGCTGGCAAAGCACGGCACACTGACATTGCCCGATGCCTCCGCAATTTTCTGACCCAAATCGACTTTGTCCCCCGCTTTCACGATCGGCGCGGACGGTGCCCCAATGTGCTGCGAAAGCGGGATCACCACTTCGTCCGGCACGGGGCACGGCGTTATCGCGCAGTCTTCCGTGAGGGTCTTTCCGTATTCGATGCGGCGCAGCGGATGCACGCCGCCCTTGAATTGAAATACTCCGGCCATACTCGCTCCCCAATTAAAATCCTCAAGCCATAACGTACCGTTATGCCCATCATAACATTACGTTATGGCCCGATGTATTATAGCACCAGCATCAACTATTGTACACAAATAAAGTGATTGCTGAAAGGGATATTGAGAAAAAATATTTTCCATAAGACCGCATCAGGCCATCGGCGCGCCGGGGTATTTGGCAGCGCGGTGGACACGCGCATAATGCTGAAGCGGATACCGAATGCTCACGGGTCGGTATACGATATTCCGCCCTCCTCCGATTGGAGCAACATCAACGCCTTCTTCGATGCCGCGCGGGAATTCTACGCACGGCAGCAATAGCGTCCAAAGCCCGGCATACCTGAACATGCCGGGCTTTTTTTCGCTGCCCTCATCCCGGCTGCCCTATGGGGCGGAAAATGTCGGGATGCGCGCGGTATTGGTAGAAAAAGGGCGCATGCTGTGATACAATAAATGTGGTACGGCATAATTGGCGGGGTGGATATATGGAAGACAGGCAGGACGCTCGCGGCTATCTGTATCAGGCGATGACGCTGGTACTGGCCGCCGTCCGCGAAGACAGCCGGGTTCAGGTTCAGCTGGATCCGGATCTGGAAAACAGATGCGTGGAACTGACGCTGCGCCGTTCCGACGGTGCACTGGAGGCCGCGCGCGTGCAGGGCTCTGCTCAACCCTTTACGGAGACGGATGTAACCGCGCTCGCCGAGGGACTGCTGTGCCGCGTGCAGGAAGCCGCTCAATACCGGCTGGTGCTTGTCGGGCCTTGCAGCGTAAAGCTGCGGGAAATTGTACAGAGCATCAGCACTTCGGAAAAAACCGCCTGCCGCGCCACCGAGGCGCTGCGCATCCCCCCGGATATGCTGTCCAGGCTTATGATAACGCTGGCGGGCGACGATTTCACCGCTTCAGAGGCGCTGCTGATTGAGGAGCTCGGCCTTCTGCTGCGGGCTCAGGGTTTTGCCTCGGATACCGCCCAGCTGCAGTATGTACTCTCTGCCGTCAGCTACCGCTTTACCCAATTCTCCACCAACGCCCATTTTGTCTCCGGGCGTTTTTTCATTCGCAAGCTCACCGAATGGGTGGATGCCTGCTTCCCGGATGTTTCGGAAAGCAGCGCGAACCGCTCCGGGCTGAGCGTACAGTTTTATCATGACGGACAGTTCAGCGGCGTCTGCCCGGCACTGCGCCCCGGTATCGTGCGCGGCGGACCGGTAAGGGATCGCATCGCGCGGCTGCGATCGCTCTGCCACGAGATAGGCGGAGTTCCCCTTCCACCCCGGCCTGAGCTTCCTTTTCCGCTGGACGAGGATGCTTTAACCTGCGAATTTTCCGCCGAGACTCAGGCCGCCGTGCGTCGAAGGGCCTCCGCGCTGCTGCGACTGGAGCTGCCGGAGGGGTTCTTCCGTCTGGGCGGCCTGAAACGCAGGAGCAGCGCTTTCTCCTCGCCGGAGCTTGAAGGCACCGCGATTGAGCGTGCGCAGTATGAAAAGCTGCTGAAGCTCTCGCATGGGCTGGAGCAACTGGAGGGCCTGCTGCACACCTTCGCTCAACTCGATAGCTATCGCGTGATTCCGCTTGCGTTGTGCAGCGCCGCCGATTGTCCTTACCCTCAGCTCACGGTGCAGCTGGAGCTGCCCAAGGATCTCACCCTGCTCACCGCGGAGAGCTTTCCGCGACCGGTTCCCTGCGTACTGCGTGAGCTGACCGGCGAGGAGGGGCTTTTGCACCGCTTCCTGCGCCAGACTGGCGACGACATGGTGACCGCGTATGCCGTGCCCTGGTCCGAGCCCGGCCACTACGCGTATCTGTACCTAGGCGAACAACGCGCCGAGCAGGAAATCCGCGACGCGTGCGCGGACTTTGAAGCCTATATCCGCTCGATGTTCCGCTTCTCTGTGGACGACAGCGACCCTCAGCGCCGCATACTGGAATTGGAATTTGACGGGCTGAGGCCCGGTCAAAGCATCGCGTTTCCGTGCTTTCTGTTCGTTCAGACCACCCGAAGTTTTACCATCTCTTACCGCATCCTCTCACGCGCGCTGGAGGTCTCCCAGCGCGGCAGGCTCGAATACAGCGCACAGCAGCCCTGAACCGCATACGGCAAAAAAGAGGATGGCACTGCCATCCTCTTTTCGTGTACTGTATTGTTACCAGCCGCCATGGCCTCCGCTTCCGCCGAAGCCGCCGCCCGCAAAACCGCCGCCGCCGAAGCCGCCGCCACCGCCAAAGCCGCCGCTGCCGCCAAAGCCGCCGTTGCCGGTATTCATGGGCCGCGCCGCCATCGCGGACGAAAAGCCGCCCATGCTGTGCGACATGTACGACGCAAACCAGATGGTGCTGAACACATTGCCCGCGGAATAGCCGCTGTACCACACGGGCGGCTGCATCGCGATGCCCTCAAACTTTCTTGCCCAGATGTCAGTAACACCCAGCACGTACGCATAAGGCAACACGTTATAGAAATATTCCGGGTTCTGCTCCACCAGCCGTTCGATCCTGTCCCGCTCCGCCTTTTCGATAAAGTTGCGGAAGCCCAGCAGCTGCCCGAGCCACTTCGCGCCCTGATCGGTGCGTTTGCGCATGATTACCGTCAGGGGCAGCATTATCAGGGTTGCCGCGGTGCTGGCCAGTGTAATCCCCAACGAAGCGAAATCCAGCGAGGATGTATAGGCCACCGGCGCGCCGAAAACATAGATGGCAAACAGCGCAAGAAACACCACCGCGAAGATAACGAACCGGTTTACGCGCTTGTCGGGCGGGGTGGAGCGCCATTTCTCAAAGGTATTCACCAGCATATGCACCGGCAGACTGAGAATCCCGCCGAAGACCACCGCGATGACCAGCGCGGAAAACAGATCCCCCGATTCCCGGTAACCGTACATGAACAGGGTATACATCACCGGCAGCATCGTAAGCAGCCCCATGAAGCTGCGCGCCGTTTTGGAAGACTTGGTAAATATGTTGCGCTCCTTGGCGCTTTCAAACCACAGGCGGACGCCGTTTTTGGTGTGCGTCAGGGTTTCATAGAACGTCGCCTTCAGCGCATGCACCGAAACGCTGCCTCGGTCCTTAAACAGCTGCGCGAACATATGCTTCTCGTAGCTGCGTCCGCTCTCCATCTCGCGCAGCTTGACGAGCTCAAAATCGTCCTTGGCGCGCTCCACGATTTGCAGATAGCCCTTGTCCGCCCAGTAGAGCAGCAGGGAAACCACGTCCTTGTCATCCACCTCGCCGTCAATCGCAAAACCCGCCTCCGCGGACGTCATACCGTCGGGCGGGTAAAACTCCACCGTCGGATATATCTTTTTGTCGCGGCCGAATGCGATCCAAAGCAGTATTGCGGCGATGACCGCCAATGCGCACACCACATATGCCGAGATGTTCCACGCGGTGTACGGGTCGCGTTCGCCCATGTAGAATTCATCGGGGAATTCCGCCCGAAGCGTCACAAACTGACCGCCCTGAAGCGGTTGGGTGATATGGCCGGAGATGGTAGTCCCCTCCGCGGTATATTCCACACCCGCTGTACTGGTCTCCCCGTAATCTCCCACCGTCACGCGAAGCAGATCGGGGTTCACATCACCAGGCAGTTCGATGGTAAAGCTGGCTTCCTGTGTATCGTAACCGGACTCCCAGTAAAACAGGTTGCGGTAGAACTCGTCAAACTGTTCCTGCCCGTTGTCGCCCATATCCACCGTATAGGTGATAACATAGGTTTGCTCTCCGGTAAGCAACACATCCGCGTTGCCAACCATGGCTTCCAGCCAGCGTGATCCGTCGTCATAGCTCACATGAGAGAGCTCGAAATCCGTGTTCTGTACGTTGAAATCCTCCACGCGCTGCACATACCGGGCTTTCTTCCATTCTCCGTCCATATAGTAGTAGCCCGTGCCCTTATACTCCACATCAAAGTAGAATCCGTGGCTCGGATACGTATAATTCAGCACCAGCGTTTCGGTCACCTGCGCCACGTTGTCTTTGGATACCACGATGTGTACGTCGTGCCGGAGGATGTCATAGTATTCGCCCGCCGACGCCGCACGCGGCACGCAGGTGAAAACCAGTGCCGCCAGCATCACCGCGGCGATCAGCCATTTTCTTTTTTTCATGCGGTTCCTCGCTTTTCTACAGCGCCGGACAGCCGCTCCGCGCCCCGCAGAAAGCGGAGAATGAAGCGGCTGCCTGCCCGCGCGCATGCGTGTATCTGCTAAAATCAGAACTGAACCTTGACGTTCTCGCGCTCCACGTCGGACGCCACCTCAAACATGGGCTTCTTCTCGAAGTGGAACATCCCCGCGACGATATTGCTCGGGAACGCTTCGCGTTTGATGTTGTATTCCTTAACCACCGCGTTGTAGTATTTGCGGGAGGACGCAATCTCGCCCTCCATGCGGTTCAAATCGCCCTGCAGCTGCAGAAAGCTGGCGTTGGCCTTGAGGTCCGGATACGCTTCCGCTACCGCGAACAGCGTCTTCAGCGTCCCTGTCAGTGCGTTCTCGCCTTCTACGCGATCCTCCATGGTGCGCGCCGAAGCCGCCGCGTTGCGTGCCGCCATCACCCGCTCCAGCGTTTCTTTCTCGTGCTTGGCATAACCCTTCACCGTTTCCACAAGGTTCGGGATGAGGTCATAGCGTTTCTTCAGATACACATCCATCGTGGAGAACGCTTCCTCGATGGTATTTCTGAGCTTGATAAAGCCGTTGTAGGCCGCGGCGAACCAGATGATAATGATCAGTACCACGCCGCCGATAACAATTCCAACGATCGGTCCCATAACAGTCCTCCTTATTCCTTATACATCCATTGCAAGTATTTTGCGGGTGGCGCCGCGCGCGGCGCTCACCAGCGCTGCGCATACCGCCGCCGCCAGCAGCGTTACATATCCGTAAGCCACCCATTCGCTCATGCCCGCCATCGTCACGGGCAGTACAAACAGCAGCCCCAGTATGAGCCCCACGAGCATATGCAGCAGCACGTTCATATTCTGTTTGATCGCCTGCTGCTCGTTGGTCCAGTCCAGCTTGGGCCGGGCCGCGTCGATCATCAATCCCACCGCGGAAGCGCCCGCCGCCGCCACGATGCCCAGCACCAGCGCCGCCACCGCCACATACCACCTTACGCCGAAGATCAACGCAAGCACGCAGAGCGGCACGAGGCCGATGCAGGAGAGCAGCAGTCCGGCAAGACCCTTGGCGGCAAACTGGCTCTTCATCGATACTGGGATATATTTCATGAAGTATAATCCCTTGCCCTCTCGGGAGAACGAGGAGCTCGTCACGGCGTTGGCCGAGGCCAGGAACACCGCAACGCCCACGAGTATGGCCAGCATGGTGCCGGATGGCAGCGACGAGACCACTTCCCGCAGCATACCCACCGAATTGCCGGAGGACATCACCATGATAAACGGCAGCAGCAGCCAGATGACGTTGACAAATACGCAGTTCATGAAGGCGATGGGCGAGCGCATCAGCAGCCGCAGCTCCTTCTTGGCGTAAGACCAGATTACCGGCGCGCCCGCGGTTTCCTTCGCCATGGCTTCCTTAGAGATACCCTTGCGTTTGGCGGAGGATTCGGTGACGCCCGTGACACCCTTGAAATACAGCAGCTGTCCCAGCAGCAGAAAAACCGCTGCCGCGGCTGCCGCGCAGGCGAGATAGATCAGCAGATTGAGCAGCCCCGTCAGGCTGTCGCTGGATATAAGCGCGTTCGCCGCAAAGCGCGTACCCGGGAAGATGCGCGAAAGCACCGGCACCAGCGAGGTCAGCTTGGTGGGATCCTCCACGACGCTGCGCATCCCTGTCTGCAATACCACATTGAAGCCCACCGCGACGATGATGGCGATGATGCTTGCGATGAAGTTGAACGTCTGCTTGTTCTTGGCGAAACGCGTAAAGCGCATGATGAGCATGATGAGCACCGACGCCATCGATAACGCAATCACCGGCAGCACCAGCACCAGCACCGCCGAGTAGAGTATAAACCCAACACCCACAGCCGCTTTGATACCATACGCCACCAGCATTGGGATTAATATAAACGACTCGAATATGTACTCATACAGCACAAGGGTTACAAACTTGGCGCCGAGAATCTCCCACGGCTTCAGCGGCAGGTACAGCAGCAGCGTAACATCGTCCGCGTGGTACATCACCGATACGGTATAAAATATGCCGAAGAAAAAGATGACAGCGCTCGTCGCGCCAAGGCCAAGCGGAAGCAACGGTGTCGCATCACCAAATTCAGCCAGAGCATCATACAGCCCCATCGTCATCATGCCTACCGAAAACGCGAAGCTTAAAAACGCGAAGCCCAGCGCCACCGGCACGAGGTACCGTCCGCGCTTGCCCGTCTTGCCACCTCCGAAAAGGCCGCCGCTCTTCAGCAGCGTTTTTGCCAGCAAAAATACGTTACGCATGTTCAGTCATCTCCAGGAACATCTGCTCCAGCGAAGCGTCGCCGCTGTGCAGTTCGTTCATACTGCCCGCATAGAGTATGCGGCCCCGGTCGATAACAGCCACCTTGTCGCAGAGCTTCTCCGCAACCTCCAGCACGTGCGTCGAGAAGAATACCGTACTGCCCTCGTCGGCGTGCTCGCGCATCATGCGCTTCAGCTCAAACGCCGCGGCCGGATCGAGGCCGGTCATGGGCTCGTCCAGTATCCATACCTTCGGGCGGTGCAGCAGCGCGCCCATGATCAGCATCTTCTGCCGCATGCCGTGCGAATAGCTCTGGATCTTATCGTCCAGCGCGCTGGACATCTCGAACCGCTCCGCAAGCTTTGCAATACGCTCGCCGCGCTCCCGCCCCACGCCGTAGATATCCGCCATAAAAGCGAGGTATTCGATGCCCTTGAGACGCAGGAACACGTTGGGATCGTCCGGAACGAATCCGATGACCTTCTTGGCAGCCAGCGGGTCTTTGGCGATGTCTACACCCTCTACCTCAATGTGCCCGCTGTCCGGCTGAAGTATGCCCGTAATCAGCTTGATGGCGGTGGTCTTGCCTGCGCCGTTCTTTCCCAGGAAGCCGTAAATGCACCCGGAATCAATTCGCAGGCTGACGGTATCGAGCGCCTTTACCCTGCCCCCGTATACTTTGGTTACCCCAGTCAGTTCTATCATGATTGCCCTCCCGATAATACTGCCCTAAAGTATACCATAAATACAGCCCCCGGTAAACCGGCGCGGGAGCGAGCGCGGGCAAGCGGGACGCACGGGCAACCCACCAGCGGTATCAGGATTTACGGGAAATACGCTAAACGCACCCGGCGGCGCAAACGGGCGTTTTTCGGATATCAGCGCGGCAGCATTCCGCCTCTGCCCGGCTCGCAAAAATAGACACCGCCGCGGCGATGAAACGACGCATATTGCGCGCGGTGAAAGTATATACTGGAGGACACGGCGCAAAGAAGCGCTTATGCGGAGGGCGGCATGAAGGGGTGGATCATCTACAAGGAGACCGAGGACAACATCAAACCCGACAGCTTCGAGATACAACGGCTCATCGAGGTCGCCGCCGAGCAGAACATCGGCCTCTCTGTGCTGCACCCGGAGCAGCTGGACGTCATCGTGACGCGCGAGGACAAGCGCAGCATATTCGTGGACGGGCGGCCCGACGCGCTGCCCGACTTCGTGCTGCCCCGCATGGGCGCGGGCACCACGTACTTCGCGCTGTCCATACTGCGCCATCTGGAGAAGCTGGGCGTGCCGTGCATCAACTCGTCCCAGAGCGTGGAAACGGTGAAGGATAAGCTCTATACGCAGCAGATCCTCGCGGAGAAGAACCTGCCCGTACCCAAGACCATGCTGATGAAGTTCCCTGTGGACGCGGAACTCATCGAGCAGCAGATCGGCTTCCCGGTGGTCATCAAGGCCATCTCCGGCTCTCAGGGCAAGGGAGTCTTCCTCGCCGAAAAGAAATCCCACCTCGTGGATTTGATACAGCTCATCGAGCTGACGAACCCCAAATTCAACCTCATACTGCAGGAGTTCGTGCAGACGAGCTTCGGGCGGGACCTGCGCGTGTTCGTCATCGGCGGGCGCGTGGTGGGCTGCATGGAGCGCATGGCCGCCGACACCGGCTTCAAGGCCAACTACTCCGCGGGCGGCACGGTGCGCGCGCACGAGGTGACGCCGGAAATCGAGTGGCTGGCCACCGAGGCCGCGCGCATACTCGGGCTCGATATCGCGGGCGTGGATCTTCTCTTCGACGGCGACCACTTTAAAATCTGCGAGGTGAATTCCTCACCCGGCTTTCAGGGCCTGTCCTCCTGCTGCGACGTCAACATCCCCGCGGAGATATACCACTATATCCGGATACGGTACGGCATGTTTGGGTAAGGGAGTAAATCTGCTCACCCGCGAAAGCCCGCAGCGGTCTGCCCGTGAAAATACCCTTCATCCTCACCCAAACCACCCGCCCGCGAATACCGTGAGCGTCAGCGTGCCCATGATGAGCAGGTAGTTCTGCACGGACACCGCGAAGGTTTTGTCCTTGCGCTGCTCGGCAAAGAAGCGGCGGATGTTCTTCTGCACGGGGAAGAACGTGAGCAGCGAAAGCAGGCACAGCGGCGAGACCACACCCATGGCAGCCAGCGCGATGATGGCGGCATAGCACAGGTAATACAACACGGCGAAGAGATACAGCGCCCTGCGCCCCAGGTACTGCGGCAGCGTATGGCGCTTGTTGATTTTGTCCTTTTCGATATCGCAGAGGTTGTTTGCCAGCATGATGTTTGCCGTGGTCAGTACCGGCACGACGCTGAGCAGCGCCAGCCGCAGCAGGTTTCCGATGTGCAGCGAGAGGGCCAGCGTCTGCCCCGACAGCGAAAGCGATACGAGCGCGCCCGCGGGAAGGTTGATGTACAGCAGCAGGAATGGGATAAAGAAGCCGTAGAACAGGCCCGAAAGCGCTTCTCCCAGCGGCGTGGCGGAGATGGGCAGCGGCCCGGCGGAGTACAGCACGCCGAATAGAAAGCACAGCCCGCCTGCCAGCAGCACCACAACGTCCGTCATGAACACCAGCCACAGACCGCCCGCAACGCTGAGACCCAGCAGTCCACAAATAATCAGCCGCGCCATGCGCCTGCCGTAGTGCGGCGTTTCCCCGTGCGCTTTGCTGCCCATATAGTTGTTGACCGCGGTCGTGGTCAGGTCGAACAGGAACATGGACGCGAAGAACAGTGCCGTCGCGCCCCACCGGATTGTTTCGTCCCGATACCACAGGTACGCCAGCGTCAGCAGAAACGCGAAAATGCTGGTGATCTTCGTGCGCATCTCCACAAAGTCCAGGAAACGCTTCATCCGCACACCCCTTTTCCGCAGACTGTATCCATTATAATGCCCCGCGCGCGGCGCGGCAAACGCATCAAAAAAAGGGCCCCTGCCCTTACTTCATCGGCCAGCCCTTGTGCCCTTTGCGCCTGCGCTCACGGTATTCCTCCAGCTCGCGCTCATCCTGTACCTCCAGGTTTCTCACGCCTGCGAGGGACTCGAAGTGATGCGTGAATTCGTGCTTCAGCGTCTCGCGAAGCTGCGCCTTCATGCGGCTGCGAGAAAGCCCGCCGTGCACGCGCAGAAAGGAGCCATAGTAGATGGCGATGTGGCGGCCGAGACCGCCGCCGCGGATATACTCGCCCAACACGAAGAGACCGTCCTCCGCGCCGCGCTTAGCGCGCCGCAGCAGCACAATACCGCCTTCAAGGTTGTGATAGAACTCCGGCGGAAATTCTTCCGCCAGTTCGTCCAGTATATCCTGCATTTCTTCAATGCTTAGTGCCCGCTTTGCGGGCGGCATGCCGCCCTCGCTCATACTTCTTCTCCCTCCAGGCTTTGCGCGCAGCGTACGCGATTCTTACCCTCGCTCTTGGCCGTGTACATCGCCGCGTCCGCAGAACCCATCAACTCCGCGGCAGTCTTTCCGTCGTCAGGCAGCGCCGCCACACCCATGGACAAACTGACGCGGCCAAGCTTCCTTTCGTCGTATACCAGCACCGCCCTCTCCACCGCGGTACAGATAGCCTTCGCCCGCATGATACAGTCCATCAGCGGGCAGTCTGGCATGATCAGCACGAATTCGTCTCCGCCGAAGCGGCAGACGATATCCGTCTTGCGGACACCCGCACGCAGCATATCCGCCACTTCGCACAGCACCTTATCCCCCGGCGCGTGTCCGTAGGTATCGTTGATGGCTTTAAATTCGTCCACATCCACCATGACTACACCGAGGCGGTGTCCGTCGCGCAGCGCCCTTTGCGTCTCCATATCCAGACGCTGCTCCATATAGCGCCGGTTGTAAAGCCCTGTCAACGCGTCCCGTACGGAAAGCTCCCTCAACTGCGCCTCATCTTCCAGCAACCGATTTCGCTGGCTTTCTATCTGCTTCACCTGCCTGCGGTTGATGGCGCTGGAGATGCTGCCCAATACTGCCACAAACACCACGAAGGCCACGAGGCTGGGCCAGTTCATGCTGCGCAGCGTGGCGCTGCGCGCGATATAAAAGCCCAGACCGGTGAGTTGGATGATGGCGATGACGCCCGTTGCCGCCTCGGAGAGCATGATCGCGCAGAGCTGTATGGACAACGCGACGTAGACGATGGGGAAAAAGTCCCCCGCCGCCACATGGCTGTCCAGCAGCAGCGAGCACCACGGCCCCAGCGTTACGGTTAAGATGGTCATCCAGGCCGCAGTCTTGTACCGGCCCGAAAAATTCAATACCAGCGCCGCCACATTGACCAGCGCCAGCACGCTTACAAGCGTCAGGTAAAGCCAGAAGGTAGCCTCACGCACAACGCAAACAAACACAAGGGTACCGCAGAGCAGCAAGGTGAGCGTGATCTGCAGCACCACCAGCACATACGCCTTAAGGCTTTGATACGGAGAGTATTTCGCCCTGAGCTCGAACATAAACGCTTTAAGCCGTTTCATATATGCCTCTTGAACCGCGGTACGACCGCGAATGATGCGCTTGGGTGATTATACCATGCTATCACGTAAAAGCGCAACGCCTCAGGGTTCGATGTAAACCATACGCATCGGCAAAACGCAGGCATAACGTGAAGGAGGTAATACAGCCCCAACGCCTGGACAGACGTACCCGTTCCGGGCACATTCTACGCCGACTGTCTTCGCGCTCATTCTTTCAGCTCCGCATACAGCGCCAAAAATTCGCCCTCCACCGCGTCCATGTCCCGCAGAGAGAAGTCGTGCGCCATGGCGATGTCAGGCGCTTCGCGGAAGATTTCCGCGCCCGTCAGCTCCAGAAACTCGTAGTACAGCAGCGCGTCGTCGATTTCGCCAAGGCTGCGCAGCTCCTCCTCCGAAAGCTCCGGCACGCCCAGCGCCGCGTCCACCACGGCGCTCACGGCCTCCTCAGCCTGCGCGTACCCCGCAAGGCGGTACTTTACCGGCCGAGGCACGTCCGCGAGATAGCTCTCCGACGCGTCATGCAACAGGCACGCCAGCTGCACTCGCCGCGACAATCCGCGCGCCCTTGCCTCCAGCGCACAGTTGACGCAGTGCTGCGCCACCGAATAGAAGTGGTGAATATGCCCGTTGGCCCGCGTGGTCAGCGACAGCGCGTGGGCGATGTCCTCCGCGCGCACCTGCTCAGGCCGCATCTCGAACGGGTCCATGTAGACGCCGGTATACGTGCGGATGTGATTCCTCGGATGGTCCATGACGCCTCCTTCGGGCGCACAGCGCCCTTCGCCCCCATCATAGCACAGCGGCCGCCCCGCCGCAAAAAAAGATACTCGGGTGTTGATGTCGCCCCGCAGCTGGTTCTTGGGCTTCTTCTCACCCAAGCCCATGGCGGCTGCGTACGCGGTTTTCATGTCGGAGAGTTCCTGCTCGTACTGCTTGCGCTGCGCGTCCAGCTTATCGGTATTCATGCCCTTCAGCATGTCCTGATACTGCTGGCGGTTTACCGCCGCGATGGCTTCCTGCTTGCGCTTCATTTCGTTCAGCCGCTGCTTCATGCTCTTTGGAGTATCAAACGAGGAAATTATACCACCTTTCTCCGGCGCTGTATTGAACATACGGTCGTGCCATGCAAAGAAAAAGCCCGCCGAAGCGAGCAACAAAAGTTTTTTCCAATTACCGCTTATTACCAATTGTGTCATTCCGCCTGTTCTGCCTCCCAAGCCTCCAGTACGTCCTGTCGACAGAAATAGGTTTCTGGATAATTTGCATCGTGAAGCACATATGAGTCTCTACCCTTCAGCAGTATCCTGTCTTCTGCGTCCCTCCGACCATATATCTCGTATTTCCAAATTCGGTACGTACCCAGATAGTCTATCCTCCCGATTGACACGTTCACAAAGGCTTTTTCTCCATTTTCCTGGAGTATTTGCGCAAACATGGCCTCCGTAATTTCCTGATATATGACACCTTCCATATCAATCTGACCGCCATAGCTGTTCGCTTCACGTGTATACTCGTACTTGCTTAAAAACAAATAACGAATGTTCTCAGCATTAAACAGAAGTACTATTAATGCAACAATTACACCCAGTATCAGCAGTGTCCTGTACCTCTTTCTCATCCCCGCCATAGCAGCATCCTTTCGTCTTCAATATACGACATAATATAACTCCTCAATATGAATCCAACGTCTAATATAAATCTATCGTACTGATATACCTCAGTTCGTCTGCTGTATTTGCGTGTGTATTGTACCCGCTTCCTATTGTTGACTCTCCAAACCCTTCATATAATTTTACTTCAGCAGCAGAAGTAATAACATATATTCCCTGATAGCCTAACCTTGGAACAGTTGAATCACCCATCTCGCCCCAGAGTGATTGTTCAGGATTATCTAAAAATTTATTAAATAAACCGTCATTTTGCGGGTCACCAGAAAAATTACGATTCCATGGTCCGTCGACAGGATGTGTATGTAACAGCATCCTATGCCCGCCACCGCCGGCTCCCACCAATGTGTGGAAAACCACATTGTCATCTGCACCTTCCGTTACGCTGGAATAATAATAATACGTCTGCACCTGCCCAGTATCCAAGTCTAGCATTTCAACTGTATCCAGTATAGCACTATGTTCCGTATTTGATTCCAGCGTGAGCGGCATAGCCTCTTTCTTAAACGCAAACACCGCATCCTCCTCTGTGGTATATAGAGGAATATTATAATCCCAGCAAATAATTATATAGGTTATAATCATAACCCGTATCGTAAGAGGCTATCGTCAGATTATCTTCCTTTATTGACTTACTCTCAATATCTATCAAACTTTCACGTTGAATAACGGCTTGATAATAATCTCGGTAAGCTAGCGTCTGTTGCTCAGCGGTTAGTTCATTGTTCCTCCTTTTTTGGTCAATTTCATCAAGATAGGCCTCATCAACTACATTCATGCCCCTGTTTATCGCAATAATTTGGTCACTAAATATCTTGCTTTTTTCCTCCATTGCCTTGTAAGCTAACCCTCCACCCATTCCTCCACTTTGTAATTCTTGTAATTCTTGTTGACAAATGATATTTAAATCGTTTATTGAATACAACACTTCTTCCATCCTCGTAAGCAATATATCATTACTTGGACGGGCTCCACTTGAATTAAGAGTTTCATTCACATAATCTATCGCATCATATAGTAATGTTACGATTTGATATTTTTCAATTAAGGACTTGTCCCCCCTTTTGGTTGCTGCATCAAGGCCATATTGTGCAACTTCTATGCCTTGATCTACCAGCAAAATCAAATCTTCTGATGGATAATACCAAAGAGCATCTCTTCTACGTTGTACCTCCAGATTGTAATTTTCATAATCAACAGGATTTTTTGGTGATATAGCCTCTCTCCATGCATAATAAGCGTTGTAGTAACTTCCCACTTGCGCTTCATGATCCACCATATCGGGATGGTTCTCCTCAACTGGTGGCGTTCCCGGTATGGGCCCTGGGCTTGGCATCGGTATCGGCTCAGTTTCCTCATCATTCAGCCCCGGCCCATGCAGTATCCCATCCTGCGCGGAAAACCCCGGCCTGTCCCCGATATTCCCTGTACTTATCGGGCTGCCGCCCCAGGCATGTCTGCCTCCCGACGCATTGCCGCGCCCTGTCAGATTGCCGTCCGAGTTTCTTCCCGCGCGCTCCTGCCCAACCTCTTCCCCGTCCTTGAGGCCGAGACCCTTGCGGAAGCCCTCCCAAAACTCCCTGTCGTTCTTGCTTTCCGGCGTCAGCTGGTTCTTGGGTTTCCTCTCGCTGCCCACGCCCATGGCGGTTGCGTAAGCGGTCTTCATGTCGGAGAGTTCCTGCTCGTACTGCTTGCGCTGCGCGGCCAGCTTGTCGGTGTTCAGGCCCTTCAGCATGTCCTGATACTGCTGCCTGTCTGCCGCCGCGATGGCTTCCTGCTTGCGCTTCATTTCGTCCAGCCGCTGCTTCAGGCTCTTTGGAGTATCAGACGAGGAAATTATACCACCTTTTTCCGGCGCTGTATAGAA